>CP150183.1:1295004-2590009 GCA_037965595.1 Alkalihalobacillus sp. FSL W8-0930 | reverse complement strand
ATTGAGAATGTTCGTGATATTAAAGATATCTACGAAGAAAATCAATTACTCAAATCAAGGTTAGATGAGTATGCACAAATCTCAGTTGAGCGAAATCAGTTAGCGAATGAAAATGAAACCTTACAGGACATGCTTGATTTGCAGGATACGTTAAATGATTATGTGAAACGACCAGCAACGGTTATTCACCGTAACCCAGATCGCTGGACACAGTATGTGGGGATTAACTTGGGTGCAGATCATAATATTGCTGCTGATATGGCTGTTGTTGATTCAAACGGAGGACTTGTTGGAAAGGTGAAACAAACATCTAAGTTCACATCCTATGTCCAGCTTTTATCAGATAACGATCCTTCTAACCAAGTATCTGCGCAAATTATGGACGGAGAAGACATTCCTGGTTATGGTTTTATTGAAGGGTATGATGAAGATCGTAACCTATTAATCTTACGTAAAATTGATGTTGAAGCAGATATCGAACCAGAACAAATTGTTACAACATCAGGCCTTGGGGATGTGTATCCCGCTGGATTGATTCTTGGTGAAATAGAAGAAGTAGAACTTGATGAGTACGGACTTTCTCAAACAGCTTATGTGAAACCAGAAGCCGACTTTTCTGCGTTTAGTTACTTGTATGTTGTAGAACGTGGAACGGAAGCTATGGATCCTTCTCTACTAGAAGAGGAGGAATAAGTGTGAGCCGTTACTACCCTGCAGCCTTATTATTGTTCTTACTTGTCATTGAAGGAACCATCGTACCAAATGCGGTTGCTAATTTCCTGCAGATGGATGCCGTTATGGTTCCTCGCTTCTTAATTGTCGTTATCGTGTTTATTGGTATTTTTATTGGCCGTAAAGAAAGCCTGATTCTTGGTTTAATTTTTGGGTGTATCTATGATATTGTGTACACAGAATTTCTAGGAATTTATGCTTTTGGACTTGGCTTCATTGGCTACCTCTTTGCATTTTCTACAAAAAGAATTCAAGACAGCATGATCGTTCCAATTGTATTATCGTGTGTGGCGATTCTCTTTTTTGAATACTATCAATATGGCATTATCCAAATGCTTGGCGTAGCAGAATGGTCAGCGGGACAATTTGCGAAGGATCGCTTACTGCCTACGGTTCTATTTAATTTAGCTTTTGCCATTGTAGCTATCTTTCCTGTTCGCAAGCTTTGCCTGCATGTGAATCACCAAGCAGACCTTCGTCAACGTTAATTCATATTCTTGAAAAAGAGGACTATTCATGGACGATGGCGAATGTAGTGAGGGATTCGAGCACGATTCGATTAAAATAGTCAAAATTTGAACATCGTTTGCAACGAGAGTGTCTGAGGTGAATAGAAGGTGACGCAAAAAAAACAATTCGTAACGATAAAAGGAACAAAGGATGGACTTGTCTTTCTACTCGACGAGCATTGTTCTTACGATCGTTTACTTGAAGAATTGAAGGAAAAGCTTCATTCGAATTATTACCAGCAAAAAGAAGGTCCTGGTGTTAGTGTACGTGTAGATGTTGGTCGCAGGTTTTTATCCGACGAATCAGAAGCGGAACTTAGAAGTGTGATTACAGAAGACCGTGGCTTAACCATTGAAGCCATTGAATCGACCGTCATATCGATTGAAGAGGCAGAAAAACGACAACAAGAGAGTCAGTTTTTAACTCTCACGCGTATAGTTCGTTCGGGACAAGTGTTAAAGGTACGTGGAGATGTACTGCTAATTGGCGATATTAATCCAGGCGGAACACTGATGGCAACTGGAAGTATTCATGTTCTTGGTGCATTAAAAGGAATTGCGCATGCAGGATATGAAGGCAACCGTCAAGCGGTGATTACCGCATCGTTAATGGCGCCTGTTCAATTACGGATAGCTTCTGAAATCTACAGCTTTGCTGACATTGACCATGAAGATACATTTATGGAAAGCGCGTTTTTAAAGGATGCAACCTCAGAGTTTGTACTTGAACGTGTACAGAGACTCGCGCATATTCGACCAGAGCTTACGTCTAATACAAGTCAACTGATCGAGGAGTAAAGGGATCTATAGAGAAAGGGGAATACATGTGGGAGAAGCGATTGTTATCACAAGCGGAAAAGGCGGAGTAGGAAAAACAACCACATCCGCAAACGTTGGTACCGCATTGGCCTTGCAAAATAAAAAAGTCTGTCTGGTGGATACAGATATCGGCTTGCGTAATCTCGATGTTGTAATGGGCCTTGAGAATCGTATTATATATGATTTAGTTGATGTGGTGGAAGGACGTTGCCGCTTAAAGCAAGCGTTAATAAAAGATAAACGGTTTGAGTGCTTGTTTTTATTACCTGCCGCTCAAACAAAAGATAAAACATCTGTTGATCCAACGCAAATGCAAACGATTATTGAAGAGTTGAAACAGGAATACGATTATGTGATTATTGATTGCCCAGCAGGTATTGAACAAGGCTTTAAGAATGCCATTTCTGGTGCGGATCGTGCAATCGTTGTAACAACACCTGAGCGCTCTGCTGTACGTGACGCGGACCGAATCATCGGGTTGCTTGAGAAAGAGGATATTGAGGCGCCTAGACTCGTTGTTAACCGCATCCGTGGTCACATGATGCAAAATGGAGAAATGATGGACGTTGATGAAATTGCAGCCATTCTTGCGATCGAGTTGATCGGGATTGTTGTTGATGACGACGAAGTCATTAAATACTCAAACAAAGGCGAGCCGATTGCACTACATAATGGAAGTAAGGCATCCATTGCTTATCGCAACATTGCTAGACGCATTCTAGGTGAGAATGTACCTCTTCAATCGTTAGATGAGCAAAAAGGCATGCTAGCAAAAATAAAGAATTTCTTTAGAGTTCGATAATCTGTTTAATTGGAGGTCAATCCTGCTATAACTGCAGGGTTGCCTTTTTTAATTTGTTTGAAAATATCAGTTAATTAAGAAAATTTACTGCGAGTCATTCTTACGTTTAGCTCTATGTGCACCGGGTACACTTCTAGTAACAACACAAATAGGAGTGATAGAGATGGGTAAAAACATAGCAGTTCTTATTACAGATTATTTTGAAGATGTGGAGTATACTGATCCGGTAAAAGCTTATAAAGAAGCTGGACATACTATCACAACAATTGAGAATGAAAGTGGTAAGACAGTTACAGGGAAACAGGGAGATGAAAAGGTAACGATTGATAAAGCAATTACTGAAGTGAGTCCACAAGACTTTGATGCGCTTCTTCTACCAGGAGGCTTCTCACCTGATATTTTGCGTGCGGATGAACGCTTTGTTGCATTTACAAAAGAGTTTGCTGATGCAGGTAAGCCGATCTTTGCAATTTGTCATGGTCCACAGTTATTAGTGAATGCGGACGTACTTAAAGGACGTACCGTAACAGGCTTTACATCAATTTTAAAAGACCTTGAAAATGCAGGAGCAACGGTGAAGGATGAAGAAGTGGTTGTATGTGGTGGCAATCTAGTGACGAGTCGTACACCAGATGACATTCCAGCCTTCAATCGTGAATCATTAAATATATTAGGTGCTTAAATCGCACATAAATAGCCAGCAGTTATGACTGCTGGCTGTTTTGTATGAGTTTATTTAGAATCATCACTTTTACGAGATAAGTAGGTAGGTCCAATGACCATCCCTTTATCAAACTCCTTACAAACATCAAAGATGGTAAGGGCTGCAGTAGAAACAGCAATCATTGCAAGAGTATCAAGTGAGGTTGATGTTTTCGCTTGAACAAAGGATTGAATCGACAATGTGTGATTGTCCCACGTAAATTCAATTCGAAGAGTATCAGTCGATTGTGTGTGACAATAAGGAATGAACTGTCCCGCATTTTTGGCAGCTAATGTACCAGCTACCCTAGCAGAGTGACAAAGCTCTTCCTCTTGAATTTTCCCTTCTTGGATAAGCGAGTAAATTCGTTTACTACATTCAATCGTTGTATTCGCTATAGCTGTTCGTTCGCTGGCTGATGAGAAGGAACGGGCTAGTGATAAGAAATTTGGTTTGGACGATCGCTTTTGCCTGTTCATTCATTCTCCTCCATTTCAGCTTGCTTCAGGACAAACTATACACTGTGTAATCATAATAGAAAACTAGACATACTGTCAATTAAAGGAGGCTACTTCGTCATGATTCAATCGAAACATGTAGTTAGATGTATGATTTTGACTGTTTCTTCAACAAGAACCTATGAAACCGATTTAAATGGGAAAGAGATGAGAGCTCAGTTAGAACAGACAGGGCACACTGTAACGGAGTATCAGATTTGTAAAGATGATTATAGTAGTATTCAGAGATGGCTGAAAGTGGCGGCTGCAAGAGCAGATGTGGATGTTGTTATAATTAGTGGAGGCACTGGAATAGCGATAGAGGATACAACATACGAAGCTGTAAGAGATAGTTTAGATAAGGAAATGCCAGGTTTTGGGGAAATCTTTCGGTATATTAGCTTTAGCGAAGAGATTGGAACAGCGGCAATCACAAGCCGAGCCATTGCAGGTGTAAGGGACGGGAAGGCGATCTTCTCCTTACCAGGCACAACGGCGGCCGTTAAACTAGGGATGGAAAAGATCATCGTACCTGAGCTGAAAAATGTGGTTCGAGAGATTGCTGAAGGACAATGAAAAATGAGATTGAATGATATAAACGAAAAACGGCAAATGATTCTGAGACGAATCATTTGCCGTTTGTATGTTTTAACGATGCTGCTCATACAAGTCAGCTTTTGTTACGGACTTAAGCCAGGTAATTTCTTCTACCGTCAGCCCAGCTGTTTGAACGGCTTGAATTTGATCACGTACTTGTTCCTGGCTGCTTGCTCCTCCAATCACAGACGCAACAGGGGTGTGTGCCAGGTTATAATGGAAGGCCACATCTATAAGTGAACGGTCACTTCCAAAACGTACCTTAAGCTCTTGCTGCAGCGTTTCAAGCTCACTAGTAGAGTACGTTAAGTATCCCTTTTCTGAGACTGATTTGTTTTCATGTAATGGACGATTACTTAAGATCCCTTTGGCAATGGAACCTCTTGTAACCACACTCACTTGATGCTTAGACAGTAGATCGAACCACTCTTCAGATCGACGATCAAGTAAGCTGTACTGCATCATGATACTCACAATGGAAGACTTTTTAAGATATTCACGAATAACATTCGGACGAATCGATGAAATGCCGTACTCACGGATAACGCCTTCTTGTTTTAATTCCTCAAACGCCTCAATGGTCTCATCAATAGGGTCATCAATTGTGCCACCATGGAGTTGATACAAATCAATGTAATCCGTTTGTAATCGACGTAAGCTATCCTTTACCGCTTGCTGGATATGCTTTTTGGAAGGATCCCATTCCCAGCCTTCTTTTCCTTTTTCAAATCGATTGCCACCTTTTGTAGCTAAAATGATGTCTTTTCGACGAGATTTAATGGCTTGTCCAATGATTTCTTCATTTTCACCCTGATCATATAAATCTGCGGTATCGATATAATTTACGCCTTGATCAATGGCCTCATCAACAATGGATGTGGCTTTCCTTACATCGGTTCCTAGAGACATTCCTCCAAGACCTAATTCACTTATCTTCAAATCAGAAGAACCGAGCTGTCTTTTATTCATAAATTTCACTCCTTTTTTAGTGTCATCATCCTTCTCTTCCCGATCTCCTTCTGAATCAACCGTCTTCATCTATAGCGAATGGACATACTCCTGCATCCGCAGTCATAAAGTAAAGTACAAGCATATTTGCTGGGATAAGGAGCGTGGCATGGTGTCAAAAGAGCTACAGCACATTCGTAAACGTATGGAAGCAAAACGTAAAGCAAATCGGAACAATCAAAAGGGAGCAACCTCTTTTACAAGAATACGACCAACCGAAACAAAAGTAAAAGAAAGCTTTCCAGTTAAAACAGAGAATGAACAACCATCACCAAAGTCATTCTTTACATCAGGTACCTTTGTTTTACGCACATTTTTTTGTACCTTAGTTTTTGTTAGTTTACTCATTATCTATCAGAATGAACAAGCGAGCTTAAGTCCAATTAAAAAAGCGGTTAGTCACACATTTGAGCAAGAATTTCAGTTTGCGGCCATTAGCAACTGGTATGAATCAAATTTTGGACGCCCTATTACGCTATTACCCTCTACTGAACAAGAACCAACTCAAGTGAAAGAACCTCCGGTAAAAGTCACGCCTTATGCAGTACCTGCATCTGGAACCGTTCGTGAAAACTTTGATCAAAATGGACGAGGAGTCATGATTGAAACGGGAGAGGGTATTGACGTTCATGCTGCAACAGGAGGCTATGTTACGGATGTCACTGATAAAGAAGACACTGGTAAAACGGTTATTCTTCAACATTATGATGGAACCGAATCAACCTACGGCATGTTAAATGAAATTACAGTTAATATTTATGATCACATCCAAGCAGGGAGTCAGTTAGGTACAGTGTCAAACAGTGAAGGAGACAAAGGGATTTATTATTTCGCGCTAAAGAAAGGCGAAGAATATATTAACCCAAACGAAGTGATTTCGTTTGATTAAGGTTTGGAATCTTCTATCGATTGTTCGAATTAATCCTTTTTTTTGGATTGTCCTTGCGATCGGGCTTCTTACGGGCTATTTTCGAGAAGCGATTTTACTTTTTTTAATCGTCTTTATTCACGAACTTGGACATGCGGCAGCGGCCCTTCATTTTAAATGGAAGCTACGTAAGATTGAACTCCTCCCATTTGGAGGGGTTGCTGAGGTAGAAGAGAGTGGTAACAAACCAATTAAAGAGGAATTGATCGTTATCTTATCAGGCCCCATTCAACATCTGTGGATGATTGGCCTTTCCTTTTTACTCGTTCAAACAAGTAGCTGGTCCTCTTATTGGCATGAATTATTTGTATGGCACAATTTGGTCATTCTCTGCTTTAATCTTCTACCGATACTTCCCTTGGATGGCGGGAAGCTAGTCCAGCTCTGGTTTATGGAGCGTTGGTCTTACAAAAAGGCGCATCTAGCTTCTATTATAAGCTCGGTGTCAGTTTTGTTCCTTGTTGCGTTATGTACATTAATTCTTCCATTTCACTTAAATATGATTCTTGTCCTACTGTTTCTAGTCATTAACAACTATCTTGAGTGGAGGCAGCGGCATTATCGCTTTATGCGATTTTTAACGGAAAGAAACCATCTGCCTAATAAAGAAGATAAACCACTTGTTTTATTCGTTCCATCAGAAATTCCAGTTCGTGAAGCTGTACGATTACTAAGAAGAGGCTACCGCCATGAATTTCGATTTGAGAATGATAAGCAACAAGTGTCAGAGTCACTCGTTTTACAAGCGTTATTTGACCGTAAGCTGACAGAACCATTAACCGCAATCTCGAAAACTCCTCCACGTATAAATTCCATTCAAGTTAAGGTACAATAGGTCTAGATAGGGAATAGAGGGAGTGTCTTCTGAGTGGGTAAGTTAGTCATTAATGCAGCGACACGTGAGAAAAGGGCTGCGGTGATAGAAAATGAACGGGTTGTCAATCTGATGATCGAGCAGCCGCATCAACAGCGAATTGTGGGTGCGATTTATAAAGCAAGAGTGGAGAAGGTTCTTCCCGGTATGCAAGCAGCATTTGTGAATATTGGTCGTGAAAAAAATGCGTTTCTATACCGGGATGATCTCTTATCCTTTTACTGTAGTGAGGAGGACAGTGAGACAAAGAAGCATAAAAGCATTTCTCACTATGTTCATCAGGGAGCAGAATTAATCGTACAGGTTACAAAAGAAGAGATCGGAACAAAAGGATGTCGGGTAACAAATGTCGTGACGATTCCAGGTCACCATTTGGTGTACTTGCCTCATAGTGAGTATATTGCAGTGTCTAAAAAATTTAAAACATCAGAGAGTAGAGAGCAATGGCGATTGAAGGCTGAACAGTGGCTGAGTCATCCAGAGGGCTTAATCCTACGCACGGCTGCTGAAGCTCAAACCGAATCAACTCTACTTGCTGAGTTGGATGGGTTAAGAGAAGAATGGCAACGAGCAGTTCAGGATGCTAAGTCTAAGCGAGTACCCGCACTGATTATGCCTGCCCCGGGCTTTATTGATCAAACGTTAAAGGACTATGCGTCAAGTGGTCTTTCTGAAATCGTTGTAGATGATCTGGGCGGTAAAAAACGAATGGATCAATTTCTGGCGTTTATGCAGCTCTCTTTGAAGACGACATTATACCGTGGTCAAAAAAAC
Organism: Alkalihalobacillus sp. FSL W8-0930; assembly: GCA_037965595.1. Taxonomy (NCBI): domain Bacteria; kingdom Bacillati; phylum Bacillota; class Bacilli; order Caryophanales; family Bacillaceae; genus Alkalihalobacillus; species Alkalihalobacillus sp. FSL W8-0930. The sequence continues at coordinate 2,581,766 of CP150183.1, read as the reverse complement.
ATCTTTACTGAGTATGAGATCGATCGACAGCTTGATTTGGCTACCAGAAGGCAGATTTGGCTAAAAAGTGGAGCGTTTTTAGTGTTCGATCAGACAGAAGCAATGACAGTTGTGGACGTAAACACAGGTAAATTCACTGGGAAAACAAAGCTTGAGGACACTGTATTAAAGGTGAATCTAGAAGCTGTAGACGAGATATGCAGGCAGTTGCGTCTCCGTGATCTTGGAGGGATTATCCTTATTGATTTTATTGATCTGCGAAACGAAGCACATAAAGTAAAGCTCACAAAAGCTCTTGAGGCAACACTTAGAAAAGACCGGACACAGACGAGTGTACGTGGCCTAACTAAGCTTGGTCTTATGGAAGTTACTCGAAAGAAAGTGAAGGAGAGCTTACAAAAAAGTCTGCAAACAGAATGTCCGGTTTGCAGAGGGACAGGCTATCTTCTTTCAAATGAATCGTTAGCTTTTAAAATTGAAAGAGAGCTTTGGGAGTATCGTGATCAAGCAGAAGCTGTTGTCATTAAACTCCCGAGAGAGGTTCAACCAGTCTTGTTTGGAGAAAGAAATGAACATAAAATACGTCTTGAGCAAACGCTTGGACTTGAGCTGTTTACCGTTCATCCAATAGATCTGCATTCCCATTCATATGCTATTCAATATGTAGGAGAAAAAGCGGAAGCAGAGCGCCTTATAAGCACGTATTAAACCTGTAAAGACGCGCGAAATGTTATTGACTTCATATTTTTATTTATGATATGATGAAACATGTTAGTTATTTGGTTGCACCCAAAGAACTACAACCGCTCGGAACAGGTTTTAAAAGAGACTTTGTCTTCTTACCTGAAATGGCGAGTCTGAGTATATAAGGAGGTGCAGATATGTACGCAATTATTGAAACAGGTGGAAAGCAGTTAAAGGTTCAAGCTGGAGACACGATCTACATCGAAAAGCTTTTTGCTGATGTTGACGAAGTGGTAACGTTTGATAAAGTTCTTTTCGTTAGTGGAGATGAAACAAAAGTTGGAGCTCCATTAGTAGAAGGTGCTACTGTTACTGGTAAAGTTGAAAAACACGGCCGTGACAAAAAAATCATCGTTTACAAAATGAAAGCTAAGAAAAACTACCGTCGTAAGCAAGGTCATCGTCAGCCATACACTAAAGTAGTGATCGACGCTATCAACGTGTAAGGTTTGATATGATTAAAGTTCGTATAAATCGACTTACAACAGGTCGCATTGCATCTTTTTCAATGTCGGGACATGCTGAATCAGGTCCTTATGGCCATGATTTGGTATGTGCCGGAGCTTCTGCCGTGTCTATTGGTGCAGTAAACGCTGTTCAGGTATTATGCCAGACAGAGCTTATTGTTCAAATGGAAGACGATGGAGGGTATTTAAGTTGTACAGTGCCAGACTCTTTAACGGAAGCACAGCATAGAGATGTGCAGCTTCTTCTTGAAGGAATGGTCTTGTCACTTAAATCTATGGAAGAAGAATATGAAGCATTCATATCCATAACAGACAGGAGGTGAATTTTCATGTTGAAAATGAATCTACAATTTTTCGCATCCAAAAAAGGGGTAGGTAGTACAAAGAACGGTCGTGACTCTGAGTCTAAACGTCTTGGTACGAAGCGTGCAGATGGTCAGTCTGTAACAGGCGGAAGCATCCTTGTTCGCCAGCGTGGTACTCGTATCTATCCTGGAACGAATGTTGGAAAAGGTGGAGATGACACTCTTTTTGCGAAAGTGGACGGCGTTGTGAAATTCGAACGTGTTGGTCGTGATCGTAAGCAAGTTAGTGTATATCCTGCATCTTAATGAAAAAAGCTCTCTCACTCAGGTGAAAGAGCTTTTTTTGTTGTGATGAGAGTATGTCTATCACGCTAAGTCAAAAGTCTGATCCCTTTACAATCGATCGTGTCGTTTTAGTAATCTACTTTATGAACAAGAAAAAAATGTAATTTACCTATTACCATTCGAGTGTTAAAAGAGTATTTTACCAATTTCTCTGTTAAAAGACTTTGATGTGATATAAAATAAAAGGGCATACAATGAGTTGTCAGTCACTTCCGTTTTTCTGGAATCGTCCCTCAATTGTTGCAACAAAGAATGCGGAAAAAGATTGAATAGAAGGAGTCGTGATTTAACATGAAATCAACAGGTATTGTACGTAAGCTAGATCAACTTGGAAGAATTGTTATACCAAAAGAATTAAGAAATATGCTTGAAATTGAAATCAAGACGCCTCTAGCGATCTTAGTTGATGGTGAGCAAATCATTCTTGAGAAGTATCAGCCGTACCGTGCGTGTATGGTGACTGGAGAAAGCTCAGATGACAACATTTCTCTAGCAGATGGACACATTATTCTTAGTCCTGAAGGCGCTGAGAAAGTGATGAACGAACTACAAAAATATATGGACCAAAAGTAAATCTAGTAGACTGACTTTCAGATGAAAGTCAGTCTAAAATCAACCTTATCCTTCGTAACACGAAGTAAAGAGTAGATCATAAGAAAGGTGTGTCAGAATGAAAGCATATATTAACGCAACAGTATGGACAGGGAATGAATACATAGAAAAAGCACAGCTTATTATTAATGGAAGTGAAATTGAAGCGATAGGTAATGACTTAACCATACCATCTGAAGCGGAAGTCGTTGATTTGTCCGGGAAATATGTGACACCTGGTTTAATCGATGTTCATACCCATCTAGGTGTGCACCCCGAAGGTCTTGGAATTGAAGGACATGACTTTAACGAAACATCTGATGCATCTACACCATACGTCCGGTCACTTGATGGAATTAGCCCACAAGACAAAGGATTTTTAGAAGCAAGGAAAAATGGTGTCACAACCGTACAGATTCTGCCTGGGAGCGCAAACGTTATTGGTGGAGAAATCGTTGCGGTTAAAACGATTGGCCATGTTGTAGATGACATGATTATCAAGAGCCCCTCAGGTATGAAAGCAGCACTTGGTGAAAATCCAAAGAAGGTTCATGGGTCAAAAGGGAAATCTGCGGTTACACGTATGGGTGTGGCAGGCCTTTTGCGAAAAGAATTAATGCGGGCGGAGGATTACCAGAAGTCGCTCGAAAACGGTGCGGTAACATCACGTGACCTTGGACTCGAGCAGCTTGCAAAGGTGATACGTCGTGAAATCCCACTAAGGGTTCATGCGCACCGTGCCGATGATATTGTTACGGTATTGCGTATTAAGAATGAATTTAATATTGATGTGACAATTGAGCATTGTACAGAAGGTCATTTGATTTTGGATCATCTAGCAACAAATCTTGTTCCTATTGCAGTAGGTCCAACCATGTCTGCAAAGTCTAAACAAGAGCTCGCAAACAAAGCTTGGGATACTATGGTTCTGTTTGAGAAGAGAGGTATTCCATTTGCGATTACAACAGATCATCCTGTGGTAACGATTGATCATTTGTTAACAACCGTTAAAACAGCGGTTAATCACGGAGTATCAGAAGAGACGGCTTTGAAGGCGATTACCAGCCAAGCGGCCGTTCATATCGGACTCGCCGATCAGCTTGGTTCACTAAAAAAAGGACTGGATGCCGATTTGGTTATTTGGAGTGAATCCCCGTTTGCGCTTATGGCTAAGGTAGAAGAAACCTTAATAAATGGAGAAACAGTCTATACGCGCGAGAAGCAATAGGTTTATATTGGATGCGGGACGGCTATACTAGTAAGGAAAGTTCTTTTGTTTTAACTAGACAAATTGCTTTCCTTTCTTTTTTTTAGTCTCAAGATCAGTTATACTAGAATAGAATAAATGGAAAGTTATAAGCAGGGAGGAGCTTACAGGTGGGACACCTGGATTTTTTAAATGATGCTGAAACTGCTGATGTTAAGCGCTTACAAAAAAGAGTGATCCAATCAGATGATGAGCGATTGCGCAAACGATCCATCACTCAAATTATTTTAATTATCGAACGAGCTAGGCTTCGAGAACAACAAGAACATTGTAAGATATAAGAAGAGATACGAATGATTCAGATAGCCACCTATATTAGGTGGTATTTGTTTTTTAGGAGGGGAGAAGCGTGACTTCAAAGAGAAAAGTAACAAACGAATTGATCCAACTATGTAAAGAACGAATGGAACCCTATGCATGTACCGGGTTCTTAATGGGTGCAGGCAAAGAAGACGCAGAGATAATGCTTGTAGGGGAAGCTCCCGGACGACAGGAGGTTATTGAAAATAGACCCTTTATTGGTAAAGCAGGTCAAGTGATGGACGACTATTTTACGTGGCTGGGGTTAACACGAGAAGATGTGTACATTACCAGTGTGATACGCAGCCGTCCGTACCAAAAGACAAAGCCGGGTTATGAGAAACCAATAGACCAACGTGGGAATCGTACACCGAACCAGGCAGAAATTTTGGCGCATGCCCCTTTGCTTGATGCACAAATAGAAGAGGTTGATCCTAAGGTGATTGTCACATTAGGAGGAGTCGCTTTTAGAAGGCTGACCGGCATGAAGGAGCGGTTAACCGATGTTCATGGAACCCCTTTTCAAGCAAACATTTTGCAGGTAGAATCACTTGAGAGCAACCGATATATCCCATCTGATAAAACGTACACCATCTTCCCAACCTTTCACCCAGCATCGATCTTCTACAATCAAAAGCTAAAAGTAGCTATTGAAGATGATATGCAAAAGTTAAAAGACTACTTAACTACAGAGATACAACTGAAAAGATAAAGCAATTAAATCATACTTAAAAACAATTAAAAAGAGCAACTGGTTCAACGATTGAACCAGTTGCTCTTTTATTTTTTGCACCGTAAATCATACAGTTTATTTTTCATACCGATAATAAGATAAATCCTCTTGTAGCTGTTGGTTTAATCCAGTTAAGCTTTCGGCCGTTTTTGCTACAGTTTGAATGGCATTTCCTTGCTCTTCTAAGGATGCTGACATTTCTTCAACAGAAGCGGCAGTTTCCTCTGATACACTTGAAGCGTGTTCAATCGCTTCTTGAATCGTATCGGTAGAAGTTGTGACATGGACTAATTCAGATTCTAGTTGTTTGATCGTCGTAGCGATCGTAGATATGGCGGTATCAATTTCTATAAATTCATTAGACGTCTGTTTAACAGCTTTACTAAGCTCTGAAGAATATGTCCCTGTTTCTCCCATTAATAACACGGTTTTCTCCGTTTCTTTCTCAATGCTTTCAATCATTTGTTTAATCTCATTCGTTCGAACATTAGCTTGCTCCGCTAGCTTTCTCACTTCACTTGCAACAACAGCAAATCCACGACCTTGTTCCCCGGCTCGTGCAGCTTCAATACTTGCATTTAAAGCTAGAAGGTTGGTTTGCTCCGCAATGCTAGTAATAACGGCTGTGATACCTGAAATATCTTGTATCTTTAAGTAGAGATTCGTCACGCCAACACTTATACGGTCTGAAGCATCTAAAGAGGCTTGATTTGATCTCTCTAATGTTGAAATGATTTCTTTCCCTTTTGCGACTGCTTGACTTGAACGCTCGGTCGCTTGGTTTATTGAATCCTTTTGATCATTCATAGCAAGAACAGATTGATTCAAGTCGCTTGTTTGATTGGTTGTCTGCTCTAAGTGTGCCGCTTGTTCTTGAGTACCAGAGCGGATTTCATCAATCGCTCGTACAATTTCTTCACTGCTAGCTGATGTTTGTTCTGAGATCGCAGAAAGCTCGGTTGCTTGCTCAAGTACATTGGAGCCTTTCTCCTGTAAGCTGGAAAGTAAGGTTTGGAGTTGCTTAGACATTTTATTAAATGCAAGTCCTATTTGACCAATCTCGTCTGATCCCGTTGGTAATTCGTTCACTTGAAGGTTGCCATCAGAAATCTGGTTAGCCACGGTAGCAACTTGTCCCAATGTACGGACCTTTTTACGAATAACAAGGTATGATAGGGCAACTGTGGCCACTGATATGATAATAATAGTCCAAATCATAAAGACTTTGAAAGCCTCTACTTCTTCATAAAATTCGGTTTTAGTTGCTGTCATACCAATGTGCCAGTTCCATGGTTCAAAATAAGTCATATACGCAATCTTATCAACCATTTCCCCATTTTCCTGAGTGCGTTCATATTCTGTATAACGGTTTTCTGGAGCCGCCTGAGTAGCAGAGGCAACAAGCATTTCTTGAACGGTCGTATCTCCTGGAATTTCTCCAATCGGATTCGTTGGATGAAGCTGGACAGTGTAATCATCCAAATAGGCAACAATGTAGCCGTCCTTTTTGTACGTAATATTAGAGTGGTTCGCATCATAACCAGATTCTATATTAGGACCGGAAATGAGGACTCGTGCACGTTCCTGTGCTTCATCGAGTGCTAATGTACCCGCTTCAACATCTAGTTGTAAAGATTCTAACAATGACAGGGTAGCATCTACTGAATGTTGAATGTCTAGCTTTCCTGCGGTTGTTAACTGCTCTTTGGCAAAAAAATAGCCTATTCCTGCTGTTAGAGCTGTAGAAACAATTAAAGAAGCTACAATAAACAAAGTGAGTTTAACTGAGATGCGATGTAACAATCTTTTTTTCTTTTTCAAGTGTGTATCCCTCCATACTCCATCTATCGTCAGAAAATTAATCGTTATGAATAGGGTTGGAAATTATATTTTTGAAGAAAGGAGGAGGGAACAAAGACGATGGGACATAACATTGATGTGGTTAGCAAAACACGAACATAGCACAGTGTCCGCTGAAGGAGAATTCCTCGCTCGTTTTGCAAAAAAAAGGAATGGCGAATGATTCGATCGTAAAATCATTCGCCATTTTCTCATTAATTTTTTGGTATTATTTTTACGTCTCTTTAATAGCATTCTCTAAATCATAGTGAGCCAAGTCAATCGAGGATTCTTCATCCAAAGCCATTTTAGCCAGCTCAGCTCCGATATAAGGTCCCATTGTTAATCCAGATGCGCCGAGTCCGTTTGCCACAAGAACAGAAGGGAGGTCTGGGACTCGTCCAATAACCGGGAGAAAATTAGGGGTAAAGGGTCTAAATCCTACCTTAACATCTTCAACAGATGCGTCTGTTAAACCCGGGGCATTGTGAAGGGCTTTTGTTAGTAGTTCTGAAACACCAGAGGCTGTAACACGATGATCAAAGCCGACATGATCTTCGTGAGTTGCACCCGCAACCACTCGACCATTCGGGAAGGCTAGAAGATATTGATCTCCCTGCGGCATAACAACTGGCCAATTCTCTGTTTCTTTGGAGTGCATATCGAGGTGAAGAATTTGCGCCTTTTGTGCCTTGACTTCAAAGTTTATCCCAAGTTGAGCTAATAATTCACCTGCCCAAGCGCCGGCAGTCACGATAAGAGAATCAGTATGATAAACCATGGCATCAACTTGTACTGTGACATTATGAGCTTCATTTGTTCTTAAAACCGCATCTCCAGAAACGTATGTTGCTCCATTTCTAACAGCTGCTCGCAACAAAGCATCCTTCAATGCCCCACCATCTACACGTGCAGCTCCACTGACATGTACGCCTTCAATACCTTCTGCTAAGGGTGGGAATAGAGCTTGAACTTCTTCTGGTGTCAGGCGTGTAATCTCGCCCATTTCTGGTGCGTCAATCTTTCGCTTTTCAGCTCGTTTAATGAGATCATCAAGCTTTTTAGAATCGGTGTGTAAGCTGATCGCTCCAACCCTCGCATAGCCTGTATTCGTTTCCCCATCTGCTTCTAATTTACTTATCAGATGAGGGTAGTAGGCAGCTCCTGCCTTTACTAATGAATACCAGGCTTTGTTACGTCTCTGGGAAATCCATGGGCAAATGATGCCGGCAGCTGCCTGTGTTGCTTGTCCTGGTTCATCTCGGTCAATGATCGTTACATCCGCACCAAGTCTTGCAAGGTGATAGGCGGTGGATGCACCGAGAATGCCTGCTCCAATAATGACATGTTTTTTCATACGAAACGTTCCCCATTTCTAAACAAAAATAAAAAAGGTGAGACTGGCTCACCCTTATTGATCACGTAATTCATGAAGTTGATCTGCTTTAAATATCCCTTTCTCCGTTACGATTGCTGTAATCAAAGAATGATCGGTGACATCAAAAGCAGGGTTGTAGGTTTTCACATTGGTAGGTGCCATAGGTTCAGTATACCACTTTGACGTAATTTCTTCAGCCGAGCGTTCTTCAATCACAATTTCTTGTCCAGTTTGACATTCAAAATCAATGGTTGAAGTAGGGGCACATACATAAAAAGGGATACCGTAATGTTTTGCCAAAATGGCCACACCAGATGTTCCAATCTTGTTAGCTGTATCTCCGTTTGCAGCAACTCGGTCACAGCCAACTAGAACTGCTTGGATTTTGCCCTCGCTCATGACGATGGACGCCATGTTATCACAGATCAGTGTCACATCAATATTTGCTTCGGAGAGCTCCCAAGCGGTTAATCGGGCACCTTGAAGTAACGGGCGCGTTTCATCAGCAAATACTTTAAACTCATAGCCCTTTTGCTGTCCTAGATAGATCGGAGCCAGTGCTGTCCCGTACTTAGCTGTTGCGATGGTTCCAGCATTACAATGAGTTAAGATGCCATATTCAGGTTCAAGAAGTGTAAGGGCATGTTCGCCAATGGCTTCACAGACCTGTTCATCTTCTAGTTGAATCGCTGTTGCTTCTTCTCGTAAGCCAGTTATGATTGTTTCGATTCCATCTGATTGACTGACTAATTGTAAAAACCGAGCTTCCATTCGATCCAGGGCCCAAAACAAATTCACGGCAGTAGGGCGGGAGGAGGCAAGGTACGCCTTGCTGTCAGAGAACGTATGTCTTACCTCCTCAATTGTAACAGCCGGACTATGCTTTACTGCTAGATATACCCCGTAGGCTGCCGCAATACCAATGGCGGGAGCACCGCGCACCTTGAGCTGGACAATGGCATCCCAGATGTCCTGAGGTTCTTTTAGCTCTACATATACCTTTTGACCCGGCAGAAGGGTTTGATCTAAGATCACCAAGGACTCCTCGTCATCAGACAGTCGAACGGATTGAATGACATCAATAAGTTGCTTCATTTTTCTCTCTCCTTACGCATATTCGCTAATGACGCGAGTAAAATCTTCACCATGAAAGAAATCCTGTCTGTTTAAAATAAACACCTTTGCAGCTTTTAAGCAAGCAATCTCAGCAGCAGCCCGTTTTGTTGGATCTATTATACTTGTCAGATCTTCAACTGGCGCAAGTCCAATGACTCTACGCGCAAGCTCAAGACCAACCACAGCAGCCGTGTCTATGAGTATTTCCTCCAAATAGTATTCCAAGAACCCAGGGTATTGGGCGACCCGTTCTGTGACTTGATCGTAAAATGCATACGTGAATTTCTCTTTAAACTGATCAACAATTTCCTGTATGGTTGTAAGTAAGTAGGTTGTATATGATTCACGTTCTGTCGGATCCTCAATTGTTTGATCACCATTCACATAAGCAAAGATCAGGTTTGCAATGATATTACCTATGTCATAGCCAGCTGGTCCGTAAAAAGCAAATTCGGCATCGATCACCTTTGTTTGATTTTCCGTTACAAAGATTGACCCCGTATGAAAATCACCATGAATCAGAGATTGTGCCTTCGTTAAAAATTGAAACTTGAGCTTAGCCGTTTCTAACGCTAACCGTTCATCCCCCCAAAATTCTTCTCGTACATAGGGGAGGGTCTCACTAAATACTTCATTTCGTGGGCAGTCATAAAAGGGTTCTGTATAGACTAAATCTTCTGTTATCTCACAAAGCTCGGGGTTAATGAACGCTTTAACCTGCTCTTTCTTATCTTTATGATTCAGAACAAGGTCGGACGTGTGTAGCAATGTCTGAACAAGAAATGTAGAGAGATGATCACTTAACAACGGATACGTTTGTTTATGTAAAAAAGCTTTCCTGAGAATCGTATAATCCGAGAGATCCTCCATGACGGTACAATTCATAATGGGATCATAGTGATAAACTTCTGGTACATAGTCCGGAACCAATTCTCCTTGTATTTTTAAAATGTCATGTTCAATTCGATTACGATCAGGTGATACTTTAAACTCGTCAGAAATTCTGGCAACAGGACCAGCTTGTTTAATGATAATTGATTGAGAGGTTTGCGGATCGACTAATCGAAACACATAGTTTAAGTTTCCGTCACCAATTTCCTCGCAAGTGATGGCAGAGCCTTCAGGGAAGATCGACAACGTTTTGGCGTACTCAATGGCTTCAGGTTCTGTCATAGTGAAATAACGTTCAGTAAAGGTTGTCACAGGAATTCCTCCATTTACTTAAATTTATAATAGGTAATAGCAAGGGCGAAAGCGAGTACGGAGCCTTTTACAATGTCCATTGCGTAGTAAGGTACGCTTAACATTACAAGACCGTTTGCTAACACACCAATCAAAATAGCTCCAATAAATGTACCAATCGCGTTCGGTTTGCCGGCACCAAAGACAGCGAAGCCGATAAAAGCGGCTGCTACTGCGTCCATTAAATAGGAACCACCTGCATTAATTTCTGCAGTCATCACACGGGAAGCTAAAACGATGCCTCCGAGTGCGGCGAAAAAAGCGGAAAGAAGGTAAGCTAACACCTTGTATTTATTAACAGCAATGCCCGAGAGTCTTGCTGCTTCTTCATTTCCACCGATAATATAAAGGCTTCGGCCATGTTTTGTATAAGTTAAAAACAGATGAACAACAATCACACAGATTAACATGATAATAATGATGTACGGTACCTGCCCAATCTTTGAAAAGAACGAAGGGATGGAGCCCTCTGCATAGCTTCCATCAGACATAATCATGTTTTCAGAAATAGATGCTCCTCTAGTGTACGTAAGAGCAACCCCTTGAATAATAAACATGGTAGCTAACGTCATGAGTAAGTCTGGAATTTTGATTTTTACAATCATAAAGGCATTAAATAAACCAACTACTAAACATGCGATGATTGCAATACCTACACTTACAAGCGTTGGTTGTGAATACCAGACAAACATCGACATGACGACTGCATTAGACAGTGAAGCATTTGAACCGACAGAGAGGTCAAATCCACCCACTGCTAATGAGATCGTAATCCCAATCGCGATAATGGTAACAATAGAAATCGACCTTAGGATGGTGATGACGTTACTCGTCTGCAGAAAGGAAGAATTCGCAAGCGAGAAGCCAACAATTAATAAAAGGATTAGAATAATCGTTCCGTAACGATACAAAAATTGAAAAAAGGTTAATGATGAAGAATGGTTCACATCAGGTTCAGACATCTTGATTTCCTCCAGTAGAAAGGTAGAGAAGTTCTTCTTCGTTTGTCTCTGCCGTTCGTAATTCCTTCACAATTTGTTCATCATAGAGAACGTAGGTCCGATCCGTCATACCAATCACATCTGCTAGTTCACATGAGGCATAAATAATTCCTTTTCCACGCGCGGCGAGCTCGTGAATGATAGTGAATATATCTTTTCGGGCACCGACATCCACCCCTTTGGTCGGTTCATCAAATATATACACATCTGCATCGGTCGCTAACCATTTTCCAATCGCGACCTTTTGTTGATTACCACCAGATAAATGCTGCACTAGAACATCAGCATGTGGGGTTTTAATGCTGAGATCTGAGATGATTTTTGAGGCACTCTTTTTCTGTGTTGATTGATTTAACCATCCGAGCGGACGGCTATGCTTAGTTAGCGTGGCGGCAGTTACATTTGTTTGAATAGATTCTTGAACCATAACTCCTTCTTTGCGACGTTCCTCTGGTATAAGCGCTAACCCAGACTCAACGGCCTGATAAGGAGATTGGAAAGTGACAGTTCGGCCTTTAAATGTAAGGGAGCCAGACTTAGTCTGACTTGCTCCAAATAACAGCTTACAAAGCTCTGTTTTTCCTGCACCAACGAGTCCTGCTAGACCAATAATCTCCCCGCTTCGAACATGTAAAGATGCCTGTTGAACCTTAAAGCCGTCCGAGAGAGAATCAGCAATTAGTAATGGTTCTCCAATCGTGGACAAACGGTCTGGATATTGTTGTGTAAATGGCTCACCTAGCATGTCTTCAACCACTTGATTGATAGAAGTGTCAGAAGTCTGTTTAGTCGACACATGACACCCATTTTTCATTACTGTAATCTCGTCACATATTTCAAAAAGCTCTGGAAGGCGATGAGATATAAACACAACAGCCACTTGTTTCGCAAGCAATTCACGAACCATTATGAAGAGGCGTTTAGTCTCAGATATACTGAGTGGTGCTGTTGGTTCATCTAAGATGAGTAATTGACACTCAGACATAACAGCTGCTGCAATTAAAACCATTTGCTTATCCGCAAGTGATAATTCACTCACTAATTTTTTTGAAGAAATGGTTATACCTAATGAATGTAGTGCAGCAGATGCTTTTTCGTGGAGGGTTTTCCAGCGAATGAAGGTCTTGCTGCTTTTTTTGCCATATGCTCGCATCTGCATCGTTTCTCCAACCGTCGCATATGGAACTAATGCCTTATCTACTTCTTGTTGTACAATTTGAATGCCTTGGTCCTGTGCTTCTTTAACGGAACGAATGGAAATGCTGTCTCCATTTAATGTGATGGTGCCTGTGTAGTGCGGTGCAGAACCTGATAATACATTCATTAATGTTGATTTTCCTGCGCCGTTTGCACCGATTAGTGCATGGGCAGATCCGCTTTTAATCGTGAGCGATGCATTGTTAAGTGCCCGAACTCCAGGATACGTAACAGAGATCTTTTCCATTTGTAATTCCATAGCATCACCTATTGCTTGTTATGTTCTTTTAATGTTTTCATCCAGTCTTCCTCAAACGCCTCTGATTGGCCCCATTCAGGGATGACTTCAGATAAGGACACCATATTGACGTTTGATGCCTCTTTTAGCTGATCACTTGAAATCAAAGAAGCTTCCAAATCATAGAACTGTGGCGTTTCTTCATCAGCGAGTTTTTTTGCCAGAAGACGTAAGTTAATGGTTCCGATTAATTTTGGATCAACGGCAGCTGTATATTGCCATGTGCTTTGCTCCTCTTGCATAATCTGAAGGTCAGCGTTTGATACATCAATTCCGTAAATGTTAATCTCATCACGACCTGCTTCTTCAAGTGCGCGAGCTGCACCTATGGCAAACGCATCCCATGTTGCAAAAATAGCATCAATTTCTCCCTCAGGATATTTGTTTAAAAGAGCGGCTACAGCATTTTGAGTCTGGGTCGATGTATCTTCAGAGGCTACGCCAAACCGTTCTAATTCGTTGATCCCTGGATTGTCAGCAAGCACTTCCTGATAGACCGCATCACGACGAACCATTGGTGGAAACCCGTCAACCCATAAGTACAGGATGTTGGCTTCATCGTTATAATCCTCAAGTAATTGAGTTAATGCTAAACTAGCAAGCTCTTCATCGTCCTGTGAAGTGAGTGTGACCCCTTCAATAGACTCAAGGTCTGGATTGGAATCAAACGTAACAACTTGAATGCCTTTATCTACTGCCCGTTTTACCGCATCGACAGTTGCTGCGTCATCTCCGTGTGAAAGAATTAGACCATCATAATCGGCATCAATTGCTTGTGAGATGGCATCATGATAGCTTGCTGAATCTCCATTTGCTGTAAATGTATCTACTTCAAAGCCTAACGCTTTTCCTTCTTCTTGTACGCCAGCAAGATACTGGGCCGTATGATCATCTCCACCAATCTTACGAATAACCTTCACTTTAGCGCCCTCGCCTTCAGCAAAACGTTCTGGTACGCCTTCTAACTGAACATCAGCTTGAGCTTCAGTGGATGTACCATCTCCACATCCTGTTAGTAAAAACACAGCAGCCGTTGTTGCCCCGAGTGTTGTTAATCCAAATGATTTTTTCATCCATTCATCTCTCCATCTTTATAAAGTAAAATCAAAAAAGCCACTTTCATGAAAGAAAGAGGCTTGATCACTAGGATTCCACCTCTTATCTTTCAGACTCCACATGAGTCTGTTGGATGTAGCACCGTGCCTTAAAACCTTAAAGGTTTTCATTCTCACATATAAGAATGAGTAGGTCGGTTGCCGGGCTTCACAGGGCCAATTCCCTCAGCCAGCTCTCGATAAGAGTTACATATTCAGTTCGTTAGGAATTAACTTCATTTTCCCAATCAGAGTAATTGGTTTTCATATTACGAGGAATGAATCCAGTTGTCAATAGATTCTGATAAAATGATTTTTGCTAATTGACAGAATAGAAGGACACTGTCATAATCCTTAGTAGATTTATCAACATTACAATATGAATATTGATTTTACTCTTATGAAGAGCTGGTGGAGGGAAGATCCCGATGATACCCGGCAACCTGTTTGGACGTTTGTCTGTTCAAGGTGCTAATTCTCACAAGATCACTTGGTAGATAAGAGGACAAGATAAATGATTAATACCGTCCTCTTTAACATATTAGAGGGCGGTTTTGTTTGTATAGAGAGGAGACGAGAGATGAGCTTTATAACTGTTACTTATCGAGTATTCGATCAAAAACATGATCTACATAAAAAAGCAGAGTCCATCGCACTTGGTTTAACGATTGGTTCATGGACACATCTGCCGTCACTTGAAAAAAAGCAGTTGGAGCGTCACAAGGGTGAGGTTATTGAAGTAGTTGAGGAGGAAACAACTGAACAAGCTGCAAGTTTTTTTAATGAGTCACGTACCATAGGTCGAATTAAAATTGCGTATCCTTTGGCTAACTTCTCTGCAGATCTTCCGGCGATTCTAACAACTGTTTTTGGAAAGCTTTCACTTGATGGAGAAATTAAATTAATTGATATCGTATTCCCAAAAGAGCTAGAGCAGTCTTTTCCAGGTCCATCGTTTGGTATAGCAGGTGTAAGAGAACTGGTAGGTGTATATGACCGTCCTCTTTTAATGAGTATTTTCAAAGGAATGATTGGTAAGGATACACAAGAATTCACACAGCAATTAACAGATCAACTTCTTGGTGGAGTTGATTTGGTGAAAGATGATGAAATCTTATTTGAGAATCCATTAACACCTTTTCATAAAAGAGTAGAGATAGGGAGCAGAATTATAGACCAAGTCTATGAAGAGACGGGAGAAAAGAAGCTCTATGCAGTAAATCTCACCGGACGGACATTTGAACTAAAAGAAAAAGCAAAACAAGCCGTAGATCAAGGGGCCACAGCGCTATTATTTAATGTCTTTGCTTATGGGTTAGATGTATTGCAGGCATTAGCTGAGGACCCTGATATCCACGTACCAATTATGGCGCATCCAGCTGTATCTGGAGCTTTAACTGCCTCACCATTTCATGGCATATCAAACCGTGTATTACTCGGTAAGCTATTGCGAATAGCTGGAGCAGATCTTGTGTTATTCCCTTCTCCTTATGGCAGTGTTGCCCTTGATAAAGTAGAGACGGATGCCATCGCACATGCATTAACAGAAAAAGGCCAACTGAATAAAGCCTTCCCTGTTCCATCAGCTGGGATCCACCCAGGATTAACGCCAATGTTGATTCATGACTTTGGGCTTGAGTGTGTCATTAACGCGGGTGGTGGAATCCACGGACATCCAGGTGGTGCAAGAGCCGGTGCAAAGGCATTTAAAGATGCCATTTACGGTGTGATGAACACCTCTTTACCTGAGGCTGCGGACGTATCACCTGAACTAAAGACAGCACTTGAGTTATGGGGGAATTAGAGATGAAAGAAAGAGTTGAGAAGACACCGATTATTTTTTGTGATTTTGACGGAACCATTACCACAAAAGATAATATTATCGCCATTATGCAGCATGTGAATCCTCCTGGCTGGGAGGCAATCAAGGAGGACATATTAGCTGAGCGTGTGTCCATTCGGTCAGGAGTCGGTAAGTTATTTCAATTAATTCCTTCAAGCTATAAAGAAGAAATCATTAAATTTGTGTTAGACAAGGCTGAGATCCGTGAAGGGTTTCCGGAGTTTCTTCAATACGTACGGGAAAACCACATTCCATTAAAGGTTGTAAGTGGTGGAATTGATTTCTTTGTAGAACCCGTCCTTAACCCTTTTGGTCTGACGCACAGCTTATACTGCAATGGAAGTCGTTTTGATCAACCAACCATTCATATCACGTGGCCACATCGTTGTGATTCGCATTGTTCCAATGATTGTGGATGCTGTAAACCAACGATTTTAAGACAATACCCAAGTGAGGCGTACTACAAAATAGTGATAGGGGATTCAATTACAGATTTGCAGGCAGCTAAGGAAGCGGATGAAGTCTTTGCATGTGGATCCTTTCTATTAGATAAATGTCGTGAGCTATCTCTTAAGCATTCAGCATTTACTAGCTTTCATGAAATTATTCACCAATTTGAAGAGAGACGGGAGGAGGTTACAAGGTGAAGGGAACGAAGCTTCTATACACAACTCATTGGAACGAATTAGCGGATATAAAGGATGAATTGGCTGCAAGAGACTGGTTTCCTGGCACAAGTGGTAATCTTTCCATAAAAGTGGCCGATTCGCCCTTACAGTTTCTCGTAACAGCCAGTGGCAGGGATAAGCGTAAGCGAACCTCTGAAGATTTTTTACTAGTTGGTGAGTCCAGTCAGCCTTTAGAGGATACTCCACTAAAACCTTCGGCGGAAACGATCCTTCATCAACGAATCTATGAAAAAACAGAAGCGGGTTGCTCACTTCATGTGCATACGGTTGCCAATAATGTGATCTCAGAGCTATACGCAGATGAGAGTGAAATCACATTTCAACATCAAGAGCTGATCAAAGCCTTTAATCTATGGGAAGAGGATGCATCAATTACCATTCCAATCGTACCAAATTACGCGGATCTCCCATTTCTTGCAGAGGCTGTTGCCAATGAGATTAAACCAGGCGTGTTTGGTGTTCTCATCCGAAATCACGGCATTACAGTATGGGGTAAAAATAGTTTTGAAGCGAAAAAACATCTTGAGGCGTTTGAATTTTTGTTTGAATACCAATTAAGACTAAAACAATTAACCAAATAGGAGGAAAATACATGGCTATCATTCATATTCGTCAAACAGGACAAACGATTGCAGAGGAATCTGAGGTACGTGCATTTTTGGAGAGCCAGGAAGTGCTATATGAATTTTGGGACCCAACCAAACTTTCTGAACGATTACAAAATGAATGTCACCTTACTGATAAAGATAAGGAAGAAGTACTCTCCACATTTAATGAAGACATTCGTTCACTTGCAGAGCGTCGTGGGTACAAAAAATGGGATGTTATTGCCCTAAATGAACAGACACCAGACTTAGATGTGCTCTTAAAAAAGTTTGAGCAAGTGCATACACACACAGAAGATGAGGTACGTGCGATTACTGCAGGTTCTGGTACGTTTGTAATAAAAGGTGCTGAGACAGGATATTTTGATGTAAATCTATCTCCTGGTGATGTGATTTCCGTGCCTGTTAATATTCCGCACTTCTTTACATTATCAGAAGAACGTCAAGTTGTTGCTGTTCGTTTATTTATTGATCCAGAAGGTTGGGTAGCACACAAGTTTGATGATCCTGATTTTAAGAAAGCACAATAATTAAAGGCCTTTTGCTTTTCTCCATCCATCATTCTGGCTATACTAGACACGTAAAGATTGGTTGAATGATAAGGAGAGATACGAAATGTTTAGAACAAAAGCAGATTTTTTAGAAGAGTGGACTCGTGAGAAACAATTAACTCTACAAGTATTAGAGTCACTTACAGACGAGAAACTTGACCAAGCCATTGTTGAAGGGCATAGCTCACTAGGATGGTTAGGCTGGCATCTAACGACTACCATTCCGTTTTTCGCCTCTATTGCAGGTGTTGAGAATGTTGGAAAGACTTCTTCAACCGTTCCGGATCAAGCAAAAACAATTGTGGATACGTATAACGAATTCAGTTCAAACCTTTTAGAACAAGTTGAACATACATGGACTGACGAAAGCTTCACTGATATGGTTGATTTCTTTGGAGCCCAAAGCCCTAAAGGCGCCGTTCTTCGTATGCTTGTAAGCCATCAAGGCCACCACCGTGGGCAAATGACCGTTCTATTACGTCAAGCTGGACTGAATGTACCTGGCGTATATGGTCCAACAAAAGAGCAACAAGCAGAGTAGTAACCACTCGGAAACAAATCCAATTTTGGATTTGTTTCTTTTTTATGTTGGTTATGTAAACGCTTATAAATGATTGCGCTTTCTTTCTCTTTACACAATCTTTACATTCAGATCATAACTCCTTAATAGAACAAGCTTATACTTCAGTTGAAAGAGAGGCTAACGCCTAGTAAAAACATTTGGAGAGAAAATAGGGAGGTTGTTACATTGAAATTGAAAAAGCTTCTTTTATTCATGATGTTATCTGCACTACTTGTGATTGCTGTGGCATGTGGAAGTGGAGACGATAGCAATGACACAGGAACTGATTCCACAGGTGGATCAGACTCAGAAAATGGGGAAGAGGCAACAAGCGGCGAGGCTGAAGGGCAACTAGTCTTATCTGGTTCAAGTGCGATTCAACCACTAATGGCTGCTGGTGCTGAAGAATTTATGGGTCTTAATGCTGGTGCTGACATTCAAGTACAGGCTGGTGGATCTGGTCAAGGTCTTAGCCAAGTTGCTGATGGATCTGTAGACATTGGAAACTCTGATGTATTTGCTGAAGAAAAAGAAGAAATTCCTGCTGATGAATTAGTAGACCACCGTGTCGCTGTAGTAGGAATGGGACCTGCTGCTCATCCAGGAGTAGGCGTTGAAGATGTAACATCTGAACAACTTATCGACATTTTCACAGGTGAAGTAACAAACTGGTCTGAGCTTGGTGGAGAAGATGTTGATATTACCCTAGTAAACCGTCCAGATTCTTCTGGTACACGTGCTACATTTGTTAATTACGCTTTAGATGGTGCTGAGCCAGCTGAAGGAATTACAGAGGATTCTTCTAATACTGTTAAACAAATCATTTCTGAAACAGAAGGTGCAATTGGATACCTTGCATTCTCTTACTACAATGATGACACTGTTCTTCCATTAAAATTAGATGGCGTAGAGCAAACGGATGAAAATGTAACAACTGGTGAATATCCAGTTTGGGCTTATATGCACTCTTACACAAATGGTGAGCCTGAAGGTCTTGCTAAAACTTTCCTTGATTACATGATGAGTGAAGATGTTCAACAAGTAATCGTTCCTGAACTTGGCTATATCCCATCAACGGATATGCAAGTTGAGCGTGACGCAGAAGGAAACCAAACAGACGTACAATAAACAACGTAATAGGCTGAGAGAAGACCGCTCGTAGGTGTTCTCCAGCCTTTATCTTCTATATCTATCGCAAGGGGGCCATTGTTATGGCGGCACAGCAACAAACTGTCCATGACCGTTTACTAAAGAAAAACAATCGTAACGCTGAAAAAATTGAGCGCAAGGGGAAAATCATTGTTTATGGGTGCGCAACAATCATTATTTTGGCGACTATATCTATTACACTCTTCCTGATGACTAAGGGGCTTCAGGCATTTGTGGTGAATGGAGTTAACCCAATCAGCTTTTTAACGGGCCTTGATTGGAACCCAACCCGAAGTGAAGCAAATGGTGGACCAGTATATGGTGCACTCCCGTTTATTTTTGGATCATTTGCAGTAACCATTTTATCTGCTTTAGTAGCTGCTCCGCTTGGGGTTGGGGCTGCTATCTACATGATTGAAATTGCACCTTCCTGGGGCAAACGAATTTTACAGCCTGTTATTGAATTACTTGTTGGAATTCCATCAGTCGTTTATGGGTTCATCGGTTTAAGTGTGATTGTTCCGTTTGTTAGGCAATATGTGGGTGGACAAGGTTTCGGTCTACTTGCGGGAACCATCGTTCTTTCTGTCATGATCCTACCGACGGTGACAAGTATTGCGACTGATGCACTGCGCACGTTACCAAACGGACTAAGAGAATCCTCGCTTGCACTTGGTGCAACGCGCTGGCAAACCATCCGCAGAGTTTTATTACCTGCAGCGTGGCCGATGCTACTGACAGCCATCGTTTTAGGAATGGCGAGAGCATTTGGGGAAGCTCTAGCGGTTCAAATGGTAATCGGAAATGCTCGTACTATTGCAGAATCATTAACAGATCCTACAGGTACACTAACGACAATTATTACGTTAAATATGGGACACACAGTTCAAGGAAGTGTTGATAACAATGTCTTGTGGTCACTTGGCTTAATCCTACTTGTGATGTCGTACATCTTTATCATTATTATTCGATTCTTATCATCTAGGAGGTCATTTTAATGAATACAAAAATGACTGATAAGCTTGCGACAGGGTTATTTACAGCGATCGCAGGAATTATTATTGCTATCCTTGCTGGACTATTAGGCTATATCTTTTATAAAGGCTTTGGCGTCATTTCGTTTGATTTCTTAACAAATCCACCAAGCTCGTTTCGCGCGGGCGGAGGAATAGGGCCACAGCTATTTAATTCATTTTATATCTTATTCTTAACGATGGTTTTCACCGTTCCACTCGGAATTGGTGGAGGAATTTATATGGCTGAGTATGCAAAGCCAGGAAAAATCACAAACTTTATACGTACTTGTATTGAAGTACTTGCATCATTACCTTCTATCGTTGTAGGGATGTTTGGATTGTTACTTTTCGTTTCCATCACAGGATGGGGCTATACGATTATCGGTGGAGCTCTTGCGCTAACAGT
This sequence comes from Alkalihalobacillus sp. FSL W8-0930, assembly GCA_037965595.1. Classification (NCBI taxonomy): domain Bacteria; kingdom Bacillati; phylum Bacillota; class Bacilli; order Caryophanales; family Bacillaceae; genus Alkalihalobacillus; species Alkalihalobacillus sp. FSL W8-0930. The sequence continues at coordinate 2,561,028 of CP150183.1, read as the reverse complement.
GTTTAACCTTCCTGTTATGGTGCGTGTTTGTGAAGATGCGATCACTGGTGTACCACGTGACCAGAAGGAAGCAAGCTTTGCCTTAGGAATTACACATTGGGATACAATCCGTACGGTGATTCTGCCTGCTGCATTCCCGTCAATCTTAACGGGTGTCATTCTTGCATCAGGTCGTGTATTCGGTGAAGCAGCTGCACTATTATTTACAGCAGGACTAACAACACCACGATTAGAGTGGTTAAACCTTAATCCATTTAGTGAAACATCACCATTAAATATATTTAGACCAGCAGAAACATTAGCTGTTCACATTTGGAAAGTTAATACACAAGGACTTGTACCAGACATTCGTGAAATTGCAGATGGAGCATCAGCGGTTCTTGTGATCGCAGTACTTTTGTTTAACCTATTTGCTAGATGGTTTGGTAAAAGACTTCATAAGAAACTAACAGCTTCGAAATAATAAGCTTTAAACTAATAAGGGGAGGCGTTCACATGTCCATTGTAACGGCTGAAAGACAAGAGATGGCGAGTGGAGAAAGCGCTGTGGCTACAAATCAAATTTTAACGGTAAAAGATTTGAACATTTATTACGGGGAAAATCATGCGGTTCAACATTTAAATTTAGATATAGACAAACAAGCAGTTACGGCATTAATTGGACCATCTGGATGTGGGAAATCAACGTTCTTGCGAAGCATTAATCGTATGAACGATTTAATTCCGATCTCCCATAATACAGGTGAAATTGAGTACCAGGGGTTAAATCTTCTTTCTAAAGAAGTGAATGTGGTAGCACTTCGTAAAGAAATTGGCATGGTGTTTCAACGTCCAAATCCGTTTCCAAAGTCGATTCAAGAAAACCTAACGCACGGTTTGCGTTTTCATAATGTACCTCGCAAAGAATGGAAAGAACGAGTAGAGGATTCGTTGAAAAAAGCTGCATTATGGGATGAAGTGAAGGATCGTCTTAAAGAATCAGCTCTTTCATTATCAGGTGGACAGCAGCAACGTCTATGTATTGCTCGTACGCTAATGATGAAGCCAAATGTACTACTTTTAGATGAGCCTGCATCCGCACTTGATCCAATTGCAACGGCTAAAATTGAAGAACTCATTCTTGAACTAAAGAAAGAGTACACAATCGTGATCGTGACGCACAACATGCAACAAGCATCTCGTATCTCTGACAAAACGGCCTTCTTCTTTAATGGAAAATTAATTGAGTACAACCGTACAGACAAATTATTCTCTAATCCAGATGAGAAGCAGACGGAAGATTATATCTCTGGACGATTTGGATAAGGGGGACTAAATCATGGCAATGACAATGGAGAAACAAGCACAGGCAATACAGACAGTATACAATGTCAAAGATTTTAATTTGTGGTATGGAACCAATCATGCATTAAAGAACGTTTCGTTTGATATTAATGAATCAGAGGTAACGGCGATCATTGGGCCATCAGGGTGTGGGAAATCAACATTTATTAAAACATTAAATCTGATGATTAATATGAATCCAAGTGTAAAGATGTCAGGCGATATTGTTTATAAAGGAGATAGCCTGCTGTCTGGGAAACCAGATTTAGTAGATTTACGAAAAAAAGTTGGAATGGTTTTTCAAAAGCCCAACCCATTCCCAAAATCGATCTACGAAAATGTAGCATACGGACCACGCGTTCACGGTATTAAGAAAAAACAGGTTCTTGATGAACTCGTTGAACAAAGCTTAAAAGACGCCTTTTTGTGGGATGAGGTTAAGGACCGACTGCACACAAATGGTATGGGATTATCAGGTGGACAGCAGCAACGTCTGTGTATCGCACGAGCACTTGCGACGAAACCATCCGTACTATTAATGGATGAGCCAACTTCTGCCCTTGACCCGATTAGTACATCAAAAGTAGAAGAGTTAATTGATGAATTACGTAAAAGCTATACAATTGTCATCGTGACACACAATATGCAGCAAGCGGCACGGATATCTGATAAGACAGCCTTTTTCTATATGGGTGAGCTAATGGAGATCGGCGATACAAATAAGATTTTTACAAATCCGGATAACAAAAAAACAGAGCAATACATTTCAGGACAGTTTGGGTAATGATTAAGCACGTGTCATTGTTTAAGGAGGAGAATTATGCTTCGTAGTTCGTTTCATCAGCATTTAGAAAATGTAAAGGATCAAATCTCACATTTAGGTAAGGAAGTATTAAGTCAATTTGATCAAGCAATTCAAGCATTTGAGCATTCAGACCTTGATGTAATGAAGAAGGTTATTTCTTATGATGAACAAATTAATAAGTATGAGCTACAAATCAACAATGAAGTGTTCCAGTTAATTGCACGTCAACAACCCGTTGCAACCGATTTGCGAAGTTTGATTGTCGCTATGAAGATAGCGGGTGATCTTGAACGAGTGGGCGATCTGACCGTAGATATGGCAAAAGTTTCAAAGCGTATTGAAGCAGAAAGTTATCTCGAGAAAAAGCACGAACTTCTTACAATGGCATTAGATGCGAGAAAAATGCTGGAAGAATCCTTGGTTTCATTCCAGACCAAAAATCTAATTGTAGCCCAAAAAATGGCGGCATTTGATGATAAGGTGGATGCCCAATTTGGACAGTTTATCAAAGGACTTTTCCAAAGCGATACAAGTGAGCACGGGGCCGAACAGCTAACACAGCTCGCATTTATCGCCCGTTACATTGAGCGTATTGCGGATTATGCAACCAACGTTGCTGAATGGGTGATCTACGAATCAAACGGTGAGCATTTTGATTTGAATTAAGTATTACATCTTATAAAAGGCTGATGTCTCGTAAATAGAGTCATCAGTCTTTTTATTTTTATGAGTCTAGTGGGTGCGAGTACTCTCCTAGAGAGGAAAAGGAATGGTACACTACACCACTTTTTGCATTAGCTGATCATTCTCAAAATATGATACACTTTTATCATAAACGTTTACCCAATGAATCGGCACCAACGCTCATTGCCGATCAACCAATACGCAGGAGGGCACCTTGGACGCGCAAACATTTTTAATCTATTACAAGGTTCACATCGGTAGCTGGGGTTTGCTACTGCTCTTATTTGGAATCCTTTTTATTTTATATAAATGGAAGCTGCCATTTGCAAACCGCCTGTTACGTGTCATGATCTGGTTTTTGTATATCGGTCAGGTTACGTCAGGAATAGCGATCATATACGCATATCAATTCCCGATTCAATATGTTATTAAAGGATTGATGTCGCTGATTTTAATTTACGCAATGGAAGTGATTTTACGGAAAACAAAGCGAAATCGTAGCGGTACGTCTGCTTATTGGTTTATATGGTTTATTGCACTTACGATTGTATTATTACTTGGATTTAATGTTGGAATGAATACATAAAGGATACTAGAGAAGAGGGATTAAATGAACTGGAGAATTAAATCGTTTGAAGAGCTTTCAACTAGTGAGCTTTATACCATTCTTCAAGCAAGAGTGGATGTATTTGTCGTTGAACAAAACTGTGCATACGAAGAAGTAGATGGAAATGATGCGGAGGCCATTCATGTAGCAGGATATGTTAATGACAAGCTTGCTGCATATTGTAGACTCTTTTTGCCGTCAGCTCGCCGGGAGCGTGCTTCAATTGGTCGAGTACTTGTCACTAAAGAGTTCCGAAGTTCTTCCTATGGAAAAGAACTAATGGCTCAGGCTATTCAAACACTTGAGGCAGATTACAAGCAGAACAGCATCCAAATTCAAGCTCAATATTATTTAGATCGCTTTTATCGGTCATTTGGGTTTGAGCCAATTTCAGAGGTCTATCTTTTAGATGATATTGATCATGTGGATATGGTACGCGTGAAAGGAGAATAGCTAGATGGCACAACAAAAGGTATATGGTACAAGCCTATCTGCAATAGGGAGCGAACAAAGAGTTAAACAGTATGCGGACCGGATGAAAGAAGATCATGTAACGGTTCTATACTTAATGCCATCAGGTACCTGGTTAAATAAAGCTAGGTCTACACATTATCCTTTGTCATTCGGTACGTTTGATGATTTAGCTAGCTCAATACTTGATTTTTATAACATGGCGTTTCTTTCTTTAACGGAACAAGAAAGAACGCTTTTTTTTCAACGGATTTTAGAGGCGAGTCGTCAGGAGGATGCTCGCTCACCTAGAGAAAAAGCACGTGCGTATGCCGATACGTATGGTCAAATCAAAAGGCTTGGTTTATCCATTGATGCGGTAAAAGAATCGTTTCCTACATGTATGCCTACGTTTTTAACCTATGAAACGATGCTAGAAGACTACAAAATGATTGACCCCGAACAAAAGCTTTTATTTGCAGCTAGCTTACTTCGTTCAGGAAAAGACTTGCCTTTTCACGTGGTTGTCGAGGGCTTTTATGACTTTTCTCCATTACAATTCAAATTACTTGAAGGGCTATTTCATGCAAATGTCCCAGTATCTATTTATCTGCCTAATTTTCAAAAGCTTGATATGGTTGAGGAAACGTTAGCTGACCTACAAACGATTGGCTACGACATCCATTCATTTAAAGTGGAGGAATTACCGAAAGTGACTTCAACGGTTTCGGTTGTAAAGGCATCGAGTAATAAGGAGCAATGGACTGGACTGACGCAACAGATTCAACAACATACTGGAAAAGCCGGTATCGTTGTTCGTCCAGAGGAAAGAGAAGAGTGGATAAGAGAAGCAAAAGAACAACACCTGCCTACTACACAATCAACCATGATTCAGCTTGAGCAAACGTCTAGCTTTACACTCATCAGATATCTCTTGAACCCACCTCAAAATAGAAGTGAACATGTAGCTCTAACCACGGATATCTTGTCTTTTTATCGAGTGAAGGGAACCCGCTATATAAAAGCGCTCTATACCTTAAGGCGTACTGGGAAAACGGAGATTGATCAAGTCGATCAGCTACATGAACGGATAAATCAAGGAAGCTGGAAGCTAAAAGAAAGCTTCACAGATTACTTGCAGAAGTTGCTACACGAAATAGAGGAGTTGGCACTTAATCATTGGATAGAAGACCACATTACGAAAGAAACAGACCTGTCTGCTCTAACTGATTTACATTGTGAAAAACAAGCTATCCAAACAGTGCAAGAAACATTGGAATGGAAAGTAAAAGAGTATGGACAGTATCAACTGGATGACATGATTGTTTCATTCGAATTTTTTCAAACGTGGATAAATGAAACGTTTGGTAGCAAAGAACTTTATGGGGAAGCTGGAATTAGAACGGGAATTGAGTCCTATACATGGCAGCATATCGCCCACTTTGAAGGCGAAACGTTATTTGTTCCTTCAATGGGAGCTGACCACTTTCCGGGTAGACCGCAACTTGCAGGATATATTCAAGAAGCAGATCTGTATGCATGGGATATTCCGTATGGTAAGCCGACTCAAGCTCACTTTCGAAAAAAACAAGAAGCGTATTTTGAACAGCTTTTTTATGTTGCAAAGGAGATTGTTTTTAGTTATGTAGAGGGTGTTGATCCACATTCTCCTCTATTACCATCTTCATTTGTTGAAAAATTTGATACCACAGGCACATGGACGTTTGAAAAACGAATGACGAAGAAGGTAGCGAATCATCAAGAGGAGCAGAAGGAGATTCAAGCATATTGGAAAGGTAGACAGTATGAAGTAACAGATCTACCTGAAGATCTCATTGCGACAACTGAATCCATTCAAAGATTAGAAACTGGACTTGAGCCAATCTCCAGTGAAGCGACAGATCGTTTATCTAAATATTCAACGGTTGGAATTACGGCGTTAGAAAGCTATGCACGATGTCCCATTCGTTATTCTTTTGAACGATTGCTAGGTGTAAATGAACCGAAAACACAAGCAGTCGGCGTGTCCCACATTCTGATCGGACAGCTCGTTCATTCTATCATTGAATGGCTGTATCAAGAACTAGATGTGATTGGTATGCCATTTTCTAGCTTGAGCGAAGAGAAAAAAGAGATGGTTCCAAGTCTATTAAAACAAAAGCTTGAGGATGAATGGGAGGAAGTTGAACTTGAAAGTCCACATGTCTCAAAGCTAGAGTTAAATCTCTTAAAACAACAATGGTTACATCGATTGCTTGACTGGTGGAAGGCGGAGCGTAAACATTTCTGGGATAATGCAAAGCTTGCCAATATGCGCATTACTTCTTTAGAGAAACCACTTCAGCTAGACATGTCCGTAGGAAATCAGGAGACGATTCATTTAAAAGGGAAGATCGATCGAGTGGATCAACTCGGACAAGAATTTATTATTTATGATTACAAAACGGGTCATGCTAATCTTAAGATGGAGGACGAAGTAAGAACAGGGCTTAAACTTCAGCTTCCTCTGTACAGTTTTAGTTTAAGAGAGCAGCTAGAACGACAATCAACTGAGCCGTATGAAGCCATTGGAGCATCATACATTAGCTTACGATCACCTTCCAAACGCGCGAATAATGGGATTTGGAAAGAAAGTGAAGTTGGGAAGGGTTCTAGATTCTTTGTGAGTGCTCAATGTAAAAATAAAGAAGAGGAGCTCGGTACATCTGCGTTCCTTGATAAATACGAACTAGAAAAGAAGGTTCAAACACTCTGGCAGGGAATGACCCACGAATTTCCCGTTAAGCCACTTGACTGCAGAGACAGCTGTCCGTACGGGCCAATTTGTCGAGTAACAGATGAACAAAAGGAGGCCCAACTAGAAGGATGAGTATGACATTTAATGATCAGCAAACCGAAGCGATCTTTTCAACCGAACCATTAATCGTCATTGCAGCGGGAGCAGGTTCTGGAAAAACACGTGTGTTAACAGAGCGACTGATGCATCTTTGTGATGTGGGTCTCCACGAAACCGAATCACCAATGGGGACGGAATTAGATCAGATTGCAGCCATCACCTTTACAGAAAAAGCAGCGCGAGAAATGAAACAAAGGATCCGGGGTAGTCTTGAGCGGAAGGCTCAAGAATCTACTAATCCCGAAGAGGAAGAGTATTGGGATCGACAAAAGATCAAACTTGAAGGAGCCACAATTTCAACCTTTCATAGCTTCTGTCAAAGATTATTAAAACAGTATGCCTATCAAGCCGGGCTACCAGCCTCTTTTCAGGTGCTAGACGAGGTGTCAGCGAGTCTCTTAAAGCAAGAAATACTAGAGGAATTGTTTGAGACGGTTGAATTTTTTCAAGAAGCAGAGACTCTTATTCATTTGCTGAGTAAGGATCAGCTAAGTGCTTATTTAGTATCAGTTTACGATCAAGTAAGAGAACTTGTGCCAGGTGAAAACGTCGTTCAAACGTTTGATAGCTCAGATATTTGGGATAAGCAATGGACTGCGTTAACCAAAGAATGGAAAGAGCAATTAAAGGCATTCGATCAAAAAGGAAAAAAGGCCGTTCAGTTTTTTCCATCATCAGGACTGTCAGCTACAACTCAAAAACACGCGGATCGATTAGTTGCTTTTTTTGAACAGCCATTTAATAACGACTTGGATCAATATTTTCAAGAGCTATCCGAATGTATGCCTTCACGTATCAATAATAAGTGGCAGGATGAATTGCCAAGCTTGTTTGAGTTGTTTGAATGTGAGTGGAAGCCCTTAAAGAAACAAGGTGAACCGACACTAAATGATTTCTCACAGGATTCAAAGAATCAACTTACTAAGTTTATCCGGTTGCTTCAACAATTTGATGAGCTATATAAAAAGCAAAAGCTGTTTCAAGGGGCATTAGACTTTACTGATTTGCAGCAAAAAACATTAACACTACTTGAAGATCCAACCGTACAGGAAGCAACAAGACGTGAATATACTCACATAATGGTTGATGAATTCCAAGATACAAATGCTTTGCAGTTAGAAGTACTGAATCGAATCAACCCGAGCTACCGATTTATCGTTGGGGATACTAAACAATCAATCTATCAGTTCCGAGGAGCCGACGTCTCCATCATGAATCAGTTAGAATCAGATGCCGAGCTACAGTCGGAAAGCCGTCGAATTCTTATGAACCGTAATTATCGCACGGTAGAGCCAATTGTAGAGGCAGTGAATAGCATTTTCCAAAAGGCGATGACGGATTCACAGACGTATGCTTATCAAACGTTGTATCAACCGTTACATGCACATCGAGAATACGTTCATAACGGGGAAGAGGCCGTTGAAATTGTTACGGGGGAACAAGAGGAATATGACTTGTTAGCCAACCGAATGCTTAAAATGCAACGGGAACAGAATCAGATTGTTCAACGAGAGGATCACTGGTGCGCTCCAATGTGGAGAGATATGGCCATTTTAATTCCAACTAGAACTCATCTTAAGACGCTTGAACAATCACTTAAACGAAAGCAAATCCCTTATGAAATTCAAAGTGGGATTGGTTTTTATGAGAGACGTGAGGTTGTTGATTTCTTAATGCTTTTAAAGTGGATCAATGAACCGTTTGAAGACTTTTACTTATTAGCACTACTTAGAAGTCCGCTGTTTGGCTTAACGATAGATGATTTCTTATCGATTAAAGAATCATGTCAAGAGGGCCAAACGATTGGTGAATATCTGTGCTTTGATGAAAGCTTAGATCAAAATCATCAATCAAATGAGAGACTTGTTCGCTCAATAAGGCAGCTAAGACAGTGGATGGAAGATTGGATACCATTTACGATCGGTTCAACAACTGCCAGCTTTTATCAGCTTTTCGAACAAAGTGGCTTAAAGAATTCACTGCTGCTTCAAACGGGCGGTCCACAACGAGTGAAAAATGTAGAAAAGCTCATTGACGTCCTAATTGGTGAGAAAGAAACAAGTCTATCTTCCTTACTTGAAGCCATGGAACAAAGAATTCAGTTAAGTGAAAAAGAAGGTGATTCCAAGATCGAGCGTGCAGAAGGAAATGCGGTCACTATTATGACCGTACACGGTTCAAAAGGTCTTGAATTCCCCATTGTCTTTCTACCCCAGCTACATCAAAAGCCTCAAGGTGATAAAGGGAAGATTCGATTTCATTCTGAGCTAGGACTTGTCATGAATCTGGAAACAGAGGATGGGATAATGGATACTCCGGCATTCCAGCTGATAAAGCAAGAAGGAGATCGCAAAGCGATAGAAGAAGCCAAGCGATTGTTTTATGTGGCTTCTACACGAGCGAAGGATAAGCTAGTCCTGATTCGCCCCAATGTGAAGGCACATGCAGCATCATGGCTTGCAATGATTGAGCAGACAGATAATGAAACGTGGTACACAGAACAATATGTGGGAGAGTACGAGCCTTGGTCAGAAGAGACAAGCCGGACCATCCCTACGCCTAAAGTGAGGGCAGAGGCAAAACCCCCGCTTGTTCCACTCTCAGTGAGTGAGGTAATGAGCTATTACCATAATCCTGCTCAATATGTTGAAACATACTTGAAAAAAATTCATTCAAATCAGCGTAACCACGTTCAGACAGCACATACATCTGGTATCGCTGCAAACCGCTTAGGGACGTACGTTCACCGAGCGAGTGAATTAGTTGATCTTGGATGGAGTGTACAAGAGTCCGTGGACCTTACGTTACAAGAAGCTCGCGGTCAGTCAATCTATAGAACAGAGATGCAATCGCTTGTTCAAGCATATTCAAGGGTTTCTATTGGAGAGACGCTGAATCTTGAATGGAATTTCTCAGTTGAAGTAGAAGGAGCGCTACTTACTGGAATTATCGACCGCGTTACAAGGATGAACGGAGCACTTTGCCTAATTGATCTAAAAACGAATTTACTTGAAGATTCAGGGACCGAACTAATTGATTTTTACCGTGTTCAATTAATGATGTATAAGTGGGCATATGAGCAGACAACAGGACAAGCTGTTGATGGACTTTATCTCTTAGCTCTTCGTGATGAGGAGCAACCCATTCATGAAGTGAACCCAACTGAGGAAGAAGAGAGAAATCTTCGTTCGGTTATTCGACATCTGGTAAATTTAAAATCAGAGTCAACAACTACTGAAACCTACCTTCAAACGGACCGATATAAGTAAGAGAGGTCATAGGATTGTTATTTCATCTTACCTTCTTACCAAGATGAAAAGCAGAATGAAGAGAATGAGGTGGACGTAGTTTTGATGAACTCAGAATATTTGGCTGTGTTCCTTGATGAGAGTCAGGAACACCTGCAGGCAGTGAATGATCATCTATTAAAGCTTGAGAAACAGCCTGAAGATGAATCGATTGTCGGAGAGATTTTCCGCTCAGCCCATACGTTAAAAGGCATGTCGGCAACAATGGGTTATGAAGATTTAGCTCATTTAACCCATAACATGGAAAACGTATTGGATTTAATTCGGAATAAGAAGAAACAGGCGACAACAGAGATTATTGACATTATGTTTCAATCTGTTGATTCCCTTGAGAATATGGTAAATGACATTGCAAGTGGTGGGGACGGGAAGTTAGATGTCACATCGCTTGTCGCAGAGCTTGAAGCCATTGAAAAAGGCTCAAGCCAGGCTGTTAAAGAAGCAGCAGCGACAACGGAGCAAGTGGACCTACTTGAAGTGTATGATGAATATGAGCGGACTGTACTTGAAGAGTCTTTAGAGCAAGGGTACTCTGTTTATCAAATTAAAGTAGAGCTTGATGAGAAGGCGATGTTAAAGGCCGCTCGAGTATTTATGGTATTTGATGTACTGAATCAGTTGGGTGATGTCATCAAATCCTCACCAGCAACAGAGCTTCTAGAGGAAGAGCAGTTTGAGCGTGACTTTATAGTCACGGTGGTTTCAAAGGATTCAGGTGAAGTGATCAAAAACAAGATCCTTAAAATCTCTGAAATCTCAGATGTTGTTGTTCAATCAATGACAAGCTTTGTTCACACTACACAGGCAGAGGATCAGACACTACAGCCAGTACAAGAAAAACCAAGTGAGACTAAACAGGAGCCTGAAAAAGGCAAAGATGCTCAAAAGGCGCCTGAGAATAACAAAACGATTCGAGTAAACATTGATCGTTTGGATATACTTATGAACTTGTTTGAAGAGCTGGTCATTGATCGTGGAAGACTTGAACAAATCTCTGGAGAGTTAGTGAATGCAGAGCTTACCGAAACGGTAGAAAGAATGACTCGCACAACAGGAAATCTTCAAGAGATTATTTTAACGATGAGAATGGTACCAGTTGAAACGGTCTTTAATCGTTTTCCACGGATGATTCGTAACCTTTCAAAGGATTTAGGAAAACAAGTCCATCTTGAGATTGTTGGGGCTGAAACGGAGCTTGATCGCACAATCATTGATGAAATTGGTGATCCACTTGTGCATTTGCTGCGTAATTCCATTGATCACGGAATTGAGACACCAGAAGCGCGTATGGCAGTTGGTAAGCCAGCTCAAGGTACCGTTCTTTTAAAAGCGTATCATAGTGGGAATCACGTCTTTATTGAGATTAAGGACGATGGTGCTGGAATTAGCAGGGACAAGGTTTTAAATAAAGCTTTAAAAAATCAGCTAATTACAGAAGAAGACGCTAGATCATTGACCGACTCTCAAGTGTTTGGGTTGCTGTTTGAGCCAGGTTTTAGTACGGCAGAGCAAATAACGGACATCTCGGGACGGGGTGTAGGTCTTGATGTTGTGCGAAACACGTTTGAATCATTAGGTGGGGTCGTAACCGTTCACTCAGAGTTACATAAAGGATCAACCTTCTTAATTCAATTACCACTTACGTTATCCATTATTGATGTCATGCTCGTTGAGACAGGTGGAGAAAAATACGCGATTCCTCTCACATCAATTGTTGAAACAGCCATTGTAAACAAAGTCGACTTGTTTAGTGCGCATGGACAAAAGGTGATTGATTTTAGAGGGAAAGTAGTTCCACTTGTATTCATGCGAGATGTCTTTAATACACCAGTAGCTGATCTTGATGAAGACTTTTATTCCTTGGTTATTATTCAAAAAGGCGAACAGATTGCTGGCTTAGTAGTTGATTCCTTAATTGGACAGCATGATATTGTGTTAAAGTCGCTCGGCAATTACTTAACAAATGTGTTCGCGATTTCGGGAGCCACTATTCTTGGCGATGGTGAAGTGGCACTTATCGTGGATCCGAATGCGTTAATAAAATAAGATAAAGAAAGGAGAAATGGCTAATGAGTGTTGAAATCGTTGAAGAACAAATGAAAGTCATTATCTTTCAAATGCATACAGAAGAATACGCCATTAAAGTTAGTGAAATTCAGTCCATTGAACGGATGCAATCATTCACACGAATTCCGGGAACTGCTCCCTTTATAAAAGGAGTTATGAATCTTCGTGGTGTGATTACACCCATCATTGACTTAAGGCAAAAACTCGGTTTAGAAGAAAAAGAAGCTGATGAAACAACAAGAATTCTTATTACATCCAATGAAGAGCTTATTCTTGGTTTAATTGTTGATGGTGCAAATGATGTGATGGACATACCAGTAGAAAAAATCGAGCCCACACCTGAAGTAGTTGGAGGCGTGGAAGCTCATTACTTAGATGGTGTGGTGAAGCTCGGAAGTCGCTTGTTCAGCTTAGTTAATTTAGAGAAGGTCATGCAGGATTAAAGAATGAGGTGAACAGATGGCTACGATCTTAATCGTGGACGATGCAGCATTTATGCGGATGATGATTAAAGACATTCTTGTAAATGCTGGGTTGCAAGTAATTGGTGAAGCAGAAAACGGCTTACAAGCAGTAAAGCAATATCAAGCGCTCAAACCGGACCTCGTGACGATGGATATCACCATGCCAGAGCTTGATGGCATACAGGCATTAAAGAGGATTAAGGAGCTTGATCCTGATGCCAATGTCATTATGTGCTCGGCAATGGGACAGCAAGCTCTTGTCCTTGAGGCAATCCAATCTGGAGCCAAAGACTTTATCGTTAAACCGTTCCAAAAAGAACGAGTGGTTGAAACCATTCATCAGATCACAGATTCATTAAAGTAACGGATCATTGTTTTCTTAATGCAGTAAACAAAAAGAAAAAGAGTTAACTATAGCCGGGTGATTCTACTATTAGAGTCATCCGGCTTTTTTAAATACATTTCCTATAGATCAGCCGTGTGATCAGGTTTTACCGTCGAAAGAAGGGGGTACATATACAGCAACAACGAAAAAACTCGAGCAGAATCTAAAGCAAATGGGGGATATCAGATGAGCAACCAATTCGCAATGGATAAAGAGGTTTTAAAGCAGCTTGAAATTATTAAGAAACTGCAAAAGCGCTCCCAGGCTGCCGTTTATTCTCTTTATGCACAGGCAGTTCTAGAATACTCACTCTATTACACTAAAAAAAACCAATTGCTCGAGGCGATCGATGAATCACTTGTATCTAAAGACAAAGAACGCTTTATGTCTTTGACGAATGAATATCATATCTTAAAAGAAGAGTATAAAAGTGGAAAAACCATTTACGATTATGGTTTTAAGCTGCACTTAACATTTCAATAACTCAAAGATTTAACGGGTCTTTGAGTAAAGTGATACATGGAAACACAAACTAACGAGAAGCATATTTGAAATGTTGAGGTGATTAGAATGTTATGGACCATTTTATTAATTATTTTAGGGGTTTGGTTATTAGGTGTTATTTTCCGGGTTGCAGGAGGCCTCATTCACCTATTACTAATTGTTGCAGCCATTGTTCTTGTTTATAAGCTTTTTGTAAAGCGAAAATAAGTAAAAAAAGCTGCTGGAATGTAAACCAGTCAGCTTTTTTGCTCATTTGATTGAAATGCTTGATACCCATTTAGCAAAATGGGCGAAGGATGAATATAAAGGTCGTACATAAAACGTAACGCATCTTCCTGATTTTTCATATTTAATTGTATATAATGGTAAGCAGAATACAAATATTGATCCTGTTTAATCCATGTTAACAATGTATCAGGTTGCACATTCATAGGACACCCTCCTTTTGTACGGGTTCACCATTAGTATATGTAAACCCAGGGGGCAGGTTCGTATGCGCTTTCTGTTTGGCTGAATGAACGAAATAAAGGGAAAGAAGGAGTCTATCATGAAGAGTCATTGCCGTACAGAATATGACACACTAAAAGAAGTCATTTTATGTCCACCGGCCTATATGCGAATTAAGGAAGTGATTAATTCCATTCAGGCCCATTACAAGGACACAAATATTGATATTCCTACCGCACTTAAACAACATCAAACGCTCATTGATACATTATCCTCTTTAGGAGTTCAGATTCATGAACTTACTGCAGATGAATCATTCCCTGAGCAAGTATTCACACGCGATATTGGGTTTGTTCTTGATCAAACGATGTATCTTGCAGCATTAGAACGACCTATTCGTCAAGGTGAAGAACAGGTTTTAAAAACCTACCTTGACCAAAAACAAATTGCCTTCGAATCAATTACAGAAGGTACGATTGAGGGCGGGGATGTCATCATTGATGGAGACCATATCTATATAGGTGTAAGTAGCAGAACGTGTACGGAGGTTATTGAGCGCATCAAAAAACAACATCCAGATAAAACCGTTCAACCTATTCATTTTGATAGTTCCTACCTGCATTTAGACTGTGTGTTTAATCCCGTTTCTGATTCTCTGGCATTAATCTACCCAGATGCGATTGAGCCTGAGAGTGTGAAGATCTTATCCGAACATTATTCATTTATTGAGGTTTCTAAGGAAGAACAATTTTCTCTTGCGGTTAATGTTCTCTCCATTGGCGAAGGAAAGATTATTGTTCTTCCTGAAAATAAGGATACGAATAAAAAGCTTACAGAAAAGGGATTCGATCTTTACGAAGTGCCTTTCTCTGAAATTATTAAATCAGGTGGTTCGTTCCGCTGTGTCACGATGCCTTTAATAAGATTGTAAGGGTGATCCAAGAAGAGGCTGAGGCAAAATAAAAAATCAATGAGATAATGGCGAATGATTCTAAGATTGAATCATTCGCCATTTGTATTTTTAGTAAGACGAGCGAGAGATTCTCCCGTAGCGGATATTGTGCTATGTTCGTGTTTTGTTAATCAAATGAATGGTATCTCCCGACCTCTTGTATAATCTCAGCTCTGGTTGGACATATAAAAGGTAGACAATGAGGTGAGATACGTGAACCATGAAGCATTAGAGCACTTAGAATCTAAGCGCCAAATGATCCAATCAGAAGAGCGAGTCAAAAAAGAAAAGCAACATAAAAAGGGAAAGAAAACGGCTCAAGAACGATTGGATGAGCTTCTTGATTCAGGCAGTTGGACCGAGTATCAGCAGTTTACTTGTGGATCAGATCAAGACAAATCTTATCCAAACGATGGAGTGGTCATTGGTGTTGGGACCATTCATGGAGTGAAAGTGTGCGTGTATGCGCAAGATTTCACCGTAGCAGGTGGATCTCTGGGTAACATTCATGCACAGAAGATTGCTTGGATCATGGACCTCGCGCATGATATGGGCGCTCCGATTATTGGGCTAAATGATTCGGGTGGAGCTAGAATCCAGGAAGGAATTGCAGCACTGGAGGGATACGGGAACATCTTTTATCGAAATGCTACCTATTCTGGAGTGATCCCACAGATCTCGTTAATCGTTGGACCGTGCGCAGGAGGGGCTGTCTATTCGCCTGCATTAACTGATTTTATCTTTATGGTTGAAAAAACAAGCCAAATGTTTATCACAGGACCTAAGGTTGTGCAAGCTGTAACCGGTTCAAGCAGTTGTCCAGAGGAGCTCGGAGGCGCCACGATGCATGCGACCATAAGCGGGAATGCGCATGTGACAACACAAACAGAGGAGCATTTATTTCAACAGGTGCGAGCATTACTTTGTGCATGGAAGCCTGTTCCATCAAGTGATGTGGTTGCACCAAACGTAAAGCAAATCGATCATATGTTACCGGAAGATTCAAGAAAGGGCTACGATAGCAAAAAGGTCATCTGTGGACTGGTCGATGTAGACTCCTTTTATGAAATTCATGAGAAATTTGCACGCAATATGATTGTTGGTTTTGCTAAATTAAATGGACAACCGATCGGCATGATTGCCACGAATCCAAAAGTAAAGGCCGGATGCATTGATGTGGACGCCTCAGACAAAGCAGCACGGTTTATTCGCTTCTGTGATTCATTTGGTTACCCCTTACTAGTGTTAGAGGATGTAAGTGGGTTTATGCCGGGAGTAGATCAAGAACAGGCCGGGTTAATTCGTCATGGAGCAAAAATCATTTACGCATTTGCCACAGCAACGGTCCCGAGAATAACGGTTGTTACTCGAAAAGCATATGGTGGGGCATTTGTAGCTCTAAATAGTAAAGCTATTGGAGCGGATTTTGTTTTTGCTTGGCCAGCTTCAGAGATTTCAGTTATGGGTCCAGAAGGCGCATCTTCCATTATTTACGCAAAAGAAATTCAGGAAAGTACAAATCCCGAACAAACAAAAAAAGAGAAAATGGACTTGTATCGCAAGCAGTATGCGTCTACATACAAAGCAGCTGAGGTTGGATTAATCGATGAGATTATCTCACCTGGTGAGACTAGAGAACGGCTGATCCAGGCATTTTCATTTCTGACCAATAAGAAGAGAACGCTACCTGAGCGAAAACATGGGAATATGCCGTTATAATCTTCTCTCTTATTCCAACCTGTGATAGCATATAAGTTGGTTTAAGTGATTAGGAGAGGAAGAGTTTAGTGGTTGTTTTATCAGAATTAACGTTTCAAATCATTTTAGTTGGTATCTTGCTTTCTCTTATAACGGTAGGAAGCATCTATTTACCCAGATTTATAAAGAAGAGATCAAAAAAGCATGACCATCTGATCTCCATTTTATTAAGTGCATTCGCTCTTGCTTCGTATATTCAGCTCAATTCATTTGTCCCTGTGGCTTACGAAAAAGACTACTTTGTAACGGGAACAGCTTTAGAGCAAGTGACAGACAAGCAAGCGAGAGCATTATCAGTACCTAGAGCTTTTGTTATTAATGAATATGAACAGCGACCTTTTCAGATTGAGTTATCAAGCGGGGATCATCAATTATATGTAACGGTTGAAACAACAGATTATCAGGCAGTAGTGGATTTCGCGAGTGAACATGATTCTCTTGTTGTTTTTAACCGAACAATTGATATGCTTGGTTATTTTCAAGAGCGGTTTACGGATACATATGCGAAATCTGCAAATGAACTTGACGACGTTGAAATGATTAAAGAACTCGAAGAAGCATTTCCAGAGCACACATTTACACTTACACAGTCTTAAAGCAAACGCAGATAAACCTCCTTGGTTGTCTGCGTTTTTTTCTATGCTTTTCGGGAATAGGTAGAGAGCTTCAAACATATTTATTGCCGGTCCACAATATTCTATAAAAACGCCTAAGTTCTCATTTCAGTTGTCAGATCAAGAGTGATATACTAAAAAAAACGTTGCAGGAAGGAATTTGCCCGATATGGTTCAATCGAAATTTTTTAGAGTGGGGCTTGGAACTGCTCTAGTTTTAATTATCATCTATTTAGCTTCACTTGTAGACTTCATTTTCCAACCAATTTCTTTACTTGTGCGAACACTTTTTGCACCGATAGCGATCGCAGGTGTGTTTTATTATTTAATGAGACCACTCGTTAATTTGCTTAGTAAGAAGGTTCCAAGAGGCTTGTCCATTTTAATTGTGTTTCTCGCATTAATTGGTCTTGGAACAGGAAGTGTTTTACTCGTAGGACCGGAAATTCAAAAGCAAACACAAAGCTTTATTGATAATGTTCCAAGCTACATAAATCAAGGTCAGGATATGCTTCTACAGTTACAAGAGAATGAATACGTGCAACGATTCCAGGAATCCAGCGAGAATTCCTTTAATGATCTTGTTGAACAATTTACAGGGAACCTGGAAGGGTACGTAAGTGCGATAGGTTCGAATATAGCTAAAATTGTGGGAGCCATCGCAAATGTGGTGATTGTATTAGTTATTGTCCCATTTGTATTGTTCTACCTTCTAAAAGAAGGAGACAAAGCGCCTGCTTTTCTTTTAAAATTTATCCCTTCTAAGCAACGAGAAGAAGCTAGACGAATCCTTTCAGATATGGACAATGCATTAAGTTCGTATCTACAGGGCCAAATTTTGGTGAGTGTCTGTGTTGGTGTACTTTGTTTAATTTTATATTTGAGCATCGGTATAGAGTACGCCCTCGTGCTTGCAATCGTTGCGATGCTTACCAACGTTATTCCCTTTATCGGGCCGTGGATCGGTACGGCTCCGGCGGTTATTGTAGCGATCTTTGATTCACCGTTTATGGTTGTTGCCGTTATTGTTGGGGTTCTAATCATTCAACAAATTGAAAGCAATCTGATCTCACCGCAAATTATGGGTCGTCAGCTAAATATCCATCCTGTAACGATTATTTTTCTATTACTTGCAGCAAGTCGTTTTGCGGGATTGCTTGGGTTACTACTTGCTGTTCCAACCTATGCTGTTGGTAAAGTCATCGTTTCACACACATACCGTTTGATAAAACTTAATCGAAGAAAACCTGTAGATTGACTTGACAGGGGCACTTTCGTACACTATATAAAAAGAATTTGAGGGTGAGAGTATGTCTTTTGAAGAAGATGGAATTGTACAGATTGACCAAGATGAGTTACGTGAGCTTATTTTAACGGGTGCAAAGGAACCAATTTTAATTGATGTTCGCGAATTGGATGAGTATGCAGAAGGGCATATTCCTGGTGTTCCGCTTATTCCAATGAATACCATTCCAAGCTTTGCAGATGATTTTGATCGCACGTCTTCTTACGTGTTTATTTGTAGAAGTGGAAAGCGAAGTCAAAATGTCGCGCGCTACTTAAAAGATCAAGGAATGTTGAATGTTCGTAACTTTGCTGGTGGGATGCTGTCATGGCAAGGCGACGTGAAGGAAGGGCTCGAATGGGTTGTTAAACAAACAGACGAGCTCTATAAAGATTGAAACGACAGAATTGATGTTTAAGTACGAGTTGAATAGGAAATTATAATAATAAGAAAAGGAAGGGGAGAGTAGTGATGGGAGTTAAAAAATGGCTTGTCGCTTCAGCAGTTGCAGGAGCAGTAAGTGGAGCGGTTATTTGGTTAAATGACGAATCACGTCGTAAACAAGTTTCAAAGGTTATGAAAGATTCGTACGCTAAAGTCTCTGATAAAATAACACCAGACCACACCAAAAAGGACGATCAATTAGGAAATCCTGTTCCGAAGTCGGAGGATAGTAAAATGGTAGGCGAAGGTGCATTGTATAGTGTACAACGCTACAATGAAGAGCAGCAGAAGCAATTAAAATAGGTAAGAGGCTGGGACAAAACTAAAAATCATTAAAAAGGGGCAAATGATTCTGCAATTGAATCATTTGCCGTTCGTATTTTTGTCAAATATAAGCTATGTTCTGGCCCTTATTTCTTTTTCAAAAAGGAGATATGTCACCATGATTTCAATAGTGAGAGAACAAGTAGATGATATTCCACTCTTACATGTTGCAAAAGAATCGCTCCATCAGCAGTCAAATCAACCTGTTGTTTTTTTCTTTCACGGGTTAACAAGTGCAAAAGATCAAAACTTACATATCGCGTACCAGCTTGCACAAAAAGGATTCCGAGTAATCTTACCTGATGCTCTGCATCACGGCGAGAGAGAAGCCGGTGTCACGGGAATGCAGCGAACGATTCTTCTTTGGGACATCGTTATGAACTCCATTCAAGAGCTGGACAAACTAAAAGATCACTTTATAGCACGAGGGCTGATTGATCCAAGTCGAATAGGTGTAGCAGGCACATCAATGGGAGGAATTACAACGTACGGCGCATTAAGTCAATATGAGTGGATACAATCGGCTGTGAGCCTAATGGGTAGTGCCTATTATGAACATTTCGCTACAATGCAAATTGAGCATATAGGCCGTCAAGGTTTTCAGGTTCCGGAGGTTCACGTGAACGAAACATTAGCAAAGCTCCGAACGTTTGATTTATCCACGCAGCTTCATAAGTTGAATGGAAGACCTTTAATGATTTGGCATGGAGAAGCTGACCAGGTTGTTCCTGCTCGTTATTCTACAACACTGTATAACGAATTACTTCACGATTATGAGCATTTTCCAGAACGACTAGCCCTTTATACAGAAAAAGAAACTGGGCATGCTGTATCTAGAAAGGCATTATTCCAATTAACTGACTGGTTTACCTCACACTTATTATAAAAAGAGGTATATGGGTAATAAAACAAGAGGTGTATGAATGATTAAAGAAGTCCAAAAAATGATCATTATTATTATTGGGTCGGCGTTGCTTGCCGCTTCATTAAATTTCTTTTTAATACCTGCAGATGTGTTTGCAAGTGGTTTTACGGGTGTTTCTCAATTAATTGCATCCCTATTTGATCTTTCAACCGGATTGCTGTTATTCTTATTAAACATTCCGGTTGCGATTCTTGGCTGGATGAAGGTCGGAAAAAGCTTTACCATTTATAGCTTTATCAGTGTAGCCATCACATCCTTTTTTCTCGAAGTACTACCTGAGTATGCGTTCTCGCAGGATATTCTATTAAACGCGGTGTTTGGTGGAGTGCTTGGTGCAGTTGGTGCTGGCCTTATGCTAAGATGGGGTGCCTCGTCCGGTGGCTTGGACATTATCGCTTTGGTTCTTGCAAGGTATAGTGACCGTCCGGTAGGAATCTACTTTTTTGTGTTAAACAGCTTAATTGTACTGGCCGCGGGTATCTTATTTGATCCAGAGAAGGCGTTGTATACGCTTGTTGCATTGTACGTTACGTCTAGGGTGATTGATGCGATCCATACTCGATATGTTAAGCTTACTGCAATGATTGTGACGAATCATGCAGAGGAGCTGCGAGCTGCGATTCACGAACGCTTGGTTCGGGGGATCACAAGAGTACCTGCAAAAGGAGGATATACCTCTGACGATAAAGAAGTATTATTTATCGTGTTAACCCGTTATGAGCTATATGACCTTAAGACGATTATTAATGATGTTGATCCCGAAGCGTTTACGAATATTGTTGAAACAGCAAGCGTCTACGGATTATTCAATAAACAATAGGGAGTGAACATCATGTACAAAATGCTTACGTCCATTCTTGTTTTAGGATTTCTTTTTGCTTTAACCGCTTGTGGGCAAGAAACAGAAGCACCTGATGAGAACGAATCAAATCAGCAAGGAGTGGAAGAAATGAATGGCTGGCAGCTTGAAGTACAAGCCGTACAGGATAGTGAGCAGCTGCGTGTGAACATGCTGTTAACGAATAAAACAGACGAAGTTCAGACTCTGATCTATCCTAGCTCGCAAACGTATGAGCTTGTATTAACCGATGAATCAGAAGAAGAAGTGTACCGATTTTCGGAAGGCATGATGTTTACAATGGCTTTAATTGAAGAGGAGATTGAAACAGGAGGAACCCAGAAGTTTCAAGAATCCATTTCTGTAGCCGATCTTGAAGAAGGACATTATACGTTGTCAGCAGAGATTGTAGGCAAGCCTCAAAATGAAGTAGAATTACCAGTTACAACGATTGACGTCGATATTACAAAGTCATAAGAAAAAGCTCTGACCCATGGTATTTCCATGAGTCAGAGCTTTTTTTATTTTGTCTTTGATTCAGATTGAATGGCTTCTTGTACAGCCTTCTTAAACGTGGTCCACGCTTTTCCTTCTTCATCATCTGTTTGTAACATGTCATTTGATATTGGTTCTAAAGGTTTCTTTTTGCCATACCAATACGTTTTAAATAGAGGATCCATCCGTTGATTGCTCCTTTACTCTTTGGTTAGACGGATAAGCTGTAAGACTTCGTCATCCGACATTTCCGTGAATTGAGCTGCCTCTGAGGATAAGATTTCGTCGGCCAGTGTTTGTTTTGAAACAAGCATTCGGTTAATTCGTTCCTCGACTGTTCCGGTTGTAATCAGTTTATGGACTGTTACATCTGAGGTTTGACCAATTCGAAATGCGCGGTCCGTCGCTTGATTCTCAACTGCTGGGTTCCACCAGCGGTCGTAATGAATCACATGAGTCGCTGCCGTTAAGTTTAACCCAACGCCTCCAGCTTTTAAGGAAAGCACAAAAGCCGATGTTTGCTCATTAGTTTGGAAATCAGTAATTAAGGCCTGCCTCATGGCTCTCGTAAGACTACCGTGTAAAAAGGGAACCGGATGATTCATACGTTTTTCAAGCTCTTGAGTAATCAGTGAGCCCATTTCTTTGTACTGAGTGAAGATCAGTACCTTTTCTCCACGTTCTTGAATGGAATCAATAATTCGCAAAAATTCATCCCACTTACCAGATTCGTGTGCGTCCATGTCTCGTGTTTTCAAGAAGTGAGCAGGGTGATTACAAATCTGTTTGAGCCTCGTTAAGCTTCTCAGGATAAGCGAACGTCGTTCCATGTTGGAAACTTCATGCAGCTGCTTAGACACTTCCTCCACCACAGCTTGATAATAAGCGGCCTGTTCAAGAGAAAGGTGCACGTGATGAAGCTGCTCCTTCTTCTCGGGTAAATTTAACTGAAGCGTTAAATCATCCTTTTTACGTCTTAAAATAAATGGGCGAATCGTTGCTTGTAGCTGCTCGAGTCGTTCTGAATCTTTTTCTTTCTCAATTTTTTTTATAAATTGATTTTGAAATGCATGATAGCGGCCAAGTAAGGTCGGGTTTGTCACGTCCATTAATGACCAGAGCTCTCTTAAGCGGTTTTCAATAGGCGTACCAGTTAAAGCAAGGATGTGATTTGCTTTAAATTGCTTGATCACTCTTCGCTGTTTAGTATCAACATTCTTAATATGCTGTGCTTCATCAAGAACCATTCCATTCCAATGGATGTTTTGAAAGGCTTCAGCATCTCGTACAGCAAGCTGGTAGGAGGTTAAGACTAAATCCCATTCTTCAAGCTCTTGACTATCTAGAAGCTGCGTAATGCGCGTTTGCCCGTGATGAATAAACACTCTCAGAGATGGAGCAAATTGCTGGGCCTCGTGCGCCCAATTATATAGAAGAGACGTTGGACAAATTAAGAGAAACGGCTCTGAATGGTCTGTTTGAGCCTGTTTTTGAGCCTCTTTCACATACAGCATATACACTAAGGTCTGAATGGATTTGCCAAGGCCCATATCATCTGCTAATACGCCTCCAAAGCCCGCACGACGTAAGTGGGTAAGCCAGGATACTCCCTTATGCTGATACTCTCTAAGCTCGCCAGGAAATGTTTCTGGTAGAGAGATAAGAGGGGGCTCCTCCTGATAGACTTTTGTGAGCCGTTCTTTCATCTCTTCCTGCCATTCAATCTCCCATTCAACATCAAGATCAAGGTCATCTTCTCCGACCGCTTCATCAAGAAGTAGGGTATCTAAATAGGTCGCTTGTTGATCAAGCTTGTCAAGGTAGGATTCAAGCTTCTTTGCCATGGATGGGTCCCATGCAACCCATTGACCATTTTGATAGATGAAAGGTCTTTTTTCTTCTACAAATTGAGTGAAATCCTCAGATGAAAGCACCACATCTCCAATAGCAATTGTATACGTAAAGTCAGCAACATTCTCCCAATTTAATAGTGGTTCACTGTAGATATCCTGTTGTTTAGGTGTATCAACAGCTAAATTCACATTAAATGAATGCTTCTGCTTTAGCCAATTAGGAACAATTAAGTGCACACCTAGTTCTTGAAGGGTGCCGTCATATGTTGTACATAAGAGATAAACATCATCGGCATCTAACGAAACGGTTGCATTCGCTAAACTCATTTGTTCTAGAAAAGGAACGGCCTTTGAGATGGAAGCAGCATCCATTTTAAGATGACTGATTGGGTTTATGCGCCAAGGGTGTTCTCCCTTTTCTAGATCTGCCATTTCTACAATGTGCGTAGGGTGTTCACGATCGCTTAGACACAGTTTAACCTTCCACTCACCATTTGGATCAATGGGTTCTTCAACGCGAAGTGCCGTTTGAAAAGGGGTTTGCTTACTTGTCCCAAGTTCCTGCTCTAGACGCCCCTTAGGTTGAACCATTGGAGTTTGTTTAGCGGCTTTAGAAGCAAGAGTCTGTACGAGAGGTCTCCACTTTTCACCGACACTTTCACGCCATCCATCAAATGCTTCTTGTACAGTTGGCTTATTCATGACTGATCGTATAGAGGCATCTGCAATCGTGTGTAGAATGTTGGCTAATCGTTCTTCCTTTAATCGATCAGATTCTATATCTTTACTACTCGGTTGCTCCGCATGCAATGAGTAGCTTACTTGCGGTAAAGCAGCGGCCCATGATTTTAAAGGGATATGATTTTCTTTTAGTTTCCATGTACCATCTGCTGCCGGCAAAAATTGACCGTCCTCAATCAAGGATTTCACTTTATCAGCTAGGTCGATCCAAACGCTTAAGTCATAACCAAATTCAACAAAAGGAAGGTCAGACCACGTTTTAAGTAAGGCGAGCTGTGCAACAAACTCATCTGACGTAAGCTTAATGCCTTCAACAGGGAATGGATAATATTTTGTTTGCTGATCTGCTTGATACACAGTTGCATCCCCAGCAGGAGACTGCACTTGACGGTTTTGCAAAGGTACTTGTAAAACTGCCTGTCCCGTATGCACAAATGTGCCATAAAAGGAGTGGGGGTCGGTTTGATACAGCATTAATTTTAATTCAAAAGGTGAATAGAGAAATGGGTATTTAAAGCTATCCACTTGATCAAATCTGGACTTTTTGGTTTGTTCTGCCCACACAAAAAAGTGTTTATCTACCCATCCTCCATGAATGATCATTTTACGCATGGATCACATTCAGCTCCTTGATAAATGCACGGTAGGTTTTATACTCCGCTTTTAGTCGCTCTAAATAATCGTAGAAAAGAGCTTCTGAGTGATCGAGCTGATAAACCTGTAAAAGCTCCGACACGTAAAAAGCTGCTTTTTCATAATGTACTCTTGATTTCTTTTCCGCAAGTCGAACGACAAATTGGTGAAACACTGGTTTTAAAAGTTCAGGCGTAAAAGTCTTCATCGTTTCAATAAGTGCTTCTTTATCTTCATGTAAACGAGAAGGGTTTCGTTCATGCATTAAAAAATATTCAGCCGCTTTATCAAACCGTTGCTGATCATGAAGAAGACGAATATAGACTTGAACGGTCTGAGTTTGGTGAAGCTGTGCTTCGAGTCTCGGGAGTAGATAGTCAACAATTTGTTGTTTTTTATCTTTTTTCTCGTGAGCTGTAAGGGCTGCAAATCGTTGAAAGCTTGGTGCAAGCAACCAACGATCCCACACGTCCGTTAAAAATCCACCATTCTGATTTAAATGGGAATGACTGCGATCGGCAAAAGCTTGCAGAGAACCATATTTGTTTTGTGTTTTGGTTGGAAAGAGTTGCTTTAACCAATGCAGGATCGTTTCCCAGCGTTCACGAGATTCTAAGCACTTAAAGTGTATGGTTAATTGTTGCTCGGACCAGTTTGCTTTGAAAGTAAGCAATTGATCGAGTGCTTGCTTTTCTTTACCGACAAGTAAGGTCACATAGCTTTTTAATCGAACAGCTGCTGCAGAGCCACGATGTAACGAACTAGATGCAAGGCTTCCTTCTAGATGCTCCAAATGTCCTGCTGACAATGTAGGAATACAGTGTTCAATAATTGAAGGCCAGGGTGCATATTCATACTTCTGGTCCTGTTCCAGTCGCACAACAAGCTGTCTCATAAAAGCACGAACGGCCTGGGAATCTTTGTGCTCTTCTAACGCCTTATTGATGTCTTCTTCGAGTGATGTATAGAAATGTTCAAACCGTCTATGAGATTGTTCGGATGTACTGTTTTGAATCGATCGCTGAAACACGCCTTCAATATAAAGAAGATGCCCCCATACACCAGATTCGCTGTGGTGAGTATGAAGGGTATGCTTAGCCTCACTAGAAAGCAGCTCCAAATGACTAGCCGTAAAATAACGAGAAGCGGCTAGCTTTTTATAGGTTGAAACAACAGAAGGCTGTAGCTTGCTTGCTACCTCTTCAGTATTTATATGGATAGGGAATTTCATGCGTATCACCTCATCTATCTTAAAGCATCTCTCTATTGTAACTTTTTCTGAAAGAGAAATAAAGGTAGGGAGGATTATTGGGTATATGTATGGAGGGAGCCCGAAAAAATGCAAGCACCAGAACCTGTGCTTGCGGAGAATGATTAGAGAAGCTGTTTCACTTGCTCACGTCTGTTGATGAGGCGCTTTAACCTTTGCTTGTGGAGTGTAACCTTTTTTTCATTGTCCTCTTGAAGCGATTCAAATAGTTCCATTAAAACATAGTCAATTTCAAGATTCATCATGTTAAAGATTGTACGCGGATCTAAAGCTTTTCCGTCATCCCGATACTGGACCATCGAGCCATTTCGGTTCATCATGACCTTCTCACTCCCATCAATTTCAATCATGGATTCAATGTCCCCAGCTTGGTATGAGGTAATGTACATTGGGCCATTTCCTGCCCGTTTTACGATGCCATTTCCTTTTTCACATTGTAGTAGCTTCTCAAGAGCTGCAGCGAGGATTTCATCATAGATATTCAGCCTCTCTGCAGATAATGTTAAAAACGAAGCATTACGTACAAATGGAAGCTCGTGGATATAATCCTCCATTTCGATCATTAAGAAAATGGTGGTGGTATCGTATCTCCAGAAGAGAGAATAGTGCTGACTCATCATGCGCTTAATAAACTGATGAAGAGCCGTTTTCGTTAGCTCAATGTAGACTTCAGTAAACTCCACATCAAAATACGCGTCTCTCATGAGTGTGTACACCCCTTTTACAAGCGTCAAATACTGTTGTTAAGTTTGCTACATCATATGTAAATCAGGCGAAAAAAAGACGCAAAAAACCCAATTATCACAAAAATGGGCAGCTTGGATTTGTTTTTGGACGAAGTGAAGTTTGAAACAAAAAAACAAGGGCGGGACATAACATGTATGTAGCGAGAAAACAAAAACATAGCAATTAATCCACTACAGGAGAATCCCTTGCTTGTTCATATAAAATCAAAAAGGGCGAATGATTCTACAATCGAATCATTCGCCCTTTTCAAATTGATTTTTAGTTATGTCCAGCCTCGTTCTCGCATTTACTTAAAACCTAAACCCGTACCTTTTAGAAATGACATCATAAAATCCAAGTGAATTATAAAGTGCTTTTGTTGCTTCGTTATTTCTGCCGGTTTCTAATTCAATTCCTTTGATTTTCTTTTGTTCAGCCCAGTAGATGATGCGAAGGAGTAATTTTTTTGCGATTCCTCTGTTCCTAAAATCTTTCGTGACAAACAAATCATTTAACCAGATATACTGGCCACCCTTGCCAAGACTTAATCCAACATTGAGGAAGGCAGCACCAACAACACCATTATGTTCACTGATTGCAATAAACAAGTGTGCCTTTGAACCAGGTTCAAGCGCTCGGTTGATTGTTTCTTCTAACTCAGGTCGTCCATCCTTTGGACCGATTGACTGCATTTGTTCCATCAAAAGATCAACAATTTGAGTGCGAAGAAGCTGATCTGCGTGATTATCTACTTCCACAATTTCAATCATATGAATCCTCCTAAAGTCCGTTACTCTAGTAAATCTTATCATATTTCATTGATTGAAAACCGTGCTGTTACGTTTTTTGAAGTTATTTAACTGAAAGATTTAATGCTTCTTCTAAATACTCCGCAATTCCATCTTCTTCGTTGGTTAGGGTAATATGATTTGCCACAGACTTAAGCTCAGGAATGGCATTGCCCATAGCCACACCTTGTCCAGCAAATTCAAGCATTTCCAGGTCATTATCCTCATCACCAAAAGCAATGATTCGTTCACTAGGAATTCCGTAATAGTCTGAGATTCGTTTTAATCCTACCGCTTTATTAACTCCGGCACGAATTACTTCAATAATGTTCCAAGGTGCACCCCATACTCTTTGTTCAATTACTTCTGCATGCGCCTTTTTTAATAAGTCTCTAAGAGATTCAGCCTGGTCATATTGAGGATGAATTAAGACAGAGGTTGGTGCATCTTGAAGAATATTTAGTAGATTGCCGTAATCAATAGGGTTCTGACCTGCTGTAAAAGCTTCTACAAATAATTCATCTTTGTAACGTAAGTAAAAGTCGTCCATCACTTCTACCATAATATTGCTCACGCGAAAAGCTTCACAGGTCTCAATGACCGTTTTGGCTGTTTTTAAGTCAAGAGGGCTGTGATACGAACCAAAGGACGGGGCATCTGGGTTGTGAACAAATGCACCATTAAAGTTAACCATTGGACTTGTTAACCCAAGCTCACGGTAATAATTAAGACTAGCTCGAACAGGACGGCCAGTTGAAATGGCAACGATGTGTCCATATGCCTTTGCTTTCTCGATTGCTTGCTTTGAGCGTGCGGAGATTGTTTTATCATCCGTTAATAGAGTTCCGTCAAGATCAAGTGCGATAAGATGTTTTGATGGCATAGGTAAAATCCTTTCTACTACATAGTTTATAAGATTGCATACTGTCACGAAATTGACCTGCGGATACGTTTTCATTTGTGGTATAGTGGATGGAGAATGATGAAAATGAAAATCCCGGTCTAAGGGGGAGACGCGTTATGGAGTCATTGTGGACAACGTTTACATTCCGTGCACTTTGGACACCAGAATTAATCGTTGGCATTATCCTTGTTTCTATTGTATATGGCTGGCTCATTAAATATGAAAAAAGACATCAACACGTTCTTTCAAACACATCACTACGGCAAAAAATCTATTTTGGTTTAGGGATGCTAGCACTTTATGGGGGATGGGGGAGCCCTTTGTATCTAGCAGGACATATGGTGATGAGCATTCATATGCTGCAGATGGTACTCGCCTACTTTGTCGCTGTTCCTTTCCTGCTTCTAGGATTACCTAAATGGGTATTCTCGCAGGCAGCTGAGTGGTTAAAAAGCAGAGGCATTCAACCAATCTTTCGCTTTTTTAGTCATCCGATTTTAGCACTTCTATTATTTAATGGCCTGTTTTCATTCTATCATGTCCCTTTTATGTTTGATAGTCTGATGCAGTCGCCGATTTTACATAGTGTGTACCAGTATGGATTACTATTTGCTGCGGCATTAATGTGGTGGCATATGCTTGCGCCGTTGCCAAGCGTCTACCAGCTGTCAGATTTAAGACGGATCGGCTATATCTTTGCAAATGGGATTTTAATTACGCCAGCTTGTGCGCTAATTATTTTTGCTCCGGCTTCAATGTATGCAACGTATACGGATCCGGTTGTTTGGGCAAATGTGATGTCCTATTGTTTGCCAGCAGGGACTGAGATTCCTCTTTCCATGTTTAATGGACCATCTGCACCTTTGGCTTTTTTGGACACGAGAATGGATCAGCAGCTTGCTGGTGTTCTCATGAAGATTATGCAAGAGGTAGTCTATGGCATTACAATTGGCTATGTGTTTAAGCAGTGGTTACGGAAAGAAAAACAACAGGAAGGATCCATGACGATAAGCGATATTCCTTCGTTGTAAAAGGTAGGAGAGACGTATGAAAATGAAATATGGTTTGCTTGGGTTTTTAGTGCTCATACTTACAGGATGCAGCTGGGTGTATGAAATAGGAGCAAAAGAAACAGATTCTACTTATGATATAAGTGAAGCCGGCATGAAGGTAACAAACCTTGAATTTACAAATCAGGATGAGGAAGTGACTCAGGTCTCTGACTTTGAAGGGGACTACTGGCTTGCGAATATGATCTTTACGAATTGTTCTACTGTTTGTCCGCTTTTATCACCTAACTTGCAGAATCTTCAAGCCGAGGCAATTGAAGAGGAGCTTCCGGTTAAGGTCATATCGTTTACAGTTGATCCAAACCAGGACAATCCTGAGCTTTTGAAGCAGTACGGGACAAACCTAGGAGTTGATTTTGAAACGTGGACCTTTGCTACTGGTTATGAGGAGGAAGAGATCGTTCAATTTTCATTGGATTCCTTTAAATCACGTTTAGAGAAAGCAGAAGACGGTTCAGATATTTTGCATACAACGGCATTTTTCCTAGTAGATCCAGAGGGTCATGTCATTCGTAAATACGATGGTTTAGAAACAGACCAAGAAGAGTACATTAAAGATCTAAAGCAAGCAATCGAAACAAAGTAAATATTTATACAGCTTTAATGAATATTACACATCTAATTGAATGAAAAAAGAGCGTAACCCGATTAAATCCAATCGAGTTACGCTCTTTTTATATCTAGTGTAACAACCTTTTTCGTTTTTCTTTGAAAATAAAATAAAAATACAGTTGAATTTATTTTTATTCATATTTATAATGAAACACAAGAGAAAATCAGAGAGAGATAGAAACGGAGCGGGAGCTAGATGAGAATAGGAATTGTTGGAGCTACAGGCTACGGCGGGGCAGAGCTTCTCCGCTTATTGAAGAACCATCCAAAAGTAAAATATATTCATCTATATACATCATCCAAAGACGGCGTACATATTAGTGATTCGTATCCTCATCTAACCGATGTGTACGATTTAACATTAAAAGCATTTGATCCAGACGTTGTAAGTCAAGAAACGGACCTTGTGTTTATGGCTACACCACCTGGAGTGTCGGCAGAGAGTACGTACCAGGTAGCAAAGAACGGAACAAAGGTTATTGATTTATCAGGTGATCTTAGATTAGAGGATCCAGCTATTTATGAAAGCTGGTATAAACGCAAGGCAGCAGACCAAACAACCATTGATCTAGCAATCTATGGATTAAATGAATGGGCGAGTGAAGAGGTTCAATCAGCATCCATTATTGCAAACCCAGGATGTTACCCAACGGCCGCACTACTAGGTTTAGCACCGTTAGTACAGCAAGATTTGGTAGAGCACCATTCAATTATTATTGATGCAAAAACAGGTACATCTGGTGCGGGTAGGTCAACATCCGCTATGACTCATTATAGTGAAATGAGTGAGAACTTTAAGATCTACCAGGTGAACAGTCATAAGCACACACCAGAAATTGAGCAACAGCTTAAACGATGGAATGACAAAATTGATGCGATTACGTTCCAGACGCATCTTGTGCCAATGGTTCGAGGCATCATGACAACCATGTATGTGCAACTAAAAGAATCCTACAGCCAAGAAAAGCTACATCAGTTATACAATGATGTGTATAAAGACTCACCATTTGTCCGAATCAGAAAAGAAAATCACTACCCGGCTACAAGAGAAGTATACGGAAGCAATTACTGTGATATCGGGTTGTCATATGATGAGCGAACGGGTCGAGCAACCATCGTATCAGTGATTGATAACATGGTAAAGGGCGCGGCAGGTCAGGCGATACAAAATATGAATGTAATGAACGGTTGGGATGAAACAACGGGGCTGGATGTTGTTCCTGTTTATCCATAAAGGGGAGTAGAAAGATGAGTGTAACCAAACAAACAGATCAAGTAAAACAGATAGAATCAGGGTCTATTTTAACACCAAAGGGCTTTTTGGCAGCAGGCATTCATGCCGGATTAAAGCGTAAACGCAAAGATCTTGGAGCGATTTTATGTGAAGTGCCAGCGAGCGTTGCGGCAGTCTACACATTAAATCAAATTCAAGCGGCACCGCTTAAAGTAACACAGGAATCGATTGCGGTAGAAAATAAGATTCAGGCATTAGTTGTTAATAGTGGGAATGCAAATGCATGTACGGGAGAACGTGGACTAAAAGATGCTTACACGATGCGACAGGTATCAGCACAGCAATTTAACATTCCAGAGCATTTGGTAGCTGTTACTTCCACGGGTGTGATTGGTGAGTATTTACCGATTGAAAAAGTTACGGACGGAATTAAACAATTAAAGCCTACATCGATTGAAGGCGCGGCACAAACATTTAATGAAGCGATTCTAACAACGGATACAACAACAAAACAAACCTGCTTTCAAACAGAGATAGATGGTCAAACGATTTCCATTGGTGGTGTTGCAAAAGGATCTGGTATGATTCATCCAAATATGGCAACGATGCTTTCCTTCGTTACAACAGATGCTGTGATTGAGTCTGACGAACTACAAAAAGCATTATCCAGTATTACCAACCAGACATTTAACCGTATTACAGTTGATGGAGATACATCGACAAATGATATGGCGGTTGTGATGGCATCAGGACTTGCTGGTAACAATTCACTCTCACCAGATCATCCGCAATGGGCTTCCTTTTACGAAGCGCTAAAGCTTGCATGTGAATCACTTTCTAAGCAAATTGCACGTGACGGTGAAGGAGCGACTAAGCTGATCGAGGTTCAAGTAAATGGTGCATTAAATGATGAGGAAGCTGGTAAGGTAGCAAAGCAAATTGTCGGTTCAGACCTTGTAAAATCAGCTGTATTTGGTAAGGATGCGAACTGGGGAAGAATCATTTGTGCGATTGGTTACAGTGAATGCAAAATTAACCCTGAAACGATTGATATCGCAATTGGAAGCACGATGACACTCTTACAAAGTCAGCCACTTGTTTTCTCTGAGGAACAAGCAACCGCTTATATGACAGATGAGGATACGGTGGTCATTAACGTTCATTTACATGTTGGAGAAGGATTCGGAAAAGCATGGGGCTGCGATTTAACCTATGATTATGTTCGAATAAATGCAGGATATCGCACATAAATAAGGAGGTGCAATCAATGTCTGGAATTGTCGTTATAAAATGTGGCGGAAGTACGTTAGAGCAATTATCGGATGACTTCTTCCAAAGCATTACAAAGCTTAAACAAGAAGGCAAACACCCCGTACTTGTTCATGGTGGAGGGCCTGATATTAATCAGATGCTTGACCAGCTTTCGATTGAGAGTGAATTTGTAGATGGACTTAGAAAAACAACCTCAGTTGTGTTGGATACAGTAGAAATGGTCCTATGTGGGCGAGTGAACAAACAACTAGTGAAACGAACACAAGAAGGTGAGGGCCTGGCGATCGGATTAGCTGGGTGTGATGCCAATCTGTTAATGGTCAAACCAGTAAATGTTGAGAAGCTAGGATATGTAGGTGAGCCGATACAAGTGAACGCAGAGCTGATTCACACGTTAATTGATCAACAGTTAATTCCGGTTATTGCTCCAATCGGGGTAGATGCGGATGGCACACATTTTAATGTGAATGCAGACACAGCAGCTGGAGCCATTGCAGAAGCTCTAGGAGCCAATGAATTGATCTTTGTAACGGATGTAGATGGCATCTTAAAAGACGGTACGGCGCTTGCGACAGTCACAGAAGAGGAAGTTCAACAGTTCATTCAAAGTGGAGTGATTTATGGAGGAATGATTCCTAAAGTTCGTGCAGCCCTGCATAGTTTAAAAGGATCTCTTCCATTTGTGCGAATCGTAAACGGAAAGAATGCAGTCTTTTCAGCTGGAAGTGGATTATCAGGAACAAAAATCGTCAAGCAGACTGCACCATCTGTTTCCTAATAAATAGAGAGAAGGGATCACATGAGTTCATTATTTCCAACCTATCAAAGATGGGACGTCCATGTTAAGTCAGGCAAGGGTACGACATTAGTTGATACTAATAACAAAGAATATCTGGACTTCATTGGCGGTATTGCTGTTTGTAATCTTGGTCACTGCCATCCAAATGTTGTTGATGCATTAAAAACGCAAGCGGAGCAGTTATGGCATGTCTCAAATTTATTTGAGATAGACGGTCAGGAACAAGCAGCTTCAGTTCTTACGGAGAAGAGTAGTGGAGACTATGTGTTTTTCTGTAACAGTGGAACAGAGGCTAACGAAGCAGCCATTAAGCTAGCTCGTAAACATACAGGTAAACAACACATTATCAGCTTAAAGAATTCGTTCCACGGTCGTACGTTAGGAAGCATGGCTGCAACCGGACAGGCGAAAATCCATGAAGGATATGGCACGATGCTAGAAAGCTTTAGCTATGCTGATTTAAATGATCTAGAGTCTGTGAAGCGTTTGATGACGGATGAAACAGCAGCTGTGATGATTGAGGTTGTTCAAGGTGAAGGTGGCGTCAGAGTAATGGACGCAGATTTTGCAGAAAACCTTCAAGCCTTATGTAAGGAACATTCTCTTCTTCTCATAGTAGATGAAGTGCAAACGGGTATCGGACGAACAGGAAAAGCATTCGGTTATGAGCATTTTAATCTTTCACCTGATATCATTACTGTTGCGAAAGGACTTGGAAATGGTTTTCCAGTCGGTGCGTTAATTGGTAAAGCTCACTTAAAACCAGCGTTTCAGCCAGGGAGTCACGGTTCAACATTTGGAGGAAATCCACTTGCAATGGCTGTTGTGAACGCGGTACTCACAGAAATCTTTGATGAGTCTTTCTTAAAAGAAGTAGTGAAAAAAGGGAAAGCTTTTGAAAACTATTTGAACGAAGCTCTGAACGGATCACCAATTGTCAAAGAAGTTCGTGGATTAGGATTAATTGCTGGAATAGAGTGCTACGCGCCAGTAGCGGAGTATATTACAAAAGCTAGAGAAAAAGGGCTGTTGGTTTTACCGGCTGGACCAAACGTGATTCGCTTGTTACCGCCACTTGTTGCAACAGACGAAGAACTAAAGCAAGCAGCATCCATTCTTGCAGAGGTCGTTACAAATCAAACAACAACCGTTTAGTGCGGTTATCTTTGAATATTTACACAAAAAATAGATTAAATATACAGGTTCCGAGGAGGGTGTCATGAAAGGCTACGTCGTACTTGAAACAGGGGAAACATTTAGCGGCCAATTATTTGGAGCAGAAGAAGGTAAAGATGTCCACGCAGAGATCGTCTTTTTTACAGGGATGACTGGCTATCAGGAAGTATTAAGTGATCCTTCCTTTAAAGGGCAAATGGTCGTGTTTACGTATCCGTTAATCGGTAACTACGGGATTAATCAATCTGACTTTGAAAGTCTTAAACCGCAAGCTGAGGCCTTACTTATTAGTGAACTAAATGAAACAGGACATCACTATGAGGTCAATCAACCTTTGTCAGATTGTCTTACCCAAGCAAAAATTCCTTATCTAACGGGAGTGGACACACGAGCAATTGTAAAGCGAATCCGTAAAAACGGAGATATGAGAGCGGTTCTTACAACAAATCCTGAAACGGTTGATTTCAATGCATCGCTGCCACTTGGAGAGCAGGATGTTGTATCGACGGTAGCAGTCAAAGAAAAGCAAACATTTGGTGAGGGAGAACGACATGTCGTTCTTGTTGATTTTGGATACAAAACGTCCATTGTTGACGAGCTTGTAGCCAGTGGCAACCAAGTGACAGTTGTTCCATATCACACATCCTTTGAGGCGATTGACGCATTAAAGCCGGATGGTATTTTACTTTCAAATGGACCTGGCAATCCAAAGCAATTGCAGTCCTACATTCCTACCATTCGTAAAATGGCTGAACATTATCCGACACTTGGTATTTGTTTAGGTCATCAGCTGTTAGCATTAGCTTTTGGTGGAAATACAGAAAAACTAAACTTTGGACATAGAGGCGCCAATCAGCCAGTCATTGACCAGAAAACCAATAAAGTATACATGACTTCTCAAAACCATAGCTATGTGGTAAATGAGGCTTCGCTTACACAAACAGAGCTTCAAGCACGATTCTTTAATGTGAATGATGGGTCTATTGAGGGACTTGAACATAAATCTTTACCAGTGTTATCGGTGCAATTCCATCCAGAAGCGCATCCGGGACCAAGCGACAGTGCAACATTATTTAATGTATTTAAAGAGATGATGAGTCAAGGGAGAGAAAGCTTGTATGTATAAGAAAGGCGATCTGCAGTCGGTATTAGTCATAGGTTCTGGCCCAATCGTTATCGGGCAGGCTGCGGAATTTGATTATGCCGGCACACAAGCGTGTATGGCGCTAAGAGAAGAAGGCATTAAAGTAATCCTTGCAAATAACAATCCAGCAACCGTTATGACAGATGATGCATGTGCGGATGTTGTTTATTTTGAACCACTGACGATTGAAAGTATTGAAGCGATTATAAAAAAGGAAAAACCAGATGGCTTACTTGCTACGCTTGGAGGTCAAACAGGATTAAACTTAGCACTTGAGCTTCATGATTCAGGGATTCTTGCAGCAAACAATGTTGAACTATTAGGTACGCCGATTGATTCAATTAAAAAGGGAGAGGACCGGGATCTTTTCCGCTCACTAATGAATGAATTAAACGAACCCGTACCTGAAAGTGAGATTGTGACAACAGCTGAAGAAGCTTTAGCTTTTGCTGAGAAGGTTGGTTATCCAATCATTGTTAGACCAGCCTATACATTAGGTGGTGCTGGTGGAGGAATTGCTAAAGACTCGCACGCTCTTGCTCAAATTGTTGAGGGTGGACTTGATCTAAGCCCAATCAATCAGTGCTTAATTGAAAAAAGTATTGCAGGATTTAAGGAAATTGAATATGAAGTGATGCGTGATGCAAATGACACTTGTATTACTGTGTGTAACATGGAGAACATCGATCCTGTTGGGGTTCACACAGGAGACTCGATTGTTGTTGCCCCTTCGCAGACGCTTACGGATGTTGAATATCAAATGCTTCGCTCTGTATCGGTTAAAATCATTCGCGCATTAGGAATTGTTGGTGGATGTAATATTCAATTCGCACTTGATCCAAATAGTAAGCAGTACTATTTGATTGAAGTAAACCCACGGGTGAGCCGTTCTTCTGCTCTTGCTTCAAAGGCAACAGGTTATCCAATTGCTAGAATGGCTGCAAAACTAAGTATTGGTTATTTGCTTCATGAACTGAAGAATCCAGTAACAGGTCATACGTATGCGAGCTTTGAGCCAGCACTGGATTATGTAGTCGTTAAATTCCCACGTTGGCCGTTTGATAAGTTCACACAAGCGAATCGTTTGTTAGGCACTCAAATGAAGGCGACTGGCGAAGTCATGGCGATTGAACGTCATTTAGAAGCGGCTTTACAAAAAGCCATTCGCTCTCTTGAGTTAAAAACGTCAGGACTTTCTCTTGACGCGTTAGCCAACTGGACTGCAGAACAGCATTGGGAGGTTGTGAAGCAAGCGGACGACCGCAGATTCTTCTCTATGCTTGAACTTCTTAGACAGGGAGTAACGGTTGAGGAGATGGCTCGTGAAACAGGTATTAATACGTATTTCCTTCAAGCGTATGCCCGTCTGGTGAAAGCAGAGAATGAAATCAATGAGACTTCATTAAACAACGTTTCAAAAGAGGCGCTCCTTCAATATAAAAAGCTAGGCTTTACGGATCCTCATTTGGCTGATAGCTGGCATGTCACAGAATCAGAAGTGAGAGAGCTCCGTAAAACTTACGAGCTACAGCCTTCTTATAAGATGGTAGACACATGTGCAGGTGAATTTGCTGCATCAACCGCTTATTATTATTCAAGCTGGGACGGAGAGAATGAAGCGATTCCTTCCTCCAACAAGAAAATTTTAATTCTCGGTTCTGGACCCATTCGGATTGGGCAAGGAATTGAATTTGACTATTGTTCCGTTCATGGTGCGTATAGCCTTCGGAAGCTAGGGTACGAAACGATTATTATGAACAACAACCCTGAAACAGTGAGTACAGATTATGTCACGGCAGATCGTCTATACTTTGAGCCACTAACGGTTGAAGATGTGCTTGCAGTTGCAGAGCATGAAAACGTTGAAGGTGTCATCATTCAGCTTGGTGGTCAAACGGCTATTTCTCTTTTAGAAGGGCTAGAAGACGCAGGTGTGCACGTGTATGGAACAAGTTTTGATACAATTGATATGCTTGAAGACCGTGGCCGTTTTTACAGCTTTATGAATGACGTTCACGTTCCACATATTCCAGGTGAGACAGCTGATTCGAAAGAGGACGCTCTTACGCGTGCTAAAACGCTTGGCTATCCTTTATTAATTCGTCCGTCCTATGTGATTGGCGGACAGGGAATGCTTATTTGTACAACGCAGGAAGAGCTTGAGGCTTATTTAAATAAAGAAGAAACTGTTCTTTATCCTTTACTATTGGATGCATACTATCCTGGGAAAGAGCTTGAAGTCGATGTGTTAACAGACGGAACGGATGTCTACATTGCAGGGATCTTTGAACATGTTGAAAAAGCAGGTGTCCATTCAGGAGACAGTATGGCTGTGACACCACCATTTTCATTATCGGATGAAGTGAAAGAAACGATCTTGGCTTATACGAAACAAATTGCAAATGGAATGGATTTTAAAGGGATCTTTAATATTCAATTTGTCTTATACCAAGGACAGTTGTACGTCATTGAAATTAATCCGCGTGCTTCAAGAACGGTTCCAATCTTTAGTAAGGTCACTGGTGTTGGGCTGATTGATGGAACCATTCAGCTACTTCTTGGATCAAGTATTAATGATCTAGGTTTAACACCTGGGTTTGCACCTGAGCAATCGTTCTATACCGTAAAAGCACCTGTATTCTCATACCTTAAGCTTTCTGGACTTGATCCATTACTTGAAGCCGAGATGAAATCAACAGGTGAATTAATTAGTATTAGCACATCACTCCCTGAGGCTTTCAAAAAAGCATTTGCTTGGGCCCAAGGCCAAAAGCCAGCCTTGTATCAGTCAAAAGGGTTGGTCTATGTTGATATTCATTCGGACTATGAAGAACAGTTCCAATCCTATCAGCAGCTTTTAGAACAGCACGGTTTCACCATTGTGCGTAACGAATTTGATCAATGGCTTACTCAAAAAGAGGCGATTGCCCTGATCAGTCTTCCGAAACCTGGTTTTAAAGAAGGAAAAGAACAGCGGATTGCGGCTCTTGGAAAACGTCTAACTGTCATTACAGAGCTAAATACGTTAGATGTTATGCTTCAAGGACGCACAGCGACATCAAATACGCTATTCTCGCTCCAGGAATGGATGCAAAACGATCAAATTCCCGTTTCATAATGGGAGAAGGAGAAAACATGTCACAGACTACTGAAGTACCAACTCACACGTTAACAGGCCGTGATTTTCTAACACTGTTTGATTACACTCCAGATGAAATCAAGCAGTTGCTTCAATCGGCTAAGTCCTATAAAGAGAACCCCGAGACAAAAAAAGGGGTTCTCGCAGATAAATCACTAGGCATGATTTTTGAGAATGCATCTACTCGCACTCGTGTTTCATTTGAGGTGGGCCTCACACAAATGGGAGGTCACGCATTATTCTTAAGTCCGAGAGACCTGCAAATAGGTCGTGGTGAACCAGTGCGGGATACGGCACAAGTGTTATCACGTTATCTGGACGCGATTATGATTCGTACCAACTCGCATGAGCTTGTTGAAGAATTTGCACACTATGCGACAGTCCCAGTCATTAATGCGCTAACAGACGCTTATCATCCATGCCAGGCTCTGGCAGATCTTCTTACAATTCAAGAGCACAAAGAAACACTTGCCGGGCTTAAGCTTGCTTACTTTGGGGATGGAAACAATGTCGCTCATTCCCTTCTTGTGGCAGGAGCAAAAATGGGCATGCATGTTGTGGTGGCTACTCCGGATGAACACAAGGTAGATCAGGACATTGTTGCAAAAGTGCGTGAAATTGCCAAGCAGACAGGTGCAATCATTGAAGAAACAAATGATCCTGCTGCAGCAGCAAAGGAAGCCGATGTCATTTATACGGATGTTTGGGCTAGCATGGGCTTTGAAGCAGAACAAACAACCAGAGAGCAATCACTTGCTAAGTACCAAGTAAATGAAGAGCTTCTAACATCTGCGAAAGAGGATTACATGTTCCTGCACTGTCTTCCTGCCCACCGCGGGGAAGAAGTAACGGCAGAAGTAATTGATGGCAAGCATTCCTTTGTTTATGATCAAGCTGAAAATCGCCTTCATGCACAGCAAGCGATTCTAGCTGCCTTAATTGGTTAAACCTTCTTCATGCAATCTAGATTCAAACGGACATACTAACCCATAGGAGGGGATTCTTTTGGGACAAAGTCGTCAATTTATTGCGGGGCAAAAAGCACCCAATAATGGAATTTATGTTGAAATTGGTGAAACAGGTAGTACTGTTAATGCACCACAATCTGTTAAGTTAAAAGCTGGAGACTCTTTTCCAGACTTAACAAACCAGGATCGTAAATGGACGTACAAACGTAAACCATAACCTCTTGTGTAACCCTCGTAAAAGGATCACCCTTTTATGAGGGTTTTTTTTGTGGACAAATTCTAATGAAGAGAGTTTACGCATAATGGATAGATAAGAGAAAAAAGGAGCAGAGCTGTCCTAAATTCTAAGATAGGTGGTCCATTATGGTACATGGATGCATACGCTAACCAAGCAATAAGTGTCATGATTAGGAGAATGCACGATGGTTGACGTACGATATTTTAAGTGGAAAGGTAAGTGGAATGTAAAATTTCTGCCTGAACAGCCAAATGGCTTTGCTGTTTTTTTGTTAAGCGGTCAGGTTGGAACCGTAGAGGAAGCTAGTTGTATATGGGAGAACCACCCTGAGAAAAGGCAGTTTCTTGATTCGTTACTTGCTAGTGGATATACCGTCTTTACTTCGGATTTAGATCCAAAGATGTGGGGGAATGAAGCTGCATGTACGTATTGTGAACAGCTAATTCAGCATCTGCTTAAAACGGAAATCTTAAACAAACACATTCATCTTTTAGCTGAAGGAACAGGAGCAATTACGGCTCTTAAGTTAGTTTCTCGTGGTCGAACGGCGATTCGGTCGATGCTGTTTTTTAATCCTTGTATTTATTTAGAAGCTTATTATGAATTTGAATATCAAAATAAGCTGTACTATAAAAAATTAAAGCATGAATTATCTCAAGCGTATGGTGTGAAGTCTGAACGAATCAATCACCAGTGGGTACGACATATATCAAACCCACCTTTTCATAAAGTGTGGCCACCTGTCTTATTGATTCATCAAGTCAATGAAAGACGCTACCCACTACCAAACCATTCAAGAAGACTCGAGGGTGAGTTATTAAAGCACAGACAATCCGTGCAATTAAAGCTTTTTAGCTCAACGAGGCGTTTTGATTCGATTAGTGAGCCAACTGTTCAGTTTTTTCAAAAGCACGAACGGATATTGTGACCCTCTTTGTTTAACAGAGAGGGTCAAAGCTATTGAAAGGAGAATGTATGTGCAAAAGGCTGTTGTTCTTGGAGGTTTAGGCTTTATTGGATACCACCTTTGTCAGGAGCTTTTAGAGAAGGGTGTGGAGGTGGTGTGTATTGAAAAACAAGATCCGCGCGAATACCCAGAACTTGATGAGAAGTTAATGTATATGGGGCGTAATGCATCCTTTGAATGGATGCTAGGGGATTTGGATGATACTGACAGCCGCCTGTATACGATGATTTCAGAGGCGGATACCGTTTTTCATATGGCATCACCTGTTTCACTTGAAAGTAAATGGCAGCTGAAAAATCAAACCGTACAACAAGCGACCAAGTGGATCCAAGCGATTAGTCAAGCGATGAAAAAGGACGCGATGCTCATCTTTCCATCAACTGTTGAGATATATGGGGACGTTCCAGGTCTGATTACAGAAGAAACACCGCCACAACCCATTTCACCGTATGGACTAATCAAATACGAACTCGAGCAAAGTATTGCAAAGGAAACGGAAGCTCATCAGCTAAGATATTCCATTCTGCGGTTACCAACGGTGTTTGGACCATGGCAGCGTAAGGACATGACATTTGCTCAATTACTAAACCATGAGCAAGAAATCTATAAAGATCGATCTACATTAGATGCTCTTTATGTAACAGATGTCGCAAAAGGATTTGTTCAGGCTGCAATAAAGAGAGATCGTTCGAGCATTTACCATTTAACCTCTGGCAAACGTAATCAATGGTTTATTGGAGCTAAATTACTTGGAGCTTGCGAGGAACTACTAAAAGAGTCTCACACCAGGTCCTCACTCTCTCCCAAAAAAGCAGAAGAACAGTTACAGTTTACGGCATCAGTTACAATCGAAGAAGGAATACGACACCAGGAAGAACATGTTCATAAAAGAAATAGGTTTAGATAGTTACGTTTTTTGCAGGATTTCAATTCGATTTTGGAAAGGGTCGTACACATAAAAACGCGTGTAGCCAGGGTAACGGGTATCATATTCCACTTTAACGCCTAGCGAGTCTAGGTGCCGGGAAACGGCTTCAAGGTCATCCGTATAGAACGCAGGATGAGCTTTATCCGCTGGAACAAATGGTGTTTCAATTCCAATATGTAAGGAAATATCGCCTTGCTCAAACCAGCATCCACCGTTTTTCTTCATGTCAGCGGGCTTCTCAACTTCCGTGAACCCAAGGACTTTTGTATAAAACGCCCTGGCTTCGTCCTCAGCTCCAATAGGTGCAGCTAATTGTACGTGATGAATGTGTTTTAAAAAAGTCGACATATTGATTCCTCCTTTTTCTTACATTGTACATGATGAAGGGTGCAGCATAAGTAGAATCCTGTCGACAAACGAAAAAACCTAAAGCGACCCGGCTGGAGCCAGGCGCTTTAGGTTTTTAACTTATTCTTCTGTTTTAAAGAAAGAATTTTCATGGAAGGACAGTTCAGGGTACTTCTCCTGTGCTGTACGCATTTGGAATTCATTTTCAAATAACGCAACAATTCTAGAATCACGGTCCGTCACTAAATTTTTCTGGGCTTTCTTAAATTTCTCAAACGCTTCAGTTGGTCCAACAACCCAACGAGCAAAGGTATACGGTAGGCGATCTAGTTGAATGTCCACATGGTATTCGCTTTTTAGTCGTTGTTCTAATACTTCAAACTGAAGTACACCAACTACACCAACAATTTGTTGTTCTGCAAAGCGATTATATGTTTTAAACAGCTGGATGGCACCTTCTTCAGTTAATTGATGAATTCCTTTTTCAAAGGATTTATGCTTAAGCGCTTCTTTAACTGAAATGGCACTAAAGTGTTCAGGAGAGAAGTGTGGCATCTCTGCAAATTCAAAGGAATCCCCTTCAACAAGTGTATCTCCAATACGTAGGTTACCTGGATCAAACAACCCGAGAATATCTCCTGCGTATGCCTCTTGTACAATACTCCTTGATTGAGCGAGTAATTGTGTAGGTTGGGCCAACTTCATATTTTTCCCGATTCGTACATGTTTGACAGTCATACCCCGTTCAAACTTACCGGAAGTGATACGTAAGAAGGCAATACGGTCACGGTGAGCAGGGTTCATATTTGCTTGGATCTTAAAAATAAATCCAGAGAACTTCTCATGCTCAAGTGGATCAATTATTCCTTTTGAGCTTTCACGCGGCACCGGACTAGGTGCAAGAGTTAGCATATGTTCAAGATACGTTTGTACACCAAAGCTTGATACAGCACTTCCAAAGAACATCGGCGTAAGCTCGCCTTTAGCAATAAGCTCGGCATCATATTCATCACCTGCAACATCTAAAAGCTCAATCTCTTCACGGAATTGGGCAACGAGCTGCTCATCGTTAATCGCCTCATCCAATTTAGGATCATCTGGTCCTGTTAATTGAATCACATCGATGTCTTTTGGGTTCTTAGGGTTATATAATTCTAATTTCTTTTCATGACGATCGTATACACCAGAGAACGATTGACCCATACCAATGGGCCAGCCCATTGGATAGGAACGAATGCCAAGTAAATCCTCAAGCTCTTCCATTAATTCAAATGGATCACGTCCTTGGCGATCCAGTTTGTTCATAAATGTAAAGATTGGAATACCACGCATCCGGCACACTTTAAAAAGCTTCTTCGTTTGTGCCTCTACCCCTTTGGCGGCATCGATTAACATGGTTGCTGAATCGGCAGCTGTCAGCGTCCGGTAGGTATCTTCACTAAAGTCCTGGTGACCAGGTGTATCTAATATATTGACGTTATAGCCGTCATACTCAAACTCAAGAACGGAACTCGTTACCGAGATCCCACGTTGTTTCTCAATTTCCATCCAGTCACTGACTGCATGCTTGCTGTTTTTGCGACCTTTTACGGTACCAGCTTCTCTGATGGCTCCACCAAATAACAGTAGTTTCTCTGTTAACGTGGTTTTCCCGGCATCGGGGTGAGAGATGATGGCAAACGTACGTCTTGTTTTCACTGATTCTTTATAATTCATGATTTGTCCTCATT
Organism: Alkalihalobacillus sp. FSL W8-0930; assembly: GCA_037965595.1. Lineage (NCBI taxonomy): Bacteria > Bacillati > Bacillota > Bacilli > Caryophanales > Bacillaceae > Alkalihalobacillus > Alkalihalobacillus sp. FSL W8-0930. Next base: position 2,516,913 of record CP150183.1, on the reverse strand, counting down.
TCTATCAGTTGAGCCTTTTTCATTCCTATGCACACTGCCCTCTATTATAGCAATAATTAAGAGTGAATTCATCCGAAGTTTAAGATTCCTTAATTTAGTGAAACTCATCTATAGGCTCTCTCGTATTTATGAGGAGAGTAGTGAACAAAAAGATTGGAGAGATGAGACATGCATGACTTTATTATTACATTCGAATTTGAGAATTCAAGCTCAAAACAAATTATGATCTCAAAAGAATCCTACCAACAATTAGAAGATGAGATCACCCAGGCCCGAGGCAACTGGTGGACAATTAAAGGAGAGCTTGTGAATCTCTCTAAAGTGATGAGTGTAAAAATTGTGGATCTGACCGAGCAACGAGGGTTGAGCTGATGAAGAGAAAGGAAGCATAACTGAAAAAAGTGGACGGGACATAACATTAACGTGGATGGCAAAACATGAATATAGCACAATAACCGCTACAGGAGAATCCCTCGCTTTCCGCGGATACGGCCTCAGCCCCTTCCGCGGAAAAGGCACCGCTACAGTGTCTTCACCACGTATTTTTCCGCAGGAGTCTCGGGTTCTCCTTCCGCTCGTCTTACTAAATAATCCAAAAAACACGAATGGCGAATGGTTAATCGTAAAATCATTCGCCGTTTTTTAATTGATTTTAAGTTTTGCTTAGCCTCTTTTGTTACTTCTTTAACTTAGCGAAGTTCCCACTGTAGCGGATATATTCGTTGTATCATCCTTAAAACTTGCGATTCACCAACCTACATAGTATCTTTGTATAGAAAATAATGAACGAGGTGGAGAGCATGGCGAATCCAGAGCTTAATATGAAATTGATGCAGGTGGCAATGAAGCATCTTCCTGAAGGACAAGCGTTCTTCCAAGAAAAAGGAATTGAACTTGGTTTTGAAGACTTACAGCCAATGATGGAGCTTTTTCTAAAAGTCATGACAGAAGCGTATGAACTAGGAAAAGAAGATGCAAGTAGCGAAGAATAAATCGTAAGACTCGAACGGTAACGTTTTGAGTCTTTTTCTATAGAAAGGGTTGAGTTTAATGGATAAAGAAACGAAATTAAAAGCGCTTGGCGAGGAAATGAAAAAGGGTATTGAATTAATTAGAGATAAGAAAGATAAAGAAGGACTTGAAAAGCTGCAACCATTCGCAGAGATCATGCGTGCAGGGGATGCGAAGCAGATGCGTGTGTTTGTTAACATTGGGTTAGCGCAACTTAGACTTCATGACATTGAAGGATTTCTACAAACGTATGAAGACGTACAAAGTATTACACCTGCTAATGACAAAGAAGCTCACTTAAAAAAAGAAATGGACGAATGGTTCCGTTTATTAATGGAACGTATGGCTGGTGACTAATAAAAAAAGAGGAATCTCATCCTCGGATGTTGATTCACTCTTTACGGTCATCTGATTTAGATTCGGTTGACCAATCTTTTAGTTTTTTTGAAAGAAACGATTTAGCAGCTGTTGCAACGGGGGCAAATTGCTCTAATACAGGACCTAGTGCTTGCACAAGTTCAATCACTTGTTCAATTTGATTGGGGTCTTGCTTTGATTCGATTTCTTTCTCTTTCTCTTTCTTTTCCTCTTTAGGTGGTTCTGGTCTTCTTCCAAACATCATGTTTGAAAAAAAATCACCTTGATTCTCGCGTTTGTTATCTTGTTCACTCACAAAAAATCAACTCCTCTCTTTACTGTATGTTCAAAAGAGCCTGATGTGTAGGGGTATTCGCCCCTTTGCATAGGATCTGAGCGTAGGTTCAGTCTAGACAGGAGGCAAAGTTTACAGTAAAATTAGTATCAGGTACTAAGAATTTGTCGAAACATCGAGCGAGCGCTCGCTGTGAGAGGAGAAAGAGACATGACGAATGCGGGAATTTTGGGAATGGGTAGCTATATTCCTGAAAAAGTGTTTACAAACGCAGATTTTGAGAAAGTTTTAGATACATCAGACGAATGGATTCGCACAAGAACGGGAATAGAGGAACGTCGATTTGCCGGAGATGATGTAAAAACATCTGATATGGCGTATGAATCAGCTATTAAGGCGCTAGACCAAGCGAACGTAAGTGCCGAAGAAATTGATTTAATTTTAGTCGCAACCGTTACACCAGATATGGCTTTTCCTACAGTATCAACACTTGTTCAAAAGAGATTAGGTGCAGTGAATGCTTCTGCTATGGACATCAGCGCGGCTTGTGCAGGATTTATCTACGGTATTGTTACGGCGCAACAGTTTATTGAGAATGGTGCATACAAAAATGTGTTAGTTATTGGAGTAGAAAAGCTTTCAACCATTACAGATATGTCAGATCGAAACACAGCTGTGTTGTTTGGAGATGGATCTGGTGCAGCTGTTATTGGACCTGTATCAGAAGGAAAAGGAATTCTTTCTTATGATTTGGGCTCTGATGGCGGTGGCGCAATGCACATTAACAAGCAAGGCGAATTCATGGAGATGAATGGCCGTGAAGTCTTTAAGTTTGCTGTTCGTCAAATGGGTGAGTCTTCGTTAAAGGTGATTGATAAAGCTGGTTTAACAAAGGAAGATGTGGATTATTTAATTCCACACCAAGCAAATATTCGAATTATGGAATCAGCACGTGAAAAATTAGATTTACCAGTTGATAAAATGTCTGTCACTGTTAAAAAATATGGAAACACATCTTCAGCTTCAATTCCGATGGCGTTAGTGGATGAATTAGGAGCAGGCAAGATCAAGGACGGAGATGTTGTTGTCCTGGTTGGTTTTGGTGCAGGATTGGTATGGGGCGCGGTGGCGCTTCGTTGGGGTAGATAAGAGCTTACGTAAAGGAGTAGATAGGTATGGAAAATAAACGAGTAGTAGTAACAGGAATGGGAGCTGTCACCCCGCTTGGACTTGATGTAGAGTCAACATGGAATGGGATTAAAGAAGGTGTTTCAGGAGTAGGTCCCCTGACGCGCGTGGATGCAGATGCATTTCCAATGAAAGTAGCTGCTGAGATTACAGACTTTGATCCAGCTTCGTTTATGGACAAGAAAGAAGCAAGAAAGATGGATCGTTTTACTCAATATGCGGTAGCTGCTTCATTAATGGCGCTTAAAGACGCAGATCTTGAGATTAATGAAACGAATGCACCTCGTATTGGCGTTTGGATTGGTTCTGGTATCGGTGGAATGGAAACATACGAGCAGCAATTCCATAACTTTATCGAAAAAGGACAACGCCGTGTTAGTCCGTTCTTTGTTCCAATGTTAATACCTGATATGGCATCTGGACAGGTTTCCATTATTACTGGGGCAAAGGGAGTAAACTCTTGCTCGGTTACAGCCTGTGCGAGTGGAACAAACTCTATCGGAGATGCGTTTAAGGTGATCCAGCGTGGAGACGCGGATGCAATGATTACAGGTGGGGCAGAGGCGCCAATTACAAACATGTCGATTGCCGGATTCTGTTCAGCAAAAGCTGTAACGCATAATGAGGATCCTGCTACAGCTTCTAGACCGTTTGATGCAAACCGCGATGGATTTGTTATGGGAGAAGGGTCAGGTATTCTTGTGCTTGAAAGCTTAGAATCTGCACAAGCACGTGGTGCTCACATTTACGCTGAAATTGTTGGGTACGGTGCTTCAGGAGATGCCCATCATATTACGGCTCCTGCTCCAGGTGGAGAAGGTGGAGCACGTGCCATTCAAATGGCATTGGATGATGCAGGTCTTAAGCCAGAAGAAATCCAATATGTGAATGCACACGGAACAAGTACACCAATGAACGAAAAATTTGAAACAATGGCCATTAAGTCGGTCTTTAAAGAGCATGCTTACAATATGGCAGTGAGCTCTACTAAATCAATGACTGGTCACTTACTTGGAGCAGCTGGTGCTGTAGAAGCGATCTTCTCTATTAAAGCGATAATGGAACAGGTATTACCGCCAACCATCAATTATGAGACGCCAGATCCAGATTGTGACTTGGACTATGTTCCGAATAAAGCACGAAATGCAGAGGTCAATGCAGTGTTAAGTAATTCACTTGGTTTTGGTGGACATAATGCGACATTAATCTTCAAAAAGTATGTTTAAGTGAACAAGCAGTAAGGAAAGGGTGTCCTAAGAGGGCACTCTTTTTTAGGTTTATTCACGAACTCTTGTTCTGTTGTAAAAAATATATAAAATATCGAAAAATGGGTTTTCTTTAGAGAACATATCGAGTAAGATGAGGTGTACAAATTATTATAGTTTGTAACGTAAATGAAATATTTGAGGTAAATACAGGTAATTGAATTCTGGAATAAAGCAAGATGAAAAGGGGCAAGAAGAGTGTAATTACTTTTTTCTAACCGACTAGCGATACTCTGGAATTCAAACAGTTGGAGGAACAGATATGTGCGGATTTATTGGTGAAATGATTACAGGAGGTGCTTCATTTATCCATGAAGATAAATGGTTAGAAGCACTTGAAGCGATTCATCATAGAGGACCAGATTCAACTGGGACATACAAAAATAACGATATATCTTTTGGATTTAAACGATTAAGTATCATTGATTTAGAGCACGGGACGCAGCCACTGTCTTATCAAAATAAATATCACATTATTTTTAACGGTGAGATTTATAATTACAAGGAGCTTCGTGCGGATCTTATAGAAGCAGGGTATGAGTTTCAAACGCATACAGATACAGAAGTCATCGTTGCATTATACGCTCAAAAAGGACAAGACTGCGTCAAGGAACTTAGAGGCATGTTCGGGTTTATGATTTGGGATGATGAGCGTGAAGAGTTGTTCTGTGCACGTGATGCATTTGGAATTAAACCTTTTTACTACATAGAGACAAGTGAAAGGTTAATTGCTGCCTCTGAATTAAAAAGCATTCGTATGATTGATCCGCAACTTGAGATCTCGACTGAAGGTATCCAGCATTATTTAACCTATCAATACGTTCCTGAGCCAATGAGCTTAGCGCCATCTGTGCAAAAGCTTGAGCCGGGTCATATGCTGACAAAGAAAAAGGATCAGCCTGCAAAGATTAAAGCTTATTACACAAAAAGCTTCCATCAAGGAAACGAATCACTTTCAAGCTATGCTAAGCAAACCATTGATGTATTAAAGGACTCCGTTGCGAAGCATATGCGAAGTGATGTGCCTGTCGGAGCATTCCTTTCAAGTGGAATTGATTCAACAACGATTGTAGCACTTGCTAAAGAACACAATCCTAATCTTAAAACCTTTACAGTAGGTTTTGACCACGAAGGCTTTAGTGAAGTGAACATTGCAAAAGATTCGGCCGAGAAGTTAGGCGTCGAGAATATTCATAAGCATATTACACCTGAGGAATTCATTCGTGAATTACCTAAAATCATCTGGCATATGGACGATCCAGTTGCCGACCCAGCAGCAGTACCTCTTTATTTTGTTGCAAAAGAGGCCAGCAAACATGTAAAGGTTGTTCTGTCTGGTGAAGGAGCGGACGAGCTGTTTGGTGGATATAACATTTATCGTGAGCCACAAGCGCTTCGTTACTTTAATCGTTGGCCAAGTCAAATGAAACGTACGATTAATAAAATGGCGCTAGGACTACCTGAGGGAATGCGTGGGCGTAGCTACCTACTTCGAGGAACAACGCCGATTGAGGAACGGTATATCGGTAATGCGAAAATCTTTACAGAGCTTGAAAAGGAACAAATTCTAAGAACCTATCACAATGATTACTCCTTTACCGAGTTAACGAAAGGGCTTTATCAAAAAGCTGTCTCCTACACGGATTCAACGAAGATGCAATACATTGATCTTCATACGTGGTTACCGGGAGATATCTTAGTAAAGGCTGACCGAATGACGATGGCGCATTCACTTGAGTTACGTGTACCATTTTTAGATAAAGAAGTTTTTGAAGTTGCGAGTCGCATCCCGGAATCCGCAAAAATCGCAAATGGAACAACAAAGTATGTGCTGCGTGAAGCCATTAAAGGTGTGGTTCCAGATTCCATCTTGAATCGCAAAAAACTAGGGTTCCCGGTTCCAATTCGTCATTGGCTGAAAAATGAGCTATATGATTGGGCGAAGGATATCTTAACAATCAATCAAGCAGCAGGGACGATCTTTAATCAAAAAGAAGCCCTCGCTTTACTTGAGGAGCATGCAGCAGGAAAAAGAGATAATAGTCGTAAGCTATGGACGATTCTTTGTTTCTTAATCTGGCATTCACTTTACATTCAAAACAGCGGTAGCATTAAGCAGGCTGTCGATGAAATGTCCCAGTTACAATTAAAAACAAGCTAACCATAAAAAAGACTTCTTTCCAACACGAGGAAAGAAGTCTTTTGTCTTTATTAATTAGAAGGTTTTTGAGCGAGCTTTTCAATAATGTGATGTAAGTCATCAGGTTTATGGAATTCGATAGGGGACACACCTTTTTCAAATTGGATGGTTTCCGCATCTAGAAGCAATACATATCGCCCATTTATTTTTCCAAGATGAATGGATTCTCCGAAGTCTGCAAGTAAGCCTTTAATGGATGTTTCTCCAACCTTCATCTTTATCTCTGCTTCTGGTGTATGATCCACAATTTGAGCGGCGGCTTCCATCACTTGATGTGTATCTAAGCGCTCTTGAAGCTCTCGAGTTTCACTACCTTCCCAGATCTCAAGGTCGTGCTCAAACTTTTGTCTTTCTTCACTCTGTTCCTCATATGTTTCGTACACATGCTCCTGTACCATATTCATGACCTGAGTTTTCATAATAACAGGTAAGGATTCTCCGTATTCTACATACTTTAAGAAGTCTTCAAAATACCTGGCATGGGAGGCTTGGTGAATCTTAACCTCCGTATGTTCAAGCATGCCTTCTTCAGGCATATAGGGATACTGAATGGACTTCATGTTTTTGGTCGTAATCGCATACTCCACTTTTTGAATAAGTGATGCTTCATCGGCAATCGAAGCTACTTTCGGTTCAAAGTCACATTTCATGATAAAGACAAAGGAATCATCAAAGAATTTTCGCGGAACGGCTGTCGCCACAAGAAAGACACCACCACGTACAGCGCTTGTATTTAAATAAATACGAACAAGCTGTTCACTCACATTCTTAAAGTCTTCTTTTGTCTCAGCAAAGCGTGTTTTATGAAGCAACGCATAATTTGGATTTGATTCAAGTGGGTGACCAGGCTCAGTGACAAAGTGACCAATCTTAGTCGGGACCTGATCCGACTTAGGATGATGCTCCGCCTTTCTCTTTACGATCTTCTTCAGCTCTCCATCTAAAAAATCCTTCATCTCACTATGCTCAAATTCGTGTTTGTCGAGTGTTTTAAAGTGCTTAAACCGTTTATCTGCTTGCTCATCACGACCATCTACTGTAATTAAATAAAAGGATAAAAACTGTATTTCAAAATCCATGTGGACGAACTCCTCTAAAGAAAGTTAGGCAATGGTACTAGTATAGGAGAAGCAAGAGGGAGCGTCAATTTCTAATTTGTTGTTGTAATGAAAGAGGGTTAGACATAAAATAAGAACAAACATATCATCCAATGAAAGGAATTATTACATGGATAAGGAAAATGAAAAGAGTACCCTTTTTCTATTTGAGCGAATCTTATTGGTCGTGTTATTCATCATTGGATTAAGTAGTACAGTGGGCATTTCTTCCTTTGATGGATTCTTTAACTCTGTTACGGCTTCATTTGAATTAATTCTAATTGTTGCTCTACATATTTTTCTACTTTTCATTTCAATGAAACGTGTTTTCAAGATGAGCTGGCTTTATACTGTGTTGTACATTCAGCTTTTAATCTTATTCTATTCTTCGTACAGTGCTTTATATTTCGTTTATAATGAAAAGATTTTCTTTCTTTTACTTTTAATAATTGCTCTTTGCTTAAACATCACTATTCTAGCTGTTTTACTTTTTAGAGGGACAGAAAAAGGTAAAGCATTTTTTATTCATATCATTAATGTATTAATAGGGTTAGCCCTATTAACGAAAGCAGTTGTCTTAGGATTTCGCGGCATGGCATTTGGAGCGAGCTTTTTATACTTCATTGGTATGGCAACTCCTGTTTATGTGTTAATTCTTTTATATATTGTACAGATTTATTACTTAAAGAGTGATCGTACAAAACCAGTATTAATTGCGCTGTGCTTGGCCGTACTCCTCTTACTTTATTCAGTCTTTTCATTCTTTTTTGTGATGACAAGTATCGAAGTATATATCGCCCACCTACTGGATGGTCTGGTTCATTAATGATAAAAAAGACGGCGTGACATAACTTGAATGTAGCGGGTAAAACACGAATATAGCAAATAATCCGCTACAGGAGAATCCCTCGCACCCACAAGAACGGCCTCAGCCCCTTCCGCGGAAAGGGAGCCGCTACAGTGTCTTCACCGCGTTCTGTTCCGTAGGAGTCTCGGGTTCTCCCTCCGCTTGTTCAAATAAATCACGAAAGGCGAATGATTCGATTGTAGAATCATTCGCCTTTTCAAATTGATTTTTAGTTATGTCTCATCTCTTTTTTATAATATTCTTTTGCCCAATCAAGTGCTTCTTGCTTGGTCGACAGTACATCATCCAATTGAAGACTGTATGCTCCAGTGAGGATAGAAGAGAAGATAGGGCCAGGCTCAAGGCCTAACTCGGTTACAAGATCTTTTCCTGCAAGAAGTGGAGCTAAGTGGTTACGCTTTTGGATATAAGCAATGAGTGTTTCACCATGCTCAAAGTCAGGTTTTGTTGCAATAAATAGTAGTACTCTAGCTGATAGGGTGTGGATCTGCTTATGCCACTCTCCCAACGTCTCGTTGTCCGTGACTTCATAAATGTCGGCTTCTCTGACCGTCCGTAGCAGACGTTGGTCTTTACTCGATAACGCATAGAAATCAATAGATTCCCCAAAACGACCGTTCCCCTCATAGCATAACGCAGCCATAAATAGAAATGGCTCAACAAACCCGTGTGTCATTAATTGATTCATATGTGTCCACTTGTTTTCACTCGGTTCAGTCTTAAGAAGAGTGTGCCAAACACCAAGATGATCTAACGTATGAAAAGAAGATAGCAATTGATTTTCTTGTTGCATTAGATCAAGTTCATGCATCACTCGGCTTGCAGATAATCCCAATAGTGAGGCTTTTGCTCCTTTTGCGAGTGCTTCGGTTTCAGGGTGAAGATGATAGTCAAACCGATTGGCAAATCGCACCGCTCGGAAGATTCTTGTAGGGTCTTCAATGAAGCTAAGTGAATGAAGAATACGAATGTGACCATTTTTTAAATCACGTTGACCCTGAAAATGATCTAGAAGCTCTCCAAACGTATCAGGATGGAGACTAATGGCCATGGCATTTATTGTGAAGTCTCGCCTCGATAAATCCTCTCTTATACGTGATGGGGCTACTTCAGGTAATAAAGCAGGCTGCTCGTAGTGTTCAGATCGTGCCGTAGCAAGGTCGACTTTTATCCCGGATGGCGTGGTCCATGTGGTTGTTCCAAAGCTTTGATGTGCCTTTGTACTTCCTCCGTGAGTAGCGGCTAGATGCTCTCCAAATTCAATTGCATTTCCTTCGATGACGATGTCCACATCCTCATTTGAGCGGCCCAGTAGCACATCACGTACACCACCTCCAACGAGATAGCTCTTATAACTGTATTCACTAGCGTCATTTCCTACTAGTACGAGTAAATCGTAAATAGCTGAATCGAAATGCTCGGCCAGTGCATCGATTAAACTATGAGTGGAGAGCCGACTAGCTTCTGATTCATAGTGCTTTCGTTTGGCTTCATCGTGTAAAATGGACAACACGTCGGATCTGGACACAACACCTACTAATGTTTCATGATCTAAAATAGGAATGCGGCCAATATTATGGGTAATCATTACTTCTTGAATCGATTCAAGTGGAGCCTCAGGACCCAGAGTAAGAACCTCTTTTGTCATATAAGAATGGATCGGAGAATGTCCTAATCCATGTCGTTGTGCCTTGTCTAAATCTCTTCGTGAAAGCATTCCCGACAATTGTCCTGATTCGTTTAAGATGGGCATACCTGTATGTCCATATCGTATTAGGGCATCAGCCGCATCGTCTAGAGTACAGTTCTCTTCAATCGTATGAACTGGAGAACTCATAATCATACCAGCAGTAATAGCAGGTTGGATGGCCGAAGGAAGCTCAGACTTCACTTGCTCAAGAACATCCTGTAGGGCTCCTTTTTTAACAGAGGCTGCAGCGGCTTGGGGATGGCCGCCGCCTCCAAATGCCATCATGATTTTTTTTACATTCACTCGCATCGTCTGGCTTCTTCCTGTTATGTAGGTGTTTGATCCCATTTGAACAACGGATAAAACGGTATCTGCTTTAAGTGTGCTAACTAATCGTTCAGTAATCGGAGCGAGCCCACTAATAAACGACTCACAAACGGAATAACAAATGGCGATCTGTAAGCCGCTCTCCTCATAAATGTCGATCGATTCGTTTAATTGCTGATACAACATCTCCTGTGTATCAGTTAAATGATCTTCTAAAAATGGTTTCATCACGTCTAGATCCATCCCCTGAGACAGCAAGAAGGCTGCAGCGGATAAATCTCGCTCCGTTGTTTGCATATGTTGAAATGAACCGGTATCACTGTATAAACCGAGTCCAAGTAATAACGCTTCCGAAGGTTCTAACTTGATATTCTGTTCCTGGAGTCTCTCTATGAGCAGAGTCACACAAGCGCCAACAGGTTCCTGAACCACTTCGGTGGCAACAGACTCTGGATTGGTAGGATGATGGTCATAGATCGTTAACGTGTGAAGAGCTGAAAGCTTCTCAAGAGGGATGCCACAGCGTTTGAGTGATGAGGTGTCAACAATCACAAGGTCCGTCACTTCATCCCAGCTGATCTTATCAATCGCTTCAGCTTTAAATGTATCTCGGTACAATGAAAGCACATGTTTTACGCTCTCTTGTTGTTGGGAGGGCAGAGCAATGGTGGCCTCAGGGTACAAAGCTTGAGCAGCAATTAACGAAGCCAACCCATCAAAATCTATTTGTAAATGAGAGGCAAGTATTTTCATTTAGTAGAGTCTCCTCATGTCTATAATCTTTCTTTATTGTAGCAAAAGACACAGCCGCTCGTCACGACTGTGTCTTAGAAGTCTATCCACGTTTCTCGTATATCAGACCTTGGAGTTCAGTTGGGCCTTGTTCATAAGGAGAACTAGATTCCTCGAAGGTGAGTGTAAAGAGCTGATGATAGTTCTGATACAGTTGGACTTTTACTGCTTGTAATTGATCAACCCATTCACTGTGAGGTCGAGTAGACTGTTTTTGAAAAGTAAGAGTTAAACCATCCACTGTTACACCTACTTCAGAAAGTAAGTCAGACTGATCCTTAAGGGAATGTCGTAATTCACTTTGAAAGGATAACCCCATTTGCTCGAGCTTTTCCATTTGTTTAGCCGTTTCATTCCATGTATCAATAAATTGTTCAAATTGAGCAAGTGTTCGACGTTGCATGCGTGCATGCTTCCAAAGAGCCCGCTCTTTTAAATAAAAGGTTTTTAATGTGGTACGGAGCCGATGGACCCACCCATTTCGCTCATACTCATATAAATAATTGGCTGATTCATTCGATACCACTTCCGTAACTGGAGCAATGGAGGATACCCGTTCAACCGGCGCTGCTGAATTTGGACGAACAGCATTTTGTAAACGGTGCTGCAGTACACGATGCATTTGTAAAGTGGGTGTTTTGGTTACACGTACCATGACTGATTCCTCCTTTATCTCTCTTGATCATTCTATTCCCCCTAACCGCAAGATTAAGCTACGAAAAAAGACCCCTTTTTTTTAGGGGTCTTTAAAAGAATTACTTATTTAGCAAATACATGATCACCAATGACAAGCGTTTGTTCGCGAGTGGAAACCCACTTACTTGTTGCCGTAGTTGGGTTATAGAAGTATAAGGAATTTTGTCCTTGTCCTCTAAATTGAAGAGCTTCTTCTACCGCACGAATGGATTCACTGTCTGCTTTATTCGAGATAGAACCATCTAAAACCGGTGAGAACGCGTAATGTCCGGATGCGCTTCTCTCATATACAACATCATTGACATTGTCAGGGAATAAATCACTATCAACACGGTTTAGTACAACCGTTGCTACAGCTACCTTACCTGCATATGGCTCACCTTTAGCTTCTGCGTGCACAAGGCGTGCTAACAATTCCTTTTCATTTGCGGAAACAGAAGTAGGGATCGTTAATGTATCACCAGCGACAATATTAGTAGAGGAAAGTTGATTACTTCTTTTTATTGCAGCCGTTGGGATGGCATATTGATCGCTTATAGATGAAAGGGTTTCTCCCTTTTTAATGGTATGAGTTGATTTTGCTTCGACCATTTGTGTACTTGTGGCCACTAAACCCACCACTAGTAGACTGGTTAATAATTTCTTTTTCAATGAAAATACCTCCTGTGCATGATCTGCCTATTAACCTATCAAACTTTTAGGGGTAAATGTGCAAGTAAATTTACCCAATTTTGAGTCAGATTGAGTAGTTTCCTTGATACACATGGTCTCATCACGCTTTTTTACAGTTATGTAACGAAATATTAAAGTTCATTGGATATTTGACATATTTCCTTTTATGTGGAGGGGGAGAGAATTGAAAACCCTTAGAGGCGCAACGTATAACAACGATTCTAAGGATTCTATTACTCTTCCTAATGATGAAACTTTTACCATGGTTCTATTAAAAAAAGCTATGCTAAGATGCGAATTGTAGATCAAAACACAAACTTTCTGAGGAGGAATTCTAAGATGAATTTCAAGAAAATCGTAGTATCATCTGCTGCAGCAGCGGCAATCACAGCAGTAGGTTTTTTAGGACAAGCTGATGCAGCTTCCAATACACACGTAAGTGGTCCTTACGTAATCCAATTTGACGCTCAAGATGCACAGCAAGCGTTTAATTGTCTTGCAAAATTCCCTGGAGCTGAAACTATCAATTTCGAAAACGGTCAATGGGTGATTGATTTCTTTAATCAATTTGATTTCGAACAAGCAGCTGAGCAGCCAGGAGCAGAAGTAGTAGAAGAGCCTGAGCAAGCTGAAGAAGTAGTAGAAGAAGAGGCAGTGGAAGCACCTGCTCCAGTTGAAGAAGACGTTCAAGCAGAAGAGGAAGCTCCACAAGAAGAAGCAGCTCCACAAGAAGATGCTGATACGGATGCAGCAGAATTCTCAGCAGAAGAGCAACAAATGCTAGATTCAGTTAACAAAGAACGCGAAAGTGTTGGTCTTTCTCCACTTAAAGCTGACCCGGAGCTAGCTGAAGTAGCACGCGTAAAAGCACAAGACATGATCGATAATAACTACTTTGATCATAACTCTCCAACATACGGTTCACCATTCCAAATGATGGATCAGTTCGGAATCGAGTATCGTACAGCTGGTGAAAACCTTGCTGGAAACCAAACAGTAGAAGCAGCTCACCAAGCACTAATGAACTCACAAGGTCACCGTGAGAATATCTTAAAAGCTGACTACACAAATGTTGGAATCGGTATTGTTGATGGCGGTCCTTACGGTAAAATGTTTGTTCAAATGTTCAAAGGTTAATTTATAACTAGAGTAAGCTCGTTGCAAATAGTAGATTTGCAACGAGCTTTTTTAATGTGATCTATTTACATGATCATCTAATTAGATTAATATGAAATTAGATACTCATCGAAATAGAGAGAGGATAGCTATGCAATTAAGTCGGATTGTTAACTTTCATAAGGTCATGGGGGACAAAACTCGAATTCAGATCGTCTCCATGTTAAAAAAGGGACCCCTGCACGGTCAGGCGATCGCAGGTAAACTTGGATTAAAAGCGCCAACCATATCTCATCACATGGCAAAATTAAAAGAGATAGATGTAGTTAGACAGGTTAGAGATAAGAACACAGTGTACTATCATCTTAACGAAAAAACGTTAATGGCCCTTGCTTTGGCTGTAACGAAGATTGGGGAGAATGAAATGAACCAGGATTTTCACGTAACTGACGATCAAAAATTGGCTGTCATCAAAAATTTCTTTAATGCACAAAATCAGCTTAAAACCTTTCCAGCACAGCGGAAAAAGAAGCTGATTGTTTTGGAGTATATGCTCCGAGGAATAAAGGACGGAGAGTCCTATAGCGAAAAAGAAATCAACGAGCATATTCAGCAGTACTTTGCAGATTATGCAATCATTCGCCGCGAATGGATCATCTGCCATTTCATGAATCGGAACGAGGGTGTGTATCAGCTGAATCCACGGGAGATGTGGTTGACCTAGGAGCAGAGAGAGCGCAGAATCAACAAAGAGAGCGGGGAATCAACAAAGAGAGTGCGGAATCAACAAAGAGAGTGCGGAATCAACAAAGAGAGTGCGGAATCAACAAAGAGAGCGTAGAATCAACAAAGAGAGCGCAGAATCAACAAAGGGAGAGCGGAATCAACAAAGAGAGCGCAGAATCAACAAAGAAAGCAAGGAATCAACAAAGAGAGCTCAGAATCAACAAAGAGAATAACAAACAACTCCACATAGAAAAAGGACCCCCGGGGTCCTTTTTCTTAGCTCTTCTTCACTTGAACTTGCTCCACGCGGTGACAGGTTCCTTTTGTGAGGATCATGTCGGCACGGTAGCGAGTAGGGCGTATGTTTTTTTCGAGGTTGACGCCGTTAATGCTTTTCCAGATGGATAAGGCTACTTCCTCAGCTTCAGCTTCGCTTAAGTGGCGGTAGCGATGGAAGAAGGAGTTTGGATCTTGGAATGCTGTATGTTGAAGCACTTTAAAGCGATCAATGTACCATTTTATGATGTTTTCTTCGTCTGCGTCCACGTAGATGGAGTAGTCAAAGAAGTCAGAGACAAAGACTGGTGAGATGCGACGGTCTTTTTTGTTTACTTGAAGAACATTAATTCCTTCTACGATGACAACATCAGGTTCGTCGATAGGCTGGGATTTTTCACTTAACACGTCATACGTAAGATGAGAGTAAAGTGGGACCTCTGTGCTTTTGCGACCCGATTTAATATCAGAGAGAAAGCGAACCAGCTTCCGAATGTCGTAGCTTTCGGGGAAGCCCTTTCGTTTCATTAATCCACGTTCTTCAAGTATCTTATTTGGGTAAAGGAAACCGTCCGTTGTAACAAGTTCAACTTTTGGACGATTGGGCCAACGGCTAATAAGGGCTTGGATTAAACGTGCAGTTGTACTTTTACCGACAGATACACTGCCTGCAATACCAATGACAAAAGGAACTTTCTTTGTTTCTCTATGAAAGAAACGGTTTTGATCATTATGCAGATGAACGGCATGAGTGGTATGCATATATAATAGTTCCGATAAAGGGACATATATTTGTTCGACTTCATCGGGCGAGACGGTTTCATTAATTCCTTGTAATTGAGTTCGTTCCTCGTCTGTAAGACTCACAGAGGCTTGATACGCAAGCGAAGACCATTCGCTTCTGGTAAAACTTGTGTACGCATCTGTTGTTGTCGGTGTCGTTTTAGTTAACATACGTATCTCCTTTTAGAGAGTTCACCCTCCTGCTTGTAACGCTTTAAGGGATAAAAGAGTATCTGTTAGCAGAGTATCACTTGAAGGGAGTAGAATCAATAGAAGTCGCTTACAAAAACTGAAAAAAAAGAGCAGTCACACTGTTATAAAAGTGTGCCGCTCTCTAAATCAATTATTCATCTTTTGTTTCAAGTAGCTTCAGTAGGTCGGCAGGTAGCTCAAAGGTTTGATCTTTAATTTGAAGTTTATGATTCTCATCATAGACTTTTTTGCGTTTCTTAATCGTATCAATTTCATTATGGATTCCTTCCATTTTTCGATCGAGTGCTGCCGCTGAATCAGCTGCTTCTTTTAATTCCTGCAGAAGGTGCTTAGGTACATCAGATTCATATTTGTAATAGATCTTGTGCTCGAGGCTTGCCCAAAAATCCATCGCAATCGTACGGATTTGAACCTCCATACATACATATTCAGTACGGTCAGTCATAAAAACAGGAAGTTCCAATATTAAGTGAAGACTCTGATATCCGTTGTCTTTTGGATGCTTTATGTAATCTTTTACTTCAAGCACTCGGATATCACTTTGATTTTGAAGCATTTCAGAAAGTGTATAGATATCTGAAAGAAACGAACATGTTATGCGGATACCGGCAATATCCTTTATATGAGCTTTAATGCTCTCAAGAGAAGGCTGACAATTTTTACGAATGACCTTCTTAAAGATACTTTCAGGTGATTTGAGTCTGCATTTAATATGTTCAATTGGATTGTGTTCATGAACATATTCAAACTCCTCCTGCAATATTTTGATCTTCGTATTCATTTCATCGAGTGCAAATTTATAAGTCATCATGAATCGTGTGAGTTCTACTTTAAAAGACTGAAGGTTCTTTATATCCAAATTAGCCATTGAATGTCTCCTTAAATAAAGTCTTGTGTCTACCCTTAATTTTGAAAGGAAGCACATACGAAGTCAAGTTTATCAGTGTGGGACGTTGTCGAGAATTATGAGATGGAAGGAGGAATCAGGCTTGAGCGTAGTCCGGACGGACAAATGGATCAACTATTTTTTGCAAGATTTACAGATAAGGAATTCACAACTAAATGTGTATCAGGCTCAGAAAAAGTGGTTTGTAGACCCTTTAACGAAATGGTTTGAGGGTGACATTGCCGAACAGCTTCATCCCTTTTTAGTAGAACAAGGGTTGTTTTTAGCTTCAGAGCAAGATCTGGCGGATTTAGAGGATTTAGCTTCTAGACCAATCTGGGAAACTGTTCAGTCTCAATTTTTACAATTAAAGAAGCTATGGGGCGGACCAGATTTGCCTATTTACCTTCTCCCAGTTAATAAAGGAATAAAGGACCCTTCTAAAAAAGCAGGAATCAGTTTTCCGTTTGCTCTTTTTTTATTTGTTGGGACCCATCTGAGCGATCAAGAGATTCAATCTCTAGTTGTTCATGAATATCATCATGCTGTTAGATTGATGCATACAAATGAGACAGAGGAATCCATTACCTTACTCGAATCCATGTTTATGGAGGGGCTAGCTGAGCGTGCAGTACTTGAATATGTAGGGAGGGAGCAGCTTGCTCCATGGACTTCACTATATGATGACCAATTTGAAAAGAAGTGGGTCAAAAAATGGGTGACTCCAAATCTTGAACGAAAAGGCCGATCTGCGCACAGAAAGTATTTGTATGGAGATGCAAGATTAAAGATTCCGTCTTTACTTGGCTATTATGTTGGGTATCAGCTGGCAAAGGCCGCTCATCTAAAAAGACCTGCTTGGAAAACAACGGATTGGTTAACGTTTAAAGGGGCAGAGAGTCAGGTGTTTCTGAAAGAAGTTTTAAAGAGTATGAGTTTCGCGGAATAAACTAATGAACCCTTGCCTATACTGTGGGTACTATCGAATATGCCAGCAAGGAGGGTTTTGAATGGTCGTCATGCGTGATGTATGGATTAACTGGTTTGAAGGGGAAGAGAACGGATATAATGTGTGTGATTTTGTAGAATGGCGTCCGAGTGATCGGGTAGAGGTGCTGGACCAGGCTATATTAGTAAAGGTCACCGATTCACTCATGGATTATCTTGAAAATGACTTAGCCGAATTACCAGAAGCATTGCTACAGGAAGTGTACCAAAAAAGCTACCTACGAAAAAATATGTCAAGAATTCAACTGGATTATTGCTTTATTGCTTCAGATGGGAGACGTATTATAGCTGTTGATACCGCTGGATTTCAAACACCAATAAGAAAAAGTCGTCTAACACCTAGACAGCAACAGCTTGTTTATGAGCATTTAGAAAATGGGGAGTGGAAGGTATTTGAGCTTGAACATCCACCCCTTCAAAAAGACTATCATATTCTATCTCCATCTCCTCGGGAAATGGTTGGATTGACTCGTAAGGAAAGACAGTTAAAGCTTCTTCTTCATATGGTATTAGATGAATTGAATCAATCAGGGACAGATGCTGAGGTGAGGTACTGGTATACAGAGTGGAAGCCGGAAGCCTACGAGCAAATCCAATGCATGCAGCGACACGAAGCCTGGAATCATTTTATGAATGAAGTCTTAATCGGCTGGACAAGTCGTCATGTTGAATTGTGCGAAGCAATGATAAAAGGGCAGCCATTTTTCGAGAAGCTGTGGGAGCAAGAGCACCCTGAAAGCGTAAAATAAGCGATTTATCGTTTACTTACTTCTGAACTTCTACTATACTTAAGAAAACAATGGTGGAGGCGGTTACATGGGTGGAGAAACGATGGATGGTTTAGCTTATACAGTAATGCAAGTATTCACTGTGATTTTGTTAGTGGGTACACTCGGCCTATCTTTCTTTGTAGGCAAGGTCTGGAAAAAGAATAACGGATACTAAGCGGATGCTTTTGCATTCGTTTTTTCTTTATAAAAAAAACAAACGATCGAAAACGGATCGTTTGTTTACTAATAGTTATCTCGTACGACGGCCAAGTCCCATTGCGCGTTCTGCTTTGTGAAGCATGCGGACGGCTTGGGTATTCGCTCGTGAGGCACCGTCATCTAAGATAGAATCTAATTCATCTGACGTGATGAGCTCATGGTGTTTTTCCTGAATTGGCGTTAAAGCATTCACTACAACCTCAGCAACATCCGCTTTAAAATCACCATATCCCTTGCCTTCGTAACGTTCTTCAAGAGCAGCAATAGACTCACCCGTAATTGAAGAATAGATCGTTAACAGATTCGCAACACCTGGTTTTTGTTCTTTATCATAGCGTACCGTTCCTTCCGTATCGGTGACGGCACTCTTGATTTTTTTACGAATGGTTTGTGGTTCATCCAAAATTGAAATGTAGCTTTTAGGATTAGGGTTCGATTTACTCATTTTACTCGTTGGATCCGTTAGTGACATAATACGAGCGCCTTCTTTAGGGATTTTCACTTCTGGCACTGTAAATATATCATTGTATTTCTTATTAAATCGTTCGGCTAGATTACGTGTAAGCTCTAAATGTTGTTTTTGATCTTCTCCAACAGGTACAACGTTTGTTCCATAAAGAAGAATGTCCGCTGCCATTAGAGGAGGGTAAGTAAGAAGTGAAGCAGATACAGCTTCTTTCCCTGAAGACTTGTCTTTAAATTGAGTCATTCGCTCAAGTTCACCAATATATGAAACACATTGCATCATCCATCCTAATTGAGCATGTGCAGGCACTTCAGATTGAACAAACAAAACGGCCTTCTTAGGATCAAGCCCAACAGCAACGTATAAAGCAGCGAGACTACGAATGTTCTCTCTAAGCTTTAAACGTTCTTGCGGTTGAGTGATGGCGTGTTGATCTACGATACAAAAGTAACACTGATTATCTTCCTGCATATCGACAAAGTGTTTCATCGCTCCTAGGTAATTTCCTAATGTAACAGTTCCACTAGGTTGTATTCCAGAAAAAACGGTTTTCATTACATTCTCCTCCATTACTACGTTTGTCTCCTGTGTATCATACCATATCTACTCGTGTTCTTTCCTCTATTACAATTAAGTCCTGCATGAATAAAGAAATAGGTTGTCCATATACTTGTATTACGTCCTGAAAAAGCTTAAGGAGGTTGGTCAAGATAAAGGCACAGCCCTTAATACTTCATGCCTCAATCGGTTATGGTCATACCAAAACAGCCAATGTTCTCGCAAATGAAATCGATCGCCTCACTCATTATAAATCTGAAGTATTGGATCTATTCGATAGTCTTCCAGTGTGGCAACAAAGAATGATACGAAAAGGCTACTTTAACATGATATCTACTACACCTGTTCTGTGGGACATATGTTATCGCTATACGTCCAAGTCAAAGAAAGGGGATCGATTGTTTGAGAGTCTGGCTAGAAACCTCTTCCATTCGGTTGGGCATAAGATTCTCGAGTGTCATCGTCCTTTTATTCTTTCTACTCACGTTCTAATCACAAGATTACTTGCAACTTGGATGAAATGGTCGACCAAAAAGATTCCACTTTACCATATAAGCACTGATTTTAAGTTGCACCGTCTAGCAATCCATCCACAGGTCTCAGGATATTTTCTATCTGGATTAGAACCAGTTTCCTCACACATGGGTGTACCTTCTTCCTACCATTCATATGGCATTCCCATTGAATACTCAACGGGGCGCCTAGCAAACAAAGAGATGGTGAAAGAACGGTTAGGTCTACCAAAAGGAAAACTGATTATTATGATTGCAGGTGGGGGAGAAGGGATAGCAAGGTACGAAGAAATTATCCATGCATTTAAACATATGTCACAGGTTCATATTCTTTGTTTTACAGGCATGAATCAACGGGTTTCTCTAAAGTTGAAGCATGTTGGGGACAGCCAAAACGTAAAGGTCATTCCGTTTACAAATGAGTTTTCAACGTATGTAGGTGTCTCAGACATACTTGTCACAAAAGCGGGAGGCCTTACACTTGCACATGCAATAACTGAAACAACACCTATTGTCATCTATCAGCCCTTACCAGGACAGGAATGGGAGAATGCACTCCTTTTACATGAGAAGAAGGCTGCGATATTGGCTTTAAACAAAGTTCAGCTTCATAAAGCGATCCATACGTTATTATTCAATCAAAAAGAAAGAAGCGCATATCTTAAACAAGCTAACGTTCTTGGTAAGCCAAACGCCACAAATCATATCATTCAACAAATTATCCTTGAGACGCACGGTCACGAGCCACTTTGCGCTCACGTTGACGCAGAACCCATAGCAGAATATTTATAAGAGCGATGGGGATAAATAAATAAAGCATTCGCTCCTCTGTTTGATAGGTATAAAACATAAAAGCAATGAGGATAAGAATGGCAATAACTTGACTGATTTGAATTTTAGTCATGCGTAATCAACTCCCTTTCGTTTTCTATTATAACAAGGGTTTGTATCAGTAAAAAGGAGGAGCTATATGAACCAAAGAACATTACTTTACCTGCTTACACTATTTCTCCTTCTAACGGTCTATCCAATGTCTGCTCACCAAGCTGTGGCTGCTGAAAAGCCTTTAAATCAAATTGAAACAAAAAGTTTATCGGGACAAGCCAAAACATTAGAAGAATATAAAGGTCGAAAAGTGGTTGTTCATTTCTTTGCTACGTGGTGTCAACCGTGCCAAGAAGAGATGCCTGACGTCGTTGATTTTTCCAAAAAACTTGATCAGGAAGGAATTGGATTTGTACCAATCCATCTTACAAAAGTAGACCCTGATCTAGAGGAGCTTCTAGCATTTTTAAATCATTATCAAGCACCATTTGATCCTTGGCTTGATCAAACTGGGGAGTGGATGAACGAATATCATATTGTGGGTATTCCGACTACGATCTTTTTAGACGAGGGAGGAAAAGAAGTTCAACGAATCAATGGAATGCTTCCTCCTGACATTGCTTCTGCGTACATTAAGGCAAACAAAAAAGGCGATTAATCCTCGCCCTTTTTCTTCACATGCTTTAATTCGTCTTCGACCATTTGATCAAGTTTAGCGAGCATCTTTCTCGCTTTGTCATCATCGATCATTCGATAATGATGACCACCACTCGGCTCTTCGTCCGCTTCATCTGCAAGGTTCACGACCTTTTGTAATGGTTTAAGGTGAAGCTCACCTTTGGGTAGGTACGAATCTGTATGCAACAGGACAGCTAAAGAAATTTCTTTTGCGGCTTTAGGGTGCTCACCTAATCGAATGAGTAATTTATGTGCGCGCTCTGCGCCTTTTATCGCATGAATATCGTTTTCTTTATATAGGGAATAGTCCCACTTGCCGTTACGATACCAAGTATAATGACCAATATCATGTAAAAGCGCAGCTTTCACTGCTAAATCAGGATTTACATGGTACTCTTTAGCTAGCTTAAACGCATGATAGGCACAAGCAATAGCGTGGGCCATGCCTGATCGTTTCACGTATTTTTGTGTGATGGGGTGATCAAAGATTTGGACAAGCGTTACATCTCTCATGTAATCACTCCTTTCAAAGTTCCTTTTAAACTGGTACGATTAGTTTATCTATTATATAAACAGGATGAACCTAGTTGCAACAAAAATTCACCCTTTCCATATAATGAAGTACCCGACATTCGATAAAGGAGGATGACTGATTGGCAACTACACATGTTTTTTCAAAAGACGAAGAACTCGCTAATGCGATTACTCATGGGATTGGTGCAGTGATTAGTATTGCTTGCTTGACGTTATTAATTGTTTTTGCGAGTTTGTATGGGAACGCGTGGCACATTGTTAGCTTCTCCATCTATGGAACTTCAATGCTCCTATTATATGCATCCTCAACTCTTGTGCACAGTTTTCCGCCCGGTAAAGCCAAGGACCTCTTTGAGATTCTTGATCATTCAGCGATCTATCTTTTTATCGCAGGTACCTATACACCTATTTTGTTTATCGTTGTTCAAGGAGCCTTAGGGTGGACGTTGTTTGGAATCGTTTGGGGTATTGCGACGCTTGGTATTGTATTCAAGATTTTCTTCGTAAAAAAATTCTTAGTGATTTCAACAATCTTCTATCTACTTATGGGATGGATGGCGCTGTTTGCTATCAAACCAATCGTTTTAACACTACCAATTCAAGGAACCCTATTCTTAGTTGGTGGAGGTATTTTGTACAGCTTAGGAACCATCTTCTATATATGGAGAGGATTTAAATTTCATCATGCAGTTTGGCATTTATTTGTGCTAGGTGGGACGGTGCTTCACTTCTTTTTAGTGATTATGTACATTTTACCTATCCAGTGAAGAGTCTGATTAAAAAATCAGGCTCTTTTTCAAATTTTGGCATGTTTTTTTCAAAAACGGGTATTGTAGAGATTAAATACGTAAAATTATCGATTTTTCCGGTATGTGTAGTCGAAGAATGTCTAAAAACGATATACTCTCCGTGGAGGTTGAGGTTACGTATGTACATATCATTATCGGAATTGGCCGAATACTTAGATCTTCCGCTTGCATACATCAAAGGACAGGTTGCAGCAGGAAACATCAAAGCATTACATAATGGGGAAGAATATGTAGTAAGCAAGAAACAGTTTGAGTGGTACAAAGAACAGATTGATTTGAAAAGAAAGGCAATGGAACAAGAAATGAACGAACCGATCCCAGAGGATTGGGATGCAAAGGATGAGGATTAATCTAGAAACGAAGGGTTGTGGCAAGATGTGGAAGCAAGCAGTATCCGTTTTTGCAATGGGACTTGCTGTTGTGGGAATAAGCCACACGGCGCATGCTGAAGACGAGTCAGGGAATGGAGCAAAAGAACTTGCTCAAAAGGTAACTGAACTGAAAAGCTACAATTTGCCTGATCGATTGGCACGCTTTGTACACTCATCAAATAGGCAATTTAGTTATCCAGAGGATGGAGTAAAAGGAATTTATGTTACGGGTAATTCAGCTGGTGGGGAACGATTCAATACGCTTGTAGACATGGTAAATGATACAGAATTAAATTCTATGGTTATTGACATTAAAGAAGATAATGGACATCTTACATACCGTCCGGACGAAGATTCTCCCTTCTATGATATCGCACATAATTACATAAGTGATCCTGAAAAAATGTTTGACGTATTAGAAGAAAATAACATATATCCAATTGCACGTGTTGTTGTGTTTAAGGATTCCGTTTTGGCAGAAGAGAAACCGGAATGGTCGTTTAAAGAAAACGGAAAGGTTTGGAAGAACGGGCGTGGTGAAGCTTTTGTTAATCCATTCCTTGAAGAAGTCTGGGAATATAACGTTGATATTGCTGAAGAGGCTGCAAAAATGGGTTTCCAAGAAATTCAGTTTGACTATGTTCGCTTCCCAGAGGGATTTGAGAAACGCGATGAGGATCTTGAATATTCAACTGGTAAATACGAAGGTGGAGATGGAGATAACATTCACCGCCGTGTTAACGCGGTCAATGACTTTGTTGCATATGCAAAAGAAGAGTTAAGCGCATATGATGTGGATGTATCGGTTGATATTTTTGGATATGCAGCGACTGTAGAGTATGCACCTGGAATCGGACAAAGCTTCTTGGGCATTTCTGATAACGTTGACGTTATTTCTTCTATGATTTATCCGAGTCATTGGACCTCATACTTTGGAATTGATAAGCCAGACCTTTACCCATATGAAATGTCAAAAGAGTACGCTAAAGTTGAAAATGAGCTTCTTTCCGAGCTTGAAGACGGACCAGTCTCTAGACCGTGGCTTCAAGACTTTACGGCAAGCTACTTACCATCTGGAGAATGGCAAACATATGGTAAAGAGCAGGTTGAAGATCAAATTCGAGGTCTAAAAGAAGAAGGAATTACTGAATTTCTTCTATGGAATGCTGGGAACACCTATTCACAAGGCGTAAATTATTCTCCTTAAGAAGCTTGAATCAAGTGAACAATAAAGCGAGAGACCGAAACATAACTAAAGATTAATTGAAAAAGGGCGAATGATTCATCGACTGAATCATTCGCCATTTTTGTTTTTATTATAAGAGTAGTGCCTATCTTCCATGTCGGTGGTTTATATTTATTTTAATGTTATATCCTAGCCTCTTTTGTGATTATAAAAAAGATAGCGTTTACTCTTTTTGAAAAAAAGGAATATAGTAATGCCCATACGTTAAAAGTAATGAAGAATAAAGGAAGGAATGAGTCTACAATGAGCTGGTATGAAAAACTTAGTAAGTATTTTCCGGTTGAAGAGATGAAGTCAAAAGAACATATGGAACTGCTGTTAAAAGAAAAAGCAGATATTTACCATAAAGATGAAAGCGAAAACCATGTTATTATGTATGTAGAAACAGATGACTTTGTTTTTGTTGATTACTTGTTCGTATCTAAGGATGCACGTGGTCAAGGGTTAGGAAAGCAATTACTCGATAAGCTTAAGCGTAAGAATAAACCCATTATTTTAGAAGTTGAACCGGTTGATTATGAAGATACAGATACTGTGAAAAGGAATCGATTTTATTCTAGGGAAGGGTTTACTCATGCCCAGTCTGTAGGGTACCGTAAGAAGTCATTAGCAACGAACACAGTGAATGAGCTTGAGATCTTGTACTGGTCACCCACAGATGAAACAGAGCATAGTATTTATGAGAAAATGAAACACACGTACGAAAACATCCATACGTATAAAGACCAAGATCTGTACGGAGAATCTTACGATGCAGTGGATCAGGCTGTTACGTACAATAAGGATGAAAAAGCAGTAGATTAAAGGCAACTCGGCAAAAGGTGGTGTGCCAATTGAAGAATAAAGAAAAAGCAAAGCATCAAAAGAAAAAGCGGGAAATGTTAAAAGACCTTTTAAAGAAGAATGTAGATAATTGGAAAAGGTCACCGTTAAAACAAACAACTCCTCAATCATATCGTAAAATTATTGCTTAAATGTCTGCCATTATGGTGGACTTTTTTTGAATTGAGTAACAACTTGTAAAAGAGTTATGAAACATTTTTGTTTAAAAAGATTTTTAGTATACTATGTTTAAGCTAAAGTATTACGGGGAATGTACATCACTAGTTACATATTAAACGATCGACTTTTAATGTAGAGGTTTTGTATAACTTTTTTGTAACTACTATGTACTTTCAACCGTACTTTCTGTATAATAAGTAGTGTGAAACAGACGTTCTCATTTTTAGTCAAAAGATTGATTCCTTGAAGGGAGAGGTTGGTAAGATGGTCACATTGTTAACTTCACCAAGCTGTACATCTTGTCGTAAAGCAAAAGCATGGTTAGAGGAGCATGACATTCCGTTTGAGGAACGTAATATTTTTTCTTCACCGCTTTCAGTGGACGAGGTTAAAGAAGTGATTCGAATGACTGAGGATGGAACAGATGAGATCATTTCAACTCGTTCCAAAGTTTTTCAAGAGCTTAATGTTGAGGTTGAAAACCTTTCATTACAAACTCTTTTTACAATTATTAGTGAAAATCCAGGTCTATTACGTCGACCAATTATTTTCGATGAAAAGCGTCTTCAAGTGGGTTATAACGAAGCTGAGATTCGTCGCTTCTTACCTAGAAAAGTTCGTACATTCCAATTACAAGAAGCGCAGCGACTTGTTAATTAACAATAAACCTTCTACAGTCATGTGTAGAAGGTTTTATTTATAAGCACGGATACTTGACAGTAAGTATTCAATAAAGGAAAATAAGGAATTACAAAAGGGTTCATATCATAAAAAGGAATTTAGAAAAATCTGATTTTATCATTCCTTTTTACTTTGAACTATCATAAAATAGAAGAAAGTTACGATCCCTTTTATTACGAGGTTAACCGTTCTATACAAAGGGTAAAGTGTAACTATACCATTCAAGCAGAGATCTTGCTTAGAGTAAATGATCGGAGGAGAGCGATTATGGATATCGAACGCGTGAATGACACAACCATTAAATTTTTTATTACGTATAAAGATATAGAGTCAAGAGGTTTTGAACGAGACGAAATTTGGTACAATCGTGAGCGTGGAGAAGAGCTCTTCTTTGAAATGATGAATGAAGCGAATAATCGTGATGATTTTGAATTAGATGGCCCATTATGGATCCAGGTTCATGCAATGGACCGTGGTCTTGAAATCTTAGTAACAAGAGGACAAGTAACGGACGGCAGCATGAAGCTTGACGTACCTGATTGGCAGGACAAACATGCTCTTGCTAATGGAGACAGTGAAACAGATAATGGAGCTGAGCTTCTTGATCAGGATGAATCGATTCACGAGCCATTAGAGCTTATGATTGGGTTTAAAGACTTTGAAGACTTAATTGATTTGAGCCATAGCTTTTTAGAGGCGGATCTGGATAATAGATTATTCCATTTTGAGGGTCATTATTATTTACACATCGTATTTGATGATGAACAATATACTGAAGATGAACAAGATAATATGCTAAGCCACATCCTGGAATATGGATTTGAATCAGACATCACCGTTCATCGTGTAGGAGAGTATGGAAAGTCAATTATTGATGAGTCCGCACTTGAGACACTACGACAGCAGTTTTCCCCAAGAGCCTAAATAAATCGAGCTTGAGACATAACCAAAAATCAATACACAAACGGCGAATGATTCAATTGCAGAATCATTCGCCGTTTCTGCTTTTTATTATAACGAGCGGAGGGAGAACCCGAGACTCCTACGGAACAGAACGCAGTGAAGACAATGTAGCGGCGTTTTTCCGCGCAAGGGGCTGAGGCCGTTCCCGACGGGTGCGAGGAATTCTCTTGTAGCGGATTAGTTGCTATATTCATGTTTAGCTCACGACATTCGTGTTATCTCCCAGTTTTTTTGTATTATTTAAAAGGATTGCTGAACTTTTTGTCGAACATAACGTAGCATGGAGGTGTTTCTATGCTAACTGCTGTCCTTGAAGATGGGACAAAAATTTCAATGGCCGACAAATGGTTTGAAAAGGAACTTAAAGATTTAAGATCTAAGAAACATTTTGCGTGTCCCGCATGCGATGCCAGGGTTACGTTAAAGCTTGGCACGAAACGCCAATGGCATTTCGCTCACTACAAACATACCACGTGTAGACTCTCGCTTGAACCAGAATCTCCATATCACTTAAGCGGCAAGCTACAATTATACAACTGGTTAGTGAAACAAAAAATCCCCGTTTCATTAGAAGTATATTTACCGCTTATCCAACAACGTCCCGATTTACTTTGTAAAGTAGGTAATCAATTGATTGCGATTGAATATCAATGTTCTTCCTTATCAGAGGAACGCTTCCTTGAACGTACACAAGGGTATCAGCAAATAGGTATTACGCCAATTTGGATCATTGGTGGTAATAGGCTTCGGCGTAAGCAAGGAGATGTGTTTCAGATCTTAGGATTTGAATGGCTGACGGCTAGAAAAGATCGCATGGAACAGATGAACATCAATTACTACTGTCCTGAATCCTCACAGTGGATTTTATTAAAACAAATTCGATCATTCTCAACCACCCGAGCCTTGGCGCAGCTAAGCTGCAAAAAAAATGCCTCTTTCTCATTGGACACCATTCTTCATCCCTCTATCATTCCAACACTTAATCCAAAGTCTTGGCTTCGGTTAAAAAAAGCCTGGCGTTACCCTCCTGTACATCCTTATCAGTCAAAAGAACGTCGAATGTATCAAAAGTGGCTATACCATCACAACATAAGCCCAAGTCAATTTCCTGCTGAAGCTGGTTGGTTTCTTCCTGTTCAACATTTCATCGAAACATCTCCTCACATTTGGCAAACGATTATACTTGTTTCAAGTATCTTGCCTCTCACTGTAAACCAAAGCATTTCACTATCTAAAATAAAAAATAATCTTACCCCCTTTATGTACAACCGAATCCTTACCTTTCGTACACACCCATTTAATAGCGACTCAGATTTGCTTAAACAAATGATCCTAGAATACATGTGTCTATTAAAATTATTTGGTGTTTATGAAGAGAAAGGGGACACGGTATTTATCCTTAAAAGAGGCATTACTCTTCCTTTAACCCCAAATCAAGCCAATCAATTCGATACAAATCTATCGAAAATAAGTCAAAATACTCCCAATTTCCATCAAATTCAGAGATAATAGAGGGTGAAGCTCTATACTCAGAGCTAGTTTATTGGAGGTGTATTTATTGACTAAGAACGTTTTAGAGAGAAACGAAGTACCAGTGGCTGATACATGGGATCTGGAATCGATTTTTAGTAGCGACGAAAAGTGGGAGCAAGTCGCACAGCAATTTAAGGGAGACGTTTCTGAAATGGACGAATTCCGTGGAAAGCTAAGTGAGTCTTCGGACATTTTATTTCAAGCATTAAGCAAACAGCTAGAGCTTGAAGAACAGCTTGGTAAATTATTTGCGTATGCTCATATGAGACATGATCAAGATACTGGGAATTCATATTACTCTGCCCTGCAGGATCAAGCATATGGTTTAATGTCGCTTCTTGAACAAAAGGCTGCATTTGTTACACCAGAGCTTTTGGCAATGGAACCAAAGGTACTTGATACTCTTGTTTCAGAAAAGAAAGAGTTACAAGCATTTGCTCATATGTTTGATCAACTTAAAAAACAGAGAGACCATATTCTATCTGAGAAGGAAGAGGAGCTTTTAGCAAGAGCGAAAGAAGCGCTCCTAGCTTCAAGTCAGGCATTTGGTGCCCTAAATAATGCTGATTTGGAGTTCCCGACTATTAAGGGAGAGGACGGCAAAGAGGTACAGATTACGCATGGTCGTTTTGTCTCACTCCTGCAAAGCAAGAATCGAGATGTTCGTAAAGCAGCGTTTGAGGCTGTATATGCTACGTATGAATCATATAAAAATACGTTTGCAGCCACGTTAAGTGGACAAGTAAAAGGCGATATTTTTCATGCTCAATCAAGAAAATATAATAGTGCCAGGGAAGCTGCGTTATCTGAAACACATATACCATTACGTGTTTACGATCAACTTGTTGAGACTGTAGAAGATCACCTGCCATTACTTCACCGTTACGTTCGCTTGAGAAAAAAATGTTTAGGTGTGGAAGAACTACATATGTATGATCTTTATACGCCAATTGTTCAGGATGTAGAGTTCAGCGTGACATATGAGGAAGCCAAGCAGAAGGTTATCGAAGCAGTAGCCCCTTTAGGCGAAGAGTATGTTAATCGATTAAAAAAAGGCTTTGAAGAAAGATGGGTAGATGTTCAGGAGAATAAGGGAAAGCGAAGCGGTGCGTATTCATCTGGATCGTATGGTACAAAACCATTTATTTTAATGAACTGGCAGGATGATGTTGATAATCTGTTCACATTAGCTCATGAGTTTGGGCATAGCTTACACAGTGACTATACAAGAAGCACACAGCCATATGTGTATGGTGACTACACGATTTTCGTAGCGGAAGTAGCTTCCACATTAAACGAAGCCTTACTACATCATCATTTTATTGAAACACTTGATGACAAAGAAAAGAAACTTTATATCCTGAATTATTTCTTAGAAGGGTTCAGAGGTACTGTATTCCGTCAAACCATGTTTGCTGAATTTGAGAAGCTTATTCATGAAAAAGTAGAAGCAGGTGGATCATTAACGGCGGATGAACTGACACGCTCGTACTATGATTTGAACGTAAAGTATTACGGTCAGGACATGGTTATCGATAAAGAGATTGGATATGAATGGGCAAGAATTCCTCACTTCTACTACAATTTTTATGTGTTCCAATACGCAACCGGATATAGTGCAGCAGCAGCATTATCTAAACAGATACTTGAGGAAGGTCAACCAGCTGTTGACAGATTTCTATCATTCTTAAAAACAGGAAGCTCTGAATACCCTATTGATATGTTGAAAAAGGCAGGGGTAGATATGACAACAGCTGATCCAATCAAACAGGCAATGGAATTATTTGAGCAAACTCTTGATCAGATGGAAGAATTACTAGAAGACTAAGAGCGAAATCCTTTAAACCGATTTGCCTTCACAGAAGGATAGAGTAAAAAGAGAATGGAAAGAAAGAATAGGACGCCTCCGATCAAAACGGGGAAAACATTCATCAATCCGAGCAAGTACAAAAAAAACGTCACGATGACGATGCATAGTTTAAACACCAATGTGATTGCTTTCACCTATCCCACTCCTTATAGAGAAAAAACAGGACGCCTTAATGGTGTCCTGTTTTATTCTATGAAACGAACAAATCGTCCATGCTATTCTTTTTTAATATAGCGCCAAAACGTTCCATACTTATATGGCACAGCTTCAACCTTCTGTTGGAGTTTAAGCAGCTTTAATTGCTTTGTCGCTTCTTCCTCCGTAATATTTAGAACCGCTGCACATTCGACAGTTGCAACAAATAAATGTTGCTTTAAAAATCCCTCTAATCCAATTGGCTCAGCACGTTCTGGTTTAAAGCCAAGCATGTCTTCTAGAAT
Organism: Alkalihalobacillus sp. FSL W8-0930; assembly: GCA_037965595.1. NCBI lineage: Bacteria > Bacillati > Bacillota > Bacilli > Caryophanales > Bacillaceae > Alkalihalobacillus > Alkalihalobacillus sp. FSL W8-0930. The sequence goes on along the minus strand of CP150183.1, from coordinate 2,485,970 downwards.
TTGAACGTACACGTGATACGGATATTGACCAGAGACTTTCATGCCTTCTTCTTCCACATTATCATTAAAGAAGACAAACGTCGGTACGGATTCTACATCCATCTCTTTAGTTGTTTTGGCATCGCATTGAAGCGCCTTTGCAGAAGAAGGAGAATGTAGATCAAACGTGAAAGCTTCAAGATCAAGTCCAGCGTCTTTTGCACAGTTAGTTAGCACCTTTTCATCGGTGATATTTAGCTTTTCAAGAAAAAGGTATTCCCTTAACTTTCGCAAGAACCTAGTTCCAGCTTGAGGTCCTTGCAGCTCGGCGGCTTTTATGGCTAGTGAAGCACGATAAGGTTCAAGTTCGTCTGGTTTAAATCGTACAGCACCTTCACAGGACATTCCTTTTGCTCCTGGAGGGTCCTCTTTGAAGCGATTGTTTCTTTTCGTTGAAACTAATGAAGGACAGGCATTCCAGACTTTTAGTTTCCCGGCCAAAATCACCCGGATCCGAAAATACGCGCCGTACTCCAGATACAGCTTCTTTAAAATGGGCTCAATGGCCCAGCATTCAGAACATAGTGGATCAATAAAAGTATAAATTTCAATAGGTTTTAATTGTTTAGTTGGATAAGATACACCTGGATTTAGACCACATACGCCCTGTTTATCATCACACGTTGCTAACATCTCTTGAGGATTCAATGGTCATTCTCCTTTCTAAGGCGTATTTACCATATGATGTGCAGTTAAAGAAAGGCGTTCCATCATATACATACGCACTGTTTGATCAACTTTTACATCTTCGAGTGCTTGCTCCATACACTGTAACCATGCATTGGCATGTTCCTCGGTTATGGGGAATGGAAGATGTCTAGCTCTAAGCATCGGATGACCAAACTCTTCAGTATATAGAGAAGGCCCTCCTAAAAATTGTGTAAGAAATTGTTTTTGTTTATAAGCTGTTTCTGTTAAATCATCAGGAAATAAATCCGATAATAGAGTATGGTTGCTTACATGAAAATAGAAGGTGTCTACTAATTTTGAAAGCACCTCTTCGCCACCTAGAGCTATATACGGAGTAGAATTGGAATCTGGCATGACAGTTACACTCCCTTTGTCAACCTCTTCTACATTGTAGCAACCTTGATTAAGAACTTCAAATAATCTGTACGGCAATTGAATATATTGGAATTAATGTTTGTTTTTCTGTTGGTTTGTGGGACAGGCTTTGGTATAGTAAAAAAAGTAATGGATGAGAAGAGGGTGAGAAGATGGAATTTTCATTGTTACATAATCAATTAGTAAATATGAAAAACCAAACACAGCTATCTTGGGCGAATCAACGATATGGTGGTTCAGCTAATGAAGCAAATCATATGTTTTCTGATGTACTCCATAATCAGCTTAATCAGCAACCGTTATTGGAACCGCCACAAACAAGTATAAGTGATCTATTTTTATCTCAAGCAGCGAAAGAACGGTTTGAATCCATTCAACAGCAGGTTTCGCACATTCAATCACCTGAAACCGTTCCAGTCAATACAAATGCACCAAGTACGCCATACCCTTTTAAAGATTTGATTGATAAAGCAGCAGCTCGTTATTCGTTAGATCCTAAATTGCTTTATGCGGTGATCAAGCAAGAATCAAATTTTAACCCGAACGCTAAAAGTCATGTAGGAGCCTCGGGACTTATGCAGCTGATGCCTGCAACGGCTAGAGGGCTCGGTGTACAGAATGTATTTGATCCTGAGCAAAACATTAACGGTGGCGCAAAGTATTTGAAAAGCATGCTGACAAAATATAACGGCTCTATTGAAAAGGCTCTTGCTGCTTATAACGCGGGTCCGGGCAACGTTGATAAGTACAATGGCATCCCACCGTTCAAAGAAACCATGGCTTATGTACCAAAGGTAATGAACACGTTTCGAACTGTTTAATCAAATGTAACGGCGAAAAAAGACGAAAGAATGGGATGATATCACCGTTCTTTCGTCTTTTTTTATTTACTATGTACGCTTAGTTTCTTTTTGTGCAAAGAATCGAGCAACCTTGTTCGGTGTTTTTTTTCTTTGGATATTTGTTTTCTTTAGAATGGACGTGATTACTTGCTCGGCATGCTCCATTGATGTTCCTTCAAACTCAAGCTCGTAATCGATCACACCATGATAGCTACTCTTATCAAGACAAACCGTTCCTCCGTCATAAGGAAACTCTAGGCGATCCGTTGTTAAGGTACCAATAAATTTTAGATCATCTGTATGAATTTGTAGGGAGCTTACTCGCTGTAAAACCTCTCCATCAGGTAGCTTGCCTTCTTTAATAGCTACTTTTTGTTCATCCTCTGTAATGGATTGATGTGTTTCAAGTAACCCGCCGTCTAGAGCAGGTTGTTTTAATGTTAGAGTAGACTTCTTATGTTTCTCTCGTATGCGTAAGGCAGAACCTGCTTCCTTTAAAGCGAAAGCTGGTGTTTCAAAATAATGATTGTGTTGAGTGATCGCTTCTTGATTTGTTGTTTGAAAAAAAGTATGTAATGCATGAAACTCATCTAAAAATACTAATGTTTTGGTTTCAAATTCAAGTTCTTGAGCCATTTAGGTAAGGTCCTCCTGATTAATCAACGGTTTATGGATCTATCTATTATGACATAGAGAAATTTTTAGCTCAACTTCGTTCAGTTCTGTGGGGAATCAATTCTGTGCCGCTTAAAAATATGATAAACTGGTAAGTGGAATACGCTTGATTTTTCATTTGGAATGAGGGGTACATACTATGCACAAAATACACATTATAGAAATGATTGAAACCGATACCCAATGGCGTGTAGTTGGCCATGAGAACGTACCAATCGAAACAGCACAAAAGGTGAAACCTGGGAACCGATTGCTCGTTGACTCTGATGGATTTGCATTTGTATACATAATTGAAGATGATACAGGTTTTCATCACATTGTGTTCCATCAAGAAATGTGGGAAACCGTTAACCAAGCTTATCAAACAAAAAAGCCTATTTGGCTTGTCTTAGGAGAAGATCAAGGAATGGAGCTTACAGGGTTCCATGAAGAATTTGATTTTCTCTTAGAGAACATTGCAGGCAATGGGAATTACGGTGCTGATTTTGAACAAGCCGTATTAAAAGCCTTTCATCTGAACGAAACTAATTAGGTGGTGATTAAACATGAACAGCTGGGATGAACTTCTGTCACCATATAAACAGGCAGTTGAAGAATTAAAGGTTAAGTTAAAGGGGATCAGGGAGCAATATCAAAAAAGCTCTAACCATACACCTATTGAATTTGTGACCGGGCGAGTGAAACCCGTATCAAGTATTTTAAATAAAGCTGCGCGTAAGAAGATTTCGTTTGATGACCTCGAAAAAGAGATTCAAGATCTAGCAGGTGTCCGAATTGTCACCCAGTTTGTTGAAGATATTGAAACAGTCATTGAACTCATTCGCAAACGTAAAGACTTTGAAATTATAGAAGAACGAGACTATATTCTGGAGCAAAAACCGAGTGGGTACAGGTCGTATCATTTAATTATTTGGTATCCGGTCCAAACCATCCAAGGTGAAAAGAAGATTCAGGTCGAACTTCAAGTACGGACCTTGTCGATGAACTTCTGGGCAACAATCGAACACTCTTTGCGCTATAAGTATAGTGGGGAAATTCCTGAGGATATTAGCATGAGACTGATGCGAGCATCGGAAGCCGCATTTCAACTAGACGAAGAGATGTCCATTATTCGAGATGAGGTTAGGGAGGCCCAGCGACTCCTATCAGCAAAACATCAACAGCAACAAAATATACAGTAATGTAAAATGAGGTGATCCATTGAATTACGCAGTCGCATCACGTGGCGATTCAATATCAGATGCATTGGTTGAACAAATCATACGATCACTTAATGAATTTGGTTTAACAGAAAATGAACAAGAGCCGGAGATTGTGATCTCAGTAGGCGGAGATGGAACGCTCCTTCAAGCCTTCCACGATTACAGTCACCGACTTGAAGAAACAGCTTTTGTTGGTGTTCATACAGGACACTTAGGTTTTTATGCCGATTGGATTCCAGATGAAGTAGAGAATTTGATTATTCATATTGCAAAAACACCGTTTCAAGTAGTGGAGTATCCGCTGTTAGAAGTGGTTGTACGCTATGCGGATGGTTCGACGCCAAAGCGTTATTTGGCACTTAATGAAGCAACAGTTAAGAATTCTCAAGGTTCCTCCCTAGTCTGTAATGTAGAGATCAAAGGGGAGACATTTGAAACATTTCGAGGAGACGGGCTTTGTATATCCACACCGTCAGGAAGTACGGCCTATAATAAAGCGTTAGGTGGCGCCATCCTGCATCCATCCCTTGCTTCTCTTCAGATTTCTGAAATGGCTTCTATTAATAATCGTGTGTATCGGACGATTGGCTCACCGCTTGTTTTGCCACAGCATCATACTTGTTTATTGAAGCTCATTCAAAATGAGGACGTACAGGTTACGATTGATCATCACACCATTAATCATCAAGAGATTGCCTCCATTCAATGTAGAGTGGCAGAAGAGAACATTCGATTTGCTCGTTTTCGTCCTTTTCCATTTTGGAAAAGAGTGAAGGAGTCGTTTATTGGTGAATAATCAACCTACGTTTGTTTGGAAGGTTGAAGCTTCTTCGGCAAATACAAGTCTGCGTGCCTTTTTAAGAGTCCGGAAACAGATATCAAAAAAAATGCTCGCTTCGATTAAATACCATGGTGGCTCGCTACGCGTAAATGGTGAGGAAAAAACGGTCCGAACGGTTTTGGAGGAGGGGGATGAGGTAGTGGTTCAGCTTTCTCCGGAAACTCCTTCAAAAGGATTAATTCCAGAAGCAAGGCCCTTTGACATTGTGTTTGAGGATGAGCATTTTCTTATTGTAAATAAAGCTGCAGGTATGGCAACCATTCCATCTCGTGAATACCCTCGAGGAACTCTTGCCAACGCAGTATTAGCCTACTATCAAGCACATACTATTCAAGCAACGTTTCACCCGGTTAATCGACTAGATCGCGGGACATCAGGTCTTTTGGTCATTGCCAAGCACCGTTATGCGCATGATCAAATGAGCAAACAGCAAAAAGAAGGGCATTTGCAGAGGCGATACGAAGCGATTGTCCAGGGAGTGGTTACCCCTCCAAATGGAACGATTAATCTGCCGATTGGACGAAAGCCTGATAGTATTATCGAGCGCATGGTGACACCAGATGGTAAACCAGCCGTAACTCATTATGAAACGCTAGGATCAACTTCTTCGTTATCGTATGTTCGAATTGCACTTGAAACAGGGCGTACCCATCAGATTCGGGTTCATTTTTCATCAATAGGGCATCCTTTAGCAGGAGATGAACTATATGGTGGAGAATCTTTAGGATTAGATCGCCAAGCACTACATAGCTATAAGCTTTCTTTTACCCATCCTTTTACACAAGAGAGTATGGTTTTTGAAGCAAAGCCACCAGACGATTTTAGCCGATTACTGACTCAAATCGAAAAGTCGGAATAAAATATGGTACAATCATTAGGACCAACTACTAGCAACAACCAATAGGAGGAAATTTTATGTTTCAATTATCTTTAGAAAACCGCACATTCGTTGTTATGGGTGTTGCAAACAAACGCAGTATTGCCTGGGGAATTTCTCAGTCTCTAGCGAAGGCTGGAGCTCGTTTAATTTTTACATATGCAGGAGAGCGTCTAGAAAAAAACGTTCGTCAATTAGCGGAAAGCTTGGATCGTGATGATCATTTAGTATTACCTTGTGATATTACAAGTGACGAAGAAATTGCTTCTACGTTTAAGCAAATCAAAGAAGAAGTTGGAACGATTCATGGTTTAGCCCACTGTATTGCTTTTGCAAATAAAGAAGAGCTTGAAGGCGAGTATCTTAATACAACTCGTGATGGTTTCTTGCTTGCTCAAAACATTAGTGCGTATTCACTAACTGCTGTAGCAAAAGAAGCTCGTCCGCTTATGTCTGAAGGTGGAAGCATCATTACACTTACGTACCTAGGTGGAGAAAAAGTAATTAAAAACTACAACGTCATGGGTGTAGCGAAGGCGACTCTTGATGCAAGTGTGAAATATCTGGCCAATGACCTTGGTAAGGATGGAATCCGTGTGAATGCGATCTCGGCTGGTCCTATTCGTACGCTTGCTGCAAAAGGAATTGGTGGTTTCAACGATGTGTTAAAAACAATCGAAGAAAAAGCACCTTTACGTAAAACAACAACGCAAGAAGAAGTAGGGGACACAGCTTTATTCCTGGCAAGTGACTTAGCACGAGGAATTACTGGTGAAATTCTTCATGTAGATGGTGGATACAATATTATTTCTTTATAAAAAGGCCTGGACATAACATTAATAACGATTAAATTATGAATATAGCATTAGATCCGCTTCAGGAGAATTCCTCTCACCTGCGGGAACGGCCTCGGCCCCCTCCGCGGAAAAGCGCCGCTACAGTGTCTTCACCGCGTTCTGTTCCGTAGGAGTCTCGGATTCTCCCTCCGCTAGTTCTAATAAAACCACAAATGGCGAATGATTCTGCAACTAAATCATTCGCCAACTTCTATTTGATTTTTAGTTATGTCCAAGCTCTTAGGCTGGAGACAACGTTTCGAAAACGTTTGTCTCCAGTTTTTTTATTGGCGCTGACTTCCCCCAACTTGATTCCAAAGCCATGGCCAAAATCCACCGCCGCCTTGACCGCCCCCTGGATTCCACGGTCCTTGCCCACCACCTGGGTTCCACGGTCCTTGCCCACCTCCAGGGTTCCAATGACCCTGTCCGCCGCCACCTTGCCCAGGTCTTGGAGGAGTGGGTCCAAAGTATGGACTAATACTAACAAGATCTGAATTGTGAACTTGAACAAATTGCTGATTATAGAACGGTGGCTGATACACGAGTAGAGACACCATACCCGTGTTCCGATTAAAATCAGCGACATACGCAATCACGCGTCCATAACCTGGAATCGTTGTGGTCACCCACTGATTTAAATATTGCTCAATGACAACAGGAGGCAGAAAAAACACAGAGGGTTGTTGACGTTGATTTCGTCTGAAAAATGCATTCATCTTTTGTCATCTCTCCTTTACAGTTCTTCCCTACTATATGCAGCCTTCTTAAGGTGGGTGTTTGTCTAATCAAAGAATGAATAAGACAAGCGTAACTCCTCATACATCTTGTATAGATGAGAAAAAGGGGGAGAGCAGGTGTTAGAAGGATACGAATGGGTTGTCCTTGTATTAGCTTCTTTTCGATTAACGAGGTTATTGATACATGATCAAATTACAGGCTGGTTGCGCAAGCCTTTTTTAGAAGTGAAAGAAGATCACACAACCGATCAGCCCTATTATTATATTGAACCAAAGGGGAAGGGACTAAGACGGTGGCTAGGGATGCTTCTTAGCTGTTATTGGTGTATGGGAATGTGGACAACGGCTCTGTTGTATGTGAGTTGGATATGGTTAACACCACCTTCTATTTATGTGATTCACATTTTGGCGATAGCAGGAGCAGCGGCCATACTTGAAGCATTTTTCAAAAGATATATGGAGTAAGGGTGGAAGGAGGTCGAAAATGAGAGTACTCATTACTGGATCTGAAGGTAGGGTCGCAAAAGCATTTCAAGCGATGTTAAAGAATGAAGAAGTATTCGCCTTCTCAAAGGATAGGTTGGATTGTACAAATCGATCTCAGGTTATTCAAACGGTTGAAAGAATAAAACCAGATTTAATTCTTCACTGTGCTGCCATGACAAATGTAGATGCATGTGAAAGAGACCCGGTTACATCATTTATGGTGAACAGCCTGGCTGTTCACCACCTACTGGAAGCGGCAGGTACACGAACCTTGATGCTATTTAGCACTGATTATGTTTTTGGAGAGCCATCCATGATTCCTTATCAAGAAACGGATACACCTACACCACAATCGATCTATGCTTATAGTAAATGGCTAGGGGAGGAAATGGCTAAGCATCGTCCCTCAGTTTATGTAATCAGGACCTCCTGGTTGTTTGGAGGTAAAGGAGATTTTGTCGATAAGATTTTGCAAAAAGTAAAACAAACAGGTGAGATCACAGTGGTAGATGACCAATTTGGAACGCCTACTTATATTAAAGATCTTGTAAAAGCTTCCCTACAGCTGTTAAAGCATCCGCCTGGAATGTATCATTTTACAAACGAAGGTAGGTGCAGCAGATATGAATGGGCAAAAACAATTCTCTCCTATACAAGCAATGAGATCTTACTCCGAGCGATGCCAACGAACCCTCTAAGCAGTGTCGCTAAAAGACCTTCTCATACCATCCTTTCACAAGAAAAGTGGAAACAAGTCACTGGAAAAGATGTGCGTAATTGGAGAAAGGCCTTAGAGGAATACATGGAGGAGCGTCTGCATGATGAATTCTAATGTTCTTCTAATCCACCATAATGGAGGAGGTGGAATTGGTCGGTTTATCGCACATTGGAAGGACAAACACAAAGAATTAACCATCTATGAAGCGTTTGTTGAACATCAAACCGTAACGTTTCGCCGTGAGGGAGTCTCGGATTGGCATATTCCTTTTTCAAAGCTAAAAGCTGAAATGACACACTTAGCCATTAAACACATTCATATTCATCATCTCTGGAAAATGGAACTTTCTTCGTTACTAACCCTATTAAAAGAAAGAAAGACCCCATACACGTTTTGGATCCATGATTTTTATGCCATCTGTCCTTTTGTTTTCTTTGTGAATCAAAAAGGTACGTACTGTGGTAAACCGAAGCAGGAGAGGGTGTGTGATGCTTGTGCGACATACGGGGCCAGACGGGTGCACATGGAACAAATGCTTTCATCACGCGAACCGAGTATTAAAAAATGGCGAGAGTTATATGAACACCTTCTAAAAGAAGCAGATCAAGTAATCGCACCAAGCGATTCAGCAAAACGCATCATTCAAGAGTACGTACCAGATTTAAAGGTGAATGTTTTACCACATTCCTTACCTTTCTCGATTAAAAAAAATCCACTAAAGAAGCCACAAGTACCTGTTCGAATCGCACTTCTTGGGAACCTGGCCTACCATAAAGGAGATCAAGAAGTACGTACCTTGCTCACTCAGACGCATCGCAAGCAGGTTTCATGTGAGTTTTATCATTATGGAGCTTCAAGTCGAGCATTAGACAAGCTCAGCTTTCCACATTTTCATAAAAGGGGCAGCTACTCTTCCCCTGAACAACTCCCGCAACTTTTACAACAAGACGAAATTGATTTTGTCCTCATACCTTCTATTTGTCCTGAGACATTCTCATATACAACACATGAAGCCATTTCGATGGGATATCCTGTATTATGCTTTGATCTAGGGACACAAGCAGAAGTGGTTAATCGATTGAGAGCAGGATGGATAGCTTCAATCAATACGCCTCATTCTCTTTTCCGGAAAGTAAGTGAGCTTGTACATGAACCGGATCAAATTTATCAGAAACGCAAAGAAACTCTCCAAATTTCGATGGAGAGTCTGAACAGACCTGACTAAGAAGTCAGGTCTTTTTCTTGAATCCACGTAACCAATTGATTGATTCGGTTTGCGTAGGAATGGGTTGAGCGAGCAGTCTGGTAACTATTTAAGGCGTATTTAGTCCGGCTGCTGCTATTTTTTAAAAGTGCCTCAGCCTGCTCAACCAAATCTTGCTTTGATTCAAAAAGAGGAACATCCTCTGCATTAAACCATGTAGACCAATCATCTCGTTTTTCACTTAAAAGACAAACCTTGCACCCAGCCACTTCAAATACTCGGTTATTTGGACTGATCCCTTCTAATCCTAATTCATTTTTGTTCTCAGGTTGAGTGCGTTTACGATACGTATTTAACACAATACTACTGCTTGTGTAATAATCAACTGCTTCCTCTGGAGTGACCCAAAGGGAAGCAATCGTAACGTTCTTCGGTAAGGAATAGGGGTACCAATTTCCTGCTACAGTTACTTTAATCGGGAGTTGATTCGCCAAATATCGAATCAGCTCCACTCGATCAGGATATGGATAACCGATCAAACATAGATCACTTTGTTTAGCCGGGTCCACACGTTTCGGCTTAAAAATAGAATAATCCGCGCCAAGCGGTAAGTGGAGGGAGTGATACCCTTGTTCTTCGTAATAGCTCCAAGCCTTTTTTTCAACAGTGATCAATGCAGTGACATTTGGAGCAAGCTCTAATGATTGATCAAGCAAATAAGGATCTTCTGTTAACCAGCAAAAAACCGGAATCTGTTGGCTTTTGGCCCATGTTAAAAAGGCTTGAGGTATTTTGTATCCTAGTACAGTAAAAATAAATGAAGGCTTCTCTGTTTGACAAAGCTTTACCAAATGTTGAAAACGAAATTCGTGTATACACCGGCCAAAAACGAGCGGAATGGATTCTGAGTGAAACGCACGAACGATCGATTGTTCAATATACGTGTAGCTGCCCCGATAACCAGAGCTTAAGAATAATACGTTCATACCATTAGGTTACGTTGCAAATGATTGTATTTAATGCTTGTCGACCATCTGGGATTTCTAAACCGTAGATGTATCCATTTATACTCACTGAAAAACTAGATCCATTATAGGGAAGTAAAATTTCAAACTGCTGAAACACCAATTCTTTTTGATGATCAAGCTGTTTTATTGTAGGGCGTAACCAAAACTCACCTGTTTCTCTTACTTTTTTTAATGAATGATCAGGAAGATAAGACCACGCTTGTTGGGACTCATCTGCAACGATGTGTTCACTTTCATAATTTCTTTTATTTTGATTCACCTTTCCTGACAGATTCGCCAAATTAGGCTTACTAAATCTTAAGCAAACTAATGGGTCATGAAGCGGGATACCAGAGTCATTTCGAATAGTGAAGTCCCCATTAATAAAACAAGGCTCCTCGGAACCGGCTGATGGTTTTACCGGCAAAAAGGTTGAATATGAAAAGAAAGAATAAATCCCTGCCATCGCCTCTGGTTTTTGATGAGTAGACGGCGGCTTCTGCTGATACATCGGCTGATTAAAAAGAGATTGCTGCTTAAATGCTTCAATCTCTTCTTCTTGAGAACTTAATTTCTTTTTCTGTAGGTGGATAATTCGTTGAAATTTCTTAATCTCTGAACGATAGTGCAGAAGCTTCTGCTCCAATTGAATATCTTGATTAAGTGGTGCTTGATCTTTTGATCGATTGGACACGCTGACCCCTCCTAACTGTCTCCATTTGTTTATATGTATGACTGAAAATGAGAGAAAAGAAGAAAAAATGGAGCTGTATATGAATACAGCCCCACATTTCTATTCTGTTTCTGTTGTTGTTAGACCTGGGAAGACGACTGGTGAAACAGGATTAGGGAAATAGCTTTGATTTCTGCAGATCAAGTCAGAAATCGGGAACTCAAGGCGAGGCTTCACATATGAAGCTTCTACTTCTAGACGAACGTCTGCTGATACATGAACATCTAAGCAGCATGTTAGAGAAATATCTAACTGAGAAAATGCAGAATCACATACAACCTCAGCATCCCACTGTCCAGATGAGATAAATGCACTCACTACAGTATCTTCTGGAGCAGATAAGTAGAATGTCTGGATCGTTGCAAACTCAATTGGATTAGATGTAAGAATAATATTTTCATTTACATCTAGGATATCTACTTCTATTAACCCACGAGCTAGAATTTTTACTTTCTCAAGTACAACTTCTGTTCCATTAGGAAGTGTTACTTCAACACTTGTGCGGTCTAATGGATTTGTTACTTCAGACGTGTAAAGAGACTCATCTAGAACACGAGCGGATGTTGTGTATCCAGGTGTTGATTGAAGAAAGGAGCATAAGTCACTCTCAGCTGGAGATGGAGCAACTAATCCTGGGAACAAATTAGAAAGCTCCGGCTCTCTAAAACTAATGGTTTGAAGATCAACTTGACGAGTGACCCAATCAAATACTTTGGGAACATTTATTACGACGCTATGCTTTTTTAAACTCATTATCTTACCTCCTCTAAAGTTTACCCATCCGAACAATTTCTTGCGGGCTGGGTGTTCAAACTACTGTATTGTATGAGTGGCATCTAAATTGGTGCAAAATGTCCCAAGATTTTTTGAAATGGGGCATCATTTTTTAACTAACCATTCTTAGACTCCTACATATCCTATAGAAGAAAGGGAGTGTTTGTGATGAATCAAGATCCAAATTTGAAACCACTTTACGCAAGACCTATTGATCCAGCGAAACCAGCCGCTGGACAAAAAGCAAAGCAGCGACCTTTTGCTTCACTGCCTAAACCTCCTCAACCAAAACAACAAAAACCATTAAAATGCTGTGGACAGCGTTAATGTATGTTGAAGAAGAGCTCTACTTGAGAACAACATTCTCATATGAGCTCTTACTTATGAAAAAAATGAATGGTTTTTTACTCTTTTGAGTGGAAATGCCGTTCCTCTGATCACGTTCCTCTCATATAAGTAGACAGAAGAAAAACGAGGCATAAGGAGTGAAAGCTGTGATCCCACTTATTGATTTAGATCGTCAGTTTCAGATGATTAAAGATGAGGCGTTAAAAGCAATGGCACGTGTTTATAACAGTGGTCAATATATTCTTGGTAAAGAAGGTCTGGCATTTGAAGAGGAAGTAAAACATTACTTAAATAGTCCGTTTGCCATTGGAGTCGGAAATGGAACAGATGCCCTGGTGCTTGCTCTGGATGCCCTAGGTATTGGAGAGGGAGATGAAGTCATTACGACACCTTTCACGTTTTTTGCTACTGCAGAAGCCATTTCACGTGTAGGTGCGACTCCCATTTTTGTTGATATTGAAACAGACACATACAATATCGATCCTAAGAACATTTTAAAGGCTTTAACAGATAAAACAAAAGCGATCATGCCTGTTCATTTATTTGGTTATCCGGCAGATATGGATGCCATAATGGCCATCGCTAAAGAACATCAGCTTTATGTTATTGAAGATGCATGCCAGGCTTTTGGATCAACATATAAAGGGAAGAAGGCTGGGACCCTTGGAGATGTAGGTTGTTTTTCATTTTTCCCTACAAAGAACCTTGGAACGATGGGGGATGGTGGACTTGTCGTTACGAAGCATGCTCACGTGAATGAACGAATTCGTATGCTTCGCCATCATGGCAGCGTAAAGAAATATTTTCATAGGGAAATAGGCTATAACAGTCGTTTAGATGAATTACAGGCTGCGCTTCTTCGCATTAGTCTCGGGAAAATTGATGAGCTCAATCAGAACAGACAAACAATTTCTACTTATTACAAAAAACATCTCGCTTCATTAAAAGGGTTATCAGTTCCACATGCGGCACCAGGTATCCAGCATATCTACCATCTCTATTGTATTGAAGTTGATGAGCGTGATCAGCTATCTCAAGGGCTAACAAAAGCAGGTATTGCTAATGGGGTGTATTATCCACTTCCATTACATCTGCAAGAGGTATATCAATCGTTAGGTTACAAGGCTGGTAGCTTTCCAATTGCAGAAGAAAAATCAAAACGTTTATTAGCGATTCCGATGCATCCGTATGTAACAAAGGATGAGCAGTCAGAGATTGTTGAAACCATCTCAACGTTAATGGGAGAGATCAACAAATGAAGCTTGGAATTATAGGTTGTGGAAGAATCACAGAAAAGCATCTCTCAGCTTTAGCTCAAATACCCGAGATAATAATTGTTGCTTTAAGTGATCTGTCAATTGAACGAATGAAACAGGCTGAGGCATTAATACCTTCTAAGAGTAGAGAATTAAAGCTGTATGAGGACTACCAACAGCTTTTAGAATCTGACTGTGATCTGATCTTAGTTGCAACGGCTTCAGGAATGCATGTCTCCATTGCGCGTGATGCCTTAAAAGCTAATAAGCACGTGCTTGTTGAAAAACCACTAGCTCTTTCCATTGAAGAATCTCGTGAGTTAAGGGCACTCGCTTCTAGTCAGAAGAAGCAGTTATTTGTATGTCACCAGCTTCGTTTCCGCAAGGCATTACATGAGATTAAGAAGTATATTGAAGCAGGTTTGCTTGGTCAGATCTATACAGGAACAGTATCAATGGCCATTCAACGTTCGATTGACTATTACAAGGTGGCTCCGTGGCGTGGGACGTGGGAGCAAGATGGTGGGATGCTAATCAATCAGGGCATTCATATGATTGACTTATTATGTTGGTATCTTGGAGAAGTAAGAACTGTTACAGGGCAATTGCAATGGATTCATACACATAAGGAAACAGAAGACGTTGCACTCGGCACGATCCAATTTAAGTCTGGGGCTACAGGGTTAATTGAAGCAAACTCTGTGACATGGCCGAAAAATCATGGGTATGGTTTGAAGATTTTTGGTGAAAAAGGAACCATCATTTTAGAAGGCAAAAATTATGATCAACTTTCTGCTTACATGCTTGAAAGTGGTCCAAGTGAGCTAGAATTCATTGACCTTCTATCAGAGAAAAACGAACAAACCATTATGTACCGCGAAATTGTTAAACATGTAAATAACGAAACAAATGAAGCCGTTACGGCTGATGAGTCTGAAAGAGCATTAGAAACCATTTTCGCGCTCTACCAATCTCATAAACAAAAGAGTCCGGTTACACTTCCATTAAACCAATTCAAAACGATTGATATGAAAGGAGTGACTGAATAGTGAGTCTTAAGTATAAGCATGCTTTAGTAACAGGTGGTGCGGGTTTTATTGGTTCAAGAGTCGTGCGTGCACTGCAAAAAAAAGCAGACAAAATTACAATCATTGATGACTTATCAACAGGGTCTTTTTCGGAAGTTCCAAAAGATCCAAATGTGACACTTATAGAGGACAGTATTTTAAACGAACAGCTTCTTGAATCCATTTTACCTGACATTGATGTTGTTTTTCATATCGCTTGTAGGAATCTTGTGCTGTCTGTTACTGACATGAAGCAAGATTTTGAAGTGAATTTACGTGGTGCCTACACGTTACTTGAGCAAATTAGAAAACATGGAAAACACGTAAAGCGCTTTGTCTACACATCTACCGCCTCTGTCTATGGAGATGCAGATCAAATTCCAACGCCTTTAGGTGAAGTAAAAATTCGAATGCCTTATGCTGCAAGTAAATACGGAGCCGAACAGTATGCACAAGTTTTTCATTCTCTGCATCAGCTCCCAGTAACAATCTTAAGGCTTTCGAATGTCTATGGACCTGGGCAAGTAGCAACAAACCCTTATTGTGGCGTAGTTGCAAAATTTTTTGAAGCTAGAATGGCAGGGTTACCTATGACAATCTACGGAGATGGCAGTCAAACGCGAGACTTTACGTATATTGATGATGCTGTTCATGTTATCTTGCTTGCTGCAGAGCGAGAAGCAGCCATTGGAGAAACGTTAAATGTAGCAACAGGAATTGAAACGAGTGTCTTGGGTTTATCAACTGAAATTGGGAAAGTGTTTGGAGATGCACAGGTCAATCAGCAATTCGCGACAAAACGAACGGTCGATACTATTAGTCGTAGATGTTTAGATATTGGGAGAACTCGAGAGGTCTTAAATTGGGAGCCAGCATTTACGCTGGAAGAAGGGATTAAACATACCCATGACTGGATAGTGGGAGGACAAAAATGAAGATTTTTCAAGGAATCACGGAAATTGCAGGGCAGATGGGGATCATGGCCGGTGAATTTAAAAAGGAAGGTTATGAAGTAAACAGCTATAATACGTTTCAATCCTATTTAGGCTATGAAGAGCATCTGCAGTATATGGAGAAAGGGCAAATTGCTCAAATTGCGGACCAACTAATTGACCAGCATGACCTGTTTCATTTTCATTATGCTCAATCTTTAAAGGACGATTATACAGATTTACAATTGTTAAAAGGGAGTGGAAAAAGAGCAGTTATGCATCATTGGGGCAATGATGTTAGGTTTCACGATGTGGCAAGATTTCTAAATCCCTATGCTTATACAGGCGATTCTCCATCAAATGAGTATATTGACTACCGTTTAAATCAAATTAGCTCTGTTATTGAAGATGCGATTGTGCAGGATTACGAAGTTTATGAGTATGTAAAGGATTATTATAAGAGAGTGCATGTTGTTCCTATTGCAATTGATCTTGATAAAATTCATAGGGTTGAGACATCGACTAAGAGCGTTCCTCTTCTGGTTCATGCACCTACAAATCCTTACTTTAAAGGAACCGTGCATGTGGAACGGGCGATTAAGCAATTAAAAGAGACGCATACCTTTAACTATCAGAGAATTGAACATATGAACCATGATAAGGCTGTTGAACTGTATAAAGAAGCAGACATTATCTTAGATCAAATTTTATGCGGTTCCTATGGGTTACTTTCTGTTGAGACGATGGCTTTAGGGAAGCCTGTAGTTACGTTTGTAAGAGATGATTTGCTTACTAAATTCACTGAGATTCCACCTGTAGTCAACGCAAATCCACACACCATCTATGAAACAGTCAAAGGACTATTAGACGCTCCACACACGTGGCAAGAGATTGGTCTAAGAGGAAGAAAGTATGTTGAAACCTATCATGATAGTAAAGTAGTAGCCAAACAAATACAGGATATCTATCAAACACTCCCAGCTTTATAAACGATCAAATTGAAACAGAGAAAATGTTTCCATTTCTCTCTGTTTCGATTATACTAAGAATTTGAAAGCGCTTTTAAAAAGGGAGGATACATATGTCATTTGTAGATATGCCAATTGAAGCACTCAAAGAATACAAGGGAATTAATCCACGTCCAGATGATTTTGATTCGTATTGGGAGGAAGCCTTAGAGGAGCTTGAGAATACTGATCCTAATGTGCAGCTTGAGAAAAGTGATTTTCAGGCACCGTTTGCTGAGTGTTATGATTTATTCTTTACCGGAGTAGGTGGGGCTCGTGTCTATGCCAAGTATATTAAACCAGCCTTACCGAAAGACGCTCATCCAGCCTTACTTCATTTCCATGGATACTCCGGGCATTCTCCAGAGTGGTCAGATTTACTCGGTTATGCAGCGTCAGGCTTTTCCGTGCTTGCAATGGATGTGCGTGGACAGGGGGGGCGATCAGAGGATAATGCACAGGTTCTTGGAAACACACTGAACGGACATATTATTCGTGGTGTACAAAATCCGAAAGACCTATTCTTCCGCAATGTATTTTTAGACACAGCACAACTTGTGAGAGTGGCTCAAGAAATGCCAGAAGTAGATGCGGAGCGAATCGTTGCAACGGGAAGCTCACAAGGAGGAGCGTTAACGCTTGCATGTGGTGCTCTTGCTCCAACGGTAAAGAAGTTAGCTGCAAACTATCCATTTTTAAGTGACTACAAGCGCGTATGGGAAATTGATGCACAGAACTCTTCCTACAATGAAATACACAATTATTTTAGACGGTTTGATCCAAGGCATGAACGTGCCGACGAATTTTTTACAACACTTGGTTATATTGATATCCAAAACTTAACCAATCGAATTAAAGGAGAGGTGTTAATGGGGGTTGGACTAATGGATAATAGCTGCCCGCCATCTACTCAATTCGCTGCCTATAATAAAATTACAAGTAAAAAAACATACGTACTGTATCCAGATTTTGCCCACGAGCAATTACCTGGCCAACCAGATAAGGTTTATCAATTCTTGTTGGATTGTTAGGAGTCTCGGGTTCTCCCTCCGCTTGTTCAAATAAAATCACGAATGGCGAATGATTCTGCAATCGAATCATTCGCCATTTTCTAATTGATTTTTAGTTGTGTCCCAAACTTATTTTAACACTTAATACGCTCTCCCCGGATACTGTTGATCGACATATTCTTTTTTTAGAAAGTGACGCACTTGCTGATATTCAGCTGGATGATCTTCAGCAAATTCTTTACACGTAATGTTATAGAAATTAAATACGAGTAGGGCATCATTTATATAATTATTGCGAGTAGGAAGACCCATATTCAGAAAGTCATAGACATGATGCGGGCTAAAGGTCCAGCCTTTACCCATATTCATTTGAATGCCACAACCAAATACATTTGAGAACATACAAGCGTGATTAATCCATTCTGTACCCATCATCGTGTTGCCATAGTAATTCGTATTAAGAGCCGTTACATCAAACTTCAAATGATCGCCTTTCCAAGGTTTCATCGCACCAAACCCACCGTAATTTGGGAGCCACATCGTTTTATAACCATCTTCATGAATGAGTGTATTGATCTGTTGAATCAATTCTTCATCTGGCTCATTTAAGACTTCTTTAATCCAGTAGAACCCTTGTAGCTTTAATTTTGTGAAGCCTGCAGAATTCCACACACTCAAAAACAGTTTATACCACCATGTTAACGCTGTTAATCGGTTGGAGGTGTTGTTTAAGATAAGCTGAGTATTTGTACCTCCCAAGCCGAAGATGGTTTCACCGACCAACGGATAAGGTAGACCAATCCAAATATCTAAAGGATGTTCTGTAAGTGAATGAAGGGCATGAAGATTGGTTTCCTCTTCAAAAAGAAGTTCAAGGTACCGAATCCAATCCCCTTCAGTCGAACGCTCACCGAACCCATCATAAAGAGGATGAATATAAGAACCAGGCTTCGATGAAATGGGATTAAAAATAAATCCTTCAAAGTAAGTTTCTCCTGTCTCCACGCCATTTAATTGATAGGAGACAGCGGGACGTAACTCTTCTTTTCCCCACGATCTAATCTTTTGATCATCAAATCCCCCTATATTAATAATGGCGAGATGATTTTTAACACCGATGCTCTCACCTTTCAACAAACCTTTCATATTTAAGCCACCTTTCCCCAAACTCTTCCCTAGTAACAGCTTATGTGAGACACCACAAAAAAATGATTCGCTTCATTTAACAGCTTTTATTAACGAATAGGCGATTGGTTGAATAGATATAGAAAAGGCAGCTAGGTAAAGAATCGGGGGATGTCGAGTGAAGATTATTCATGTTCCAACTGAAATTTCCGGTCAAATGGGCATGATGTGTGATGCTCTTAAAAAGCGAGGTCATCAGGTGAATGGTCTAAATTGGTTTCACACGTATTTGAATTACAAGGACCATATTGTACCCACAGATGCGTATGAGCTTTATAAATACTTACTTCCACTCAGTCAGTTTGCAGAAGTGTGTCACTTTCATAATGGTAATTCATTCACTGTGAAAGGAGAAGAACTTCCTTATTTAAAGGGACTAGGTAAAAAACTTGTCATGCATCATTGGGGGAATGACGTACGAACGGCTAAAAAGGTTAAAGAATTAAATCCGTATCCTCTTCCTCCAAGCTATAACACAGATGAGTATATTCATGAGAGGTTGTTATACCTCACTCAGTACATTGATACGGCAATTGTTCAAGATTATGAAATGGTTCCTTATGTGCAAGAGTACTACAAAAATGTTCATGTGGTTCCACTTATTTGTAAAATTGAAAAATTTGTACCGCACTATCCCTCACCGGCCGTTACAAAGCCGTTAATCGTTCATGCACCTACGAATCAAGCATTTAAAGGGACGCAATATGTGCATGAGGCACTTAGTCAGTTGGAAGCGGAAGGCTATGATTTTGAATACAGAAAGGTAGAACAATTAAGTCATGATAAGGCACTGGAATTGTACAAAGAGGCGGATATCATTATTGACCAATTATTATGTGGAACCTATGGTGTGCTAAGTGTTGAAGCGATGGCTCTTGGTAAAGTTGTGATGGCAAACATTCGCGAAGACGTTCGTTCACACTTACCTGACGACTTCCCAATTGTCATTGCGAAGCCCGATACATTAATTGAGGTGCTAAAGGGTTACATTCAAGACCCTGTACTAAGACATGAAACTGGGAAACGGTCGCGTGCATTCGTTGAAACCTTTCATCATGCAGATCATATTGCTGAAAGTCTAGAATTAATTTACCAGAAGTTATAAGGGGGGAGCTGGTTTGAAAATTTGCCACGCGCCAATGGAAATTGCGGGTCAGGTAGGGCTGATTAATACGAAGCTTCGTGAGGAAGGACTTACCTCAGCTGCTTTTAACTACTTCCAAACAAGCTTTGACTACCCTGGAACATACCCAACAGACTCGTATGATATGCAAAAAGTAGCTCTCGCAGCCATCCCATACTTTGATATTTTTCATTTTCATAATAGTGGTACATTCATTGGAGACTTCAGGGATTTACATTGGATTAAAAAGCACGGTGGAAAAATAATTATGCATCATCGTGGGACAGATGTGAGAACACGTCAAAAGGCAAGACAAGGAGAAGACTATAGCAATGTGTATGTGAATGCTGAATCTTCCTTGCCGGACGAGACGATTCATCACAATTTAACCATTTTTGCAGAGCTTATTGATGTAGCCATCGTACAGGACTATGAATTATACAAATATGTTAAACCGTATTATGAAAAGAATGACGTACCTATTTATGTTCTTCCAAGACTCTGTGATGTCCAGAAGTACACGCCTAGCTATCCAAGTATTCAAAAAGAGAGGCCACTAGTGGTCCATGCGCCCTCCCAGCGAGAGTTTAAAGGAACGGACATCATTGAAGCAGCACTTTCAGATTTACAAAATGAATGTTCCTTTGATTTTCAATTAATTGAAAATACAAGTCATAAAGAGGCAACCCAACAATACAAGGATGCAGATCTGATTATTGATCAGATCTTATGTGGAATGTATGGGAATCTTAGCATCGAAGCCATGGCATTAGGTAAACCGGTTGTAGCGTTTATCCGACCGGATTTGTATCAAACTCTTCCGACTGATCTTCCTATCCAGTCAGCGAACCCTGACACAATTAAGTCAGTTTTGAAGGATTTACTCTTACATCCTGAAAAGCGGCATGCACTTGGAGTTCAAGGAAGAACGTATGTAGAAAGGCATCATCATGCAAATACTGTCACCGAGACGTTACTTTCCATCTATCAAACGGTTATGAAGGAGACTGAATAGCGAATGAGCATCCATTCAAGTGTGATTTTAGGAACGAATGTTGAAGTAGGCGAATATGCTGTCATTGAAATGGGTGTTCGTATTGGTGATCGAGTCACCATTGGAGCACATGCTGTTATTAAAGAAGGGACAGTCATAGGCAATGATGTTGAAATTGGTGATCACGTCGTCTTAGGGAAACGTCCTGGTTCAAACAAAAAGATGGCCAGAAAACCAGCTGCCGAATTACCACCACTTGCAATTGATAATGAAGTGGTAATCGGGAGTCATGTCACTTTGTACAGAGGGCTTTCCTTAGCGGAAGGAGTATTTATCGGAGATCATGTTAGCATTCGTGAACAGATCTTTATTGATCGAAATACAATCATCGGCCGACATGCCATGATTGAACCGAATACTCGAATTGGAAAAAATGTCACCATTCAAACCGGATGTTATGTGACAGCAGATACGATTATTGAAGATCACGTGTTTATTGGTCCGTGTTGTTCTATGTCGAATGACAAATATATGGCAAGTGGTAAGGGAACGCATACAGGTCCGCACATTAAGGCACATGCCAAAATTGGGAATCATGCTACACTTTTACCTGCCATTGTGATAGGTGAGCATGCGGTTGTCGGTGCTGGAGCTGTTGTCACAAAGGATGTTCCAGAAAAAGCGGTCACAGTAGGGAATCCGGCAAGAGTCAGGAGTTGACGATCACTTTTAGATGGGCTAGTTCATTATTTTGCTCTTTCGTCTGATGAATATGGATATTGGCTTTAACGAATCAATAAACAGCCACATATCAATAGTTAGACTGATAATCTAACCATTTGAAAGAAGGGCTGCACGAATGACGACTCAAATTGCTGTCATTGGTCTCGGGTACGTAGGATTACCATTGGCGACATTATTTCATAAAAGTGGATATGATGTAATTGGAATTGATATCGACGTTAGAAAAATGGACTGCTTAGAGAAAGGCATATCCTATTTATCTGACTACTCAAATGAAGACATGCAAAAGTTAACAGCTTCAAAGCAATTCCGTTTTTCACCTGACTTTAAAAAAATGGAGACAGCACATGCCATTATTTTATGCGTACCAACCCCACTTAGAAATCATCAAGATCCTGATTTAAGTTATCTAGAATCTGCAGCGAAAGCCATGCTTCCATATCTTCGTCCTGGTCATCTTGTTGTGCTTGAAAGCTCCACTTTTCCAGGAACAACTGAAGAAGTACTTGTTCCGCTGCTAGAAAAAAGTGGGCTAAAGGTAGGAGTTGATCTTTTTCTAGGGTACTCTCCTGAACGAATTGATCCAGGGAATCTAGATTATGATTTGGAAGATATCCCGAAAGTAGTAAGTGGTGTAACAACAGCATGTCTACATGAGGTTCAAGCCATTTACGGGAAGGCATTTACATCTCTTGTTCCTGTAGAAAATACTCGTGTGGCAGAAATGACAAAAATCCTAGAAAATACTCAGCGACTAATAAACATTTCATTCATAAATGAAATGAGTCAAATTTGTCATGAACTCCATATTGATATATGGCAAGTAATTGAAGCGGCAAGTACTAAGCCATACGGATTTACCCCTTATTATCCAGGACCGGGAATTGGTGGACACTGTATTCCGGTTGATCCTCTTTACTTAAAGTGGAAAGCAAATGAACAAAAGCTTCATACACCATTTATTGACTTAGCTAAAAAAGTTAATGACAAGCAGCCAATGTATGTGGTCGATCGATTAGAAAAGGCACTTGGCTCAGGTAAGAAAAATCCAAGCGTTTTATTAGTCGGATTAACGTACAAGAAAGATGTTAACGATGTGAGGGAATCTGTATCACTTCCGGTTATGGAGGAATTAATCAAACGTGGCTGGAACGTTGAATATTATGATCCGTTTGTACAGAACATTACGTTACAAGGAAAAACATATCATGGCACTTCCTTTGATCAAAAAAAGTTATCCTCTTATGATGCGGCCATTATCTTAACAGATCATAGCCAAATTGATTATTCTGCTTTGATAAAAGGAGTCTCCTTATTGTTTGATACGAGAAATTGTATAAAAGGAACCTATGATCATGTAATACGATTATAAATGAGGTGAGAGTGTGAATCTTCTGGTTACGGGTGGAGCGGGATTTATTGGTTCCCACCTTTGTGAAGAGCTGTTGGAGTTGGGGCATATGGTCACAGCTCTAGATAATTTCTCAAATGGAAATCAATCAAATGTCGCCCATTTACGTGAAAATCCCAAGTTCCGATTAATTGAAGGGGATTGTAGTCATGTTCCTACCGTAGATCCACTCATAAAAAAGCATGACGTCGTATTCCATTTGGCTGCTGTGCTTGGTGTAAAGCACTGTGTCGATTCTCCTTTAAAAGTGATTAAAGAAAATCTAACAGGTACATCGTCGGTCTTGGAAAGTGCCGCCCGTTATCAAAAAAGGGTAGTCTTTGCATCGAGCTCAGAGGTCTATGGGAAGAGCGAGAATCTTCCATATAAAGAGGATGGCGACCGCCTGCTTGGCTCAACGAATGTTCACAGATGGTGCTATTCAACAGCCAAGTCAATGGAGGAACATCTCTGTCTTGCCTACGGAAAAGAAGGCCTCTCAGTGACCATTCTTAGATATTTTAATGCATATGGTCCAAGAGCAAACGATTCAATCTATGGTGGAGTGGTTCCTATTTTTGTGAAGGCGGCGCTTGAGAACAGAGAGATTACTCTTTTTGGAGATGGAACCCAAAGCCGGTGCTTTACATTTGTGAAAGATACTGCAAAAGCAACAGCCTTGGTATTAGAAAAAAAGACCGATCAACAAATTATTAATATTGGTACAAATCAAGGCACCACGATTTCAGAACTCGCTGAGATTGTAAAAAGGTGCACTCAATCAAGTTCTCCAGTCAAACAAATTTCATATGAAGAAGCTTACGGAAAAGGCTTTGAGGATATGAGAAAAAGAATTCCGTGTATAGAGAAGGCTAAAAATCTCTTAGACTATGTTCCTGAAACAGATTTGATTGAAGGCATTCAATCACTCGTTAATTCGTATCAGAAAACTAATTTTTCTTAGACCCTTTCACGGATCGTAAAAACCAATCCTGGTTTTTGGATGCTGATATCGGTGTTTCATCTTGATAAGGAGTGATTTCCTTTGGATCTTCCTTTGCCCGTGTAGTATCTGGGTCCAGGGTATTTTGAGTAGGCATCGGTATTTCTTTTTGACCTTTTGGGGCAGATGTTTGATCTGCCTTTTCTTGTGCTTTCAACGTAGTGAGCTCGTCTTGAAGAAGTTGGATGGTTTCGTTTGCAGTTGAGAGGTTTTGCTGAAGCTCATCCTTTTCTAAGATCCAAGCTTGTTCCTTTTCTTTTAGTTCATCAATCATGTTGTAATAATAATCATTTTGGTATTTTTCAACTTGTGCCTTATATTTTTTTAGCTCAGATTGAGTGTAAATCAGACGCTGCTGTAACTGAACAGGTGTTAGTTTTGTTCGAAAGGAAGTCTGCTTGTTATCCATACGAATCACCTCATTAATGTTGTTTATATAGTGTATATGTCCAAATGATTTGGAACATGCAGATCAATCTCAAAAAGGGGGAGCGTCCTATGAGGAATAGTTTTTCTTATCGCGTGATTACGAATAAAGAAGATTATTTAAGAAAGTTGAATGGGCAATCACCTTTACCGGTTTCCACAGGCATTGTCAAACGAAACCTTGATTACAAGCTACACGTGATTGTTCCTGCAATGGACGAGGCTGATACGCTGCCTGGTGTACTAGCAGAGCTTAAGCGTCTACAGCCTGATCAAATCATCGTTGTAGTGAACGGCTCAAAGGATCAAACGGCACATATTGCAGAGTCACATGGCGCAAAGGTGCTAAATTTTACTCAACCGCTTGGGAATGATGTAGGGCGAGCAATAGGTGCGCTTAATGCGAAAGCAGACATTTATTTATTTACGGATGCAGATATTGTGATTAAAGCAGAGGATTATTTGCCATTTATTCAAGACGTAGAAAATGGAGTTGATATGGCAATCAATTCAATTGATTGGATTACGAAAGTGGAGAGGGCGGACATTATCTCTCAATCTAGATTCTTTCTAAATGCCATACAAGAGAGAAGAGATTTGCGTGCAGAGAACATCTTAACGATTCCACATGCCTTCAGTCTTAAGGGGCTTGAGATGGTTGGACGTAGTGAATTGTCGAATCCTGTGTTAGCAAATACCATCGCTGTTGATAAACAGCTTGAAGTATCGGTTTCTCATACAATTGATGTACTAAGAATGAACAAAATGCGAATAAACCATTTGCCTAAGCCAGGGGAAGTGATTGGTGAAGCGATGCAACGTATGCATGGTGATTTCTTAGAAGCGCTTGATTATTTATTCGATATGTACGGACCAACACTACATTATCCAAAGCCATTAGAGGGGGTTCATCTACTTTATTCAGATCGTTTAAAGTGGCAGGCCTTGTCTAAAGCGAGAGACAGGAGTGTTATTTTCTATGTGTCAGAAGGGGCTGAATTATTAGATGTTCAGGAGCTGCTCAAATCTCCACAGATTGAGTGGGTACCTATTGTAACTTCAACTCATCCTGTTGCCATTGATTTTTTTGCCCATCAATCGATACCCTTTATCACAGTTGACCAGACATGTTCGCTAGATACAGCCTTCTATATTGGGAGTCAGCTTGCTCAAGGAAACCGATTGCTGTTTCATTCGGCAGAGATTCCTATAACAAGAGACGAAATTCAACAATTTTTTGATGAGGTTGATAAACCAGGTGTTGATGTTTGTATAAATGATCAATCCAGTACACAGAGCTCCATTGAAAAAATGACGCTCGTCCATATAGGGAATACATTATTAAATGTAACGGCTGGCTGCCATAAGCTTCCTAATTCATCACTTCTTATTCCTCCATTTGTATTAAAACGATCCGTTTTTTCTGATTTTAATCGTTCTTCCCTTCAATCGTTAGGGGAAAGTCATTTGAAATTACTTGAGTTGGGTCATCAGATTGTAGCTCCTTTATCCGTTTCTGCTAGTAGGTTTATAGAGAAAAATGAGCAAAAGATCTTAGCCTCTATACTTAAAGGGTTCAAGTACTGGATTAATGATAAAGGAGTCCGAGGAAGTTTTTCAGATGGAGGTCGAGGTAGAGATTTACTAGAGGAGCAACCACTTTACTTGAAAAAGGACTTTCTATCAAGCTCAAAAAGTAAGGGAGAGGACTTAATTGATTACTCGTTAGAAATCAGTTTGGTAATCCAACACTCTTAATAAGATCGAAAACTATTTAAATACTAGGCGAATGTGCTGTCCATCCATTTCTGAACTCATAGAATAATACAGCTTCTTATAATGAAGCATTCGTTGCAAAGGAGGGGAAATATGGTTATCAATCGAATTGAAAATAGTGGGTTTGAAACAGGTGCCTTGACTCCATGGACTAGTATTAATGGCCTTTTAACAACGGCATTTAGTCACACTGGAATCTATGCAGTTCAATTACCTGCATTAACAGGGTCAACCTTATCACAAACCATTCCCGTGAATGAAGGAGAGAGCTTTGAAGTGCTAGCATCGCTTGCTAAAACAAGTGTGCTACCTTCTCCTTTAGTCACTATCACAGTTGATTATTATGATGCAAGCTTTGTCCTTTTAGGATCAGGATTACTGATTAATGTTCTCTCAGATAGAGTACCAGAGGCAACTGCTGCAACGTGGTTAACAGTCTATGAAACAACAGAAGCTGCACCTGTAGGTACCGTTTTTGCATCAGTTACAATATCAGTTGCCGCTTCAGTAGGAACAGCAGATATTGTAATAGATGATGTTTCAATGATCACGATAGGAGCTCTTTTTGTACCGAGCGGTCCTCCTGGTCCAACCGGAGCAACTGGAGCGACTGGACCAACAGGAGAAACCGGAGCCACGGGTCCAACGGGGGCGACAGGAGTAACTGGACCAACAGGTGAAACTGGAGCCACAGGTCCAACGGGAGCGACGGGAGTAACGGGACCAACAGGAGAGACCGGAGCCACGGGTCCAACGGGGGCGACAGGAGTAACCGGACCAACAGGTGAAACTGGGGCAACAGGACCAACGGGAGCGACGGGAGTAACAGGACCAACAGGAGAGATCGGAGCCACGGGTCCAACGGGGGCGACAGGAGTAACCGGACCAACAGGTGAAACTGGAGCAACTGGAGCCACAGGTCCAACGGGAGCGACGGGAGTAACAGGACCAACAGGTGAAACTGGGGCAACCGGACCAACGGGAGCGACGGGAGTAACTGGCCCAACAGGAGAGATCGGAGCAACTGGACCAACCGGGGCTACGGGAGCAACAGGACCAGCAGGAACTGGAGCAGGAGTAACTGGACCAACAGGTGAAACTGGGGCAACCGGCCCAACGGGAGCGACGGGAGTAACAGGACCAACAGGAGAGACCGGAGCAACCGGCCCAACGGGAGCAACTGGACCAACCGGACCAACAGGTGAAACTGGGGCAACCGGCCCAACAGGAGAGACGGGACCAACCGGAGTAACAGGCCCAACAGGAGAGACGGGAGCAACGGGAGCGACAGGAGTAACGGGACCAACCGGAGCAACCGGAGTAACCGGAGCAACGGGAGCGACAGGAGTAACGGGAGCCACTGGAGAGACCGGAGCAACCGGAGCAACGGGAGTAACCGGAGCAACCGGAGTAACAGGAGCAACCGGAGCGACGGGAGTAACAGGAGCAACCGGAGCGACCGGAGTAACGGGAGCCACTGGAGTAACAGGAGCAACCGGAGCGACAGGAGTAACCGGAGCAACGGGAGCGACCGGAGCAACAGGAGCAACCGGAGCAACCGGAGTAACGGGAGCAACCGGAGTAACAGGAGCAACCGGAGCAACGGGAGTAACCGGAGCAACCGGAGCGACCGGAGTAACGGGAGCCACTGGAGTAACAGGAGCAACTGGACCAACCGGGGTAACGGGAGCGACCGGAGCAACCGGAGTAACAGGAGCAACCGGAGCGACAGGAGTAACCGGAGCAACGGGAGCGACCGGAGCAACCGGAGCAACCGGAGCAACCGGAGCAACCGGAGTAACGGGAGCAACCGGAGTAACAGGAGCAACCGGAGCAACCGGACCAACGGGAGCGACCGGAGCAACCGGAGTAACGGGAGCCACTGGAGTAACCGGAGCAACGGGAGCAACCGGGGTAACGGGAGCAACCGGGGTAACGGGAGCAACCGGAGTAACAGGAGCCACTGGTCCAACCGGCACCTCTGTCACTGCAAATAGTATGTCAGCAGTGAACACGGCTGGAGGACTTTTAGCTGTTATTCTTGGAGGTACAGCAGTTCCATTAGCAGGTGCTCAAAGTTTAGATGGATTTGTAGCAAACGGAACGTCTACTTTATTTACAGTACCCGTAACCGGAAGATACTACATCACATATCGTATAAATTTGACAGCTGGATTATTAGCAGGTGCTCAAGCGGTAGCGGGTGGAGCGCCAATTCCTGGAACGGTTATTTCTCCAGTTTTAACATTAAGTAGCTATGAAGCCGATGTTATCACTACGTTAACTGCAGGGACGACAATTGGGATACAATTATTTGGAGTTGTTGCTGCTGCTACATTACAAGCTGGAGTAGGTGCTTCACTTGTAGTCATTAGAGTAGACTAGTTTATAAATGTTGAGCCCATTCTTGTGGGCTTTTTTTTGTTGGAAAATAAAAACTAATGGTAGGTTAAGGCTCAAACAAATAGATCAAAGACTGAATATTTATAGATTATATTGCGTTAAAGGAGGAGTGAAAATGGTTAACAAAATCATAAACGGAGGATTTGAAACAGGATCAATCAGTCCATGGGTTCCTCTTAATGCAGAGATAACCTCATTGTATAGTCATTCAGGATTTTATAGTCTTCTTCTAAATGATACATTTAACAACGCATTTATCTATCAAATAGTTGATGTTTCACCAGGAGAGACATTCCAATTCTATACATCCATTTCAAAAGTATCAGACGTCGATGTAGCGGCTCCTATAACGATATCTGTTAACTACTACGATGATAATTTTAATTTTATTAATTATGGTCTAATTATTAGTATACCGCCTCAAAATATACCAGGAATCTCAACAAACACTTGGTTAGAGATAAGTCAAACAACTTTTACTGTGCCTTTAAACGCTACACAAGCAATGGTGCTTCTTAACTCACTTCCACAGGTTGGAGGTTCAGACATGCTCATAGATGATGTCGGGTTGCTTGTACTTGAAGGTCCACCGCCGCCAACTGGACCGCCGGGACCACCGGGGCCAACGGGAGCGACGGGAGCAACAGGAGCGACCGGAGTGACTGGACCAACGGGAGCAACAGGGCCAACAGGAGTAACAGGAGTAACAGGAGCCATAGGAGTAACGGGAGCAACAGGGGCAACCGGAGTAACGGGAGCGACCGGACCAACCGGAGTAACGGGAGTAACAGGGCCAACCGGAGCCACGGGAGCAACTGGAGCAACAGGAGCCACGGGAGTAACCGGAGCCACCGGAGCAACAGGGGTCACGGGGCCGACAGGAGTAACAGGGCCAACGGGAGCCACGGGAGCCACCGGAGTAACAGGGCCAACTGGAGCGACAGGAGTAACAGGAGTAACCGGGGCAACAGGACCAACCGGGTCAACCGGAGCGACAGGAGCAACGGGAGTAACCGGGGTCACGGGAGCCATCGGAGCGACGGGAGCCACCGGAGTAACAGGAGCAACGGGAACAACTGGAGCGACAGGGCCAACCGGATCGACAGGAGCAACGGGAGCCACCGGAGCAACAGGGGTCACGGGGCCGACAGGAGCCACCGGAGTAACAGGGCCAACCGGAGCCACGGGAGCCACGGGAGCCACCGGAGTGACTGGACCAACGGGAGCCACGGGAACAACTGGGCCGACGGGAGCGACAGGAGCCACGGGAACAACCGGAGCCACGGGAGTAACGGGAGCGACTGGAGTAACCGGGCCAACCGGGCCAACCGGGTCAACTGGAGCAACAGGGGTCACGGGAGCGACGGGAGTAACCGGGCCAACAGGGCCAACTGGAGCAACAGGGGTCACGGGAGCCACCGGAACAACAGGAGCGACGGGAGTAACCGGAGCAACAGGGGTCACGGGGCCGATAGGAGTAACAGGGCCAACTGGAGCAACGGGAGCAACCGGAGCGACGGGAGCCACCGGGGCAACGGGAACAACTGGAGCCACCGGAGCGACAGGAGTAACCGGGCCAACAGGGCCAACTGGAGCAACAGGGGTCACGGGAGCCACCGGAGCGACGGGAGCCACAGGAACAACTGGAGCCACGGGAGCCACGGGAGTCACGGGGGCCACGGGAGCGACAGGAGTAACCGGGCCAACAGGGCTAACCGGAGCCACAGGGCCAACCGGGGCCACGGGAGTAACCGGGTCAACAGGATCTACTGGAGCCACCGGAGTAACCGGGCCAACAGGGCTAACCGGAGCAACAGGGGTCACGGGAGCCACCGGAGTGACAGGAGTAACAGGCCCAACGGGAGCAGCAGGAGCGACCGGGCCAGTCGGAGTAACGGGCCCAACCGGAGCGACGGGAGTCACAGGTCCAACCGGAGCGACAGGAGCCACAGGGCCAACCGGGTCAACCGGAGCCACTGGAGCCACGGGAGTCACGGGGGCAACGGGAGCCACGGGAGTAACAGGAGCGACAGGAGTAACCGGGCCAACCGGAGCCACCGGAGTAACGGGGCCAACCGGGCCAACCGGAGCCACCGGAGTAACGGGGCCAACCGGGCCAACCGGAGCCACCGGAGTAACCGGGCCAACCGGAGTTACAGGAGTAACCGGGGCAACAGGACCAACCGGAGCAACCGGGCCAACCGGAGCGACAGGAGCCACAGGTCCAACCGGAGCAACAGGGGTCACGGGAGCCACCGGAGTGACAGGAGTAACAGGCCCAACGGGAGCAGCAGGAGCGACCGGGCCAGTCGGAGTAACGGGCCCAACCGGAGCGACGGGAGTCACAGGTCCAACCGGAGCGACAGGAGCCACAGGTCCAACCGGAGCCACAGGGTCAACCGGAGCGACAGGAGTAACAGGAGCAATCGGGGCCACGGGAGTAACAGGAGCAATCGGGGCCACGGGAGTAACAGGAGCAATCGGGGCCACGGGAGTAACAGGAGCAACCGGGCCAACCGGAGCGACAGGAGCAACGGGAGCAACAGGAGCGACAGGTCCAACCGGAGCGACGGGAGTCACAGGTCCAACGGGAGCCACCGGGGTAACAGGAGCAACCGGGCTAACCGGAGCGACCGGAGTAACCGGGGCAACCGGGGTAACAGGGGCCACGGGAGCCACGGGACCGACGGGAGCTACTGGAGTAACTGGACCAACAGGAGCAACGGGAGCCACCGGGGCCACTGGGGTAACGGGAGCGACAGGAGCAACGGGAGCGACTGGACCAACAGGAGCAACAGGGTCAACCGGAGCGACAGGAGCAACGGGAGCCACCGGAGCCACGGGAGTAACAGGAGCCACTGGAGTAACCGGGCCGACGGGAGCCACGGGAGCAACGGGACCGACCGGAGCCACCGGGGCAACGGGGCCAACAGGAGCCACGGGAGCAACGGGACCGACCGGAGCCACTGGAGTAACTGGACCAACAGGAGCAACCGGGCCGACCGGGGCAACGGGAGCGACAGGAGTAACCGGAGCAACAGGAGCAACAGGAGCCACGGGGCCAACCGGAGCCACCGGAGCAACGGGAGCGACAGGAGCCACGGGGCCAACCGGAGCAACAGGAGCAACGGGAGTAACAGGAGCGACGGGAGTAACAGGAGCGACGGGGCCAACCGGGCCAACTGGAGCCACGGGAGTAACAGGGCCAACCGGGCCAACTGGAGCCACCGGAGTAACAGGGCCAACCGGAGCAACAGGAGTTACAGGAGTAACCGGGTCAACGGGAGCAACTGGAGTAACAGGAGTAACCGGGTCAACGGGAGGCACGGGAGCAACTGGGCCGACGGGAACCACCGGAACCACCGGAGCCATGGGGCCAACCGGAGCCACGGGAGCAACTGGGCCGACGGGAACCACCGGAGCCACCGGAACCACCGGAGCCACAGGGCCAACCGGGCCAACCGGAGCAACCGGGGCAACAGGATCTACTGGACCAACCGGAGCAACTGGAGCCACGGGAGTCACGGGGGCAACGGGAGCAACCGGAGCAACTGGAGCGACAGGAGTAACCGGGCCAACCGGGCCAACGGGAGCCACAGGGCCAACCGGAGCAACTGGGCCGACAGGAGCCACAGGGCCAACCGGGTCAACGGGAGCCACGGGAGTCACGGGGGCAACGGGAGCCACGGGAGTAACAGGAGCCACGGGAGCAATTGGGCCGACGGGAACCACCGGAGCCACAGGGCCAACCGGAGCCACGGGAGCCACGGGACCAACCGGAGCCACGGGAGTAACGGGAGCGACAGGAGTAACCGGGCCAACAGGGCCAACTGGAGCCACCGGGGCAACGGGAACTACTGGAGCAACGGGAACCACCGGAGCAACTGGGCCGACGGGAACCACCGGAGCAACAGGGGCCACGGGAGTAACCGGGGCAACAGGATCTACTGGAGCCACCGGAGTAACAGGGCCAACAGGGCTAACCGGAGCAACAGGGGTCACGGGGCCGACAGGAGCCACAGGGCCAACCGGGTCAACCGGAGCCACTGGAGCCACGGGAGTCACGGGGGCAACGGGAGCCACGGGAGTAACAGGAGCGACAGGAGTAACCGGGCCAACCGGAGCCACCGGAGTAACGGGGCCAACCGGGCCAACCGGAGCCACCGGAGTAACGGGGCCAACCGGGCCAACCGGAGCCACCGGAGTAACCGGGCCAACCGGAGTTACAGGAGTAACCGGGGCAACAGGACCAACCGGAGCAACCGGCCCAAGTGTAACCTCGACTTTTGGCTATGCTGGAAACACGCAAGGCACAGCTATTACGGTCGTTTTATTAGGAACACCTGTACCTTTACCAAACTTACAGCTTCTATCAGGTATAACATCAAATGCAGCTGGTACAGTTTTTACGGTTACCCAAGCAGGAACGTACCAAATTGGATACAACGTCAAAACAACACTTGGTTTACTTCTCAACTCAAGGATCTTACTAAATGGTGCCCAAGTAGATCGATCAGTTGTAGCACCAGGTATATCAACAAATCTCTTCACTGCCCAATTTATTCAAGAGGTCCCTGCTGGAGCAACAATTACCCTTCAGTTATATAGTTTACTTGGAGCAGCTACCCTCCAACCTGGTGTTGGAGCAAGCTTAAATATCGTTCGTCTATCTTAATAAATTTGAAACAGCTACTTTTTCAAGTGGCTGTTTTTTTCACGTACTTACGCTTTGTTCATAGTATACAGATAGTAGGAAGATAAAAGTTAGGAGTGAGCCTAAATGATTACGATCAGCTTATGTATGATTGTAAAGAACGAAGAAAAATTACTTGGACGTTGCCTTGATACGGTGAAGCATATTGTTGATGAGATTAATATTCTGGACACAGGTTCTACAGATGGGACGGAAGAATTGGCGCGAACCTACACCGATCGAGTTTTTTTCTACAAATGGACTGATAGCTATGCAGCAGCTAGAAATGAAGCATTTAAGCATGCAACGAAAGAGTACATTCTTTACTTAGATGCGGATGATGTCTTGCTCAAAGAAGATCAAGAGAAATTACTTAAACTTAAAGAAACGTTGGATCCCTCTGTTGATTCCGTATCCATGTATTATGATAATGGCGTTGATGACGAGGGCAATGTGGCTCTTAGGTACCGCAGGAATCGGCTAGTAAAAAGATCGAAGAATTTCCTCTGGGGAGGAGATGCTCACGAGTACTTAAACGTGTTTGGTAACATCATTAATTCCGACATTTCCATTACACACAAAAAAGAATTTACCCCTGAAAAGGTAAGCAGTAATTTAGGAGTAATTTATTCTATTTTCCAACAGAAAGAAGAGGCCGGCGAAGAATTTTCTGCAAGAGATTACTTTTATTATGGAAATGAATTAAGAGAGAAAGGAAAATGTGAAAAGGCTATTGAGCAATACAATCTCCACATTAAGAAAGGTGACGGATGGATTGAAGATACGTTCCATGCCTGCATTGGGAAAGCAGATTGCTACCGGGCATTAAATCAAGTTGATGAAGAACTTAAAGCATTATTTGATTCATTTCTTTACACTAGAACACCTAGGCCCGAAGCCTGTTCACGAATAGGGTACAACTATCAGACAAGAGCGTTTTATCTAGATGCCATCTATTGGTACGAAGTGGCTGCGAAATTAAAACCGGACCCAGATCAATGGAGTTTTAGTTACCCGGCGTATTCAACATGGTATCCAAACCTTCAACTATGTGTTTGTTATTATCGAACAGGAGATAAACAAAAGTCTTATGAAAAGAATGAACTCGCTCGTGGCTATCGACCAAAGGATGCAACAATTTTAGCAAATAAAAAACTCCTTGAAAATGAGCTTGGATTAACAAAACAAGATTCAAACGATTAGGGATTGGGTACTATCTAAGAGAACGATCATCGTTCTCTTTTTTTATGGTTAATTTTTACATAGATTGCTTGTATGACGTATTAAGGGTATGATAAAAATTCAGTTTAAAGGAGGAGCAAAAGATGGACAGCTTAATCAAATTAATAGGAGATTTAAATGATTTTGTATATACATACATCCTAATCATTTTGCTTGTTGGAGTAGGACTTTATTTTACGATCCGAACAAACTTTGTTCAAATTAGAATGTTTCCTGAAATGTTTAGAGTGCTTGGAGATAAAACGTCAAACAAAGATGAAGTCTCTGCCTTTCAAGCCTTTTGTATAAGTGCTGCTTCACGAGTCGGCTCGGCAAATATTGCAGGTGTGGCTCTTGCAATTGCAACAGGAGGTCCTGGGGCGATTTTTTGGATGTGGGTCGTCGCGGTTATTGGGATGGCTACCGGGTTCATTGAAAGTTTATTAGCTCAGGTGTATAAAGTGAAGGATGGAAATCAGTTCAGAGGGGGCCCTTCTTATTATATTCAAACGGCCTTAGGTAAAAGAGGACTCGCTGTCTTTTTTGCAGTATTGATCTCCATAACATTTGGATTAATTTTCAACTCATTACAAGCGAATACTCTTGCCAATGCGCTAGATGAAGCCTTTAATTTTAATAAATTGTTTGTAGGTATCATTGTTGCTGCAGTAACTGGGTTAATTATTTATGGTGGAGTACAACGAATTTCTAAGATTTCATCAATCGTTGTGCCGGTTATGGCGATCTTTTATATTGGTGTTGTCCTTTTTGTTATGATCTTAAACTATACTCAGATTCCTTCCGTATTTCTACTAATTGTTCAAGATGCCTTTGGTTTACGGGAAGCTACGACTGGAACAGTGATTGGAGCGCTAGTACTTGGTGCTAGACGAGGACTCTTCTCAAATGAAGCAGGGATGGGTAGTGTACCGCATGCTGCAGCTGCAGCTCATGTCTCTCACCCAGTTAAACAGGGTCTTGTTCAATCACTAGGTGTTTTCTTTGATACCATCATTGTCTGTTCTGCAACGGCGTTTGCTATTTTACTATCAGATGTTTATCAAACAGGTGCAGTAGATGGTGTTGCGTTAACGCAAGCTTCATTAAGTGATCACTTAGGGAGCTGGGCAGTTGGATTTGTGGCAATTTCTATTTTCTTCTTTGCCTTTACGTCTCTATTTGGAAATTATTATTACGGAGAATCAAATATTCAGTTCATTAAAGAAGGAACAATCTGGCTTCATGTGTACCGAATTGCTGTAATTGTAATGGTTGTTGTTGGTTCAATGATTGGAATTGAACTAGCTTGGCAACTGGCAGATGTCTTTATGGCGATAACGGCTGCTGTTAACCTTGTTGTGATCTTACTCATTAGTAAGGTAGCCTTTGCAACGATAAAAGATTATCAGGAACAACGTAAGTTAGGAAAAGATCCTGTTTTCTTCCAGAAAAATATACCTGGACTTAAGGGTGCAGATACGTGGAATGAAGAAAAAGAAAAAGATAACTAATTGAAAAAGAGTCATTCGTCTAAATAGGCGAATGACTTTTTGTTTTATAGAAAAACGTATACATCTTGTACAAGAATTATAGATTAGGTATGATGATAACGTAATAGTAAAGCGCTATCTTTTGAGTGATTAAGGGAAGGAGTGGAGACAAAATGAAAAAAATAATCATTGCCCCAGATTCATTTAAAGAGAGTTTTTCAGCAAATGAAGCTGCACTTGCAATAGAAAAAGGCTTTAAACAAATTTATCCGAACTGCACTTATCTTAAAATTCCAATGGCAGATGGGGGAGAAGGAACTGTTGAATCTCTAGCTGATGCCTTACATGGAAACATAAAAAAAATAACCGTAACGGGACCATTAGGAACGCCTGTAGAGGCGAGTTATGCCCTCTCTAAAGATACCGGGGTGGCCGTAATTGAGATGGCCTCTGCGTCTGGATTGCATCACGTTCCGCAGAACCAACGAAATCCTCTCACGACAACATCTTATGGTACGGGAGAATTAATGGTGGACGCGTTAAATGAAGGAGCAACAAAAATAATTTTAGGTCTAGGTGGGAGTGCTACAAACGATGGTGGAGCTGGAATGGCTCAAGCTTTAGGAGTAAAACTCTTGGATCACAGCGGACAAGAGCTTCCATTTGGCGGGGGTGCCTTACATACATTAACAACCATTCAAACGGATGGGCTTCATTCTGGACTTGCACAAGCATCGATTGAGGTGGCCTCTGATGTAGAGAATCCATTACTTGGTGAGAATGGAGCCACGGCAGTGTACGGTCCACAAAAAGGCGCTACAACTCAAGCCATTCGTGACCAACTTGAAATGGGCCTTGCACAGTTCGCACGTGTAGTAAAAGATCAACTAGGGCTTGCGGTTCAGGATACGCCTGGTGCAGGAGCAGCCGGAGGACTTGGAGCGGGGTTACTTGCATTTGTTCATCCTCGATTAGCCTCAGGTATTACGCTTGTACTGGAATTAACAAACTTCTCTTCACACCTAGTGGGAGCAGACCTTGTGATCACGGGAGAAGGGCGCCTAGATCATCAATCGATTTTTGGCAAGACGCCAATTGGTGTGGCTAAAGCTGCAAAAGAGGCAGGTGTGCCAGTTATCGCCGTTGCAGGACAATTAGGGGATCGGTATGAGGTTATACATGATCATGGGATTGATGCGGCATTCTCATTAGTTCCGGGGGCCATTCCACTTGAAGATGCAATGGAGAATGGGCTAGAATACCTTGAAGCATTAGCAAAAAACATTGCTATGACGATGAAACTAAAACGTTAATAAGAAGAGCCAAAACCGTGACAAGTTTTGGCTCTTCCTTCTATTCTTTGAATGTCCACTCCGAGTAAAATTGCTGCAAAAAGGATTTCATGTACTTGGCTCTTTCTTCAGCTAATGCTTTCCCTTTTGACGTATTCATAAGAGCTGGTAGCTTGAGTAGCTTTTCATAAAAGTGATGAATAGCGCTTGATCGACCTTTTCGATATTCCTCGACCGTCATGTTTTCTCTCGTTGGCAAATGAGGATCGTACATCGGTTGCTGCTTATGCCCTGAATACGTGAAGGTTCTTGCAATACCAATCGCACCCAATGCATCAAGTCGATCAGCGTCTTGAACAATTTGCCCCTCAAGTGTTTCCATAGGAGAACCGGTTCCGCCTTTAAACGACATTGTAGAAATAATGAGAAGAATATGGTCGATCGTTTCTTTAGCTACATTTTTATCTTTTAACCAATCTGCAATCATTTGGCGTCCTGCTTCTTCATCTTCAATCAATTTATCATCAGCTAAGTCATGAAGAAGGCTTGCGAGAACCACTGTATTTTTGTCTGCAGCGGTGTCCTTGCATAGATACTGAGCTAAGGCAGTTACCCGCATAATATGATACCAGTCATGCCCAGACGTATCGTCAGAAAGCTTTTCGCGAACCCACTGCTCGGTTTCGTCTATAATCGTTGAATTCACCTTGATTTCACCTCGGTCCGTTTAATAGGCGCTGTCTGTCGACTCATCTCGCGTACAAAACGAGAGCGTTGTGCGCGTTTTCCCTTATACATCATTGGAACGGAAATAGCTAGGGCATACTCGGCACGCGTCATGGCTACATACATAAGCCTGCGTTCTTCTTCGAGAGGCTGATCGTCGCCATCACGCCAAGCATCCAATGCATAATCGTGTGGCATAGATCCCTCAACCGCACCAAGGATATACACATGTTTAAACTCCAGTCCTTTTGAGCGGTGGATAGTCATGAGTTGAACGGCGTCAGAATCATTTGGCTGCGATCGTTGTTCGTCTTGCTTGGCAACCATATGATCAACATGTTCCAAGAAAGAGGGAATTGAGTTATGTTGTCTTGCAGATACTTTTAATCTGGCAAGATCGTCGCTTCCTTTATCCATCTTATTACCTTCGCTACCCTGCTTTTTAAGATAATCCTTAAAGCCAAGCTCCTTTTCGATCCGATTTAATGCCTCTAGAGGGGTTAATTGATTAATCTCCTTACATTGAGAGGGCAGGTCCTCCATTTTTTTTAGCTGGAACGGCTTTAAACCACTGAGATGCTTTAAGGCTTCAAGTAACGAGCAGTCGTGCATGATGCTGAGACTCTTAATCTCTGTTAATCGATCCTGTTTTAAAAACAGCGCTCCAATTAAATCTGTCATTGCTTCTGTATCATCTGGTTGCTGGGCAATACGAAGGTAAGCCAGCGCTTTTTTGACCACTTTCCGTTTGTAGAAGGATTCGCCGTCCTGCTCAATCATAAATGGAATGCTAGACTGGATCAGCCGTTCAAACAAAGCCATGGAGTGGACGTTTGTCCGGTAAAGAATCGCGAAATCTGAGGGGGCAGCCCCCTCATGAATGCGCTCTTTAATATCTGTCACAATCATCGTTGCTTCCTCTTCTTCATCATAAGGAAAGAAGAGGAAAGGAACCGTCTCTGAAGTTGCTTGAGCTTGTAATTCCTTACTCATTCGTTGCTTATTTGTTTTTACAACATTATTGGCAAGTGACACGATTGGGTGGGTGGAGCGATAATTTTGATTTAGAATAAGCGTCTCACCTTCCGGATATAAAGCAGGGAAACGTCGAAGGTATTCGGGATCACTGCCTCTAAAAGCGTAAATCGATTGATCATCATCTCCAACTACACAAAGATTACGATCAGGCTCACATAATAGTTGAATCAACTTAAATTGAATTTTATTAATGTCTTGGAACTCATCAACTGAAACGTAGGAAAAACGTTCCTGGTATCGTTTAAGTAAAGCTTGATTGGAAGTAAGCATATCGTAACAACCTGTTAACATATCATCAAAATCAAAGGTAGATCGTGCTTTTCTTGTTTCTTCGTATGTTTTATACAAAGAGGCGCAGCGTTCCTCCCAATGATCTGCTGGTTTCACCTGCTCTGGTGTCAGTAAGTGATTTTTCCACCAGCTTATTTGAGTGAGGGCTTGATCGTAGGCGAATTCTTTCTCATCAAGACCCATGTTGCGACCTGCCTCTTTAATGATCTGAACTCGTTGCCATTCCTTTAATAAAAAACGGCTGTCCCATTTATCAGGCTCATGATGTAGAAGCATCTTATAGAAAATGCTATGGAAGGTACCAATCATTAATTTCCTTAGCGTTTGTTTTGAAAGACCAGGATAGATTTGCATCCGTTCTTTCATTTCTCTTGCTGCTTTCGCCGTAAAGGTAACGAGAATCATTTGTTCAGGTAGTATGCCGACATGCTGTAGCATATATGCCGCTCTGCTAGTTAGGACACGCGTTTTTCCGCTGCCAGCACCAGCTACAAGTAATAATGGTCCTTCCGTTTTTGTGACGGCTCTCCACTGTGCCTCGTCAAGGATGATACCTGACTCCTCAAGTGATTGACGGTAAGGGTTTGACTGGTTTCTTTTAACTGAAGAAGGCTTTGTAAAGGAGGGAAAGCTGTGAATTGAAACAGGCTCCTTCCATTCCAGGTCATTAACTGGTTTAGATTGAGATTCGATAGAGTGACCTTTGGGTAAGATAAACCCACCGACACTCGTTTCCGTTTGATTTGTTGTTGGTTGTTCTATTTTTGTTTGAGTCCGTTCAAGTTTCTTAACCTGTTCCTCACAATCAAACAATGAACGAGGATGTTCAAATAAAGGGGCGCACTTTATGCTCATGTTCATGCGCACAGGCTCATGACAATGAGGACAGGTCACCTCGCCTCGTTTAGCGGCTTGATATACTCGCTGCCATTCACTACGGTCTAGTGTAGATAGAGTAGTTAATTTATGTTGATAAAATGCTGTTTGCATGTGAAAACATCCTTTGCATCAATCGCTACATCTCTAAAAAGATACTATCAATCGTAGCAAATTTACGGGAGAAAAGGGAGAATAATTTCAGAAGAATGTTGTGAACATTTGAGAATGTAAGAAGGTGAAAAGATGAACAACGGTCAGTGTGAGCTTTGTTTGCGAGAAGAAGTTGAACGGACGGTCCATCATTTAACGCCAAGACAAAAGGGAGGGGCTCATCTACAAACATCGATGCTCTGTATTCCTTGTCATAAACAAATTCATGTACTATATAGCAACGCGGAGCTTGCGGCTAGACTGTCAACGATTAAAGAATTACAAGAGGATGAAGCCGTACGAAGATTCATTAAATGGATACGAAAACAACCGTCTAAAACGATTCCGAAAACAAGAAAGAAATCAAAATAGACGAGTGCAATGATGGATGCGCTCGTCTTTATGGTTGGGCTAGTTGGATTCGAACCAACGTTAGCGGGTTCTGAGTTCGCTACCATCCACTTGGCTATAGCCCATTATGTTGTTGATTCTAGTAGTATGTCCGAAAAACCATTTTTTATGATTCTAGAAGGAAAAAAGAAAAAAGTGTCGAAAGATTTTATAGGCTTAAAAAGAAAGAAGGTGAATCATTGTACGAAATTGATAAAGAAAGCACCCGTCTTATTGAAGATGCCATTCATAAGCAGGGGACTGACATTCATTTTATCCCGCAAAAAAATCATTGTTTTGTCCATTACCGAATTTATGGTGAAATGGTTTCGCAACGTCGTCTTACTAACCATGTAGCGGAGCGGATGATTAGCCATTTTAAGTATATGTCTGGAATGGACATCGGCGAACGAAGAAAACCCCAAAGTATGGCGATGAGTATGCACTCAACAAAAGGACTTTACTCACTCAGATTATCCACGTTACCCGCACATGGAATGGAAAGCATGGCCATTCGATTAATTCCTCAAACCGAGTTTCAATCATTAGACTCATTACCTCTTATCTATACCCAATCAAAAAAACTCCAACAATTAACCAAACTTCGAAACGGACTTGTTTTAATCTGCGGTCCAACAGGCTCAGGGAAAACAACAACGTTATACGGGATGGCAAATGAAATTATTCAAGAACACACAAGATCTCTTATTACGATAGAAGATCCTGTTGAACGGACGTTACCGTCAATTGTTCAACTGGAGGTTAATCACCGAGCAGGCATGACCTTCGAGACTGGACTCAGAGCTATTCTTCGCCATGATCCTGATGTCATTATTGTAGGAGAAATACGTGATAAAGAAACAGCGGCGCTCGCGATTAGGGCAGCTCT
Source organism: Alkalihalobacillus sp. FSL W8-0930 (assembly GCA_037965595.1). Taxonomy (NCBI): domain Bacteria; kingdom Bacillati; phylum Bacillota; class Bacilli; order Caryophanales; family Bacillaceae; genus Alkalihalobacillus; species Alkalihalobacillus sp. FSL W8-0930. The sequence continues at coordinate 2,444,208 of CP150183.1, read as the reverse complement.
CACGGGGCATCTAGTCATTGCAAGTATTCATACAACTGATGCGTATCAGGCTGTATTACGTTTTCAGGAATATGGTTTGTCTAAAATGGAACTAGCTGAAGTATGCCAGGCGATCATTGCGCAAAGACTAGTCGGTACCGTATGGGATTATCAAGGCGCCCTTTATGAGATCCTTCATGGTGATTTGTTAACAAAGGCAGTGTTGTCAGGCACTCGTCCAACCTATTATCAATTAATTCATGCAGCTAGAAAAGCTTGGGCATTGGGATTTATCTCTAGCGCGAAGATGAAACGAATGGAGGAGTGGACCTGATTCCATTAAGAAAAAAAGTCAATCAGTTGGAGCAAGCAAAACGGTTGATTCGTATCGGAAACTTACTGCAACAAGGGTATTCCATGGATGCAGCTCTTTCATTTATCGCTCTACATGGAAATGAAACGGTTCAAGGACAACTTGAACATGTGCAGGTTGACTTACACAGTGGCGTGCGCATTCACGAGGCATTTGAACATTTAAATCTGCCTGCTGATATCCTTTCTTTTATTTATTTTTATGAAGAACAGGGTGAAGTAGCGAACGGTTTTATTCAAGCAGGAATCGTATTTGAGGGAAGAGAGAAAACAAGAGTGCAGATCCAGAAGCTCTTGCGTTATCCGCTTGTTTTAGGCTGGGCGGGTGTAATGGTCTTAATCATTGTTCAACAATTCATCGTTCCGCATTTTCAAAATTTATTTGTTTCAATGAACAGCAATCCTCCAGCACTAACTGCGTTCTTCTTCAACTTCTTAGAGAATCTTCCCCTCATTGCTTGCGGAATACTCGTCGTTCTTATCTCCCTCTACATGTACTATCGTGTGAAGATTAAACCCATGCCACCACACCTAAAGATAAACAAGCTATTGCAATTAAAGATAACGAGAAGAGTGACCTGCAGAATCCTTACTTATTATTTTTCTTTGCAATTTGGAAGACTTCTTGCAGGTGGGATGTCGATACAGCACGCATTGTCTATTTTTGAGCAGCAATCACATCTTCCGTTTTTTCAACATGAGGCTGTGCAAATGAAGAGGGAGCTACAGCAGGGAGAGTCGCTCAGTCAAATGCTCCAGAATCGTCATTACTTTCTTAAAGATCTTTCATTTGTTGTGGAGAATGGTAATCGTACAGGCTATCTTGCATCTGATTTGCAAAATTATAGTGAATTACTTTTTGTTGATCTTGAAGAATCGTTAAAAAAGGGACTGGCTTTTCTCCAGCCTGTTTTCTTTATTGGCATGGGTGGATTTATCTTTGTTGTGTTTTTATCGGTTATGCTTCCGATGTTTGAAATGATCGGAGCTTTGCGGTAATATAAGGGGAGAAAGCAAGCTTTTTCTCCCTTTCAAAAAAAGTTTTAAACTTTTTTTCGAAAAAGGGTTGCACAAATCAAAGGTACCATGTTATATTATTAAACGTCGCCGATAGTTATTCGGAACGACAGCGAAACACTAACGAATTACATAGCAACACTCATGACTAACGAGGGGCCTTAGCTCAGCTGGGAGAGCGCCTGCCTTGCACGCAGGAGGTCAGCGGTTCGATCCCGCTAGGCTCCACTTTCATACTTTTTATCTCGGAGGAATACCCAAGTCTGGCTGAAGGGATCGGTCTTGAAAACCGACAGGCGGGTCAAACCGCGCGGGGGTTCGAATCCCTCTTCCTCCTCCATTTTTATTAACTTTATAACGTCGCGGGGTGGAGCAGTCTGGTAGCTCGTCGGGCTCATAACCCGAAGGTCGAAGGTTCAAATCCTTCCCCCGCAATTACCTTTTTGTTTGATGGGCTATAGCCAAGCGGTAAGGCAACGGATTTTGATTCCGTCATTCCCTGGTTCGATCCCAGGTAGCCCAGCCATTTTGCGGAAGTAGTTCAGTGGTAGAACACCACCTTGCCAAGGTGGGGGTCGCGAGTTCGAATCTCGTCTTCCGCTTCGCTGTACTATCTGTGCGAATGAATAGGATACATGTAAATATGCGGGTGTAGTTTAGTGGTAAAACCTCAGCCTTCCAAGCTGATGATGTGAGTTCGATTCTCATCACCCGCTTTCTAGAGTATGGGCCTGTAGCTCAGCTGGTTAGAGCGCACGCCTGATAAGCGTGAGGTCGGTGGTTCGAGTCCACTCAGGCCCATCATACTCTTCAATAAGATAAGAGCTATGCTTTTTGACTCTTGGAGAAGTACCCAAGTGGCTGAAGGGGCGCCCCTGCTAAGGGTGTAGGTCGTGTAAGCGGCGCGAGGGTTCAAATCCCTCCTTCTCCGCCATTTTGAAGAAATTAAATACGCGGGTGTGGCGGAATTGGCAGACGCGCTAGATTTAGGATCTAGTGTCTTATGACGTGGGGGTTCAAGTCCCTTCACCCGCATCGCTGAGAGAACCTTGGTTTTGTTAAACAAAACCAAGGTTCTCTTTCTGTTTATTTACCTTGCTAAAATGAAATAGGTGTAGTTTTTTCTTTTTTAAGAAGGAAATGAGGATAGCGATGTCTAATCATATACTATCCTGTAGAAAGGAGAACTGTTTGCTCCGTTCAGTATCGTCTTCCCCTCTAAACCCACAGCTCCATTCCCCAACCTAAAGGAGCGATTAATGATGAAGAAATGGTACCGTTGTCAAAAAGGATTTACGCTTGTTGAAATGTTAGTTGTATTAATGATTATCTCCATCCTTCTTTTAATTGCGATTCCCAACATGACCAAAAACAATGAAGTTGCAAACGAAAAAGGTTGTGACGCCACGATTAAACTTCTCCAATCTCAAGTTTCCGTTTATCAGCTTGAAGAGGGAATTGCCCCAAGCTCCATTAGCGATTTAGTAGATGGTGGGTATGCAGACCAAGGTAATTGTCCAAATGGCGACCAATTGGAGCTAAACAACCAACTTGTTGTAATAAAGCCCTCCTAATGAATGAACAAGGATACACATTACTTGAAATGCTCATCACACTTACACTTCTTTCTATCCTCACAGTACTGCCTCTAATTACTTTTTCGAATGTACGAGAATCTCATGAGTCGCAATATGTCTCTTGGCAGCTGAAGCAAGATTTTATATTAGCTCAGCACGTGGCGATGGCTAGGGGAGAAACGATAGATGTTAGACCTTTAGCAAAAACCTATCAGCTTCGTCTTTTGAAAGGTGAAACATATCTTGAAAGACCTTTTGCTTCAAGCGACATGCAGATTAGACCTTTAACATTGACTGGGCCATTCGTTGCTTTTAATCGTGTGGGAAACCCTAGATATGCTGGAACCATCCAACTCCGAACGAATCGACAGCACTATGTGTATACGCTCCACCTGGGAAAGGGGAGAATTCGTTATGCACAACAAATGTAGTGGCTTTACGTTAATTGAAGTCATGATTTCTCTTGTTCTGTTGTCGATTGTTACAACCTTTATCCTTCCTGTGCTCATAAAAATACACCAAGAAAGAGTAGTTATTAAACAGCAAGAAGAGGCGTTGTATTTACTTGAGGAGTATGCTCTTGCATTTACACATGAAACCGCCACAGTCTCTTTTAATCACTCGCTTTATCAATTTAAGCATGAAGTGATTGCTGATGGTTCAACTCAATTTTGTCTTACGTGGAAAGGGGCGAATTCAAGACATTACGAAAGCTGTCTTTATACTAAAAAATGAAAAAGGATTTACGCTCCTCGAAGCATCTATTGCATTTGGATTAACACTTCTCATCATAAGTGTGGTTCCTCTGATTGTTACATCAATCGCCTGGTCCCCTTTTTATAAACATGACTCAAGCTTTGAGCTACAAGTTTTTTATAATCAGTTGCATTCAGAAGTGCGTGGGTCTGAAAAGATGGTTATCAAGGAGAATACCTTAAGTTTATTTGTAGATGAGGAGGAGATACGCTACGAATTATCGTCGGAATCGATTTATAGGTTCGTACAAGGAAGAGGATACGTGCCAATGCTTGATTCCGTTCAATCATTTACATGTGAATTAGACGTAGAAGAACGACTGAGCTGTGTAACGATAACGAAGCATGGTTATGTCTTCGAACGTTCAATGAGCAGTATGTTTAGCAAGGTGGGTATACAGCATGAATTGTGAAAAAGGCTTTGCATATCCTGTTACGCTACTATTAGTCGCGATACTAACACTATCTTGTTTGTATACGATTCAGTTGTATGAACTAGAGAAGCGTGTTGTATTTGAACAGGAGAAGCTTATGCAAATGGATCATCTTATGCAAATGGCAGTGGTTGATGTTCTGCATCAACCAGACATGGTCAATGAAAAAGGTGATTTCCATTATGAAGTGGGTTCGGTCTCGTATTCAATGCACGGACAATCTGATGTGAGTGTTCAAGTAGAATTACACGGTAGAATCGGTGAGCATCATAAAAGATGGTCGATCCTACACTATAATAAGGAAAACAGAACAATCACATATTTTAAAGATATGGACTGATTTAAACATGAGGGAATGGGGCACAATAAGGGTAAAAGTCGTGGGGAAGTGAGAGCTTGTCATTACAGGATTTAGTGAAATTTATTACACAGCAGGCCGTAATTCAGATGGATAAGCCTACTACATTACGTAAGGAAGAACGAAAACAACGAAAGTCAGCACGTGCATCTTTATCCTTTCGGGCCTTTGGGATTATACCAATGGCAATCGGATGGTTTTTTCGTAGAAAATAGTTCACTCAATAAACTGACGCCGCTTCCAAAATTCAAAATGAGAAGCGGCGAAAGCATTTACAAACGGGAAAATTAGGGTATATAATAGAGAAGCAATCATTAGTAATCGCATACATTAATGAAGGAGGCACAGCATATGGAACGGATGTATCGTGTGCTCGCTTTTTGGACAGGGATCTTTGCTGTACTGTTTTTTGCTGGAGACATGCATAGTATGGCTTTACTTTTCTTTGCTCAAACAGCGATCCTGCTTGCTTTAAGTTATTTGTATTTATCAGAGCGAGTATATATCTACATATTTGGCGCGTATTTAACCATCTTTTTTGTTGGCTTTACGTACTACTCAACCTTTGTTCTTGTCCCAAGCTTTGGAGGACACCATTAAAAAAACCGGAGAGCTTCTCATACAGGAAGCTTTACCGGTTCATTCATTACAAAGCGTTTAAGAAGGGGTTTGAATCCATTTCTCTTAAAATGGTGGTAGTAGGACCATGACCGCATGCCACAATCGTTTCCTCAGGCAAGTCCATTAACTTTGAATGGATGCTTTCTAAAAGCTGTTGATGGTTTCCGCCTGGAAGATCTGTGCGGCCAATACTGCTTGCGAACAACGCGTCTCCTGAGAAGACAATTTCTTCATCTTCAAAGTAATAGGATACGCTTCCAGGAGAGTGGCCAGGTGTTTCAAGAACGTTGCAGGTAAACGAACCGATTTGGAGCGACTGTTCACTACTTAGTATGTGTTCTGCTGGTCTGGCCGTTACCTTTGTTCGTCCAAGAAATGCAGTAGACCTGTTCAGCTCAGGATCTTCAAGCCAGTTTTCCTCATTTTTATGAAGATACACTGGAATGGAGTAGGCATCACGAACAGCATCAACTGCTCCGATATGATCAAAGTGAGCATGCGTTAGTAAAATGGCGAGCGGGGTAATCTCATGATCCTTTAACCATTGAAGTAATGTGCCTGCGTCACCACCTGGATCGAATATCAGTGCTTCACCTTCTAAATTTCTTAAAATGTACGCATTTGTTTGAATGGGACCTAGTGGAAGTTGAGTCCAAGTCATATTGATCCTCCTTTTGAAAATAAGTGTATATACGTATCATAACTGTTTTCTTGGGAGTGTTCAAAACATTCACGTCTGTGAATGGTACAAGGTAAGTGGAAGGAGGAATTCAATTTGTTTCTTGCCATCGTGTTTTTAATCATTACAATTCTTGCAGTGATTGGTGGAATTCGTGAAATGAAACGGATGAACTTATTTGCTGTAGGATTTTCGTTTGTAACGGTTTTAGTTTTTGGGTTTTTCTCCGTCATGACGTTGTACTCATTAATCACAACTGGAGAAGGTGCACCTTAAGTATCAATGGACATTCGCTAGTTGGCGGAATGTCCATTTTTTTGTGTGAACACTTGCTGCTGTAAAAAGAAAAGACCGCCGTTGATCATTTCTACTTCGATTCGAGGTTCATATTGTTCACGTAGTGCTTCTTTTTCTAATTGATAACTTTCTGGTTTCTCTTCATACTCTTCATAAAAACTCTCAAGTAGTTCTGCATCCTGTTGCCAGCGCTGTCTTGCTTGAACGGCCCAATCGTCCGGTTCGTTATGTGCGAAGGTTTGAATCATTTTTTGTAATCGGATCAGACCACTTGCGGGCTTAATGAGTGAAGCCATGGTAAAACAATAGTCTGGAAGCTTCGGTGTAAGCGAAATCTCCGTCATCTTTGTGTGAAAGTCAGTCACAATCTGTCCATGAATGAGATTTAATCCTAATGATAAAATCACATCCTTTTTACGATCGCATTGAAATGATACCTTTGCATTGACGTTAATCCAAGGTTGAAGTGCGGTAGATTGACTACGACTCACTTGAACATCCTCGTACATTCGAATATAGGATCCGAGCGCCTTTGTTGATTGAAACAATTGATGAAGGCGAGGGGAGCCAAAGTGAATATATTCTCCCTTCATATCTTTTGTATTCGGCGTAGACTCTGTAATAAGTGTCATTTTCATTGGATTAGGTGAACCGCCAGTTTTCTCTAGATAGTGCCAGTAAAAGGGACGATTCATGAGTAATTTATCCATATCAATTGATAGTTGAACGGTTAGAAAGTCAGGTTGACGTTCTACAGGAGGACAATCATTTGCTTCAAAATAGCGTTCAACATAATTACGAACTTCGGACTGATTCATGATAATCCTCTCCGTTCTCATCTTCGCTTTCTTCTGCTGCATCATTCATGACTGATGCTAGATGGGTTAATTTTATATTGACTTCGCCTTCGGAATCCGAATGGAGAAGAACATCCTTTACATATTCATCGATGTTCGGTAATTGAATACGTGTTAAAATTTCGTCCAGTTGTCCAATGACCTTTTCAAATAAATGAATCTTGTCATAGAGCAGATCTAATATTTTTTGTTCGACGGTGTTTTGGACAGCGAAATTATAAATCCGTACATCGTGCTGCTGACCTAATCGGTGGATCCTCCCAATGCGCTGCTCAATTCTCATAGGATTCCAAGGGAGATCGTAGTTAATAATGTGACTACAGAATTGAAGGTTAATTCCTTCGCCCCCGGCTTCGGTTGCAATCAGGACTTGAGCATGATTCTTAAAAAGCTCTCTCATCCAATCTTTTTTCCCGCGTTTAAAGCCGCCTCGGAAAGGTACGGAAACAATGCCATGTTGTTTCAAGTACCATTGAAGGTAAAGCTGTGTAGCCCGGTATTCAGTAAAGATAATCACTTTTCCATCAATCTGTTTAATGAGTTCAAGTGCTCTCTCTGCCTTAGCGTGTCGCTCGACTTTTGCCGCTTGTTCTAGGAGAGCCGTTGCTTCTTTGTTGTCTCTTCCTTCTTCTTCTGCTTTTTCAATTAACTTCTTTAACGTCATAAATGTCGCTTCACGACTTGAGCAAATTTCACGTTTTAAAGTAAGTAGGGAGAAATGATTTGCTCCCATCTGAGATATGGCATCATACAATGCTCTTTCTTCTTCACTAAATGTAATTGGAACCGTTTCAACGATCCGTTTTGTCCACTTAATCCCGGTTTCCTCACGGCGATTACGCACCATGACTTTATTGACTAAAGCGCGAAGCTTTTCATCATTTTTAGGAGAGCGTCCGCTTGAACGGAATTCTTTTTCAAAGCTTGTTAAGTCTCCTAAATGTCCTGGCTTTAGAAGGGATACCAGATTAAAGATTTCTTCTAGTTTATTTTGAACAGGTGTAGCTGTTAAGAGCAGACAGAATTTTTTCTTAAGACTACGAATGAACTCGTAGTTTTTAGTGTTCGGGTTTTTCAGTTTGTGTGCTTCGTCAATAATAACAAGGTCATAGGATTGGTTGAGCACCAGATCCCGGTGTGGCTGTCGTTTTGCCGTATCAATGGATGCAACAACGACATCACATTGTTCCCACACATACGATTTTTTTTGAGGAATGGCGGGAATATAGAATTTGCTATTTAATTCAACCGCCCACTGAGAAACGAGGGAAGCAGGGACAAGTATTAAGATTTTTTTAGCTAAGCCTCGGATCATGTACTCTTTTAAGATCAGACCTGCTTCGATTGTTTTTCCAAGCCCCACTTCATCGGCAAGAATGGCCTTTCCATTCATTTCTTCGATAACAGTTTTTGCAACCTCTAATTGATGTGGGAATGGTTCAAGCTGAGGTAGGTGTGCAGGAGCCAATAAGCCATGAAAATCTGCAACTTTCTGATAGTGGTGAGCTTCATAGGCTAAACAATAGTTTTCCCAACTGGCCCATTGACCATCAGAATCAAGCCGGTGAAGAAATTCAAAACGCCATGAATCATCAAAATGTATAGGAACTGTCATGAGCTGCGGTCTCCTTTTAAAGTAAATCATTCGACATCTTTTAAAAAAAATCGTTGCGCCATATGAGGACTATTGATAGGATATACAGTGTATAGAGCAACATGAATATTAGTAGTATGTACCAATTACGAAAATCATAATCGAATCTTTTTTGCGGATGAAGGTAAGGGGAGAGATCGGGCGAAACTGCCCGGCGCCGAAGGAGCAAGCAGTGATGTGAATCTCTCAGGCAAACAGACTTTTACGTGACGCAGCTCTGGAGAGAGCTTGCTATGCAAGCCACCCACGAAGACAATTCGGCAACAGCCGAGTGAAACTTTCTGGTTCAAGGACAGGGTGATACACAAGTTATCGTGTATCAGTCTGTCCTTTTTTGTTTAATAGTTCAAACTATTCGTTTATCAGGAGGAGAAGCATGGCTGACTTAAAACAAACCCCTATTTATGACTTGTACAAGGATTATCAGGCGAAAACAATTGATTTTGGAGGATGGGCACTGCCTGTTCAATTCTCAAGTATTAAAGCTGAACACGAGGCAGTTAGAACAAAAGCAGGTCTATTTGACGTATCTCATATGGGTGAATTTGAGGTAACTGGAGAAGAGTCTCTGGATTTTTTACAGAAACTTCTCACAAATGATCTTTCAAAACTAGTTGACGGCCAAGCGATCTACACAGCAATGTGTTACGAAAATGGTGGAACGGTTGATGACTTATTAGTCTATCGGAAATCGGCTAGCGATTATCTTGTTGTTGTTAATGCTTCAAATATTGATAAAGACTGGGACTGGATGGTGCAACATAAACCAAGCTCGGTTGAAATGGAAAATGTGTCAGAGCAGACAGCGTTACTTGCTATCCAAGGACCTCATGCTGAATCCATTCTTCAACAGGTAACAGACGAGCCTCTTGCTGAGATCCGTCCCTTCCATTTTAAGGACCAAGTAACAGTTGCGGGAGTGAATGCTCTTCTTTCAAGAACTGGTTACACAGGCGAAGATGGGTTTGAGCTATATATCTCATCTGAAGATGCCCCGACACTTTGGAAGCAGCTTCTTTCTACTGGAGAATCTAAAGGGCTTGTGCCATGTGGACTAGGCGCACGTGATACGCTTCGTTTTGAAGCGAAGTTAGCATTATACGGGCAAGAGTTAACAAAAGATATCTCGCCACTTGAAGCCGGTATCGGTTTTGCTGTGAAAGTAAACAAAGAGGTTCCTTTTATTGGACAAGAAGCACTTAAGAAACAAAAAGAAGAAGGACTTACTCGTAAGCTTGTCGGAATTGAAATGCTTGATAAAGGGATTCCAAGAGCCGGATACGAGGTATATGTAGGCGAAGAGCAGATCGGGTTTGTGACAACAGGTACACAATCTCCAACTCTAGGTAAAAACATTGGCCTTGCCATACTTGATACTCGTTATACGGAGCTTGGCTCAAAGGTAGAGGTTCAAATTCGCAAAAAGCGGATACAAGCTGAAGTTGTAGGCACTCCATTTTACAAACGACCACGTCCATAGGAGGATTTGTTGAATATGAATAATCGTTACTTACCAATGACAGAAACGGATCGCGACGAAATGCTTCAAGCGATTGGTGTTGACTCAATTGAAGAATTATTTGCTGATATCCCGAGCGATATTCGTTTTAAGGGGCAGTTAAATATTGAAAGAGCTTTAAAAGAACCAGAACTCATTAAATTTTTTAATGGACTTGCAGCAAAAAATACGTCTACTAAAAGCGTGCCTTCATTTCTAGGAGCAGGCGTGTACGATCACTACATTCCTTCGATTGTGAACCATGTGATTTCTCGTTCTGAATTTTACACGGCATATACACCGTATCAGCCTGAGATCTCCCAAGGAGAACTTCAAGCCATCTTTGAATTCCAAAGTATGATTTGTGAACTAACAGGAATGGATCTTGCGAATTCTTCTATGTATGATGGTCCCACATCACTTGCTGAAGCGGCAATGATGAGCTGCGGTCATACTAAAAAGAAAACCATTCTTGTATCAAAAGCTGTTCATCCAGAAGCCCGCGACGTGCTTAAAACAAATGCATATGGCCAAGGATTAACAGTGATTGAGATTGATACAAAAAATGGAGTAACTGATTTAGATCTTTTGAAAGAACATTATAATGATGATACGGCTTGTGTGCTTGTTCAATATCCTAACTTCTTTGGCCATGTAGAACCTCTTGCAGATATTGAAGCTATTACTCATCAAGGAAAAGCCTTACTTGCTGTATCAAGTAACCCACTTGCATTAGGATTGCTAAAATCACCAGGTGAATTCGGTGCAGATATTGTGGTAGGAGATGCACAGCCATTTGGTATTTCGATGCAATTTGGTGGACCACACTGTGGATATTTTGCAACAACAAAGAAATTAATGCGTAAGGTTCCAGGCCGCTTAGTTGGGCAAACCGTTGATGATCAAGGACAGCGCGGATTTGTGTTAACTCTTCAAGCGCGTGAACAGCATATTCGTCGTGACAAAGCGACATCTAATATCTGCTCGAACCAGGCATTAAATGCGCTTGCCGCATCTGTGGCCATGACGGCTATTGGTAAAAAAGGCGTAAAAGACATGGCTTATCAAAATGTACAAAAAGCTGCTTATTTAAAAGCAAAGCTTAAAGAAGAAGGCGTTCACGTTGTTCATGAAGGTCCGACATTTAATGAATTTGTAATTCAATTAAACCAATCTGTAAAAGAAGTAAATGAAACGCTTCTTGAGAAAGGGTTTATTGGAGGATATGAATTGGAACGTGACGATCAGTCACTTAAAGGTCAAATGTTACTTTGTGTAACTGAGGTACGCACGAAAGAAGAGCTAGATGCATTTGCGAGTGAATTGGGGGCATTACAATGAGCACAGATAACCAAGCATTGATTTTTGAATTAAGCAAACCAGGACGTGTTGGACATAGCTTGCCAGACCTTGATATCCCGGAAGTAGATCTTAGCTCACTTATACCTGATGAATTTATTCGTGTAGAAGAGCCAGAGCTTCCTGAAGTATCTGAGCTTCAAATTATGCGTCACTATACAGCGTTATCCAAGCGAAATCACGGCGTCGATTCAGGTTTTTATCCGCTTGGATCATGCACAATGAAATACAATCCTAAGATTAATGAGGATGTTGCGCGTATTGACGGACTTGCAAATGTTCACCCGTATCAGCCAGTAAAACAAGTTCAAGGTTCTTTGGAACTACTCCATAACCTTCAAACGTCACTTGCTGAAATTACCGGAATGGATGAGGTTACGCTACAACCAGCTGCCGGAGCGCATGGAGAGTGGACTGGGCTCATGATGATCCGCGCGTACCATGAAGCGAGAGGGGACGCTCGTCGTACAAAGGTCATCGTACCGGATTCAGCACACGGTACAAATCCTGCTTCAGCAACAGTTGCAGGATTTGAATCAATCACTGTGCGCACAGATGAGCACGGGTTAGTTGACCTTGACCATTTACGTGAAGTCGTCAGTGATGAAACAGCAGCATTAATGCTAACCAATCCGAATACACTAGGTTTATTTGAAAGTTACATTGTTGAAATGGCTTCAATTATCCACGAAGCGGGCGGAAAGCTTTACTATGATGGTGCAAACTCAAATGCCATTCTAGGAATTGCAAGACCTGGAGACATGGGCTTTGATGTAGTTCATTTAAACCTCCACAAAACATTTACCGGACCTCACGGTGGCGGTGGCCCAGGATCTGGACCAGTTGGTGTGAAGAAGGATCTGATTGAATTCCTACCTAAGCCTTTACTAGTTAAAACGGAAGATGGGTACGATTTTGATTACGATCGACCGAACTCCATTGGTCGAGTGAAGCCATATTACGGAAACTACGGAATCAACGTACGTGCGTACACTTACATTCGTACAATGGGTCCTGAAGGTTTACGACAAGTATCAGAGTTTGCTGTTTTAAACGCAAACTATATGATGAGACGCTTAGCTCCTCATTATGATCTGCCTTATACACAGCACTGCAAACACGAATTTGTCCTATCAGGCAAACGTCAGAAAAAGCTGGGTGTACGTACACTTGATATCGCTAAAAGACTTCTTGATTTCGGATATCATCCACCAACGATCTACTTCCCGTTGAATGTGGAAGAATGTATGATGATTGAGCCAACGGAGACAGAATCAAAAGAGACATTAGATGAATTTATTGAAGCAATGATTCAAATTGCTAAAGAAACAGAAGAGAACCCAGAAATCGTTCAAGAAGCTCCACATCACACAGTGATAGGACGTTTAGATGAAACACTAGCTGCACGTAAACCCGTGTTACGCTATCTAAAAGCTGAATAACGGTTAAAGGAAAAAAGAGGCTTGGACAGAACAATTAATGTGGATAGCAAAACACGAATATAGCAATAAACCCGCTACAGGAGAATCCCTCGCTTTCCACGGGAACGGCCTCAGCCCCCTCCGCGGGAAAAGCACCGCTATAGTGTCTTCACCGCGTTCTGTTCCGTAGGAGTCTCGGGTTCTCCTTCCGCTCGTCTTACTAAAATACGAAAAACACGAATGGCTAATGATTCGATCTTAGAATCATTAGCCATTTTCTAGTTAATTTATAGTCTTTGTCTCAGTCTCTTTTTGGTTATGAATCAATCTCTTTCATTTTTAAGAATTGCTTTTGAGACAGCATCGATCTCAACATCATATTCAACACCGTCTACTAGTAGTTCCATTTCGTATACAGAAAAACCGTCATCCGTATCATGCTCGATTTCAGTTACAGTTGCTTTTTGATCAAACTCACCAGTGGCAATTAATTTGGCTTCATCTATAGAGATTAGATCACCTTGCTCATGAAGATTCGCTTTGAAAGCATCATCCATTGAGACAATGGATCCTGTTTCGGCGTTAATTTTGACATCTTCATCTTCACCATCTACATTAAATTCAATCTCATATACATATAACCCGTTATCTATTTCAAGTTCAACTTTCATGATGTCCTCTTCATTAACCGCTTTTTTTGCAGCTGTTTCTGCTTCTTCTACAGAAATAATCTTTTGATTTGTAGGATCAATCTTCAAGAGGTTCCCATCGACATTTACAATTTGGCCTGTTTGTTGAAGGATCTCTACATCAAATTCTTCGCCATCACGTTTCACTTCAACCTCAATGGTGCCGTCATCATCCTTTTCAATATCTGTCACGTTTCCTCCGATAAATGCTTCAGCTAAAGCAGAAGCCTCTTGTTCATTAACGGGCTTACCCTTGGAATTTAAAGACAGAGTTGGTTCCGTTTCCGTTGCATTTGCTCCTGTTGATGCAATCGCAACAGATGTTCCTCCAATCGCCAGCAGCGTTGTTAATGTCAAAATCATTGGTTTTTTCATATTTATCTTCCTTTCGTTGATTGGCTATACATGCAGTATAGTAACTCAACATGAAAGGAGAATGAATGGAACATTAGAATTTGATGAGAGAACGATTAATATTCAAATTGTATGATTTGTCCGGTGATTGCATCGATAATGACCGTTACGTCCTCATCCGTCTCCTGATTCTCTATCTCAATCTCATAGACCATTCTTCCATCGGACTCTTCAAGATCCACATCATCCACCATGCCATTAATTTCTTGAAGAGCAATATCTATAGCGTCTTGTTCTGATAGATAGGACGGTGAGAGATCTTCTTCAAATGAATTTCGAATGACTTCTCCTGTTTCTGCATGAAGAGCAATATCGCCATCTCTGTCCATATATTCAACTTCTGCTTCCCAAACAGGAGGGTTCTCCACATCGAGTAACTCTAAATCTTTTATAGTAGCTGAAGGAGGGAGTAGTTCAAGAATCAGTTCCCGGGCGTCACTCGCTGTTATAGACTCTCCTATTGGTTGAACTGCATTCGTTTCAATTAAAACTAAAGAAAGAATAGATCCTGTCTCTTCGCTCAGTTCCACCTTATAAAGACCCTCTTTTCGCTCAATTACAGCAGTATACACTCCATCATCTAACGTAATTTCAACAGGGCTACTTCCATACTGAGCTTCAATCTGTTCGGTTGCTTCTTCTAAAGTCAACGAAGAATCAGAAGCTGGTAATATTAAATAGATAACAAAGCCAGTCGCAGCAAGAACAAATAAAGAGAGAACCATTCGAATGGGGTGTTTAATCATGTTGAGACACCTCCTTGGATAGCCTTGTGGGAATATTCACGATAAAAGTGGAGCCTACCCCAATTTTACTTTGAACAAGGATGGTACCTTGGAATTGCTCTACGATCTTTTGGGCAATAGAGAGTCCGAGTCCAGAGCCTCCTGATTCCCGGTTCCGGTCTTCTGATACGCGGTAAAAGCGCTCAAATATAGCAGTTTGCTCATTTTCAGGAATGCCAATACCCTTGTCTTCAATCTGAAGGGTTAGGGACTTTTGATTGGTATACAACCTGATAACAATGTCTTTTTTGCTATATTTTATTGCATTTTCAATTAAGATAAAAAGCAATTGTTTGAACAGATCCTCCTGACCAAGAAATGAAATGGTCTCTTTTGCAACGAAGTGAATGTTCCGGTTAAACGATCGGCTTAATCGTTCAGCTGCCTCCTGTGTAATTTCAGTTGCATTTAGTTCTGTTAATGGTTGAATCGAATACTGATCTCCTTTTGCTAGATCAAGCATTTGCTGTGTCATTCCTCGCATTCTGAGTGCTTCTGAATAGATGGCTTCAACCGCTTCATCTAGAATGGCGGGATCTTTTTTTCCCCAGCGCTTAAGAAGTGTGGAATAGCTTTCAATAACAGTGAGTGGTGTTTTTAATTCGTGTGAAGCATCGGAAACAAATTGCTGTTGCTTTTCGAAATTTTCTTTTAGCAGGTCTATCATTTGGTTAAACGTGATACGCATCTGAGTTAACTCATCTTTATTTTTGGAAGAGACGTCCATTTTTTTAAACGTTCCGTTGCTCCTAATTTCGTTCATTGTTGCAATCAGTGCACGTATAGGAGTTAGGATAAATCGACTAAGCCATACACTCGCAACAATCGAAGGAATTAAAACCAGGACAGAGGCAGTAAGGAGTACTGTTTGTAATAGACTGAGAGCATTTGAATAGTGAGAAATCGATTCTACATACTCTAGAGTCACAACGGTCCCGTCATTCCATATGAAAGGCTGTTTATACACTGCGTAATCCTTGTTTTCATAGTGAACAATCGAGGATGCTTCGCTTTCGGAATAGGTAGTAGGGATCTGTCGATACTCGCGAGACTTTGTAAGAACCTTTTCAATGTAATCGCCCGGTCGTATGACACGAAGCATACCGTCTCCAATGATATAGTTGTCCAATAATACACTTGGATTTTGGTGATCTCCAATGGTTTCAACAATAGACTGACCCTGGTCTTTAATCTGAGTGAGTTCGGATTGTTCCATAAATTGTTTGAAAAAAAGATACACAGCACTATTGACGATTAACAAGATCAAAAAAAGTCCAACAGTAGATACAACGATAATTCGACGTTGAAGCCTCATGCGTTTTGGTCCTTTAGTATATACCCCGCGCCTCGAACCGTATGAATGAGCTTATGTGAAACATCCTTATCAATTTTTTGACGGAGGTATCGAACGTACACATCAACAATATTCGAGTCTCCCAAATAATCATAACCCCATACTTTTTGTAGGAGCTGATCACGACTGAGGACTTGATGGGGGTGATTGACGAAAAATAATAGCAATTCATATTCACGAGCAGTGAGTGAAATTTCTTTTTTTGCTCGTGTAACCTCATGAGAAGATGTATTTATCTCTAAATCAGCAATTTTTAAGTGATTTTCTTCTTGTTTAAGTGTTTGTACTCCCCTTAAATGGACGCGAATACGTGCCAGAAGTTCTTCGATATCAAAAGGTTTTGTTACATAGTCGTTTGCACCTAAGTCCAAACCAGAAACTTTATCAATCACCGTGTCACGGGCTGTTAGCATAATGACGGGAGTTTGATCATTCCGATCACGTAGTCGTCTTAGAACTTCCATGCCACTCAGACCTGGCAACATCACGTCTAATAAAAGAAGGGACCATGAATGGTTTTGAAGAAGTTCCCATGCCTTTAATCCATCTGGAGCGGTTTCGGTTTGATACCCTTCGTGCTCCAGCTCTAACTTTAGGATACGAGCGATACTCAGTTCATCTTCAACAATCAATATTCGAGTTTCATCCAACATTCTTGCATACCACCTCAACCTACAAGTTTGTAAAGATACTGTACAATGAGTTCCGCGTCTTAGCAAGCGAAGGTATTTTACTACAAAAACGCTCCTTCACTTGATGTGAAGGAGCGTTTAGGTTACATTATTTCTTTTTAATCTTACCCGTCCATTTACGGAACCCGTCTTTTAATTGATAAATTTCAGTGTTTCCACGTTTTTTACGAATGATGCTTGCGGCTTGTCTACTTCTAGCACCTGACTGGCAGTAGATATAGATTGGCTGATCCGTACGGAATTCATTAATGCGTTGACGGATTTGAGACATTGGAATGTTTCGTGCGCCAAGAATATGTCCACCGTCATATTCTCTGGGCTCTCTGACGTCAACTAGCTGCGCTTTGCGATAGCCTTTAATAAATTCTTCTTGGGTTAAATTTTTAATATACTTAGGTGTATAGAATCGTCTAACCACTAAAAATACAATTAGTGCTGCTAAGATGATAATTAAAATAATCTGCAAATCCATAACGGGTGGTGCACGCTCCTTCAACTAAAAAACTTTTCTACTAAATTATAAAGCTCAAAACACGTTTTGGCAACGTGTTCACCAATTTCTTGGCTGTTTCGTCATAGTTTTGATACACTTAAGTAGAGTGAAAGGGGTCATATAGAGATGCAAAACACTGAAGTGTGGAGATTCATTGATTCTGGTAAACGTTCTCCTGAGTACAACATGGCTTTAGATGAGGCCTTGTTAAATTGGCATAGCGAAGGTAAGATTCCACCAACCATTCGATTTTATGGCTGGAATCCAGCGACACTTTCTATTGGATATTTTCAAAAAGTTGAGAAGGAAATTAATATGAGCGCTGTAGGTGAACATCAATTAGGTTTTATTAGAAGACCAACTGGTGGACGAGGCGTATTACATGATCAAGAGCTTACATATAGTGTTATCGTTTCTGAAGATCATCCCAGGATGCCGGTTTCAGTTACGGAAGCATATCGAGTCATTTCAGAAGGGCTGCTTGAAGGATTTAAAGCGGCTGGGTTAGAGGCGTATTTTTCAATTCCTTCTTCAGAAGCCGATAAAGAAGCATTAAAGAATCCTCGTTCTGCTGTTTGTTTTGATGCGCCTTCATGGTATGAGCTAGTAGTTGAAGGTCGAAAGGTAGCGGGAAGCGCGCAGACAAGACAAAAAGGAGTGATCTTGCAGCACGGATCCATTATTCTCGATATAGATGAGGACAAGCTTTTTGATCTGTTTAATTATTCAAGTGATCGATTAAGAGAGCGAATGCAACGTAATTTTAAACATAAGGCAGTAGCCATTAATGCGTTAAGAGAAAAACCTATGACTGTGGAAGAGGCAAGTGTACTTTTTAAAAGAGGATTTGAAAAAGGATTATCCATTCAACTTGAACCGTATGAATTAACTGATGCTGAGGAGCATGAGGTTCAAAAAATTATTGATCAAAGATACGCGACTGACGAATGGAATTTCAGAAGATAAACATACGATGCCGGGACAGCACTTTAATGTAAATAGTCAAACACGGACACAGCAGCAAATTCGCTACAGGAGAATCCCTCGCTTTCCACGGGAACGGCCTCAGCCCCTTTCGCGGGAAAAGCGCCGCTACAGTGTCTTCACCGCGTTCTGTTCCGTAGGAGTCTCGGGTTCTCCTTCCGCTCGTCTTACTAAAATACGAAAAAAACAAATGGCGAATGATTCTGTAATCGAAACATTCGCCATTTCCTAATTGATTTTTAGTTATGTCCCAAACACTTCAGCTTCATATAAAAAAGACCTTGCTGTAGCAACGTCTGCATGGTACGA
This sequence comes from Alkalihalobacillus sp. FSL W8-0930, assembly GCA_037965595.1. Lineage (NCBI taxonomy): Bacteria > Bacillati > Bacillota > Bacilli > Caryophanales > Bacillaceae > Alkalihalobacillus > Alkalihalobacillus sp. FSL W8-0930. The sequence continues at coordinate 2,425,610 of CP150183.1, read as the reverse complement.
TAAGAGCTCAAGACTTTTAAAATTAAATCATTTCAGTATATCTCTATTATATCTTAACAAACATCCGTCTGGGTGTCAAGTAACTTTTTAAGGGGCGTGAGTGAATGAGTACATCCAATCATTCTAAAGAGTCAGAACAGCAACGGATCAATCAAATTAAAGAGCAGGTTAAGCGGGAGATCACTGCGCTCACTCAGCACGATCAAAAAAACAAATCTGAAATTATCCATCTACGCAAAACCTTCTGGGAAGATGTCACAGTGAATATGGACAACCCTGAGGATGCGCTTGAAACGGTGTTAAGTATTAAACAGCAATCAGAGCTTCTTGGAGAGCGGGAGCGAACGCATGGAACGATGGACCAGACGATCAGACGGTTAGAGAAAATCCAAAGTTCACCTTATTTTGGACGTATTGATTTTAAAGAACAGGGTCAAGACGAATCCGTTTCCATTTATTTAGGGGTTGCTTCCTTGTTAGATGAAGAAAAACAAAACTTTTTAATCCATGATTGGAGAGCGCCAATCTCTAGTCTTTATTATGATTTCGCGCCAGGAGAAGCCTATTACACGTCTCCTGAAGGGAAAACAGAAGGTGAAATGACTAAAAAACGTCAGTTCCTCATTCAAAATGGAACGATTGTAAGTATGTTCGATACCGGTTTAACCATTGGCGATGATTTGCTAAAAGAAGTGTTAGGAAATGAAGCGAATCCGCAAATGAAGAGTATCGTCGCTACAATCCAGCTAGAGCAAAACCGATTAATTCGCGATGAGTCTAGTCGTTATCTCGTTGTCCAGGGAGCAGCGGGGAGCGGGAAAACATCGGCAGCCTTACAAAGAGCGGCCTACCTCCTTTATCGTCATATGGATACCCTACAAGCTAATCAAATGATGCTCTTTTCGCCTAACCCGTTGTTTAATAGCTATGTTTCAAAGGTATTGCCGGAGCTCGGTGAAGAAAATATTGAGCAAACCACTTTCCAGCAATATGTTCAAAAACGCATTGGCAAATCATTTGAGGTGGAGGATGCTTTTACACAGACGGAAAATTTATTAACTCTATCCTCTGAAATAGAGTACGATCAAAGGGTTTCAAGTATCCGGTATAAATCAAGCCTCGCTTTTAAAACGCTGATTGATCGGTACTTAGCTCGTTTATCGAAACAAGGAATGCAATTTAAGCAGGTTCGTTTTCGGGGAGAAGTGTTAATTGATGCTTCGCGTATCAGTGCATATTTCTATTCGTTAGATCAGTCCATTTCAATGGCTAATCGTATGAAGCTCACTGCCGAGTGGTTATTGATTAAGCTCACACGACTTGAAGTGCTAGAACGCAATAATGGCTGGGTTGAAGATGAAGTTGAACTACTTGGTGCTGAAGCCTTTCAAGAAGTACGTAAAAAATATCAGCAGGAATATGAGGATCAGGATGGGGATTTTGATGAAGCGAAGTTTGAACGCAAACAACTAGCCAAACAAATTGTAGCAAAGCAATTTAAACCATTAAAGAACGCAGTGAAAAAGATGGCCTTTATTCACGTTGATCGAATGTTCGTTAATCTTTTTAAGCAAGCTCACGAAGATACGCCAGATAACTGGGAAATGATATGCAGCCAAACACTTACACATTTGAACGATCGCTTGCTTCGCTTTGAAGACGTTACACCGTATTTGTATGTCAAAGATCAGCTTGCGGGAAGTAAGTCAAACCATGCCATTCAGCATGTGTTTATTGATGAGGCACAGGATTATTCACCGTTCCAGTTTGAATACTTAAAATTGATTTATCCAACGGCTCAAATGACCATCTTAGGTGACATTAATCAAGCCGTTTATGCACAGTCCCAGCATCAACGGACAATGCTTGACGAAAGTCTTCATACAGGTAAACTACACAATGTCATGCATTTAACAAAAAGCTACCGATCAACTAGTGAAATTGTTGAGTTTACTAAACAAATGATTCCAAAGGGTGACTTGATTGAGCCGTTTAATCGTCAGGGACAGAAGCCGAAAGTGAAGATAGTTACTACAGATCAGCACTTAGAAACGATCATTCACGAAGTAGAAAGGCTCAAAGAAGATGGCCATCAATCCATAGCGATCATTACGAAAACAGCCGAGGAAAGTAAGGAGGTCTACACCTTGCTAAAAGAGCGGATCTCATTAAAATTACTGACAAAAGACTCGTATGAATTTGAACAAGGAATTCATGTCGTTCCTTCTTATTTATCAAAAGGAATTGAATTTGATGCAGTTATTGTTCATGATGCATCCGATCAAATTTATGCTCATGAACACGAACGAACATTGTTCTATACGGTCTGTACAAGAGCCATGCATGAGCTCATTCTTTTCTCTCTTGGGGAGACTTGTTCTTTCTTAAAAGAGGCAAACCAGGAGACATATCAAGTAGAGCATGTTTCAAGATGAAAAAAGATTGTGTACTCATCACAGGAGCAAGCAGTGGATTTGGCTTGCTTCTAGCGGTTGAATTTGCAGAAAAAGGGTGGACTGTCGTTGCGACGATGCGTGATCCAAAAAAGGCCACGTTGTTAATAGAAAAAGCTCGAGAACGCAATATTGACGAAAGAATCATCTTCAAAAAGCTTGATGTAACAAAAGCGACCGATCTCAATGAACTTAAAAATCAGCTTCATAGCGACGGGTTAAACGTTCACATTCTCATTAACAATGCAGGTTATTGTCAAGGTGGGCCCACTGAAGGCGTGTCTATGGAGAAATGGAAAAATCAATTTGATACGAATGTACTCGGAGCTATCGCTGTAACTAAGGCATTTTTACCAGACATGAGAAAGCGGAGGCGAGGGCGAATCATTATGCTGAGCAGCATCAGTGGGAGATTCGGATTTCCCGCACTTGGACCATACTCCGCATCAAAGTTTGCGCTTGAAGGCTTTAGCGAATCCTTACGATTTGAGATGCTGCCATTCGGAGTATATGTTAGCCTAGTGGAGCCTGGACCTTACCGAACGAGCATTTGGGAAAAGGGGCTGGAGGAAGCGCAGTTCTCTGATGAGGATGACTACAAAGCGATTACCCAAACATTAGTCGCTGAAGCCTCTCATTCAGCGACCTCTTCAAAAGACCCTGCCGAGGTGGTCAATAAAATTGTTGCGATCTCCCAAGTAAGGCGACCGAAGCTCAGGTATCCAATCGGTAAAAACACTAAGCTAATGATATTACTTAAAACCCTGCTACCTATGAGCATCATTGAATATGTTGTGCTTAAAAAGATGAGAGGGAAAAGGTAAGATTGTTCTCTTTTAGTTGTTCAGATGAAGAAGCTCCTATCCCTCAAAAGGGACAGGAGCTTCTTTTTGATTCATGACTTATTTGTTTCGGATGTTTCTTCACTCGTGCGGGCTTGCTCTTTTTGGATGGCCTCTTTAAATAAGGTTTGAAGGTGTCTTGTGACAGGCCCGATTGGCATCGTTGCTGTGATCTGACCTTTGAATTCAACAATTGGAGTCACTTCACTTGTTGTACTTGTGATAAAAGCTTCCTCTGCGTGATCCAGAACGTCTTTTGGAAACGGTTCTTCCATAACAGCATACCCTGCGTCTTTAGCTAGTTGGATGACTAACTGACGAGTGATGCCATTTAAAATAAGATTAGTCGCGGGATGAGTGTATAACGTACCATTATTGACTAAAAATAAGTTTGAAGATGAGCCTTCCGTAACCGTTCCCTCGCGGTGCAAGATGGCTTCCTGACAATCGGCATCAGCGGCCTCTCGTTTTGCCATGACATTCCCTAGCAAATTCACTGTTTTAATATCACAACGAAGCCAGCGCATGTCATCTGTTACCCAAGCGGCAATGCCTTCTTCTTGATTTGAAGCAGGTGCATTCATGGTGAAACCAGTAACAACGGGTGTCTCTTCACGTGAATACAAATGATTTCTTGGAGTAGCCCCACGTGAGACTTGAATATACAACGCACCATTAATCACTTGGTTTGCTTCAATTAACTTATTTGTTAAAGTTGTTAATTCTTCTGCTGTAAATGTCACATTCATGTCGAGTTTCTTTGCGCTTTGGAATAGACGATCCCAATGCTCAATTAATTGAAATGGAGTTTGATCATAAATTCGCACGACTTCATAAACGCCGTCTCCAAAGTGATAGGAGCGGTCGTTAAACGAGAGTCCGGCATCACTTTCGGGCACAATTTTCATATGATCTATTACATAATTCATCTGCTTGACCTCCGCAATGTACTTATTAATTCCTTACAATCTGAACACGTTCCAAAAAAATTGTCAATCATTTTACGCTTTATTCGGAAAAAAGAAAAGCCTTTTTGTTGAATTTCCAGAACCTTACACAAAAGTTTCCTTCATTCAAGCGCACCCTAAAGGTACGAAAGGATGTGCAAACATGAAAGCTTTTTATCCACAATTGGTTTATATTGAGCCGGGTGCTCTTGACTACCCACTAGGACGTCAATTGAAAGAGAAATTTGAAAAAGAAGGCGTCGAGATTCGAGAAACGACGTCTCATAACCAAGTACGTAACATTCCCGGAAAAAATGATCTACAAAAATATCGAAATGCCAAGTCAACTTTAGTAATCGGTGTTCGTAAAACGTTGAAGTTTGATACATCAAAACCATCAGCGGAATATGCCATCCCTCTTGCGACAGGTTGTATGGGTCATTGTCATTACTGCTACCTACAAACAACACTTGGAGATAAACCATATATTCGTACGTATGTAAATCTGGATGAGATCTTTGATGCAGCGGATAAGTATATGATGGAACGAGCACCAGAGCCTACACGATTTGAAGCTGCGTGTACCTCAGACATCGTTGGCCTTGATCATTTAACTCATTCCTTAAAGAAAACCATTGAACATATTGGCCAAACAGAGTGGGGGCGCCTGCGTTTTGTGACAAAATATCATCATGTGGATCACTTACTTGATGCGAAGCACAACGGGAATACGCGGTTTCGTTTTAGTGTGAATTCGGATCATGTCATTAAGCATTTTGAGCCGGGAACATCCTCATTTCTCGAACGAATTGAAGCGGCTCAAAAGGTAGCCAAAGCAGATTATCCAATAGGGTTTATCGTCGCTCCAATTGTATGGTACGAGGGATGGGAAAAGGGATATCTTGAGCTGTTTGAACGCCTGGAGTCGATTCTTCCAGCGTATGCAAAGGAAGATGTCACGTTTGAACTCATTCAGCATCGATTTACGAAAACGGCGAAGCGCATCATTCAGAAGCGTTATCCGAAGTCAAAGCTTGAAATGACTGAAGAAGATCGTAAAGTGAAATGGGGAAAATACGGGCGTACAAAGTATGTGTATAAGGATGATGAAGCGGGTCAGCTTAAAGACACAATACAAACATATATTGATAAGTATTTTCCAGAGGCGAAGTTAGAATACTTCACGTAAGGTGGAAGTTGATCTCGATTTGTACTGTTTATTTACCCCCAAGTATAGTAAAATAGATGGTGGTTTTACTATAAGTTCGGATGCGCGTGTTGTATCTGTGCGTTGATAAATTGGAGGGGACCCTATGCCTACACCAAGCATGGAAGATTATCTGGAGCGAATATATATGTTGATTGAAGAGAAAGGCTATGCCAGAGTATCGGATATTGCTGAGGCGCTTGAGGTGCATCCTTCTTCCGTCACAAAGATGGTCCAAAAGCTAGATAAAAGTGAGTACCTTGTCTATGAGCGTTATAGAGGATTAATTTTAACGGCAAAAGGAAATAAAATTGGGAAAAGACTTGTTTATCGTCATGAACTGTTAGAGGAATTTATGACAATTATCGGCGTTGACAAGGAGCATATCTACCAGGACGTAGAGGGAATTGAGCATCATATTAGCTGGGATGCCATCGATCGTATTGGGGATGTCGTGCAATTCTTCACGGAGAAAGAAGAGCGTGTAACAGAGTTACGTGAAGTGCAACGGAAAAATGAAGAAGAAACCAATCAAAACTAAGAAACAGCATCAAAAAGCGGACACTTTTTGATGCTGTTTTTGCGTTGAATCGGTTTATGACCTACATACGATTGATATGGGATACATACGATGTGTATAGGAGGAGATTCCACTTGAAAATTGATGCGGTCTTTGCTGGTGGGGGAGTTAAAGCGTTTGCCTTTCTTGGTTCCTTAAAGGTGCTTGAGGAAAGAGGGTATGAATTTGAGCGCGTAGCCGGAACAAGTGCGGGTTCAATTGTTGCGGCTTTGGTCAAAGCAGGCTACACAAGTGAGGAAATGATGACGATTCTTGATCAGATTGATATTGATTCGTTTAAGGATGATCGAATATCCTTCCTGCCATTCACCGTTCTTAAATGGATCAATGTTTATATGAAGCTGGGATTGTATAAAGGCGATGCACTTGAGGCCTGGATTCGAGATTTATTAAAAGCGAAAGGCATTGTAACATTTGGTGATTTGCCTGAGCAATCATTACGCGTGGTCGTATCTGATCTTTCGAGGGGGCAAATGGTTGTTCTGCCAGATGATCTGGATAAGTATGGCATACGAGCTGAGTCGTTTTCTGTGGCTAAAGCCATACGTATGAGCTGTAGCATTCCTTATTTCTTTGAGCCAGTTAAACTCTATGATCGCTCTGGACATTATTCGTATATTGTAGACGGAGGCTTATTAAGTAACTTCCCAATCTGGTTGTTTCGTGATGGCGAAAAAAATACGTGGAGGCGCCCTGTTATCGGGTTACAGCTTAAACCCAAAATAGAGGATCAGCCTCCTCATCGCATCAAAAATGCAATTGATCTTTATAAAGCAGTATTTGATACAATGACGGCCGCACATGATGCAAGGCACATTGAAGAAGAGGATGCACAAAATGTCATTTTTATTCCTGTAACTGACATTAAAGCAACAGATTTTGATTTAACACCCGTTGAAAAAGAAGAACTCATTAAGCTAGGTGAAGCAAAAACAACAAAGTTTCTAAGTCGATGGTCATTTTAATAAGCAAAAAAGAATCGTGCTAAAAGGAAGCACGATTCTTTTTCTTTGGTTTCGCTCTATTTTTCTTGCCCTCAATAACTGTCAATGTAGGGCCAGATCTTCGCTTAGGTGTTTTCTTAAAGGGTTTTTGATTTCGTTTCATTTGAACTGTACTATTTGGTTTCAATTTTGATTGATTGGTTGGACCGGTAGCACGAACTGTGCTAGTTCGTTTTGCTTTTTTTAGCTGAGCTCTAGTAGGGCCATCCTTAGAACCGGATCGTAAAAACGGCGTGCCATACTTCCTTGATAAGTAGAAACGATAACCAAAGTAGAACAATGCAATAAAACCGACAATGAATAAAATAGATTGCACAATTTGCATCGGATTATTAATAACAGTAAAAACAAATCCAATAACAGCTAACACAATGATAAATGGAAAGGCCACGTTAAAGAATTTGCGCATTCTACTCACCTCCATGATGTCATCTAGCTATACAATGTCTGCTTTTGCAGAACTTGTGTAGGATTGCTCCCGCGTGAGCAACTCGTTAAAGGATGCGATTGCTACTTCTGTTTGTTCATCGTTTGGTTCCTTTGTTGTTAATAATTGAAGAGCGAGACCAGGATATCCTAACCACTTCAAAACTGGAATATCACGGAAGCGATTGGTTAGCTGTAAGACCTCATAAGAGATTCCTAATACAACCGGTATTAATACGATACGCTGTAAGATTCGTTCCCATAATGAATCGAATGGAAGAAATAGATATAATCCTACACCAACGATGACTGTAAATAAAATAAAGCTACTTCCACAACGGTAGTGAAGTCTTGAACTCGACTGGACCGATTCGACAGTAAGAGGTTGACCTGATTCATACGCGTTAATTACCTTATGTTCAGCCCCGTGATATTGAAACACTCGACGAATCAATGGGGTGAAAGACAACAAGTACAGGTATCCAAGTAATAAGATTAATTTAAATCCACCCTCGAGTAAATTCTGTGCAACGTGGCCAGGGAGTATGGGAGTAAATAAATTAGCTAAAAATGCTGGAACAAGTGTAAACACTAACTTGCTAAACAGGAAGGATAACACAGCAACCGCTGCTACCCCAAGAATTAAATTTAATTTAGAAGACTTTTCAGTCGGTTTAATTGACTCATCCTCTGTGGGATCAACATCATAACGATCTGATGAGAAGTTGAGATGCTTAGATCCGTTTATACTTGCTTCAATAATTCCCGCAATGCCTCGAACAAAGGGAATTTTTTTTGCTTTTGTTACCCAAGCGGGAGAGTGTCGCTCAACTTCAAAGGAATCCAAGCTTCCATCTTTACGTCTTATCATGGAGACAGTGGTGTGTTTTCCTCCGAACATAACTCCCTCAACAATGGCTTGACCGCCATATGCTGGTTTTGAAGACTTTTCCATAAGTCACCAACCTATTCTTCTGTGTTGTATATTCACTATTCTACATGAAACAAAACAATTCCTCTATTACAAATCATTAGTACCCGAAGTTAGGTCTATCTGAATGAAACATATTGAGTTAGGGATATACTGAAATGAGGTGATTTTATGAATCAAGCATATGAACAAAATAAAACAGAGCAGCCAATGAAATATCATACTAAGGTCGTTTTAATTGGTTTTTTTGGTGGGTTACTCAGCTCTCTTCTTGGGCTTTTCAGTTTCTATTTTCATTTTATGACCTTTGGACCGGCGCTCATCCTTATGCCTTGGGCTTTAGGTGACTGGAAAACAACGTACATAGGGCAGGGAGTAGGTGTAGCAGTAATTGCTGTCGCATCCATTTTCATTGCATTTATTTATAAGTGGCTGCTTCAGAAAGTGAATACGATGTGGGCAGGTGTAGGTTTCGGAGCTTTATTATGGATAATTGTCTTTTATATTTGTAATCCATTTATACCTGGGTTAAAAAGTGTACAACAGATGGGGATTCACTCACTCGTCACATCATTTAGTCTGTTTATTCTCTATGGGCTATTTATTGGATACTCCATTTCTTACGAATATCAACAGCAACAACAGCCACAGTAAGAAAACATTTCACTGCAAGTCTCCATGCACTGTATGGTACACTAGGTTTGGATACTAACCTTGTGGATCAATTTAAGAAGGAGCGTGGAATGATGAGTAGATTAGAAGCGATACGCAGTGAATTAAAAGAGCATGGGATTGACGGACTACTAATTATGAGTCCATACAATCGTAGATATGTTTCTGGGTTTACAGGTAGTGCAGGAGTCATACTTCTGACAGGAACGGAAGCGCTTTTCATAACAGATTTTAGATATGTTGAGCAAGCGAAAGAACAAGCAAAAGGCTTTACAATAGTTCAACATAAAGCGGCGATTCTTGAGGAAGTTGGAAAGCAAGCATCAAAACTTAAGGTTAAGAAATTAGGATTTGAACAAAGCTATGTTACATATGAACAGCATCAGCAATTACAAGCTGCAGTGGAGAGCATTGAGTGTGTCCCTGTAAGTGGTTTAGTTGAAGGCGTACGTATGATTAAGGATGAGAGTGAAATTCAGCTAATCCAAGATGCAGCAGATATTGCTGATGCGGCCTTTACACACATTACTACATTTATTCGCCCCGGCTTAACAGAAATAGAAGTCTCAAATGAGCTTGAATTCTTTATGCGTAAACAAGGAGCACAAAGTTCATCCTTTGATACCATTGTCGCTTCTGGCTACCGTTCTGCGCTTCCTCACGGAGTAGCGAGTGGAAAATTGATTGAGTCAGGAGAGCTTGTTACGTTAGATTATGGTGCTTACTATAATGGGTATTGCTCAGACATAACGCGTACTCTTGCGGTCGGAGAAGTGAACGAAGAACTAACCACCATCTATCAAACAGTTCTTGAAGCGCAACTACGCGGCATGAATGGAATTAAAGCAGGAATTACGGGCAAGCAAGCTGATGCTCTAACAAGGGATTATATTACAGAAAAAGGGTACGGAGAATACTTTGGTCATTCTACGGGTCACGGTTTAGGAATGGAGGTTCACGAAGGGCCAGGATTATCATTTAAATCAGACACAATTCTTAAACCGGGCATGGTTGTAACGGTTGAACCGGGAATTTACATTCAAGGTGTAGGTGGAACAAGAATTGAGGATGATATCTTGATTACAGCTGGTGGAAACCGTTCGTTTACTTCATCTCCAAAGGAATTAATTCACGTAGGAGAATAATCAGGTCTAATACATATCCACCTTGCCACAAAGCTGTGGTATAGTAATGGATGGAAACATTCCGCAAACTATGCAGGGAATACGGAGGACAAAACATGATTTCAGTAAATGATTTTAAAACAGGATTAACGATTGTAGTGGATAATGGTCTTTGGCAGGTATTGGATTTCCAACATGTTAAGCCAGGAAAAGGCGCGGCCTTTGTTCGCTCTAAGCTTCGTAATCTTCGAAATGGTAACATTCAAGAAAAAACATTTCGTGCCGGTGAAAAAGTTGAAAAAGCTCACATTGAAAACAGACGTATGCAATATCTTTATGCGAGTGGAGATACGCACACATTCATGGATACAGAATCGTATGAGCAGCTTGAATTACAAACCAATCAAATTGAACATGAACTGAAATTCCTTAAAGAGAATATGGATGTTCAAGTCATCAGCTATCAGGCTGAAACGCTAGGCGTTGAGGTTCCGAACACGGTTGAACTTGAAGTGGTTGAAACAGAGCCTGGTATTAAAGGTGACACGGCTTCAGGTGGTACAAAACCAGCTACACTTGAAACAGGCATCACGGTTCAAGTACCATTCTTCGTAAACCAAGGCGACCGTCTTCTAATTGATACGAGAAATACGTCTTATATGTCAAGAGCGTAAAACATAACCAGATCCTACATAAATGGGTCTAGAACAGAGAGGCGTGCGATCACATAAATGGATCGCCGCCTTTCGTTTGGTTTTCTAGCAAATGATGAGAAGAGGTGAGTTACATTGTGTGCGAAGAAAGTAAAAGTAAATCATGTAACATTTGGAGCGGGGCACAAAGCTGCAATCTGTTGCTCGTTGGTTGGTGCAACGAAGGCTCAATTAGTAGATGAGATAAAGCTTATCCAACTAAAAAAGCCAGATGTCATTGAATGGAGAGCGGACTTTTTAACCGAGCTAGACGATCCGAACGCGGTACTAGACGTCCTAAAATCATTACATGAGATAACAGGAGAGACTCCTTTGCTGTTCACCATCCGCTCAGATCAGGAGGGTGGGCAACCTGTCTCATTAACCACGTTTGAACAAAAAGAATTGATTCAACATGTACTTAAGAGTGGACTAATTCAAATGATCGACTTTGAAGTTGCTTCTCCATTTGCAGAGGATGAAGATTTAAAAACACTTTGCAAAGATTTTAAGATTAAATGGATCGGATCAACACATGACTTTGAGAAAACCCCAACTCGTGAACAGATGCTTACATACCTTAAAAGGGGAGAGGCTCTTGGAGCAGATCTAGTGAAACTGGCTGTGATGCCTCATTCAAGAGAAGATGTGCTCTCCTTATTCACATTGACGAATGAAGCAACGGAAGCACTTACTGTGCCCGTTATCACCATTGCGATGGGCAGTATGGGGGTCTCTACTCGATTAGTAGGTGATCAATTCGGGTCAGTCATGACTTTCGCTGTTGGTCATCAAGCTTCTGCTCCTGGTCAAGCTCCCTTAGAACTTATTAGAGACATTCAAGCGTATACCGAATAAAGAAAAACCATCCTTTATGCTTTCGCATGATGGATGGTTTTTGCTATTTTTTCTGCGGTTTGAGGAGGGGTTAGCCGTCCTGTTTGGATAATAAGATGTGCTTTTGAGTACGATTGTTTTCTTGATGTGTATAGTTCCTTCATGTCTTCAAGCGATTTTTCTTGAAGAAGTGGTCGATCCTTTTGTAACAACGGAATTCGTTCCGCCCAAATAGAAAAGTCAATATCAAGGAAGATGACTAAACTGTCACGTAAGCAGGCATGTTGAATGTCTTCCTGTAAGAATGCCCCTCCTCCGAGTGAAAAAATCATGTTAGTTTGCTTTGAGAGCGTATGAAACAGTGCCCGCTCCCGCCTGCGGAAGCCTGTTTCTCCTTCTGTCTTAAAAATTGATTGGATACTTTGATTTGCTTCTTCTTCAATGGCTTGATCCAAATCGACAAAGCGCAAATCAAGAAGTCGCGAAAGCTCCTTACCGACCGTGGTTTTACCAGCCCCCATAAATCCTATGAGAACAATATTTCTCTCTACATTACTCATATGTGTTCCCCTTTTCTAAAATACGTCTTCTTAGTCTCGATCTCAGTATAGCAAAAGGATGTCTAGCTTAGAAGTCTGTCTTACAAGAAGCGCAGATCATGTTCTGAACTCGTCCAACCCTGCATACCTTTTTAAAGAACGTGGATTCTGGAGGGATGTATGTTGAAATGGTTTGTTGCCGTTGAATGGACCCTGCTCGTTATGGTCCTTCTAAGAGTACTTTCAGGATTAATTGAGATCACTGTAGCAGGGCTCATCCTTCGATTTAATAGTGTAGAGAAAGCAATCTTTTTAAATGGCGTTCTCGCATTGATTGGGCCAACTATTTTTATTTTATCGATCGTCATTGGATTAGTTGGTTTATCAGACAAGCTATCCATTCCGAAGTTTATGTTAATAGGTACGGGGGCTGCTTGTATTTTAATTGGTGCGAAGATGTAGGAGGAGTCAGGATGGAAGAGATCTTAGCTGTGTTGCCACCTGCCATTCGCGAACGACTGACGAAACTTCCGAATGACATGATTAAAAGTATGGAGGAGATTCGGGTACGTGTCCTGAGACCTCTCGAAGTGATTTCGGCGGGAACGCCCATGTATCCAAGTGAACTTGGTGAAGAGGAATGGATTGTGCAACCAAGTGATGCGCAATTTATTTTAAACCAGTTAAGTCAGTACTCCATGTATGCCTTTGAGGAAGAGTTGAAGCGAGGGTTTATCACAATAAAGGGAGGACATCGAGTAGGGCTCGCAGGTAAGGTAACACTCGAAAAAGGCGAAGTGAAAACGATCAGAGATATTAGTTCCTTTAACATTCGGGTTGCTAGACAAACCATTGGCTCTGCTAACTCACTTGTGCCAAGCCTTTATGAAGGTGGATGGAAGAATAGCTTACTAATTGGTCCGCCTCAAAGTGGTAAAACCACATTACTTAGAGACTTAGCCCGCATTATTAGCACGGGGGTTGCTTCAGCTGGTATCCGGCCATTAAAGATTGGAATTGTTGATGAACGCTCAGAGATTGCAGCAAGTATAAAGGGCGTTCCGCAGCACCAGCTTGGACGCAGGGTAGATGTGCTAGATGGGTGTCCAAAGGCAGAAGGAATGATGATGATGATTCGTTCCATGAGTCCGGATGTCTTAATTGTTGATGAAATCGGTCGTCCTGAAGACTGTTTAGCCGTTCAAGAAGCGATCCACGCGGGTGTAAGAGTGATCTCAACCGCACACGGGTCTTCGCTTGAAGAAGTGGCTTCAAGACCGGCCTTGCGAGCGTTATTTGCAGAAAAAGCCTTCGATAAATGTGTAGAGCTTACTCGCGGAAAAAAACCAGGACAAATCCGACGAGTGAAAAGCTTAAATCACATTCGTACGGTGAAAGGGCTATGAAATGGCTGGGGGCTATCCTCATTATTGTGACATGTACATGGATTGGGTTTGAACTTGCAAAACGAATTAGTAACAGACCTAAACAGTTAAGGCAGCTGAAAGTTGGCATTCAGGCACTTGAAGCTGAGATGGTATATGGACTTACGCCACTTGCTGAGGCGAGTCTCAGACTGTCGAAGCAGCTGGGTTACCCAGTGAATCTGTTATTTGAACGCTTTGCCCATAAGCTTGAATTAAAGGGAGAATCAGCCCATGTAGCGTGGGAGCAGAGCTTAGAAGAAACGTGGACGTTAACAAGCTTATTAAAAAGTGAGCGTGAAATCTTACGCCAATTTGGTCAAACACTAGGTCAGCATGACCGGGATCAGCAACAAAAACAAATTAAATTAACCATGGTTCATCTTGAGCGCGAAGAGGCTGAAGCGAGGGACAATCAGATTCGGTACGAAAAAATGGTGAAAAGCCTTGGTTTTCTATTTGGTCTGCTGATTGTCATTCTGATGATTTAGTAGAAAAAAGGAGGGATGACAGTTGGCTTATGACGTGAATACCATTTTCCAAATTGCTGGGATCGGTATCGTTGTAGCGATGATTCACACGGTACTCAAACAAATGGGGAAAGAAGACTGGGCCCACTGGGTCACGTTAATTGGATTTGTCGTTGTACTTTATATGGTAGCGACTATTGTTGATGATTTGTTTCAAAAAATTAGAGGTGTATTCCTCTTTCAAGGATAGAGGTGAACGTTGCGATGGACATTATTCAAATTGTTGGAATCGGTCTGATCGCAACGTTTTTAGCGCTTGTTGTTCGTGAACAAAAACCGATTTTTGCATTCTTAATTACATTGTTTGCTGGCGTCATGATCTTCTTGTTTGTTGTAGATGAATTAATCAAGATTATCCACCTACTTGAAGGAATAGCAAAAGACGCGAATGTTCACATCATGTACTTGCAAACGATCCTAAAGATTATCGGGATCGCCTACATCGCTGAGTTCGGAGCACAAATTGCAAAGGATGCAGGACAAGCATCAATGGCCTCTAAAATTGAGCTAGCTGGGAAGATCTTAATTCTCGTATTAGCCATTCCTATCATTAAAGCGGTTATTGAAATGATCTTATCGTTGCTACCAGGTTAGGTGAGGGGAGGGAGTAGCGCTTGCGTCATTGGATCCTGATTGTCGTGATGACCATTCTCTTTTTCATGAATCCGAGCATGGTACAAGCTGTAGATGAAGTGAACCCGCCAGATGAAGACAGTCTTACAGAAGACCAAACTTTTATAGATAGACAAATAGAACGTCTTCAGTTAGACGAGATTCAACAATACTGGGAGCAGGTTTCCACAGAGTACGGTGGATTTTTACCAGAAAGCCAAAAGGGTTCTTTTAGAGAATTTATTACAGGAGAGAAACAGTTTCAGATTAAGGAATGGGGAATGGGACTTGTGAAGTTTTTACTTCATGAGCTCATCGTAAATAGTAAGCTACTTGGAATGTTGATTTTGTTGACGTTGTTTAGTCAAATCATGCAAACCATCCAGAATGCTTTTGAAAGTCAAAATGTAAGCAAAGCGGCTTACGGGGTCACATACCTTGTACTGATGATCCTGGCTATTAATAGCTTTCATGTAGCGATCACGTACGCAACCGATGCCATTAACAGTATGATTCACTTTATGATTGCATTACTCCCGTTACTTTTAGCCTTAATGGCTTCGATGGGAAGCATTGCTTCGTCAGCTTTGTTTCATCCACTGATTATTTTTCTAGTAAATACAAGTGGAATTTTAGTGAATCAGTTTGTGCTCCCTCTACTTTTTTTCTCGGCTGTACTCGGTATGGTCAGCACATTGAGTGATCATTATAAAGTTTCGAAACTGGCTGATTTCTTTCGTAATATTGCTGTTGGGTTGTTAGGCATTTTCATGACTGTATTTTTAGGAGTGATTTCCGTTCAAGGCGCTTCTACTGCAGCAACGGATGGCTTAACGATTCGTACCGCAAAGTTTATAGCGGGGAACTTTATACCAGTTGTAGGGAAGATGTTTACCGACGCTACAGATACTGTCATGAGTGCATCGGTGCTTCTAAAAAACACAGTAGGAGTAACTGGCCTTGGGATTTTATTCATGATCTGTGTGTTCCCATTACTAAAGGTTCTATCACTCGGGATTATCTTTAATCTATCAGCTGCTATTTTGCAACCACTTGGAGGCGGACCAATTATAGAATGCCTATCTATTATTGGGAAAGCAGTGATGTATGTATTCGCTGCCTTGGCGCTTGTAAGCTTGATGTTTTTCTTAGCTGTCACACTGATGGTTGCAGCAAGTAATCTTTCGTTTATGATGCGTTAGGGGTGTTGAGAATTGGGATTGCTGACAGGTTGGATTACAGGACTTGTATTGTTGATTATGCTTGCAATCATCCTTGAGATGCTACTTCCGAATTCATCAATGAGAGGGTACGTTAAGATGGTCATCAGTTTGCTCATCCTGGTTGCGATGCTAAAGCCCGTGCTCTCCTTATTTACAATGGATTCAGATGAATGGGTCCGCAACCTCCAAGTAAGTGACCCTTACCAAACAAATTCAATAGAAAGTCAAATAAATTTGCAGAAAAGTGGGTTAGAAGAGGTACGAGCTGCATATATTTCTGAACAGGTGGCTGACCAACTAGTAGAACAAGCAGAAGAAACAATGCGAGACACCTACTCACTCGAATTTGCAAGTGTAGAAGTATTGCAAGAAACGGGACAGGGAGGTCAGGAAGATGAGGAGGCAGTAGAGGTACATGCGGTTGTTCGAGAATCAGAGGAGCAAACGGAAGAGCAAACGACTACACGTGAGATTCAAACGGTCCGAGTTGACCTCTCCAAACAACCTACCGAAGAAGAAACTGTCGATCTGCTTCCGGTAAAAAAATATCTCTCAGAGAGCTGGGAGATTCCAGAAAGTAAGATCATGCTTTACTTGGAGGGAGGAGAACAGGTCGATGGGTGAAGAGCATCCTAAAGGCTTCGGGTGGTTAAAGAAACTTGGAAGCCAGGAGCAAGGCAAAAAGAAAAACTATAAATACATCTTGGTCTTAGGTGTTGTTGGGATTCTGTTAATGGTTGCAAACCAAGTCTTTCAAGGAGCGCCACCAGAACAAAGTCAATCCGTTATGCCTACTTTTCAATCCAAGGAAGACGAGGGAGAAGGTGGAGATGTTGAAGTCTTTAAACAAGACTCAACAGAACCAGTCAGCATGACGGACTATGAGGACCGCTACGAGAATCAGTTAAGAGAAACGCTAGAAGAAATTGTTGGCCTAAGTGAGGTATCAGTCATGATCAACCTTGCTGAAACGGAAAAACAAGTCTATGAAAAAAATTCGAGTTCTAAAAACCAGCAAACAAGTGAAACAGACCGTGAAGGTGGAACGCGCGAAGTAACCGATCAAACCATTGATGAACAGACGGTCATTGTTCGTAGCGGCGACAAAGAAGAGCCGTTACTTATTCAAACAGAGAAACCGGACATCAAGGGTGTGCTAGTGGTAGCTGAGGGAGTAGAAAATGTACAAGTTAAAGCTTGGGTGGTTGAAGCCGTAAGCAGAGTACTAGATGTACCTGCCCATCGTATTTCAGTAATGCCTAAGAAAACTAAGGAGGAATAAAATATGGCTCTTAAAAAACAAACAGTTTGGCTTTTAACAATGTTAAGTTTGATTATTGTTCTTTCCGTTTATTATGTATCTTCAGGTAATACAAATTTAGCTCTAACGGACGAAGAACCTAAGACTGAGGAAAATGCAGCAACAGATGATGAGAACCAAATTGAAGTACAGGTCACTCAAGACGGTGATGTAGAAGGAATTCTTGAAGTAACTGGTGAAGATAATGTGGCTAATTACTTTACTGAAGCACGCATGCAACTAGAAGTATCACGTGCAAAGCAAGCAGAGCAGTACATGGAAAAATCTGCTGCTCCAGATGCAACGGCTGAAGAAAAAGTTGAAGCTCGAGATAAGAGCATGGCTATTTTAAACCTAACTCAAAGTGAAGAAACGCTTGAGTCACTAGTTAAAGCAAAAGGCTATGATCATGTGCTTGTAGTAAGTGAGGATTCAAAAGTTCAAATTATGGTTGACGCAGATGAGTTAACATCAGCAGAAGCAAACGATATTATCCTGCTAGCCAAAGAACAGCTTGGTCAAGCAAATAACGTTTCAGTTACCCATAATACAGGCGGAAGTAATTAATTGTTTAGCGTTCAAAGTCTGAGACATAACTAAAAATCAATTTGATAATGGCGAATGATTCGATTGCAGAATCATTCGCCATTCGTGGTTTTATTTGAACAAGCGAGGGTTCCCCCGTAGCGGATGTGTTGCTCAATTCAAGTTTGACTCGCTACATTCATGTTATCTCCCAGCCTCAGTCCCTTTGCCTTCTTTTAATTCACCTGCTTGTTGGTTAGACTGTGAAGACTGGATAGATGCATTAATGCATTCATTAACGAGTCATGTTATAATACTTTAGGTGCAATTTGTTTACGAGGAGCGATAAGTATGGAATGGACAGACCTAACCGAGGGCGCTAAAGCAGTATTAGAGCAAACTCGTAATATCAAGAATGATCATATTCAAATCGTTGAATTTGAAGTAGGGTTTGAGGAACAATTTGAAGAGCAAGATGAGGATACCTATACAGTCTCCATTCAAGAAGAAGATTACGAGAACTTAAAAAGGTATACAAAAGAAAACGAATACGATGAGAAATACCATATGGCTCGAAACAAAGATATCGTGAAGATTATCTTACTCGAAAACGGTAAGATTCCTGATAATCTTTCTGAATTTCCTGTGTTTCGCCAATACAAAAAAGATGCTCTAATTAAAGAGCAGATAGAGTCAGAGCAAGTAAACGAAGAGCAAGAATAAGTGGTTGGATCCTTTATTCATTGAATGAAGGATTTTTTATAACAAGAAAAGAACTTGTCTAATGCAGTCAGTTTTTCTTGCTACTTTGAGTGCAGGGGCCATGTTATAATTGTTGCAAGTGTTAACCAACGAAGAAGGAGTTGTACATAATAACTATGAACGTTCAAGAGATTAAAGAATTAATAGAAGCAGTCAATCAATCGGATATTGATGAATTAGAATATGAGCAAAATGGAAATAAGCTTGTCCTCAAAAAGGTTAAAGCAGAAACGGTGGTACAGGCTGAGGCGTACCAGCCAGTTCGCCAGGTAGAGGCACAACAGCCAGTTGCCCCCAAGGTTAGCGATGCACCTCAAGAGGCTAGTCAAGCGCAGCCTGAAAAGAAAGAGAACCTGCACACTGTAACTTCACCAATGGTAGGAACATTTTATTCATCACCATCACCAGAGGACGGTCCATATGTAAGTGCTGGCGATGATGTGAAAGAAGACTCAATCGTTTGTATCGTTGAAGCAATGAAGCTTATGAATGAAATAGAAGCAGATGTGAATGGCAAAATTGTTGAAGTTCTGGCGCAAAACGGGGAATTAGTTGAATACGGACAACCTCTATTTGTTGTGGAACTGAAATAATCTAGGAGCTGGGTTAAAGATGATAAAAAAAATACTAATTGCTAATCGCGGAGAAATTGCGGTTCGAATTATTCGAGCGTGCCAAGAGCTTGGAATTGAGACGGTAGCCGTTTATTCTGAAGCTGATGTTGATGCATTACATGTAAAGCTTGCTGATCAAGCATTTTGTATTGGACCAACAGCTTCTGGTCAAAGCTACTTAAACTTTACAAATATCATGAGCGTAGCCACATTAACAGAGTCAGATGCGATTCACCCAGGATATGGGTTTTTAGCTGAGAACGCTGACTTTGCTGAAATTTGTGCAGCGTGTAATATTACGTTCATCGGACCTAGTCCTTCTGCTATTAATCAAATGGGTACAAAAGACGTGGCTCGTGAAACAATGAAAAGAGCTGGCGTTCCAGTTGTACCAGGCTCAAATGGGATTATTCAAAGCCCTGAAGCTGGCCTTGAGGTTGCTGAAGAAATTGGGTATCCAGTTATCATTAAAGCAACAGCCGGTGGTGGCGGAAAAGGAATTCGTGTAGCAAGAAATCCTGAAGAGCTCCGTAAGGGGATTAATATTACGCAACAAGAGGCAGCAACAGCCTTTGGAAATCCAGGAGTATATCTTGAGAAATTTATTGAAGATTTCCGTCATGTTGAAATTCAAGTGATGGCTGATACGTTAGGTAACACGGTTCATTTAGGTGAGCGTGACTGTTCCATTCAACGTCGTCTTCAGAAGCTTGTAGAAGAAACACCATCTCCAGCTTTAACTCCTGAAAAGCGTGCCGAAATGGGGCAAGCTGCTGTTGCAGCTGCACAGGCTGTTGAATATGTTGGAGCTGGTACGGTAGAATTTATCTATGACCATAACGATGGAACTTTTTTCTTTATGGAAATGAATACTCGTATTCAAGTTGAGCATCCAGTAACTGAAATGGTAACGGGAATTGATCTAATTAAAGAACAAATTCGCGTAGCTAATGGACAGCCGCTTTCATTTTCACAAGAAGATGTAACATTCCAGGGTGTAGCAATTGAGTGTCGAATTAATGCTGAGAACCCTTCAAAGAACTTTATGCCATCTCCAGGATTAATTACGCAATATTTAGTTCCAGGAGGCTTTGGTGTACGAATTGATTCAGCTGCATATCAAGGCTATAAGATTACGCCTTTTTATGACTCCATGATCGCTAAAGTAATCGTGCATGCGCCAACTCGTATTGAAGCGGTTGAACGTATGAAGCGTGCACTCCAAGAATTTGATATTGAAGGAGTGGATACGACCATTCCGTTCCACCTTCGATTATTTGATCATGAAGTTTTCCGCTCTGGAGAATTTAACACAAAATTCATTGAGCAATATGAAGTAATGCCATCCGAAAAAGAAAAACAATAATGTTCATACAAGGAGGCTATTATGGAAGATAATCAAATTTTGGAACTAGAGGAAAAAAAGTCTGGCCTAGGAAAAGTTGAGATTTCTCCTGAAGTCATTGAAGTGATTGCAGGGATTGCAGCTCAAGAGGTCGAAGGAATTGCAACCTTACGTGGTAGTTTTGCCACTGATGTAGCTGAACGTTTAGGACGCAAGAATCATGGCAAGGGTGTAAAAGTTGATCTGGATGAAAGTGGCATTATTGTAGATGTCTCTGTTGTGATTGTCTATGGAGCTTCTGTTCCTGAGGTGGCCAATCTTGTTCAGATGAATATTAAGCAAACCTTACTTACGATGACTGCTATTCAGCTTGAGGCGATTAATGTCCATGTTGTTGGGGTGCAATTTGAATCAACAGAACCAGCAAAAGACGAATAAGAGGGTTATCTAACACCTACGTGTAAAAATAGTCTGGCTGCATGTTGGAAAGCATGTATCCAGACTATTTTTGTACAAATTTCGTGAAAAGTACACGAACGTCGACAAAACGATTTTCCACAGACAAAAAAGTGCGTTATACTAGACGTTCATTAGAATTTTTTTAAATGATAAGGAGTTCATATCTATGAATCGACGGGTAGCAAGACTGAGAGCTGCACAAGCTCTATACCAAATTGATGTAACAAAAACAGAACCAGACCAAGCGATGGAAAGTGTACTAAATGATGATGAACAGCCTAGCGAATTCTTTCATCAGCTTGTGCATGGCACGTTAGAACATAAAGAACAACTGGACGGATGGATTTCAAGTAATCTTCAAGGATATACCATTGAGCGAATGGGTCATGTTGACAGAGCTATTGCACGCATGGCACTGTTTGAAATGAAATATATAGACGACATCCCAGCGAATGTAACATTTAACGAGGCCATTGAACTGTCAAAGGCTTTTGGCGGGGAAGAAGCCGGTCGATTTATGAATGGAGTTTTATCAAACTCAGTTGATATGATGAATAGCGAATTAAACGAGTAAGACTAAGTGTATCGTTTATCCACCCTAGTTTATGGGTGTCTTTTGTCTGCAAATTAACTACAACGGAGTGATCATGATGACAGCGGAATTAATGAATGGAAAAGAACTAGCAGCCTCTAAACAAGCAGAAATGAAAGAACGTGTTCAAGCCCTGACAGAACAAGGGATTGTTCCAGGCCTAGCTGTGATTTTAGTTGGAGACAACCAAGCATCACAAACTTATGTGCGTTCCAAGCAACGTTCGTGCGAAAAAGCAGGTATTCATTCAGAGCTTAGACACCTTTCTGATGAGACAACAGAAGAAGAGCTACTTAATCACATTCGTGAGTTAAACGAGGATCCAACGATTGATGGAATACTTGTGCAATTGCCGTTGCCAAAACAAATCTCTGAACAAGCTGTCATTGAAGCCATTAGTCCTACTAAGGATGTAGATGGGTTTCATCCAATCAGCATAGGTAAGATGATGACAGGTGAGAAAACATTCTTACCTTGTACGCCACATGGCATTATCGAGCTACTTAGAGCTTCAAACGTAGACATTGCAGGTAAACACGCCGTTGTAGTAGGTAGAAGTAACATTGTTGGAAAACCTGTCGGGCAGTTATTGTTGAATGAACATGCAACTGTTACGTATTGTCATTCACGAACTCCTGACTTAAATGCCATCACAAAGCAAGCAGATATACTGGTTGTTGCGGTTGGTATAGCAAAATTAATTAAAAAAGAAGACGTGAAACCCGGCGCAGTTGTTGTTGATGTTGGGATGAATCGTGATGAAAATGGAAAGCTTTGTGGTGATGTAGACTTTGCGGATGTAGAGACCGTTGCATCTCATTTAACACCAGTTCCTGGTGGAGTGGGGCCAATGACGATCACGATGCTTCTTGAAAACACGATCGAATCAGCAATTAATCGCTCGTAAGGAGGAATGACATGTCTGAATCGATTGTTTCCGTTTCAGAATTAACACGGTATATTAAAGGGTTACTCGAAACAGACAAGCTCCTTCCTGACGTATGGATTCGAGGAGAACTTTCAAACTTTAAACAGCATAGTCGCGGGCATATGTATTTTTCCGTTAAGGACGAAAATTCACGGATTCAAGCCGTCATGTTTGCAGGTCATAATCGCTACTTAGCGTTTAAGCCTGAGAATGGAATGAAGGTCTTAATTCGTGGAGAGATCAATGTATATGAGCCATATGGTCAATATCAGCTCTATGCAAAAGAGATGCAACCTGATGGAATTGGGAATTTATATTTAGCGTATGAAAAGCTAAAAGAAACGCTTGAAGAAGAAGGCTTATTTTCCGACGAACGAAAAAAGCCTATCCCTGTTTATCCGAAGCGAATTGCTGTTGTTACGTCTCCTACAGGTGCGGCCGTGCGAGATATTCTCACAACGTTAAAAAGGCGTTATCCTATCGCTCAAATCACTCTGCTTCCGGCCTTGGTGCAAGGAGACCAGGCTCCATCCTCTATCGTTCGTGCCATCATGCAGGCCGATGCAGCAGGTGTGTTTGATGTACTAATCGCAGGGCGAGGCGGTGGTTCAATCGAAGAGCTTTGGGCATTTAATGACGAACAGGTTGTTCGAACAATTGCTGAGGCTACGGTTCCAATTATTTCCGCAGTAGGACATGAAACGGATTTTACCATCAGTGATTTTGTGTCTGACTTACGAGCGCCAACTCCAACTGCTGCAGCGGAACTTGCAGTACCCAACCGCTTAGATTTGTTACATAGAACCTTAAGCCATAAGCAACGTCTTTTAGTTGGTATGCGTGAGAGAGTCAAGCAGGAAAGAAGACAGCTTGATCGCTTGCAAAAGTCCTATGCATTCAAGTATCCTGCGCAACTGATCCGCCAGAAGGAACAGGAGCTCGACACGCGAATGGATCAGCTTAAACGAACGATTCAACGTTTAGTTGAAAAGAAAAAAGGACAACACGAGCTACTTGCGAAAAGTGTACTTCAAGCTCATCCGAAAGAACGAATTAAACAATTGCAAGATAAGCTTATGCGTCAGGAACTCTCCTTAAAGCGAGAAACCTCACAATTGGTAACTGCGAAGCAACAGCAATTCCAACACGCACTGCAACAGCTTCAGCTTCTTAGCCCTCTTCAAGTAATGAGTCGAGGCTACAGTCTTGCATATCAACAGATTACCGGTGAGCTTATTAAATCTGTTGATCAAGCAGATCCAGATGAAGTGTTGGAATTACAAGTGACGGATGGAACGTACTTCTGTCAGATTACCGGGAAAGAAAAAAAGATACCGAGGAGTGAATCACATGGCAAATAAAGAAGAAACCATTAGCTTTGAAGAAGCAATGGAGCAGCTAGAAGAGGTTGTAGACAAGCTTGAACAAGGAGATGTGCCTCTTGAACAAGCCATTGAGATGTTCCAACAAGGCATGGACCTATCCAAACAGTGCCATGTGAAACTTGAGCAAATAGAAAAACAAATGGATCAAATTTTACATGAAGATGGTGAAATTGAAGAGCTTGACCTAAGTGGGGAGGACCAGGAGTGACAGCAGAACTAGAACGCTTTATCGAATCATCTAAAGTAGAAATTGAAGCTCAACTGATCCGAACAATCGATGCATTGCAAACACCTGATTCATTAAAAAAATCGATGATCTACTCCTTGCAAGCAGGTGGTAAGCGCATCAGACCTGTTCTGTTAATGGCTGTTCTTAGAGGATATGGTAAGCCAATTAAAAAAGGGATGGACGTAGCCTGCGCCATTGAAATGATTCACACATACTCTTTAATTCACGATGATCTTCCAGCAATGGATGATGATGATCTTCGTCGCGGGAAGCCTACAAATCATAAAGTGTTTGGAGAAGCAACGGCTATCCTCGCTGGTGATGCGTTACTTACCTACAGTTTTCAACTAATTTCAAACGTAGATGAAGATCCTGCTCGTATTGTCTCTCTCATTCGCGAAATTTCCAGGGCAGCTGGGGCGCAAGGTATGGTTGGGGGACAGGTTTCTGATATGGAAGGTGAAAACAAGGAGCTATCTATTGAAGAATTAGAGCATATCCACCATCATAAAACCGGTGATTTAATTATTGGATCGCTTATTGCTGGAGCCATTCTTGCCGATGCGACTGAAGAAGATATCTTGCATCTTAGACAATTTGGAAGGGAATTAGGACTGTTGTTCCAAATTAAAGATGATATTTTAGATATTGAGGGCGATGCGGATACGATCGGAAAACCAGTTGGAAGCGATATAACCAACAATAAAGGAACATACCCAAGCATGCTAGGTATGGATGGGGCTAAAGAAAAACTAACCTACCACCTTGAAGCAGCACTGGCTTCTCTTCGAAACGTACAAATGGATCATTCTTTACTTGAGGATTTGACAAAGTACGTCGCATATCGTAATCACTAATAGTTGTTGGTCTCGGGCGATTCCACTTTGCTGGATCGCCTTTTTTCTTGGCTCTCAAGAAATGCTAAAGGATTACATTTGGGGTAACGCTTCAATTTTTGATATACTAAGATCACAATATGAGATTAGATACAGATTACGGGTCGATAAGATTGACGAAAGTGGGGAAAATGTATATGAGGTTAGAGGACCTTCAACATCCGGCAGCCATTAAAGGCTATTCCAAAAAAGAGCTTCAAGAATTGTCTCAAGATATCCGGGACTTTTTAGTTCAACAGTTATCAGTTACGGGTGGACACCTAGGACCAAATCTTGGGGTTGTTGAGTTAACAATTGCTATGCATTATTTATTTGATAGTCCAAAGGATAAATTTATTTGGGATGTGGGGCATCAAGCCTATGTTCATAAGATTTTAACTGGTAGAGCGGGACAATTTGAAACATTGCGCAAATATAAAGGTCTATGCGGTTTTCCGAAGCGTAATGAAAGTGAGCATGACGTGTGGGAAACAGGTCATAGTTCAACTTCTCTCTCTGCTGCCATGGGAATGGCGACAGCTCGCGATATAAAAGGAACAGATGAGAGTGTGATTGCGGTAATAGGTGATGGTGCATTAACAGGCGGAATGGCATTTGAAGCACTTAACCATATTGGACATGAACAAACAGATCTAATTGTCATTTTAAATGACAACGAAATGTCCATCGCACCAAACGTTGGGGCCTTACACAGTGTGCTTGGTCGATTACGTACGGGCGGGAAGTACAATCGTGCGAAGGATGAGATTGAGAGCTTTATTAAAAAGATTCCTGCAGTCGGCGGTAAACTTGCTTCAACAGCGGAGAAATTCAAAGATAGTATGAAGTACATGATGATTCCTGGTGTTTTCTTTGAGGAGCTTGGTTTTACGTATCTTGGACCGGTTGATGGTCATGATCTTGATGATTTAATGGACAACCTTAAGTATGCTAAGAAAACAAAAGGTCCTGTATTAATTCACCTTCTAACGAAAAAGGGTAAGGGCTACGAGCCTGCTGAAAATGACGCAAAAGGAACATGGCATGGTCTTGGACCATACAAAATTGAGTCTGGAGAAGTCGTTTCTAAACCAGGCCCACCAAGTTATAGTGGTGTATTTGCAAATACTCTCATTAAGAAAGCCAAAACAGATGAGCGTATTGTTGGAATTACAGCAGCTATGCCTGGCGGAACAAAACTCGACGCATTTGGGCAAGTTTTCCCAGACAGAATGTTTGATGTAGGAATTGCTGAGCAGCATGCAACAACGATGGCTGGTGGATTAGCTACTCAAGGATTAAAGCCTGTATTTGCTGTTTATTCAACCTTCCTTCAAAGAGGGTATGATCAATTAGTACATGATATTTGTCGTCAGAATCTTAACGTAGTGTTTGCAATTGACCGTGCAGGACTTGTAGGGGCTGATGGAGAAACACACCAAGGTGTATTTGACATCGCGTATTTAAGACATTTGCCAAACATGACCATTTTGAATCCTAAGGATGAAAATGAACTGCAGAACATGCTTCATACAGCTTTAGAATACAACGATGGCCCGATCGCGGTTAGATATCCTCGTGGTAATGGGTACGGGGTACCAATGGATGAAGAGTTCAAGACCCTTCCAATTGGGAAATGGGAAACGCTTCGTGAAGGAACAGATGGCTGTATCCTCACATTTAGTACAATGATTCCTGTAGCCCAAGAAGCTGCAAAAGCGCTTGAAGCAGAAGGCTTATCAATTCGTGTTGTAAATGCGAACTCAGTGAAGCCACTAGACATTGAGCTTCTAAATAAATTAGCAGAAGAAGAGATTCCAGTGATGACGATTGAAGAAACAGCTCTTCAAGGTGGTTTCGGAAGTGCCGTTCTTGAGCATTTTAACGAACACGGCTATCATCATGTCCAAGTAAGACGACTGGGTATCCCTGATGAATACATTGAGCACGGAGATGTTCCGCAACTACTTGAAGAGATTGGATTAACATCTAAGAACGTGATGAGCCAGCTAGTTGAGTTCATTCCTGCGAAACAGAAAAGAGCATAACCTGTGAAAAAAGAACGCATTGATACATTATTAGTGGATCGGGGGCTACTCGATTCACGAGAAAAAGCCAAGCGTGCTGTGATGGCAGGCTTGGTTTACTCTGGTACGGAACGCTTAGATAAACCAGGAATGAAAATTGATCAGGAGGCACCTCTTGAAGTAAAAGGTCAGCTTATGCCGTACGTCAGTCGCGGTGGTTATAAGCTAGAGAAAGCTTTGAAGGTGTTTGATGTAGATGTACGAGACAAGATTATGATTGATATCGGTGCATCGACTGGTGGTTTCACAGATTGTGCCCTGCAAAATGGAGCATCACTTGTCTATGCGCTTGACGTTGGGTATAATCAGCTTGCTTGGAAAATCAGACAGCACGAGCAGGTTGTTGTGATGGAACGTACGAATTTCCGTTATGTAAAGCCTGAAGACTTACAGGAAGGCTTGCCTGAATTTGCGAGCATTGATGTTTCCTTTATATCTCTAAAACTAATCCTGCCAACATTAAAGACTGTGTTATGTGCAGGTGGCGACGTTCTAGCTTTAGTTAAGCCTCAATTTGAAGCTGGCAGAGAGCAAGTAGGGAAAAAAGGAATCGTACGAGATCCTGCCATACATGAGCAAGTGTTAACTAACGTTAGTAAAATGGCGAATCACGAAGGGTTTCACGTGCGTGCTTTGGACTTTTCACCGATTACAGGTGGAGAAGGCAACATTGAGTTTCTCATGCATCTCACCTTGCCATTGGATGAAAGTGAAACAGTACGTAAGTTAGATCCGGCAACCGTTCAGGACGTTGTGAAACAAGCACAGCAGCTGAATGCAAAAGGATCTGAGGTAGATCAGACATGATGAGAGGGGATTAATGATTCTGTATTGGAATCGTTAGTCCCTTTTTGTTTTAGTGCGGTTGAACGTATAAGAATGTATAAATTGTGTATATTTCTTTATTTTTATGATTTGATCTTTTCGTTTCTTTTTTGATGAAATGGCTTCAGCTATTGTTTTAACAGGCATTTCATATCATAATGGGTGATAAGGAAATCATATGAAAAAGGTGAGTTTATTGAATAAAGGTCAACGACATATTAAGATAAGAGAAGTCATCGCTAATCAAGCCATTGAGACGCAAGAGGACTTAGTTGATTATTTAAAAGGATTAGGTTATAACGTAACTCAAGCAACGGTATCAAGAGACATAAAAGAATTGCATCTTGTAAAGGTGCCAATGCAGGATGGGCGCTACAAGTATAGCCTACCTGCAGATCAACGGTTTAATCCTTTGCAGAAGCTAAAACGTAGCCTTACAGATAGCTTTATCAGTATCGACAGTACGGACAACCTCATTGTGATGAAATGCCTACCGGGTAACGCAAATGCCATTGGAGCATTAATCGATAATCTTGATTGGGAAGAATTGATGGGAACGATTTGTGGAGATGATACCTTATTAATTATCTGTAAGAATAAAAAGGATGGAGAGCTCATTAGTTCTCGATTCTTAGACATGCTATAAGGTGGGGAATCGATGTTAATTGAACTGTCAGTGAGGCATTTTGCCATAATTGAAGAACTGACCATTCCTTTTGAAAGTGGTCTAACCGTTTTAACAGGGGAAACTGGTGCAGGGAAATCCATCATCATCGACGCGATTGGTTTATTGCTGGGCGGTCGTGGTTCTGCAGAATTTGTTCGTCATGGAGAAACAAGAGCAGAGATTGAAGGATTATTTGCAGTGGATACGAAACATCAAGCGGTTTTAAAAGCTGTTGAACTTGGAATTGAAGCGAATGAAGAGCTTATCTTGCGTAGAGAAATTACGAGCCAGGGGAAAAGCATCTGTCGAATTAATGGGAAGCTGGTCACACTTGGCATTCTTCGTGAAATTGGACAATCTTTAGTGGATGTTCATGGCCAGCATGAGCATCAATCATTAATGCAGCCGGACAAGCATCTACGATTTTTGGACCAGTATGCGACAAATAAGCTGAAAACCACATTTCAAGAATATCGTGAGTTATATGAACGGGCTCAAAAAATCAATAAACAAATATCAGCATTAAGTGAAAATGAACAAGAAACCGCTCAGCGCATTGATTTGCTTAGGTATCAATTAGAAGAAATTGAGAAAGCTGAGCTTAAACCGAAAGAAGACGATCAGCTCGAGGAAGATCGCAAACGTTTAGCAAATAGTGAAAAGCTTTACACATTGCTTAGAGATAGCTATGAACGTCTTTATGGTGATGGGCAGGCACTTGATGCGATGAACGACAGTGCAGCTAATCTTGAAACAGCAAGTGATTTAGATCCTAATTTAAAGGCTCTTCATGAAAGTGTAAGCAGCAGCTATTACATGATGGAGGAAGCAGCCTTCTCAATAAGAGAACAGTTGGAGCAAATTGAATTTGATCCTGACCGCTTAGAGTTAATTGAGAACCGTCTTGCTGAAATTCAGCAGCTCAAGCGCAAATATGGAACAACGGTAGAAGAAATTTTAGAATATGCTTCAAGAATTGAAGAAGAGCTTGATACAAAGCTTAATAAGGATGATCGGCTCCATGCCATGCATCAGGAACTTGCAGGTGTTCTTCTTGATTTGACAGTTGAAGCCAAAGCGCTCACAGCAATACGTAAAAAAGCCGCTTTGGAGCTGACAGAAGCGATTCATAAACAGCTTCGTGCCCTTTATATGGAGAAAACAATATTTGAAATCAATATTCAAAGCTCGACATTGGATGAACACAAGGGAATGTCCGCTTTTTCAGCAAATGGGGTAGACCAAGTTGAATTCTTCATTTCAACCAACCCTGGAGAACCGGTTAAACCTCTGGCTAAAGTGGCTTCAGGCGGGGAAATTTCTCGAATCATGCTCGCAATCAAATCCATCTTCTCTACACATCAAGGAGTCACTTCAGTTATTTTTGATGAAGTAGATACCGGTGTAAGTGGACGAGTTGCCCAAGCAATTGCTGAGAAGATTTATACCATTGCTTCTGGCTCGCAGGTGCTGGTCATCACGCATCTACCTCAGGTAGCTGCAATGGCTGATCAACATCTATATATATCGAAGCATGAATCAAAAGATCGTGTATCTACATCTGTAACTGGGTTGAGAGAGCAATCTAAGGTGGAAGAGCTCGCCAGAATGATCTCAGGTGTAGAGGTTACTGAATTAACGAAGCAGCACGCTCACGAATTACTTGATCTTGCTAGCCAGCATAAACACGCTTAAAGGTTATTCATACAAAAGCTACCCATTTAAGGGTAGCTTTTTCTGATGGTTCCAGTTATAAATGTGCTATTTGGAGGCAACATTAATAGTACAGCCACATGAGGTGTGGGTTGGGAGCTAGGAGAGTGAAGAATTTGAAGGTAGAAGGAGTGCGTATGGTAATCGGCATCTTGCTTCTTGCAGGAATGCTGTGCATTGGTTTTTGGAGCCCGATCAAGGAATGGGCACATATCCCAACATCTATATCTGTGTTTAAAGGGGAGTTAGTAACGCTAAAAGCACCAAAACTCTTAACGGTTGACCCGACTCATGATGATTCTACGCTACACATCCAAGACACTGAATCGATTGCAGCGATGAGTGCAGGTACAGAAAAAGTTGTGTTTAGTACAGCTGGTGGATTTCCCGTGAAATCAACAACGGTAGATGTACTACCCGAGCAAAAAGTCATTGCTGGCGGTCAGTCGATTGGAGTAAAACTGAATACAAAAGGTGTATTAGTTGTAGGACATCATTTAATAAAAACGAATACAGGGGAAGTATCACCCGGTGAAACAGCAGGCATTGAAGTAGGCGACATGATTACAAAAATTAATGGTGTCTCTATTGAAAAAATGAGCCAAGTCACACAAGTTGTACAACAGGCAGGAGAGAAAAACCAGGAGTTAAACATTGAATTAAAACGGAATCAACACCCAGTAAATACAACGCTGCAGCCGATTAAAGCAAATGGTGAAAAGTCCTATCGTATGGGTTTATTTATTAGAGATTCGGCAGCAGGAGTAGGTACCATGACCTTTTATGATCCCCAGTCTAAGAAATTTGGTGCATTAGGGCATGTCATTTCTGATTCAGACACACATAAACCAATTGCAGTGCATGATGGAGAAGTGTTGCGATCATCTGTCACATCGATTGAAAAAGGAAGTCATGGGGATCCTGGAGAAAAGCTAGCGAGTTTTTCTAAGAACCGAGAAATTCTAGGACAAATTAATAAAAATAGTTCGTTTGGAATTTTTGGTACACTTAACAAAGCGGACTTAAAAAATGATATTATGGATAAGGAACTACCAATTGCCTTGTCTAATCAGATAAAAGAAGGACCTGCTAAGATCTTAACTGTGGTCAGTGGGGAAAAAGTAGAAGAATTTGATATTGAAATTGTAAATGCCATTCAACAAAAGCAACCAGCTACTAAAGGACTTGTTTTAAAAGTAACGGATCCTAAGCTGCTTGAAGCAACAGGTGGCATTGTTCAAGGGATGAGTGGAAGTCCAATCATACAAGACGGAAAATTGGTTGGTGCGGTAACTCATGTGTTTGTGAATGATCCAACGTCGGGTTATGGCTGTCATATTGGGTGGATGCTTGAAGAAGCAGGAGTAACAAATGATCTTAAACAGGCTAAAGCGAGTTAACTCGTTAGCCTGTTTATTATTTTCATATAGGTATCTTCTTACTAAAGATTATTCGACAAATTTATATAATATCTTATTTAATTAATCGAATTGAAGCGAATAACGAAGAAAAATTAAGTATTTGTAAAAGAATAAGGATTATTTTTAAAAAATAAAGGACTTAGAATCAAACTGTCGAATTGATTACATACAGTAAACTTACAATTGAACTCAAGGAGGATGTTTTGTGGATAAAATAAAAGTATGTGTTGTGGATGATAATAGGGAATTGGTTAATTTACTTAGTGAATATATTTCGGCTCAAGAAGATATGACAATAGCCGGTGTAGCATATAATGGGCAAGAGTGCTTAAGTTTGGTTGAAGATAAGCAACCAGATGTTTTATTATTAGACATCATTATGCCTCATTTAGATGGACTTGCGGTACTCGAGCGCATCAATTCTGGTAGCGGACATAAGCCTAACATCATTATGCTTACAGCTTTTGGTCAAGAAGATGTGACAAAAAAAGCGGTAGATCTTGGTGCTTCTTATTATGTACTTAAACCATTTGATATGGAAATCCTTGTCTCTAAAGTTCGAGAAATTGGCGGCAAGAAAGCAGGCATTACGCAAAAAACATCAACCTTTACGATGAATCACGCTCCTTCGAGATCAGATAAGAGATTTAACTTGGATGCAAGCATCACAGCAATTATCCATGAAATTGGTGTTCCGGCACACATTAAAGGATACATGTACCTTAGAGAAGCAATCACAATGGTTTACAATGACATCGAGTTATTAGGATCAATCACAAAGGTTCTTTATCCGGATATCGGAAAAAAATTCAATACTACATCGAGTCGTGTGGAACGTGCGATTCGTCATGCGATTGAAGTAGCTTGGAGCCGTGGGAACATTGAATCCATTTCTAGTTTGTTTGGATATACCGTTAGTCAATCAAAAGCAAAACCGACTAACAGTGAGTTTATTGCGATGGTAGCAGATAAGTTACGTATTGAGCATAAGGTTGGCTAAACATTTAATTATTCTGATCTAAGACATCTTACATTTGTACAATAAAAGTAGCTTTCGATGCGTAGTAGGACATACCATTGAAGGCTTTTTTATTTAGACATTATTTTCAAAATGACAGAACTATTTCTCACTCCACGTTTATATATATAGATAAATGAATGAACTTATGGAGGAGCATAGTGAGTATGATGCCAAAGAGAAAAAGCATGTGGTTCACCTTAGTAGGTGTAGTCGTCATTCTTATGTCCTGTGGACAATCAGCTAATGTGACAGAAGCTTATTTTGAAGCACCTAAACCAGAAGATAAGGATTTTTTATCGTATTCAGGCTTAAGCGACCCGTTTCACTTTGAGTCTGTAGTGGACGAGACCTTAAAAACAGTTAAAGATGGTCGCGAGGTAATATGGATGGATGACTATAGTGGTCGATACGGTCCGTTGCAGGAAGGTGTTATTTGTGGAGCGTGGTTATGTTTAGAGCCTGGAACGTTACCAACGTCGGCATATTTTGCGGAGGACGGGTACATCTACGACCGGATAACACCAGGGATTTGGGAAGTATTCTGGGACAAGGATCAAATGGAACAGTGGGAATTCTATCCGTTTTATCAAGAAGAGCCAGCTGACTAATGATCAGCTGGCTCTTTATGGTTAACCCTATTTTTTTGTAGACGTTGCTTCTCTTTGAGGGCGTGACAGTCGGATTAAGTTAAAGACACTAGATAAGGCAATACCGATTCCAAGGATTAGATACAACGTATCACGTCCGGACGAGGAAGTTGAAATAAAATACGCTGAAATCACACCGATCGCAAATATTAAAATGAAGCTATGAAACGTAAGTAATAATCGTTTGGACAAGCAAATTCGCTCCTTCTTAACGGAATACGCTTAGTATATCGTACTTTACCAATTAAACAAACGAAGAATGTTTATGTACTGTCTGCGCATACTAGACGAAAAGATGTCTCGTGGAGGTTTATGGCAATGACTCAAACCATACAAGGGCAAGCGTTTGAAGGTAAACGAACAAAAGAGCTTCTTCATAGAGTTCCTGATCATGCCGTTCTCCTATTGTGGCATGAGGATCTGGACTCAGTCACAACGGATGCCATACTCGAGAAAAAAGTAAAGGCTGTTGTTAATCGTAGACAGTCAATGACTGGTACCTATGAACATGATAATATCATTCGTCTTTTAAGTGCAGGCGTTACTGTTTGTGATGTAACAGAGTGGAGTGAATGGGAAGGCGTGTTAAATGGAGCGACGATTTGCATTAGAGATCATAACTTACTCTTAAAACATCAAAACGAGTATAAGGAACTAGCAAAGGTTGATTTCTACACGCTTGAGAAAGTTCACCTACTAAATGAAAAAGCAAAAGCATATTTTCCGAGCATGTTTGAAGCATTTATTGAAAATACACTTCATCATGCGAAAAGCAATCTAGCTGACTTTTTAGATCCAATGAAGCTTCCTGCTGCGTTTCAAGAGCTCAAACATCAGCAAGTATTTATTGTCGCACGTAATGGAAAATACAAGCATGATGTGAAAGCGATGAAACGATGGATTCTTTTAACGAATCCATTCATTGTAGCGATTGATGGGGCAGCAGATGGATTGCTTGACCTAGGACTCGTACCCCATTTTATTATAGGTGATATGGATTCAATTTCAACATCTGCGCTTCAGTGTGGAGCAAGTCTGATCTGTCATTCTTTTACGAACGGTGAGTCGCCGGGACGTGCACGTGTCAGCTCACTAGGACTGGAATCTCATTGTGTGGATTTTATAGGTACGAGTGAAGATGTAGCCATTCGAGCGATGCATGAAGCCGGGGTGGAGCATATGTATTTAATTGGGTGCCGCTTTGGAATAAAGGAGTTTATGGAGAAACAAAGACAAGGCATGGGGTCTACCATTTTAGCACGGATGGAATCAGGTGATCGTATGACGGACTTAAAAGGAATTCATCGCCTGTTTGAAGGGACGTCCTTTGTATCTCAGGTCAAACGTATGCGTCACGAGCTCAGGGCAGAAGCAAAAGAACTGCAAAAAATGGTCGGTCGTGGATATAGGTTGTTTGTTAGAAAGGGTGAATTCAGACATGACTAGAGTTTCGATTGTCATTCCTGCTTACAACGAGCAAGAGCGGTTAGCTGCGACCATTCAGGCGGCAAGAGCCATTCCCTATGAACATGAAATCATTTGTGTGAATGATGGAAGTATAGATTTAACTGCTGAAATTGCTGAAGAGTTAGCTGACCTGCATATTCTTCTTCCTCAGAATAAAGGAAAGGGACATGCGTTACAAACAGGCTGGATGCGTGCAAAAGGTTCTTATATCATTTGTTTAGATGCTGATCTAGCAGACTCAGCAAGCCAAGCGCATCACTTGCTAGACCCACTAATGAAAAAAGAAGCGGATCTAACTATTTCAAAGGTTCCGCACCTTGGACGTGGAGGAAACGGGTTTGTGAAATCAAAGGTTCAGCGCTTGATACATGATCAAACTGGGGTCTGGTTAGATGCCCCCTTATCTGGTCAGAGGGCTTTTCAAAGAAGATGGCTCAGGCTGCTACTAAGTAAAAACTATATTGGTTATGGAATTGAAACGATGATGTGTTTACACATGATTCATGGAGGAGCAAGGCTACTCGAGATTGAGTCAGACATGCGGCATCGTGAAATGGGGCGTAATCTAACAGGCGTTATGCATCGATATAATCAGTGGCGTCAGATTAGAAAACAGTTAAAAGGTGAGTCACAATGATATTGTTAATGCTGACGTTACCCATTATCGCCTTTACGAGTATGTGTGCTTTTTATGAAGCAAGATGGACAGTACGTAATTATGAACAAACAATTGTTCCATACAGCCTAGGGGTATTTGTTGTTTATAGCTATGCGGTCATGTGTGCCTTTCCACCTAATGAATCGGCTGTTTTTACTTATACGTCTTTAGGTTATGTTATTGGTATATGGATTATTGGATTTATTGATGACCGGTACGGTGATGGTGAACCCAAAGGCATTCGTGGTCATATCGGTGTCTTTTTAAATGATCGGAGATGGACAACTGGGTTAATTAAAGCGGTAGGGACGATTTTACTAGCCGGGGTTTATACCTTTTTAAGCCAACCTCAATCAGCAATCACAAGTATTATGATGTTTATGCTTCTATGCCTGTTTCCGCACATCATGAACTTATTTGATACCCGCCCTTTACGAGTGTGGAAAATTTCCTTAATGGTATCAGCTGTCATTGTTGCCTTTATGCCGATTCCAAGGTTTTCAACCCTGGTCTATGTACTGACCATTTTCTATTTGGTGTATGTGATGGAGGGGGAGAGAAAGGCAGTACTTGGTGATAACGGTGCTACAGCTACTGGAGCGATTCTAGCTGTTTGGCTTACGCATGAAGGATCTATGGAATTACAATATTTTAGCGTAACCATTTTGTTTCTGTTATTGCTTGCAGCAGAACGAGTATCATTTTCAATTTGGATTGCGGAGCGACCGTTTTTTAGATGGATGGATGGGATTGGGGTCATGAAGAAAGAATGACCCTCTCCTATCCTTCTTTTTTTACAAAACGCGGGGCAACCTTCCCATTTTTGCGGTCGCGATGAAGAATAAACCCTCCGATAAATGCAAAACCAATAAAAAATAATATAATTCCGGCTAGAAATTGTAGTGAGATGGAAGAGAAAGGGGGTTGGATAATATGAAAAAATGCATCTCTCATTAACTTGATTCCGAAACCAGCCAAAAAGATAGGGATTAGAAGAATAATTAATGCTAAAAAGCGTCCCATAAAAAGCCTCCTTGAAAACGTTCTTATCATATTGTAGCGAAAAAAAGACAAGAAGTATATGCCTGAATGTTGCATGATTTTTAATTTTGAGTAATAATATAAGAGTAAGTTTTAGGACCTAGTCATAAAACAGAGTAAATTCTGTTCAATAAATGTTCAAATTATCTGTGAAATCGCGTAGCCATAGGATTTAAGCAACCTGCGTGATATACTTGAATGGCGCATTTTGCTATGGGAGTTTTATGATGAATCGGTATATAGAGCTAATAATTCATTATAATTTGAGAGACATTTTGCGAGTAAGCATGAAGAAATAGAGAACATGCTACACACATTTTGACCTTCCAAAAGACTAAAGGAGGAATCGCGATGAATCTTTTCTCAACAATGGAAACATATGATTATGAACAGGTGGTTGTATGTCAGGATAAAACATCCGGACTTAAGGCTATCATTGCTATTCATGACACGACCCTTGGCCCCGCTTTAGGTGGAACAAGAATGTGGAATTATGCAAGTGAAGAGGAAGCATTTGAAGATGCCCTCAGACTTTCAAGAGGAATGACATACAAGAATGCAGCAGCTGGACTCAATTTAGGTGGGGGAAAAACAGTCATCATT
Organism: Alkalihalobacillus sp. FSL W8-0930; assembly: GCA_037965595.1. NCBI lineage: Bacteria > Bacillati > Bacillota > Bacilli > Caryophanales > Bacillaceae > Alkalihalobacillus > Alkalihalobacillus sp. FSL W8-0930. The sequence continues at coordinate 2,388,403 of CP150183.1, read as the reverse complement.
GGTGACCCCAGAAAAGATAAAAACGAAGAAATGTTTCGTGCGTTTGGACGCTACATACAAGGATTAAATGGTCGTTATATTACCGCAGAAGATGTTGGAACAACAGTGGCTGATATGGACATCATTCATGAGGAAACAGATTATGTAACAGGGATCTCTCCTGCATTTGGAGCTTCTGGGAATCCTTCCCCTGTCACAGCATACGGTGTTTTTGTCGGAATGAAAGCTGCCGCCAAAGCCGCGTACGGAGATGAGAATCTTGCAGGCAAGAAGATTGCCGTACAGGGTGTGGGAAATGTATCCTATCAACTGTGTAAGTATTTGCATGAAGAAGGTGCAGAGCTGATTGTAACGGATATCTATGAAGCTTCTGCTAAGCGTGCGGTTGAAGATTTTGGTGCGGCATATGTCACTCCAGACGAAATCTATAGTGTTGCCTGCGATATTTTCTCGCCTAACGCACTTGGAGCCATTATAAATGACGATACGCTAGCTCATATTAAAGCAACTGTGATTGCAGGAGCAGCAAACAATCAATTAAAAGAAGAGCGCCACGGCGAGCGTTTAAAAGAGATGGGTATAGCCTACGCTCCTGACTACGTCATTAACGCGGGCGGTGTGATAAACGTAGCAGATGAATTAAAAGGCTATAATCGTGATCGTGCGATGAAAAAAGTAGAAGGCATTTACGATAATGTGGCGAAAGTATTTGAGATTGCCAGACGTGATGGGTTATCTACAAATGTTGCTGCAGATCGTATGGCTGAAGAGCGTATTGAAAACTTACGTCGTTCTCGTAAGCAATTTGTTCGCGATGGACATCATTTATTATCACGTTCAAGAATCGGACAGCAAAAGTAAAAGGTTTTAAAGGAGGAGACACCATGGCGGAAGATTATGATCTAGTCATTCTAGGCGGTGGAACAGGCGGTTATGTAGCCGCAATTAGAGCAGCTCAAGAAGGGCTCAAAACAGCAATCGTAGAACAAGAGAAGATTGGTGGAACGTGTCTTCACAAAGGATGTATTCCAAGTAAAGCACTGCTAAAAAGTGCGGAGGTTCTTAGAACCGCAAAAGAAGCAGAGGAATTTGGAGTAACAACCACAGGTGTCTCCTTTGACTTTAAAGCTGCACAAAGAAGAAAACAAAAAGTGGTCGATCAGCTCCATAAAGGCGTTAAGTATTTAATGGAACGCGGCAAAATTGATGTATATGAAGGAAAGGGTCGAATTCTGGGCCCTTCTATCTTTTCACCAACTCCTGGAACCATCTCAGTTGAGAGAAGTAATGATGAGAACTTAATGCTTATCGGCAAAAATGTCATTGTTGCAACAGGTTCAACGCCTCGTTCACTTCCAGGGCTCGAAATTGATGGAACCCACATACTCACATCAGATCATGCCCTTACACTCGAGTATCTCCCAGCTTCTATGCTTATTGTAGGGGGAGGAGTTATTGGCGTGGAATGGGCATCAATGTTAAACGATTTTGGTGTAGATATCACTATCGTTGAATACGGAGAACGAATTCTACCAACAGAAGATGCTGACATTGCAAAAGAAGCAGCGAAACAGCTTCAAGCTAGAGGCATCAAGATTCAAACCAATGTGAACGTACAAACAGATCAACTTGTGAAAGAAGAAAATCATGTGAAAATCACAGGTATGGTGGGTGATGAAAAGCTCACGTTTGAAGCAGAAAAAATCCTAGTTTGCGTCGGACGGGCTGGTAATACATCAGACATCGGTTTACACAATACAGAGATTGACGTACAAAGTGGCTTCATTCAAGTCAATGAATTCGGTCAAACAAAAGAATCACATATCTATGCGATCGGAGATGTGATCGGCGGGATGCAGCTTGCTCATGTGGCCTCACATGAAGGAATTCTTGCTGTAGAGCACATTATAGGAGCAAATCCAGAACCGATTAAGTATGAAACAGTGCCAAGCTGCATTTATAGCTATCCTGAAATGGCTTCTGTTGGCTTAACAGAGGACGAGGCGAAGAAGCGTAACCTACCATTAAAAGTGGGGACGTTCTCTTTCCAAGCCATCGGAAAAGCACTTGTCCAAGGCGAAACAAATGGCTTTGTTAAACTCATTGCTAATAAAGAAAATGATGATTTGATTGGGGTCCATATCATAGGACCACATGCAACTGACTTAATTTCAGAGGCTGCCATTGCAAAAGTGCTTGATGCGGCAAGCTGGGAAGTGGCTCATACGATTCACCCACATCCAACATTGTCGGAGGCTATAGGTGAGGCAGCACTAGCGGCAAATGGTCGTGCCATTCATGGATAAGCAGTACGTTAAGGAGGAGAGTTATGATTACGAATAAACACCATTCACTTGGTTTAATCGACGAAACCGTCATTGATATGTATGAATATATGCTGCATTCAAGAAGACTGGATGAGCGTCTTTGGTTATTAAACCGCGCAGGAAAAATTCCGTTCACGATCTCATGTCAGGGGCAGGAGGCAGCGCAGATTGGAGCAGCTTTTGCGCTTGACCAACAAAAGGACTATATCCTGCCATATTATCGTGATCTAGGCGTTGTTCTAACGTTTGGCATGACAACAAAAGAATTGATGCTGTCAGCCTTTGCAAAAGCTGAGGATCCAAACTCAGGTGGACGCCAAATGCCCGGACATTTCGGTCACCGTGTAAAGCGGATTGTGACCGGATCGTCTCCTGTAACAACACAGGTACCACATGCTGTTGGAATGGCATTAGCCGCAAAAATGGAGAAAAAGGACCTTGTTGTGTTTACTACGTTTGGGGAAGGATCTTCAAATCAGGGAGATTTCCACGAAGGAGCAAACTTTGCGGGTGTGCATAAGCTTCCAGTTATTTTAATGTGTGAAAACAACCAATATGCGATCTCTGTACCAGTAGAAAAGCAACTAGGATGTGCGCGTGTATCTGATCGTGCCATCGGTTATGGCATGCCTGGTATAACAGTGGATGGAAATGACCCAATTGCTGTTTATGCGGCTGTTAAAGAAGCTGCAGATCGTGGTCGTCGCGGGGAAGGTGCTACTTTAATTGAGACGGTTTCGTACCGTTTAACACCTCATTCAAGTGATGATGATGATCGTGCTTACAGAACAAGAGAAGAAGTTGAGGAAGCAAAGAGTAAGGATGCGCTTCTTACGTTCCGAGAGTATTTAGTTAAGGAAGGCTTGCTTGAAGAGCAGGCTGAACAAGAAATGGAAGACCGTATTGCACAAATCATTGATGAGGCAACCGAATATGCAGAACAGGCGCCTTACGCTGATCCTGAGAGCTTGCATTTACATGTGTATGAAGAGCAGGAGGGTTCATTATGACGGTGATATCTTACATTGAATCAATTACTCAAGCATTAAAAGAAGAAATGGAACGCGACGAAAAAGTGTTTGTCCTAGGCGAAGACGTTGGCGCGCGTGGCGGTGTATTCCGAGCTACAGCTGGACTGTATGAACAATTCGGCGAGGATCGAGTGCTAGATACACCGCTTGCAGAATCAGCAATCGTTGGTGTAGGAATTGGAGCAGCGATGTACGGGATGCGTCCGGTTGCTGAAATTCAGTTCGCTGACTTCATTATGCCTGCAGTGAACCAAATCGTCTCAGAAGCTGCAAAAATTCGCTATCGTTCAAACAATGATTGGCAAAGTCCAATCACGATCCGCGCCCCATACGGTGGTGGTGTTCACGGAGCGCTTTATCACTCTCAAAGTGTAGAGAAAATGTTTGCTGGGACGCCAGGTTTGAAGATTGTCATGCCATCTACACCATACGATGCTAAAGGACTTTTAAAAGCTGCGATTCGTTCAAACGATCCTGTACTATTCTTTGAGCATAAGCGTGCCTATCGTTTAATTAAGGGTGAGGTTCCAGAGGGCGATTATACACTGCCAATTGGTAAGGCGGATGTGAAGCGCGAAGGAGAAGATCTAACTGTTATCACGTACGGACTAGCTGTTCATTTTGCGATGCAAGCGGCTGAACGCTTAGAAAAAGATGGGTATTCTACTCATATCCTAGATCTTCGTACCGTTTATCCTCTGGACAAGGAAGCGATTATTGAAGCAGCTTCTAAAACAGGGAAAGTGCTCCTTGTGACTGAAGATAACTTAGAAGGAAGTATCATTGGTGAGGTAGCAGCAATCATTGCTGAGAACTGTCTGTTTGACCTAGATGCCCCAATTAAGCGTCTAGCTGGACCAGATACACCAGCCATGCCATATGCTCCAACCATGGAAAAAGAATTTATGATTAACCCAGATAAAGTGGAAAAAGCAATGAGAGAGCTTGCTGAGTTTTAATGCAAAGGAGTTGGTCGCATGGCAACAGAAATGAAGATGCCACAGCTTGGTGAAAGTGTAACAGAAGGGACGATTACCAAGTGGTTAGTGCAACCTGGAGATACGATCAAAAAGTATGAACCGATTGCAGAAGTGATGACAGATAAGGTAAGTGCAGAAGTACCATCTTCTTACAATGGCGTTGTGAAAGAGCTTCATGTTAAAGAGGATGAAACGGTAAGCGTGGGCACGGTTATTTGTTCAGTTGAGACTGATGAAGTCTCTGCTGAGCAAACAAACGCTACAAAACAGGAGAAATCTGATGAGCAGGCAGAGCCTGAAGTAGAAGAGAAAGACACGTCTAGTCGAACTCGTTACTCCCCTGCTGTACTTAAACTCGCTCAAGAAAACGAGATTGATTTAACTCAGGTTGAAGGGACAGGCAAGTCTGGCCGTATCACTCGTAAGGATCTTGAGAAGATCATTTCCTCTGGTGGGCAACAGCAACAAAGTAAACCGGCTGCGGATTCAGTTCAACATACACCAGCACCTGAGAGAGCGAAGGTTGAAACCCCTCAAGAAGTGACAACATCAACTGGTGACGTAGAAATTCCTGTATCTGGAATACGTAAAGCAATTGCTTCAAACATGGTTCGTAGTAAGCATGAAATTCCTCATGCGTGGACAATGGTTGAAGTAGACGTCACTCGACTCGTTCAGTTCAGACAAAAGCATAAAGCAGCATTTAAAGAAAGAGAAGGGTATAACTTAACCTTCCTTCCATTCTTTATGAAGGCTGTAACTGAGGCGTTGCAAGAATTTCCAGAAGTTAATTCCGTTTGGGCAGGAGATAAAATCATTCGTAAAAAAGACATTAACCTATCAATGGCGGTGTCAACGGAGGATGCATTATACGTTCCTGTCATCCATCATGCGGACGATAAATCAATTAAAGGGTTGGCTAAGAGCATTCATGAGCTTGCCGGAAAAGTTCGTTCAGGCGCGTTGAGCGGCGCTGACTCTCAAGGTGGAACGTTTACTGTTAATAACACAGGTTCCTTTGGTTCCATTCAATCAGCACCAATTATTAACTATCCACAAGCCGCAATCCTTTCAATCGAATCGATTGTGAAGCGTCCAGTTGTGATTGAGCAACCGGAGGGAGACTCCATTGCGATCCGTCATATGGTTAATTTGTGTCTGTCCCTTGATCACCGTATCCTTGATGGTCTCGTTTGCGGACGATTCCTTGCTTCAATTAAGAAGAAGCTTGAACAGTTCTCAGACGAATCAATCTAATAACTTCAAGCATTTCTATTGGTTTTTGCCGTATGACCATGTAAAATAATAGTCAAAGCAAGGCAAAAAGGAGAGAGCGTTCATGGATTTTAATTTCTTTATTAATGATGTAGTTCAAGGTGCTAGACAAGAAATGGTTGAATCAGGTTACAAAGAGCTAACAACTCCTGAAGATGTAGATACAGCTCTTCAAGAAAAAGGAACAGCTCTTGTTATGGTTAACTCTGTATGTGGTTGTGCTGGTGGGATTGCAAGACCTACAGCTGCTTACATGAAAAACTACGAAACAAGACCTGACCGTTTTCTAACGGTTTTTGCAGGCCAGGATAAAGAAGCTACGGCAAAAGCACGTGAATACTTCAAAGGCTATGCTCCGTCTTCTCCATCTTTTGCATTACTTAAAGATGGCGAGATCCAAATGATGGTGGAGCGCCATGAAATTGAAGGTCATGAGCCAATTCAAGTCGTACAAAAGCTTGAAAAAGCCTTTGATGAATACTGCAAAACAACAAACTAACAAACACTCGAGGCGGTGGACACCAACTGTTCACTGCCTTTGTTTTTAGCGTAACAGGACAGGCTAACCACCAAGCGAAAAATATGCTATAATAAGCCCGATAGAATTAAAGGAGTGTAGGTAAACATGCAGGATTTATATGATCAAATTCAAGTGTATTTAAATATGGACGAAGAAATTTCCTTTAAGGAATTTCAAGATTTCTACAAGAAAGTTCTAGATCGTCTAGCGGCTGAAGGAAATGATCTCGAAGAAGAATCTCTATGGAAAGTGCTTTTTGTTGTAGAAAACGTGATTTCCAATGCAGAAGGCCGTGCGAACGATACAAAAGGTAGTGAGTCTAAGAAATATGCCAAAATGGCTAGCAGACTTCAACTATGGGCAAAGAACTTTGGTGCGCGTTTAGGTACAGCTGGTTACACTGAAGATGACATCAACGAACGCTTCAGCGAAATGTTTGCAGAAGGCGAAAAGCAACACTCATAATGATGCGATGGGAGGAAATGATTGACTGAATCCTCCCTTTAAGCTATACTTATTCATGTCGCAAAAACTACCATGCGCCTATGGTGAAAGGGATATCATTCAAGATTCCGATTCTTGCGTTGTAGGTTCGAGTCCTACTAGGCGCGTTCGATAAACGCTCCACTCTTCCGGTTAAGGAGGAGTGGAGCGTTTTTGTGTCTGGAGGAGCGAGTTTGGAAGAATGAAGATCCCCTCAAAAATCAAGAACCTTCACTGAGAAGAGGAAAAGGTGATTTTAGTAAGAACGTTAGGGGCGGTACCAAGGAGAAGGGCAGAACAACCAAGATTTGAGGAGCATTACCAATAAGAACGCTGTTTCTATCAAGAAAAAGCGGGGGTCCTACTAAGAAGAGAGGGTCTATAGCAAGAAGCGCGGCGCAATTAACAAGAACCAGCCTTCGATACTAAGAAGAAAGAGCCTGATACCAAGACGGGGGCAACAGGGACCAAGAAGAACCAGCTCAAAACCAAGAACCTTCACTGACATAAGGAAAAAAATGAATATTTTTGATTTTTAGTAAGAACGTTTGGGACGGAACCAAGGAGAAGGTCAGAAAGACAAAGAACCAGAGGCCCTTACTAAGGAGAACGCTATTCCTATCAAGAAAAAGCGGGGGACCAATCAAGAAGAGAGGGCCGATAGTAAGAAGCGCGGCGCAATTAACAAGAACCAGCCTTCGATACTAAGAAGAAAGAGCCCGATACCAAGTCGGGCTCAACGCGTACCAAGAAGAACCAGGCCACAACCAAGAACCTTCAATGAAATAAGGAAAAAAATGAACATTTTTGATTTTTAGTAAGAACGTTTGGAACGGAACCAAGGAGAAGGGCAGAAAGACCAAGAACCAGAGGCACTTACTAAGGAGAACGCTATTCCTATTAAGAAAAAGCGGGGGACCAATCAAGAAGAGAGGGCTGATAGCAAGAAGCGCGGCGCCTGTACCAAGGAGCTCCCCTCAATACTAAGAAGAAAGAGCCCGATACCAAGCCGGGCTCAGTAGGGACCAAGAAGAACCAGCTCACAATCAAGAACCACCAACCATCCTAATCATATGCCCAAACAAAAAAGCCTCTTCAAAAGAGGCTTTTCCCAATCTATTAATCCAACAATCCAACCATCTTCAAGCCATGCTCAATTCCGTCTTCATCTACGGCTTTTGTCACGTAGCGAGCGGCATCTTTCACCACTTGAGGTGCGTTCCCCATTGCTACGCCGTGACCAACCTCACTCAACATTTCAAGATCATTGCGCTCATCTCCAAACGCATAGACCTGATCCATTGTGAAGCCAAGCTTCTCAATTAGATGTTTAATTCCAATTGCTTTTGAACCTTCGGCTGGGATGACATCAACAGAGGACGGATGCCAGCGAACAAATCGAATGGTATCAAATGCTTCACTATACTCTTGTTCTTCACCCTCGGTACAGAATAATAATGTCTGGAATAGATCTCTTTCTTTATAGAAGTGTGGGTCGTTTTCTGGTGGGAGAAATTTCAAGCTATTTAAACTCTCTTCAACCGCTGGATGATCAGCTATATTTGAGCGCATTGTCTCATGATTCATATAGACAAGAGGGTGATTACGTGTTGCCGCAAATGCTGTTAATCTTTCAACAGCCGCAGGGTCTAGCGGATTAGCGTAAATGGTTTCACCCTTATAAACGACATATTGTCCGTTAAAGCTAACGAATGAATCGATACCGAGCTCCTCGCGTAATTCCTTAAAGAAAAATGGAGAACGCCCTGTAGCAATGGCTACCTCGTGTCCTGCTTGCTGCAGCGCTTGAATCGATCTCTTTGTTGAAGCGGGTAATTCTTTCTCATGGTTGTATAACGTACCATCAATATCAAAGAAAATCATTGCTTTTTCCATCGTATCACTCTCTTTATCTACTTTTTTCTTCTCTCATACTAACTTTATTATAGCAGGGCATGAGTGTCAATCTAGGATCAAAAGCAATCCTTAAGCTGACGTGGCAATTAAAATCGTGGTATACTATGACAACAAAAAGGGTTGTAAAGGGTAAAACGAGGTGATGGTTTGGAGCATAATCATAAAACAGTTCATCATCGTACATCGATGAGCAAGGAACAGTTATCTAATCGGTTAAAGCGCATTGAGGGTCAGGTACGCGGCATTCAAAAGATGGTTGAAGACGATCGATATTGCGTGGATATTTTAACGCAAATTTCAGCGGTAAACGCAGCAATGAAAAAGGTAAGCTTGCAGCTGCTTGAGGATCATTCTAAGCACTGTGTGGCCGATGCGATTAAAGAAGGTAACGGTGACCAAGCAATTGAAGAACTAATGAGCGTTGTAGAACGCTTTTCGAAGTCATAGAGAAAAGGAGCGAACAGACTGTATGTCTCGCTCCTTTTTACGTTTAAGGATAACCAATCGATCCATCCTCTGTATGGTAGATCCCAAGTACGGATTGATCCTCGTACACAAATGTAATGGTTCCACCTGGTGCCTGTGCCTTAAGGTCAAGCTGTTCTGTAATCGCTTCTGCCATTTGTAGCATATGAAATTCGCGCTCTTCATCTGAAGGCAGCTTTAAGCCATCCGTTACAAGCGCATACACATAGCCCCAATCTTCACCATTTTCAAGTTCAATTGATAGTAGCTGGTTTTGGAATTGATTCTTGAGTGACGCAATCTGCTCCTCGTATTCATTATTTACTGCTTCGGTATACGATGGATCAGCGATCTCATCAACGCCTTGTTCCGATTCAGTGCTTACTTGCTCTTTGTCTGTTTCCGTTTCAGTTTCTTCGTCTGCATCAGAGGTTTCAGTTGCAGCAGTTACACTAGATTCGGTTTCAGTAGTCGTTAATTCTGCTTCTGTTTCCTCAGTTGAAGCTTCTTCGGATGCATTAGCAACACTAGTATCTTCTACTTCATCTTGATCTACTTCATCTTTTTTAGCGTCATCTGTTTCATCTTCAGTATCTTGTTGGTTGTCAGCTTCTTGCTCACTCACTTGTTCAATAGATTTGTCATCCGTTGCATTTGTCTCAGCTGTTGTTTGACCGCAAGCGGCGAGTAAGAGAATTGACATGGATACAAGAGTCATCATATATTTCATGTAAAAACCTCCTTTGTCCTTCTTTTATCATACATCAAAAGTCATAGTAAAAATAGATTAGAATCAAATGTCTGCATGGAGGCAATGGTTTTTCGTTTCTTCCTGCACTAATCTGTGCGAAACTAGTAAAAAGGTTTAATCAATTGATGAGCGGTCGAAGTCTCCCGTTTTTCCACCAGATTTATGTATGAGATAGGTTTGGCCAATAATCATTCCTTTATCTAAGGCCTTACACATATCATAAACGGTAAGCGCACAAACGCTCGCAGCGGTTAGTGCCTCCATTTCAACACCTGTACTTCCTTTTGTTTTAACGGTGACTTGAATGTTTAATTGAAAGGACGAGTCTTTCTCTATCCATTCAAATTGGATATCTACACCACTAATGGGTATGGGGTGACACATTGGAATCATCGTTGATGTTTGTTTGGCTGCCATAATGCCAGCTACTTGAGCGACTGCTAATACATCTCCTTTTTTCATTTGATTCGAGGTAATTCCCTCATAGATTGCTTGATTAACTGTAATGCTAGACTCGGCAATTGCACGTCTTGAGCTTTCTTCCTTACTAGTTATATCGACCATTTTGGCACGACCTTGATGGTTAAAATGTGTAAATTCAGACATGTTGACTAGACACCTCATTCGTTTTTTGTTTGCAAGTTATTGTATCACAGATAGAATCTGTAGTAAGAATGTCAGGAGTGAGAAAGATGATAGAAAAACGTACACCGATTCCGGTTCAAGAAGCCGTTCGAAAAGTAATGAGTGTTCCGATAGAGCAACAAAAAGAAGACGTGCATTTGCACGAAGCATATGGACGAACGTTAGCCGAAGATCTTGTAGCTACACATCCGGTGCCTCCATTCGATCGCTCGCCTTACGATGGATTTGCGATAATCTCAAACGATTCATTAGAGGCAAGCAAAGATAACCCTATTACATTTGAAGTCATTGAAACGGTTGGAGCAGGTTCTGTTTGTTCAAAAGAAGTCCAATCAAATCAAGCGGTTCGTATTATGACTGGTGCGCAGATGCCTAAGGAATGTGATGCGATTGTCATGCTTGAATTGGCTCAAACGTATTCGAATGAAGAAGGGTCTTTTATGACCATTAAACGAAGCTTTCCATCTGGACATAACATTTCCTACAAAGGAGAAGACGTCACAGAGGGGACTGTCCTCATTAAAAAAGGAACAACGATTAACCCGGGAACGATTGCACTGTTGGCGACATTTGGTTATGAACGAGTGAAAGTGGCCAAACGTCCAACAGTTGGTGTATTTGCAACAGGTTCTGAATTACTAGAACTTGGAGATTCGCTTGAACCCGGAAAAATTCGGAATAGTAATACGCATATGCTGCTAGCTCAAATCGAACGAGCTGGTGCGATCCCTCATTATTTTGGAAGTTTGCCTGACGATTTTGAGCTTTGTTATGAACAGGTTAAACATGCGGCCAGTCAGGTTGATATGCTTCTAACAACAGGTGGCGTGTCGGTCGGTGATTTTGACCTTTTGCCTGATGTATATGAGAAGCTTTGCGCAAACGTATTGTTTAACAAAATTGCGATGAGACCTGGCAGCGTAACGACGGTAGCCGTTTGGGAGGACACCTTACTCTACGGACTTTCAGGCAATCCCTCAGCATGTTATGTAGGTTTTGAGTTATTTGTCCGTCCTATCATCCGAACGATGATGGATGATGTATTTCCACATTTGCCAAAGGTTAAAGCGACTTTAACGGAAGATGTGCCAAAGCCTAACCCATTTACACGGTTTGTACGAAGTACGATTCAGTATAATAAAGATCGAATCCACATAGCGCCAAGTGGCTTTAATAAGTCGAGTGCTGTTAGTAGCCTGGCTAAAACAGATGCGTTTATGGTACTGCCTGGGGGAACAAGAGGGTTTAAGGCAGGAGATACAGTTGATGTACTGTTACTTGATACAAACGGAGGCAGTGAGTGGCCGTGGGCATAAAGCCAGTCATTATTCAAATTGTCGGGTTTAAAAATAGCGGAAAAACCACTTTAATGAATCATTTAATAAAAGAAGCGGTAAATGACAAGTTAAAGGTCGGAACCATCAAACATCATGGTCATGGTGGCGTACCGGATGCTAACCTAGAAATGAAAGATAGTGCCAAGCATTTTTCACATGGAGCAACAGTTAGTGCTGTAGAGGGTGCTGGCTCATTGCATCTTCAAGCAAATGTTCCTGGAGGAGATCTTAATTCTTCCTTACGGGTATTTGAAAACTGGCCGCTTGATCTGATCCTTGTTGAGGGCTATAAGCAGTGGCCATATCCGAAAATGGTTCTACTTCGAAGTGAAGACGATCAATCACTGTTAGATTTAAGGAACATTATGGCCATTTTAACGGAAGATGGGTTCCAACCAACGCGATCCTATCCGACATTCTTAAGAGACGAAACAGCATCATACATACCGTGGATGATGGATTATATAAGGAGGCAATTAAATGACTGAACCATTGTTTTGTGTAACTGATCAAGAATTAAGCATCGAAGCCGTCTCTAACATGGTCATCAATCGAAACGCTGGTGCAATTGTGACATTTACAGGGACTGTACGAGAACTTACATATGGAAGAAAAACCATTTCCTTGCACTACCAAGCGTATCAAACAATGGCCGAAAAGCAGCTTCAACGAATTGGAGACGAAATTAAAGAGCGGTGGCCGGATGCAACAACCGCCATCTGGCATCGGACGGGCCATCTTCAAATATCTGATATTGCCGTTGTCATTGCTGTCTCTACTCCTCATCGCAAAGACGCTTATTTAGCAAATGAATATGCAATTGAACGAATCAAACAAATTGTACCGATATGGAAAAAGGAACAGTGGGAAGATGGAAGCGAATGGATCGGAAATCAGCTTGAAACAGTTTCCGGAATGCCAAAGGAGGGAAAAGAAGATGATTACCGTTAAATGCTTTGCAAGTGTCGAAGAGCAAATTGGCAAGCATACACTAGAATTTGACTATGAAAAAGCAACTGTCTCAACAATTATTGATACAATGAAACAACGTTATACCATCTCTTTAGACTCCGTTATGATTGCTGTAAATGAAGAATACGCGAGTGTTGATACAGAGGTCAGAACAGGTGATGTCATTGCCTTCATTCCTCCAGTTAGTGGTGGGTGATGATGGATACATCTGATTCCTATGCAGGGGTCATTTTAGCTGGAGGTGCATCATCAAGATTCTATGGACAAAAAGCTCTGGCTGAATTTAATGGACAACCCTTTTATCAAGGGGCCATTTCAATGATAGAGCCTTATGTTAATCAGGTGACGATCGTGGTGAAACCGGAATTAAAAGAGGAAATAATCGTAAATAAAAGCACTGCTGTGTTAGAAGATGAATCTGAATTCGCAGGGTGTGGACCTCTCGCCGGAATGTATTCAGCAATGAATGCGATACAAGCAGAATGGTATATGGTGCTTGCTGTTGATATGCCACTTATGGATGCATACACTATTAAACAATTAATCAAGTGTACGAAGAATAAGGGCTATGATGCGCATATTCCATTGATAGAAGGACGAATTCAACCACTTTCAGCTCTTTACCATGCATCGTGCAAGGAGCTTATCTATCATCAATTAGTAAACAAGCACTACCGCATGTCGGATTTGCTTCAAAAGGTAAAAACAAAGCAGTGGTCAGAGGAAGATCTATCTGTTTCACCTGCAGCCTTTCAAAATGTAAATGACAGATCGACCTATGAGCAATTGCTCAAGCAAGGATTGAATGGTTAGGAAGGAGTGAGAAAATGGCTTCCGTAAAAGATACGTTAGGACGACCGCTTCGGGATATTCGCATTTCTGTTACAGACCAGTGTAATTTTAGGTGTTCTTACTGTATGCCACAAGAAATATTCGGACCCGATTACGCATTCTTACCCAAGGAAGAATACCTAACGTTTGATGAAATCGTGAAGGTCGTAGAAGTGGCAGCTTCGCTTGGAGTGGAGAAGGTCCGAATCACGGGAGGAGAACCTCTTCTTCGTCGTGACTTACCCGTTTTAATAGAAAGGCTTACCACCGTTTCAGGCATAAAAGATGTAGCCCTTACCACAAATGCGGTCTTTCTACCTAAGCATGCAGAAGCATTAAAAAAAGCAGGACTTAAACGTGTGAATGTTAGCCTGGATGCAATTGATGAAGATGTCTTTAAGAAAATGAACGGACGATCAGTGGGAATCAAACCAGTACTTAAGGGAATAAAAGCTGCACAGTCAGCCGGACTTGGTGTGAAAATTAATATGGTCGTTCAAAAAGGAGTAAATGATCATCAAATTATTCCGATGGCTGCCTATTTTAAGGATAAAGATGTGACGCTTCGCTATATTGAGTTCATGGATGTTGGCTGTACAAATGGATGGAAGTTCGATTCGGTTGTGACAAAAGCTGAAATTATTAATCTGTTAGACTCGCATTTTGGAGTAAAACCAATTGAGGCTGCTTATTATGGTGAAGTGGCTTCGCGGTATGGATTTATAGATAGCCCAGGAGAAGTTGGGGTCATCTCATCGGTTTCACACTCTTTTTGCCAATCTTGTACAAGAGCAAGAGTATCTGTAGATGGAAAGCTTTATACGTGTTTATTTGCTTCAAAAGGTCATGATCTCAAACAGCTTGTAAGAGAAACATCAAATGACGGACTGGAAAACCTTTTAACAGAAGTATGGCAAACGCGCAAGGACCGCTATTCCGATGAGCGAACAGAGGAAGCAGCAGCCAATCGACCTAAAATAGAGATGTCCTATATCGGAGGATAAGTGGATAGAGGGAGTGAAAAGATGTCAGAGCATATCGCTAAACAGCCAGTCACTTGTTGTGTAATTACGGTAAGTGATACCCGTACAGCTGAAACAGATAAGAGTGGCCACACGATTAAAGACATGCTACAAAGCGCTGGTCATCAAGTGATTGACTATCAGATCGTTACAGATGATCAATCTGTTATTAAAACAGCAATTCATAAAGGGTTAGACCAATCAAAGGTAGAAGTGATCCTTTTAAATGGAGGTACCGGTATTTCTAAACGCGACGTAACTTACGAAGTTGTTGAAGCAACACTTGAGAAAGAATTACCTGGGTTTGGTGAATTATTTCGGTATGTAAGCTATGCGCATGATATCGGTTCAGCAGCCATGCTTTCAAGAGCAATAGCTGGAACAGCTCGTGGTACCGCGATTTTTTCTATGCCTGGCTCAACAGGCGCAGTAAAGGTAGCGATGGAGAATCTCATCCTCCCACAAATTAGTCATGTCGTAAAAGAAATTAAGAAATAATGTTGGGAGAAATCCTGACTCACATAAATGTAAGCGGATACAACTTGGTTTGAACATTTATTGACAAGGGTAAATTGGTAAAAGGCATATTTTACTATGTTAATGAGTGTAAAAAGGGGTTGTACAGATGTCGAAGCATATTAGCATTCAAGTGAATGATCAGTTGATACAGGCATCAGAAGGACAAACAGTTCTAGAATGTTTGCAGGCAAATGAAGTCGAAGTGCCAACGGTTTGTTATCATCCAAGTCTTGGAGCCATTGAAACATGTGATACGTGCATTATTCAAGTAAATGGTGAGTATGTGAGGTCGTGTTCTACAACATTACAAAGTGGAGACAGAGTTCAAACTGAAACAACCGATGTAAAAAAAGCACAGGCGATGGCAATGGACAAAATACTTGTTAATCATGAGTTGTATTGTACCGTCTGTGATTTTAATAATGGTGGGTGTGAAGTACATAATACAGTTAAAGAAATGAAGATTAATCATCAAAGTGTTCCATTTACCGAAAAACCATATGAAGTCGATCGTTCCAACCCTTTTTATCGTTATGATCCTGATCAATGTATCTTGTGTGGTCGTTGTGTGGAAGCCTGTCAGAATGTTCAGGTGACGGAGACCCTTTCCATTGACTGGGAACGAGAGAAGCCGCGTGTGATTTGGGATAAGGATTCTCCAATTAATGAATCTTCCTGTGTTTCGTGTGGTCACTGTTCAACTGTTTGTCCTTGTAATGCCATGATGGAAACAGGGATGGAGGGAGAAGCTGGCTTCTTAACAGCGATCGCTAAGAACACCCTGCGTCCGATGATTGAGACAACTAAGAATGTGGAAACAGGATACGGATCTATCTTGGCCATTTCGGATATGGAAGCGGCAATGCGTGATGAACATATTGAAAAAACAAAAACCGTTTGTACCTATTGTGGAGTGGGATGCAGCTTTGATGTATGGACTAAGGATCGAAAAATATTAAAGGTAGAACCGCAGGCAGAAGCGCCGGCTAATGGAATCTCAACCTGTATAAAGGGGAAATTCGGCTGGGACTTTGTAAATAGCGAAGAACGTCTGACGAAGCCCCTTATTCGAGAAGGAGATCATTTCCGTGAAGCGGAGTGGGAAGAAGCACTTGAGTTGATCCAATCAAAAATGACACATATTAAAGAAGAGCATGGACCAGAATCCATGGCTTTCATCAGTTCTTCTAAATGTACGAATGAAGAATCATACTTGATGCAGAAGCTAGGCCGAGGTGTAATTGGTACAAATAATATAGATAATTGCTCTAGATACTGTCAAACTCCAGCAACAATGGGGCTGTTTAGAACCGTTGGTTATGGTGGCGATTCTGGCTCAATAACAGATATTGAGCAGTCTGATCTTGTGCTAGCAATTGGTACAAATACTGCAGAATCTCATCCTGTTCTTGCTACACGTGTAAAACGTTCTCAAAAGCTAAAAGGCCAAACCCTGTTTGTAGCTGATCTACGTAAGCATGAAATGGCAGAACGAGCAGATCTGTTTGTTCAGCCCGCGCAAGGAAGCGATTTGGTATGGCTGTCAGCCATTACAAAATACATTGTTGATCAAGGCTGGCAGGATCAAGACTTCTTAGAACGACGTGTGAATCATCTTGAGGAGTATATTGAGCATTTAGAGCCTTTTACACTTGAGTATGCTGAAAAAGTTACGGGCAT
The DNA here is from genome assembly GCA_037965595.1 of Alkalihalobacillus sp. FSL W8-0930. Taxonomy (NCBI): domain Bacteria; kingdom Bacillati; phylum Bacillota; class Bacilli; order Caryophanales; family Bacillaceae; genus Alkalihalobacillus; species Alkalihalobacillus sp. FSL W8-0930. The sequence goes on along the minus strand of CP150183.1, from coordinate 2,371,648 downwards.
TTCCCAGGAAACACTCATACACATGGCAGAGGAAATTGCGCGTGCTAAAACGGTTTGTATTTTATGGGCGATGGGTGTAACACAGCATCTTGGTGGTAGCGACACAAGTACAGCGATTTCAAATTTGCTATTAATTACTGGTAACTACGGAAAGCCTGGAGCAGGAAGCTATCCCCTAAGAGGACATAACAATGTTCAAGGAGCAAGTGACTTCGGGAGTATGCCAGATCGTTTCCCTGGATATGAAAAAGTAACAGATGATGCGGTTCGAGCTAAGTATGAAAAGAAATGGGGCGTATCGATCCCTAAGGAACCAGGTCTAAACAATCATGAAATGATTGAAGCTATTCACGAAGGCAATTTAAAGATGATGTACTTAAAGGGCGAGGATATGGGTCTGGTAGATTCTAACCTGAATTATGTTCACTCTGCCTTTGAAAAGCTAGACTTCTTTATTGTCCAGGACATCTTCTTATCAAAAACGGCTCAGTTTGCAGATGTTGTCTTACCGGCTAGTCCAAGCCTCGAAAAAGAAGGAACGTTCACAAATACAGAAAGACGTTTCCAACGATTGTATCAAGCGCTTGAACCAATGGGGGATTCCAAACCAGATTGGCAGATCATTCAACACATCGCCAACTCACTTGGCGCAGGGTGGACATATACTCATCCAAGTGAAATTATGGAGGAAGCAGCATCTCTTGCACCTTTATTTGCTGGGGTCAGTTATGATCGATTGGAAGGATACAACAGTTTGCAATGGCCAGTAGCCGCCGATGGAACGGATCAGCCAGTTTTATTCTTGGATGAATTCCCATTCCCTGATGGTAAAGCAAGACTTTTCCCGGTAGATTGGACAGAGCCATTAACCTATGATGACGAATATGATCTTCATGTGAATAATGGACGGTTGCTTGAACATTTCCACGAAGGTAATATGACGTATCGTTCGAAGGGAATTAAGTCTAAAACACCAAACGTGTTCTTAGAAGTATCTCCAGAGCTAGCAGAAGAACGAGGCTTAAGTGACGGTACCCTAGTTCGACTTACAAGCCCATATGGTCATGTGAAAGTTGAGTGTTTGGTGACGGATCGCGTAAAGGGCAAAGAAGTCTACTTGCCTTTAAATGATTCCGGCGAAGGTGCCATTAACTATTTAACAAGCAGCCATGCAGATAAGGACACGGATACTCCAGCCTATAAAGAGGTTTCGGCTAAGCTTGAGATCTTAAGAGAAAAAGGGGAATCACCGCTTCCAAGGGTCAACCATCGATACGGAAACCCTAATCCGCAGCGCGGGGTAGAAGTAGAGCGAAAATGGAGAAGGAAGGACTATACCTTCCCTGGAGATGTCGTGAAGAAGGAGTCGAACCAACATGGCTAAAGCAACCACAACAATTAAGCGCCGTTCCATTAGTGATGAAGAATTAAGGGAACAGGAGCTTCAGGAGATTCAACAGCTTTTAGTTCAACATAAAGATGCAATTTCCGAAACGTTTGAAATTATACAGCATATGCAGGATCGTAGGATCTTGCCTATGCTGACTGCGTTGTTTAGCGAAGGCGATAAGGTGTTAGACATTCTAATGAGGACGATAGACAACCCGGAAACGGCCAGCTCTTTAAAAAACATGCTGCTTATGGCAGGTGTGCTTGGCCGGTTGAATGTAGAGCAGCTTGAGCCTCTTGTATTAAAGATAAACCAAGGGATCGCACGTGTGGCAGACTTTGAGAAAAACGGAGAACAACCGCATGCGCTTAGTCTAGCAAAAGCGATAATGGATCCTGAATTTCGTCAAGCCCTTCACGTTGGCGTTGCGTTTATGAAAGGTCTCGGAGAAGATCAAGATCATAAGGAACGAAACACCAAACGTCCAAAACAACAAGTGAGCGATGAGGAATCGGAGCAATCTAATCGCTCGAACCAGAGCAAAAATAAAACAGGTTCCGGCAGCTGGAAATGGGCAGCGGCTGTTGCGGGTTTTTCCATTGCTACACTTGTGTTCACCGCTACAAAAAAATAAAAGGTAGCCTTATCGTGTACGAAAGTAGGGTTAATTGAATGGAGCCAGCTATTACAGCATCACGAACGATTGTCCGATATACAGAGGGGAAGCCAGAACATGTGCGGGATCTGATTGTATCAGAATATGCGCTTACAATTAAAGTGAATGGGACGGAGCTTGTAACGATGGTTTGTACTCCTGACCATATCGAAGATCTCGTTGTAGGCTATCTCTTATCTGAAGGAATCATCCGGCACTATTCTGATATCTTGCGTATGCGAATAGATTGGAAGCAAGGGTTTGCTTATGTTGAATCAGATCGTGTAAATCCATTGTTTTCTGATCTCAAACAAAAGCGCTATGTTACCTCCTGTTGCGGAGGCAGTAGAGAAGGCTTTGTATTTGCGCAGGATGCACTTTTAACAAAACAAATGAAAAAGCATACCGTTCACCTGACGCCTGATGACTGTATGACTTTTATGAATCAGCTTCAAGACAGTGCTGACACATTTAAGCAAACAGGGGGCGTCCATAACACAGCCTTATGTAACTCTCAGGGTATGCTTATCAATCGAATGGATATCGGCAGGCACAATGCATTAGATAAGCTTTATGGATATTGTGTTAGGAATCAAATTTCATTAACCGGAACTTTTTTAGTGTTTAGTGGCCGAATCTCTTCGGAAATTTTATTAAAAGCTGCAAAAATCGGTTGTGAGGTATTGTTATCGAAATCAGCGCCAACTGAAAGAGCTATCGAGCTAGCAGAGCAATTGGGAATAACAACTGTTGGATTTATTCGAAATCAATCATTTAATGTGTACACTTGTCCAGAACGAATCGGATAGCTTGGCTATTCGTTTCGTTCATTTTCTGACAAATACCCTTTCTTCATGAATGGTCGTTTGGTATGATAGCCTTTAAGACTTGTAACGGGTGGTGTGGAATCGATGGAGCGAATCCATGTATGTGAAGAATTAAGAAAACCACTGACAGAGTTTGATTCTAGTGCGTTTCTTACGCGAATCTGTCGTACAACCTCCGAAACACGCATAGGTTTAATTCAATTAGAAACAAACGGAATTATTGGTTCTCATCAAGCTATTGTTCATCAGGAAGTGGCGTTGCTGAAAGCGCTGGAAAAGAACTTCCGATACAAGTTGGCGATGCCGTTTTCTGGAAATCTGGAGAGTGGCACCAAACACGTTCAGCACTTGGTATGAGTGCATTAGTCATTGAATCCGAGTCTCTTAATCTAAGTCTACTTCGTAAATAGATTGTTGTAGATTTGTGTAGATTTATGATATTATCTTTATGTTTAGAAAGTTATCATGTATGATGATTGAATGGTAATAATGAACAATATTAAAATTAAATGAATGCGATTGTATGAACAATATGGTTAGAAGTAAAAAAAGTGAGGTTTGAATATGGAAACAAGTTCGCGAAAGCAAAGGCGGGGAAAGAAAAAGTCAAGGCGAGTCCTTAAAATACTCCTATTGTTAACAACTTTAGTATTATTTGTTGTCTTAGGTGGAGCAACCTATTTATATGTTAAAGCGATGGGTGCAGAAAAAGAATTCCACGAAACATTAGATCGTGGTGAAAAATCCGAGCTTCGTACGGAAGCTGTTGATGTTGGAAAACATAATTTCTCTGTATTACTACTCGGAGATGATGCACGTCCAGGTGAAGACCATGCCCGTACAGATGCGATGCTAGTCGCAACGTTTAACCGGACAGATCGTTCAATTATTTTAACGAGTATTCCACGTGACTCCTATGTGGAGATTGTTGGACGGGGCACACAAGATAAGATTAACCATGCAAATGCTTTTGGTGGAATTGATATGACTGTTGCAACAGTTGAGAATTTCTTAGAGATACCGATTGATTACTATGCTACAGTTAAATTCGATGGTTTTAAGGATATTGTTGATGCGTTAGATGGTGTGGATGTAGATGTGAAGTATACGTTTGACTTTACAGAAGGTGGTAAGACTTTAAACTTTACAGAAGGTCCTGCTGAGCTAGACGGGGAACATGCTCTGGCTTATACAAGAGAACGGAAAAGTGCTAATAGTGGTGGCGACTTTGGTCGCGGCCAACGACAGGCACAAGTGATGGCAGCGATTATTGATAAAGCCGCATCGTTCCAAAGCATTGATAATTTTGGACGTGTATTTGATAGCTTAGGTAATACATTACGTACCGATCTAACTTTTGCAAATCTTGTCGCACTTCATGGATATGCTGGTTCGATTTCTGATATTGAACAAGTTCAGCTTGAAGGAGAGCCATTTAGAGGGACAGATGGTGTTAGCTATGTTCGTGTGGATGAAACTTCTCTTGCAAATATACAAAACCAATTAAAAGAGCACTTAGGATTACAACAATCTTCAACAGTGCCACAATAACGAAACAGATCAAAGCCTTGCTTCTTTCTTGAAGCAAGGCTTTTTTGTTAGATAAAAGAGGCTGTCGATTTCCCAATAATCAAGGCGAACGTTTCATGCTACTCTATCATTACCAGGTGAACTGGTCCAAACAAAAGGAGGCGGCTATATGAAAAGAAGAGTAGGAAAGCTAGTGATAGGGCTTGTATGTGTGACAGCTCTAGTAGCAGTGACAGATTCTGCATCGGCAGCAGAAGAAAAGGTAAAGTACTTAATAGGATTTGAAGAAGAAGCAGAGCTTGAAGCCTTCACGGAGGAAGTTGACCAAGTAGGCGTGTTTTCTGTTGAAGAACAAAGTTTAGTAGAGGATACGTTAGATATTGATGTAGACATTATTGATGAATATGATTATATTGATGTGTTATCTGTAGAATTAGATCCGGAAGATGTAGATGCGTTAAGTGAGGAAGAAGGTATTTCTTATATCGAAGAAGACTTTGAACTATCGATACAACAAACCGTACCATGGGGTATTACACGTGTACAAGCTCCCACTGTGCATAATCGTGGAATAACAGGATCTGGAGTAAAAGTCGCTATACTTGATACAGGTATAGCTCAGCATAGTGATTTAACCATTCGTGGGGGAGCAAGCTTTGTACCAGGAGAGTCAACAACGGCTGATCTAAATGGTCATGGTACTCACGTTGCTGGAACAGTGGCCGCTCTTAATAATTCAATTGGTGTGATCGGTGTGGCACCAAGTGCTGACCTATACGCTGTAAAGGTACTAGGAGCAAATGGTAGAGGAAGCGTGAGTGGGATTGCTCAAGGTCTAGAGTGGGCTGCAGCGAATAACATGCATATTGCAAACATGAGTCTCGGTAGTGATGCACCTAGCACTACATTAGAGCGTGCAGTTAACTACGCGACAAGCCGTGGAGTTCTGGTCATTGCAGCTACTGGTAACAATGGTACTGGTTCCATTGGCTACCCAGCTCGTTATGCAAACGCAATGGCTGTAGGAGCGACTGACCAAAACAACAGACGTGCGAGCTTTTCTCAATATGGCACAGGAATTGATATTGTTGCACCTGGTGTTGGAATTCAAAGCACATACCTAAATAATAGCTATGCTAGTATGCCTGGAACATCAATGGCTACACCTCATGTTGCTGGAGTAGCTGCGCTTGTTAAACAAAAAAATCCATCTTGGAATGCGACTCAAATTCGTAATCATTTGAAAAATACTGCGACGAATCTAGGGAACTCATCTCAATTTGGTAGTGGACTAGTTAATGCAGATGCAGCAACGCGCTAAAAGGTTAATCTACAAAGAAGTGGCGAACACGTCACTTCTTTTTTGACGTTTAGGTACACAAAAGAAGGGAACTAGAAAAATAAAAAATCATAAATAGGTGATACAGATGATCTCCAAAGAAGAAAAAAGTGACTACATTGACATGCGAGCAGGGCGATTTCGAATTTATTTCCGGAAACGCTATCGACTCATCACAACAGTAAATGATCTATTAATCGGTTTCTTTTTTGTAGTAGGAAGTATACTAAACTTCTTCACAGCTCTCCAAACGGTAGGAAATTCCCTATACTTATGTGGTAGTTTACTTCTAGCAAGCCGTCCAGTTTTGCGTATCATGCATGATACTACATTAAGAGATGAGATGAAGCACTCAAGCAACTACAATCCTTCAAAACGTCAAGGGAACGAAGAACAAGAAACAGCCAGCTCTACTTAAATAGAGCTGGCTGATAGCTATCCTATTGACTTATAACATAAATAAAGGTATATTAATAGATGTCGCAAGAACGTACATACAGGATCCGTTAGCTCAGCTGGGAGAGCGCCACCTTGACAGGGTGGAGGTCATTGGTTCGAGCCCAATACGGGTCATCATAGTAATTTGATTGATAGCATCTTTCCGTATTGGGAAAGGTGCTATTTTTTAAAGATTCTTTAGAAGTAAGTGGCAATAAAGTGGCGCTTTTATAGTATATCGTTACCATTCTCAAACGGTTTTCCCAAGTAGAGTGTTATAAAAGTATATATAGATAAATTCTTTGTAGGGATAAGTGCCTATATTTTCATGACTCTTGCAAGCCTATACATTAATAGATAAACTGAATCTAGTACAATATATTAGAAAAAGAGGGGGAAATATGAAACTGAAATTACTTACAATACTATTTTTCGTTTGTTTGTTAGCTTTAACCGCGTGTATTAACGATCAAAAAACTACTATTCACTCTTCGGTCGATGAGCCTGAGGAAAAGTATAAGTCTGAAACAGAAAAAGAACCTGAACCAGAAACTTCAATTGAGACTGAAACGAATATTACTTCAGATAATACAAATATAGAAGAGGATTCGGAATCTGATATCGATAATTCAGAAGAGGTAAAAGGATCATATAAACAGGATAAGAGCAAAGTATATATTTATGAAAATGGAATTGAAAAAACGAATATTTTATATGTTTCTCAATGGGATCAGGATTCTGAATGGGAAGTTTGGACGAACGGAGAAACTGAATTTTTGCATAGGGAAGATGAAGAAGGGGTCTATACAGGTTGGCCGAACTCTAACTACGAAATTGATATCCAGTATCCTATCACTCTAGAGCAAGAATGGGAACTTGGTTATGAAGGAGATGGCACTAGAAAAGTTACTAGTGTTAATGACACAATACAAACAGGGGCAGGTACGTTTTCTAATGTGATAACAATCGAAACAGATTTTGGTTTTACAGGGTATTATGCTGAAGGGGTTGGCTTAATTAAATCTGAACAAAATGGTAACGTCATACGAGAACTCATTGCATTAGAGAAAAGATAATATACATCGTTCCTCGCATTTAACTCTATCAAAAAGAGGGCTGGACATAACTAGAAACTAATGAAAAATGACGAATAATTCTACCATCGAATCATTCGTCATTTGTGTTGTTTGTACTTTTAGTAAGACGAGCGAAAGGAGAACCCGAGACTCCTGCGGAATAGGACGCGGTGAAGACACTGTAGCGGCGCTTTTCCCGCGGGAGGGGCTGAGGCCGTCCTTGTGGGTGCGAGGGATTCTCCTGTAGCGGATATTGTGCTATTTTCGTGTTTTGCCTGCTACATTAATGTTATGTCCCGCCCACTTTCTCATGTCTACTTCCGACTTGCAACCTTTTCCTTCACTTCGGCAATTCGCTTCATTTTATTATCCCAGCATGCTTGGCTCAAATCGACTGGATATTCTTCTGGCATATGCAGGCGTTTGTATTCATCCCATAGAAGCTCGAGGTTTGTTTCTACAAATGAACGGATTTCAGCTAGACTTGGCAATTTGTAGACACATTTGCCGTTTACAAAAATGGGTTGGTGTAGCTCAATGGCTTCGAATGTTCGGATCGCTTTTTTTACGTAGGTATGAACCGGGTGGAACATAATGAGTGTCTCTTCTGAGTTGGGTTCTTCTGATTCCATCACAATATAGTCACCCTCAGACTTACGTGTAAGTGTATTGATGATACGGAACACGCGCTTCAGACCAGGTGTAGAGACTTTTTCTGGATTGGCACTAATTTTAATGGTGTCGACCATTTTACCATCTTCTTCAATTGATACGAGCTTATACACGGCACCAAGAGCAGGTTGATCGTAGGCTGTAATTAGCTTTGTGCCAATTCCCCAAATGTTGATCTCGGCACCTTGTGATTTCAGGTTCATGATTGTTTTTTCATCTAGATCATTTGATGCGGCAATCTTTGTGTCATGGTAACCGGCCTCATCTAGCATTTTTCTCGCTTTTTTGGAGAGGTAAGCAAGGTCACCACTATCAAGTCGAATGGCCTTAAATGTAATATTGTCTTTATCTTCATCTGCCACTTTGATTGCATTAGGAACACCGGATTTTAGTGTGTCGTAAGTATCCACTAAAAATGTACAATCTCTGTGTGATGCTGCATATTTTTTGAAGGCCGTATATTCGTCGCGGTACGCCTGAACCAATGAGTGGGCATGCGTTCCAGCCACAGGAATTCCAAATTTTTTGCCGGCACGTACGTTTGAAGTCGCATCAAACCCAGCAAGATATGCGGCTCTTGTTCCCCATATGGCTGCGTCCATTTCCTGGGCACGGCGTGTTCCAAATTCCATTGCAATATCGCTACCAATCAATTGTTTAATCCTTGCCGCTTTAGTTGCAATTAATGTTTGGTAATTCACAATGTTTAACAAAGGAGTTTCTATTAATTGTGCTTGAATGAGCGGGGCTTCGATCCGCAAAATAGGTTCGTTGCCAAATACCAATTCTCCTTCTTTCATTCCTTTAACTGTACCCGTAAATGTTAAGTTGGCTAAGAAATTGAGATAGGCTTCCTCGTACCCGAGCTCACGAAGGTACTCAATGTCACTTTCTGTAAACTGAAACTGATTTAAGAATTCGATGACACGTTCAAGTCCAGCGAAAATGGCATATCCATTTCCAAAGGGGAGCTTACGAAAATAAAGCTCAAATACCGCTTTTTTATCTTCAAGGCCGTCCTTCCAATAGGTCTGTGCCATGTTAATTTGATACAAGTCTGTGTGAAGCATTAAGCTATCGTCAGCATAGGTTGTGCTCATATATGAAACCTCCTAAAGTTCTCATTTATACAATGGTTGCGCCAAGTGATCCCCTAAAATGTTCAAGTGCCCATGTATGTCCTGCAGCGTTAAAGCTTGCAACAGCGTGTTCATGAATGACGATTTTAAATCCTTTGTTGTAGGCATCAACGGCTGTATGCAGGATACATATATCCGTACACACTCCCACTAAGTGGAGCTCTGTAATTTGGCGTTCGCGTAATCGTAGTTCGAGATCCGTACCAGCAAAGGCACTGTATCTTGTTTTATCCATCCAATATACATTGTCTTCATGTTTAGTTGATTGATACACATCATTTAATTTCCCGTAGAGCTCTCGTCCTTTTGTCCCTTCGATGTTATGAGGAGGAAAAAGTGAAGATTCAGGATGTAGTGGGTCCTTTTCTTTATGTAAATCAACAGCAAATACAACATAGTAGTTATTCGTTATAAACTCATTGGTAATAGTTGTGATCTTCTGTTCAATGTCTTGACCAGGCTTTCCACATGTCAGTAATCCATCTGTATCAACAAAATCAAATGTATAATCGATATTTAGCAAAGCTTTCATAGAAATCCCTCCATCATTAATATTTGGCCGTGTAAATGGGTTTAAGCACGTCCATTTCAACAAAGGTGTAAAGCTGAGTAGGGGTCTTTGATGTACGTTGTGTTGTTTGTCCAGGAACGGCTTCAAGAAAAGGCAATGATTTAATTTTCCTAATAAATGACTGGTTGCTTGTAATTGCAGGATCGTCCGTTACAGTAAGTAGCACTGCTTGTAACTCAGAAAAGGTAAAGGTATCCGGTAAAAATTCTTTTGCTACAGTCGTTTGTAACAAGTCCATTTTTATTTGCTGAATTGCTGCTTGAATGATCTCATCATGATCAAAAGCTAATTTTGACTCTTGAGAGAGCTTTTGCACTTCAGCCATGGAGAAAAGTTGCACCTCGGCCGCATCATCATTTGCTTTTCGCATGGAGACCTTGTTCTCTGAAACGATGGCATAATGAGCATTAGAGATAATCCATCCCCGGGGATCACGTCCTGGTTGATCATATACCCCAAAATGCTTTAGATGAATATCTCGAATGTTTGTTTCCTCATGGAGTTCTCGTTTTGCTGCTTCAAATGCCGTCTCTGATTCTTGAACAAAGCCACCAGGCAAGGCCCATTTGTTCGCTTCAATGTTTGCATCGCCTTCTGCATTGGTTGCAGCCCGCTGAATCAACATGAGAGCAAGCTCCATTTTAGGAGGCTTATATGCAAGTTGTTCCGTTGAGACTATAGTGAATACAGCAATATCAGATGTATATCCATCAGGAGTTCGGTACTTGTTGCGATCATACTGTTTAAGAGCTTGATGATTTGTAGACATTCAAACCTCCTGCGCAAAATACTATTAACGATTTGTTAATAGTAAATAGTATATCTTATTCCCTGATCTAAAAGCAAGGATGAAATGAAAAAAGATCCGATAAGCGATAAGCTGTATCGAATCTTTCTCGATCATTAACCAAGTTGTTCTTGCTGATACGCTTCTTTTTTACTCGTCTTCATTTTAGTAGTAAACAACCATTTTTCCTTTATCCATAAGGCGCTGCGATAAATAGGCTGAAAAATAAAGATCGGTAGGACGATACATAAAATAATTGTTCCTACGTAATAGAGCGGACTCGTATAGTAAGTTGTCCACCCGGCCAGTTGAACACCTTTTAACACAAGAAGTTCAACAAAGATATGCAAAATATAAATAGCTAATGAATAGGAGGAAAGCTTTGTTAGAATTGTACCTTTACCTAAATTCGGATACTGAACACATAGTGAGCCTAATGAAAATGTAAATAAAGGTAGCAGGATCCAAGCAAGCCCTAACTGGTAATAATAATTTGCAACGTAAGCAGCTGCAAAAAGAAGCGTATAAAGCCACGGAGCTCGGTAGCTTATATGATCTTTCGTATAGCTTAATGTGTAACCAAGCACAACATAAAGGAAACCAAATGCAAAGCTTTTATATTGAAACAGCTGAATAGAATCAAAGAATCCTATATTTTCAAGCCCGTACAGAGCTATGGCTACTGCAAATATACCGAGCGGGTGCATGCGTAAGCGAAGTAATCCATACAAGGCTAGCGCTGAATAGAGTAAGAGAACAAGAAAGTAAAGCTGGAAGGAACCAATCGATCCATTCAGGGCATTTAATGCACTCCACTGACTAAGTTGAGCGCGAATCGCTTCTGTCACAGACTCACTTAGTGCGAGTGCGCTAATTGCTTCAACAATGACTCTTGCCATCATATAGAATAGGGAGAATACGATAAAATAGGAAAGAATCTTCTTTCCATATGTGATGAGATAAGATGGCCCTTGATCAGAACTTTTGTGAAAGAGGATAAATCCTGCAGCCATAAAAAAGAATGGACTCCCGATATCTAGAAGGTATCGATAGCTATAGTAGTTAGTCCAAGTCGCAATGTCATGACTTGGAATGTGAGAAGTGATGTGTACGGTAACGACGAAGATCGCACAGATGAACCTGAAGACATCAATTGAATGATAGTAGGTTTTGGTTATGTTCATAATCCTCATCCTCTAGTTGTCGTATTTTACTGAACGCAATGAAATCTTCATATACAATTAATCATGAGGGGCTTATGCGCTTAAAACAAGAGGGTTTGTGTGAAGAATTTGTAAAGGAAGGTAGTGGCAAGATGTTGAAGTATCGCCCATTAATCGATCAAGATGCAAACAACTACAGAAACATTCGGTTAGAAGCTTTAAATAAATCACCAGAATCATTCGCAACAAGTTTTGAAGAAGAACAACAAGTTTCTGCTGAAGTATTTCAGTTACGGTTAAAGGCAGAAGGAGCGACAACACTTGGAGTGTTCCACTCTGAAGATTTAATAGGAGTAGTGACTTTACTATTTGAACAGAAACAGAAATTAAAGCACCGAGCTACGCTTGTGGCGATGTACGTTCAACCCGATCACCAAGGAAAAGGAATGGGTAGAGAATTACTTCAATATGCCATCACGTTTGCCAGAAAGAAGCAGGGAATTGAACAAATTTACTTAACGGTCGTTTCTACTAATGATCGAGCAAAAAGGCTATATGAGTCTCTTGGATTTAGATGTTATGGAGTAGATAAGCGTGCTTTAAAACGAACCAATGAAACATATGCAGATGAGGATATGATGGTCCTTGATTTAAAGGAGAATATGAATGAATAAGTATCGAGTAACCAAGTATAATCCAGCGAACCGTGATCAATATGGGATTTATACAGATCAAGAGGAATGGATTTCATACAATGATATAGGGGAAAAACAAGGGAAGTCAGGGTTATTATCTGAAGAAGAATATGTACATATCGAGCAACTCTATGTCGAGGCCATTGTGCAATTTATGAAGCTGCACTCAATCGAATCGCTTCGAGTAACGAAACTAGAGAGGTATGAAGATTTTGTGCAACACTTTGACTCACGTACAACACCAGAGATGAAGAGGCTTTTTTCAAGTGTAAAAGATAAAGATCAATTATCTATTCCTGAAATCGAGTCGTTCGCCAAATTAATTTTACGAGAGCTATTATGGGCACAGTTGGAGATGGAAGAGTGCATGATGGTGTCGTTTGGCTTCGATTATTACATGTATCTATACTCGGACGAACCCATCCACTCGTTTAAACGTAGAATGGAGAGTAGGGGATTGTTTGTCGAACGAATGCCAGATGATGTTCATGAAGAAGATGAAGAAAATGAGTAAGCAGACTAGATATAAGTAAAGTACCCTTTACGTAAAGGGTGCTTTACTTTATAATCGGCGATAGGAGGCTAGTGTATGAAAAATTCAATCAAAGAGCTGCGAAAAAAACACCTATGGTCTCAGGAAGCACTAGCACAAAAGCTAGGCGTTTCAAGGCAAACCATTATCTCTATTGAAAAGGGAAAGTATCATCCTTCATTACCACTTGCCATTCAAATAGCGAGATGTTTCCACTCGACCGTAGAGGACGTATTTCATCTTGACGAAGAGGAGGAGAAATGATGAATGAAATGAATGTGAGGTCGTACAGAGTATTTTTTATACTTAGTTCTGTTTTCTTTTTAATTCTTGGAGTAGGGTTAATCGTCTTAAGTGTGTCGCTTGATGGCAAGATAGACGGGCATGAATTTTTGATTATTTCGATGGCGGTAGTGTGTGCTGCTAATGCTTATCTTGTGCCTCAATTTATTGTGAACGATGAGCGGGTAAAACTAATTAAGCAAAAAGCCTTTTCTACTAGTTATTTCTTTAATATGGGATACTCTCTTATACTTATGACCTTGCTCTATACCGAACTGATTCATCTTACTGCACTACAACTATTAGGAATGTTTACTGCTTTAATTATTTGTACAGTTTTTCTTTTATTTGTATTCTTTTCTAAACGTTATTAATTGCACTAAAATGGGTATAAGATTAAAAAATTGTTTATAGGCTATGTCGCTTGCATAAAATCATATGAAGGGGTTGAATCATTTGGATTTTTTAGTTCCTATTAGTTTAGCTATCATTCTTGTTGCAAGCGTAACCGTGGTAGCGTTAATGCTTAGTAAAAAAGATCTACCTCTAATCACTAAATTTATTCCAATTTTAATGATGGAATTTGCTGCGATTGGGTTTATCTATTATGGGTTAATTGTCCAAGAAAATATCACAAATCCTTATTCAATTCTTGGATTTACCATGATCTTTCTAGCTGTTATCCCATTAATGATCATTTTATTACCACACTCAAAAAACATGAACAAGAAGGGGAGAGGTTTCAATTGAAACCTCTTTTTTGAATGAAATTAATCTATTATTAATAGAGGAGGGAAGCGATGAAGTGGTCATTTCTAGTAATCTTGCTTACGATCTTTTTATTTGCTTGTGGCAGTGCTGATCTTGATGATCGCTACTTTAGTGGAGAATCAGAAAGTTGGACTGGGGAGATTCTTCTTGTGTTAGAACCTACAATTGAGCCAACTTATGAAGATGCACACGTAGAGCTTACATATCAAGGAGAAGGCGCGGAGCCAGAGACGATAGAAGTAAGGACGATAAAACAATACAATATTCCTGACACATATGGTGATGTTTCTCCGAACGATGACGGGGTTTTTTACAAAAGGTATGGGAACTACGGACTAGAGGGTGCCTATGCGAACGGAGGAAACTTTGGGTTAATGATCACTTGGAGTGAGGGAGAAGAGACGATTTACTTTGAGGAAGAGACTGAATAGTCCTCCTTTCAATGTGACTTCAATTTTAAATAGGAAGGAATGATCACATGAAAATATTGTTCAATTATAACTGGCAGGTTCGTGATGAATGGTTTGAATGGTGTGATCAAATTCCCCGACATCTATTAAAAAAAGAGTTAGGTGGCGGTGCCAGGAGTATATTGTATACTCTATTTCATATTGTTGAAGTTGAGCATAGCTGGATACGTGGAATTCAAGGCAAAGAATATATTGTTTATGTATATGAGGATTATGCATCGCTAGAGAAGGTCATTTCTTTGTCAGAACAACTGCGAAAAGAAAATGAGAAATGGTTAGACGCATCTTTTGAACGACAGTTAGAAAAAAGAATCAACGTTCCGTGGGAGGCTGAAACTTACACAGAAAATGAGATTATTCACCATATCGTTGTGCATGAAATTCATCACATTGGTCAGCTTTCCGTATGGGCAAGGCAGCTGGGATTTACGCCAGTGCCTGCATATGTAGTTGGACGAGTGCTATAACATTTATGTTTCAACCGTAATACAAGGAGGAAGGGAGTTTTTGAGTGCAGTAGTTGACTGATAGCTCTCATGATTTGATAAAAGAAAAATCCCTTGTGCGTCATGAGCAATAGTTATATATGTGTTGTTAGGTAGCATGTCCAAGATCGGAACAAGCTGTTTTCTTTTACTGTCCGAATAAGGAGATCTCTCTTCAAATGAAACCTCTCCGTTAAGTGAAAGGACAAAAAACTCATTTTGCATAGGGAGCCAAAAGGTGAAATGGAGCACTGATAAGAAGTCTTGAGCATTCATGATTGTAGCTTCTATTAAGGGAGATTTATACGTAGTCTTACCTTTTTTCTCATCAATCACCGAATAAAATAGCTTAAAAGAAATATTCCTCTTTTGAA
The DNA here is from genome assembly GCA_037965595.1 of Alkalihalobacillus sp. FSL W8-0930. NCBI lineage: Bacteria > Bacillati > Bacillota > Bacilli > Caryophanales > Bacillaceae > Alkalihalobacillus > Alkalihalobacillus sp. FSL W8-0930. The sequence goes on along the minus strand of CP150183.1, from coordinate 2,356,452 downwards.
ACCACTCGCTGTATTCTTTTTCTAAACCCTCGTAAAATGCAAAGATAAGTTTCATTGGAATACATCTCTTGTTGCAGTTACATAATCCTCTGAATTCGGATAGATGGAAAAGCAACGATAGGGTCCATGTATTTCCGCAATCCCTTTATCTTCTTCAGCTAGCTGATTTACTTGAACTGAGATCAATAGATTTCCTCTTTTCGATTGCATTCTTATTGTTAAATGATTCTAGTAGGATGATGCCGACTTTTCTAGTGTTAGCTTATTCATACCTCTTTTATCCAAATGATGTCAATACCTCAATAAATAAAAAGATCTTGCGCAAATCGAAAGAAGCCCTATAATAGACCTTGTGTAAAAATCGGAGAAGAAGGAAACTCTCTTTCAAATTTCATTGACTTTCGTGAGACTCGAGGGTCGGTAAAATGAAAAGAAAGAGAGAGGTTAGATATGGTTGGAAGCTTAAAAGAACAATGGTTTGGCAATGTAAAAGGAGACATCTTATCAGGGATTGTTGTCGCCTTAGCCTTGATCCCGGAAGCCATTGCTTTTTCAATTATTGCTGGGGTTGACCCAATGGTAGGGTTGTATGCATCGTTTTGTATCGCGGTTGTTATTTCATTTGTCGGTGGCAGGACGGGAATGATCTCTGCAGCAACAGGTGCGATGGCACTAGTGATGGTCAATTTAGTTTCGTCACATGGGATCGAGTATATGTTGGCTGCGACAATTTTGACCGGGGTCATTCAAATTATTTTTGGAATCTGTAAATTTGCGAAGCTGATGCAATTCGTCCCACGTACGGTGATGACCGGCTTCGTCAATTCATTAGCCATTTTAATTTTCACGGCTCAAATTCAACACTTTATCGGGGAAACATGGGTCATGTATGTACTCGTAGCTGTGACGCTTGCAATTGTGTATCTATTTCCCTATGTAACAAAAGCTGTACCTTCAACGCTTGTAGCAATCGTCGTTGTAACGATTATTGTTTTATCACTAAATATTGATGTTCGAAATGTAGGAGATATGGGTACGTTAACGCAAAGTTTGCCCACTTTTATTTTGCCAAATGTCCCGTTAAATCTTGAGACGTTATGGATCATTTTCCCTTATTCCTTTGCGCTTGCGATTGTTGGGTTACTTGAATCGCTGCTAACCGCAAATATCTTAGATGATATGACGGATACACCAAGTAATAAAAACAAAGAAAGCCGCGGTCAGGGAATGGCTAATATTGTGGCAGGATTCTTTGGTGGAATGGCTGGATGCGCGATGATTGGCCAATCTATGATTAATGTGAAGTCTGGTGGTAGAGGTAGGCTGTCTACGTTTGTGGCGGGTGCATTTCTTATGTTTATGATTGTTGCTTTAGGCAATCTGGTTGTTCAAATTCCGATGGCTGCCTTAACTGGAGTCATGATTATGGTTGCCATTAGTTCTTTTGATTGGAGTTCGCTTCGCACGTTGCACAAACTGCCTCGAACGGATGCGGTTGTGTTGGTTGTAACGGTAGCGGTTGTGCTTATAACGCACAATTTAGCATACGGAGTATTGTCTGGTGTCCTACTTAGCATGATCTTTTTTGCATCAAAAATCTCCAAAATCCACGTAACCAAACGTTTGGATCAGGATACAAACATACGCATCTACCAGGTAGAAGGACCTTTATTTTTTGCTTCAGTTACGCCTTTCTTAAAGCAATTTGACACAGAAGAACAAGTGAATGAGGTTGTTATTGATCTCACGCATTCTCAAATTTGGGATGATTCTGCTGTTGGTGCTCTTGATCGGTTAGAAGCGATGTTTACCGCAAATGAAATTCAAGTAAACTATCAAGGCTTAAACAAAAAAAGTGCAACACTGCTTAAATCACTTGGACGTATCACAAATGGATAATAGCTAGTATGACTAAAACCAGACTCAGATGTTTATTTCTGAGTCTGGTTTTTTGAACATGTTCAATTACATAAAATGGTATGATAAAAATAAATTTTTAAATAATGAAAGCCAAATAGCCGACTGTTACGTCTAATGTATAGTGAACGAACGTAGGAGGTGCAACGTTCTTGAATGTGAATTTAGTCAAAAAAGCACGAAGAGGGAATTCAAAGGCTTTTTTGGAATGTTTTCAAACATATGAGGTGGACATTTATAAAATGGCCTTTATTTATATGAAAAACGAAGAGGATGCCCTGGAAGTTGTTCAAGAAACGGCATACCGTTCCTTTAAACGGATTTCAAGCAAAGGAGCCTACCTATTTTAAAACGTGGTTACTTAGAATTTTCATAAATGTCTCAATTGATTTACTTAGAAAGAAAAATGTGGAGGTCCTCTTTGAAGATTACGCGAAAGAGTACGTTCCTGATCATCTAGACGAAGACATAGACTTAGGAATGACTTTAAAGGACTTATTAGATGTGTTGAATGAGTCTGAAAAAAGTGTGGTTGTCTTACGTTTTTATCAAGACTTAACACTTTCCGAAATTTCAAATGTACTTGATTTATCACTAGGCACTGTAAAAACCATTCTCTATCGTGCGTTAGAAAAACTTAGAAAGAATGCAGAAAGAGGTGATTTTAATGAGTAATAACATAAAAGATGAAATAAATAAAATTAACGTCCCTAAAGAGCTTAGTGAGAGAAGTATCGTTGGCATTAATCAAGCAAAAGGGAAATTTCTATTTTACACTTTTTTAGTGCTTTTCTTGATTATCAATACGTATGTATACGGAGCCATCTATTACTATTATATCCCTTGGAAAACGGGACTTATAAGCACGTTAACAACGATTTTCGTTTATCTTCTAGGCGTTATCCCTTTAACAGCATTCGTATCTGAAAAACTTTCAAGTTATTTACTGATTAGAGTCCTGCGAAATCAAACGAGCTTTATCATTTTCAGTACATTATTAATCCTAATTCCTGTTGCGATCTTCTCTGTGAATGTGATAAATGAGAATAAAGAGAAACCGCTAGACAGTTTGTTTGATTACCATTCAGCAAACTTTGAATCGATGATTATTGAGTTATCCTCGGATGAAGTTTACGAAACAAAGGACGCTACTGACGCAGATGAATTCATTGATTTTCTAAGTCAGTACTCGATTAAAAAAATGCGTGATTCCGAATGGGATGGAGATGTCTCAAAAGAAAATGGCGTTCTCATTACATTTTATAAGAACAATCGTGACTCACCGATTATGCTTAGTTTGTATGAAACACGAATGTTACAATGGGGTGAAAACTATTATCATGTAACGAATACTCCCATTGACATGGATCATCTTAAAGAGATGGTTAAATCTACTGGGAATTACAAAAGAAGTGATTACACCCCAGTTAATCTTGATGATATTAAAGATGAATAAGGTCTTACAGACTTCCCTCTCCATATGTTTGGTGGGTGAGGTCTTTATTTATCTTTAAGACTAGTTTCATGCCACTTATTTTTGGTAAAATGAACCATATAAACAGTGTGAAGGAGTGACTGGATGAGTCAAGGTTTGACGATACAAATCGATGAAGTATCTTTTCAATTGAAGGAGAAGCATGATTTTAGCTGGTTGCAAGCGCTAGGAACGGTATGTCACGTATTTGATCAGCAGGATTCAGGTAATATTTGCTTTGGTGTCATGAGAAACGGGCGCAAACAATTTATTAAATATGCAGGTGCAAAAACAATTCATTTTGACGGAGAACCAAGGAATGCAATTGCTCGTTTAAAACAAGCCGTTCCCCTTTATAAGACATTAGCCCATAAGCATCTCGTTACACTTCAAGATCACTTCGAGTTAGAGCATGGATACGCGGTTGTGTTTGATTGGCAGGAGGGTGAGTGCCTGCATCCTCATTGGTCCTATCCTCCGCCTGAAAAATATGAGCATCCAGATTCTCCTTTTTATCGTTTCAAACAACTACCTGTACAAAAACGTTTAAACGCACTCTCTAGCATCTTCACATTTCACGAGTTAGTGGAAGAACAAGAATACATCGCCATTGATTTTTATGATGGAAGTATTCTCTACGATTTTACGAATGATCGAACAACCATTTGTGACATTGATTATTATGAGTTAGGTCCTCTTCACAATGAAATGGGGCGAATGTTTGGCTCTAAACGATTTATGTCACCGGAGGAATTTGAACAAAGTGCTTTGATCGACAAACGAACGAACGTCTTTAGACTTGGAGCAACGGCATTTTGTTTACTTGGAGGCGAACTTGATCGCTCAATTGAAAAATGGGAGGCAAGCTCCGCACTTTGGAAGGTCGCATGCAAGGCGGTTTCTGAAAACAAAGATGAACGTTATTCTACGGTTCAATCGTTTATAACATCTTGGAATCAAGCACTGGAGGAGAGTCTATGAAACGGATTCAAGTAGTCTATGTGTTTGTTTACAACAAACAAAGTGATCAAGTCTTACTTGTTAAAAACAAGAATCATCCCACCTGGTCGTTACCGGGTGGCCGGGTAGAAGGGAATGAGACGCTACATGAAGCTTGCGTCCGCGAGGTGTATGAAGAAACCGGATTATCAGTCGAAGTGAACAATGTTGTAAGTATAAATGAAATGTATATCAAAGAGCACCATGCGATTCTCACCACGTTTAACGCGACGCTAATGTCGACTTCGGATATTATTCACATTCATGATGTCGCAACGATTGAGCAGGCAAGGTGGATTAGTCTAGAAGAAGCAAATCAAAAAATCCCTCATTACGGAGGGATCGAGCGATTTTTGGATCAAGGAATTCCTTACACCTTTCACGGAGAGCTAGCGTTTTAATTCGGTTGATGATTGTCTTTTTGTACTTTTCTTTTTAGCTAATAAAACGAATTGTACACCAAGTGCAGCTAGAAACAAGGCGCTTGCAATCGTCATTAGTTGATCATGTGTAAGAGGAGGGAATGAACCTGTTACTGTAGCGATGATACCTAAATACATAAGTGCAATGATGAAAAAAAGTATGTTTGTTGCTTTCATTGGCTTACCTCCTACTTCTTGTTAACTCAAGTATAAAAGGGTCGTTTGTACGATTCAATAGAAGGAGGGAAATAAAGGATGAAATTAGACACAGATAAAAGAAGTGTAGTGAAACGGTTAGAGCTGCATCACGCTGAGGAACTTTTTCAACTAATTGATAAAAGTCGCGAAAGCCTTAGTGCTTGGCTTACGTTTCCTACCTACACACATTCTGTCTCAGACACAGTCGCATTTATTGAAAAATCATTAAAACGAAGTGAAACAAACAATGGTTATTGGTCTGGGATCTGGTATGAAGGAAAACTCGTCGGATCCATTGGCTTGTTGTATATTGATTACACGACGCGGCGAACGGAAATGGGGTATTGGCTCGGAGAAGAATTCGTCGGAAAGGGGCTCATGACAAATGCCTGCACCCAGCTTATTCGTGTGGCATTTGACGAATTGAACCTACAGAAAACCGAAATCAAGGTCGCCACCATAAACACAAAAAGCCAGGCAATCCCAATGAAATTAGGCTTTACTCAGGAAGGAATAATCAGACGAGACGAGAGGATAAACAATACCTTCCATGATCGAATTTTATATGGATTGTTAAAGGACGAGTGGGAGTAGGACGTAGCAATTGTTGCGTCTTTTTTTGGGTTGAAATTGGAATTCGGGTGCGGTTATGTAGACGAGAGTTAGAATTACATCGGGAAGAGAGCAAAATACATCGGAGAAATGGACAATACATCGAACTGAAAACAAAATTCATCCATCTCCACACTCTCAATTCGATCATTGACGTATACAGTTTAACTGTATATACTCAAACTATTCAGTTGAACTGTATAGGAGGTAGCATGAAACGAAGTAAACATTTACCTTTAACAGAGACGGTTTATTACATTTTGCTTTCTTTGTTAGAACCGCGGCATGGATATTTAGTGATGCAGCGTGTGGAGGAGTTAAGTGAAGGTCAAGTGCGCATGGCAGCGGGTACGTTGTATGGAGCGTTTGAAAATTTGGTAAAACTTAAGTTTATTGAACTTGTCCCAGATAAAGGGAGACGTAGAAAAGTCTATAAAATAACAAATGAAGGAAGAGAAATTCTTGCTCTGGAACAGGAACGGATGCGTACGTTGCTTCGAGTGACGGATCAGTTGTTAAAGGAGGAGAGAGATGAGGAGGTTTAGATTTTTCACTGATTTAACGAAGGAAGAACAATGGTTAAATGAAATGGCGCATCGCGGATATCACTTGATGTATCGTTCATTTGGTTATCGATTTAAAAAGGGAGAACCGAAAAACACAACCTATAGAATTGATTATCGTAAATTCAAACGTAAGGCCGATTTTATTGATTACGAAATCATGTTTGAAGATAGTGGGTGGAGTAGGCTACCTTGTCCTAGAAGAAACGGTCACCACTATTTTGAACGCATAGATGAGAGAGCTACGGAAGATATTTTCTCTGATCAGCAATCAAAAGCTGCTCGCTATAAACGCATTTCCGATTTATACTTAACTCAGTTTTATATTTCCATTCCTTTGATTTTCATTTTTTATATGGCTGATATGCTTCCAAGAAATATTAACCCTGTCAATTGGTATTTAACACCTGGACTATGGGATAAGGAAGGCGGCTCCTTTTGGTTTGCATTCCTTTTTGAAACACCGTTTGCCTTAATGAGAGGGTTGGCAGTGTACTTCCTCATCCTTACTATTCTCTTATGTGGTTTATACGGCTTACGGGCAAAGAAACAATATGAAAAGGAGACAATATCATGAGATGTTAAGCTCAACCGATTCGAGGTCCACCACCTACCATCCTTTATTCAATCAATCATCATATAAATGGAGGGTGCAAAATGAGATCAACCGATGAAATGATGAAGCTTATGATAGACGTAGCCAAGCAGGATGAACGAGTTCGAGCCGTCGGGATGAATGGATCTAGAACGAATCCGAATGTGCCAAAAGATCAATTTCAAGATTACGATATTGTATATGTTGTCACGGATGTGGAATCTTTTATACATGATCCAGATTGGATCGATCCATTCGGCAAGCGAATTGTGATGCAAACACCGGAAGCCATTGACTTGATTTCACCTTTAGATGATGGGACGTTTGCCTACCTTATGTTATTTGAGGATGGGAATCGCATTGATTTGACGCTTGTGCCACAGTCACTAGCAGACTCGTGGAATGGCGGGGATGCGCTTGCTGTGGTGTTACTAGATAAGGATCAGCAGCTACCAATCCTCCCACCTTCAACAGACCAAGCATATTGGGTTCTGCCACCAACGCAAAAGTTATTTGATGATTGCTGCAATGAGTGCTGGTGGGTCGCGACCTATGTTGCAAAGGGATTATGGCGCGATGAGCTGACGTATGCATATGATCATTTATCAATTGTGAGAGAGATGCTCATTCAGATGATGAATTGGAAGATTGGGATACACACGAAGTTTTCGCTTAGTACTGGGAAGAATGGGAAGTACCTTAAACGGTTTTTATCTGAAGAGGAATGGAAGCGGTTTAGTGAGACATACCCACGGTTAGAGAACCACGAAATATGGACATCCCTTTTTGTTCTTTTAGAAGAGTTTGCTACTTATGCTGATGAGGTAGCGTCAACGTTTCACTATACGCAACACGCTGTAGAAACGGATAAGGTTCTCTCTTATCTAAAAGCGGTCCAACGAGATCGTTATGCGTAATGCTTCGCCCTGCAGAAATGCAGGGCTTTTTCACATCAATTACTAGTCACCCCTTCCAAACACCCGAACGTAAAAAATAGGCCAAGCATATTCTATGAATGGAGTGAAGCGTTCCCTTCATATCTTTCTAGTACTAATGAGTCGTTTTACTAGATCACATAAAGGAGAGAAAGGAAGGATTCAGATGAATATTAAGATGGATTTTCTACCAGTTTCAGCGAGTAACCGTCCGGGCCGTGCGTTAAATGCAACATATATCACTCAGCATGAAACGGGAAATACAAGTGCGGGAGCAAATGCAGAGGTGCATGCTCGTTATATCAAGGGTGCTGACGCAAGATCTCGTTCTGTTTCATGGCATTATACTGTAGATGACACACAGATTATTCAACATCTTCCGGTCAATGAAGTCGCTTGGCATGCTGGACCAGATGGAAACAGTCAGTCGATCGGAATCGAGCTTTGTGTGAATTCCGATGGTAATTTTCAAAAAGCAAAAGAAAATGCAGCCTGGCTTGTTCAGAGACTGATGAAGAATTTAAACATTCCATTATCAAGAGTCGTGACGCATAAGCATTGGACCGGTAAAAACTGTCCGGCGCGCCTGCTAAATGAGTGGGACGACTATAAGCGCCTGATTCAATCTGTTCAATCAGGTCCACAAACAGGCGGAGTGCAAGTTCCAGCGCCAACACCAACACCAGCGCCTAGCCCGACACCGACACCAGCACCAAAGCCGGTTGTGAATCAGTTTATTGCCAGTGCGCAATCATTCTTGAACTCTCGTGACTATCCGAATAAGGCATCGTTTACCCCTCTAGTGGTGGATGGCATTACCGGCCCGAGAACGCGTCAGGCGCTTGTGCGTGTGTACCAATATTTTGCAGGTGTCAATATTGATGGTATCTTTGGTCCCGTAAGTAAGCGTGCCGCGAATACACTTCGTAGAAACTCCACTCACCAATGGTGGGTTTGTTTATTGCAATCTGCACTAAATACAAAAGGCGCACGCATTGCAGTTGATGGTGCATTTGGCCCGGCTACAGATGCTGCTGTTCGTACATTCCAGCGTAGCGCAGGAATTGCAGTTGATGGAATCGCAGGACCAAACACCTGGGAGAGACTACTAAGATAGTGAGTCTTTTTTAAAACTCCTTCAGCACACATGTTGGTTTTACTCTGTTATATGTTACTATTAGACAGGGTTTAAACATTTACGTACGTTGAAGGAGAACATAATGAAAAAGAATTTTAAATTAACCATCCAGTATGACGGAACACGATATAAAGGTTGGCAACGTCTTGGTAAAGGCGAAAACACGATTCAAGGGAAAATAGAAAATGTGTTAACGGAGATGGCGGGTTATCCAATCGAGATCATCGGTAGTAGCCGCACGGATGCTGGTGTCCATGCGCTTGGACAAGTGGCAAATGTGAAGCTTAACTTGGACATCACGGTTCATGAATTAAAAAGTTATTTGAATCGTTATTTACCTGAAGACATTAGTGTAACGAAAGTAGAAATGGTTCATGAACGGTTTCATGCGCGCTATAATTCAGCGGACAAGACGTATGTCTATAAAATCTGGAATGAATCATATAGTCATCCTTTCTTAAGAAAGGTAAGTATGCATGTAGCGGATCCGTTAAAGCTTGAGCTAATGAAACAGGCGAGCTCTTATTTTATCGGCGAGCATGATTTTACAGCCTTCTCCAATGCCAAATCAAAGAAGAAATCAAATGTACGCACCATCCGGTCGATTGATTTCTCAACAAAGGATGGGGTGCTGGAGATCCGCATAAAGGGAGACGGCTTCTTATATAACATGGTTCGTAAAATCATCGGCACACTGATTAAAGTAGGATTAGGTGAGATGAAAGCAGAAGCGATTCCTGGCATTTTGGAATCAAAAGAGCGGGAACATGCAGGGTTTGCAGATGCAAACGGACTGTATCTTGAGACGATTGAATTTAAATAAAAAGGATTTGCGGGAAGGTACATTGGTACTTTCCCGTTATTTTTGTTGTTCACAAAAATAACTTAATTTCATTCCATTATTTTTCGAAAATCGGGTATAGAATAGGAGATCATAATTGACTAGGAGGTCATACGTTGAAGTCAACAGGTATTGTTCGCAAAATTGATGAATTAGGCCGTATTGTGATTCCTAAGGAACTGCGGGGCACCCTAGATATAGACATTAAAGATCCTATGGAGATTTACGTGAATGGCGAGGAAATTATTTTAAAAAAGTATACGCCAAGTACACAATGTATGCTTACAGGTGAAATTAACGAGGGAAACATTTCACTCGGTAATGGGAACATTGTCCTTAGTCCAAAAGGAGCCTCGGAGGTTCTAGAGAAAGTCGAAGAATATTTGCAATTAAAACATAGCTAAATTCTTCTTAAACGGTATGACACGTTCTTTAAAAAGATCATGTTGTACCGTTTTTTAGTGTGGGGATTTTTGGTAAGATAGAATGATACATATGAAATCATATAGAGTGGGGGAATGGATGCACAGATGGATCCAAGCAACCAAAGCCGATCAATAAACCATCAAGAGGAGGACGAATCACATGATCAGACCGGCTCAGTGTACAGACATGGACGCACTTGTTTCAATTTGGCTAACAGCTTCTTTAACAGCCCATGACTTTATTACCGATTCATACTGGCGTGAACAACAATCTGCTATGAAGGATGTGTACTTGCCTCAAGCTTGTACGCTTGTAGCGGAGGATAGAGGAGAAATCTGTGGGTTTGTTTCGCTAATGGATTCTCAAGTAGCGGCACTATTTGTCGATCAAGAACGTCAGGGGAAGGGCTATGGCAAGCAATTACTTGAATGGGTGCAGAATGAATACTCGTTTTTAAGCTTACAAGTGTATGTAAAAAATGAACGAGCGATTCAGTTCTATAAACGATTTGACTTTCAGATTGTCTCTGAACAAATGGACGACGTGACAGGTGAACGTGAATATGTAATGGAATGGAAGAAGGCGGCTGAGTAATTCGCCTTCTTTTTTGCCAAATTGTTTAAATCGGTTCGATGCTTTTTAATTGGTTAAACATAATCGTTTTGCGCGTATCCTTGCTTTCTCGAACGGTTACCTGCTGTTGCTGGGGCTCTACTCGTTCGACAGTAGCAATTAGTTTGTAATCGTACCCGTTCTCCCAAAACACAATATGCACAGGGGTAGAGTGGGTAAGGGAGTGTGTCGCAACCCTTCCAAGCTCTTCTAGCTCTTGTGCGTCAAGCTCAGGAGGAGCAGTGTGCTTTTCTCGCTCATTTTGCGCACGGATCGCTTGTTTGTGTTCAGGAAGCATCATTCGACTGCCTTCCCACAAAAGATTGCCTCGTTCTAAAAAATCACTCATTTGTAATGTCCTCCAATTTTAGCAGCACGCTCTCTCGCTTGACCAGCAGGTAGGAGAGAGGAGGCGCGAAGCAGAGCTGTTTTACCAAAACGTGCTTTAATTTGGTCCATCACTTCTCCAAGTGCTCGGTCATCTTGCTGTTGCTTATGATCAAACAAATCAAGCTGTACGGCATCTCCATCAGAGAGCTTAGACAACGCCACACCTACCCGGCGAACAGGCTGACCATCCCAAAACTGGTCAAGCAGCCGACACACATACTTATATAAAGTGAGTGAGGCGTTTGTTGCATAAGGCATTGTAAATTGCCGATGGAATCCTGTGCGCACTTCATAGCTTGCACCTGAGACACTGAGTGAAACCGTTGAACCATGTACATGATTTTTACGGGCGCGCTGACAGACCTCCTCACACAGCTCAAGCAACACGGTATGAATGTCAGCCTTTGTTGCATAGTCATAGGGCAGCGTCATCCCATGACCAATCGCTTTTTGTCCATCATGCGTGGAGAGCTTAACAGGTGAGTAATCAACTCCATGAGCATTCATCCACAGTACTTGACCATGTATGCCCCATCGCTTCTTAAAAAACTCCACGTTCGTTGCTGCAAGCTGCCCAATGGTACGAATACCACGGTCATACAGGTGCCGCTTCATTTGGCTGCCGACTCCAAATAAATCTTCTACAGGCAATGGCCAAAGTGTTTCTTTAAGCTCTTCAGCTTTTAGCTCAAAGATGCCTTCCTTGTTCTTTTTGGCGAAATGGTCACAGGCAAGCTTAGCTAAAATTTTGTTTTCACCAATGCCCACTCGCGCTCTTACTCCGCATTGCTTCCAGATGTCTTGTTGTACCTTTTTTGCGATCTCATGAGGGGAACCGAAAAGTCGCTGAGAATGGGTCACATCCATAAATTGCTCGTCAATTGAATAGGGTTCAACTAAGTCCGTATAGGTTTTGAGGATAGCGGTGATTTCAATGGAGACCTCAATATAGTCCTGCATATGCGGCGGGACGATAATTAAATCACTACACTTTTGTTGGGCTTCCCATAGGCGTTCGGCATTCTTAACCCCAAACCGTTTTGCTTCCTTTGAAGCAGCCAATATTACCCCACTCCGACGATTTGGATCACCAGATACCACTAAGGCTTTCCCACGGTAGTCCGGTCTTCTCGTCACTTCAATTGATGCGTAAAAGCTTTCCATGTCTACTAAAAAAATGACCTTCTTCATCCTTGTTCACCTCTTGGCGAATATATGTTCTTATTATATGCGAATGAATGTTCTTATACAACTAGAAAAAAGAACCAGCTTGGGTTCTTTTTAAAGGAAGTTTATTGTTTTTGACGTTTTCTAGAAACATAAATCAACAGCGCACCCATGATCATAACCATCAGGCCAATGGAGACAGCAACAAGTACAATTGGCGTTGTCCCCACGCCAGAGGATCCACGTGTTGTATAAAGAATGAACGGAGTCCACATCGATTAACACCTCTTATCGTAAAAAAAGTTCCTAGTACAAAGATGTCCAAATGTCAGGAATTCATTCTTTTACGATAGAGTGAAACGTTTGGTAACCATAGACAAACGAATCCAAAAGCCAATCGCTGCACTCGTTAACCCAATAATTATACCGATCCAGAAACCAAATGGACCTAGGTCTGTTTGGGTAGCAAGTAACACACCTGAAGGAATACCAATTCCCCAATAAGACACTAAGGCAATAATAAATGGCACAGTTGCATCCTTATAGCCTCGTAGTACACCTTGCAAGGTAGCCTGCGCAGCATCAGAAAGCTGATAGAAAATCGCAAAGATAAAGAAGCTCATAGCAAGCTGGACGACATTTGGATTATCTGTGTATAAGTAAGAAATCGGTTCTCTTAGGAAAAACAGAATAACAGATGCAAACGAAATAATGAGCATGGAAGCAGATATTCCTATTCGACTGTACTGTTTGGCGCCTTGGAGACGACCTGCTCCAATCTCATAAGCAACAACAATCGTTAAGCCCATCGACATGCTAAGTGGAATCATAAATAAAAGCGATGAGAAATTTAATGCTGCTTGATGCGCGGCGATAATATCTGTTGCAAACACACGACTGACCAGCAAGGTAACAAACGAGAAAATACTTGCTTCAAAAAAGATGGACAGCCCCATTGGTAAGCCAAGCGCAAGCTGCTCGCGCCAAGCTTTTAGAGAAGGTCTAAACCAGGTAGAGAAAAGCGAGAAGGAGCGTATCGTTGGCACATAATAAGTGACGAGAATACTTAAAATAAAAATTAGCCAATAGGTGATGCCTGTTGCATACCCGGCACCAATTCCACCAAGCTCGGGAAATCCAAATTTACCGAAAATCAACAAATAATTTAACAAAGCACTAACGGGAAGAGCAATAAGCAGGATGGACATCGTGATCCGAGTGTATCCTTGTGCATCAAAGAAATAGCGTAAAACATTCGACGCGAACAAAGGAATTAGGCCGATGGATAAGCCAATAAGATAATGTTTAGCAATATAAGAAACCTCAGCTTCAAGGCTCATGAACTCCAGAATAGAAGGAAGAAAGAGAAATCCCGCTATGTATACCAGAAGTGCTAATGCCACAGACAGATAAAGAGCCTGTATCACAGAACGTGAAATAGAAGCTTTTTCTCCTTTTCCTAAAAGCTGAGCAATAATAGGGGTTACGGCCATTAAGATCCCGTTAAACCCAGTGAGAATTGGTGCCCAGAGGCTTGAGCCGACAGCAACACCTGCAAGATCAGTTGTTCCGGCTCGACCAGACATCATCGTATCAATTACATTCATCGAATGGAGGCTAATTTGTGTGACCATAATTGGCCAAAGAATCAACGTGTATAATTTTAATTTTTGCTGATAGGTTTGTGCGTGATACATCTTTCATCTCCAATAGGCACAAAGGAAAACGTCACGAATACTCGTAACGTTTTCCTTGTAGCCATTTATCATTTATTCATTTGAGTTAGATTCTTGTGCCTTTTCTTGATCTTCTTCCTGCTGAAACTCTTGTTCGGCTGCTTCAAGCTCCGTTTCTGAAACATCTCCGGCTATGATACGAACAGTAGGCTCAATTTGTTCGCTTCCTGCTTCAACAAAAGATTGTATATGATAAATGCCATCTTCATTAAACGTAGTTTCCAGAGAATACACACCGGGCTCAGATTCCTCTGCGGTAATTGTTTCCCCAGCATCTCGATGACCATTTTCCCAAATTTCAAACGTTACAAGGTTGGCATCTGTAACAGGCTCTCCGCCGTAGGTGACATTCACTTGTAGCATAACAGGTTCATCCAAAGCCGTTTCACTTGGTGCGTGTATTTCAGCTTCAAGTGTATCAAGGGAACCGGGCCCTTGCTGATCTGATTGATTCTGCCCAATCGCGCAGCTAGCAATCATGAAAAGGGCAACAATGGAGAATGCGAGTAGTCCTTTTTTCATGATAAACACCTTTCCTACAAAATAAATCCATTCAATAATAAGGAGTTAGTCTTATTTATTCTAGCATAGACTACGCCCTTTTTTAAACTATGTATAAAATCAGCTCTGCTACACACGATAAAAGAAAAGAGGTGAAAAAAGATGTTCAAACGAAAAAAACAAAATCATGCGGGATATATGATCGGTGGAGCAGCTGGCGGATTTTTGGCAGCGGCAGGTCTTTATGCCTTAACAAACACAAAAGCCATTAAGAAAAAAGCGATAGATTATAAAGAAGAGAGTCATGATTTGACAAATGCAATGATGGAATCAGGTGACGATGTTCTCTCGGGCTTAAAGGATGTTGTAGAAGCAGCTATTCCACATTCTGAAGCAAAAAAAGAAACAACAAAGCCTGAGCTTGCAAAGGTTATTCAAAAAACATTGGACCACGATCCATTTTAATAAGGAATCATTCTCTAGCTCAAGCCTATGCTTGGGCTACTTTTTGTCGAAAAAGATGAAAAAGTGGCTAATGGCAATGGTTATTGGTTGAAAAACGGACCATCTAGCAGGTATCCTTTATGAACAAAAGAAATAGAAGGATTTGAGAGGAGCCTCATATGGAACGCTTGAACCAATACGTAGAAAAACTAATTAACCTGGACTGGATAAATATTGGCTTATCAATTGCCATCTTTTTAGTGTTCTTGGTTTTTAGAAAAATGTTCACAACTTTAACAAAAAAATTAGTATTAGGCTTATCAAAACGCTCGTCAACTAAAGTCATTCGAGATGTATTAAAATCGTATGAAAAGCCATTGCGCTTCTTATTTGTAATAATCGGTACATATCTGGCCTTGCAATACTTAGATTACTCAACCTTAACGGATCAACGTCCAATCCAGAGGTTATATCGGTCATTCATTATTTTCACCATAGGGTGGGGCTTATATAATTACATGACTTATTACTCAAATGCGGTTACGAACATTGCAAAAAAAGCAGAGCTTCAAGAAGAAAGCATGCTCATTCCCTTTGTTTCAAAAATTCTTCGAGTCTTAGTAGTGATTGTAACCTTCATCATCATCCTCGACAATTGGGGCTTTAACATTAGTACCTTTGTTGCTGGTCTTGGTATCGGTGGACTAGCCTTTGCCCTTGCTGCACAGGACACAATTGGGAACTTCTTTGGTGGAATTATCATCATTACAGAACGTCCATTTAAAAAAGGGGACTGGATTGAAACACCAACGGTTGAAGGTGGAGTAGAGGATATCACATTTAGAAGTACAAAAATCCGCACCTTCTCCGATACATTAGTTGTTATTCCAAACTCAACGCTAGCAAATGAAGCCATTACGAACTGGACAGAGATGGGCAGAAGACGTGTTTATTTTAGCTTAGGCATTAGACAGTCTACCTCTAGTAAGAAGCTACAGACGCTTAGAGATCGGATTGATCATGAGCTTAAATTATTCGAAGACATTGCAACTGACACAGTCATTGTCAGGTTTGAAGAATTTGCTGAATCAAGCTACAACCTGATGGTTACTTATTTCACAGAAACAAATCAGTGGGCGCCGTTTATGGAAATACGAGAAAAAGCCCACTTCCGTATTCTTGAAGTACTAGAGGAAGAAGGCATCCATGTCTCCGCACCGGCTAATCTAGTCATGTCTGAAGAGCCACTTGATGTCGTAAACCATGAAGTAAAAGAATAGAATGCAAGAAGAGTGATCAATCGGGGTCACTCTTCTTTTTTCTTTAAAACAACACGGGACTCTAGCACTATTTATCGACAAAACATAAGAATAAACAAAAAAAGAACCGATAAAAGGGAGAAGATTAGTATAATAAGAGTATTCTGACCAAAGGGGTTTCATCATGCGCTATACGACCATAGAACTCACGCAGGCTAATGAAAAATTAGGCAAACAAATTTATACAAGTGATGGCAGGGTATTATTAAATGAAGGCGCGTCTCTGACACCGGCATTGATTAGTCGCTTAAAGCGCTTAGGAATCAAAGCCGTTTATCTTCAGGACCCCTTTGACAATGAAATAAAAAAAGAAGATCTTGTTTCAGAGGAAGTGAAACGAGCAACCTTTGCAAATTTAACCGAGTCTTTTCAATTTGTACAAGAAGGCCAAGACTTTGAACTAAAATCAGTCCAGCAATCAGTAAAGCAGATCGTCGAAGAAATCCTCAATCACAGTCAGTCTCTATTAAGTTTAACGGACATGAGAACCGAGGATAATGGGTTGTTTGTTCATTCCCTAAATGTGTGTATGATCTCAACCATTGTTGGGGTTCGTCTCGGATTACCGAGAGCGAAGCTGTATGAGCTTGCAACAGGTGCGCTAATGCATGATATCGGCAAGATGGCTTCCTTAAAAGATAACGAACCAAAAGTCGTGATGGGGGATCATCATACTTGGAGAGGATTTAATGTCTTACGTAAAAATAGTGAAATGAGTGCCCTTTCTGCTCACATTGCTCTTTCTCATCATGAACATGTAGATGGAAGCGGGATTCCTCGTCAGTTACTAGAAAAGGATATTCACGTATTTGCAAAGATTGTTGCAGTAGCGAATGCGTTTGATCATCTAATCAGCCCGCTTAGACCGGGTGGACGGATGCTGCCACATGAAGCGTGCGAAATCATTATGGGTTTAACGGGTGTGCGTTACGGCCATCAAATCGTGTCACACTTCCTTAAAACGATTGCCTTTTATCCGACAGGCATCCAGGTGGTTTTGTCGACAGGCGAATATGGGGTCGTATCCGCGCAAAATGATGGCATCCCACAACGACCATTTGTGCGTATTTTTAAGGCAGAAGGCCACGGGCACGGAGAGTTTCAAGCAGTCGATATCAATCTAGTCAAACACCCAACCGTTTTCATTGAGAAGATTGTAGACTAAACGACAAAACTAAAAATCAATGAAAAAATGGCGAATGATTCTACGATTGAATCATTCGCCGTTCTTTTTTTGTAAACCGAGCGGAGGAAGAACCCGAGACTCCTACGGAATAGGACGTGGTAAAGACACTGTAGCGGCGCTTTCCCGCGAAAGGGGCTGAGGCCGTCCCTTCCGTAGCGGATATCGTGCTTTGCTATATGTTATATCTCACTCCCCATTCTTTTTATCTTAAGAGTGGCAAGAAAACACTAAGAACCCTCTAACCTAAAACAAAGAGTATGATATACTGACACGGCAGTAACGCGAAAAGGAGTTCTTTTGTTTTGACAATATTTATTCAAGTGGTTTTACCTGTTATTTTGATTTTTATGATTGGGTATATTCTTCAACGTGTGGCAAAGGTCGATATCCGTCCTATTTCTACTATGGCCATTTATGTGATGACGCCTTGTCTTGTGTTTAAGACCTTTTATGAAACAGAGTTAAATAGCCAATATAGTTATATGGTTCTCTTTTCATTTATACTAATGTTTCTCATTATTTTTATTTGTAAGATCTATACGAAAATCCGAAAGATTGATCTATCCACGGAAAATGCACTCATCTTATCGACAGCGTTCATGAACACCGGAAACTATGGTACACCGATTATTTTGTTCGCCTACGGGGAATCTGGTTTTCAATTTGCTATCTCTGCCATGGTGCTTCAATCCATCCTAATGAATTTCTTTGGAGTCTATTATGCGGTTAAAGGAAAAGCCGGTATCCGCATAGCGATGAAGTCTGTTGCGAAAATGCCTGCTTCGTATGCCGCGATTTTTGCTCTCATTCTTAATTTTACTCAAGTGAAGATACCTGACAATTTGTTTGGAACCGTAGATCTTATTTCAGATGCTGCGATCCCAATGGTTATGGTCATTTTAGGTATGCAGCTTGCGATGATCAAATGGGGGAATTTCGATTGGGGTAATATAACCTTTAGTGTGATTCTGCGTATGTTCATCTCACCTGTGCTTGCTTGGGTGTTAGTCTCACTGATGCCGCTTGACCCATTACTTGGTAAAGTACTTATTGTATCTGCAGCGATGCCATCAGCCGCAACGATTGTGATGTATGCTGTCCAATTTCAAGCGCAGCCTAAGCTTGTTTCAAGTGTTACCTTAATTACAACTCTTATCAGTATTCCGACGATTACGATCCTAATTATGATCCTTGGATGATAAGCGTTGCATTTTTACGGGGAAATCTTTATGATTGTGAGTATACTGAACGTAATTGCTAGGAGGAAAAGGTCATGAATCAAATGGATGCAAACGAAATTATTAAGTTTATCTCTGAAAGTAAAAAGAAAACACCTGTAAAAGTACATATCAAAGGAAACCTTGAGGGGATTTCTTTTGGCGAAGATACAAAAGCCTTTATAAATGGACAAACCGGGGTTGTCTTTGGTGAGTGGGACGAAATCAACGCAGTTCTTGAAGAAAATCAAGCGAACATTGAAGACTATGTTGTTGAAAACGATCGTCGTCATTCTGCTATTCCACTTCTAGACCTTAAAGGAATTGAAGCGCGTATTGAGCCAGGTGCAATTATCCGTGATCAAGTAGAAATCGGAAAAGGCGCAGTGATCATGATGGGTGCAAGCATTAACATCGGTGCTGTAATCGGTGAAGGAACAATGATCGACATGAACGCTGTTCTTGGTGGACGTGCAACAGTTGGTAAGAACTGCCACGTTGGTGCGGGATCTGTTCTTGCTGGTGTCATTGAGCCACCATCTGCTAAGCCTGTTATCGTAGAAGATGATGTTGTGATTGGTGCAAACGTTGTGGTTCTTGAAGGCGTAACAGTAGGTAAGGGAGCCGTTGTCGCTGCTGGAGCCATTGTTACAGAGGATGTACCTTCAAATACTGTAGTTGCTGGTACACCTGCACGCGTAATCAAAGAAATTGATGAAAAAACAAAAGGTAAAACAGAAATTAAACAAGAACTACGTCGTTTAAACGACTAATAGAAATGTAGATAGGGAGAAGCCTTGTCGCCAGTACAGGTGACAAGGTTTTTCTGTATCCAATTAGATTGAGGAGTGATTGCATGTCAGATTGGAACGAGCGAAATCATCAGGCACTTATGAATACATATGGTAGACTGCCTCTAGTGATCGAACGGGGAGAGGGCGCAGAGTTAATCGATGAGGATGGAAAACGATATCTTGATTTTATTACCGGCTTGGCAGTAAATATTTTAGGTCATTCGCATCCTGACATTGTTCAGACATTAAAAGATCAGGGGGAAAAGTTTCTTCATATCTCAAACCTATATGTGAACAAACCAGCTGTTGAACTGGCTGAACGACTGATTCAAGAAACATTCCCAGGTAGAGTTTTTTATACAAATTCAGGTGCGGAAGCGACAGAAGCTGTGGTTAAGCTTATTCATAAATGGACAAAAACACAGAAAGAGAAAGATGGAATCGTTGTCCTGAAGAAAAGCTTTCACGGTCGTACACTTGGTGCTCTAAAGCTAACAAGACAGCCAGGCGTCTATCAAGACTTTCCTGTAAGTGATTTTCCTGTGTATGATGTGGAACCGCATGACTTGGAAGCCTTGGAAACGATCTTACGCGAAGAGAAACCGGCTGCTCTTTTAATGGAGCCTGTTTTAGGCTCGGGTGGCGTGCTTCCTTTAGAGGCATCATACATCGAGCAAGCAGCAGCTTTATGTGAAACGTATGGTGTGCTTTTTTGTATGGACGAAATTCAAACAGGAATCGGACGAACAGGCGAGCTTTTTGCATACCAGCATACGGCGGTTCAACCGGATGTTGTGCTTTTTGCAAAAGGGATCGGAGGAGGACTACCTCTAGGTGGAATTATCGTGAAAGAAGCCCATAAGGACTTGTTTAAGCCTGGGGATCATGGGACAACATTTGCACCATCCCCGCTTAGTTCGGCTCTTGGTAATACGGTACTCAAGCTGCTTCTTGATGATGGTGTGCTTGCTGACGGAAAACGTGCGTCTAAGATTCTATTAGATGGCCTTGAAGGGTTGAAGAAAGAACATACAGATAAGATCGAGTCAATTCGTGGCTTAGGAATGATGATTGGTGTGGTCACGAAGCTTGAGCCGAAATCGGTCAAGCAGATTCAGCACAAGCTTATTGAGAGAGGAATGCTAGTGGATGTTACCCAACAAACGATCATCCGACTATTACCTCCGCTTATTGTAAGTGATGAACAGATCCACGATTTCTTAACATTGTTTAATGAAGTATTACAAGAGGTGAACGAATGAAAACCGAAGAATTAATTGCTTTAAGACGCCGTTTTCACCAGATCCCAGAAATCGGGTTTAACGAGTTTAAAACGCAGCAACTTATTTTAGAAATACTTGAACCAATGGCCCAAGAGTATTGGAAGATAAAACTGTGGCGTACAGGTGTACTTGTATATATACAAGGATCTGACCCGAAGCAAACCCTTGCTTATAGAGCAGATATGGACGGATTACCAATTGCTGAACGTTCAGGTATCGAGACGTTTGCTTCAGAGCATGACAACATGATGCATGCGTGCGGACATGACTTTCATATGACGATTGCCCTAGGTGTGCTTTCACACGTTTCAACACACCAACCGAAAGATAACCTCGTATTTGTGTTTCAACCAGCGGAAGAGGGACCTGGTGGCGCGAAACCAATGCTTGATGAACAGGTACTAAAGGATTTTTGGCCAGATCAAATGGTTGCTTTGCATATCGCACCAGAGCTCCCAGTAGGTACTGTTTCAACACGTGAAGGGCTGCTTTTTGCCAACACCTCAGAGTTATTTATTGATCTAAAAGGCAAAGGCGGACATGCTGCCTATCCACATACAGCCCGTGATATGGTTGTCGCGGCGAGTCATTTTGTGACACAGCTACAAACCATTGTTGCCCGAAATATCAATCCACTCGATTCAGGTGTCGTGACAATTGGAGTCATTCAAGGTGGGACGAAGCAGAATATCATTGCGGAGTCAGCGAGAGTAGAAGGGACCATTCGAAGCCTCTCTATTGAATCGATGATCGAAATGAAACGTCGGATTGAGGCAATCGCAAAAGGAATTGAAGCTTCCTTTGAATGTGAGCTGACAATTGATTACGGAAGCAATTACTGTCAAGTATCTAATCATTCTGCGATCACTAAAGAATATATGAGCTTTGCTGAAGCAGATAAGAATGTCTCTTTTGTAGAGGCACCAGCAGCTATGACCGGTGAAGACTTTGGTTACTTCCTCGAGCAGATTCCTGGATTTATGTTCTGGTTAGGGGTTAACAGTCCATACGGGCTGCATGATGCGCGCCTGCTCCCAGACGAGGCTGCGATCCAAATAGCTGTCAATCATCTAATTGAGTACTTTACGTGGAAGATGGACCAAGCATAAAGTGACGCTTGGTCATGATTTTCTCAGACATAAGGTGAAGCATCCTGCATATCTACTTGTCATTTGGACAACCTAGCTACGCAAGAACTTTATCTTAAGGGAGGAAATTGATATGGCGCGTATTGGCGTTGA
Organism: Alkalihalobacillus sp. FSL W8-0930; assembly: GCA_037965595.1. Lineage (NCBI taxonomy): Bacteria > Bacillati > Bacillota > Bacilli > Caryophanales > Bacillaceae > Alkalihalobacillus > Alkalihalobacillus sp. FSL W8-0930. The sequence goes on along the minus strand of CP150183.1, from coordinate 2,334,442 downwards.
ACAATCGTTAACAGCTGTTAGTGAGGAACTCGCATCTAAAGGATATGATGTGGTTTCACTTAAGCAAGAAAATGATGCAAGCTCTTGTGACTGTTGTGTCATTTCTGGATTGGATCAGAATGTGATGGGCATTCAAGATCATGTGACAAATGGAACAGTCATCAATGCAGATGGAATGTCTGCTATGGATGTTTGTGAACGAGTGGAGCATACATTAAATAACCAAACGCATTAATCTGTACGCAAAAAACCAGGTGAACCTTTTTCACCTGGTTTTTTTGAGTTATTCTTCGTCATTTGTTGATGCAGCATCATCCAGTTGTTTCTTTTTTTCCATCGCTTGCTTAATAGCTTGGCGAATACGGCGTTCGACTGTCCATTGGTGCATGTTCTCAGTTTTAGCAATCACTCGAATCGTGACAAGGGAAGAAGTTAAGTCTTCCACTCCTAAGACATCTGGACCTTCTTTAATGAATTCTTTCACCTCTCCAAGATCAAGGCAAGCTTCTTGAATTAGTTGGATGGTCGTGTCCATGTCATCCTCAAACGGCACGCTGACATCTACGAGGGCTCGCATATTTCCACGCGAGTGGTTATGAACATCTGTAATATTTCGGTTTGGAATAAAGGATAAGGACCCATCAAACCCACGCACTTGTGTTGTTCGCAAACCAACCTCTTCAACCACACCATCTAGACCCGCAATCGTGACGTAATCACCTACATCTACTTGCTTTTCAAGTAATAAGAAAAAGCCTGTTACAACGTCACTGACTAGACCTTGTGCCCCAAAGCCAATCGCTAGTCCAACGACACCGGCTCCAGCAATCAGTGCGCCTGGAGACAAACCAAACATTTCAGCAATAAACGTCACTAAAATAAATCCGAGAACATACGAAAGAATGTTTTTAGTAAGCTTTTCTAAGGTATGACTTCTTCCCGCAGAAATATTTCGTTGATCCTTCATCTTGGCAAATGTTTGTGTAATCACCTTACGTCCAATAGCTCTCGCTACATAAAAGGCGATAAACGCCAGTACTAATTGACCGATTAACAAAATTCCACTCTCAAGGAGTGCGCCTACATTCAATTCATTAAACCAATTACTCATTTTCTCCATCAGCTCCTACACAATCAGCAATAAATGATATCGTCTTAAATCCTAGCATAGGCACATGAGAATCTCAAATGAAGAGGGTAGAGCCTTATCATTTCCTTACTCATTAAAAAAGAAGTATACTTAAGGGGAACAGTGTCGTTTATTCAAACATTTACTGGGTAAACTACATCTTAGGTCATGTCATAAAAGAGATCACTACTTTACATTTATTCTTACATAACATTGACTAAAAAATGTTGCTCTTTTATAATAACTAAGGTGAAAAAAGCATTGATTCAGTTGAAGGAGGAATTAGTATGTCTGATAAACGTATGGTAGGTAAACAAGCACCTCGATTTGATATGGAGGCAGTATTTCCAAACAAAGAATTTGGACGAGTAAGTCTTGAAGAAAACATGAAAAACGATAAGTGGACAGTGTTATTCTTCTATCCAATGGACTTTACATTTGTATGTCCAACGGAAATTACATCACTAAGTGATCGTAATGATGAATTTGAAGATCTTGATGCAGTGATCGTTGGGGTTTCAACAGATACGATTCACACGCACAAAGCTTGGATCAATACGTCTCGTGATGAGAATGGTCTAGGTGACTTAAACTACTCTCTTGCTGCTGACACGAACCACGCGATCTCTCGTGAGTACGGTGTGCTAATTGAAGATGAAGGAATTGCTTTACGTGGATTGTTCATTATTGATCCAGAAGGCGAATTAAAATATTCTGTAGTGAATCACAACGACATCGGTCGCGATGTTGATGAGACACTTCGTGTACTTCAAGCACTTCAAACTGGTGGACTTTGCCCAGCAAACTGGAAGCCAGGACAAGCAACTCTATAAGAATTCTTGAGTTGTATGAAAAGGTCTAGCTATTTAATGTTAGGCCTTTTCGTTTACATTAATAGAAAGGGAGATGAACAAAAGTGGCTTTAAAACTACGTTCGCAAATGCCTGCATTAGACGGGGCAACTGAATGGTTAAACGGTGAAGTAACAAGAGGAGAGTTAGTCGGATCAAAACCGACACTGATTCATTTTTGGTCTATCAGCTGTGGTTTATGTAAAGAAGCAATGCCAAATGTGAATGAGTTTCGTGACACCTATAAAGATCAATTAAATGTGGTTGCGGTACACATGCCACGTTCTGAAAAAGATTTAGATCTTGAAGAAATTAAAAAGGTAGCAGCGGAGCACAACATTGATCAGCCGATCTATGTTGATAGTGAGCACAAGCTTACAGATGCATTTGAAAATGAGTATGTACCTTCTTATTATGTATTTGATGAAGAAGGGCAACTGCGCCATTTCCAAGCGGGTGGCGGCGGCATGAAAATGCTGACAAAACGTGTGAATCGCGTATTAGGAATAAAAGAATAGAACATAAAAAGAAGCGATCATCCGAGATGATCGCTTCTTTTTTTATATTTCCATGATAATCGGTAAAATCATCGGCTTACGTTTTGTTCTTTCATACAAAAATGGTCCGAGTGTATCGGCCAATTCATTCTTAATTTCAGACCATTGCGTGGTTTTGCGCTCCATGATTGTATCCAAATGTTTCGCTAAAAGCTTTTGAGCTTCATAAATTAAATCACTGGATTCACGCATGTATACGAAGCCACGTGAGATCAGGTCAGGTCCAGCTGTCACTTTGAATTCCTTCATGTTTAAGCTAACCACAATAATTACAAGACCTTCCTCAGATAGAATTCGGCGATCACGCAAAACGATGTTACCAATATCGCCAATTCCGTTCCCATCAACATAAACAGAGCCTGAAGGAACCTTACCCGAGATCCCCGCTTCATCAGGATGCAAGGCAAGTACATCACCATTATCCATGATAAAGCAGTTTTCTGCTGCAACACCACAGTCCTGAGCTAGCTTACTGTGCATTTTAAGCATCCGGTACTCACCATGGATCGGAAGGAAGTACTTCGGTTTCATTAGGCGAAGCATCAGCTTCTGCTCTTCTTGTCCACCATGTCCTGATGTGTGAATATCACTTAATGGACCATGAATGACATTTGCACCAGCGCGATACAATTGGTTAATCGTTTTGCTTACGCTTAACGTATTACCTGGAATAGGGGAAGAAGAGAATACAACCGTATCACCAGGAATGATTTGAATTTGACGGTGCGTACCAAAGGCAATACGAGAAAGAGCTGCCATTGGCTCACCTTGACTTCCTGTACAAAGAATAACAACCTGACTATCAGGCAGCTTATTCAGCTGAGAGTAGTCGATGAATGTACTCTTCGGTGCATTGATATATCCAAGGTCTTGTCCAATATTAATGGCTGACTCCATACTACGACCAAACACAGCAACTTTTCGACCATGCGTCACAGCTGATTCGATTACTTGTTGAAGGCGATGAATGTTCGATGCAAAAGTAGCAAAGATAATTCTACCTTCTACTTTACGGAACACACCATCGATACTTTCCCCAACCTTACGTTCAGACATTGTGAATTCAGGAATCTCACTGTTTGTACTATCTGAAAGGAGGCAAAGAACACCATCTTCACCGATCTTAGCCATCTTCGTTAAGTTAGCAGGTTCTCCTACAGGAGTGAAATCAAACTTAAAGTCACCCGTATGTACAACATTACCAGGAGGCGTTTTTACAACGATTCCATAGGCATCAGGAATACTATGAGTGGTTCTGAAGAAGGAAACCGATGTTTTAGTGAATTTAATCACATCTTCTTCTTGAATTTCATGAAGTTTGGCCGAACGAAGAAGTCCATGTTCCTCAAGTTTTCCTTTAAGAAGACCAAGAGCAAGCTTTCCACCATAGATTGGTACATTCACAGCTTTTAATAGGTAAGGTACTCCACCGATGTGGTCCTCGTGACCATGTGTGATGAATAGGCCTTTAATTTTATCTTCATTCTTAACAAGGTACGTATAATCAGGAATTACATAATCAATACCAAGAAGTTCGTCCTCTGGAAACATAATTCCGGCATCTATTAAAATAATCTCGTCCTGAAACTGAACGGCATAGGTGTTTTTACCGATTTCGCCCAAACCACCTAAAGCAAATACGGCTGTTTGGTTGTTTTTAGTTTGCTTCATTAATTACACGTTCTCCGTTTTAAAATCTTCATTTGCTTGCTCATACTCAAGATGAGCTCCAGAGAGTTTTGTGACAAATTCAATATTATACTTGCGATCAATTAGTTTTTTGCGAACATCTGCTTCGGACTCGCCCTCTACATAAACCGTTTGCGTCCACTCACGAACAGGGACCTCCGATGGTGACTCTTGAAAAAATACTTTAAATATACTCATACTTACCTCTCCTTAGACATTGTTTAACACCCATTATAAAGCAATGCCCTGTTTATTTCATTGATTCTTTTCTAGAAAGCGAAATAAAATTCCTATTCGTTTTCTCGATGCTCCCCAGTTTTCTCAGTAAAACAGGCATTTAAACCTCAAGAAGTCGACTTTTAGGTAATAAGTTTTTACAGCTTTTAATGAGTTTTTGTTTTAATTTACGTAACATGGTTTAGGCTCCTTTCCAAGTTCATACACGAATAAAAGATTTTGTTGTTAGTATGCGAGGCTTCCGACTAAATCTTGCAGGTAATTTTTTCTTAATGAAAATAAAAAAGACGAGGCCATCGCCTCGTCTTTTACACTTTATTTTGTTACATCTACTTTTAACGAATCTTCATATCCTTCAATCCGGTCATAAAACATAATGCCATTTAAATGGTCCAACTCGTGTTGAAAGGCAATGGCAGCAATGCCTTTTAATCGCATTTTGATTTCTTCGCCTTCTATTGATGTTGCTTTAACTGTAATTCTAGCATAACGGGGTACTAATCCATCGATGGGACGGTCAACAGATAAACAACCTTCGCCATTTTCTAGGTGCGTCTCTTCAACAGAATGACTAATAATACGTGGGTTAATAAGTCCAAGACTATATTCGTTATCCCATTCATCTATTAAATGAAGGGCAAACATTCGTTTTGAAACGCCAATCTGTGGAGCGGCAATCCCAATACCGGGACGAAGATCGTATTTCTCAGCCACTTCAGGATCCTGACTATTTACTAAGTAATCAAGCATTTCATTTAATGTATCAATATCCTCTTTAGAAGGGGGGAGGGCAACAGGCTCAGCTACTTTTCTTAAGACTGGATCTCCTTCACGCACGATGTCTTTCATGGTTAACATGTCATTCACTCCTTTAATCTCTAGCTATACTTTAAAAAGAAGTGGGGCAAATAGCAAGGATTAAAGAAAAATATCTATGTAATAAGGGGGAGACCCCCTTATTGTGACACTAACTTATTTGTAGCCTCCACCAAGCCCGCAAGCTCCAACAATAATTAAAAGGATAAATAAAACAACGATTAAAGCAAAACCGTTTCCACCTTTTTCATGACCGTATCCGCCTACTGGTCCACCATATCCGTATCCACAAGGATCATAACACTCATGACAATGTCCACCATATCCGTATCCCATTTGTAAAACCCTCCTTTGTTATATCGCCTAACAGACGATTCACTCATACCATATGCACAGACTAAAAATGTGGATAGACAAATGCCCATATTCTTTGCTCTTATTTTAATTGACGGACTTTCTCGAAGTGTGTCACACTTTAAAAGATGTTGAATGAGGAGGCATAACAGTATGAAGAAATTTGTGGGACTTTTCTCTGTGATTTCATTAGGGGCGATGCTTGCTGCTTGTAACTCTAACCCAGAAAAAACAGTGTATGATCATCTAGAAGCCGGGGTCGAAGAAGAATCTGCTTATACAGAAAACCAATCATCACTACAAGAGGCAGAAGAGCAGGAACAACAATGGTATGAAGAGGTTATTGAGCTAGGAATGGACGAGTACGATGAAATTGTCTCATTAACAGACCAGCTGATCGCATCTGTTGATCAAAGAAGAGACTTCTTAGCTGAAGAGAAAAACGGAATTGAAGCAGGATACGAAGAAGCAGCAAAAGCGGAACCTGAAATTGAAAGCATTGAAAACGAAGAGGCAAAAGCTCATGCCGAAGAAGTTCAGGAAGCAATTGAACAACGGTATGAAAGTTATCAATCGTTACACGATTTATATGCGGAGTCACTTGACCTTGACCAAACCCTATATGAACTACTTGCACAAGAGGATTTAAATGTTGAAGAGCTTGAGGATCATATTGACCAAGTAAACAGTAAGTATGATGAACTGAAAGAAGCAACAGACCAATTTAATCAACAAACAGATACATACAACCAAGCAAAACGAGCATTTTATGAGTCTGCTGATTTAAATGTAACGTTCGACTAATACAATACACCAAAACTGTACCAGTATAAAAAGATGTGCTGTATAACACAGATGCATCTTTTTAACAGTTTTTGAGTTAAGAGACAAGCGTCATCATTCTGATTAAAACAAAAGAATTGACTGAATTAACACTGGTAATGTAGACTAGATGAAGTAACAGAGTGTATCAGTATTATTTATCTATAACTAATACAGTTATACTCTAAGTTTTTGTTGTTCTTAGCTCGCAATTGTCTTAATTTCAATCGTGCAACATTTGATACAAATACGTTTCAATATGAATGTTTAAGGTTATGGATAGCTAGACATTGGGTATCCTAACTGAATGAACTTTGTATGTTCTTGCACAACAATAAAGGTAGACGGTCGCGAACGTTGAATATGAAAGGATGAGGTGGACAAATTGGGTACAAAAACCATTGAGCAAGTAGAAGAGCAATTTGAAACCTTCCAAATTTTAAATGAGGAAGGCGAAGTCGTTAACGAATCAGCTATGCCTGATTTAAGCGATGAACAATTACAGGAGTTAATGCGTCGTATGGTTTATACGCGTATCTGGGATCAACGTGCCATTGCACTTAACCGTCAAGGTCGTCTTGGATTCTATGCACCGATGGCAGGACAAGAAGCATCTATGCTTGGTTCGCATTTTGCATTAGATAAAGAAGACTGGATTCTTCCTGGTTACCGTGATATTCCACAGCTTGTATTCCACGGACTTCCGCTTTATCAAGCGTTCCTATGGTCGCGCGGTCACGTTGCTGGAAGTGAATTCCCGGATGGCTTGAATGTAGCTGTTCCACAAATCATCATCGGAGCACAAATCATTCAAACTGCTGGTGTAGCCCTTGGACTAAAGCGTAAGAAAAAAGAAAACATTTGTATCACATACACTGGTGACGGTGGAGCATCTCAAGGGGATTTCTATGAAGGAATGAACTTTGCTGGAGCTTACAATGCACCTGCAGTATTTGTCGTTCAAAACAACCGTTTTGCTATTTCTGTACCAGTTGAAAAGCAATCAGCTGCAAAAACGATTGCACAGAAAGCTGTTGCTGCTGGTATTGAAGGCATTCAAGTTGATGGTATGGACGTTCTTGCTGTATACGCAGCAACTTCAGAAGCTCGTAAGCGTGCACTAGCTGGAGAAGGTCCTACATTAATTGAAACACTTACGTATCGTTATGGTGCACACACAATGGCTGGGGATGACCCAACTCGCTACCGTACTTCTGAAGAAGATGATGAGTGGGCTAAGAAAGATCCGTTAATTCGTTTCCGCAAGTTCCTTGAAGCGAAAAAGCTTTGGAGCGAAGAGCAAGAAAACGAAGTAACTGAGAAAGCTAAAGAAGAAATTAAAGAAGCAATCAAAAAAGCAGACCAAGAGCCTAAGATGAAGGTTACTGGAATGCTTAACAATATGTTTGATGAAGCTCCTGTTAATATTCGCGAGCAATTGGAAGAATTTACGGCAAAGGAGTCGAACTAAGTCATGGGTAATTGGACAATGGCTCAAGCAATTACGGATGGTCTTCGTAATGAGCTTAAAACAAATGAAGATGTACTTATTTTTGGTGAAGACGTAGGTAACAACGGTGGAGTTTTCCGTGTAACTGAAAATCTTCAAAAAGAATTTGGTGAGGATCGTGTATTTGATACACCACTTGCTGAGTCTGGTATTGGTGGTTTAGCAATCGGTCTTGCGCTAACAGATCACCGTCCAGTTATGGAAATCCAATTCTTCGGATTTGTGTTCGAAGTATTTGATTCAGTTGCTGGTCAAATGTCTCGCTGGCGTTACCGTTCAGGTGGAAAGCAAACAATGCCGATTACAATCCGTTCACCATTTGGTGGTGGAGTAAAAACACCTGAAATGCATGCTGATTCGCTTGAAGGCCTAATGGCTCAAACGCCTGGTCTTAAAGTGGTTATTCCTTCTAATCCATACGATGCTAAAGGATTAATCATCTCTGCGATCCGTGATAATGATCCAGTTGTGTTCCTTGAGCACATGAAGCTTTATCGCTCATTCCGTCAAGAGGTTCCTGAGGAAGAGTACACAATCGAGCTTGGAAAAGCAGACATTAAGCGCGAAGGTAAAGACATTACAATCGTTGCTTACGGTGCTATGGTACAAGCTTCACTTAAAGCAGCTGAAGAGCTTGCTGAAGAGGGAATTGAAGCAGAGGTTATCGACTTAATGACAATTAGCCCGTTTGATGTTGAAACAGTTATCGCATCTGTTGAGAAAACAAACCGTGCAATTGTTGTTCAAGAAGCACAAAAGCAAGCAGGTATTGCTGCAAATGTTGTTTCAGAAATTACAGAACGTGCAATTCTTTCATTAGAAGCGCCGGTTCTACGTGTAACAGCACCTGATACAGTGTACGCATTTGCTACAGCTGAGGATCTTTGGTTACCAAACCACAAAGATATCGTTGAAAAAGCAAAAGAAGTTATTAACTTCTAATATAAAGAGCTAAAGCTCTAAACAAAAAAGGAAACGAAACCGTGTGGCTAGGCTTAGGTGTGTTCAAATCATGTCCGAAACTGTCACAAGGTGTCGTTCTTTCCTTTTAAGCAAGGTGAAATCAAGGTATAATGAAGGAGGCGCTTAAGCTTGGCATATGAATATAAACTTCCTGAAGTGGGAGAAGGTATCCACGAAGGTGAAATCGTAAAGTGGTTTGTTAAAGCAGGAGACGAAGTAAAAGAGGATGATATCCTTCTAGAAGTACAAAACGACAAATCAGTTGTTGAACTTCCATCTCCAGTTGACGGTAAGATTATCGAAGTTAAGGTTGAAGAAGGAACAGTTAGTGTTGTAGGAGACGTTATCCTCACAATTGATGACGGTTCTGGTGACGCTGAGCCTGCTAAAGAAGAAGCAAAAGAGGAAGCTCCAAAAGAAGAAGCGAAGGAAGAAAAGTCTGAAGCAACTTCTAAAGAAGCTCAATCTGAAGACGCGAGCGACGATAGTCGTGTTATTGCTATGCCTTCTGTACGTAAGTATGCTCGTGAAAAAGACGTTAAGATCCAAGCAGTTAGTGGTTCTGGTAAAAACGGACGAGTAGTTAAAGAAGACATCGATGCGTATCTATCTGGAGATCAGCCAGCTGCACAAGCATCTGAAACAGAAGCAAAAGAAGAGAAAACGACTTCTTCTGCATCTACATCTGCTCCGGCTGCTTCTTCTGAAGAGCTTGAAGAGCGTGTTCCACTTAAAGGAATCCGTAAAGCAATTGCAAAAGCAATGGTTAACTCTAAACACACTGCTCCACACGTAACGCACTTAGACGAGATTGAAGTAACGAATCTTGTTGCGCACCGTAAGCAGTACAAAGAACAAGCAGCTGAGCAAGGAACAAAGCTAACGTACCTTCCTTATGTTGTTAAAGCATTAACATCTGCAATCAAAAAGTATCCAGCTCTTAACGCTTCAATTGATGATGAAGCACAAGAAATTGTATACAAAAAATACTTCAACATCGGTATTGCTGCAGATACAGAGCAAGGTCTTGTAGTACCAGTTGTGAAAAATGCTGATCGTAAGTCTATCTATGAGCTAGCTGATGATATTAATGATCTAGCTGTAAAAGCTCGTGATGGTAAGCTTTCTGGCGCTGAAATGAAAGGCGGATCTATTACGATCTCTAACCTTGGTTCAGCTCGTGGTCAATGGTTCACTCCAGTTATTAACCACCCTGAAGTTGCAATCCTTGGTATCGGTCGTATTGAAGACAAAGCTGTAGTGAAAAATGGGGAAATCGTTGTTGCAACAATGCTTGCACTTTCATTCAGTTATGACCACCGTCTAATTGATGGAGTAACAGCTCAAAACGCAGTTAATCACGTTAAACGCTTGTTAAACGATCCGCAATTACTTTTAATGGAGGGTTAAACAAATGGTTGTAGGAGATTTCGCTAACGAAGTAGACACACTAGTCATTGGTTCAGGTCCAGGGGGATACGTTGCAGCAATTCGTGCAGCGCAGTTAGGACAAAAAGTAACAGTAGTTGAAAAAGCGACAATCGGAGGAGTTTGCTTAAACGTTGGGTGTATCCCATCTAAAGCACTTATCTCTGCTGGTCACAAGCTTCACACTGCTAAGCATTCTGATGATATCGGTATTGTTGCTGAAAATGTTTCAGTGAACTTCGATAAAGTACAAGAATGGAAAGCATCTGTTGTTAAGAAATTAACAGGTGGAGTTCAAGGACTTTTCAAAGGAAACAAAATTGATTACGTTCAAGGAGAAGCTTACTTCTCTTCTGAAGATACAGTAAAAGTTGCAGATGAAAACAGTGCGACTACGTACAAATTCAAAAACTGCATTATCGCTACAGGTTCTAGCCCAATCGAGCTTCCAGCGTTTAAGTTTACTGATCGTGTAATCAGTTCTACTGGTGCACTAGCTCTTAAAGAAGTACCTAAGAAGCTTGTTGTAATTGGTGGAGGATACATTGGAGTTGAGCTTGCAGGTGCTTACTCTAACCTTGGTGCTGAAGTAACAATCATTGAAGGGGCGAAACAAATTCTTCCTGGATTTGAAAAACAAATGGCCAAGCTTGTTGAGAAACGCTTGAAAAAGAACAATGTAACGATTCACACTGATGCGAAAGCACTTGGTGTAGATGAGTCTGCTGATGGCGTAACAGTTAAAGCTGAAGTTGGTGGGGAAGAGCAAGCGATTGAAGCTGATTACCTACTAGTAACAGTTGGACGTAAGCCAAACACAGATGAGCTTGGACTTGAAGCAATTGGTATTGAAATGACTGATCGTGGTCTAATCAAAATTGATAAGCAAACTCGTACAAGCGTTAAAAACATCTACGCAATTGGTGACATCGTTGAAGGACCAGCTCTTGCGCACAAAGCTTCTTATGAAGGTAAAGTGGCAGCAGAAGTTATTGCTGGTGAAAAGTCTGAAATTGACTATCTAGGCATTCCAGCCGTATGCTTCTCTGATCCAGAGCTAGCTACAGTTGGTTATACGGAAGCTGAAGCTAAAGAAGCTGGTTACGATGTGAAAGCTTCGAAGTTCCCTTATGCTGCAAACGGACGTGCTCTTTCTCTTAACGACACTGAAGGCTTCATGAAGCTGATCACTCGTAAAGAAGATGGCCTTCTAATTGGAGCTCAGGTTGCTGGTGTAAATGCATCTGACGTAATTGCTGAGCTAGGTCTTGCAATTGAAACGGGTATGACAGCGGAAGATATCGCTCTTACCATTCATGCGCATCCAACACTTGGTGAAATTACAATGGAAGCAGCAGAAGTTGCTCTAGGTTCTCCAATTCATATCATGTAAGTAGAAAAGCCTCCCATATTTGGGAGGCTTTTTTTATTGTCTCTTAAATCGCCACTGAAGTGGGTTCTCCGCGTTTTAGCGTAATGCAAAGATAAATAGTTTCAGATTGAGTTGGGAGCTCATATAGCCGCACGTGCGCCATTAGACGAGTGTTATGAATTCTAATATAAGCAAAATTAAAACCAGGTCTCTAGGAGGCCTGGTTTATAACAATATGTGGAAGGGTAGTAAAACACCTATACTTGTCCAAGTTTTAAGTTTAATTCGAGAAGATTTGATAGAAGAGAGAGGATCTCTTCCTTTTTATTCATACCTTCTATCCTAAGAGAAACATCGTCCCCATCTAAACATAATATAGTTGGAAATTGTTCAACTTCAAAGTATTGGATTTTTTCTTGTTCCGAAGAGTCTACGATTACAAGTGGAGGCATTTCATCAGGGTGACTACTAGAGAGTTCAATGAGAGCATCATAATAAATCGTTTCTTGTTCTTTCTCGGGATTATCAGCATCGGAGAATAACACGGCTACCGGAGTGTCTTCATCAGCTTCTTCAATAGGGTTGACGGCAGAGGTTGACGCAGCAACACAGCTTGTCAAAAATAATAGTGCAACCGTACAAATTAAATATAGCCATTTATTCACACACTCACGCCCTTCCGATCCATCACTTTTTTTAAGTTTATCATGTTTTCTAGAGATAAGAGGGGAGGTAACATAATTGTAATGAAATAGAAATAGATAGTAAGAAAAAAGCCGAGAATTTCAGTGAATTCTCGGCTTTCTTTATTTATTTTTTATTTTTTAAGCTATCTATTTTAGCTTTTCTAAACTTTTCTTTCTCTTCTTTTAACTTATTTTGCTCACTTTTTAATCGTGCACGCTCTTGGCGCAGTCTTTCTTTATCTTGAGCAAGCAATGGTTTTTCTTCTCCCAGTGATTTCATAAGGGATACAATCATTAAGATCATAATAAAGGTAAAAGGGAAGGCTCCGATAATCGCTGTAGTCTGTAAGGCGGTTAATCCTTGTTCAGAAGTTAGAAGAACAGCTGCTGTACCTGAGATAATGATTCCCCATACTAATTTAACAACGTTTGGTGGATTAAGCATACCATTTGTTGTTTGCATTCCTAGCACAACCGTAGCTGAGTCTGCAGATGTAACGAAAAATGAAGCTATTAAGATAACTGCAACAATTGATACGAACATCGTTAAAGGAAACTGTTCAAGTAACGCAAACAATGCTACTTCCTCACCAGATGCTGTAATCATATCACCAAAATTACTTCCTAAGCGTTCAAGTTGAATGGCAGCTCCGCCAAACACAGAGAACCATAATGCACCAAACAATGCTGGAACCGCAATTACACCGATAATAAATTCTCTAATCGTACGACCTCTTGAAACACGAGCAATAAATGAACCAACAAATGGAGACCATGAGATCCACCAAGCCCAGTAAAATAAAGTCCAATCTTGAATCCACGTATTTTCTACATCATAGATGTCTAGTGAAAAACTCATGTTAATAAAGTTCTGTAGGTAGTTACCGATACCCTGTGTGAAAACGCCCATCATATAAGCAGTAGAGCCTGCAAAGAGTATAAACAGCATAAGGGCAATGGCAAGGTAAACGTTTAGATTACTTAAGTAACGAATGCCTTTGTCTATTCCACTTATTGCAGAGACACTAAACAAAATAGTAACAATGATAATGACAATTAAGTTTAGAAGCGTTGGGTTCATATTAGTGATGGCAGGAAATAAAAATCCTAACCCTCCGGATATTTGTGCGGCACCAAACCCAAGTGAAGTTGCTACTCCAAAAATGGTTGCAATAACAACGAACACGTTAATTGTTGTACCTAATCCACCGTCTACTCTGTTTCCTGCAATCGGTCTGAGTGTAGAACTGAAAATGGCAGGCTCATCCTTACGGAATTGAAAATAAGCAAGGCATAGTGCAACAACAGAATAGATGGCCCAAGGATGAATTCCCCAGTGGAACATTGAATACTGAATCGCTTCAGCAGCCGCTTGATTTGTATCTGGATCAGCTCTGAATGGAGTGTGGAAATGACTGATAGGTTCAGCAGCTCCCCAGAAAACGAGTCCTATTCCCATACCTGCAGTGAATAGAAAGGCAAACCATGTAAGGAAACTGTATTGTGGTTTCTCATCTGGTTTTCCTAACTTAATTCTGCCATACGGACTAAATATTAAATAAATACTAAATCCAACGAAAGCCGTTGCAGCCAGTAAATAAAACCAACCTAATTGATTTGTTAAAAAGCCTTGTATAAGGGTAGTAACATGATCTAGGTTATTCGGGAAGACGACCCCCCATAGAATAAAAGCTAATGCGATAATTATTGAAATTGTGAATACCGATGTTGTTTTTTTCAAATTCTTTTTCTCCCCTTTGAAAGATGTGCAACGTTCCCTACGCTATCATACTTGTGAAATAAGTACAAACCGAACATATGAGCAAAAATGGACTAATCAGACTGTTATTTACCACCAAACCGTCCATGCTAAACATTTTTGACGAATTATTATGAGTGATGTCGAATCTTATTATTTCTTTTTTTCACCAAATCAATTCTAAAGTGTGTAACAATGATGAATCATTATGCGAATACTTGTCGGAATTAGGAATTTATTGTTAAGATTACTTTCATCTTAAAGCGATAAATAGGGGGGACTTTAAATGAAACGAACGATGCTTTTAACTTCGGTTAGTGTCATAATGCTTGCAGCATGTCAAACTCAAGCTGATCAGCAAGTGGATGAAGCAGAAGTAGTACAAGGTCAAGAACAGAGTGAAGAGACGAATGCAGATTCGGAAGCAGATGATGACCAAGAAGAGAAAATAGGGTCTGAGGATGAATCAGAAGAGCAAGAAGCCGAGACATCAGAGCAAGCTTCAGATGAGATCGAGAAAGAATATAAAATCAATGACGTGATTTGGACTGTTGAACCGATTGAAGAAGCAAACCCCGAAGTTGTGCTTTTAACAATTGATGATGCACCTGATCAACATGCCGTTGAAATGGCGGAAACCTTAAAAGAAAAAGATGTTCCAGCAATCTTTTTTGTGAATGGTCACTTTCTAACAACGGATGAAGAAAAAGAAAGATTAAAAGAAATACATAATATGGGCTTCGAAATCGGGAATCACACAGCGACACATCCGGATTTAAAGGCAATTAGCGAGGAAGAACAACGTGAAGAAATTGTAAGTGTGAGTGATCAAGTGGAAGACATTATAGGAGAACGCCCTAGGTTCTTTAGAGCGCCGTTTGGTTCAAATACTGATTTTTCAAAGGAACTGGTTGCTGAAGAAGGAATGACCTTAATGAATTGGACATATGGATATGACTGGGAGTCGGATTATCAATCGGCTGATGCTTTAGCTGATATTATGGTAAATAACGAGTTTGTCCAAAATGGTGCAAACCTTCTTATGCATGATCGTGACTGGACGAATGAAGCACTCTCAGATATTGTGGATGGCCTAAGAGATAAAGGGTATGACTTTGTGGATCCGCACACGATTGAATAGAGAAGAGGATATAAAAAATTAAAAAAAAGGTTGAGTGTAAATTGAACAGGATGAGTCTGGCTTCGTTTACACACAAAAAGGCAAATGATTCATAGCGAATCATTTGCCTTTTCTAATTGATTATTGTTTAGCCTTAGCCTCTTTTAAGTGCTTGACTATTGAATGGCGTGCTTCTCTTTAATAACGAGTAACGTATTGAGGCTTTCATCCTCAGGTCCTTGTACAGGTAAGCCTGCTTCAAGATTCTTTTGAACGTACGCCAAATTCTCGGCTGTAATCACTTCACCAGGAATTAAAATAGGGATACCTGGAGGGTAAACCATAATAAATTCAGCAATGATGCGCCCTGCTGATTTCTTAAAAGGAATCACTTCAACCTCTGCATAAAAAGCATCCCTTGGTGACAAAGCAAGTGTTGGCACATCAGGTACGAGGATAGAGATATCGTTTGTTTCATGTAATTCTTCTGCTTGAAATTGATTGGCCATTTCTTGAAGAGCCGAAATTAAGATCTGTATTGTTTCTTTTGTATCACCAAAGGATACAATGCACAAAATATTGTACAAGTCTGAAAGCTCAACTTCAATCTTATATTGCTCCCTTAACCAAACCTCTGCATCATGGCCAGACATGGATAATCCTTTTAACGAGATGATCAGCTTTGTCGGGTCGTAAGAGAAAGCTGATTCAGAGAAGAGAAGACGATCTCCTAAGCAGTTTAATCCCTTAATTGCATTTATTTGCTCGCGTGCATATTGAGCTAACTCTATGGTTTGTTGAAGAAGTTCATGTCCGTTAATCGCAAGTTGCTTTCTTGCTGCATCTAGTGAAGATAAAAGTAAATAAGATGTAGATGTAGTTGTGAGCATACTAATGACCGACTGGACTCTTTTAGCTGAGACAAGGCCTTCACGAACATTTAAGATCGAGCTTTGTGTCATTGAACCTCCCAGCTTGTGCACGCTGGTTGCTGCCATGTCAGCGCCTGCTTGCATCGCTGATAAAGGAAGTTCCTCATGAAAGTGTATGTGTACACCGTGAGCTTCATCAACGAGTACTGGCATGGAATATGAGTGAGCAAGTTCAACAATTTGTTCTAAATCTCCAGCAACGCCAAAGTACGTTGGGTTAATCACTAATAATCCTTTTGCATCCGGATGGGCATCAAGCGCTTTTTCAACAGAGGATACTGTTACACCATGTGAAATTCCATGTGTTTTATCAATCTCAGGATGGATAAACACAGGCATGGCACCCGAGAAAATAATTGCCGACATAATGGACTTATGCACATTCCGTGGTACAATCAATTTTTCGCCCGGTTTGCAAACAGCCATAATCATTGTCATAATCGCACCACTCGTTCCCTGAACAGAGAAGAATGTGTGATCGGCCCCAAAAGCTTCAGCAGCTAATTCCTGCGCTTCCTTAATGATCCCAGATGGATGATGCAGGTCATCAAGTGGAGCTATATTTATCATATCAATGGATAAGGCGTTATCGCCAATAAATTCTCTGAATTCTGGTTCCATTCCGGATCCTTGCTTATGGCCGGGTATATGGAACTGTACGGGTTGGTTTTGTGCATGTTCTTTAACACCTGTAAATATTGGTGTCACATGTTGTGATTTGGGCAAATCGCACACCTACTATCTATAAAATGTCGGTCGCATGCGACCAATATAAAGGAAAACAAAATTGAGTATACCAAATTAAAAGATCTTTGTAACTAGGAAGATTAGGAAGGGTTGAGTTAGATGAACATGCCTATTTCATTAGACTGGTCAAAAGAAGAAGTAGTTGATGTCATTCATTTTTTTCAAGGGGTAGAGGAGGCTTATCAAAAATCAGGGATCAGCCGAAATGATTTGATGAATCGTTATCGACGTTTTAAAGAAATTGTCCCTTCAAAAAGTGAAGAGAAGCAGCTATGTAAGGAATTTGAAGAGGAAGCTGAGGCTAATGTTTCCTGTTATCGTACCGTTCAAAAGGCAAAAGCAGGGGAATCAGATCGTGTTCGTATGCCTTAGTAAAAATAAATGGCGACCACCAACATGGATGGCTCGCCATTTTATTTTTTGTATTAAGTAGTCATAGAGTGAACTTTTTGAGATTCTTGATACAGTGGGAAAACGGTCTTAAACGTTTCTTCAATTTTTGAGGTCAACGCGGGTCCGTCTATTAAGATAGGGTCATTTCGATCAATGGTTACCCCGCAAAGCAGTTCAGCTTTTTTTACATCTCGTAAACGAACAAACATCTCTTTTAAATCTTCTTCCGTTAAATCTTCGTGCTTTAGTGTTTCAGGCTTCATATGGTCAAGAGACCATGAGAAATTTCCAGGAATGGTTTGTTTCCATTTAGATACATCTGTTAAAAGCTGATTTGCAAAGCTGGATTTCACTTGTGCCTCGTAAATAACTGCAAACCAAATGAAAAGGTGAGATTCATAAAGCCCAACCTGAAAATGTGGCATCATCTTATAACCTCTTTTATTTGCTGCAAATGCAACCCATGTGTCATTTGGAGGATTCACTTTTCGTCTTGCGTGCTGGGCGATATGAGTGAAGAATTCATCGCCTGCAATAGTACTTAATGTAGGGACTACTTCATCTGCTATCGCTTGAAAAGAAGGTTGAATTCGTTCTCTTATACCATCCATTCTTGCTTCTAGACCATCTATTTTAAATACGTCAAAATCCTCTTTAGTAAATCCCTTAAACAAATCTATGCACTCCCTTTTCGGTTCAATCTAATGTCTTTATTCTACCATAAAAATGATGAAAATTGATGAATCATGCCTGCGATTGATCTAATGAATTAGTATTGCTTTTTAATACTAGAAAATGTATAATATCTTTATAAATCAGAATTTTTAATTATTTGATTTAGTGCTTTGAAAGGAGTGAGAGAGATGGAGAAATTAATCCATCCTGTTCAAGAAAGAGATGAGGCGCTTCGGCTTCCAGTTTTACAGCTGGAGTTAGATTATGAACTTATGACACTTCACGATGCTATCGTCAAAGAAGACACTTCTGCAATTGCACAAAGCAAGCTACACTTGCTTGAACTTAGAAAAGAATGGCTAGAGCTTCAAGACTTAGAAAAGCGTATACGCAAATAGAAATGTAAGCGCAATCATTTAGGTGATTGCGCTTTTTTTGATTGCTGGACCTGCATGAGTGTTCATTTAGTGATGAATATGTCATAATGATGGTGTAATTAGGAAACGAACGTAATTTGACCTTACTTTAGGGGGACTTATAATGGCTGATTGGAACGAACTTGGAAAAGTAGCTCGGAACTGGACATACGAGGCAGCAGAACAAATAAAAGAAGCCTTAGCGAATCCTTTTAAGGTTGAAGCAAAATCAGGGCCAGATGATCTTGTGACTGAAGTAGATAAGAATACAGAAGCGTTTTTTTACAATAAAGTGAAAGAAACCTTCCCTGAACACTCATTTCTAGGTGAAGAGGGAACGGCAGAGAAGCTAGAAAACACGGACGGAATTACGTGGATTATTGATCCGATCGATGGCACGATGAACTTTGTTCAACAAAAAATAAAGTTCGCCATTTCTATTGGGATCTATGAAGATGGTGTCGGGAAAATCGGCATCGTTTATGATGTGATGGCTGACGAAATGTTTTACGCAGTAAAAGGCGTAGGGGCGTACGTAAACGATGTGGAACTTGTTGCTGGAAAAGAAAGACCTTTAAATGAGTCGATCATTTCGTTAAATGCAAGGTGGTTAACTGAAACAGACCATCCTCATGCAAATCCTCTACTAGCACTTGTTAGAGATTCTAGAAGCGTACGTTCATACGGTGCTGCTGCCATAGAACTTGCTTATGTAGCAGCAGATCGTCTAGATGCGTACTTAAGTGTAAACTTATCTCCTTGGGATTATGCGGGTGCACAAGTTCTACTAGATGAGATGGGCTACCGTGCATCTTCATTTTCGGGAAAACCACTCTCCCTTCTTGATGGAGGAACGGTGATTGCCGCGAAGCCAGCCTTGCAAAGGGAAATCGTATCTGCTTACGTAGGGGAGGAGAATTAATGAAAAAAGTTGGCTTTATAGGACTTGGAACGATGGGCCTGCCAATGACAAAGCATTTAATTGACTCTAATTTTGAAACGTATGTAGTAAGTCGTAGCCGCGGACCAATTGATGAGGCGGTCGCTTATGGAGCAAAAGAAGCAAAGACACCTAAAGAATTGATGGAAATTTGCGATATTGTGATGACATGCTTGCCTGTTCCTAAAACAATCGAAGACGTGTATGAGGGTGAAGACGGGTTAATTGCGGGAGCATCACCTGGCAAGATTGTGATTGATCATTCTACTGTGGATCGTCAAACAAATGAACGAGTATTACATCTTCTTCAAGAAAAAGGTGCTGAATTTATGGATGCACCCGTTAGTGGTGGACCAATGGGAGCAAGCGCGGGTACACTAACGATTATGTGTGGGGGAGAGGAACAAACCTTCTTAAGGGCCGAACCTGTGATGAAGTCCTACGGGGCGTATATCGTCCATGTCGGTCCAATCGGTAGCGGAACCGTTGTGAAATTATTAAATAACATGTTAATTGGCGTACACCAAGCAGCTCTTGCTGAGTGTTATGTGATGGCTGAAAAAGCAGGTGTTGATCCAGCGGTAGCCTATGATCTCATCCAGAAAAGTGCTGGATTTTCAAAAAGCATGGATTGGGCGGTAGATGCCATTCTTGATCGAGAGTTTGATGCAAGATTTTCAATTAATCTCCTTCATAAAGACATTGGACTTGCTCTTGATCTGGCAGAAGAGATAGACATGCCTCTTGAGATGGTTAAGCTAGGTGCTGAGAAGGTTGCTTTAGCCAAAGAAAAATATGGTCACCAAGATGTTAGTGCAATTGTTAGACCCCTTGAAGAAAAAACAGGAATCACCTTAAAACGTCACAAAAACCAAGGATAATGTCCTTGGTTTTTGTATGGATTCATTTTTAGTTTATTTCAGATTGATTATTTTCACGAATGCGCTTTTTAAGAGTGAAGCCGAGTCCCATAGCGAGAATGACACCTGCTACAGCAAGTAAGGCAATAATAATGCTTCTCTCAGCAACGGCTATACCAATACTCATAATACACGCTACGGTGATCGCGGCTAGTAATAAAAATAAAAGGTTTTCTTTTTTCAAGTCAAGTCCTCCCTTACACCAAAAACTTCTATTAACAGTGTACCGTGATTTAGAAAAAAGAAAAGGGTATCATGTGACAATACGTCAAACAATTCGGTAATTCAGTTAAATGAAGTGTAGAAAATGAAAAATTGGGTAAAGCTTTTGTTTATTCTAACGATAACTATGTTATACTTATACAGTTGTGAACTAGAGATTTTGAGAAGTTTTATAAAATAGAAGCAGAAAGCATATGCTTTTTGAACATAGCTAAGGAGAGAAATTTTATATGGATCGTCGTTCAGATATACGTAATATCGCAATTATTGCCCACGTTGACCACGGTAAAACAACGCTTGTAGATGAATTACTTAAACAATCAGGTACGTTCCGCGAGAACGAACAGGTTGCAGAAAGAGCAATGGATTCTAACGCAATTGAAAAAGAGCGTGGAATTACCATTCTTGCTAAAAACACCGCGATTAACTATGGTGATACACGCATTAACATCATGGATACGCCAGGACACGCCGACTTTGGTGGTGAAGTAGAGCGTATCATGAAAATGGTTGATGGTGTTTTACTTGTTGTTGATGCTTATGAGGGCTGTATGCCTCAAACGCGTTTTGTACTTAAAAAAGCGCTTGAGCAAAAGCTAACTCCAATTGTTGTCGTTAACAAGATTGACCGTGACTTCGCTCGTCCAGCTGAAGTAGTGGATGAAGTGGTTGATTTGTTTATTGATCTAGGAGCAGATGAAGATCAGTTAGATTTCCCTGTTGTTTATGCTTCTGCAATCAACGGTACATCTAGTTTAAATCCTGAGAAGCAAGACGATAACATGACTTGCCTATTAAACAAGATCATTGAATCGATTCCTGCACCAATTGATAACAGCAGTGAGCCGTTACAATTCCAAGTAACAATGCTTGATTACAATGACTATCTTGGTCGTATCGGAATAGGACGTGTATTCCGTGGAACAATTAAAGTTGGACAACAAGTAGCTCTTATGAAGGTTGATGGATCTGTTAAACAGTTCCGTGTAACAAAAATGTTCGGTTTCCTTGGTTTAAAACGAGTAGAAATTGAAGAAGCAAAAGCTGGAGATCTAATTGCAGTATCTGGAATGGAAGAGATTAACGTAGGGGAAACCGTTTGCCCGGTTGAACACCAAGAAGCCCTTCCGATTCTTCGTATTGATGAGCCAACACTTCAAATGACGTTCCTTGTAAATAACAGTCCTTTTGCAGGTCGTGAAGGGAAATTTATTACAAGCCGTAAGATTGAAGAGCGCTTGAAAGCTGAGCTTGAAACGGATGTTAGTCTTCGTGTTGAAAACACAGATTCACCGGAAGTATGGATTGTTTCAGGACGTGGAGAACTTCACTTATCAATTCTAATTGAGAACATGCGTCGTGAAGGCTATGAGCTTCAAGTGTCTAAGCCTGAGGTTATCGTTCGTCAAATTGATGGCATTGCCCAAGAGCCAGTTGAACGAGTTCAAATCGATGTTCCAGAAGAGTACACTGGTGCTGTTATGGAATCACTTGGAGAACGTAAAGGTGAAATGGTTAACATGATTAACAATGGTAGTGGACAAGTTCGCCTTGAGTTCATGGTTCCTGCTCGTGGTTTGATTGGGTATTCTACTGAATTCCTTACACAAACACGTGGTTACGGAATTATTAACCATTCATTCGATAGCTACAAGCCATTATTTGGTGGTCAAGTTGGTGGACGTCGTCAAGGTGTACTTGTTTCTATTGAATCAGGTAAGACAAGCCAATACGGAATTATGCAAGTAGAAGACCGTGGTACAATCTTTGTTGAACCAGGTACTGAAATTTATGAGGGAATGATTGTTGGAGAACATACACGTGATAATGACCTTACCGTTAACATCACGAAGATGAAGCAACAAACCAACGTTCGTTCAGCTACAAAGGACCAAACCGTTACAATGAAGCGTCCTCGTATCTTGACGCTTGAAGAATCTATTGAGTATCTAAACGAAGACGAATATTGTGAGTTAACTCCAGATTCAATTCGTTTACGTAAAAAGATCTTAAACAAAAACGAACGTGAAAGAGCAGAAAAACGTAAGAAGACAGGAAGCCAATCCTAGTAAAAAGGCGGGAGATATATGAAAGACAATATCAGCCAAGCTGACCTGGGTCAATATTCGTGGCTCATGCAGCAAACAGCAGAATATCCTTGGCTGGGTTTTTGGACATGTATAATTACCGTAATTCTTGGAGTCATCGTTTTTAAGCTTGGTTTTGCTCAAAAGCTTCCTCTTTTAAAATCAATCATTATCTATACAATGCTTGTCATTGGTTGCTTTTTTCTTTGGACGATGGAATTCGCATTTGGTGCACCGATCATGGCCGTGTTGGCGATCTCCGCTATTTTCTTAGGCGGGTACCGATTCAGACTCCATCTTCATAGAAAGCAAAATGAACAAAGTGGAACTCAATCCTCTTAATACAAAAAGACAGCGCCTTGGCGCTGTCTTTTTTGTATTAAGATTCAACTTCGTTATGGTTTTTATTACGTTCCATCGTTTTACGAGTAATACGTTCTTCGCAAGTCGGACACATATACGTATGAAGAGGCCGATTGCGTAGCTTTTTTGCTAAAGGTTTTAAATCATTGATTGTATCGATTTGATCACATAACACGCACTTTACTCTCATCTTTTTTCACGCTCCTACTATTATCTATAGTGTACGCGTATTTATATAATAAATAAACACCCATTTGTCATAGAGGGCTTTTTACGTTCTCATTTACTGAAAATTCATAATGACTGGTTACTGATTTTGATAAAATGTAATAGAGAAGGAAAAGTTTGTAGAAACTAATCAAGACAAACTCGTCTAACCGACACGTTTGTCTCATACACATGAATATGAACATGTACATTTACATGCGAATGTTAGTTTTGAGCTAGGTCTTGTCGATAACAGGTCAGGAGGCATTCATATTGAGAAAAATCTATGTGTTAGATACAAACGTGTTACTGCAAGATCCTTATTCTATCTTTGCCTTTCAAAAACATGAGGTAGTCCTGCCTGCAGTAGTATTGGAAGAAGTGGATTCTAAGAAACGTAATATGGATGAGATTGGACGCAATGCTCGTCAAATCTCAAAATTAATAGATCAATTGCGTGAAAAGGGGAAGTTGCATGAGGGAGTGCCACTTGATTCGGGTGGATCCCTACGAGTAGAATTAAATCACCGTTCCTTTAAGAACTTAAAAGAATCATTTGCAGAAATGACAAACGATAATCGAATTATTGCTGTAGCATTAAACCTTTCAATAGAAGAAAATGAAAAGAAAAACGGAGCTAAAGTGACCCTGGTCAGCAAGGATGCTCTGGTCAGAGTAAAGGCTGATGCATTTGGTTTGGACGTGGAAGACTTTTTAAATGATCGAGTGGTAGAGTTTGATGAAGGCTACGATGGCTATATTGAAGTCTATGTTGATAAGGACATTATCAAACGGTTTTATGACAATGGTGGAATCAATCGAGGCGATCTCTCGATTCATACTCAACTGTATCCGCATCAATTTGTCATTCTGAAAGACTCCTTAGGTGGTTCTAGCTCTGCTCTAGGGAAAATTGAGCCAAACGGTTTTGACATACGACCCTTTGTTTCAGATTCAGATCAGGTATGGGGGATCCGCTCTCGAAATGTCCAACAAAAGATGGTATTTGAGCTCTTACTTAGAGAAGACATTCCGCTTGTGACGATGATCGGAAAAGCAGGAACTGGAAAAACACTATTATCTCTTGCGGCAGGGTTATTACAAACAGAGGATCTTCATACGTATAACAAGTTGTTAGTGGCAAGACCAGTTGTCCCACTTGGGAAAGACATCGGCTATTTGCCCGGTGAAAAAGATGAAAAGCTAAGACCGTGGATGCAGCCTATTTATGATAACCTTGAATTTCTGTTTAATACAAAAAAGCCAGGTGAGATTGATCAAATTCTTGCAGGAATGGGATCTATTCAAGTGGAGGCACTTACGTATATCAGGGGGAGGAGTATTCCAGAGCAATATATCATTATCGATGAGGCTCAGAATCTCACGAAGCATGAAATTAAAACGATCCTGACTAGAGTAGGGGAGAAAAGTAAAATTGTGTTGATGGGTGATCCACAGCAAATCGACCACCCATACCTTGATGAATACACAAATGGGCTAACCTATGTAGTAGAAAAATTTAAAAACCAATCCATTCACGGACATGTGAAGCTAGTGAAAGGAGAAAGGTCCGGACTCGCGCAGCTTGCAGCTGATCTTTTATAAACCGTTTTCAATCACTATTCTCTTTACATGAGTAATTGGATTTTTGGCATTGGAGCCGTCACCGTAATAAATGTGGACAGGGCCGTTATCTCTTAGCGGCTGTCCGTCTTTTGAAAACCCAACAATTAGTTTAAATGCCTCTTCAAGAGAGCAAGAATGGGACTCTCCGTTATCCGTTTCAATTTTTACAGATGAAGCGCTTTCGGTAGGGTTCGCATTTGATAAAAAAGATTTTAAAGGCATACCAAATGATCCATTTATCAACGCTTGCTTGTTATACCGAATGAGATTTCCGTTATGGTTCGGGTTTGGAGGCTCTGAACCTTCCGTACGTTCCTTATCCCATTGGGCTGAGATCGATTTTTGATAAGCTGTGATCTCATCATCCATCGTTTCTAGCTCGTCAAAGTAAGTGCTTAAATCCACTTTTCGTTCGTCGAAAATCCAAACAGTCGGATCAATTGTTAATGGGCGATCTACTTCGCCATCGATAAAAAATACAAATTCACTCAAGATGATTCCTCCTAAATTGGTCTGTCTGTTTAAGTATAAAACGAAAAATAGACGTTTGTCAGTTATAGAAACTTAAAAACGTTTCAATTTAGTCATAACTGCAACGATTCAATCACGTAAGATTAGCTAAAAAGATTGCAATTTAGCGCTTTAGCAGATACTATGAGAGTAGAGATGATTTATCATTGTGAGGAGGGGACAAAATGTCGATTAAGGTGATGACCAGCCAGGCTGAGAAAGCATACGCACTTCTGCAGTCTGACGCAGAAAAGATCCGCAAGCTTATTGAAGTTCAGTTGGAAAATCTAACGATGCCTCAATGCCCCCTCTACGAAGAAGTACTAGATACTCGTATGTTTGGGCTTTCACGCGAAATTGATTTTGCTGTTCGATTAGGCTTAGTAGACGAAGAGCAGGGAAAACTTATTTTAAGTGAATTACAACGTAGACTGGACGACTTACACGATTTAACAATTAAACGTTAATACGAAAAAAGACTATGATTTATTACCATAGTCTTTTTTGTTTGTCTAGTATTTCAAACTAAAAAAAGTTTTTAAACTGACTGAAGATTTCAATTGCTTTTTTTCCTGTTTTACTTCTATACTAAATAACAAGCTTTCACCAAAAGTAGAGAAAGAATACTAAAGTCGAGAGAGTAAAGGGGAGGACGAAATGAACGGGTTACAATCCATTAAAAAAGTGTTGGTAGCAAACCGTGGAGAAATCGCAATTCGAATTTTCCGAGCATGTTCTGAGTTACATATCCGAACAGTGGCTGTATATTCTAAAGAAGACTTAGGAGCTTATCATAGATATAAAGCCGATGAAGCCTATCTGATTGGTGAAGGTAAAAAACCAATCGATGCATATCTAGACATAGAAGGAATTATTGAAACCGCAAAGCTACACGGTGTCGATGCAATTCATCCAGGTTACGGATTCTTATCTGAGAACCTTCAATTTGCGAAACGTTGTCATGAAGAAGGAATCATCTTTATTGGGCCAGAACTTGAGCATCTTCGGATGTTTGGTGATAAAGTCCAAGCAAAAGAACAAGCGTTAAAAGCGAAGTTACCAGTTATTCCAGGTAGTGATGGTCCTGTAAACGGCGTGGAGGAAGTTGAAGCCTTTGCCCAAGAGCATGGCTATCCATTTATTATAAAAGCGTCACTTGGTGGCGGCGGTCGTGGAATGAGAATTGTACGAGCTGCTGAAGATCTGCGTGAATCATATGATCGTGCAAAATCGGAGGCAAAGTCTGCCTTCGGGAATGATGAGGTCTATGTTGAGAAATTTGTAGAAAATCCAAAGCATATTGAGGTTCAAATTCTAGCTGATAAACACGGCAACATTGTGCACCTATATGAACGAGACTGCTCCGTTCAACGTCGTCATCAGAAAGTGGTTGAGGTCGCACCAAGTGTTTCGTTGGGTGAAGGTGTACGCGAACGTATTTGCGAAGCAGCGGTTCAACTAGCTGAAGCAATCGGTTATGTGAATGCGGGTACCGTTGAATTTTTAGCAACAGAAAATGGGGATTTCTATTTCATCGAAGTAAATCCACGTGTTCAAGTAGAGCATACGATTACAGAGATGGTAACGGGAATTGATATTGTTCAATCACAGCTATTAATTGCAGACGGTGAGAAGCTTCATGATTCGAAAATGGGTATCCCAGCACAAGAAGATATTCAATGTAGTGGGTTTGCCATTCAATCACGTGTAACAACAGAGGATCCGGCTAACGGATTCTTACCAGATACAGGACGAATTAATGCATACCGTTCAGGTGGTGGCTTTGGTGTACGTCTTGATGCAGGAAATGGATTCCAAGGATCTGTTATTTCTCCGCATTATGATTCCTTATTAGTAAAAGTGTCTACGTGGGCATTAACGTATGAGGGAGCCGCATCAAAAATGCTGCGGAATTTGCGCGAATTCCGTATTCGTGGAATTAAAACAAATATTGCGTTCCTTGAAAATGTTGTGCGACATGAATCGTTTTTAAATGGTTCATACAATACTTCATTTATCGACACAACGCCTGAATTGTTTATTTTCCCTAAACGAAAAGACCGCGGAACAAAAATGCTTACGTTCTTAGGAGAAACAATCGTTAACGGATATCCAGGAATTGATCAACAGAAAAAGCCAAACTTTGAAAAGCCGGTTGTACCAAAAATCAATCCAATCGAGGAAATGCCTCGTGGTTCAAAACAAATCCTTGATGAACAAGGACCTGAGGGCTTGGCCAAATGGGTGAAAGAACAAAAAGATGTGTTACTAACAGATACGACGTTTCGTGATGCGCATCAATCACTTCTTGCGACTCGTGTAAGGACACATGATTTGAAGAAGATAGCTGAGCCTACAGCACGATTGTTACCAAACCTATTCTCTATGGAGATGTGGGGTGGAGCAACATTTGATGTGGCCATGCGCTTCTTACATGAAGATCCTTGGGAAAGACTGCTGGTACTAAGAAAACAAGCACCAAATGTATTATTCCAAATGCTATTACGTGCGTCAAATGCAGTAGGGTATACAAACTATCCAGATAATGCTGTAGATGAATTTGTCTCAAAATCTGCCTCTGCAGGGATCGATGTATTCCGTATTTTCGATAGCTTAAACTGGGTGGAAGGAATGCGTCCGGCCATTGAGTCTGTTCGCAAGACTGGAAAGATTGCAGAAGCCGCAATGTGCTATACAGGAGACATTACAGATTCATCTCGGACAAAGTATGATCTGAATTATTACGTAAACCTCGCTCGTGAGCTTGAGTCAGCCGGAGCACATATTCTTGCCATTAAAGATATGGCAGGGTTACTTAAGCCAGAAGCAGCTTACACTCTTGTATCTGCATTAAAAGAAACAATCGACATCCCGGTTCATCTCCATACACATGATACAAGCGGAAATGGTGTGTATATGTATGCAAAAGCAGTGGAAGCGGGAGTAGATATCGTCGATGTTGCGATTAGCTCTATGGCAGGTTTAACGTCTCAACCAAGTGCAAACACTCTTTATTACGCACTCGGTGGATCAGAGAAGCAACCTGATGTAAATATTCATGCTCTTGAACAGCTTGACGAGTTCTGGGGTGCAACAAGAAAATACTATCAAGGCTTTGAAAGTGGCATGAATGCTCCTCATACAGAGGTGTATCAGCACGAAATGCCTGGTGGGCAATACAGCAATCTTCAGCAACAAGCAAAAGCAGTTGATCTTGGAGAGCGCTGGAACGAGGTTAAGAAAATGTATCGTGTAGTTAACGATATGTTTGGTGATGTTGTAAAAGTAACACCTTCTTCTAAAGTTGTAGGGGACATGGCTTTATACATGGTTCAAAACGATTTATCTAGAGAAGATGTATACGCTAAAGGTCACTCTCTTGATTTCCCTGATTCTGTTGTTGAGTTCTTCCAAGGACAGCTTGGACAACCGTATCAAGGATTCCCTAAAGAGCTTCAAGACATCATTCTTAAGTCTCGCAAGCCAATTGAAGGACGTCCAGGAGCCCTTCTTGAGCCAGTTGATTTTGAAGAGATCCAAAATAAGCTCTTTAAACAACTGAATCGTCAAGTAACAAGTCACGATGTGTTGTCATATGTGATGTATCCAAAAGTATTTACTGAATTCGAGCAGTTCCGTGACAGTTTTGGAGATGTATCTGTACTTGATACGCCAACCTTCTTCTATGGTCTAAAACCAGGCGAAGAAATTGAAGTTGAAATCGAACAAGGGAAAACATTAATTGTTAAGCTTGTTTCTGTTTCAGCTCCAAGAGATGATGCGAAACGCATTGTGTACTTTGAATTAAATGGTCAGCCAAGGGAAGTATTAATTCAAGATCAATCTGTTCAGACAAAAGTAAAATCCCGTCCGAAGGTTGATAAGAATAACGAAAAACAAATCGGTGCGACTATGCCAGGAACAGTCATTAAAGCTCTTGTAGCTAAAGGTGATCAAGTGAAAAAAGGTGACCACTTACTTATTACAGAAGCGATGAAAATGGAAACAACGGTACAGGCTGCTTTTGATGGTGAAATTAAGGATGTCTTTGTATCCGACAATGAACCAATTGCAACAGGTGATTTACTTATCGAATTCGTTTAAACAAACAAAAAAAGAGGATCAAAGCACTCGCTTTGATCCTCTTTTTTATTAAGCTGAACGTTTTCTGAATAAAATCATGGTCATGTAGGCTAAGCACGTAAATAATAAAGACACTAAGACTGCATGAGTCATACCAACCTCAAGGTACTGGTTCAGACTTAAAACGATGGTAATTCCACTTGAGAATTGCCCGATTACTAATAGGATTGAAATGACACTTAACCATTTAATGGTTCGACTTTGACTAAACTTTCTAAAGACCCATATGAGTAAGATGATTAAGAGTATAAGCATGATGGTCCCAAAGATACGATGGAAATATTGTGGAGCAACTGTCCAGAAAGCATCCGGGATCCATTTTCCGTTACATGTAGGGAAACCAGCACATGCGAGCGTTGAATCTGTATGCTTTACGAAAGCACCTGTATAAATAACCGCGTAACAATACAATAAGACAGCTAAAACGTATTTGCGCAAACCTCTACTGTTCTCAGGTGCAGCAGGGCGAGAACCTTTCTTCGAATCCTCGAAGCTTAAAATGATTAATAACACAACGGATGAAAGAGATAAGGCTGAAAAACCAAAATGCAGAGCCATAACTAAAGGTTGTTGTCCGAAAACAACAGCTCCTGCACCCATTAATCCTTGCAAGATAATCATAAACACAGAGAGAATCGCCAAAAATCTAGCTTCACGAACATGCTTTAATTGCTTCCAGGCCCAAAAAGCCAGGATAATAACAAGAAAACCAGCTAAGCCTGACACGATACGATGTGTATACTCAATGACGGTCTCAATGGCAGGGTTTAATGGAACAACCTCACCAAAGCATAGGGGCCACGTATTCCCACACCCTTCACCAGAACCCGTTTTTGAAACAAGTGCTCCCTGGATCAGGACTAGTAGCACAAATAAGGCTGTAATGACACCAAAAACTTTAAATCGCTTATGCACGTTCTTCACCTTCTAATTAAAAATAAATTCGTAATAGGTTGCTCTCTATTGATGATAGGTATGCAGCAAGGAAAAGTCAATTTTACAGCGAGGAACATTTTATGACGGTTTTTTAAATGTGAATATCATGTGAAAATGAGGTTTATGATGAAACTAATCTCATAATAAGCTATAATGTAAACGTATACTGGTTATAATTGGCGATCTATAAGCACATCAGGAGGTGAATGGCGTAAAACAAGCGGATTCTGGGGAATTTCAGTTTACTGCTTATGATTACTTATAGATTATTGAAAGCCTTATCAGATGGACTTTATTTTACCGTTGTTTTGAGTTTGCAAGAATGCTACAGAGAAAAGAAAGGACAAACATTGAAAGAAAGTGAGGGAATGCTGATGAAACAAGTAAAGGCTTGGAGTGGACGGTTTGGATTTCTAGCAGTCATTTTTCTTTTATCAGGCTGTTTTGGGAACGAGAACTTGACGGCTTTAGATCCAAAAGGACCTCAAGCAAAATGGATCTATGACAATATGATTCTGTCATTATACATAATGGCATTTGTCACATTAGTGGTTTTCGCGATTTTCTTCTATATTATAGCGAAATTCCGTCGTAAAGAAGGAGATAACGAATACCCGAAACAAGTACACGGAAGCACAGTGTTGGAGATTACCTGGACGGTCATCCCAATTCTACTACTTTTAGTTCTGTTTGTTCCAACCATTATCGGAACGTTTGATTTCGCAGAAAGTCAAGCGCCTGAAGATGTAGAGGACGCCGTATACATAGATGTAACCGGTCATCAGTACTGGTGGCAGTTTGATTACGAGGAAGGGTTCACAGCAGGACAAGAGGTATATATTCCAACAAATGAGCGAGTGTATTTTACGTTAAATGCAACCGATGTTATTCACTCATTCTGGGTACCGGCACTTGGAGGTAAGATTGATACCGTCCCTGGTATTGAGAATACCTTATGGCTTGAAGCTAGTGAGCCAGGTACGTATATGGGTAAATGTGCAGAGTTATGTGGTCCATCTCATGCTTTAATGGATTTTAAACTAATTGCACTTGAACGTGAAGATTATGACCAATGGGTAGAGGATATGGCAGCGAAAGCAGATGTAGAGCAGCCGGAAGACTCTTCTGTGCAACAAGGGTATGAAGTATTCCAAGAGAACTGTATTAGCTGTCATGCCGTTAGTGGTCCTGGTTCAGCGTCAGGCCCGACATTAACAAACTTTGGTGATCGAAACACCATTGCTGGATATCTTGAGAATACAGATGAACAATTAAAGGCATGGATTCGAAATCCTGATGAATTTAAACAAGGAAACAACATGGTTCCATTCCCTGAGTCTGAAATCTCAGAAGACGAAATGGATTCACTTGTTGCATACTTACGCTCATTAAATGTTCGTGACGGAGAGAATGCAGAGTAATAACGGAAAAGGAGGTATGAAACATTGGCAGCTGTAAAACAAGAGAAAAGTGTCATTATGGACTGGTTAACAACCGTTGACCATAAAAAGCTTGGAATCATGTATTTAATTGCTGGAACATTATTTTTCTGTAAAGCCGGGTTGATGGCTGTTTTCATGCGGATTCAATTAATGTTTCCCGAGAATACGTTCTTAAGTGGACAAACGTTTAATGAATTTATTACGATGCATGGAACGATCATGCTATTCTTAGCGGCAACTCCTTTGTTGTTTGCTTTTATGAACTATTTCATTCCTTTGCAAATTGGGGCACGTGATGTTGCCTTTCCATTTGTGAATGCACTAGGATTCTGGATATTCTTATCCGGAGGACTATTATTAAGTACAAGTTGGTTTTTTGGGGGCGGGCCGGATGCTGGTTGGACAGCGTACGTTCCACTTTCCACACAAGACCGTTTAGGAATTGACTTTTACGTACTAGGGTTGCAAGTATCGGGGATTGGTACGTTAATCTCTGCGATTAACTTCCTAGTAACGATTGTAAACATGCGTGCACCTGGTATGACGATGATGAGACTTCCATTATTCGTGTGGACTTCTTTCATTTCCTCAACACTGATCTTATTTGCCTTCACTCCACTTGCGGCAGGTCTTGCGCTTTTAATGCTTGAGAGAATTTTTGATGCGCAGTTCTTTGTACCAAGTGCGGGAGGAAATGTGGTCATTTGGCAACACATATTCTGGATCTTTGGTCACCCGGAAGTATACATTCTTGTTCTTCCGGCATTTGGAATTATCTCTGAGGTTATTCCAGCCTTTTCTAGAAAACGACTGTTTGGTTATACGGCCATGGTCTTTGCAACAATGATTATTGCCTTCCTAGGATTTATGGTATGGGCTCACCACATGTTCACAGTTGGAATGGGACCTGTAGCTAACTCCGTATTTGCGGTAGCAACGATGACCATTGCTGTTCCTACAGGTATTAAAATCTTTAACTGGCTATTTACAATGTGGGGCGGGAAAATCACATTTAATACAGCAATGCTTTTTGCATCATCCTTTGTACCAACCTTTGTATTAGGTGGGGTAACTGGGGTTATGCTTGCGATGGCACCAGTTGACTACTTGTACCATGATACGTACTTTGTAGTTGCTCACTTCCATTACATTATTGTAGGTGGAATTGTACTCGCTTTATTTGCCGGGTTATTTTACTGGTATCCAAAGATGTTTAATCATAAGTTAAATGAAACACTTGGAAAATGGTTCTTCGTATTGTTTTACATCGGGTTCCATCTGACGTTCTTTATTCAGCATATTTTAGGATTAATGGGTATGCCAAGACGAGTCTATACATATCTAGAAGGTCAGGGTCTGGATGCGTATAATATGGTCAGTACAATTGGGACTTTCTTTATGACAGCTGGCGTATTACTTCTAGTTGTGAATATTATTTACTCAGCGTTTAAAGGAGAACGAGTAACAGTAGCTGATCCTTGGGATGCTAGAACGCTTGAGTGGGCTGTTCCGACACCTGTGCCAGAGTATAACTTTGCACAAACACCTCAAATTCGTTCACTCGATCCATTATTCTATGAAAAGATTCATGGAGACGGGACGATGAAGCCTGCTGAACCGATTGATGAGATCCATATGCCAAATGGTTCAATTTTACCACTTCTCATCTCAATAGGTCTTTATTTTGTAGGCTTTGGACTAATCATGCTTGAAATGGAGAATGCACTGATTAATCCATGGATTGTGGTTGTTGGTGGGTTTGCTATTACATTTGGCTGTATGGCTGTTAGATCTATAAAAGAAGATCATGGCTATCATGTACCAATTGATCAAATTAAGCGTGAATTACCTAGAAAGGGGGAAAAGTAGAATGTCAGGATCAGTTGATTTATCTAATGGTCTCCCGTCGCATCCGGAACGAGCTACCCTTGAAGGGAAAAATAAGTTCTTGGGCTTTTGGTTTTTCCTTGGTGGAGAAACAATTTTGTTTGCCACATTCTTTGGTACGTATCTTGGGTTAAGGAATGGTACGGCTGATGGTCCAACATCAGCTGACATCTTCCACCTTGAGCTAGTATTTATTATGACTATGCTTCTTTTAACAAGTAGTTTAACAAGTGTGCTAGCTATGTCCGCAATGAAGAAGAATAACTTCCGCTCAATGATGATCTGGCTTGTAATTACTGTTGTACTTGGTCTTGGGTTTCTTGGAATGGAAATCTATGAGTTTTACCAGTATGTGAATGAGTATGAATTTGGATTTACAACCAGTGCCTTTGCTAGTGCCTTCTATTCTTTAGTAGGACTTCACGGGGCACACGTAACGTTTGGATTGTGCTGGATTACGTTGTTAATCGTCCGTTACGCTCGTTCAGGTATCACGCTAACAAACGCTCCAAAGTTCTACGTAGCTAGTCTTTACTGGCACTTTATTGACGTAGTATGGGTATTTATCTTTACAGTTGTCTATCTTATGGGTGTAGGAGGTGGATCGCATGGCTAATCATTTAAGTGAGCGCTTTGAAACAAGTGCCATGACAAATGAGGAGAAACGATCTCATAAAGCCGAGATTAGAAAGCAAATTGTTGCATTTGCATTAATGATCGCTTTAACCTTTATGGCCTTTGCTGCTGTGGCAACAGATTTTGTTCCACGAACGCTTGCCATCCCGTTTATCTTAATTCTGGCGATTGTGCAGCTTGCTCTTCAGCTTCTGTTCTTTATGCATATGAAGGATAAGGATCATGCGTGGGCAAACGTCTTTATGATCACAGGAATTTTTATCACACTTCCAACCATCGTTGCACTTATGCTATTAATCGGTGTAACAAAGTATTAATCTGTGCAAAACGATAGGAAGTAAATGAATGGTAACAGGGCAAGAGGCTGGACAAATCTAAAAATCAACTTGAAAATGGCGAATGATTCGATTATTGAATCATTCGCCATTTCTATTTTTAGTAAGGCGTAAGACATGCAGAGGGATTCTCCTGTAGCGGATATTGTGCTAAATACGTGAGTTCCTATTGACATTAAAGTTATGTTCTAGCCTCTTTTCGTTTTACTAAAAAAGATCATTCGAGAAAGTTCATCAGATTGTGACGCCTTCGTTTGTTTCTGCGAAGCAGATCAGTGTATACTTCTAAATAGATTGGACAGGTTTTATTTGAAAAGGAGAGGTCAAGTTGTCAGAAACAGTATCAACACATAAGAAGAGAAATTATAAACCACTTATTATTATCGTAACTATTATTGTTAATGGATTAGTGGCAGTACTCTCAGGCATGCCTGGCTACGAAAACTTTGATGCATTTGATGTACAGTTGTTACCGATGTTTAATGCGATCTTTAACAGTTTTACTTTTTTATTTTTACTTGCTGCCTTAATTTCAATTATTAAACGTAAGGTCACATGGCATAAACGATTTATCTATGCGGCGTTTACAACAACCACATTCTTTTTAATTACGTATGTCGCCCACCACTTTTTATCTTCATCCACAGCTTATGGTGGAGAAGGGTTTCTACGTTATTTCTATTACTTTATCTTGATTACGCATATCGTGCTAGCAGCTGTAATCGTACCGCTTGCACTTACTACTGTGACTAGAGCATGGAATATGGAGAACGAGCGACACAAAAAGATTGCTCGCTGGACTATGCCTTTATGGTTATATGTTAGCTTTACTGGTGTATTAGTGTATTTGATGATTTCTCCTTACTATTAAGAGGACCAATGAAAAGCACGACCCTAGAGCAGGGTCGTGCTTTTTTATATTCATATTAAAAAAAGTGAAACTAAACCTCTTGCTCAAGCGTATGTTTAAGTAAATCCAGTTTAGATTTGGCTTTTGTTACGACAGAATCTGGGAAGGTTTCGCCTGCATATTCTACACCGTGTGGATAGTAATGCTTACCAAGTAGTGGTGACATTAACCTACAGATTGTTTCTTTTCTCGGGATATCTCCTTTAATGGAATAGATCGGTACTCGAACATAGTATGTATCGCCCTGATTAACAATCTTGTAATCAAACATCGCGCGTTCATAATCCCACTGTTCTCCATGTACAAAGCCACACGCATTTGCAGCGTGTTGGATATGCTCAAACTTAACTTCTTGTCCTTCGAAACCGGTTTCATCAAATTTCATAATTATTACACCCCTTTTAGTCCTGCATGTTTTCTATAATTATGATAGTATGAAATGCATCAGCTTGCAATAAATGAATTGTTTTTCTTTTAACCAAACAGAACAAAGGCGTATCAAACTCCTATTCTACGTTTAAAGACAATAGTTTACATAAGTAGATAAAGGGAAGTAGAGAAGAATTACGAACTTTTTTGTTAGGGTTATGACAAAGGAGTGATGAGATTGCGTAAACGGCTAGGGTTGTTGGCCGCCTTGGTACTGATACTTGCTTTAATGTTAGTCAAGGTTACAGAGAGAGATGAGGTTCAGCGTTGGTACGCGGCATCGCCTTTTAAACAGGATCAGCTTCTCGAGAAGCAAGTACCCTCTGATGAAATCTTGGGAAGCCGGACAGGTCAATCCGGGGTCGTACTTGAGAACATCATCGACATGTCTACAGATGAGCTGACACAAACATACGGTGAACCAGAGAGAAAAGACCCTTCATCGTATGGATATGATTGGTGGATTTATCCGATTGATAACACGTCTTATTTACAGGCGGGAATTGAGGATAATCAAGTTGTCACTTGTTATTATATGGGGGATGAACTTGCTGATACCATTTTTAACGGACCGCTCACGTATGAAAGGCTGTCTCAAGAGTTAGAATTTGAATCATCGATTGAA
Organism: Alkalihalobacillus sp. FSL W8-0930; assembly: GCA_037965595.1. Classification (NCBI taxonomy): domain Bacteria; kingdom Bacillati; phylum Bacillota; class Bacilli; order Caryophanales; family Bacillaceae; genus Alkalihalobacillus; species Alkalihalobacillus sp. FSL W8-0930. The sequence goes on along the minus strand of CP150183.1, from coordinate 2,297,768 downwards.
GTTAAATCAGATGACGGTACATTTAAGTTTATCTTAACAGAGGCAGACATTCAGGCTAGACCAGTTATCCCTTATGGTGAAGATTGGCTACAATTGTATTTTGATATACATACAGGCGAACTTTCTACCGTTAGATTACTAACGACCGATATTCTTCTTAGGCAAAAGCCGTATGATATGACGTATCGTGGATCGTTGCCGGAAACCAATGAGCTTACAAAGGATGAATGGGAAGCAGTTGAAGCAGGAGAAGAAAAGCAAATTTTTGATTTAACAAACCGAATTAGAAATAAACATGGACTTGAATCATTCACATGGAACGAAGATGTGCGAAATATCGCGTATAAGCATAGTCTTGATATGGTAGAGAACGATTATTTTGACCACATTTCACCAACCTACGGGAAGCTTGATGCACGTTTTATCGCTGGGGAAGTCCCATTTAGAACAGCAGGTGAAAACATCGCACTTAACTATGTTGATGGTGCAGCTGCAGTTGAGGGATGGTTAAACAGTGAAGGGCATCGGGTGAATCTTCTTCACGAAGGATTTACAGAACTCGGGGTAGGGGTCTATCAGAGAAGTTTCACTCAGAATTTTTTGACCCCGGTTGAGTAATTTACTTTGATTTTGCAATAACCATAAATGTACCATTTGCTGTTGCTACGAGCTTTCCTCGATCATCTACAACACGTGCTTCTGTTACACATAATTGCTTACCTTGATGGGTAACAGAAGCTGTACACGATAAGTGTGTTCCTTTGCCGGGACGGATGTATTGAACGGAAAGGTTTGTTGTAACAGCTGTTTGGTGCTCTGGCAACAATCTATGTACCAATGTACCCATCGCTGAATCAGCAAGTGTAGCAGTAATGCCTCCATGCACAATATCAAGAGAGTTATGTATGATTGGACTAATCGGAATGGTCATTTCAAGCTGTTTGTTCGCAAATGATTTTGCTTCCATCTTAATAAGAGCTGACAAATAGGACCCACTGGTGTCCTTTTTTTGTTGTAAATTTGTCAATATGGACGAAAGAATGTGTTTATCTTCTTCAGATGCAGATAGTAAATATTGTTCAAACTGAGTCTGGATCGATTGATTTGTAAGGTGTTCCATGCTAAAACCTCCTGAGAAAATAATAACCTTGTTTATTGTAACAAAAAAACATACTTTTTTTCAGAAAAAGACGAACCATGGACTAGGCATTCTTCTAGAATAGTACTATAAACGAAAAGGTGGTGAGGTAGACATGGCGTCCTCACATGAACTACATCAAAGTGTTCAAGATTTTAAAGCATTTGTCAGGGAGCATCCAATGATCATGAACGATGTACGACTCGGTCAAAAGTCACTTCAAGCCTTTTATGAAGAGTGGAGTGTGTTGGGGGCTGACCACAGTCAATGGCAGCCTTATAAGTCACCAGAGGCTCATCAGGACCATACACAAGACCAAACGCAACAACAAACACAACAAACAAATGAAACGGGCCAACAAACAGATCCTAATACAGCTACAGAGTTTATGGGTCAAATTATAGGTATGGTCAAAAAAATGAATGTCCAGGACCTGCAAAACCACTTAGCTCAGTTTAGTTCAGTACTCGGAAATGTTCAGTCCCTGATTCAAGGCTTTCAACGGACGGAAGGTCAAGAGCAACGGTCAAATTCAGACCAACCGTTTTCTTTTAGACGGGATTAACATAAGGGAGGACCTTCATGAGACCTGAGATCATACGCATGTTTAACGAGAATCAGGAGTTTCGCTTATTTGTTCGTCAACATCCACAATGGTATCGCACCTTATCGCGAGATCCATCGGCCGTTCAAACACTTGAAAAAGAAGCGAATCGTTTTTACGGACGAACATTTCCCCAACGTGTAGAGAAGATGCAATCAAATTTGGGTCTCGCCATGATGATGATGGAAATGCTAAAGATGGGCCAGGATACGGTTGCACAAACACAGGAAACCTTCAGTTCGTGACGGTTTCCTGTTTGTCATCATTTATCGTTTTAATCCAAGATAATTCGCAATTTCTTGTTCAACGGATACATTTAATTCTTGGAAGCCCTGGTTTCCGAATAACGTGTTAAATTCTAAGATGTAGTACTGGTTCTCTACAACGATTAAGTCAAATCCGGCATGGTCTATACCGAGAGCTTTTGCTGTACGTACAGCAACCTCTACAGCTTCTTGGGGGATATCATCAAAATAAATGCGTCCACCTTGAGCTACGTTGTTTTTGAACGTATCCTTGTTTTCGCGCCAATAAGAAGCAATCGCTTTTTCACCTACAATACACACACGCAAATCACGTTCAATCGGAAGAAACTCCTGAATATAATAGGTAGGGTTTTGGTCGCTATACTCACGAAATTGTTGTTCATTTTCAATTAAGAACACACCGCGACCCATTGAGCTTCGAATTTCTTTTGCAACAAATGGAAATGGGAACTCATCAAGTACTTTTTGAAAGGTATCTCTATTACGACCAAGAATCATCGTTTTTGGGACATGCTCTGGTACAACACTCCAAAGCGCCCTGGTCATTTCAATTTTATTAAACCCTAACTGAATGGACTGTATACTAGGAAAGATACGCTTCTTCATACCGTACACAAGAGAATTAACCTGCCAGTTTTCAGGGAAGAGACAAAGATCTGCTTCTTCAATTCGCTCTTTCTCCAAAAACATATTTTCCGGCTTAATATAATGCTGATTTAGGATGCCGATCGTTCGAAAAGGATTAAACGAAATTACGTTCATGTATGGATCCAACGCCTTTCTATGTTCAACTAAATTCAATGAATTATAGTTCTGCATGCGTACGTTGTCAATGGCATGGGCGAAGGTTCTATAAATGTTCTTATATAGGTATGAACACTGCTTAAGACGTGCTATACTTCTTCGTAGGGGGTGCTATGATGCTCGCTACCATAAATGAAATGGAGCTATTAACGGAAACAGATGCGTTAAGTGAAGTGATTTTACAGTCTGAACCCGTTGCAGAATATATAGAAGCTAGAAGTCAGCTTCATGCAGATCCTTCTGCTCAGTCATTGATTAAAGCATTTAATGATCTGAAGGAACTGAATGAAGAAGTACAGCGCTTTGGTAAGTATCATCCAGACTATGACCGAGTGTCAAAGGAGATACGCCAAGCCAAGCGAAGTATGGATAAACATGAACGTGTGATCGCGTTTAAGCAAGCAGAAAAAGAGCTGGAAGGCTTATTAAATGAAATAAGCGGCATTGTTGCTCATGCTGTTTCAACAACGATAAAGGTTCCATCTGGGAATCCGTTTTTCGACAGTATGTCATGTAGCGGTGGCTGTGGATCAGGAGGCGGCTGTAGCTGCGGATAAAAGCCTCTGTGCAACGAATGAATGGCGAATGGTACGTCAAAGCGTATGGTTCGCCATTTATTTTTTTAGTCTCTCTCTAACACAATCCGTGCATTCATTGCCACAGCAGAACATTTTCTCAATAGGTGGTAAAAACCGGATACGAAAGATGTGGCCTTCTTTAATTGGTCGGACTGGTGAGCATTCATATGTGATTTTCTTATTAAGACAAATGCTTGTTGCAGATTTGTTAAGTAAACGCTCAAGTTGATCAGCTGGTAATTCTGTGTGAATATAAAGAAAACAAAATCCACCTATAAACCGTTTTTCTACTTGAATCGGTGACAACTCATGAATTAAACTAGTATAGTACATCTTAAACAAGTAGGTCACTCCCTTGATTATACATAATAAAGTACGCAAGGCTTTTACGGATGACATAACGAGTAAGGAGAGTAAGATGATGGTGGATGGACAACGTCAAGGAATTGTCGTATGGTTAACCTCACTCAAATTTGCTAGACAGCTTAGACGGTTTGGAAATGTTCATTACGTCTCAAAAAAAATGAAGTATGTTATTTTCTATTGTAACCAGGACCAAATTGAAGACACAATGGAAAAGCTTCGTAGTTTTCATTTTGTGCGTGAAGTGAAGCCTTCGATGAGACCGTTTATAAAAACCGATTATCAAAATGCAAAACCTGATAAAGCAAAAGAGTATGACTATAAGATGGGTATCTAGACCAAGTGGTGTTCCGCTTGGTTTTTTTGTGCAAACATACGTAAAACAGAGAGTGCGTTTGAAAGAAAGACGTAAGTAAAGGTTACAAAGGCAGAATAGGCGAGTAGATCACTTGATTGTTTCGTCCGGCGAAATATATAATAGACGTACGAGGAAGTGATCGTTTGGAATCATGGAAAAGAAATGTGTGGATCCTAGCTGGATGCACTTTTTTAGTGATGAGTGCCATGTCGATGATTATGCCCTTCCTACCTTTATATCTTAAAGAATTAGGCCTCACTGATCCAAAAGAGATCAGTTTATGGGCAGGTGTCATTTTTGGTGCGAATTTCTTAACCGCCTTTATCTTTTCTCCTTTTTGGGGAAGACTTGCGGACCGTCGTGGACGTAAACTAATGATCTTACGCTCTGGATTCGGAATGGCGATCGTCATTAGTTTGACAGGACTTGCAGCGGGTCCAATTAGTTTATTATTTTTAAGGCTACTAAATGGCGTCATATCTGGGTTTATTCCAGCGGCAATTGGTTTGGTCAGTACAAACACGCCTAAAAAACATACTGGATATGCGCTCGGTATTCTTCAATCAGGAACAGTCGCAGGTGCGATCGGCGGGCCATTGTTTGGTGGTGTAATGTCACAGGCTTTCGGTTATCGAATGGTTTTCTTTATAACAGGAGCGTTTATTCTTATCGCAGCTATCGTTGTTTCGATTTTTGTAAAAGAAAACTTCGCACCTCCAGTTAACGAGGAAAAAACAAAAACGAGTACCATTAGTGAATTTAAAAAGATCACTGCAAATCGTCCTGTTTTATCGATCTATGTTGTTATTTTAATGATTCAGTTAGCGATTATGGGTGTTAACCCACTTTTATCTCTATATGTCGAAGAGCTAACACCAGCTGCTAATGTGTCTCTTTATGCAGGAATTGTTGTGTCAGTCACCGGATTTGCGAACTTTACGACGGCTGCATGGCTCGGGCGAATGAGTGATCGAAAAGGTGCTCATCGGACGCTTGTCTATTGTTTAATGGGCGTCGCATTGTTCACGATCCCTCAAGTGTTTGTGACAAGTATCTGGCAGCTGATCATTCTCCGGTTTTTTGTGGGTCTTTGTCTTGGAGGACTTCTCCCTGCTGCTAACACATTAATTCGTATGCATGCACCAAAAGGAATGGAGAGTCGCACGTATGGGTTCTCAAACAGTGCCATGTATTTAGGTTCGATGATTGGTCCGATCATAGGGGGCTGGTTAGTTAGTTTGTATGGGGTCAGAGGCTTATTACTAACAACTTCTATTATTCTCATAGGTGCAGTTGTATTAGTAAGGCTTAAAATCATGGAGCCTGCTGAACATACCTTTCAACGCGACAAAAACCAACGTTTAAAACGGTCATCTACGTAAAAAAGAGGCTGAGGCATAACTTAAAATCAATTTGAAAAGGCGAATGATTCGATTGTAGAATCATTCGCCTTTCGTGATTTATTTGAACAAGCGAGGGATGCTCCTGTAGCGGATTAATTGCTATATTCGTGTTTTACTCGCTACATTCAAGTTATGTCCCGCCGTCTTTTTACGTATCTACTTATATGTATTCAACCTACCAATTTAATGGGGGCAGACAATGATTTACACGGAACACACCTGTTAAGTATTGCTCGTATAACTCTTTTTCAGCAAAATCCTTTGAGGGTCTCACTTCCAGTTGACGAACCCGTTTGTGTAATGAATGAGCAAGATCTCGAAATTCACGAACGCGCTTACTTTCAATCCCTTCTTTAATACTAATGCCTTCGCGACAATAATAAATGGGCATAAATCCTGCTTTTGTAGCAGGACGTAGAATAACGCCTACCGATGCGCGCTTTTGATCATTAATGTTTGTCTCAAATTGAACGAATTCAGCCAATCGTTCTTTATTGGTTGTAGCCAGTTCAAGTAATTCGTAAAAATCCCCATATCCTTCGCCAAGCTCAATAAAACGCTGAATCATTGTTAGCACACTCCTCTAGCATCTCGTAATCACGAGACAATATAGCACGAATACATCGATTAGTCGAGATAAAAAAAGCCGCAGTCTAATTGACTGCGGGTGCCTATACTCATATAAGATGAGACAGGCTATGGGAGAGGAGAAACCGGAGAGAGCTTATGGGGAAAGTAAGTCTTCTCCGTGGTTGTCACAACATGAAAACATGCTGTTAATTGGTAGTATGGGCTAACTATGACTAAACTATACATGGAATAACAGAAATCATTTTCATGATATAATAGGATAAATGAAAGGCTTCACACGAACAATAAAGGCTAGGTGATTTACATGCGTGTTATTTCTGGAGATAAAAAAGGGCTCCCTTTAAAGGCCGTGCCTGGAAAAGGGACGAGACCAACTACAGACAAAGTAAAAGAGTCGATTTTCAATATGATTGGTCCTTACTTTGATGGTGGTAGTGGACTTGATCTGTATGCAGGAAGTGGAGGACTAGGGATTGAAGGCTTAAGCCGTGGGTTAGATTCTGTTATCTTTGTTGATCAAGATAAAAAAGCGATTCAAACGATACATGACAATCTCACATTCACAAAGTTAGATGGCATGGCTGAAGTCTATCGAACGGAGGCAGACAGGGCGTTAAAAGCAATCTTAAAAAGAGGACTATCGTTCGATATGATCTTTTTGGATCCTCCCTATGCGAAACAAACACTTAAAGGACAGCTTGAATTTATTGATGAACATGAATTATTAACATCAACTGGTGTGATTGTAGTAGAGCATGCAACGTCTGTTAAACTCCCATTACAATGTGGACGTTTAGTTGTGCAAAGAAACGAACAGTATGGTGATACAACGGTTACAATCTGGGCAAATCGTTCAGAAAGTGAAGGTGGAGCGTTATGACGTTAGCTGTATTCCCAGGTTCATTTGATCCAATCACACGAGGACATATTGATTTAATTGAGAGGGCAACACATTCCTTTGATGAGATTCGCGTGCTACTCGTACATAATTCAAAGAAACAGACGCTATTCACAGTAGAAGAGCGGTTGCAGTTAATAAAAGATTCAACACGCCATCTCCCTCGTGTCACTGTCGATTCATATGAGGGCTTAACGGTACAATACGTCAAGGAACAAGGTGGACGTGCGATGATCCGTGGATTACGAGGATCAAGTGACTTTGAATATGAAATGCAGGTCGCTTCTATTAATCGTCAATTTGCACCTGAAGTGGAAACGTATTTTTTAGCGACTAGTGCAGAGCTTGCTTTTATCAGTTCAACGATCGTGAAGGAAGCAGCAAAATACAAACAGTCTCTAAGTAAACTCGTACCAGAAGCGGTTGAAAGAGCACTAATCGCTACTTATGTGTAAGAACCAATTGATTACGGGCTTTAATAACAATGTAGAGAACAAGTCCACATAAAGTGATGAAGGGCGAAAATTGCAGCCATTGATTCCAGCCGGTGACAAGTACATTTACATGAGGTTGCCATTGATTTGTAATTGGAAAAAAGGTTTCATGAGTTGTTCGATTTACATAAAGTGGCTTCCAAAGAAGTAGGATAAGAACGGCACTAAAACAACCATGGAGCAAGCGACCGATAAAAAACGGCTTAAAGCGTAGATCTGTTTCTGAAAGAATACTCGCTACTTGAGCCTGAATGGAAAATCCACCAAACGCAATAAAGAAGCTGGCAACAATGACTTTCTCCAAAAGATGTGCATCTGCCGTTGATAGTAAGTGTGCACCAGATGTAATTTCAAACAACCCGGATATGAAAGGCATACTTAAATGGGGGGAAAGCTGAAAAAGTGAAAACACCCAAGAAATTCCTTGTGCGAATAGGTCCGTAAACCCACTAATGGAAAGCATCTTATTAACCACTGAAAATAAGATGATGAAGCCGCCCACAAGTAGAAGAGTACGGACAGAGGATTGAACGGCATCTCCTAATAGCTGTCCAATTGGTCGCCCATCCTGAATTCGCTCCGTGTGCATTCGGGAGAACGCCTCTTTCAAAGAGAATCTGCTTCGTGTTTCCGCAGTACGCTCGTAGGTTTCTTCCTTTCTGCCATAATATCTCATCGATAAGCCAACAAGGATATTCCCTAAATAATGGGCGGCAGCAAGGAGTAAACCAAGAGCAGGATTATGAAAAAAACCTACAGCAATCGCACCAAAAAGAAAGAGTGGATTAGAGGAATTTGTAAAGGCTGCTAATCGTTCTCCTTCTACACGAGTGACTTTTTTCTGTTGGCGAAGCCTAGCTGCAAGCTTGGCACCGGTCGGGTTTCCCGAAGCCAGTCCCATAGCCCAAACAAAGCTTCCGGCTCCAGGCACTCTGAAGATGGGACGCATAAATGGTTCTAGAATGGTTCCGAGAAAGGCTACCACACCAAAACCAATTAATAGTTCAGATAGGATAAAAAAAGGTAACAAGGAAGGAAAGACAACATCCCACCACATTCCCATACCATTAAGTGATGCCTCAAGTGCTTCCTTGGGGAACATGATTAAGGCAAAAGCCATTAATATTGCTGTCCCGCTAAATAACCATGTTTTTAAAACCGGCACATCTACTCCCCCTCGAGCTTGTCTCTTACGTATTCTCTACTATACGTATGAACAATTGAAATAGACCAATGAATCAGTGAGCAATAAACGTCCTGCAAGGAGGAGATCCATATGAATGAACCAAGAAAACCATTGATTAGAAAACGATATATCATTGTTTTAGCCCTTGTCCTACTGTTGAATCTGATTAAGCTGCCTTATTACTATTCACAGCCTGGAATTGCTCAAGAGCTTAACGAGATGATTACTGTAGAAGGTACAAACGGGGTCGAAGAGGGAGCATTTATGCTGACAACGGTTGAGATGGCAAGAGCCACACCTTTGTACTACGTATGGTCACTCCTAAGCTCCTACAGACAGATCCTCCCGGAAGAACAAGTGCGAGGATCTGAGGAAAGTGATTCAGATTATCATGAACGGCAAAGACTGTTAATGTCGGGCTCTCAGGAGAATGCAAAAATTGCAGCGTACGAACAAGCAGGCGCAGAGGTTTCTTATGAGTATCGCGGCGTACTTGTAACCAATCTCATTGAAGGGATGCCAGCGGCAAAGGAATTAAAAACAGGAGATTTAATTACTGAAGTGAATGGAACACCTACTCACACGGCTGAGGAGTTACTGGAGCTTTTAGAAGGATATTCAAAGGATGATGTTGTCACATTGTCCGTGACACGTGATGCAGAACCACGCACAGTTGAATTAGCTTTTCAACCTTTTCCAGACGAGTATGAAGTAGAGGAAGGACGAGTTGGACTAGGGATTCTTTCACCTGTGACCGACCGAGATGTAACGTTCTCGCCCGCTGTTACCATTAATGAAACAGATATCGGTGGACCATCCGCTGGACTCATGTACTCACTTGAGATCTATAATCAACTTGTAGATGAAGACATTACACATGGCTACCTTATCGCAGGTACCGGCACGATTAATGACGAGGGGACTGTTGGACCAATAGGTGGAGCCTCACAAAAGGTTGTTGCGGCAGATAAAGCGGGGGCGAAGTACTTCTTTGCACCTGATGCAAATGGACAAAATGGAACGAATTATGAAGAAGCGAAACACGCGGCAGAAGATATCGGAACAGATATGCAGGTGATCCCTGTTCAGAATATAGAGGATGCCCTACGTTTTCTTGAGGAACTTCCAGGCAATGAAAAATCATAACAAAACATCCCCCATACCACTAGGATTCTAGAGTCGTATGGGGGCTTTAAATTCCTCATCCATGCGTGCAGACCTCACTTCTTGGGAAAGAGGTGCTAGATAAGCTCTGGAGGCTCTTAGTTCAAGTGTGGCAAGCAGATCTTCGGATGAAGCAAATCGACTGAGAATGGAAACAGTAGCTTTCTTTTTAAGTGTGCGAAGGTATAATTGACCAGTTTTGTTCATCCCGAGAGGCCTTATATAAGGTAGGGGAGAAGTGTGAATGCGGTTTAGCTCAGCTTTTGTTGTGTGGGTCAGAATATGAGTGGCTAAACGCTGTAATCTGGTCCATGTATACCGTTTTGTTTTTAGTGAGCTCATCCATTCTTGAAATGAAGTAGCCTTGCCTATTGTATCAAGTACTCGAAATTCTAATCCTTCCACGCATTCATAGATGGAAGAAAGTTCATCTGCCGTTGAACTTAAGATTCTATACTGTAGAAATGGAAAATACCGTTCCCAATTATGAAGTTGACGCGTAGTCTGTGAATAATTTGTCAGTTCAGTATAAGAGGATGGGGGCATCACCTGTTTTACTAGGCTTGTCTGATCCTCACTTGAGAAAATAGCTTCTCTTATACTTGTTGCACTGGCTATGGATGGTGATGAAATCGTGCGGTCATGATACCCCGCAGCTATTCGCTTTGTTGTGTAAGGAATGATCGCTGAGTTTTGGTCGCGAATGGCCTTTATATAATGATAGCCTAGGATGTTATTAGGTTGTTCCAATGAAAGAGTCGTATCTACTCCTAATTGAGTAAAGGCGAGAGATGCGGCTCGAGGATAGCTGTGACCCTGACTCATATATTCCTTTACTAACAGATCCCATTCGCCTTCATTCTGTTGCATTGTATATAATAACTCATGAAATTCTTCAATAGACCCTGACTCACTGCCAAAATGAAGAAAATCAACGCCCGCTGCAGCTAAGATAGAGATCGCACCTTTTGCAAAAATCTCTGCTTTTTGACTAGCATAGGCATAAGGAAGTTCAAGTACAAGATCCACACCATTCGCCAGAGCCATTTTTGTGCGAGACCATTTAGAGACAAGTGCTGGTTCACCTCGCTGCAGGAAGGAGCTGCTCATAACAGCTACAACCACATCAGCGCCTGTATCTTGTTTTGCTTGCTGAAGCTGATATAGATGTCCGTTGTGAAAAGGATTGTATTCCACAACCATTCCAACGGCTTTTACTTGGTTTGTTACGTTTTGCATGGACGGCCTCCTTTACTCGGATAATCTGACATGCTAGAATAGATGTAGTTCTAATGAAGGAACTAATCTTAGTATACGCATTAAACTGTAAAGAAAAAAGGTTGACATTCATTAGTGTCAGATCTATAATTACTTTTGTGCCTTAGAGGTGGTTTATCATGAAATGGACGCTGCGTGAACTAAAAGCAGCTAAGCATAAGACCTTTCCTATTGATGAGTCGGTTCGCTTTGATCAGTTACTAAAAGAAAGTAATGATATTCGTGATATGACAAACATCCGGGTAACTGGAGAAGTGACATATCCGACAAATCTCATTACATTTTCTTTAAAGCTTGAGGGAGAGTTGACTCTGCCATGTGCAAGAACCCTTGCAGATGTGAAGTGGCCACTATCAATTAGCTTTGATGAGCATTTTCTACCTGAGGGATCCGTTATGCCGGATATCTCAGATAAGGATGAAGTTCATTTGGTTCTTGATGATGAGATTGATCTAACTCCTATTCTGGAAGAGCGAATCCTTTTGGAAATTCCATTACAGGTCTATGCTGAAGAGGGTGCAGAGCCGTTAGCTCCGCCTTCAGGTAAAGACTGGGAGCTTGTGACTGAAGAGTCACAAAAGGATCGAATTGACCCGCGTATGGCTGATTTAGCCAAGTTTTTTGATAAGTCGTAACGAGTCGATGATTGAGTGTTTGATTTTTTTAAGGAGGTGGGAATATTGGCAGTACCATTTAGAAGAACGTCTAAAACCGCTAAAAGAAAACGTCGTACGCACTTGAAACTAGCTGTCCCTGGCATGGTGAAATGTGCAGAATGTGGCGAGATGAAACTTAGCCACCGCGTTTGTAAAGAATGTGGTTCTTACAAAGGTGAAAAAGTTACAAAATAATGTTTGAAAGAAACCTCTTGGGTATCCTACCCTGGAGGTTTTTTTATCGTTTTTATCCTCCTTCAATCAGGGTGAATAGATTAGAGAGAAAAAGGATATAACTGATTACTAGTTCCTAGTCTATCTAACACCTGATTTGCATAGACATAAGAAAGCATATGATATAAAAGGAGAGATGAAAAATGGTAGTCACTCGACAAGATGCCTGGTCAGAAGATGAGGATCTGTTACTCGCCGAAGTCGTGTTACGACACATTCGCGAATCAAGTACTCAGCTAGCTGCTTTTGAAGAAGTCGGCAAAAAATTATCAAGATCAAGTGCAGCATGTGGGTTCCGCTGGAATTCGACCATCCGAAAAAAATATGAATCTGCTGTTGCGTTGGCTAAGAAGCAAAAAGGCAAAAAGTCCGTCTCTCAAGAAGCTAAACAAAAACCAAGCCCAAGCCCAGTCACAACATCAGCTCCTGCTGTTCAAGACATAGAGGATGTACAAGTCACTCGGGAGTCTTTACCAACCGAGCCTGTGCATGGTTTTAATTTACAAGATGTCATTACATTTTTATCAACATATGAACAAAGGCAGGAAACAAAAGATTCTCTAGAACTAGAGGAGTTGAGACAAGAAAACGAGCAATTAAGAGAAAAGCTGGAGCAGCTTGCCCGAGATAAAGACCTTATTACTCAAGATTATAAAGCGTTGCTCACAATAATGGATCGAGCGAGGAAGTTTACAAGAGATCATCCCATTGAACGAACGATGTAAACGTAGCATAAATAAGTAAAGGCAAATGTCCGGTTAAGGAACATTTGCCTTTTTAGCTGTGTATAGAAGGTTTAGTCTTGATCAGTTGTTGCAGCTGATTGTTGCTCCTGTTCAATTACACCTTCTGGGAACCAAACAAATGGACTTTCTCCGCGATCTCGAGCTGGATCGTACGTAAGAGAGTTAAAACCGGACTTTTCCCAGAATTCACTTGAAGCTTGTCTAGCATTTGTTTTAACAGGTAAACCAAAGCTCTTTGCAAATTCTACTAGTGCTTGCCCATACCCTTGATTACGGTAAGGCTCCAGCACTTCAAGCTTCCATAGCTCAAAGTAGTCCTGAGGTGGATCAAAGTATTGGTCAAATCTGCTATCAATCCGGTACAGACTCATTCTCGCTACAAGTTTTTTACCAAAATATATTCCGTAAAACGGAGATTCACTATCATTTTCTATAATATTAGCATTCAGATCATCTTTCATTGAGAGCTCTGCAGCCCCAAACTCTCTAAAATTCTTAAATTCATCTAATGTTTTATAGTTTACAAGAAGACGTTCAACAACTGGTTTGCTCATAGTAAATCCTCCTAAAAGTATAAGAATGCGTTTTCATTATCTTAACATAAACAAGCTGAAAACGCATTAATAACGATTCCATATACGTCATGAAATCCACTAAAAAAGACTTATTTATTTTGAAGGATATGGTACAATTCAACTATTGTTAGGATAGGATGGGATTATATTGAAGATTTATATAATAGGCGGAGGCGCAATTGGTCTCTTAGTATCAGCTTATCTAAAAAAGAATAATGATGCGGTCACTCTTTGTACGAGAACGAAAGCTCAGGCCGATCAATTGAATCAAAAGGGGCTAACACTCGTTCGTGGCGATCATTCAGAAACGATTCAATTACATAGCATTCAACTCGATCAAGCAAACGTAGAAGCAGCAGATGTATGTCTGTTTGCGGTCAAATCCTACGACTTAGATCCAATCTTAACGAATTACTTTAAGAGAAGAGGCAAGCATCAAAGCTACCTATTCCTACAAAATGGGATGGCACATGTTGAGACTGCTTCTGAGCTTGAAGAACCAACCATTGCTTTTGCCACCATTAGTCATGGCGCGGTTCGCTTAGACCATACAACCGTTCAACACACAGGAGTAGGGGAGTTAAACTGGGCGATATACCAGGAACGGACGACCATGCTAACGCAGTGGCTACATTCAATTCAATCACTCCATTTCCCTGTCTCTGAACAGGGGAACTGGGAGGATCTTCTTTGGTCCAAGCTATTGGTGAATGCTTGTATTAATCCAATTACAGCACTTACTGGGTTAAAAAATGGAGAGCTAATTCAATCAATTGAGCTGAAGCGACTTATGAGGTCTGTATTTGATGAAGCCTTTTCTCTTCACCCTCTTCAGCCTGATAAAGAGAAGTACTGGTCTCACGTAGTCTCAGTTTGTAAACGGACAGCGGAAAACACTTCGTCCATGTTAGTCGATATAAAACAAGAGAGACAAACAGAGGTTGATGCCATTTTAGGATATTTACTCCGGAGAGCCAAAGCATATGGACTGTCTCTACCTACGATATCTTTTTTGTATCAGGCACTCAACAACCGCGAACAATCATTCCTAAAATAAGAGATCGATTAGAGGTGAAGCATTTATGGTAACAAGTACAGTAGCAGCTTTGGTAGCCACCGTTGTCACAATCCCAGCACTAGGTTGGTATTTAATTTATATTTCAACCGTAAAGCTGATAAAACAAAAACGTAAAGCGGTCATATGGGCGAGTGATGGGTCAGCCATCCTGTTTATGGCGGCCGTCTACTATATTATGAGTCAGCTGTGGGAACCCACATCTGTTTGGCTAGTCCTCGCTTTATTTTTTACTGTAGCCATTACATTTACTATTATTTATTGGAATGTGATGGATGATTTCTATGCTATGAAGCTTTTTAAAGGAATCTGGAGACTGAATTTCCTTATATTTGTGACTATTTATATTTTACTTAGCGGATATGGACTCATTTGGAGCATCTTTTCTTTTGTTTAAGTTCATTCTGTTTGGTATTGCCATCTACTTTTGCTATGATAATAAAGTCTAAGCATAAGAGTGAAGAATAACATCGTGAAGTGACTAACAAAGGAAGGGATTCGTCATATATGGAAACAAAAGAAATACATCTAAACCCTCCTGCAGGATTTTATCGTGATTATCTTAATCAACGAACAGAGCTAAATGAGCTGTTTGATTATACATATGAATCGACGGATTGGCTGAAAAAACGTGCGGAAGAACTGGGTAAACGAACGGATAATAGATTAAACCGTGAAGCTTTGGTTGCTCACCTTATTGAAACGCACAAAGATCTTGAGTATCCTGATGCAGCATTAGGTAATATTAAAAAACTATATAATGATGATGCGGTTGTGATTGTTGGTGGGCAACAGGCAGGTCTTTTAACAGGACCATTGTTCACCATATATAAAGCACTAACGGTTGTATTGAGTGCGAAACAACAAGAAAAAGATTTAAAGATTCCAGTTGTCCCGGTGTTTTGGGTGGCTGGTGAAGATCATGATTTTGAGGAGATTCGCTTTGTATTTAAAGAAAAAGCGGGTAAGTGGCGTAAGCATCCAATTGAAGATGAAGATGTTCAGTGTTCCGCTTCAGAAAAGGAACTACCTAAAGAAGAGTTATTTAAATGGCTTGAAGGCGTATTTGAAAGCTTACCTGAAACAGATCATACCTGTGATCTGATTAAATGGATTCAACAGGCTGCGACAACATGTCGTACGTATACGGACTTTTTCATAAAATTGATGAATCATTTTTTCCAAGAAGAAGGACTTGTGTTTGTTGATGCACATCACCCTGATTTAAGACGCCTTGAAACCGGCTTTTTTAAAGAATTAATTGAGAGGATAGATACTCTCCAATCGAATCAACAAAAGGGACTTTCCCAGTTTGTTGAAAAAGGATACCAAGCACCTATCATTACAGATGAAGAGAATGCACATCTTTTCTTAAACGTTGATCAAAAAAGAGTACGCCTCGATTATGAGGATGGATACTTTACATGTAGAAATGATGATCAGTCCTTTTCAAAAGAAGAACTCTTAACCATTCTTGAAGCAGAACCAGAGCGATTTAGTAATAACGTCGTGACTAGGCCACTAATGCAGGAATGGGTCCTGCCAGTTCTAGCTTTTATACCTGGACCTGGTGAGCTTGCCTATTGGGGAACGCTTAAACCTGTGTTTAATCAATTTGGTTGGAAGATGCCACCCTTAATTCCACGGATACAAATGACGATTGTTCCTAGATCGATTCAAAAGTGGGTGGAAGGAGTAGATTACTCTTATGAGACGCTTCTGGGAGAAGACAGTGAGCAACTGAAACAAGAGTGGATTAAGTCTCAGCACTCATTTCCAATCGATGAGATTGTAGATCAAGTGAAAGAGAATGTGAATCAAGTGCATGCTCCAATTCGTGAACTAGCACGTACTATGGATCCTACCTTGCATGCAATGAGTGAAAAGAATGCAACGTTTCTATTGGATCAAATCCAGTTTTTAGAATCAAGGTTGCACCGTCATATAGAAGAAACCCACAAGCATGCAATTGCTCAGTTTGAAGAAGCAATCTTCTGGCTAAAACCACTTGGCTCTCCACAGGAGCGCATCATGCATCCCATCATTTTAGTTAACATTGTGGGACAAAGTGGTTTAAAGCAACTTCTTAATCAGCCGATTGCTGTAAATGGGGAGCACAAGCTACTCTTTATCTAACGTATTTTTCTCACATTATTAATAAAATCTAAAAAAAATTCTGCCTTAGGCAGGATTTTTTTTGTTTTGTGGAGAAACTTACGAAAAGATAGTGGTGAAAAGTGGGGGGTTGTGGTAAGTTATTGATAGTTAGTGGGGGGACTGAAAAACATGTTCATGGGCGAATATCGACACAATGTAGATGAAAAAGGCCGTATGATCATTCCTGCGAAGTTTCGCGAGGAATTAGGTCAATCATTTGTTGTAACCCGTGGACTCGATAAATGTTTGTTCGTCTACCCTTACGAAGAATGGACCAAGCTTGAAGAACAGCTTAAAACGCTCCCTTTCACCAAAAAAGATGCTCGTGCATTTACCCGATTTTTCTTTTCTGGAGCATCAGAATGTGAATTAGATAAGCAAGGCCGGGTTAATTTAGCTGCTCCGCTACGTCAATATGCTCAGATTGAGAAAGAGTGCGTAGTCATTGGCGTCTCAAATCGAGTAGAGGTATGGAGTCAATCGATGTGGGAACACTATGTGGGTGAATCCGAGGAGTCTTTAGCTGAGATCTCAGAGAATCTAACAGACTTTGATCTTTAGGCTAAGCTTAAGAAGAGAAGGTGAACCCTTGTTTAATCATTTTACCGTTTTAAAAGAAGAATCAATTAAAGGCTTACATATTAAACCAGATGGCATTTATGTAGATTGTACGCTAGGTGGCGCAGGACATAGTGAACGAATTGTCCAGCAATTAACTGAGGGCGGGCATTTATATGCATTTGACCAAGATGTAACAGCCATTAATGCTGCAAATGAAAGATTAAGCAGCTATGAAGGTCGTTACACATTGATTCAATCAAACTTCCGTCATATTCGCGAAGAGTTACATGAACGTGGTGTGACAAAAGTTGATGGCATTTTATTTGATCTAGGTGTCTCTTCTCCTCAGCTCGATCAAGCTGAAAGAGGGTTTAGTTATCATCAAGACGCACCACTTGATATGAGAATGAATCAAGATGCAGAACTTTCTGCCTACCATGTTGTAAATGAGTGGCCATTTGCCAAGCTTTTCTCAATCATTTCACGTTATGGAGAGGAAAAATTCTCCAAACAAATAGCTAGAAAGATTGAGGCGTTTCGTGAGACTGAACCGATTGAAACAACAAGTCAATTGGTTGAAATCATAAAAGACGCCATTCCCGCTCCTGCAAGAAGAACAGGCGGTCATCCTGCTAAACGAACGTTTCAAGCAATTCGAATTGCTGTAAATGATGAATTAGGCGCATTTGAAACGGCTTTGCAGGATTCATATGATCTCTTAAATGAAGACGGAAGACTTTGTGTCATTACGTTTCATTCATTAGAAGATCGCTTATGCAAGCAAATGTTTAAAGAATGGTCTAAAATGCCAGACCTGCCTAAGGGCCTCCCGGTTATTCCAGAAGGATTCGAACCGAAAATGAAGATCATTACACGAAAACCAATTGTAGCTAGTGAAGAAGAATTGGACGAAAACAATCGATCTAGATCAGCCAAACTGCGTATTGCACAAAAGAACATATAAGGGGGACACACCATGCATGCACGACAAATTCAACCGAATTATCAACCAAATCAACAACCGAAACAAACACCACAAACGAAAAAGGTTATTCGCACTTCCAGAGCGAGAATTACGCTGGGAGAAAAAATGATAGCGCTCATGATTGCCGGGCTCGTGCTCGCACTATCAGGATTTGTTGTACATAATTACGTGTCTATCTATAGCTTAAATAAACAAAATCATGAAATTGAGCAGGCGATCACTCAGCAAACACAAGTGAATGAAGGTTTGAATTTACAAGTAGTGGAAGCTCGTGACCCTGAACGTTTATTCAGTATCGCAAAAGAGAATGGTTTTGAATTAAATGCTGAAAACGTAGAGGTTGTAAACAAAAACTAGTTCATTTCATGAACTAGTTTTTTTATAGAACAATCTCCACTAGTTAAGAGGGGGAGGAGCCCAATAATGGATATTAAACGAGCTGTTACAAACAAACGAGCTTTAATGCTGCTCGCATGCTTTTTAGTGATTTTTCTAGTCCTCTGCGGTCGGATTGCTTACATACAAGCAGCAAAAGAGGTGAAAGGTCAGGACCTGACCGCGATAGCCGAAGAGCGGTGGCAGAAGAGCCAAGTGATTGAAGGAAAACGAGGAACCATCTATGACCGAAGTGGTGACGCGGTAGCGGAACAATTGCAATCGTATAGTGTATATGCTGTTCTAGCTAAAGATCAGCTTAGCCATGTAAGAGATCCAGAAGAGACGGCAAAAGAATTAGCGCCTCTTATCGGTCTAGAAACGAATGATCTAAAACGAATGCTAGAACAAGATGACAAGTTCCAAGTTGAATTGGGATCCGGAGCAAGAAATCTCTCCTATGAAAAGATGACGGAAATCAAGGATTTACAATTAGACGGCATTCATTTTACGAAGCAACCTAGGAGATATTATCCTAAACAAGTATACGCATCACATGTCATTGGCTATACGGAAAGAGATATGGCCGAAGCGCGCATGGGGCTTGAACGAAGCTTAGATGAATACTTGAGCCCGGAGAATGGTTCCATCCAATATGACAGTGATCATAAGGGAAATCCTTTGCCTAACCCTAATGATACGATTACGCCTGCGAAGGATGGAAATGACATTCATCTTACCCTTGATTCAAATATTCAAATAGCACTTGAACAAGTGATGACTAAAGTAGAAGAAGACTATTCACCGAAAAAAATGACGGCCATCGTCGCTGATCCTAAAACAGGTAAGATTCTTGCAATGAGTAATCGTCCAAGCTTTAACCCTAACGAATATGAGTCAGTAGAAAATTACACAAATTATGCAGTTTCCGATCGATTTGAACCGGGCTCAACGATGAAAATGTTTACTGTTGCGGCAGGCATTGAAGAGGGAGTCTGGAACAGCGAAGAAAAATATAAGTCTGGAAGCTATCAAGTAGATTCAGAATCAAAGATTAATGACCATAAACCAGGTGGTTGGGGGACAATCTCCTTTCGAGAAGGATTCCTTCGCTCATCGAATGTTGCCATGATGATATTAGCATTAGACAAGCTAGGGCCAGATAAATTATATGATTACTGGAACAAGTTTGGCTTCTATGATAAAACAGGAATTGACCTTCCAAACGAGACAGATAGCTTAATTGCTCAAAATGGACGCTCTGACGCTGCGACAACTTCATTTGGTCAAGGCTCAGCGGTTACGCCTATTCAAATTATCCAAGCAGCAACTGCGATTGCAAATGACGGCAAAATGATGAAGCCATACGTGATTGATTCCATCACGGAGCATGATTCGAATACGATCATTCAGGAAAACAAACCAACAGAGGTAGGTCAGCCAATCAGTGCCGAAACGGCAAAAGAAGTCCGTAAGCTGTTAGGTGAAGTGGTTAGTGAACCTGAAGGCACAGGGAACGCCTATCAGATTGCTGGTTTTGACATTGCTGGTAAAACGGGGACGGCTCAAATATTAAACGAAGACGGCCCAGGATATATGCGTGGTCATGGGAACAATCTCTTCTCATTTATGGGCATGGCTCCAGAGGATGATCCAAAAGTGATGGTATATGTAGCTGTGGAACGCCCACAGCTTGATGAATTAGAAATTGGAAGTGAGCCCGTTGCGTTAATCTTTAATACCATTATGCAACGGAGCTTAGATTATTTAAACATTGCTCCAACTGTGGATGAAGTGAAAAAAGAAACTGAAGCAGGATATCAAATGGATGAATTTGAAGGAATGTCTATTGAAGAAGCAAGGGCCACACTAGAAGAACAAAATATGCAGGTAACCGTTCTTGGCTCAGGTTCAAACGTGCTCGCGCAACAGCCACAGAAGGAAGTGGGGTTACTTGAAGATGAAAAAGTCATTCTTGTGGCAGACGAAGGTCCATATACACTTCCAGATCTTTCAGGATGGTCTACACGAGATGTATTAAAAGTTACGGCAGCACTAGATATGAAGCTTAATCAGGAAGGCAATGGATTTTTAATCAATCAGACGCCTGCCCCTGGTGAAACGGTTCAATCAGGTGATCAAATTCAAGCTGAATTCTCAACTGATCAGGAAATATCTGATGAAGATGAGGTTTCAGAGGAAGAACAGATTGATCTCGAACCTGAGGTCGAAGAAGAAAGTGATCAATAGTTTTAGTTGGTAAGTTCTTTTAGCTCCCTCCTTTTCATAAGCTGATACAAGCATGGGCTTGTTAGATGTTTAGAATCGGAGGGAGTAAGTATGAGAGTATCTCAGACAACGGTGAGAAAAAGACTTATAGCGATATTAATTGTAGGACTAGCAGTCTTTCTAATCATTGCTGGTCGATTAGGATACGTTCAATTTGTAAAAGGGGAAGAGCTCACTCAGTTAGCGATGGATTCATGGAGTCGTGTGATCCCTTTCGAACCAAAAAGAGGAGAAATCCGTGATCGAAATGACGAGGTGCTCGCGACGAATGTAAGTGCTCCTTCTGTTCTTGTCGTACCAAGACAAATTGAAAATCCTGAACAGAGTGCAGAAAGTCTTGCGGCCATTCTTGATATGGATAAAAGCCGTCTACTTGAACAGCTAACTAAATCTGAATCGAGAGTATGGATTAGACCTGAAGGACAAAAAATAAGCAAAGAAAAAGCAAGTGAAATACGGAACCTGAGATTACCTGGTGTATTTATTGCCGAAGATAGTAAAAGACATTACCCTCATGGAAACTACCTATCACATGTACTAGGATTTGCTGGCATTGATAACCAAGGTTTAACAGGGCTCGAATTATACTATGATGAGGAACTTAAGGGCCAGCAAGGTCATGTATCCTTTTTCTCAACAGCTAAAAATAGTCGGATGCCAAATCTTGCAGATGAGTACGAGGCTCCGGTAAATGGATTAGATATGCGTTTAACGATTGATAGTCGAGTGCAAACAATTATGGAGCGAGAACTTGATATTGCTGAGGCCACCTATAATCCGGATGGAGCCATGGCCATTGCGATGAATCCTAAAACTGGTGAGGTCCTTGGAATGAGCAGTCGTCCAGACTACAATCCAGAGAACTTCCAAGAAGTATCGCCTGAAATTTATAATCAAAATAAACCAGTCTGGATGCAATATGAGCCTGGATCAACCTTTAAAATCATTACACTTGCAGCCGCATTAGAAGAAGGGGAAGTTGATCTTGAGCATGATCAATTTTATGATCCGGGTTATATTGAAGTGTCAGGACACCGACTCCGTTGCTGGAAAAAAGGTGGTCACGGACAACAAACGTTCTTAGAAGTCGTCCAGAATTCTTGTAACCCTGGTTTCGTTACACTAGGTGAGAGACTAGGTAAGGACAGATTGTTTGATTACATCGAGGACTTTGGATTCGGATCAAAGACAGGGATTGACTTGCAGGGAGAAGGAACTGGAATCCTCTTTAACCGGGACCGGGTAGGACCACTCGAACAAGCGACTACCGCCTTTGGTCAAGGTGTTGCCGTTACACCACTACAACAAGTAACAGCTGTATCTGCGGCGGTAAATGGTGGGTATTTATATAAACCGTTTATTGGTAAGGAGTGGGTGGATCCTCTTTCAGGAGAAGTTGTGAAGCAGCAATCGCCTTATATGAAACGACAAGTGATTTCAGAAGAAACATCCAAAGAAGTCCGACATGCTCTAGAAACCGTCGTAGCACTTGGAACTGGTAAAGGAGCCTTCGTGGATGGATACCGTGTTGGTGGAAAAACAGGAACCGCTCAAAAAGCTAAAGACGGAAAATATCTTGAAAATAATCACATTGTCTCATTTATTGGATTTGCACCCGCAGATGATCCTGAAATTGTTGTCTACGTTGCAGTCGACAATCCAAAAGACACCCTGCAATTTGGAGGCATTGTTGCAGCACCAATCGTAGGGAATATTATTGGAGATAGCTTGGCCGCAATGGGGGTCGAAAAGCGAACGGAACAAATTGAGAAAAAAGTATCATGGAATGATGAACCGATTATGGAAGTTCCTGATTTAGTCGGACGGACAAAACGTGAAATTCATGAAGGGTACATGGATCTAAGGCTGGATGCGTCAGGAGAAGGAGAAGTTGTTGTCACGCAATCTCCTCTGCCTGGGAGTAAAGTCGCAGCAGGATCAACGGTTCGGATTTACATGGGTGACAAATCGGTCGCAAACGACTAAAATATAGTTTGTATGTTTTCAGATAGGGTAAACATGAATGTTTGACTGAATAGAAAACAGCTTATTGCAGTGAATGAGAGGGACTTAATATGATGACATTAGACGAACTGCTTAGACCGCTGCGTACAACAAGCGAACTAACGCCTGAGCAGAAACAAGTTCAAATAAAGCAAGTAGAAATGGATTCAAGAAATGTAATCCCGGGATCGCTTTTTATTTGTATAAAAGGATACACAGTTGATGGACATGATTTTGCCCAAAAAGCAATCGATCAAGGAGCCGCCGCAATCATTGCTGAGCGGTCTCTTGACGTCTCGGTCCCATTAATTCTAGTAGATGACGCCAAGCGGGCGATGGCACGGATTGCCAGTCACTTTTTTGATGAGCCAACAAAGAATCTTCGTCTGATCGGTGTGACAGGAACGAATGGTAAAACATCAACGACACATATACTTGATCAAATGTTTCGAGATGCCAAGCAGCAAACAGGTTTGATTGGGACAATGTACACAAAGATTGGTGATGCAACGTTTGATACGGCTAATACAACACCAGAATCTCTTGTTTTGCAAAAAACGTTTCATAACATGGTCCAAGCAAATGTTGATACAGCTGTAATGGAAGTGTCTTCTCATGCCCTTCATCATGGAAGAGTCAGAGGGTGTGACTTTGATATTGCTGTGTTCACAAACTTAACGCCCGATCATCTTGATTATCACGAAACGATGGAAAAATACTTTTTTGCTAAAAGTTTGTTATTCTCTCAGTTAGGTAACACGTACGAAGGCAAAACCGCTGTCATTAACATTGATGACCTTTCTGGTGCCCGCTTAGCACAGTTAACAACTGCAGATGTTATTACATATGGAATCCGCAAAGCGTGTGACGTCAGAGGAAAAGAGATTAAATCCACACCAGAAGGCACAAGTTTTATACTTGAAGCATTTGGAGAAGAAACAGAAGTTCGTTTTAAGTTAATTGGGTTGTTTAGTGTGTACAATGCACTAGCAGCGGCAGCGGCGGCACTCGCTTCTGGTTTAACTTTAGCTCAAATTAAACAGAGTCTTGAACGTGTAAAAGGAATTGCCGGGCGCTTTGAACCTGTTCAATGTGGTCAGCCATTTTCGGTCATAGTGGATTATGCACATACGGCTGATAGCTTAAAGAATGTATTGGATACAGTAGCCGACTTAACGAACGGACAAGTAACGGTTGTTGTAGGATGCGGTGGAGATCGGGATGCAAGCAAACGTCCAGTAATGGCTGAAATTGCTGTGAAGCAAGCAGACCGTGCCATTTTCACTTCCGATAATCCGCGCTCAGAGGATCCTGAGCTAATTTTAAAGGATATGACAGAAGGGTTAGTATCAGATCATTTCGAAACCATTCTCGATCGTAAACAGGCGATTACGCGTGCAATTGAGCAAGCCGAACCTGGAGATGTCATTCTTATTGCCGGAAAAGGGCATGAGACGTACCAGGACATTGCAGGAGTTAAG
Organism: Alkalihalobacillus sp. FSL W8-0930; assembly: GCA_037965595.1. NCBI lineage: Bacteria > Bacillati > Bacillota > Bacilli > Caryophanales > Bacillaceae > Alkalihalobacillus > Alkalihalobacillus sp. FSL W8-0930. The sequence goes on along the minus strand of CP150183.1, from coordinate 2,273,505 downwards.
CATCACTTTGATGATCGAGAAGTAGCCGAAGAAGCGATTAGAGGGTTATCACTATGAGTATCTCACACAGTTTAGTTAAAGCTGTTAGCTCGTCACTGCGAGTAACTGACAATGTAAATGCTGTGTATACCAGTGTGTCCATAGATACGCGTACGTTGCAACAGAATGCTTTATATGTACCGATAAGTGGTGAACGCTTTGACGGTCATCAATTTATTGAGCGTGCAATTGAACAAGGAGCTAAGGCGTCTATTTGGCAGAAGGATGTGCCCGTTCCTGAGGGCCTTCCAGCTGATTTTCAGCTTTATTTTGTAGAGGATACACTTCTTGCCTTGCAGAAGCTTGCAAAGCTTTATCGACATGAGGTGAAACCAAAGGTTATCGGTGTAACTGGAAGCAATGGAAAAACAACTGTAAAAGATATGCTTGCTTCGATTCTATCCTTTGCTGGTACCACATATAAAACACAGGGGAATTATAATAATCATATCGGTTTACCTTTAACGATTCTTGGAATGCCTGCTGATTGCCAATTTTTAATTTTAGAGATGGGGATGAGTGGGTTTGGTGAGATCCACTTGCTAAGCACGTTATCTGAGCCTGATGCAGCAATTATAACGAATATCGGTGAATCTCACATGGAACAGCTGGGTTCACGCGATGGCATTGCCAAGGCGAAAGCGGAGATTCGAGACGGCCTAGTAGCTGGAGGCACCCTCTACATAGATGGAGATGAACCATTACTAGAAACGCTCCAAGGAGAAGATGTGTGTACGGTAGGTTTCAAGGAGCATAATCACAACCAAGTGACAAACATTTTGGCGCAAAGAACAGGTTTTCAGTTTACCTTGCAATCGGTGGGAGATTTAACTTTACCGATGCTTGGGAAGCACAATGTGAAAAATGCAGCATTAGCTGCCAGCCTTGCTAAAGGATTAGGCGTATCTGTTGCGCACATTCAATCGGGATTAGAGCAGGTTAAGATAAGTGGAATGAGACTTGAGCGCCTGGTTGGTGAACAGGGCGAATTAATTATTAATGATGCCTATAATGCAAGTCCTACTTCAATGAGAGCGTCTATTGACGCATTAAAGGAATTAGACGGATTTACACATTATATTGCGGTTCTAGGTGATATGTATGAATTAGGTGCAAATGAAAAAGCACTTCATGAACAAATCGCTGATTCCATTGAAGCGCCGATTACTCATCTCGTCACAGTAGGTGACAAAGGGAAATGGTTGTATGATGCAACGAAACAACAAAAGGCCGAGGGAATTACAATGGATCACGCCCCGACCGTACAAGAGGCAGCGATGTTAATTAAGCCGTATTTAAATGAACAAACAGTCGTTTTATTAAAAGCTTCAAGAGGGCTGAAACTTGAAACAATTCTTAACTATTTAAAAGAAAGCGGGAAGGGGGAGATGAACAAATGAATGAACAACTTCTGCTTCTAACGCTGATTATTTCATTTGGAGTAGCGGTGATCTTTTCACCGATATTCATCCCATTTTTAAAACGATTAAAGTTTGGTCAAAGTATCCGTGAGGAGGGACCAGAGTCTCACCAAAAGAAAAGCGGTACACCTACTATGGGGGGAATCGTTGTTGTTTTAGCGATTTTAGCTACTGTTCTCGGAGTGACCATTAGTACAAATCTCTTAACACCAGAAATTATTTTATTACTTATTGTAACAGTAGGTTACGGGCTAGTTGGATTTGTTGATGACTATATCAAGGTAGTGAAAAAGCATAACCTTGGTTTGACCTCAAAACAAAAGCTGGTTGGTCAGCTCATTATCGCTGTTGTTTTTTACCTCGGTCTGATTCAGATTGGGTTCTCAACTGAGATTGCGATACCAGCTACATCGATTTCGTTTGATATTGGCTTTTTCTACTTGCCTTTAATCATTGTTATGCTTGTTGGAGCGTCAAACGCCGTTAATTTAACGGATGGTTTAGACGGGTTGCTAGCTGGAACAGGGGCGATTGCCTTTGGTGCTTTTGCTATTTTAGCTTGGAGTGCAGGTTTCCTCGATGTATCGCTATTCAGCGCAGCAGTAGTTGGTGCTGTACTTGGTTTCTTAGTGTTTAACGCACATCCTGCAAAAGTCTTTATGGGAGATACAGGTTCACTAGCTCTAGGGGGAGCCATTACTGGGATTGCTATCCTTAGTAAAATGGAACTAATGCTCATCTTGGTAGGTGGCGTCTTTGTAATTGAAACGCTATCTGTGATCATTCAAGTGATTTCCTTTAAAACGAGAGGAAAGCGCGTGTTTAAAATGAGTCCATTACACCACCATTATGAATTATCAGGTTGGTCAGAATGGCGTGTTGTTGTAACGTTTTGGTTAGTGGGCATGGTCTTTGCCATCGCAGCTATCTATACAGGAGTGTGGTTATAGATGGTTCATACAGATCAATATCAAGGAAAACAGGTGCTCGTTGTCGGTCTTGCTAAAAGTGGTTACGCGGCAGCGAGACTATTGCATAAGCTCGGTGCCACTGTCATTGTAAACGATGGTAAATCAGTTGATGATAATCCTCAGGCACAGGAGTTAATGGAACAAGGTATTGAGGTCATTTGTGGCTCGCACCCCCTTTCGTTACTCGATCGTCCATTGGATTTTATTATTAAGAATCCAGGGATTCCTTATTCAAATGAACTGCTTGTGGAAGCAGAGAAAAAGAATATACCAATCCAAACTGAAATCGAGCTGGCTTATCAGATTAGTGAGGCAGACATTGTTGCAATTACTGGTTCAAACGGGAAAACAACAACAACGACACTTATTACTGAAATGCTAAAAAACAGTGGTCGGACACCTCAGATTGCTGGAAATATCGGCGTTGTTGCCTGTGAGGTAGCTGAACAAGCAACAATGGATGACATCATTGTGATGGAGTTATCTAGCTTCCAACTAATGGGGACAGATGAGTTCCGTCCAACCATCTCAGTCCTACTGAATTTGTTTGATGCACATCTTGATTATCATGGTTCGAAACATAACTATGTAGCTGCAAAAGCACGAATTCAGGAAAAGCAAGAGGAATCAGATTACCTGGTGTATAATGCCTCAGATGAGCTTGTTAAAGAAATTGCTGAGCAAAGCGCTGCAACAAAAATAGGTTTCTCTACAACGGAGGAACTACCTCATGGTCTTGATGTGATTGATGGATTTGTGCGTTATCGTTCAAAGCCGATCATTGCGACATCAGACATTATGCTACCAGGCAAGCATAATATCGAAAACATACTAGCGGCCATTGGAGCAGCTATTCTTGCTGGTGCAACATTAACTCAAATCCAATTCGTTTTAAAAACATTTGGAGGGGTAGAACACCGTCTTCAATTTGTTAAAGAATTAAATGGACGATTGATTTATAACGATTCAAAAGCCACAAATATTTTGGCGACATCAAAAGCCTTAGAAGCATTTGATAAGCCTGTTGTTTTGCTTGCAGGTGGACTTGATCGAGGGAATTCGTTTGATTCGCTCATTCCTTCGTTACAAGGAGTTAAAGCTGTTATCACATATGGTGAGACAAAAGATCGGATTGCCGAAACGGTAAGAAAAACGGATATCTCAACTCTTGAGATGGTTACAACACTTGCCGAAGCAGTTAAGGTAGCTTATCGTGAATCAAGCGAAGGGGATGTTATACTTCTTTCCCCTGCATGTGCCAGCTGGGATCAGTTTAAAACGTTTGAAGAACGTGGACATGCCTTTATACAAGCCATCAATGAACTATCGAATTAATCAATGCCTCTTGGGAACTCTCTCAAGAGGCATTTCTCTATACAAAATGGACATGTTTCTACTCGTACAAGCATAAGTTGAGTAAAGAATAGACTTAAGTAAGTAATCGAGGTGTCCTATGAAACAATCTAGATCTGCTCCAGATTATATCCTGTTGCTTACGACACTTACATTGCTGTCCATTGGTGTCATTATGGTATACAGTGCAAGTGCGGCATGGGCAGAATATCGGTTTGAAGACTCCTTCTTCTTTTTAAAGAGACAGCTCTTTTTTGCTGTCGTTGGAGTCACGCTAATGATTTTTATTATGAGAGTAGAGTATTGGACATGGAGAACGTACGCAAAACTTATTTTACTTGTCTGTTTTTTTCTTTTAGTTCTCGTGTTAGTTCCAGGTGTAGGTCTTGTGCGCGGAGGAGCAAGAAGCTGGCTCGGAGTGGGGGCATTCTCCATTCAACCCTCTGAGTTTATGAAGATGGGGATGGCCATCTTTTTGGCTAGGTATTTATCTGAAAATCAAAAGAAAATTGTCTCTTTCAAAAAAGGTCTTGTACCAAATCTGGCTCTTGTCATGAGTGCTTTTGCATTAATTATGCTTCAACCTGACTTGGGTACAGGGGCGGTCATGGTTGGTACTTGTGTAGTCATGATTTTTGTGTCAGGTGCACGAATTAGTCACTTTGTCTGGTTAGGCGTTGCAGGCTTGGTTGGGTTTGTTGGCTTAATCGCTTCTGCTCCATATCGTATCCAGCGTATTACATCATTTTTGGATCCGTGGAGCGATCCGCTTGGAAGTGGGTTTCAGATCATCCAATCTCTTTATGCAATTGGTCCAGGAGGTTTAATGGGACTAGGTTTTGGTGACAGTCGTCAAAAGTACTTCTACTTACCTGAACCGCAAACCGATTTTATCTTTGCGATCTTAAGTGAAGAGCTTGGCTTTATTGGTGGGTGCGTCATTTTATTTCTCTTTGGACTTTTACTATGGCGTGGCGTGCGAGCAGCCCTAGCTGCTCCTGACTTATACGGGAGTTTACTTGCAGCGGGAATTGTAACGATGATTGCAATTCAAGTAATGATAAACATTGGTGTTGTGTCAGGCCTCATGCCAGTAACAGGAATTACACTTCCACTTTTAAGCTATGGGGGATCATCTCTCACATTAATGCTCGTTTCAATTGGTATACTTTTAAATATTAGTAGACATGCAAAATGGTAAAAAGAGAGAGTGGCAAAAGTTGCCGCTCTTTTTTGAGTGTAAATAGACGGATTTCAGCATAAAAGCCCAATTTATCACAGAATCTCACACAGGTTTCGAGTGTATTGAGACCTGTGTTCATGCTAAAATAGAGGGGCGCAATCATAGAAATTCTGCTTGATCTCTAAAATGTATAGTGTACATAACCGATATAAGAAGAATTGTATGCACTCGTCTACTTTTTACTGGTATTAAAAATAACATGATTTTGGACATGTTAAGAAGGGAGTTAACATGAGCGACAAGAAAGTGATTTCAGTTAATGACCGCATCCCTTCGTTAAAGGAACAACGAAAACAGCGGGCAAACCGTAGACTCCTGTTATTTTTAGGGATCTTTTTTATTCTCTTAGTATTAATGGTCTATTTTCAATCACCACTAAGTCAAGTTAAAACGATTCAAGTTAACGGGAATGTAGTGGCAGATCGTGATGAAATCATTGAAGCGAGTGAGCTTTCTCCTGGTGATAGCATCTGGAATTTACATAAAACAGAAAGTGTCGAGAGAATTGAAGATCTTAAAGAAGTAGCAACCGCAGATCTTTCAAGGAAACTTCCGAATTCCGTAGAAATTACAATTACGGAGTATCCAAGAGTAGGATATGTGAAACAAGAGGATGGATACCGACCTATGCTTGAGAGTGGATCATTACTTAATGCTCTTCCGGAAGAAGAGATACCATCAGATGCTCCGGTCATTGTTTCTGAAGATGGTAACGTAAAGCTCGAAAGACTAGCAGAAGAGCTCGGTAAAACGTCTGATCAAATTAAAGAACGGATATCCGAAATTCTGTTTGTTCCGACTGAGGGTGACCCCTTAGCTCTTAGGTTGTATATGAACGATGGGTTGACCGTTCAAACATCAGTTAATAACTTCTCGGAATGGATGTCTCCGTATCCTTCTGTTGCAAAAGAAGTAGATCGGACTAAGCATGGAATCCTTCATATGAAAATGAGTCCTTATTTTGAAGACTTAAACTATGAAGAAGAAGAGGAGCTTGAGGAATAGGGGATTGCTAACCACGACTAAGGTAGGGAGATTCACGGTTATCTGATAACGACCGTAGGGAGAACATCCTTACTGTATATGGAGTCCTCTGGGCAATCTGAAGCATTTTTAACTTATGTAATAAATGCCAAACGCTCAAAAAGTGGACAGGGTATACCTCAATTGGCTTCATACGGGTCTTGAGATGAGGTCTATTTCTTTTGAAACCTTCATATCTGAAAAATAATGCAAGATTTCCGCGAATTGACGGTAGGTTACGCTTTTCTAGTAAACAAACTTGGTGTAGACTTGTACTAGACGGACTGACGTTTAAGATGATCAGTCTACTAAGGTCAACATGATCGTTTCCATAGTAAATTAGAAATTGAAATGAAGAAGCAAATGGGATTAGAGGTTTGGATATCAATTATTTAAAATGAATAAACAGGAACTCACCTATTATGTGTTGAATGTATACATATTCATCTTAGTAAAGGGAAGACAACTAACTGTTTAAACGCTTTTAAATTGATAAACTGGCAATAACCTTCTCATTCTATATGAAACTAGCTTGTGATTAAATGATAAGGAGGTGCCGCAGAATGAACACCACAGAAACATATGTCAGTTTAGACATCGGTACATCAAGTGTACGAGTGATAATTGGAGAAGTAACAAACAAAGCGATTAACGTTCTTGGTGTTGGAACAGCGGAATCGGAAGGGATTAAAAAAGGGGCAATCGTTGATATAGACGAAACGGTTCAATCCATCCAACGAGCCGTTGATCAAGCCGAGCGAATGGTAGGTTTGCAAATTAAGCAAGTGGTAGTTGGAATAAATGGAAACCATGTACAACTTCAACCTTGTCACGGGGTTGTTGCGGTCTCCAGTCCTGATCGTGAAATCGGTACAGAGGATATTAATAGAGTGATTGATGCAGCTCAAGTCGTTTCAATTCCTCCTGAACGAGAAATTATTGATGTCATTCCAAAGCAATTTATTGTTGATGGATTAGATGAAATTACAGATCCAAGAGGGATGATTGGTGTACGCCTTGAAATGGAAGGTACAATCATTACAGGGTCAAAAACGGTATTACATAACTTATTGCGCTGTGTAGAACGCGCTGGACTTGATATAGCAGACATATGCCTACAGTCACTAGCTTCAGGTTCAATTGCTGTTTCAAAAGACGAAAAAAGTCTAGGCGTATGCATTATTGATATCGGAGGAGGATCTTCTACCGTTTCTGTGTTTGAGCAAGGCGCGCTTCAGGCCGTTTCAGTTCTTCCAATCGGTGGAGATCACATTACCAACGATATAGCTGTTGGATTAAGAGTTTCAACAGAGGATGCAGAAAAAATTAAGAAAAAGCACGGTATGGCGTTTGTTGATGAAGCTAACGTTGAAGAACAATTTAGTTTCACAACCATCGGCTCTAATGAAAAACAAACAATGTCCCAAGAAGAATTAGCTCATATTATCGAACCACGAATGGAAGAAATCTTTGAGCTTCTCTTTAAAGAGCTTGTTCGTTTAGGATTCCGTGATTTCCCTGGTGGCTTTGTCTTAACTGGTGGTACTGTGATGCTACCAGGTGTGTTAGAATTAGCAAAAGACCTGCTTAGAGGAAATGTACGAATCGCGATTCCAGATTATATTGGAGTAAGAGAGCCACGTTTTACAACAAGTGTGGGACTTATCCAATTTGCTAGCAGAAATGTAAAGCTACAGGGACGCGAGATTGCAGCTTCTGTTACAGATCTTGAGGACAACCCAAGACAAACTCGGAGTCAACAACAACCTCATGAACCAATTGAGCAAGAATACGAAGAAAAGAGTCAAAACAAAAAATCGAAAATGAAAGACTTATTCAAGTCATTTTTTGAGTAACTAATACAAGCAGGCAGACAGGCGATTAGGGGGATTTTAACATGTTGGAATTCGAAACGGATATGGAACAACTGGCACAGATTAAAGTTATCGGAGTTGGCGGAGGCGGAAGCAACGCTGTAAACCGAATGATTGAAAATGGACTGCAAGGTGTAGAGTTTATTGCAGTGAACACCGATGCTCAAGCACTACATCTTTCAAAAGCTGAATCAAAATATCAGCTTGGAGGCAAGCTCACTCGTGGACTTGGCGCAGGAGCAAATCCGGAAATCGGAAAAAAAGCAGCTGAGGAAAGCCGCGAGCAAATTGAAGAGGTTCTTCAAGGCGCAGACATGGTCTTCATTACTGCAGGCATGGGTGGCGGAACTGGAACCGGTGCTGCACCAGTTATTGCTGAGGTGGCAAAAGAAATCGGTGCCCTAACAGTTGGTGTTGTTACTCGTCCGTTCACATTTGAAGGACGTAAACGTTCCAATCAAGCTGCAAATGGGATTGCTGCATTAAAAGAAAAAGTAGATACATTGATCGTTATTCCTAATGATCGTTTACTTGAGATGGTCGATAAAAATACACCTATGCTTGAAGCATTCCGTGAAGCGGATAACGTATTACGTCAAGGTGTACAAGGTATCTCTGACTTGATTGCGACTCCAGGTTTAATTAACCTTGACTTCGCTGATGTGAAAACGATTATGAGTGATAAAGGTTCTGCACTAATGGGTATCGGTATTGCAACAGGTGAAAACCGTGCAACAGAAGCCGCTAAAAAGGCGATCTCATCTCCATTACTTGAAACATCTGTTGATGGAGCTCAGGGTGTTCTAATGAACATTACTGGTGGTAACAATCTAAGTCTTTATGAAGTACATGAAGCAGCTGAAATTGTTTCTGCCGCTTCAGATGCTGAAGTAAACATGATCTTTGGTTCTGTTATTAATGAGAACTTAAAAGATGAGATTGTTATTACGATCATTGCAACGGGCTTTGATGATAACGAAAATGCAAAACAGCAACAGCAGTCATCAGCTCGTCCATCAAAACCATCTCTACAAAAAGAGGAGCCTGCTAAACAGCAGAACGAACAAAGATATCAACAGCGTTCACAGCCTCAGCAGGAAGCGCCAGCAACGGATCACTCAGATACATTGGATATTCCAACGTTCTTGCGTAACCGTCGCAACCGCAATAACTAAGGCACCTCTTAAAATACGAATGAACCGGATGAATCGATTCTTAGATTCATCCGGTTTTTTTATGCTTCTAAAGCAAATAACGCCTTTCTCCGAGTACTCACTCAAATGATTTCCCTACGTATTTTCCGCGTGACACAATCCTTTAAAACCTCCTAAAATAACCACACTTTTCTCGCCACGAACTGACAGACATTAAATGTTTGAAAAGATATACTGAGAGACATTCAGAAGGAGTTTGAAGCCCATGACGTTGTATTTGGATGTAATTTGGGTACTAAACTATCTGATTGACTATTTACTACTTCTATTAACTGCACTTGTCCTGAAACGACGCCATTCAAAGATCAGGTTCACACTCGGTGCATTTGTTGCGTCCTTCATTGTGTTTCTGATGTTTACGCCAATTGGAGAGTGGTTTTACCACCCAGTGACAAAACTCGTGTATTCTGCACTCATTGTATTTGTCGCATTTGGATATAAACGTTTTACGTATTATATCCAAGGCCTGCTTATGTTTTATTTTGTCACTTTTATGACGGGTGGTGCATTGTTTGCTCTTCATTTTTTCTGGCAATCAGAGCTACCAATCACTTCAGAAGGACTGCTTCCCCATGCGTCTGTTGGAAGTCCAATAAGCTGGATGCTGGTTGTGTTTGGTTTCCCGCTTGTCTGGTATTTTTCTAAACATCGATTTGAAACCATTGAAACCAAATCATTCAATTTACATCAATTAGCTGAGGTTGAGGTTGTTTTAGGTGAACACATCTTTCATCTAAAGGGGTTAATCGATAGTGGGAATCAGTTAAGTGATCCGATTACAAGGGCACCAGTTATGATCATGGAGGCAAAACAGCTAGAAGAGGTTTTTGGACAAGATGTAGTAAAAGCCATTATACAACTAGATACAAATGAGTCGTCAGGTACAAACAAGCATTGGTTATTCGATCGATTACGGATTGTTCCTTTCCGTGCAGTGGGTCAGGCGAACCCTTATCTACCAGCCATCAAACCAGACCAAGTCACCGTTATTCACCAAAATCAGGTATTCAAAACGTCTCAGGTCTTAATAGGTGTGCAAGCAATCGACCTTTCTCCAGAAGGTGCGTATCAAGCCATTCTTCATCCGAAGCAAGTGTTAGGTGCTCCGAATGAACAATTAGCCTAGTGCTCGATTTTAAAAAGTCTAAGGAGGTCACTATGATAAAACTCAAGCTTACGCTAGTTTGGTATCGTGTGTTGCAACGGTTGGGTATGAAGGCTGATGAAATTTATTACATAGGGGGAAGTGAGGCGTTACCCCCGCCACTCTCAAAAGAAGAGGAAGCAGACTTGCTAATGAAGCTTCCGAGTGGAGACGAGGCTGTAAGAGCCGTCTTAATTGAGCGTAATCTGCGTTTAGTTGTTTATATTGCTCGAAAGTTTGAGAATACTGGAATTAACATTGAGGATCTGATTAGTATAGGAACGATTGGTCTCATTAAAGCAGTGAATACATTTAATCCAGAAAAGAAAATAAAGCTAGCCACTTATGCTTCTCGTTGTATTGAAAATGAAATCCTCATGTACTTACGACGAAACAATAAAACACGCTCAGAGGTTTCGTTTGATGAACCATTAAACATTGATTGGGATGGCAATGAGTTATTACTTTCGGATGTGCTAGGTACTGAAGAAGACATTATTACAAAAGGCATCGAAGAAAAGGTTGATCGAAAGCTATTAAAAAAAGCACTTCATACGCTAAATGCGCGAGAGAAACAAATCATGGAGCTTCGCTTTGGTCTTGCTGGGTTTGAAGAAAAGACGCAAAAGGAAGTTGCAGATATGCTTGGAATTTCTCAGTCATACATCTCAAGACTTGAAAAACGCATCATTAAGAGATTGCAAAAAGAATTTAACAAAATGGTCTAATTTGGCTTAGAAAAAAATTCAAATAAATTTAAACTAGGGCGAGTAAGAGTCAGACGATCTAACAACTGCAGCCCTCGTGAGTAAGTGCATATTTTTACCTTCCAAGGAGATACTTTACCTAGACATCATCTCCCAAAAGCAATGGAGGGTAAGAATTTGACACGACATAAAGTTGAAATATGCGGTGTAGATACTTCTACACTACCGGTACTTAAGAATAACGAAATGAGAGAGTTGTTTAGACAGCTTCAAGATGGCTATTTGCCGGCTCGCGAGGAACTAGTAAACGGAAATCTAAGACTTGTATTAAGTGTCATTCAGCGCTTTAACAATCGTGGTGAGTTCGTTGATGACCTATTTCAAGTAGGCTGTATCGGACTAATGAAATCGATCGATAATTTCGATCTTGGTCAAAATGTAAAATTCTCAACTTATGCGGTTCCAATGATTATAGGCGAGATTCGTCGTTATCTTAGAGATAACAATCCGATTCGTGTATCTCGTTCCTTACGTGACATCGCTTATAAAGCCTTACAGGTCCGTGATCATTTGATGGCGGAAAAAAAGCGAGAGCACGAGCCAACCGTACAGGAAATTGCAAAGGTACTTGATGTTCCGAAAGAAGATGTAGTGTTCGCACTAGATGCCATCCAAGATCCGGTTTCATTATTTGAACCGATTTACAATGATGGAGGAGATCCAATCTTTGTGATGGATCAAATCAGTGATGAGCGAAATAAAGATGTAAAATGGGTAGAAGATATCGCCTTAAAAGAAGCAATGATTCGATTAAACGATCGCGAAAAATTAATTTTAAATATGCGGTTCTTCCAAGGGAAAACGCAAATGGAAGTGGCGGATGAAATAGGCATTTCCCAAGCGCAAGTGTCCAGATTAGAAAAAGCAGCCATTAATCAAATGAACAAATATGTACAAAGTTAAACGTGTGGATCCAAGAGATAATTAATTTTCTCTCTTGGGTCCTTTTTTTCATGAACGCCCTGTGTCATTCATATACTTGAATGAAGGAGTGATTCATTATGATGAAAATTTCGGACTTGCAGGCAAAGGATATTGTGAATCTTGAAACAGGGAAACGGCTTGGCCATTTAACTGATCTTGACTTAAATCTAGAAACTGGACAAATAGAAGCCATGATTATAAGTAGTTCTGGTAAGATGATGGGCTTTTTTGGAAAAGATGAAGAGGTTATCATTCCTTGGACTAATATTATTAAAATCGGTTCTGATGTGATCTTAGTGAAAACACCAAAACCATTTGCTCCTGACCTTCCTTCGTCATCATTCGCCCCAAAGCCGTTTATACGAACCGATAAGAGGGAATAAAGTCGTTTATTGACCAGGTCACATGTGGTACACTAGACGCATAAAGCTACTCATGTGAAGGATGAAGGGATGAATTCACATTGGAAACAGAAACTACGTTTAAGCAAAGGTCACAGTCGTTCCTCGAGGCGATCTGTTTGACGCAGCGGTACACAGGACTGACGGCTGGATTTACAACACGAGATGGCGGTTTTAGTCATGCGCCGTATTCTTCATTTAATTTAGGACTTCATGTAAAGGATTCTGATGAAGATGTGATAGCCAATCGACAAAAGCTCGCTGATGAATTAGCTTACCCGCTTACGTCTTGGGTGGTAGGTGATCAAGTTCATGATTCTGTTATTAAGAAAGTAACGAAAGAGAATAAAGGCTCGGGTACTCAATCCTTACAAACAGCCATTGATGCTACAGATGGTCTCTATACAACGGAGACTGATCTTTTATTAACAAGTTTGTATGCAGATTGTGTCCCACTTTACTTTATTGCACCGAACCATCATACGATTGGCCTTGCACATGCAGGCTGGAAGGGAACGGTTGGACAAATCGGCCCGGCGATGATTAATCGGTGGAAAAACGATGAAGGAATAGATGCACGTGACATTCATGTCTTGATTGGGCCAGCTATAAGTGGCGAAGCGTATGAAGTGAACGATGTTGTCATTGATGCTGTGAATCAATGTTTAGATCAACATGATGAACAGCCATATATCACACAAGCAAATGGCAGGTTTCTGCTTGATTTAAAAAAGCTTAATAAACAATTGCTCTTTCGTTCCGGTGTTCCAGAGGAGCAAATCTATGTTTCTTCTATATGTACAGCGAGTGATGATCGAATGTTTTCACACCGAGCAGACAACGGCCAAACAGGTCGAATGATGAGTGTGATTGGACAGCGTAAATAGAGGTGAGAGCATGAACATTAAAGAAAACCTAGGTACGATCGGACAGCATATAAAAGAAGCCTGCTCTCGCACGAATCGTCAGGCAGATCACGTCCATGTGATTGCGGTCACAAAATATGTAAGTGACGAGACAACAAGAAAAGCGATCGAAGCAGGGGTGGAACATATCGGTGAAAACCGAGCGGAAGCCGGATTAGCGAAGAAGGAAGCGATTAAAGAACAAGCAACTTGGCACTTTATTGGGTCGCTACAATCTCGTAAAGTAAAGCAAGTGATTCATGAATTTGATTATTTTCATTCCCTTGATCGGGTGTCTCTAGCTAAGGAATTTCAAAAGCAATCAGTAGATGGAGAAACAATTCAATGTTTTGTACAAGTAAACGTATCAGGGGAGGAATCGAAGGCAGGTGTTCAGCCTGATGAGCTTCTCTCCTTTATAAGACAATTGGAAGCATTTCCAGCAGTTTGTATTGTTGGACTCATGACGATGGCTCCTTTTACAGAACGTCCAGAGGAGACAAGACCTGTATTTAGTGGGTTACGAAAACTGAGAGATGAAGTAAAAGCACTTCAATTGCCTTATGCGCCTTGTACGGAGTTATCGATGGGCATGTCAAACGATTATGTTGTAGCGATTGAAGAAGGAGCAACCTTCGTTCGTATTGGTACGGCTCTAGTTGGAAATGAAGCAACTTCAAATAAGTAAGGAGGGGTTAGCTTGAGCTTTAAATCAAAGTTTAGAGACTATTTCAGTTTGGACGAGCATGTGGAGGAATACGAACAGGTTGTTGAGGACAATACTGGTGAAGATAGAGAGCAGACTCGTCAAAACCAGCAGACGCCATTTCAACAATCTCGTCAAACGCAGCAACAGAAAGCTCCTCAGGCTGTTGAGAAGCAGCAAAATGTTGTTAGTTTACAAAGTGCTCAAAAGAGTTCAAAAATGGTACTAATGGAGCCACGAACAGATGATGAGGCACAACAAATTGCCGACCATCTAAAAAATCGTAAAGCTGTCATTATTAATATGCAACGTTTACCTGAGGGACAGGCAAGGCATATGGTACACTTTTTAAGTGGAACAGTATATGCTATTGGTGGCGATATTCATAAGCTTGGACCGAATATCTTTTTATGTACACCAGATAATGTAGAGATTTCAGGGAATATCTCTGAAATGCAATTACGAGAGTTTGATCGATAGACAGAATGGAGGATACATCACAGAATGCTCATATTAATTGACTTTGTTGAAAAAGCGATAACCCTTTATATACTATTAATTTTTGCTTGGGTTTTAATGTCTTGGTTCCCAAATGCCAGAGAGTCTAGCATTGGACAAATCATTGGTCGCCTTGTTGAACCGTACATTGATATTTTCAGGCAGTTTGTACCACAAATTGGAATGATTGATTTATCACCGCTTGTCGCCTTACTTGTTATTCGTTTCGCTGGGAACGGATTAATTTATTTGCTGACTAGCTTGCTTCTATGAGTCTTTACGATCATTTTAGACCGGAGGAACGACCTTTTATTGACCAGGTTCTAACATGGAAGGAAAACGCTGAAATTCGTCATCAGGACAAAATGACTGATTTTCTTGATCCACGCCAGCAGGACATCGTGCGCTCCTTAATCGGGGGGCAGGACGATGTTCAGGTTAGAATTTGGGGAGGTGCTGAAGGCTTAGAACGAGCCAGAGCGTACATTCATCCAGTTTACTTACATATGGAACAAGCTGATTGGCCAGTCACTCTACTTACTACCACATACCCAGCAAAGTTTATTCAGTTAACTCATCGAGATCTGCTTGGAGCACTTATGAATTCCGGCCTGAAGCGTGAAAAGTTTGGAGATATGACTGTAGAAGATGGTCAGATCCAACTGATTGTCGCCCGTGAGTCTGCTGATTTCATTCGCATGAATGTCACCCAAATTGGCAGAGCATCCGTTGAATTTCAAGAAGAGCCTATCTCCACTTTTCATGTGCCAGAGGATAAGTGGATTGAATCCAGCGGAACAGTTAGTTCACTTCGTCTTGATGCCATGCTCTCACAAATCTACCGAATTGCGAGATCAAAAGCATCGGAGGCGATTGATAAGGGACTCGTGAAAGTGAACTGGAAAAAAACAGAGCAAACCTCCTTCCTGTTAGCGCAGGGGGATCATTTATCTGTGCGTGGTTTAGGTCGCAGTAAGCTTGTTGAAATCGAAGGTACGACAAAAAAAGAAAAAATTCGAGTTCGTTGGGCGAAAAAAGGCTGACAGGCCCAACATACATAAGGTAGAATGTAAGAGGTATCGTATACTTGGAACAGGTAGGCATGGATCTGCCAAACAAAACGCAAATTGACGGAGGTGGCAATGATATGCCTTTAACCCCATTAGACATTCATAACAAAGAATTTACTCGTGCCTTTCGTGGCTACGATGAAGATGAAGTCAATGAGTTTCTTGATCAGGTCATTAAGGATTACGAGGCTGTTCTAAGAGAAAAGAAAGATCTTTTTGAACAGGTGGCAAATTTAGAAGAGAAGCTTGATCACTTCAATAATATTGAAGAGACACTAAACAAATCGATTCTTGTTGCTCAAGAGGCAGCAGAAGAACTTCGACGTAATGCTCAGAAGGAATCACAATTAATTGTGAAGGAAGCTGAGAAGAATGCCAACCGTATTGTAAACGATGCGTTAACAAAGTCTCGTAAAGTGATGATGGAGATGGAAGAGCTTAAGAAACAAGCCTCTGTCTACAAAATGCGATTTAAAATGTTAATTGAAGCTCAGCTTGAAATGCTACAAACCGATGATTGGGATTCATTTGATGAAGAGCAATCAGCGGACGAGCATGTGTTTGAGGAAAAAGCCTAATATAAGCAAGGAAGCTTGCGTTTGAACAGTGCTTCGCTTATAATAATGCATACTAAAACTATATGATGTTAAAACAAAGAATGGAACCGTTACATGAAGCCATTCAACACAAGCGAATCGGGGACGGTGGGAGCCCGAGTTGAAATTCATGTATGTATCACCCGTTCGTTTTGTACCGAACCCGATAGGTAGTAGGCTACAACGTGTTATTCGCGTTACGAATACTAAAGTAGAGGCGAATGTCTCTAAATTAGGGTGGTACCGCGGGAAAACCTCTCGTCCCTTACTGGGATGAGAGGTTTTTTCTGTTTTTTAGAAGAAGAAGGAGGATATGAATGGATTACAAAGACACATTACTCATGCCAAAAACGGAATTTCCGATGCGAGGTAACCTGCCAAATCGCGAACCAAAGCAACAGCAAATTTGGGATGATATGAACATTTATGAGAAGGTTCAAAAAAGAGGGGAAGGCAAACCACTTTTTGTTTTACACGATGGACCTCCATACGCAAATGGTGACATTCATATTGGGCACGCGTTAAATAAAATCATCAAGGACTTTATCGTTCGATATAAATCAATGACAGGATTTCAAGCACCGTACGTTCCTGGTTGGGACACACACGGTTTGCCAATCGAAACAGCTCTTACAAAAAATAAAAAGATTAAACGTAAGGAAATGACGACTGCTGAATTCCGTGCTCTTTGTGAGAAATATGCAAGAGAACAAGTAGACACGCAGCGTGAGCAGTTTATGCGTCTAGGCGTACGTGGTGACTGGTGGAACCCGTATATTACGCTTGATCGTGAATACGAAGCAGAGCAAATTAAAGTGTTCGGCGAAATGGCGAAAAAAGGCTTGATCTATAAAGGGAAAAAGCCTGTGTACTGGTCTCCGACATCTGAGTCTGCGCTTGCCGAAGCTGAAATTGAATATCATGATAAGCGTTCTGCGTCTATTTACGTTGCGTTTTCTGTAAAGGATGGTAAAGATGTTTTAGCTGGGGATGAAAAGTTTGTTATTTGGACAACGACTCCTTGGACGCTTCCGGCTAACCTTGGAATTAGCGTACACCCAGATCTTGAATACAGTGTTGTTCAAACAGGAGAAGACAAATTTATCGTTGCAAGTGGATTGCTTGATACGCTTGTTGAAGAACTTGGCTGGGAAAATCATTCTGTTGTGAAAACAATCAAAGGTTCAGAGCTTGAATACGTAATTGCGCAGCACCCATTCTATGATCGTGAATCATTAGTAATGTGCGGAGAGCATGTAACCGTTGATGCGGGAACTGGATGTGTTCATACAGCACCAGGACACGGGGAAGATGACTTTATCGTTTCACGTAAATACGGTTTAGACGTTTTATGCCCAGTGGATGATAAAGGAGTTATGACAGACGAAGCACCTGGGTTTGAAGGGTTGTTCTATGATGCAGCCAACAAACCAATCACTGAGAAGCTTGAAAGTGTTGGAGCTCTTCTAAAACTAACTTTCTTTACGCATTCGTATCCACATGATTGGAGAACAAAGAAACCAGTTATTTTCCGTGCGACAGCACAATGGTTTGCTTCAATTGACCAGATCCGTGATGATTTACTTCAAGCAATCAAAGATACAACGTGGACGCCTGCGTGGGGGGAGAATCGTCTTCACAATATGGTGCGTGATCGAGGAGATTGGTGTATCTCTAGACAACGTGTATGGGGTGTTCCAATTCCAGTGCTTTATGCAGAGAACGGTGAAGTGATCTTAACGGATGAAACGATTGCTCACATCTCTAAACTATTTTCAGAGCATGGTTCAAACATCTGGTTTGAATGGGATGCCAAAGATCTACTTCCTGAAGGATTTACATCTGAGCATAGTCCGAATGGTGAGTTTACTAAAGAAACAGATATCATGGATGTTTGGTTTGATTCAGGTTCTTCTCATCAAGCTGTATTACATGCAAGAAGTGAGCTTGATCGTCCAGCAGACTTGTACATGGAAGGTTCTGACCAATATCGTGGTTGGTTTAACTCTTCTTTATCTACAGCTGTTGCTGTTACAGGTAAAGCACCTTACAAAGGTGTGTTAAGCCATGGATTCACAATGGACGGCGAAGGGCGTAAGATGAGTAAGTCAATCGGAAACGTCATTGCACCAATCAAAGTAATGAATCAGCTTGGAGCAGATATCCTACGTCTTTGGGTATCATCTGTTGATTATCAAGCAGATCACCGTGTATCCGATAAAATTTTAAAACAAGTATCTGAAGTGTATCGTAAAATCCGTAACACGTTCCGTTTCCTACTTGGAAACCTACATGACTTTGACCCAGCTTCAAATCGTGTGGCATACAACGAGATGAGTGAAGTTCACCGCTTTATGGTGGTGAAGCTAAACACATTAATTGATGATGTGAAAAATGCGTATGAAAATTACCAATTCTCAACTGTTTATAACCTCATCCACAATTTCTGTACAGTGGAATTAAGTTCGTTCTACATGGACATCTCAAAAGATACCTTGTACATCGAGCATGCAGATCATCCAGAACGTCGCGCATTCCAAACCGTTATGTATGATGTACTTGTAGCACTTGTGAAGCTATCTGCACCAATCTTGGCGCATACAGCAGACGAAGTGTGGGAGCATATCCCTGGTGTAACGGAGGAAAGTGTTCAGTTAACGGATATGCCTGATTCAGAAAGCTTTGCAGAAAGTGAAGCTTTAGTTGAAAAATGGACAACATTTATGGCTTTACGCGATGATGTTCTAAAAGCGTTAGAGGAAGCACGTAACGCAAAAGTAATCGGAAAATCATTGCAATCCGCCCTCACGCTTTATGCAAATGATGCAACACGCGAATGTCTTGAATCTGCGGGAAACCTAGAGAAGTTATTCATCGTCTCCAAGGTAACCATCGCTGGTGACTTAGCCGCTGCACCTGAAGAAGTAGCAAGATTCGAGAACTTAGCGGTTCTTGTTGAAAAAGCAGAAGGAGAAGTGTGTGCCCGCTCTTGGGTTGTTTCACCAGATGTAGGGAAAGATCCTGAATACCCAGATCTAACTCCTTACAACGCTGAAATTGTTCGTAAATATTATGCAAAATAAGAATTTGAGGTCCCCTGTCTATAAAAGATGGGGGCTTTTTTTGATTGGAGTGAAGGAAATTGAATCAACAAAGAGAGGATGGAATCAACAAAGAGGAGCTGAAATCAACATAAAAAGGATAGAATCTCCATAGAGGAGTGAAATCCATATTTACTCTATATATTTTTCCCGTTTGCCTGTCATGAAACACTCGCCTTCTGGTCATTCTAAGAAGACGAATGATATAGGAGGGATATGCATGAAGGACTATTCGGCAATTAAAGCACAGCTTATCAGTCAACAGCAACATCTAAAGCAACGTCTTGACGGGCGCACTAATGGTGAAAAGATGGAGGCACTCTCAGACAATACGGGAGAGCTCTCGCAATACGATAACCACCCAGCAGATGCAGGAACTGATTTGTATGAAAGAGAAAAGGATATGGCGCTACATGCTCATCTAAGGGAAGAGTATGAAGAGGTCTTACATGCGATTGAGAAAGTTGAAAAAGGAACCTACGGAATTTGTGAAGTAACTGGAAAAGAAATTCCTTATGAAAGACTTGAGGCGAATCCATTAGCTAGAGTTGCGGATACAAAACTAAATCCAATGAAGCCTGACTACCGGCCTGTAGAAGAAGAAGTGTTAGGTGGGTTTGATCAGTATAACTACGATGACTCTGATCGGGAAACGGAATTTGATAGTGAAGACTCGTATCAATCAGTCGAACGATTTAATGAACGTGATATGACATATGAGGATACGGTGTCAGAAGAGGAAGATGAAAATCGTGGGACGGTTGAACAATATGAACAATTTGCAAGCACTGATATTTACGGGTATCAAGGTGATGAGAGCGTCAATGTTCAGCATAATCAATCGTACGAGGAGTATTCAGATCAATTAGATGAGCAAGAATAAGGAATTGTGGCGATGGGGCGTGTCATCGCCATTTTTTTATGCTACAATCTTAACGTAGTAAGATTGTGAAGTGTTATGAGTGGGGGAACACAAGTGCCATATATTCTTGCATTAATTATGATTGCCATCGATCAATTAACAAAGTGGTTAGTCGTTGTAAACATGGAGCGTGGAGAGTCCATTGAATTAATTCCAGGTGTTGCTTACATTACATCTCACCGTAATATGGGAGCTGCTTTTGGAATTTTACAAGGTCAAATGTGGTTTTTCTACATTATCACAGTGATTGTAGTCATTGGACTTATTTATTACATTCAAAAGGAAGCAAAGGGTCAACCGTCCCTAGGTATTCCACTTGGCTTGATCCTCGGTGGAGCCATCGGTAACTTTATTGATCGCGTTTTTAGAGGCGAAGTAGTAGATTTCGCAGACACGTATATTTTTGGATATGATTTTGCCATTTTTAATGTGGCAGATTCGGCATTATGTATTGGGGTAGCTCTTCTATTGCTGAAATTTATCCGTGATGAAATGAAAGCAAAAAAGGAGAAGCAAGCATGAATCAATTTGAATTTACAGTAAATGAAGAACAAGCACAAACGAGAGTCGATAAATTATTAACAGACTTAATGGACGATGTTTCAAGAAGCCAAATCCAAATTTGGATTAAAGATGGACATGTTACATTAAATAACGAGCCAGTCAAAAGCAATTACAAGGTGGAAGTGGCTGATCAATTAACTGTGACAGTTCCTGAGGCGGTTGAGCTAGAAGCAGTGGCTGAAGATATTCCTTTGGATGTTGTGTACGAGGACGAGGATGTCATTGTTATTAACAAACCTCGTGGGATGGTAGTACATCCAGCACCAGGACACCCAAATGGCACACTTGTTAATGCCTTACTTCATCATTGTTCCGATCTTCCAGGAATTAATGGCGTCATTCGTCCTGGCATTGTTCATCGAATTGATAAGGATACGTCTGGTTTATTAATGGTCGCTAAAAATGACATGGCTCACGAGTCATTAGTGGATCAATTAAAAGCAAAAACAACTAAACGTTTGTATCAAACCATCGTCCACGGGATTATTCCACATGAGCATGGAACAGTGGATGCGCCAATTGGCCGTGACAAAAGAGACCGTCAAAGCATGGCAGTGACTGATAGTAACGGTCGTGAAGCAGTCACTCATTTTACAGTGATCGAAACCTTTGAAAAGTACTCATATATCACGTGTCAGCTTGAAACAGGACGTACGCATCAAATTCGTGTTCATATGAAGTATATTGGACACCCTGTTGCAGGTGATCCAAAGTACGGCCCTAAGAAAACGCTGGATATTAAAGGACAGGCGCTACATGCATCTGTGCTTGGGTTCACTCATCCTCGTACAGGTGAAGAAATGGTGTTTGAAGCACCAATGCCAGAGGATATGAGCGTTTTACTTAAGAAATTACAAGTTAGTCGTTGACATGCATCGACAAGTTTGCGATACTATATGTAATCAAATGATCCTTTAAGATCAGTCCTGTGAGACTGGGAAGGAAAACGGAACGCACAAGATCAGTTCGAAGGGTGAACTATGTCCTCTGTGCAAAACGAGACCTCTCCCAGTATCCGGAAGAGGTCTTTTTTTATCATCATAAAGGAGATGAGTGTATGCCACGTATCATTCTTGATGAAGCAGCCATTAATCGCGCCATTACTCGTATTGCGCATGAGATTATTGAGCGCAATAAAGGTGTAGAGCAATGCGTACTCGTGGGAATTAAAACACGCGGTGTACATCTTGCTGCTCGTCTGGCTCGGAAGATCGAACAAATTGAAGGTGACGATATTCCGGTTGGCGAAGTAGATATCACCTTGTACCGTGATGATTTAAGTCATGAACATCAAGACGAGGAACCGATCCTTCAAGGAACAGACATTCCAGTTGATATTTCTGGGTTAAAAGTGATTTTAGTCGATGATGTATTATTCACCGGACGCACAGTAAGAGCGGCATTAGATGCATTAATTGACTTAGGACGACCAGAACAAATTCAACTTGCTGTCTTAGTAGATCGAGGCCATAGAGAGCTTCCGATTCGACCAGATTTTGTAGGAAAAAATGTACCAACTTCTAAAACGGAAATCATCTCTGCAAGAGTCACTGAAGCAGATGGATCCGATGAAGTGGTCATCGATCAACGATCAGAAACAAGTATACATTAAACCTCTTTAAAAACAGTCCAGAGAGGCTGGCAAGAGGGTTAAGGAATAGCGTGGCCACCATTGGCCCCCGTCTATTTCTTACGCCCCCTTGCCTGGCGCATGGGGGTTTTTTGTTAGAGAAATAGGAGTAGGAGAGATTTCATTGATTCAAGGAAAAGAAGTAGGCATTCGCGAAATACCGAGAGCCGATAAGTGGTTATTATTCAGTTTACAGCATTTATTCGCCATGTTTGGCGCAACCGTATTGGTTCCGTTTTTAGTTGATTTAAGTCCGGCAACAGCATTACTAACAAGTGGACTTGGAACACTTGCGTACCTACTCGTTACAAAAGGTCAAATACCAGCATACCTAGGCTCATCTTTTGCCTTCATCATCCCGATTCAATCAGCAACGCTGATCGGGGGCATGGAGGGAGCGATGGTTGGAGCCTTCCTTGCTGGACTTGTGTACGGAGTGGTAGCACTCATCATTAAATCAATCGGTGTAAACTGGCTCATGAAGATCTTACCTCCAATTGTTGTTGGACCGGTCATCATGGTTATCGGTTTAAGCTTAGCAGGAAGCGCGGTTAATCAAGCAATGTATAACACAGCTTCTGAATATAGTATGAACTACTTAATGACAGCACTAGTCACACTAGGTATTACAATCATTGCAACAATGTTCTTTAAAGGATTTTTCGGACTTGTGCCGATTTTGTTCGGACTGGTAGGTGGTTATAGCTTCGCTTACTTCCTAGGACTAGTTGATACTACAGGGATTAAAGAAGCTGCTTGGTTCTCAGTCCCTGAGATGATCGTACCGTTTGTTACCTATACGCCAAGCTTTTCATGGAGTATCGCCTTTATCATGGTTCCAGTAGCTGTTGTTACATTATCAGAACACATCGGTCAACAAATGGTGATTAGTAAGGTAGCAGGTCGTAATTTTATTAAAAAGCCAGGCTTACACCGTTCGATCCTTGGAGACGGAGTAGCAACTGTGATTGCTGCTGGTCTTGGAGGACCACCAAACACGACGTACGGTGAAAACATTGGTGTTATGACGATTACTCGAGTGTTTAGTGTCTTTGTGATCGGAGGTGCAGCAGTGCTCGCGATTATCTTCTCCTTTATCGGTAAGGTCTCTGCTGTAATCTCATCTATCCCGTCCCCAGTAATGGGGGGAGTATCCATTCTCCTGTTCGGAATTATCGCATCATCTGGTCTGCGCATGTTAATTGATAACCAAATTAACATCGGGGAAAAGCGTAATCTGATAATCTCTTCTGTCATTTTGGTACTCGGAATTGGCGGTGCGTTCATTCAAGTAAATGAATCGGTTCAAATTCCGGGAATGGCAGTTGCAGCAATCGTGGGGATTTTCCTTCACTTGGTTCTTCCAAATAAGGAGATTAGCTACGGACAATCAGACATGTTTGGTGATACGAAAGAAGAGTCTTCACAAACTAAATAAACGACAAGCGTATCTTTAAGAAAAGTACAGAGAGACTTTCAAGGTATGGACAAACAAGCAGGCCACACGTCTGTTTGACCCTGCCTGGAAAGTGTCACTTTCCAGGCATTTTTGTTTTAATCGGATGATTAGAGGAGGAGTTAAGATGGTTATGAGCATTCATATCAACGAACGAAAAAATCTTGTTTCTGTCTCAGATTTAACAACAGCTGAGGTTCAAGTTCTGCTGAATGAGGCACAAGCATTTGCAGACGGGAAAACGTGGACGCCTGACTCACCAAAGTTCGTTGCTAATCTGTTTTTTGAACCAAGTACAAGAACTCGTTTCAGTTTCGAGGTTGCGCAAAAGAAATTAGGTCTGGAGCTCTTGCAATTCGACGGAGAAACGTCAAGTGTCAAAAAAGGCGAATCGTTGTATGACACCATTAAAACGCTTGAATCCATCGGCGCGGATGTGGTTGTGATCAGACATCCAGAGGACGAATATTATGCGAATCTTCTTCCAAAACTCTCGATTCCGATTATTAATGCAGGTGATGGATGTGGACAGCACCCAACTCAATCCTTACTCGATCTTTTAACTATCCAACAGGAATTTGGAGATTTTGACAATCTAGATGTAGTCATTTGCGGAGACCTCAGACATAGCAGGGTCGCGCGTTCTAATGCAGAAATGCTTTCAAAGCTAGGAGCGAACGTTTGGATTAGTGGACCACGCTCATGGATGAATGGCTTTGAAGATCACTACGGATATCTTTCCATGGATGAGGCTGCGAGACGAGCCGACGTCATGATGATGCTAAGAATTCAGCATGAGAGACATGATGGGCATGAAAGCTTCTCAAAATCTGAATATCATAAGCAATATGGTTTAACGGTTCAACGTGAACAACAGATGAAAAAAGATAGTATTATTCTCCACCCAGCTCCGGTAAATAGAGGAGTTGAAATTGCCGATGAGCTTGTAGAATGCGAGCGGTCACGAATTTTTAAACAAATGAAAAATGGTGTGTTTGTACGAATGGCTGTATTAAAACGAGCACTTAAACAAATCTAAGGGGGCGTTATCATGGGGATTAAGCTAATAAACGGACAAGTATTAACGCAGAACGGGGAGCAAGTACAACAGGATGTATACATGATTAATGGACTTATCCAGTATGAGGCAGATCAAAGTGAAGTGACGGAAACCATTGATGTAGCGGGGAACTTGATCCTACCAGGATTTGTTGACGCGCACGTTCACCTTCGTGAACCAGGCGGTGAGAAAAAGGAAACAATTGAAACAGGTACAAAGGCAGCGGCAAGAGGTGGTTTTACAACGATCGCAGCAATGCCAAATACGCGTCCGGTACCCGATACACCTGAACAAATGGAATGGCTTGTGAATCGAGCAAAGGAAACGGGATCGGTTAGAGTCCTTCCATACGCTTCGATCACGACAAGACAATTAGGACAGGAGCTTACTGATTTTAAAGGATTAAAAGAAGCTGGTGCCTTTGCTTTTACAGATGATGGTGTTGGAGTCCAATCTGCAGGTGTAATGCTTGAAGCGATGAAACGTGCAGCTGAGGTAGATATGGCCATTGTCGCTCACTGTGAAGATAATACACTCATTCAAAATGGTTCAGTACATGAAGGAACCTTCTCAAAAGAAAAAGGAATCAATGGAATCCCATCTGTCTGCGAATCAGTACATATTGCAAGAGACGTCCTTCTTGCAGAAGCAGCAGGCGCTCACTACCATGTATGCCACATTAGTACCAAAGAATCGGTTCGTGTCGTAAGAGATGCGAAGCGAGCGGGGATTCGTGTGACAGCAGAAGTTACGCCACATCACTTACTTCTTTGTGAAGATGACATCCCAGGACTTGATACAAACTTTAAAATGAACCCTCCACTTAGAGGCAGCGAGGATCATACGGCGTTAATTGAAGGGTTACTGGATGGCACGATCGATTTTATCGCTACGGACCATGCACCTCATACAGAAGAAGAAAAAAATGCGCCGATTGAACGAGCACCATTTGGGATTGTTGGACTCGAGACAGCCTTTCCACTTCTTTATACTGAATTTGTTCAAAAGGACCGCATGACGCTAAAGCAGCTTGTGGATTGGTTAACGATTATTCCAGCAAAAACATTTGGACTTGATGCCGGAACACTAGAAGCAGGGTCAAAGGCGGATATAACGATTGTTAACTTAGAGCAGACAGAACCCATTCAGAAGCAGCACTTTGCATCAAAAGGAAAAAATACCCCATTTGAAGGGTGGAACTGCGCAGGCTGGTCTATTCAAACATTTGTCGATGGAAAATTGGTTTGGGAAAAGGAGAAGGTGTCAAAATGAAAAAACAACTAATCTTAGAAAATGGCGAAGTACTAGTAGGAGTTGGGTTCGGAGCAGATCAAGAGATGAGCGGAGAGGTTGTTTTTAACACAGGAATGACAGGGTACCAGGAAATTTTATCAGACCCGTCTTACTGCGGTCAGATTGTAACACTGACCTACCCACTCATTGGAAACTATGGAATCAATCGCGATGACTTTGAGTCAATCAGCCCGGCAATTCACGGATTAATTGTTCGTGAGGTTGAGCTCGCTCCAAGTCACTGGCGTAATGAGGAATCACTTGATACCTTGTTACGTGCAAAAGGAATTCCAGGACTGTCTGGCATTGACACACGAAAACTGACGCGGATGATCCGTGAAGTCGGAACATTAAAAGGGCGTATCTGTTCTATGGAGGTAAATGTTGACGCAGTGGTACAAGAGTTAAAAGATAGTGCGCCACTTCAAGATCAAGTGTCAAGAGTATCAACAAAAGATCCATACCACGTCCCAGGAAAAGGAAAACGTGTGGTGTTGGTTGACTGTGGAATGAAGCACGGGATCCTGCTGGAGCTTATCGAACGAGGATGCGATGTAGTGGTGGTTCCTTATAATACGCCTGCTGAGGAAATCATTCGCTTAGGAGCAGATGGCGTGCTTGTCTCTAACGGACCAGGAAATCCACAGGATGTTCCTGAAACGATTCAAACGGTGGGAGATCTTCTTGGAAAGGTTCCATTGTTCGGCATTTGTTTAGGCCATCAGCTGCTGGCTCTAGCATCAGGAGCAACAACGAGTAAACTTCGCTTTGGTCATCGTGGATCAAATCATCCGATCCGAGAACTATCAACCGGCGCCATAGATATTACAGCACAGAATCATGGGTATACGGTTGATCAAGACTCTCTAGAAGGTACGAATCTTATCATCACACACATCGCAGTGAACGATGAAACGGTAGAAGGCTTAGCGCATAAGAAATACCCAGCATTCAGCGTGCAGTATCATCCGGAGGCAAACCCTGGACCACATGATGCGAACCACTTATTTGATCAGTTTATGACGTTAATGAATCAAACACAAACAGCAAATGTACTAGCGTAAATAGAAAAGGGGATGAGTAGCATGGGGAAACGTACAGATATAAACAAAATTTTGGTGATTGGGTCTGGTCCAATCGTAATCGGTCAAGCTGCGGAATTTGATTACGCAGGTACACAGGCGTGCCAAGCATTAAAAGAAGAAGGCTATGAGGTCATCCTGATTAATTCAAACCCGGCCACAATCATGACAGACACAACAATGGCCGACCGCGTGTACATTGAACCCATAACATTAGAGTTTGTTAGTCGGATCATTCGTCAGGAACAACCGAACGGTATTTTAGCCACACTTGGAGGACAAACAGGCCTGAACATGGCGATGGAGCTTGAGCAATCGGGCATTCTCGAGACTTACGGAATTGAGCTTCTAGGAACAAAGCTTGACGCCATACAGCAAGCGGAAGATAGAGAACAGTTCCGCTCATTAATGTATGAACTAGGTGAGCCTGTGCCTGAAAGTGAGATTGTGCATACGCTTGATGAAGCGCTCCAGTTTGTTCAAACGATCGGCTACCCAGTGATCGTTCGTCCAGCCTACACGCTTGGTGGAACAGGCGGAGGGATTGTGCATAATGAAGAAGAACTCATTGAGATTGTTGCGAGTGGGTTAAAATACAGTCCTGTGACGCAATGCTTAGTGGAAAAAAGCATTGCTGGTTTTAAAGAAGTAGAGTACGAGGTCATGCGTGATAGCAAGAACCAGGCAATCGTTGTGTGTAACATGGAAAACTTTGATCCGGTCGGTGTCCACACAGGAGATTCCATCGTAGCCGCACCAAGTCAAACGCTAACAGATCGTGATTATCAAATGCTACGTAACTCTTCCCTTTCGATCATTCGTGCTCTAGGAATAGAAGGAGGATGTAACGTTCAATTTGCACTTGATGCTGACAGTGATCAGTACTACATCATTGAGGTAAATCCGCGTGTGAGTCGCTCATCTGCACTCGCTTCAAAAGCGACAGGTTACCCGATCGCAAAAATGGCAGCAAAAATTGCTGTAGGATACAGCCTGGATGAATTAAAAAATCCTATTACCGGTACAACATATGCGAGCTTTGAGCCTGCACTAGATTATGTTGTCACAAAGATTCCAAGATGGCCATTTGATAAGTTCGAAGCAGCCAACCGTCGTTTAGGAACGCAGATGAAAGCAACAGGTGAAGTGATGGCCATTGGTCGCTCGTTTGAAGAATCGATTTTAAAAGCGGTTCGTTCACTCGAAGCAGGTTATGATCACTTAATCGATCCAGATATGCCAGCCTTATCAACAGAGGATCTTTGTAAAAAGATTTCAAGACCAGATGATCAGCGAATGTTTGCGATTGGTGAGCTGTTAAGACGTGGTGTCGGAATCCAAGAAATTCATGACCTAACCAAAATTGATTTCTTCTTCCTACAAAAGCTGGAACGAATTGTTCAGCTTGAAGGCGAGCTAGTAGAAAATCGCAACAATGATGAACTACTCGAAAAAGCAAAACGTTTAGGATTTGCTGACTCGTATTTAGCTAGACTATGGGGAATGGACGAGGCTGAACTTTATCAAACACGAAAAGAAAAAGGCATTGTGCCGGTCTATAAAATGGTCGATACATGTGCAGCAGAGTTTGAATCAAGCACACCATATTTCTACGGAACCTATGAAGAAGAAAATGAGTCAATCCGAACAAATCAGAAAAGTATCCTCGTACTAGGATCGGGACCTATTCGAATCGGTCAAGGAATTGAGTTTGATTACGCTACAGTACACTCAGTTTGGGCCATCCGCGAAGCCGGATACGAAGCAATCATTATGAACAATAACCCTGAAACGGTTTCGACCGACTTTAGTACCTCAGATAAGCTTTACTTTGAACCACTTACCATTGAAGACGTCATGCACGTGATTGATTTAGAGCAGCCTGAAGGTGTAATCGTTCAATTTGGTGGTCAGACAGCGATCAACCTAGCAGACGAGCTTGAAAACCGTGGGGTAAGGATCATTGGAACCTCACTTGAAAACATGGACCGAGCAGAGAACCGAGACAAATTTGAGCAAGCGTTACTAGAACTAGAGATTCCACAACCTCTTGGACGCACAGCGACATCTGTTGAGGAAGCGGTTGTTATTGCAACCGACATTGGCTACCCAGTTCTTGTACGTCCTTCTTATGTACTTGGAGGACGCGCAATGGAAATTGTTTATAAAGAAGCTGAGCTATTAAACTATATGGCCAATGCAGTGAAAGTAAATCCAAAGCATCCAGTCTTAATTGATAGATATTTAACAGGAAAAGAGCTTGAGGTTGATGCGATCTCTGACGGAGAGAATGTCTTTATTCCAGGAATTATGGAGCATATTGAACGTGCAGGTGTACACTCTGGAGATTCCATCGCGGTGTATCCTACTCAGTCGGTTCCAGAAGAGTTAAAGCAGCGATTAATCGACCGTACCATTGCGATTGCACGAGGGTTAAAGATTGTTGGTCTACTCAACATCCAATTTGTGTGGCACAAAGACGATGTGTACGTGCTAGAAGTGAATCCGCGCTCAAGCCGCACAGTGCCGTTCTTAAGTAAAATCACTGGTGTATCCATGGCAAACCTAGCAACAAAAGTGATGCTGGGTAAGACATTACCGGAGCTCGGCTATGAAACAGGCTATCAACCAGAACCGAAAGAAGTCTCTGTAAAAGTACCAGTTTTCTCGTTTGCTAAGCTACGTCGAGTAGATATTACGCTTGGACCTGAAATGAAATCTACCGGAGAAGTCATGGGACGAGATGTAACGCTGGAAAAGGCACTTTACAAGGGCTTGATTGCCTCAGGCATGAAAATCCCAACTCATGGTTCGGTCTTGTTTACAATCGCTGATAAGGACAAAGAAGAAGCAATGAGTCTGGTCCAGCGTTTCCATCGAATTGGATACAGCCTACAAGCAACGGCTGGAACGGCGAAACTTATTAAAGAAGCAGGTATTCCAGTTCAGGTAGTCAACAAAATTGGAGAGGAAAAACCTCACCTGCTTGACACGATCCGCCAGGGAGAAGCACAGTTTGTCATAAATACACTTACAAGAGGAAAGCAAACAGCACGAGATGGCTTCCGAATTCGTCGAGAATCGGTTGAAAATGGAGTGGTGTGTCTAACATCCATCGATACGGCAGACGCACTACTACGTGTGCTAGAGTCGATCACGTTTTCTTCAGAAAGTATGCCAGCTATGCAAACACAGGCTTAAGAAGGGGGATGTCACGATGCAAAAGAAACGAGGTACGCTAACCGTTGTCGCGCAACACGAAATTGCTCGCAATATCTTTGAACTAACATGCCATGGAGAACTTGTGCAGCAAATGCGTGAGCCAGGACAATTTCTTCATATAAAAGTGGATCCTTATGACGATCTTTTATTACGACGCCCCATTAGTATATGTGATGTAAACCTTGAAACAAGTGAAATGAAGATGATATATCGTGCAGAAGGCGCTGGAACAAAGCGTCTTTCTGCAAAGTCTGATGGCGTAGAAATCGACACGCTAGGGCCACTTGGGCATGGCTTTCCGCTAGAAGAAGCAAAGCCAGGTGATCATGCGCTACTCGTTGGTGGAGGAATCGGTGTACCACCGCTCTATTATTTAGCAAAAGAGCTCGTAAAAAAGGGCGTTGAAGTAACAGCTGTTCTTGGCTTTCAATCTAAGCAAGATGTATTTTACGAACAAGAATTTCAGGCTTTAGGAGCTTGCTATGTTGCCACGGTTGATGGTAGCTACGGCGTAAAAGGCTTTGTAACGGATGCGATTGATCAAAATGTAGCGACGTTTGATGTGCTGTATGCATGTGGTCCTACTCCGATGCTGGCTTCCTTAACAGATCGCTATCGTGGGCGCAAAGCATTTCTATCATTTGAGGAAAGAATGGGATGTGGCATCGGTGCATGTTTCGCCTGCGTATGCCATGTGGAATCAGATCCAGAAGGTGCTACGTACCGTAAAGTGTGTACTGATGGTCCGGTTTTCCCAGTCGGGGAGGTTGTTGTATGAGTCGTTTACACATAGAGTTACCAGGCCTATCAATGAAAAACCCTATTATGCCAGCATCAGGCTGCTTCGGATTTGGTAAGGAATATGCTGAGTTCTATGATCTAAGTGAGCTTGGAGCGATTGCGATTAAAGCGACAACGGCTGAGCCTAGATTTGGAAATCCAGCGCCACGTGTAGCGGAAACGAAGTCAGGGATGCTTAATGCCATTGGTTTACAAAATCCAGGACTTAACACAGTGATCCAACAAGAACTGCCACGACTAGCGGCTTATGATGTCCCGATCCTTGCCAATGTAGCAGGCTCTGAAATGGAAGATTATATTGAAGTGGCTGAGACGATTTCAAAGGTTGAAAATGTTCGTGCGCTTGAGTTAAATATCTCCTGTCCAAATGTGAAAAAAGGCGGGATTGCTTTTGGAACCATCCCTGAAGTGGCGGCTGAGTTAACACGTGAAGTGAAACGAGTATCGTCCGTCCCAGTATACGTTAAATTATCGCCAAATATTGCGGACATTGTGACCATGGCAAAAGCGGTTGAAGCGGCTGGTGCTGATGGATTATCAATGATTAACACACTACTTGGTTCGCGAATTGATATCCGGACGAGAAAACCAATCCTGGCTAACCAGTACGGCGGGTTATCTGGTCCAGCTATTAAACCAGTGGCCATTCGAATGGTTCATCAAGTCAGTCAAGCGGTTGACATTCCAATTATCGGAATGGGAGGCGTGCAAACGGTAGAAGACGTGATTGAATTTCTTCTAGCCGGTGCAAGTGCGGTAGCAGTAGGAACCGCAAACTTTGTGGACCCGATGATTTGTCCAACACTGATTGAACAGCTACCAGACATGCTAGATGAACTCGGTGCTGATCACGTACAAGATCTTATTGGAGGGAGCTGGAAGGAAGCATGCAACGTCCGCTAATCATTGCTTTAGACTTTGAACAAAAAGAAAAACGCCAAGCCTTTTTAGCTAGCTTTAAAGGAGAAACATTGGATTTGAAAATTGGAATGGAAGGTTTTTACCTGGAAGGAGCGAGTGTGATCGATGAACTAAAAAACCAAGGTCACCGCATTTTCCTCGATTTAAAGCTACATGACATTCCGAATACAGTTAAGCAAGCAATGAAAGTATTAGCAAGCCTTGAAGTGGATCTTGTGAACGTTCATGCCGCCGGTGGTCAAAAGATGATGGCAGCAGCGCGTGAAGGACTTGAAGCAGGGACACTTGCCGGACGGGACCGCGCAAAGCTTATTGCAGTCACTCAACTAACGAGCACAAGTCAGCAGACGCTTAAAAACGACCTATTAATCAATCAACCAATGAATGAAGTGGTTGCTCATTATGCACGAGTAACAAAGGATTCAGGCTTAGATGGTGTGGTTTGCTCAGCACATGAAGTCGCTGATATTCATCAAGCATGCGGTTCATCATTTCTAACCGTTACACCAGGAATACGATTAGCAGGAGATGAGGCCAGCGATCAACACCGAATCGTTACACCAGCTGAGGCAAGAGAAAAGGGAAGCTGGGGCATTGTTGTCGGTCGAAGTATTACAAAGGCCATAGATCCGAATGCCGCTTATCATCAAGTGAAAACAGAATGGGAGATGAACGCATGTCAAACAAAGTAACATTTGCAGAAACATTATTATCAATCGAAGCCGTAAGTTTAAAGCCTGCTGACCCATTCATCTGGAGCTCAGGAATCAAATCACCTATTTACTGTGATAATCGATTAACCCTTTCATATCCGAAGGTTCGTCGCGAAATTGCCAAAGGATTAGCAGATTTGATCAAAGCGCAATATCCGGACGTTGACGTCATTGCTGGAACAGCAACCGCTGGAATTCCGCATGCCGCATGGGTAAGCGATGAACTTGAGTTACCGATGATCTATGTACGAGGAAGTGCAAAGGGACACGGGAAACAAAAGCGAATCGAAGGAAAGCTCGAAGCGGGACAAAAAGTGGTTGTCATTGAAGATTTAATTTCAACTGGAGGAAGCTCAATATCTGCTGTAGAGGCTGTAAGAGAGGACGGAGCCGAGGTACTAGGTGTTGCTGCGATCTTTACATACGAGCTTGAAAAAGCAACAGCGCAATTAAAAGCAGCTGAAGTTGAAGCGACTGTCCTAACAGACTACACAACGCTCATCCAAGTGGCAAAAGAAACTCAAGTGATCACAGAAGAAGAACAAAGCATGCTCGCAAAATGGAGAGTGAACCCGCAGTCTGATGCGTGGATGAAGTAAAAGAATGTAAGAAAGATGAAGCTGTTACGTAACGAAAAATCAACTAAAAAATAGGGCGGGGCCTAACTTTAATGTAGTGAGTAAAACACGAATATAGCAAATAATCCGCTACAGGAGAATCCCTCGCTTTCCGCGGGAACGGCCTCAGCCCCTTTCGCGGGAAAAGCGCCGCTACAGTGTCTTCACCGCGTTCTGTTCCGCAGGAGTCTCTGGTTCTCCCTTCGCTTGTTTCAATAAAAACACTAAAGGCGAATGATTCTGCAATTGAATCATTCGCCTTTTCAAAGTGATTTTTAGTTATGTCCCAAGCTCTTTCCTTTACCTCTTCCGCAAACTCATCACTTGATCTTCGTCAGGTGTCACAAAAACAGTGGTTTGCTTGTCATAGGTTACATACCCGGGCTTTGCACCATTCGGTTTCTTAACAAAACGAATACGCGTATAGTCTACAGGAACAGAAGAGGACATTCGTGCTTTACTGAAAAAGGCTGCGACTGTTGCTGCCTCTTTGATCGTTTCTTCGTCTGGCTCTAGCGAACGAATGACTACATGGGACCCGGGAATATCCTTAGTATGCAGCCAAATTTCATCCTGTCTGGCTAATCGGTTTGTTAAATACTCATTTTGAGTATTGTTCTTACCAACTAAGAATTCAATGCCAGCTGTTGACTGATAATTCTCTAGCTGAGGCTTCACGTCTTTTTTCTTTTTGTGAGGCTTTTTAGACTGCTTTTTCTTAATGTAGCCTTCTTCCATTAGCTCCTCACGAATTTCCTCTAAATCCTTTGGAGATGCACTTTCCATTTGCTGCAATAATCCATCGAGGTAATCCATTTCTTTTTCCGTCAAACTCATCTGTTCTTGAACAGCCTGGATGGAGTTCTTTGCCTTGTTATACCGTTTAAAGTAGGCTTGGGCATTATCTGAAGGATTTTTTAACGGGTCAAGCTCAATCGAAATCGTTTTTCCTTCTTCGTCGTAATAGTCAATGACTTCTGCACGACGATCTCCTTTTTTGATTTGATAAATATTAGCTGTGACAAGCTCACCGTACTTCTGATAGATGGCTGCTTGGTCAGCATCTGTTAATGTTTTACGCAGTTTTTTTAGCTTGCGTTTATTTTTTTGCCATTCATTTCGTAAAAACCGTTCAAGATCAAAGGCCTGTTGTCTAACACGATCTCGCTCTGCCTTTCCGTAAAAGTACCGATCGAGCATTTGGCTCATTGTAGGATACGATAATCGTTTTCCCTCAATATGAGTTAAGGGTACCAGATAGAAGTATTCTTTTTTATCTGTTAGCACCATTTCTGGATGATAGGTATGATCTTTAATTGGTTGTATTACATCCATAAATGCCTTAGGTAAGCTTTCTTTGTTTACCATGCCTGCTCGGGTAACAATCTCTTCAGCAAGCAAAGGAGACAGTCCGGCAAACTGATCAACGAGCTGTGAAGATATTTTTCCAGCATTAAAGTCGATGTGCTTTAACACATCTTCCTCACTTGCATCAACTGGACTGACTTTATGTTGTTCAGGAGGTCGCTTGTACGCCTGTCCTGGTCCAACCGTACGATAGCTGCTTTGGTCAAGCCTTACATGTTTAATGCTATCAATAATGACGTTTGTTTTTGGGTCAATGAGAATGATGTTACTATGACGACCCATGATTTCAATAATTAAACGTCTTTCTTTTTCATCACCGAGCTCATCTTTATTTAGTACATCTAAATGAATGATCCGGTCCATTTGATCTTGTTGGATATTCTTAATCATTCCACCTTCTAAATGCTTACGCAATAACATACAAAACATTGGTGGAACAGAAGGGTTGTCGTATTTTTCTTCAGTCAAATGCGCTCTTGCAAAGCTTGCATTAGCTGAAAGTAACAAGGAATGGTTTTTCCCATTTGCTCGAATGGTAAAAATTAATTCCGTCTTAAATGGTTGATAAATTTTTGATATACGGCCACTGGCCAATTGACTTGCACATTCATGGATGACAGCTCTTGTCATGAGACCATCATAGGACATCGAATCACCTCTTAATAAAACTCACTTCAACGAGTATAGCATGTTTTTCACCTTCACTGAATAAGATGGCTTGTATAAGAGACTGCTTGGCCTAATGAACCAAGCTGTAGGTGAGGTGTCTAGATGAATTGGTATCGAGAAAATGAAGAAGAGGTTGTAAGTAAAACCGGTTCAAATGTAGAGGTTGGGATCACAACCAAAGAAGCAAAAAAACGCTTAAATCAAGTTGGCCCAAACAAGCTAGATGAGGGCAAAAAAACACCAGCGATCCTTGTATTCCTTGCTCAGTTTAAAGACTTTATGGTGTTGGTGTTGCTTGCAGCTACATTAATTTCTGGTTTGATTGGGGAAGTTATTGATGCCATTACGATCATGTGTATCGTTTTGCTTAACGGAATACTTGGCTATGTTCAAGAACGTAAGGCTGAGAAATCTCTAGATGCGCTAAAAGAACTTTCAGCCCCACAAATGACAGTAAAGCGTGATGGCGAGTGGATAAAAATCCCATCTGCTGAAGTGGTTCCAGGTGATGTGGTTCGTATTGAAAGTGGAGACCGAATTGGTGCAGATATTCGCCTTCTTCATACGAATGAGCTTCGAGTGGACGAGGCGTCTCTCACTGGTGAATCCGTACCTGTTCACAAAAAAAGTCAAAGCCTTGATTCAGATGAATTAGAAATTGGGGATCAAGAGAATATGTTGTTTATGGGAACGATGATCACCCAGGGTAATGGACAAGGAATTGTGGTAAGTACAGGCATGAAAACAGAGATGGGGAAAATTGCTCATTTACTTCAAACAACTGAAACACTCGTCACGCCACTTCAACTTCGTTTAGAGCAGCTTGGTAAGATGCTGATTGCTGTGGCCCTACTTTTAACGGCGTTAGTTGTAGTGATTGGACTACTTCAAGGACATGAGTTAAATACGATGTTCTTAAGCGGGGTTTCTCTTGCAGTAGCAGCCATTCCAGAAGGTCTTCCAGCGATCGTTACGGTTGCGCTTGCTCTTGGTGTTCAACGGATGATTAAACGAAAAGGGATCGTGCGTAAGTTACCTGCGGTTGAAACACTAGGATGCGCATCGGTTATTTGCTCGGACAAAACTGGTACATTAACACAAAATAAAATGACGGTAACAAAGCTTTGGAGCGGTGGACGCTACTGGGATGTAACCGGAACAGGGTATGAGCCAAGTGGTGAGTTTTTAGAGAATGGCAAGCATGTGCTCCCTGAGCAAAATCGTGAGCTCGCTCAATTACTTAGCTTTGGCTTACTGGCAAGTCACGCAGACATTGTTGAACGCAAGGAAGAGAAACGCTTTAAAAAATCACAAACGGAATATATTCTTGATGGTGATCCAACCGAAGGAGCGCTTGTAGTAGCAGCTAAAAAAGCTGGTTACAGTCGAGAAGGACTAACGAAACAATATCAGGTGATTCATGAATTTCCGTTCGATTCAACGAGAAAAATGATGAGTGTCATCGTTCGAGATCGCTCAGGGAAACGAATCCTGATTACAAAAGGAGCACCGGACGTGATTTCGTCTCGAACAAGCCTCATTTTAAAAAGAGACCGAAGCGAACGAATGAGTGCAAAAGGCAAACAAGAGCTGGAGGAAGCTGTGGCAACGATGGCTGGGGAGGCACTACGAACGATTGCGATCGCCTTCCGCGTGCTTGATCCACATGAAATGATACAAACAGCTGAGCAAACAGAAAAAGAGTTAACGTTCATTGGAATCCAGGCGATGATTGATCCTCCTCGCCCAGAAGTGAAGGACTCGATTGCTGAATGTCGTGAAGCGGGTATTCGGACGGTCATGATTACAGGGGATCACAAAATTACTGCGTCAGCTATTGCAAGACAGCTTAACATTCTTCCAAACGGAGGACTTGTGGTGGATGGTCAGACTCTTTCTAAAATGTCTGATGAAGAATTAGTTGAGCAAATTGATCGAATCTTTGTGTTTGCGAGAGTATCACCTCAGCATAAGCTACGAATCGTACAAGCGCTTCAGGCGAATGGTCATATTGTTGCCATGACTGGTGACGGAGTTAATGACGCGCCAGCGATTAAAGCAGCCAACATTGGTATTGCGATGGGGATCACCGGAACAGACGTGGCAAAGGAAGCATCTTCGCTTATTTTAAGTGATGATAACTTTGCAACCATTAAAGAAGCGATCAAAGAAGGGCGAAATATATACGAAAATATTCGAAAGTTCATCCGCTACATGATGGCTTCAAATGTTGGAGAAATTCTCGTGATGCTTTTTGCGATGATTCTTGGATTACCTCTTCCACTTGCTGCTATCCAAATTCTTTGGGTGAACCTTGTAACAGACGGACTTCCTGCAATGGCACTTGGAATGGATCAGGCTGAAGGCGATGTAATGAAACGTAAGCCAAGAAGCCCGAATGAAGGTGTATTTGCAAGAGGACTCACATGGAAAATTATTAGTCGAGGATTTATGATTGGTCTAGTTACATTAGCTGCCTTCTGGCTTGTGTACCAAGAGCACGACGCAGACCTAACTCGTGCTCAGACCGTAGCCTTTTTAACACTTGTCATGGCTCAATTAATCCATGTATTTGATTGCCGGAGTGAGTATTCGGTCTATCACCGAAATCCATTTGAAAATAAATACCTAGTTGTAGCGGTACTTATTTCAACCCTACTCATGCTGGCTGTTATCTACATCCCGTCACTACAACCAGTGTTCCACACCGTTCCAATTTCACTCAGAGAGTGGTTACTAGTCCTCGGACTCGCCGCAATCCCAACAGTAGTACTTGGAGGCTTCCAGTTAATGAAACGTGCGAAGTAGATTGTAAATATCTTAGCAAAAGATTTAATCAAGACGAACATAAGACTGGTGACCTTAATATAGGGTCATCAGTTTTTTTATGTTGAATCCTAAATAGCGGAAATGGAAACGTAGACTCCTGTGGATACAGTGCGCGGTGAAGACACTGAAGTGGCGTTCTTCCACGGAAGGGGCTGAGGCCGTACCCCATAGCCGTCAAGTTAAGTAAAATCGGTTTAATTATAGACGATTCTTCGTTAGGATGGGGGTTTAACCAGTCCTAGGGAGGGATCGTTTGTGTCTTTAAAAGAGGAGTTCAGTACGTTTGCGAAAACCGTGTTGGACGTTTTATCTGTACCGAACCTTCGCCAATCTGCCCGAGACGTTGGGTTTGTACAGCGTCTAAAGAAATTAAAACCTGAGGATTTCTTGAGTATTTGTGCGTTTCTGCCTCAACCCGTGGGTTCTACAGAGTTAACACAGCTTTGTGGAGCTCTTTCGCGTGAATCGAATACCCAGCTCTCCAAACAAGCCTTACACCAACGCTTCGATGAAAAAGGAGCCGCTTTTTTGAAGCATGTGTTTTTTCAATTGGCGGGCAAACAAGAGGTCATCGCCATGCCACCTCTTCCGGAGACCCCGTTTTCTCGGATCCGCATCTTAGATGCGACTTCATTTGAACGACCAAGGAAAGAAGGTACTTCTTCAGATGGAGCGAAAATTCATTTAGAGTATGAGCTATATGAGGGGAAATTTTTGCATACCTTACTTTGCGGTTCAAGAGAAAGTGACCATCACGCCGCCTATGCATTAGCCGATACGATCCAGCCAGGAGATTTGATCATCCGTGATCTCGGCTACTTTTCTGGCGACCATTTGAAACAAATTGATCGTGCAGGCGCTTCTTATATCACGCGGACGCCGGCCAATATGACCTATTGGACTAGAGATGATCAAGGGGAACGAATCCAAATCAAACCAGAAGAAGATGCGAAGCAGCTAGAACCGGGAGCGATCAAAGATTATGGGGTCATCCAATTAGGGGTCAAAGGAAAGAACACCCTTCAAACCCGTGTCATCGTGCAACGATTGACAGAGGATCAACAAAACAAGAGGAAAGCCGGTTTACGAAAAAGAAGACGGAAAGGGGGTCATACCCAATCCGCCGACAAAAAGGATCATACCCAAATCCTTGCCACTAACCTAACACAGGAAGAAATGGATGTGCAAGCATTGTATCCGATGTATTCCTTACGCTGGCAAGTCGAGATTCTTTTCAAAACGTGGAAATCCCTTTTCGCCATTGATCACGTGCGCGCGATGAATCCAGATCGGTTTCTCTGCCACATGTATGGGAAACTTATACACATTCTGCTTTCTTCGATGGTGGCGTTTCAATGCCGGTTCTATCTTCATCAAAAACACCACCTCGAAGGCAGTGAATACAAGTGTATCCATCATGCCAAAAGGGCTATAGAAGAGTCAAAAGGATACGCTCTCTATCATCGTTCTTCATTAGAAGACGTTCTAGAAAATATCTACGAGAACATTTACCGATATGGACGAAAAGACCATCGCCACCGCCATCAAAGTCCCTATGACATCTTACAGATCGCCTATGAAACACATGCGCGTATGGAGTAAAACGGTAGAATCCGGTGCAAAAAAATATAAAAAGAGCCAATCTATCCATACGTACCCTGATGGAAAATACTAGATCCACTACAAGATAAAGGATGAGCTCTTTCTTTTTCCTTTCTTAACTTGACGGCTATGGGCCGTACCCACGGAAAGCGAAGTTTCCATGTAGCGGCAGATACTATTAGTATTTTTTAGTTCAAAGCTAAAGTAGACTTGTTGTTAAGCGCGGTTTCCGTTAGAATAGAAGGGATGCGATCTCGTTACATAAATGTTTACTTATCAACTATACAACGTATAAGTAGAATGTGTTCGTATAATATAAGGAATTATTTGGTTATAATAATGAGAAAAAGAGCTAACGGAGAGATTAGAAGGATCAAGTAGACAGGGGGATGCCACTTTGAGTATTCAATTAATTAATATAGGATTTGGCAACATTGTTTCAGCGAACCGGATTATCTCTATTGTGAGCCCGGAATCTGCACCAATAAAACGAATTATACAAGACGCGCGAGACCGTAATATGCTGATTGATGCAACCTATGGTCGTAGAACAAGAGCGGTGATTGTAGCGGACAGTGA
This sequence comes from Alkalihalobacillus sp. FSL W8-0930, assembly GCA_037965595.1. Lineage (NCBI taxonomy): Bacteria > Bacillati > Bacillota > Bacilli > Caryophanales > Bacillaceae > Alkalihalobacillus > Alkalihalobacillus sp. FSL W8-0930. The sequence goes on along the minus strand of CP150183.1, from coordinate 2,232,927 downwards.
CCATGTAATCTTAAGTGCTGTTCAGCCAGAAACAGTCGCACAAAGGCTAACAGTAAAAGATGAGAATTCCGAGGATTCGTAAGCTAACAGTTTAAAATGGAGGTACGGTTCACATGAAAAAAGAGAAAGGCCTACTGATTGTGTTATCAGGCCCCGCGGGAGTAGGAAAAGGCACGGTTTGCGGAGCATTAAGACAAGAGGAAACAGACATTCAATATTCTGTTTCAGCGACCACTCGTAACCCAAGAGCTGGTGAAGTAGATGGAGTGAACTATTTCTTCAAGAGCCATGACGAGTTTAAAACCATGATCGCCGAGGATAAACTGCTTGAATGGGCAGAATATGTAGGCAACTTTTACGGAACACCAGTTGATTATGTGCGCGAAACATTAGATAAAGGTCAGGACATTATTTTAGAAATTGAAGTACAAGGTGCTATGAAAGTAAGGGAAAGCTTCCCTGAAGGTGTGTTCATTTTCTTGATGCCTCCAAGCTTAGCTGAGCTTAGAAATCGTATTGTTGGACGCGGAACAGAAACAGCTGAAGTCATTGATCAACGAATGACGGTTGCAAAAGAAGAGATTGATTTAATGAAGATGTACGATTACGTGGTTGAAAATGATGCGGTTGAGCATGCGGTTAGCCGAATTAAGTCAATCGTCACAGCGGAACACTGCAAACGTGTACGTTTAATTGAAAAATACAAAGAACTTGTGGAGGTTGAATAAATGTTATATCCATCAATTGATTCCCTTATGGAGAAATTAGATTCAAAGTATACGTTAGTAACGGTTTCATCAAGACGCGCACGTGAAATTAGTGAGGATGCTCGTCGTGGTCCGTTAGTTGATAAGCCAAAATCATATAAGTCAGTAGGCATGGCGCTTGAAGAAATCGTTTCAGACAAGCTTACGTTTGAACGTCTACAACCAGAAGACACTGTTGAATAAAAGACCAAACAACCTATTTTTGCGGAAATAGGTTGTTTTCTTATATGATGGAGGAACTATAGAAGAAAGAGGCGGGGAATATGTTAGAGGGCAAAAAAATCGTACTTGGTGTAACAGGTGGTATTGCATCGTATAAAGCCTGTGACCTAACAAGCAAATTGGTACAAGCAGGTGCAGAGGTTAAAGTGATGATGACAAATTCGGCACAGGAGTTTGTCCAACCTCTTACATTTCAAGCGTTATCAAGAAATCCTGTTTATATTGATACATTTACCGAACCGAATCCGGAGCGTATCGCGCATATTGATATTGCAGACTGGGCTGATGCGTGTGTCATTGCACCAGCTACGGCAAATGTTTTGGCAAAATTAGCACATGGACTTGCAGATGATATGGTCACAACAACCATGCTTGCTACCACAGCTCCTGTTTTTATCGCACCAGCTATGAACATTAATATGTATAATCATCCTGCTGTTCAAAGTAATATGGAGAAGCTTCAAGACTTTGGCTATCATTTTCTTGATGCGACGGCAGGCTATTTAGCATGTGGATGGGTTGGGAAAGGTAGAATGGCAGAGCCGCTTGATATTGTTCAATCATTAAAAGCTTTTTTTGTTGAAAAGGATTCGTACTGGTCTGGAAAAAAGGTATTAATTACGGCAGGCCCGACACAGGAGCAGCTTGATCCAGTTAGGTATTTCACTAATTATTCTTCTGGGAAAATGGGCTATGCCATAGCAGAAACGGCTATGGAACAAGGGGCCGATGTGACATTAGTGTCCGGTCCGACTTCCCTTGAGCCAATAGTTGGTGTAAATCTTATAAAGGTTAACTCGGCAGAAGAGATGTTCCAAGTAACAACTAAAGCATTTAAGACAGCAGATGTAACGATTAAGTCGGCAGCTGTAGCAGATTATACTCCCTCCATTACATACGAACAAAAGCATAAGAAAAAAGAAGAGCAGTGGGTCATTGAGCTTGAACCAACAACAGACATTCTTAAAACACTCGGTTCTACAAAAACAAGCGATCAGTTATTAATCGGATTTGCGGCGGAATCAGAAAATGTAGAGCACTATGCCAAAGAGAAGTTAGCGAAAAAGAATCTGGATCTTATCGTTGCGAATGATATTTCCGCTGAAGGAGCAGGGTTTAATGGAGATACGAATATTATTTCCATCTATGATCGCTTAGGGGGAGAACAAGCCTATCCTATTGGAAGTAAAAAACAAATGGCACAGCATATTTTATCAGCGATTAAAGAGTTTGCGAAGGAGCCTCATAACGAATGATTGCACGAACGATTGTCGATGTACCTGCTGCACAAACAGATCGGTTATTTGACTATCTGATTCCATCTCACCTTGAGGACATCATTCAGCCTGGTATGCGTGTTGTGGTTCCTTTTGGTCCTCGTCAGATACAAGGATTTGTCATGGAGGTTACACAGACGAGTGATGTGGGTCGGCTTAAAGCGATTGATGAGGTGCTTGATCCCGTTCCCGTTTTAACGGACGAGCTTCTTAAGCTAGGGAAGTGGCTTGCAGAGAAGACAATTTGTTTTCAAATCAGTGCGTTTCAAGCGATGCTACCAGCCGCTTTAAAAACAGCCGTAATTAAAGAGATACATTTAAAGATAGATGTAGCATCGCTTCATCCGACGCTTCAAACACTTTTTAGTGAGAAAGCGTGTGTTCTCTGGAAGGATGCCGTTGAAGTGTTAGGTGGACAACTCGGAACCCTTCGTAAGGCGATGGAGTCAGGTCAACTAGCTGTTCATTATGTTGTAAAAGAAAAAGGAAAGAAAAAAACAGAGAAATGGGTAAAGCTTCATCCTGAAGGTGATCAAACACTTGTTAAACCAACTGCCCATAAACAACTGGAATTAATCCGCTACCTATCAGACCGAAACGAATCAATCAAATCACAGGAGCTTCTTCAACTCACTCAGTCAACAAGAGCAGTCTTAAAAACACTCATTGATAAAGGGTTAATTGAAGAATGGGATAAGGAGACGTATCGAGATCCATTTCAAGGAATAGATGTTCCGTCCTCGCCGCCATTACCTTTAACGGATGAACAGCAACAGGCCTTTTCATCGATTAAACAAACGATTGAAGAGGAGAAAAGCGAAACCTTTCTATTACATGGTGTGACAGGTAGTGGAAAAACGGAAATTTATCTTCAAGCGATTGATCTTGTATTAAAGCAAGGCAAAGAAGCAATCATGCTTGTTCCCGAAATCTCGTTAACTCCGCAAATTGTATCAAGATTTAAGTCTCGTTTTGGTGACCAGGTGGCTGTTCTGCACTCAGGTCTATCCGTCGGTGAAAAGTATGATGAATGGCGCAAGATTCATCGTAGTGAGGTCAAGGTTGTTGTAGGAGCGCGTTCAGCCGTATTTGCTCCCTTTAAACATCTTGGGCTTATCATTATGGATGAAGAACATGAGATGAGCTATAAACAAGAGGACATGCCACGGTATCATACGAAGGAAGTAGCGATTGAGAGAAGTCAGTATCACGGATGCCCGGTTATTCTCGGTAGTGCTACTCCCGCACTTGAAACCTATGCTCGGGCTCAAAAAGGGGTATATACACTCCTATCCTTACATCATCGAGTAAATAATCGTCCCATGCCATCTGTTGAAATTGTTGATATGAGAGAAGAATTACGTGCAGGAAATCGTTCGATGTTCTCGGTTGCCTTAATGAAAGCTTTGAGGATTCGGTTAGAACGTGGTGAACAAACTGTACTTTTTCTAAACAGAAGAGGGTATTCCACGTTTGTGATGTGTCGAGACTGTGGGTATGTACCACAATGTGAGCACTGTGATATTTCGTTAACTTACCATCGGAGCAATCATTCGTTAAAATGCCATTATTGCGGTCATGAAGAAGCTATGCCCGTTAAGTGCCCCGAATGCCAAAGTGATCATATCCGCTTTTTTGGGTCGGGTACACAAAAGGTCGAAGAAGAATTGACGCGTGTCTTACCTGAAGCACGAGTCATTCGGATGGATGTCGACACAACCAGAACAAAGGGTTCTCATCAGCAGCTACTCGATTCATTTGGAAGAGGCGAGGCTGATATTCTTCTTGGTACACAAATGATTGCAAAGGGGCTAGATTTCCCGAATATTACATTAGTAGGTGTGCTGGCTGCAGATACGATGCTTCATATTCCAGACTTTCGTTCGGCTGAACGAACATTTCAACTCATGGAGCAGGTGAGCGGGCGTGCAGGCAGGCATGAACGACCGGGGGAAGTGTTGCTTCAATCATATACTCCGGAGCATTATAGTATTCAACTAGTAAAAACACATGATTATGAAACGTTTTATCAAACCGAAATGCTTCAACGCAAGGTGGGAGAATACCCTCCGTACCGCTTTATGGCACTTGTTACGATCTCAGATCCTGACCTACCGAATGTAATTGAGAAATCACAAAAGATTGCAGATTTTCTGAAGCGAACGCTGAGTCAAGAAACAGTGATCCTAGGCCCGGTGGTGTCTCCGATCGCCCGGATAAAAGATAGATATCGCTATCAATGCATGATAAAATACAAAAATGAACCTAAGCTGATCGAAGCATTGCAACAAATTTTGCAGCATTATATGCGCGATACAACACAAGGTCAATTACAAATCAGTTTAGATATGCATCCTTACTTTTTTATGTAGGGTGAAAGGCAGTGTGAATTAGTTTATGAATATCGTATTTATGGGAACGCCAGACTTTGCGGTGCCTGTTCTTCAGGCACTTCATTCCACATATCCAGTAAAAGCTGTTGTGACACAGCCAGATCGTCCAGTTGGTCGCAAAAAAACGTTAACGCCTCCACCGGTGAAGGTGAAGGCGGAAGAGCTAGGACTACCGGTGCTTCAACCTGAGAAGATAAAAAATGAGTGGCAGACTGTAGCTGATCTTGAGCCTGACTTAATTGTTACAGCAGCATTCGGTCAAATTTTGCCACAAGAGCTTTTAGATGTACCGAAATATAAATGTTTAAATGTACATGCTTCCCTTCTTCCAAAATACCGTGGGGGAGCACCAATTCACCAAGCCATTATCGATGGTGAGAAAGAAACAGGCATCACGATTATGTATATGGCTCAAAAGCTTGATGCCGGGGATATCCTTAGTCAGGAATCTGTGACGATTTCAGACGATGATAATGTTGGTACCCTTCATGATAAGCTTAGCGAGATCGGTGCGCCGCTTTTAATTCGTACGATTAAACAATTACTCAATAACGAGATAACACCCATCAAACAAGATGACGAAAAAGCAACATTTGCAAGAAACATCTCACGCGACATGGAAAAGCTTGATTGGTCAAAAAGTGCAAAAGATCTGTACAACCAGATTCGAGGTCTATGCCCATGGCCGGTCGCTTATACAACACTTGAGGGTCAGAATCTAAAAGTTTGGAAGGCAGAAATCGTAGATGAAGAGTCAACTGAGAGCACGTCGGGTGTCGTTGTTAGGCTTAACGACGAAGGCTTATTTATTTCCACTGGAGATAAACAAATGATTAAAATCACAGAATTACAGCCAGCCGGTAAAAAACGAATGGATGCAGCATCCTTCTATCGCGGTGTCGGCCAAAAAGTGGCTTTAGGAACAAAGGTAGGAGAATAGCATGGGAAAAACAGTTCGTGAATCAGCATTAGATGTACTACTTAAGATTGAAAAAAATCAAGCATATAGCCATTTGCTCTTAAATGAAACGAGAAAGAAAGCAGGGTTGGATCGACGTGATTCTGCCCTCTTAACAGAGATTGTATACGGAACAATCCAGCGTAAGCTAACGCTAGATTACTATATCAAACCGTTGATAAAAAAAGATTTAGCAAAACTAGATACGTGGGTTTTGGTCCTGCTTCGGCTATCTGTCTACCAAATGGTTTACTTAGATCGTGTACCTGAGCGTGCAGTTGTTCATGAAGCAGTAACGATCGCAAAAAGCTTAGGGCACAAAGGGATTAGTGGAATGGTTAATGGTGTTCTTAGAAGTTTCCAACGCACCGAGCGTCCATCATTTGATGCCATTAAAGATCCGGTTGAGCGTTTATCGATTCAAACAAGCCACCCAAGCTGGTTACTAAAACGTTGGATCGAGCAGTATGGTTTAGAAGAAACAGAAGCAATGTGTATGGAAAACCTCACGCCTGCCCCTGTCAGTATGCGAGTAAACGTGGTGAAGACGTCGAGGGAAGCATTACTTGATCAACTTGCAGAAGAAGGAATAGAGGCAAGACCTGCAGAACTTACTGAGGACGGAATCATCATCGTAAAAGGGGCTGTATTTGAATCAGCTGCTTACTTAAGTGGATTGATGACAGCTCAAGATGAAAGCTCTATGCTGGTAGCACGAGCGCTTGCTCCAGAAGAAGGAATGAAGGTACTGGATACGTGTGCTGCCCCTGGAGGAAAAACCACTCACCTTGCTGAGAGAATGAACAACCAGGGCCACGTCTTGGCTCTTGATCTGCATCCGCAAAAGGTGAAGCTTATCAAGCAGCAAGCCAGTCGATTAGAGTTGTCGATTATTGAAGCGCAGGCGCTTGATGCAAGAAAGCTTGTAGACCACACGGAACGATATGACAGAGTACTTGTAGATGCGCCTTGTACGGGATTCGGTGTATTAAAGCGGAAGCCTGATATTAAGTGGGCTAAATCAGAAAAAGACGTTCATCAGATTGCTTCCATCCAAAAAGATATTTTGCAAGCAGCTAGTACGTGTGTAAGTGTTGGAGGTTTACTTGTTTATAGTACGTGTACAGTGGACAAGGATGAAAATGAAGAAACAGTAAAAGCATTCTTAGCAGAAAATCCTCAGTTCTCACTGGATGCAAGCTTAAAAGATCGATTGCCTAGTGCTCTTGATTCAGACCGTTTTACGGATGGAATGATCACCGTTCTTCCTCAGGATCATCATTCAGATGGATTTTTTATTACAGCTCTAAAAAGAAACGCATAAAGAAACAACGAAGCTCATGAAAAGAGGTGGATGAATGAGTAACAGTTTAGATTATATTTTCTTATCAGATGTTGGACAAGTTAGGTCTCATAATGAGGATTCAGGTGGAATTTACCAAACAGACGCAGGACTTCTTGCGTTTGTTGCAGATGGTATGGGAGGTCACCTTGCGGGAGATGTAGCGAGTGCGATGACTTCCAAGTTGTTAAGTACGGCATGGGTAGAACTAGATCAGCCACTCACAGCTAACGAAGCGGAGAACTGGCTTAAGGAACAATTTACATCAATAAACCTAGCTGTTCATGATCATGCGAACACCCATGAAGAATGTCAAGGAATGGGAACAACACTTGTGGCAGCGATTTGTACGGAAGAATATGTTGCGATTGGTCACATCGGGGATAGCCGTGCGTATTTGCGTACAGACGAATCATTTTCACAAAAAACATCAGATCATTCATTGGTTGAAGAGCTAAGACGTACAGGTCAAATCTCATCTGAAGAAGCAGAGAATCATCCGCGAAAAAATGTACTATTACGAGCACTTGGTACAGAGCCTCAGATAAAAATGGATGTCATGATTTTCTCATTAGAAGCACCTTGGGACTTACTTCTATGCTCTGATGGATTATCCGATAAACTTTCAACCACTGATATTGAATCATTCCTAAGCACAAACGATTCAGTAGAAGCGGTATCCAAGCAATGTATACAGGAAGCTAACAACCGTGGGGGAGAAGATAACATCTCCATTGCGCTAGTACGTTTCCCTGCAGATTCTGATGAGGTCGGGTGATCTGCATGATAGGACAACGAATTAGTGACCGGTATGTGATTATCGAGGGCATCGGTGGGGGCGGAATGGCAAACGTCTATTTAGCTCTAGATGTGATTTTAGATCGTCACGTGGCGGTTAAAGTACTTCAGCCCCAGTTCTCAGATGATGAACAGTTTATTAAACGATTTCGAAGAGAAGCACAAGCAGCAACAAGCTTAGCTCACCCAAATATTGTGAATATCTTTGATGTTGGAGAAGAAGGCAATTTATATTATATCGTGATGGAATATGTGAAGGGGCAGACTCTAAAGGAGTTAATTCAACAAGAAGGACCACTTCAAGTAGAAGTTGCCCTAGGCTACCTTAAACAAATTCTAGCTGCAATGGCACACGCCCATGCGAACCAAATCGTGCATAGGGATATTAAACCACATAATATTTTAATTAGTGAAGACGGTGAAGCAAAAGTAGCTGATTTTGGTATCGCACGAGCGATGTCAGCTGCGACCATTACGCATACGAACTCTGTCATGGGTTCTGTTCACTATTTATCACCTGAGCAAGCACGTGGTGGTCATATTACCTACCGTTCTGATATTTATTCTCTTGGCATCGTGTTTTATGAAATGCTCTCAGGAGTGTTACCTTTTTCAGGTGATACAGCTGTTTCTATTGCAATAAAACATTTACAAAACGATATGCCATCCATTCGAAACATCAACCAATCGATTCCCCAAAGTGTAGAAAATATGATCCATAAAGCCACAATGAAGGATCCAGCTGCAAGGTATCAAACGGCTGAGGAAATGGAAGAGGATGCATATACACTTCTAGACCCAGAGCGATCGGATGAAACACCTTATACGGTGAAAAAGGAAGACGATCATGAAGTGACAAAAGCGGTTCCGATTGTTGGTAAGCTTCCAGAATCGGTTGATTTAGAAAAAACGATTGCAGCGGAACCGACAAAACCTGTCCAACAGGTTACAGAAAGTAAACCGCCTCAAGCAGAGCCGATTGCCAAACCGAAAAAACCAAAAAAGCGAAAGAAATGGCTCATTATTCTTGTCCTAACGGCTCTCTTTACTTTAGTCGTAGGGGCCACTGCGTTTGCGATTTTACCAAGTGTTTTTCGTGTGGGAGAAGTAACCATTCCAGATATCATTGATGAACCGATTGAAGAAGCAGAGCAAACCCTTGAAGATCTTCGTTTGACTGTAGATATTCAAGAGGTTGAGGATGACTCAGTTGATTCAGGGAATGTCATTTCAGTAAATCCACGTGTAGGATCCTCTGTAAAAGAAGGCTCGACGGTTCGAGTGCAGGTGAGTGGTGTAGAAGAAGAGATTACCTTGCAAGACTATGTAGACTTGCCCATTGAGCAAGCAGAACGGTTGCTAGAGCAATTAAACGTTACAGTTGAAAGAGTAACGAGGGAAAGCAATGAAAAGCCTGAAGGCACGGTCATTAGTCAAACACCAGTTGCAGGTTCAACCATTGTACCCTCAAATACTCCAGTCTATTTAACCTATGCGGTTGAGAGTCAAATTCGTCTTTCAAATCTAGAGGGTGAAACGGAAGAGGAAGCTCGTTCTTACTTCAATAATGAAGGGTTAAGAGGTCGGTTTTCCTTTGAATATAGCGATACAATTGCCGAAGGGAGAATCATCTCTCAAGATCCTGAGCCATTTGAAATGCTCGATCCAGGCAGCAACGTAGAAGTGGTTGTGTCCAGAGGAGCAGAAGGCGAATCTCCTGGAGGGACAGCCCCTCCAGCAACGGATACCCCAGGTGATGACGAACCGGATGATGAGGAAGAACCGAGTCGAGTCATTGATGTTAGTCAACCAGTAGAAGTATCGCAGCAGGAACAAGAGGATGGAAAAGTGTTTGACATCCGAATTGTTTATCGTGATGCCTCAACGGAAGGCGAGGACGAAGTGTTTGTAGATGAAGAGATTTCCGAATCAAAAACATACACCATTCCAATCCGAGTAAGCCCAAGCTACTCTGGTTCATTTGATCTGTATATTAACGACGAATTAATCAAAAGCTCAAGTGAACGAACGTATGAATGATAGTAACTGATGATGCACTTGGGACATTACACAAACTGATTAGAAGATGTCGAATGATTTTTAAATCAAATCATTCGACATTCGTATTTAACTAAACGAGCGGGTGTGAACCCGAGACTCCTGTGGATAAGTGCGCGGTGAAGACACAGGAGCGACGGTTTTTCGCGGATGTGGCTGAGGCCGTACCCGCGGGTGCGAGGGATTCTCCTGTAGCGGTTAAGTTGCTTAATTCGTGTTTTCATAAGCGAATTTATGTTTTGTCCTAGCTCCATCTCATTTGCTAAGTTTTTCACACAAAGACACGCATCAACTCTAATAAATGAACGAGAAAGAAGGTTTTTATGCCAAATGGATTAATCGTAAAATCACTTAGTGGATTTTATTATGTGCAAGATGGAGATTCGTATATTCAATGTCGAGGTCGGGGATTGTTCCGTAAGCAGAAGCGCAAGCCTTTAGTTGGAGACCGCGTGGAATATGAGGCTGAAAACATCACAGACGGCTATATCATGGAATTACTAGAGCGGAAGAACGAATTGGTTCGTCCTCCTATAGCGAATGTTGATCAAGTTCTACTCGTGTTCTCTGCCCTAGAGCCTGAATTTAGCACGTTGTTACTTGACCGATTTTTAGTCCACATCGAAGCAAGTGGAATTGAACCAGTCATTTTAATAAGTAAAATGGATTTAGTAAATTCAGAGCAGGAAGCAGAGATTCGTAACTACGTTAAGGACTACGAAGCAATCGGGTACCGTGTTCGATTAACGTCTAAAGAAGACGAGCAGGGTGTGGAATGGTTGATGCCAGATCTGAATGACCGTGTTTCTGTTGTAGCAGGTCAATCCGGAGTGGGGAAATCGTCTTTATTAAATGCATTAAAGCCTAATTTGCAAATTGAAACCGACGAAATCTCTACCCATCTAGGCCGTGGTAAGCATACAACTAGACATGTAGAATTATTGAGTATTGGCACTGGTTTAGTAGCTGATACACCAGGATTTAGTTCGGTTGAGTTCACAGAGATTGAAGCAGAGGACCTGGGCCTTAATTTTCCTGAAATTGCAAAACGGTTACCGGATTGTAAATTTCGTGGGTGTTTGCATACATCCGAACCGAAATGCGCAGTAAAAGATGCAGTACAGGAAGGTGCAATTCAATCATATCGATATGAGCATTATCTATCATTTTTAGACGAAATTCATCAGAGAAAAAGGAGATACTAACATGATTAAAATCGCTCCTTCTATTTTATCAGCCGATTTTGCAAAACTTGGAGCAGAAATTCAAGATGTAGAAGCAAGTGGTGCTGACTATATTCATGTGGATGCAATGGATGGACATTTTGTACCAAATTTAACAATCGGACCGTTAATCGTAGAAGCCATTAGACCGTATACAAAACTACCATTGGATGTTCATTTGATGCTCTCAAATCCGGACCAATACATAGAAGCGTTTGCAAAAGCAGGAGCTGATATTATTTCTGTTCATGTTGAGGCATGCACACATCTACATAGAACCATTCAATTGATTAAACAGCACGGGGTGAAGGCAGGTATTGTCTTAAATCCAGCCACACCAGTCAGTTCAGTTGTCCCCATTTTAAAAGATGTGGATCTTGTCCTGCAAATGTCGGTAAACCCTGGGTTTGGCGGACAACAGTTTATTGAGGGAGTTTTAGGCAATATTTCAGAGCTCGCTGCATACAGTAAACGTGATGGGTATTCCTTTGAAGTAGAAGTTGACGGAGGAGTTAATACTCAAACAGCCAAGGCCTGCCTTGACGCTGGTGCTACTGTCCTTGTTGCTGGATCAGCCATTTTTGGTGAGTCTGATCGTCGCAAAGCGATCCAAGACATTCGCAACTCTCAATCTGTGACGCAATAATAGTTCTGTTTTGGAGTTTTAGGGCATAGCATGGTGGTAAAGAATAGCTTGGCTGTTCTCGGAAGACAACGTAGGCTTTATTCATTCATTTTTGGGGGAGAAAGCTTAGTGTGACGCAAGCGTTAGAAATCGGTAAGAATTTTAACACATCTCGTTGTCACGTTGTGATCAGCTGTGTTGGCGAATTTCGCTAAGGAGGAGGAGCCATGAAGTTTTATACTATCAAGCTGCCCAAGTTTCTCGGTGGATTTGTGAGGGCTGTACTTAGTTCATTTAAAAAAGCCTAGCAAAAAAGCACCGAATATACGGTGCTTTTTTGCTAGGTTCAATTAAACACGTTGTACTTTTCCTGATTTAAGCGCGCGAGCTGAAACGTATACGCGTTTCGGCTTACCGTCTACAAGAATACGTACCTTTTGTACGTTAACTCCCCAACGGCGCTTAGTTTTGTTTAAAGCGTGAGAACGCTTATTACCAGTACGGGCTTTTTTGCCTGTAATATGACAAACACGGGCCATGACTTGCACCTCCTTATTCATTCCACCTTACGATGAGACCAATTCATACTCGAATATCTTAGCATAGGCATAAAGAGAAAGCAATAGAAAGTAACAACTTTATCAAGGGAGAATCCTTGACACTCCTATTGTTTCTTTCCTATTCGCCTAATGTATAGTAAAATAAAGCTAATGTGCAGTTCTTAAAGGAGGATACATATGTCTATTGAAATGAAAACTCAACTTGGAATGGTAGATGTTTCAAGAGATGTTGTCGCAACGGTAGCCGGTGGAGCAGCGGTTGACTGCTATGGAATCGTTGGTATGGCTTCACAAAAACAAATAAAAGATGGTTTGTCTGATTTACTGGGTAAAGAGAATTTCCGTCGAGGCGTCGTAATTCGCGAGGTAGAAGAGGACATTCATATTGATATGTATATTATCGTAAGCTACGGTACTAAAATTTCTGAAGTAGCACATAACGTACAAACAAAAGTGAAATATCAACTGGAACAGATGCTTGGATTAGATGTTGGTTCTGTTAACATCTTTGTACAAGGTGTTCGAGTGTTAAACACTTAGGGGTAGTTAGGAGGAAATGTTGTGACGGTTAAGAGACTAGAAGCAAATAAGCTTGCTCATATGTTTATTGAGGGAGCGGATAATTTATCGAGGCACGTTAAGATTGTGGACTCCCTAAATGTGTTTCCAGTCCCAGACGGTGATACAGGGACAAATATGAATCTTTCAATCACATCAGGTGTGAAGGAAGTGCAAGCACAAACGGCAAAGGATGCAGCGACTATCGCTGCTTCCTTTGCTAAAGGTTTGTTAATGGGGGCTAGAGGAAATTCAGGAGTCATTTTATCTCAGCTTTTTAGAGGGTTTTCTAAAGCAGTAGAAGGCAAGGAGAAACTAAATGCTGAAGACTTCGCCAAAGCGTTTGAAAAAGGCGTTGAAACGGCATATAAGGCGGTTATTAAACCTGTAGAAGGAACGATCCTAACGGTTGCCAAGGACTCAGCCAAACAAGCTGTAAAATCTGCTAAGAAGAACGATGACATCATCGTTGTTATGAGTGATTTGATTAAAGAAGCTAAAGCATCCTTAAAGCGGACACCGGATCTTCTGCCTGTTTTAAAAGAAGTGGGCGTAGTAGATTCTGGTGGACAGGGCTTGCTATACATCTATGAAGGGTTTCTTGCTGTTCTTGAAGGAAAAAAGTTAAAAGATCAGCAGCCAGTCACTCCTAATATGGACGACCTGGTTAAAATTGAACACCATCATCAATCAGCGCAAAGCCACATGGCGACGGAAGATATTGAATTTGGCTATTGCACAGAAGTCATGGTTCGTTTTGATCAAGAACGTCTGAAAAACGAAGCATTTATTGAAGAAGATTTCCGTAATGAATTAAGTGAGATTGGTGATTCATTACTTGTGGTATCTGATGAAGACTTACTCAAAGTTCATATTCACGCAGAATATCCGGGTGAGGTCTTATCTCGCGCGCAACGTTACGGTGATTTTATTAATATTAAGATTGAGAATATGCGAGAGCAGCATACGCATCTTCTTGATGAAACACAGGCATTTTATGGTGCTTCCGAACAAGCGGAGACACAAAAAGAAACGCCTAAAAGTGAGTTTGGAATTGTAACCGTTTCGATGGGCGAAGGAGTTTCTAAACTCTTTAAGGGATTAGGTGCACAAGAGGTCATTCAAGGCGGTCAAACCATGAATCCAAGCACCGAGGATATTGTTAGCGCAATTAACAAAGTGAATGCGAAAAATATATTGATTCTGCCAAACAACGGTAATATTATAATGGCTGCAGAACAGGCAGCTGACGTTGTGGACTCAAAAGCCATCGTGATTCCGTCAAAAACGGTGCCACAGGGACTGGCAGCTTTGCTTGCATTTAACCCTTCGATTGATATTGAAAAGAATGCGTCTCATATGAATGAAGCGATGAAAGCAGTAAAGTCAGGTCAGGTAACGTATGCCGTTCGAGACACACAAATTGAAGGCTTGCAAATTCAAAAAGACGATTATATTGGCATTGCCGATAAAAAAATCGTGAACACTCACAAGGATCTAGTTGAAGCGGCCAAGGAGCTTCTTTCTCATATGATCGATGAAGACAGTGAGATGGTTACCGTTTTGGCAGGTGAAGATGTATCAGAACGTGAAACCAAAGCGTTGATTCAATATCTTGAAGACACATTTACGGATGTTGAACTCGATATTCATCAAGGGGATCAGCCATTATATTCTTATATTTTTTCTGTTGAATAATGAGCTCAGCAGAAAAGGAGGGATGTACCAATGTCAAAGATACGAATAGTTACAGACAGTACAGCCGATATTCCTCGGGAGCTCGTAGATCAATGGGGAATTGAAGTAATTCCTTTAAACGTAGTGTTTTCTGAAGTAGAAACCTATGAAGACGGAGTGACATTAAGTCCAAAAGATTTTTACGAGAAGCTAAAGACGGATGCGGTCATGCCAACAACGTCTCAGCCAACTCCGCATCAATTTGAACAACTATATCGGTCTCTTCATTCAGACGGAGCTGAAGTGATTTATTCGATTCACTTATCTTCGAAACTAAGTGGTACATTTCAATCAGCAACCATTGCCAAACAAGCATTAGAAGATAAGCTTGATATTCGAGTGATTGATTCTAAGCAGGCTTCTTATGCGATTGGTATTATTGTGGCTGAGATGGCCAGAATGGCTAATGAAGGCCAGCCTGTTAACGTTTTAGATGAACAATTAGAACATTTATTACAAGAGACGACTGTTTATTTCTTGGTAGATACCTTACAATATCTTCAGAAGAACGGGCGTATTGGAAAGGCTTCGGCCATTTTAGGTTCCTTATTAAAGGTTAAACCGATTCTTTCATTATCTAAAGAGGGCGAGGTTTATCCGTTTGATAAGGCTCGCGGACCTAAAAAAGCAGTAGCTCGAATTATTGAAGCAATTAAAGAACAATATGGAGATGAACCAATTCATATTGGAGCGTCTCATGCACTAAATGAAGAGCTTGCGAATGAGTTAATAGATCGAGTGAAACAAGAATGTCAGGTGGAATCTGTTGTGATTACATCGATTGGAGCAGTTATTGGTGCTCATGTAGGTCCAGGAACTGTTTCTATTTCTTGTACAAAAGCTACGAACAAATAAATTCTTTAAAAAGACTGACGCTTCCATTCAGGTCAGTCTTTTTTTACGAAAGAGAGAGGGATTCGATATGAAATATCGGACCGTTTTTGATATTATTGGTCCTATTATGATTGGTCCTTCTAGCTCGCACACTGCTGGTGCTGCTAGAATTGGACGTGTTGCCCGTACGTTATTTAACGGCAATCCAACAGAGGCAAACATCTATTTATATGGCTCGTTTGCACAAACCTATAAAGGACATGGAACCGATGTAGCAGTCGTTGGGGGCATCCTAGATTTTGATACACACGATCCTAGAATCCAGCAATCAGAAATGTTAGCGAAAAAAGCTGGGATTGCCGTTTCATTCCATGAAGAAGATGCCATCACGGATCATCCTAATACAATGCGAATTGTCCTTGAAAACGAGCAGAAATCAATGGAGCTGGTAGGCATTTCGATTGGCGGCGGTAAAATTGAGATCATTGAGATGAATGGGTTTAAGCTACGTTTATCTGGAAACCATCCAGCGATTTTTGTTGTGCATCATGATCGTTACGGTGTAATTGCAGCAGTCTCAAATTTACTAGCAAAATATGAAATGAATATCGGACATATGGAAGTATCAAGAAGAGAAAAAGGAGAAGAGGCCTTAATGGTAATGGAAGTTGACCAAAATGTTGAACAAAAGTTACTAGATGAGCTCTCCTCACTGCCAAATATAAAATTAGTATCAAATATTCACGAATAAGAATAGGAGGGTTATTATGTTTCGGAATGCAGCTGAATTAATAGAAAGAGCCGTATCTGATGAGATTTCCATTGCCGAAGTGATGATACAACAAGAAGTGGAAGAAACAGGACGGTCGCGTGAGCAAGTCATTGAGCGAATGCGCGCAAACTTAGATGTCATGAAAGCAGCGGTAAAGAGAGGAACGACGGAAGATATTAAATCCGTATCTGGGTTAACCGGCGGCGATGCGAAAAAGCTGCAAGCGTATATCGCAAAAGGAAACACGCTCGGTGGAGATAACTTACTTGATTCAGTCAGTAAGGCGATGGCTACAAATGAAGTTAATGCGGCGATGGGTACGATTTGTGCAACGCCTACAGCAGGAGCAGCTGGAGTAGTACCGGGTGTACTATTTGGAATGCAAAACAGACTACAACCAACTGACGATGAAATGATTGATTATTTGTTTGCAGCGGGTGCATTTGGTTTTGTCATTGCCAACAATGCGTCCATATCCGGAGCGGCTGGTGGTTGTCAAGCAGAAGTAGGTTCTGCGTCAGCAATGGCAGCAGCGGCACTTGTACAATTGGCGGGCGGAACTCCAGAACAATCAGGAGAGGCGCTTGCGATCGCACTTAAGAATCTGCTAGGACTTGTCTGTGATCCGGTAGCTGGATTAGTTGAAGTTCCTTGTGTAAAACGTAATGCAATGGGTGCCTCTGTGGCCATTACTGCAGCTGACATGGCGCTAGCTGGTATTACAAGCCGTATTCCATGTGATGAAGTGATTGATGCCATGTATCGTATTGGTCAAACGATGCCAGTTGCCTTAAAAGAAACAGCTCAGGGCGGACTTGCAGCAACACCAACAGGGCGTAGACTTGAAGCTGAAATATTTGGAGTGTCGATGGACAAATGAGTATAAATCCTCATAAACGCCCGATTACAGATGTAACTGGTATCGGCGAAGAGAGGGCAAAACTGTTTGAAGGATTAAAGCTTAAAACAGTTGGGGATCTTCTTGAGTATTTTCCTTTCAGATATGAAGATTACAAAGTAAAGGATCTTCAATCTGCAGAGCATGATGAACGAGTTACGGTTATTGGGACTATCCATAGTGAGCCTTCTGTCCGATACTATGGAAAAAAGAAAAACCGTTTATCATTCCGAATGCTTGTAGGAAAATTGCTTGTTACCGTTACGTTTTTTAATCGAGGGTTTCTAAAAAAACAATTAGCAGTTAGCGCAGAAGTAACGGTTTCTGGAAAATGGGATCGCCACCGTATGACGATTACCGGAACAGAACTTCACCAAGGTGTGATGGAACAGGAACAAACCATTGAACCTGTATATTCCGCTTCAGGGACTGTCCCAAGTAAGATGATTAAAGGAGCCATCTCGCAAGCATTAAAGCAATTTGGCCAAGAACTACCTGAGCCACTGCCTGAGTCGGTTCGAACAAAGTATAAGCTTGTATCTAAGCAAGTAGCTGTGACTCAGCTCCATCACCCAACTGATCAAGGGGCTGTAAAACAAGCGAGAAGACGTATGGTGTATGAGGAATTTCTAGCGTTTCAATTAAAGATGCAGCTATTTAGAAAAGTTCAACGAGAACAAAGTAGTGGACAGGCGATAACGGTTGACCAAGAAATTCTAAACACATTCATTGGATCCTTGCCTTTTCCATTAACAAATGCTCAGCAGCGTGTTATTCAAGAAGTCGTTCGTGATTTAGCATCCCCTTACCAAATGAACCGTTTGTTGCAAGGTGACGTAGGCTCCGGGAAAACGGTAGTTGCCGCTGCCTGCTTGTACGGTGTGATGTGTGAGGGGTATCAGACAGCACTTATGGTTCCAACAGAGATTCTGGCTGAACAGCATTTAGAATCACTAAAAGGCTGGCTAGAGCCGTTAGGAAAACGAGTGGAGCTATTTAGCGGTTCTCTTAAAGGGAAACGTCGTCGTGAATTGCTTCAAGATTTAGCAGATGGTGCCATTGATTTGGCCGTTGGTACACATGCGTTAATACAAGATGATGTTGTGTTTAACCGGCTAGGCTTTGCGATCACAGATGAGCAGCACCGATTTGGTGTGAATCAGCGAAGGCAACTCCGTAGTAAGGGAGAGCATGTTGATGTGCTCTTTATGACAGCAACTCCGATCCCAAGAACTCTTGCCATTTCTGTCTTTGGTGATATGGATGTTTCAATTCTTGATGAAATGCCTGCTGGTAGAAAGCCAATCGAAACCTACTGGGCGAAGCATGACATGCTTGATCGTGTTCTGGGATTTGTTGAGCGTGAGTTACAGCAAGGGCGACAAGCCTATGTGATTTGTCCACTTATTGAAGAATCTGAAATGCTTGATGTTCAGAATGCTTTGGATGTGCACCAAATTTTAACCGGGTATTTTAAAGAACGCTTTGCTGTAGGCTTAATGCATGGCAGGTTGAGCTCTGATGAAAAAGACGAGGTCATGGGACTCTTTGATCAAAATAAAACGCAGGTGCTTGTTTCCACGACCGTTGTCGAGGTAGGAGTTAACGTCCCAAATGCAACCATGATGGTCATTTATGATGCGGACCGTTTTGGACTGGCTCAGCTTCACCAATTACGTGGTCGAGTTGGCCGGGGGGATGCACAATCCTATTGTGTGTTACTTGCTGATCCGAAAACGGAAAATGGGCGCGAACGGATGCGAATTATGACTGAAACAAATGATGGATTTGTTTTATCAGAAAGAGACCTTGAGCTACGGGGGCCGGGAGATTTCTTTGGAGCCAAGCAAAGTGGGCTGCCAGATTTTAAGGTAGCAGATGTTGTTCACGATTATCGCACACTTGAAGTGGCAAGACAGGATGCACAGGCGTTGGTTGAATCCACGCATTTCTGGGAGGATCCTGAGTATCAATGGTTAAGAGAGTATCTAGAAACAACGGGTGCGCTCGATCAAGGTAAACTAGATTAGCAGTTGAAATCAAACAACATTCATGTTTATACTACTCTTAGGACCTAGTCATAAGAGTAGTTTCGGTCAGGGAAAAGGGGGACAGCTAAGAATGAGACGTAAAAAAAAGGACAGGCAGGCCCTTCTTCAGGAGACCTTACAGCAACACCCGTTTATGACAGACGAAGAACTTGCGGTTCATTTTGAAGTAAGTATTCAAACAATACGACTAGACCGTATGGAGCTGTCCATCCCGGAGTTGCGTGAACGAATTAAAGGCGTCGCCGAAAGGCAATTAGATGAATTACAATCCATTTCTGCAGAAGAAGTTTTTGGTGAAATTATAGATTTGCAACTAGATGAAAGAGCCATATCGATCTTTGAAGTGAGTAAGGATGAAGTGTTTAGTAAGTCAGGAATTGCTCGTGGACATTATTTGTTTGCGCAGGCGAACTCTCTAGCTGTTGCCGTCATTAACGACGAACTGGCGTTAACGGCTAAAGCGACAATTAGGTTTAAGCGTCAAGTAAGAAGCGGAGAAAGAGTTGTTGCAAAAGCAACTGTCACGCGTCTTGAAAAAGAAAGAACAATGGTTTCCGTTGAGAGCTATGTGGAAAAAGAAAAAGTGTTCCAAGGGGAATTTATTATGTACCGTTCAAGTCCAAAGACAGAGTCTTGAATATGAAGGAGGAAGCTGAGTGAAAATTGCTCTAGACGCAATGGGTGGAGATCATGCACCTCGCGCGCAAACAGTTGGCGCAATGAGAGCTGTTCAAGAATTTAAAGAACTTGAAATCACCTTAATTGGGGATGAACAATCAATTCGTTCCCATCTTACAAATGAAGAACGAATTTCGATTATACATACAACAGAAAAGATCGAAGACACCGATAAGCCAACTCACGCGGTCAGAAGGAAAAAGGACGCTTCTATGGTTCTCGCTGTGCGTGAAGTAAAGGAAGGCAGAGCGGATGCCTGTATCTCGTCTGGTAATACAGGTGCATTAATGACTGCGGGACTTTTGCATGTTGGTCGAATTAAAGGCGTTGATCGCCCTGCCCTTGCTCCTATGCTACCAACAATGGGTGGGAGTGGCTTTCTCCTTTTAGATGTTGGCGCAAATATGGATGCTAAGCCACAGCATCTTTTGCAGCACGCTGTTATTGGAAGTACGTATATGCAGCTTGTGAAAAATGTGTCAAAGCCTCGGGTAGGTCTTCTAAACGTAGGAACAGAAAGTGGAAAAGGGAACGAGTTAACAAAAGCAACGTTTCCTTTGCTTGAGCAATCAGACCTTCATTTTATCGGCAATGTAGAAGCGCGTGACTTGTTAGAAGGAGTTGCAGATGTTGTTGTTTGTGACGGGTTTTCGGGAAATCTCGTTTTAAAGACAATTGAAGGAACCGCTTCATCGCTCTTTGGATTAATCAAACAAGAGCTGACTAAATCCGTAAAAAACAAGCTGGCTGCAGGAGTCCTAAAGCCTACATTTCGCGATATCAAAACACAGATGAGCTACTCTGAATACGGTGGAGCCGGATTATTTGGCTTACGTTCACCTGTAATCAAAGCACATGGATCCTCTGATGAAACAGCGATATTCCATGCTATTCGACAAGCCAAACTGATGGTAGAACAGCAGGTTGCCGCCCTCGTGAAAGCAGAGCTTGCAAAAATGCCTCAAGCAGAGGAAGAAAAGGGAGAGTCATAATGGGTAAAATTGCGTTTTTATTTCCAGGTCAAGGGTCACAAAAAGTGGGAATGGGAGCTGAGTTGTACGAAACAGAAGCATCCAGCAAACACATTTTTGACCTTGCTGATCAAACACTAGGGTATTCGTTAAGTCAAGTGATGAAAGAGGGGCCAGAAGAGTCACTTAGACGAACAGAGAATACACAACCGGCTCTTGTAACAATGAGTTTGGCCGTTCTTGAGTTAGTGAAAGAAGCTGGAATTAAACCTGATTATGTAGCAGGTCACAGTTTAGGTGAGTACAGTGCGCTTGCAGCAGCAGGAGCAATGTCATACGAAACGGCTATTGAATCTGTGCATAACAGAGGACTCTTTATGGAAGAGGCTGTTCCATTTGGTGTAGGCTCAATGGCAGCTGTCTTAGGTCTAGACGCTGATAGCCTACGTAAGATTAGTGAGGATGTAGCAAGTACAGGGGAAGTGGCTGAGCTTGCAAACTTAAACTGCCCTGGGCAAATTGTTATTTCAGGGACGGCAAAGGGAGTGGAGCAAGCGGGTGAACTAGCGCGTGAGGCCGGAGCAAAGCGTGTATTGCCACTACAAGTAAGTGGCCCGTTCCATTCAAGTCTAATGAAGCCTGCTGCTGAGAAACTAGCTGCACTTCTAGCAAACAAAGAGATTCAAGATATACAAACACCAGTGATTGCAAATGTTACGGCAAAAGAAACGACCTCTGGTGAAGCGATTCGAGAGCAACTTGTGGAGCAGGTCTACTCCTCTGTTCGCTGGGAAGAGAGTATTAAGCACCTCATTGATCTTGGAGTAGATACATTTATTGAGATTGGCTCTGGAAATGTATTAACAGGACTTATGAGAAAAATTGATCGTAGTGTTGCAGCTTACGCGGTATCTGATCGTAATAGTGTGGAAGACGTAGCAGCGGAACTAAAGGGGGATGCATGATGTTAAAAGAACAAGTAGCCATCGTAACAGGCGCATCCAGAGGGCTAGGACAAGCCATTGCAATGGAGCTCGCTGAAAAGGGCGCCAAAATCGTCGTAAATTATGCAGGAAGCAAGGAAAGAGCGGAGCAGGTTGTTGAAGACATTAAACAATTAGGCGGAGAAGCGATTGCTGTACAAGCAGACGTTGCAGACTCCGAGCAGGTTCAAGCGCTTATTAAGCAGTCAATCGAAACATTTGGTCGAATTGATATTCTAGTTAATAATGCAGGGATTACAAGAGACAATTTACTTATGCGTATGAAGGAAGATGACTGGGATGCGGTAGTGAACACCAATTTAAAAGGTGTATTTAACTGTGCAAAAGGTGTATCCAGACAAATGATGAAGCAACGTTATGGACGTATCATCAATGTTTCTTCTGTGGTTGCTGTTATGGGTAATGCAGGACAAGCCAATTATGTTGCCGCCAAAGCGGGTGTAATTGGCCTGACAAAATCAATGGCTAAAGAGCTTGCTAACCGGAACATTCATGTAAATGCGGTAGCACCAGGCTTTATTGAGAGCGATATGACTGAGGTACTAAGTGAGGAAGTAAAAGCGCAGTACCTGACTCAAATTCCTCTAGGAGCCCTTGGAGAAGCTAAGCAAGTGGCGTCTGTTGTTCGTTTCCTAGCAAGCAGTGATGCAGACTATATGACTGGTCAAACACTACATGTAGATGGCGGGTTAGTAATGCCCTAGATGAATGAGGCGGCAAAGTGCTTCTTGACAGGTTCTTAAAATGCCGTTAGAATTCATCTAGCTGAGATACAAGCTATTTTGAGAGGAGGTGAATGAACATGGCAGATACACTTTCACGTGTGACTAAAATTGTTGTCGACCGTCTTGATATTGATGAGGCGCAAGTTAAACCTGAGGCATCTTTTAAAGATGATTTAGGAGCAGATTCACTAGATGTGGTGGAACTTGTAATGGAACTTGAAGACGAATTTGACATTGAAATTTCTGATGAAGAAGCAGAAAAAATTGCAACTGTTGGAGACGTTATTTCTTACATAGACAGCCAGCAGTAATCTAGTTAATCCCATGTGGCTTCTGCCATATGGGATTTATTTATGATCTGTGAGCAGAACTTTGTAATTTTTGCTTAGCTTTTTGCAAAAACTTTGATACAATTTAGGTGTAAGTTTATTTTCCGTGTTGGAGGTCACCATGCCACATCAATCAAAGCCTTATCGTAAATCAAGAAATCATGACAAAAAAGGCGGTGGACGTCGTCTGATTTTGTCCGAAGAACAAAAGCGTCAATTTGATGACCTGCTAGTCCGAACCGGATTAACGTTTGAAAACCGTAAGTTATTAATTCAGGCTTTTACGCATTCATCTTATGTGAATGAGCATCGCTTATATGCCGCGACTGATAATGAGCGACTAGAATTCCTCGGAGATGCAGTTTTAGAACTTGCCGTTTCCCAATACCTGTACAAAAAGTACAAGAACATGAGTGAGGGTGACATGACCAAGCTTCGTGCTTCGATTGTTTGTGAACCATCACTTGCAAGATTTGCAACGGAGCTAGACTTTGGCAAACTTGTTCTACTGGGAAAAGGTGAAGAAGTAACGGGAGGGCGAGTTCGTCCAGCGCTACTTGCAGATGTATTCGAAGGATTTATTGGTGCGCTTTATCTGGATCAAGGCTTGGACGCCGTTTATTTGTTTCTTAGCCAAACGATGTATCCAAAGATCAATGAGGGTGCTTTTTCGCATAAAATGGATTTTAAGAGTCAACTTCAGGAATTCATCCAACGAGATGGTCTTGGCGTCCTTCAGTATGTAATCATACAAGAAAGAGGTCCAGCTCATGACCGAGAATTCGTATCAGAAGTACAACTAAACGGTACGCCGCTTGGGGATGGAATTGGTCGTTCCAAAAAAGAAGCAGAACAGCTAGCCGCGAAACTCGCGCTTGAAAAGCTAAACGCTAATACCCGAAGCAGGTAATGGTACAGATTATTGATGCAAAAAAGGCTGTCGATGTACTCGCAGCCTTTTTTACATGGTTATGATTTGCGTAATTGACCAAGCTCCGACACAATGGCTTCCATTTCACGAACGGAAACGGAACGTTGCTTTTGCACCCATTCAAAAATGTCACGAATGTCTTCGTAGGAAGAAGCATCGAACTTCTCGGCATTCAGGGCTCCAGCATTAACGGTTTGAAGCTTGTTTTCAATTTCCTTAAGCATATAATTCATATTTTCAGCTGTGTTCATTGATAAGTCCATATAGGACCTCCTTTACCATTACATAAAGCTAATCCTATCATAATCGTACCCGTTTGTCCCAACCCTTTAGAAATCTCTTAAATCGTTCTAAAGTGTGATAAACTAAAATCTAAAGTGTCTAGAGCAAGGAGGGAATGCATGTTCCTCAAACGATTAGAAGTGAAGGGATTTAAATCCTTCGCTGAACAAGTAAATGTTGAGTTTGTGCCAGGTGTAACGGCTGTAGTCGGTCCGAACGGAAGTGGGAAAAGTAATATCTCAGATAGTATTCGTTGGGTGCTTGGTGAACAGTCTGCGAAATCACTACGCGGAGCCAAGATGGAAGACATCATTTTCGCCGGGAGTGACTCCAGAAAATCAGTAAATGTCGCCGAAGTTAGTTTGATTTTAGATAATGAGGATCAGCATTTAAATATTGATTATAGTGAGGTTAGCGTCACCAGACGAGTGTATCGATCAGGTGAAAGTGAGTATCTCTTAAATCGTCAGCCTTGCAGGTTAAAGGATATTGTGGAATTGTTTCTTGATTCAGGACTAGGCCGGGAAGCCTATTCCATTATTGGTCAAGGAAAGATTGAAGAAATCTTGAGCAGCAAGTCAGACGATCGGCGCCTTATTTTTGAAGAAGCGGCAGGCGTCTTAAAATACAAAACACGTAAGATTCAAGCTGAAAAGCGATTAAATGAAACGCAAGAAAACGTGAACCGTGTAGAAGATATTTTACATGAACTTGAATCCCAGGTTGAGCCATTACGCGAGCAATCGTCCATTGCCAAAGAATTCATTGAAGCAGAAAAGAAACGTAAGAAAGAAGACATTACGATCACTGCTGCTGAAATCAATAACCTACACGCACGATGGACTGAAGCTAAACAAAAGCTTGCGGCATTTAAAACACAGCTTGATGTACATGAGAAAACCATTCAGCAGTCAGAAGAAGCGATCACATCGTGTCGCGCGGAATCCAAAGCCGTAGCTGAGGCCTTGCAAAAAGCACAGGAGCGTCGTCTCCATGTAAGTGAGGAATTAGAAAAAAACGAGGGACGCAGAGGTGTCTTGCAGGAGCGTCAGAAAAATGCGGTTTATAATATTGATCAGCTCACAGAAGACATTGCCGATAAATCTTCGAAGCTTGAGAGTCTAGAAGAGACAGCAGCGGCAAGACAAGAGCTTGTTGAAAAAGAAAAAGCTGAATTAAATCGCTGGAGAGCCGAGCTACGTTCACTTGAAGGTGTACTTCAAGGAAGTGGACCTGGAATTGAAGCAAAGCTTGATCAGCTTAAGGCTGATTACATTGAAGTTCTAAACGAACAGGCTTCCATTCGTAATGAACAGCGATATTTAGAAGAACAAAAGCGTCAGCAATCCTTTAAGCGTGATCGAATAGTAAAAGAACACGCCGATTCAAAAACAAATCGGAACAGCTTAACGCAACAACTTAACGATGCACAAGAGCTAGTGACAAGCATGCATGATGAGCTTGAACAACTAACGCTTGAGGAACAAACGATTACAGCCAATCAAGCAAAGCTTGAAGAAGACTATCAACGGAATGAATCGAAGCTGTATGAAGCCTATCGTATCTTACAAAAATCTAAATCAAGAACCGAAGCCCTGCGTGAGATGGAATCAGATTTCACTGGATTTTATCAAGGTGTTAAAGAGATTCTTAAAGCACGTGACGGGCAACTACAGGGGATACGCGGGGCAGTCGCTGAACTCGTTCGCACTGAGAAGCAGCATGAGCTTGCGATTGAGACGGCGCTTGGGGCACAAGCTCAGCATGTGGTCGTAACAAACGAACAACATGCCCGAGAAGCGATACGCTTTTTAAAACAAAAACGTTTTGGCCGTGCTACGTTTTTACCAATGTCAGTTATCAAGCCACGGATGATGCCTGATGCTCAATTACGTATCATTGCAAGCGAGGACGAGTTTGTCGGTTTAGCCATTCAGCTTATCCGCTATGATGAAGAGTATCAGCACGTCCTTTCTAATTTGCTTGGTTCCATTGTTGTTGCTAAAACGCTTGAAGGCGCAAATAAGCTAGCTGCCATGATTGGACATCGCTTCCGCATTGTGACTCTTGAAGGAGACGTGGTGAACCCGGGTGGATCCATGACGGGTGGTAGTGTGAAACAAAACCAAACATCTCTAGTTGGGCGTAAGCGTGAGCTTGATGATCTAACGCATCAAACCGAAAAGCTAGAACATACGGTGCATCAATTAGAGCAGCAGATGCAACAACAAAAGCAACAACGAGCACAACAGCGAACAGAACACGCTAATGTTCAGCAAAAGATTCAAGCAAAACGCTCGGAATGGCAGGAGCAGCGTTCGCGCTTGAAGGAGCTGGAGCTCACTTCGGCGAATATGGAACAACAGTATTCACGAATGGATCGTGAGGAAGCAGCGGCTGCAAGAGAAGAACAAGCTGTCATAGACCGCTTAGACGCTTTAGCAAAAGCACTTGTAGAAACAAACAAACGTGAGCAACAATGGAAGCTTGAAATTGAAGAGTTAGAGGCACAATTAAAAGAACAACAGAACTCCAGAGAAGATCTTCAAGAAAAGCTTGTGCGCGTACGAATTGGGGAAGCTGAATCCAAGCAGCGTGTGAAACACGTAAGTGAGCAGTTTGATTTTACAAGTCAACAGCTAACGGATCTAAAAACGGAGCTTAAAGATTTACGCGAAGAGTTTGAGTTGCTCTCCTCATCCATGAATAGTGGTTCGAGTGGAGAAGAACAGCTAACGGAACAGATTCATTCGTTACGAACAGAAAAAGAGAGCGTTCAGCAACAGCTGAAATCCCTTGAAGAGAAGCGCGCGAAGCTTGATGACCAGTATACTGAGCTTGAAGAACAATTAAAACGAAATCAAAGTCATTATGCACTTGTACACGATGACTATAAGCATCAGGATGTACGCTTAAACCGCCTTGATGTTGATCTTGAACATCGCTTGGAGAAGCTTCGCGTAGAATATGAGCTATCTTTTGAAGCGGCAGTAAAAGATTATCCTCTAGAAGGCTCGATCGATGATGCGAAAACACGATTAAAGCTTTTAAAGTTAACGATTGAAGAGCTTGGTCCAGTGAATCTTGGTTCAATCGAAGAGTTTGAGCGAGTGAACGAGCGCTACTCGTTTTTACTTGAGCAACAACAGGATTTACTCGAAGCAAAGGAAACCTTGCATCAGGTCATTGCGGAGATGGATGAAGAAATGACGAATCGCTTTTTGCATACTTTCACTCAAGTAAGAGGACATTTCCAAGAAGTGTTCCGTGAGCTGTTTGGTGGCGGAGAAGCCGATCTTGTCTTAACAGATCCATCTAATATACTTTCAACTGGTGTTGATATTATGGCTCGTCCTCCTGGTAAAAAGCTGCAGCACCTAGCGTTATTATCAGGTGGGGAGCGTGCGTTAACAGCAATTGCTTTGTTGTTCTCCATTTTAAAAGTAAGACCTGTGCCATTCTGTGTACTTGATGAGGTCGAAGCTGCTCTTGATGAAGCGAATGTAAGCCGCTTTGCGCAGTATTTAAAAGATTTCTCGGAAGCAACTCAATTTATCGTCATTACTCACCGCAGTGGAACGATGGAAGAAGCAGATGTTTTATATGGTGTGACCATGCAGGAATCAGGTGTATCTAGGCTTGTTTCGGTTAGACTGGAAGAAACAAAGGAACTAATTGAAAGCTAGGAGGAAAGAACATGAGTTTTTTTAAGAAGCTAAAAGATAAAATTACAAATCAAACAACAGAAGTAACAGATAAGTTTAAATCAGGTCTTGAAAAAACAAGAGAATCATTTGCCGGTAAAATGAATGAGCTTGTTTATAAATACCGTAAAGTTGATGAAGACTTTTTTGAGGAGCTAGAAGAACTATTAATTAGTTCTGACGTAGGTGTTTCTACAGTAATGGAGCTTGTAGAACAGTTAAAAGACGAGGTTCGCCTGCGTAACTTAAAGGATACAAAAGATGTTCAACCTGTGATCTCTGAGCTCCTTGCAAATATGCTAGATGAAGGAAAAGAAGCTCAAGAGCTGAACCTGCAAACAGATGGACTGACAGTTATTTTAGTAGTGGGTGTGAACGGTGTAGGAAAAACAACATCGATTGGAAAAATGGCTCACTACTTAACGCAAGAAGGCAAAAAAGTAATGCTCGCTGCTGGAGACACATTCCGTGCTGGAGCCATTGATCAGCTTGAGGTGTGGGGCGAGCGTGTTGGAGCAGATGTCATTAAGCAGCAAGCAGGAAGTGATCCAGCAGCTGTTATGTATGACGCGATTCAGGCAGCTAAGTCAAGAGGCGCAGATGTTCTTCTGTGCGATACGGCTGGACGCTTGCAGAATAAAGTGAACTTAATGAACGAGCTGGAAAAGGTTAAGCGTGTCATTGAACGTGAAGTTCCAGGTGCACCACATGAAGTTCTGCTTGTCTTAGACGGGACAACGGGCCAAAATGCGATGGTACAAGCCAAAACATTTGGTCAATCAACAGATGTAACAGGAATCGTTCTAACGAAGCTTGATGGGACGGCTAAAGGTGGAATCATTATGGCCATTAAGCGTGAGCTTGATATTCCAGTTAAATTTGTCGGACTTGGTGAGCAGAAGGATGACCTGCAGCCATTCCAGGCAGATCAGTTTGTCTATGGGCTCTTTAAGGATGTTCTGGACTCTCCAGAGGACGTACAATCGAGTTAAATCGTTATGTTAAGAAAAAAACTTGACACAAGAGCGCCTCTCCTGTAATATAAATTCTCGTAAAGGGGAATCACTTAACAAGGGGTGAAGCTTCGTGCTAGATAAAACGCTCAGAATGAACTATTTGTTTGATTTCTATCATTCCCTGCTCACTCTGAAGCAGCGCGAATATATGTCCCAGTATTATTTAGATGATTTTTCCCTTGGAGAGATTGCCGAGCAATTCGAAGTGAGTCGTCAAGCGGTTTATGACAACATCAAACGGACAGAAGCGATGCTTGAAGAGTATGAGACCAAGCTTGAGCTCCTCGAGAAGTTTGAGAAACGGACAAGTTTGCTGGCACAATTAGAAACAGCTATTCAAGAGAACGCGGCTCCTTATGAGATGCAGAGTCTAATAGATACGATTCGGAAACTGGACTAGGAGGCGGTAACATGGCATTTGAAGGCTTAGCTGAACGGCTCCAGGGTACCCTGACAAAGATTCGCGGCAAAGGGAAAGTTAGCGAGCAAGACATTAAAGAAATGATGCGTGAAGTTAGGCTTGCCCTTCTAGAAGCTGACGTGAACTTTAAAGTCGTTAAACAATTTATTGCTGATGTAAAAGAAAAGGCACTTGGCCAAGAGGTAATGAAAAGCTT
This sequence comes from Alkalihalobacillus sp. FSL W8-0930, assembly GCA_037965595.1. Taxonomy (NCBI): domain Bacteria; kingdom Bacillati; phylum Bacillota; class Bacilli; order Caryophanales; family Bacillaceae; genus Alkalihalobacillus; species Alkalihalobacillus sp. FSL W8-0930. Next base: position 2,203,597 of record CP150183.1, on the reverse strand, counting down.
AACTCCTGGTCAACAAGTCATAAAAGTTGTAAATGAAGAGCTCACTGCACTTATGGGTGGCGAGCAAAGCAAACTGGCTGTTTCCTCAAAGCCACCAACGGTCATTATGATGGTTGGGCTTCAAGGTGCGGGTAAAACCACGCATACAGCGAAGCTTGCAACTCATTTACGCAAAAAGCACAACCGCAAACCAATGTTGGTTGCTGCTGATATCTATCGTCCAGCTGCAATTAAACAGCTTGAGACGTTAGGAAAGCAAATTGACATGCCTGTATTTTCATTAGGAGATCAAGTGAGTCCTGTTGAGATTGCCAAGCAGGCAGTCGCCAAAGCAAAAGAAGACCATCATGATTATGTATTAATTGATACAGCGGGTCGCTTACATGTCGATCAAGAGCTAATGGATGAGTTAAGTCAAATTAAGGAATCCGTTAATCCTGATGAGATCCTTCTTGTCATTGATGCCATGACTGGTCAAGATGCGGTGAATGTTGCTGAGACATTTAACGAACAGCTTGGTTTAACAGGTGCTGTCCTCTCAAAGCTTGATGGTGATACGAGAGGTGGAGCTGCGATCTCGGTAAAAGCTGTCACAAACATCCCAATTAAGTTCGCTGGTATTGGTGAAAAAGTGGATCAGCTTGAACCGTTTCATCCGGACCGAATGGCTTCCCGGATCCTCGGTATGGGAGATGTCTTATCTCTGATTGAGAAAGCTCAATTTAATGTTGATGAAGAAAAAGCGCGTGAGCTTGAGAAAAAAATGCGTAACGCAGACTTTACTTTTGATGATTTTTTAGAGCAGCTTGAGCAGGTTAGAAGCATGGGACCTCTTGAGGATTTACTTGGAATGATGCCTGGCATGAAGAAAAACAAAGCCATGAAGGACTTACAAGTAGATGAAAAACAAATTGGTCGTGTTGAAGCGATTGTTCGTTCAATGACCAAAAAAGAAAAGCAAGACCCTTCGATCTTAAACGGAAGTAGAAGAAGAAGGATTGCAAAAGGAAGCGGCACAACCATTCAGGATGTCAATCGTCTGTTAAAGCAGTTTGAAGATATGAAGAAAATGATGAAGCAGATGACTGGAATGCAGACTGGAAAAGGGAAGCGTCGTGGAAAAGGACTCGGTGGCCTGAAACTACCATTTTAAAAAAATCTATTCTGCTCCATAAGATAAGTCTTGTCGGAACGTGGAATTGATGATATTATACTAAATTGTGTAAATAATCTTGGAGGTGTACAGCGAAATGGCTGTTAAAATTCGACTTAAACGTATTGGTTCAAAGAAAGCTCCTGTCTATCGTGTAGTAGTTGCAGATTCTCGTGCTCCACGTGATGGACGTTTCATCGAGGAAATCGGAACATACAACCCGGTTGCTCAACCTGCTCAGTTTTCTGTTAAAGAAGACAAAGCATTAGATTGGATGTTAAAAGGTGCAAAACCTTCTGACACAGTTCGTAACCTTTTCTCAAAAGAAGGGTTAATGGAAAAGCTTCACAACGCTAAAAACCAAAAGTAATTTGACCCGAGGTGATCTGCGATGAAAACGTTGGTTGAACATATAGCTCAATCACTTGTTGATGATCCCGAATCTGTGAAGGTTGAAGAACATCAAGAAGGTCAGACAGTATATCTACGATTAACGGTTCATCCGGATGATATGGGAAAAGTGATTGGTAAAAACGGACGAACAGCAAAAGCTCTGCGCTCAGTTGTTTATGCAGCTGTGAACAAGCAGGGGAAGAAAGTAAAGCTGGATATCGTTGAATAAGAAAGGGTGGGGGAAACCTCTCCCTTTTCTTGTATGTCTATTATTAGGTGGTCTCATTGTTTATGAATGGAGTGTGATGACATGCAGTTCTTGCAAACCGTTTCCATTAAACAAGTATTAACCGAAACCAAAAAAGATACATTAACGAATGAGCTCTATGCAGAACAAGAACAGCTCACACGTGAAATTGAGCAGTTTCAATTTCAAATGCACAAATCAATTAAAAAAACAGATTCCACCTCTCAAGAATATCAATTACGAAAGCGTTACGAGCAGGAAATGAATAAACGGATTGAAAAGAAAAAGGGAATTGAGTTCAGACTTCAACAGCTGGAGCGCCTTCCCATTGGCTCAGAGATTACAAGTGGCCAAGCACAGGCTATCGTTGAGCTACAGGTAGGTGATCCATGGCCAGACGCAACACAAACGCTTGAGGTCGTTGTGAAGGATGGAATCATTGAACAATTTCGAGAAAGTAGGAATTCGGATGACGGAATGGTATAAAGTAGGACAGCTTGTTAATACACATGGTGTGCGTGGAGAGGTGAAAATTCTCTCAACAACAGACTTCCCTGAAAATCGATTTGCTAAAGGAAGTCAGCTTGCCATTAGACAGGAAAATGGACAGTACAAAACATTAACGGTTGCCTCGCATCGTGTTCATAAGCAATTTCATTTACTTACATTTGAAGGCTATACGAATATTAACGAGGTTGAGGGGTATAAAGGGCTTACCCTTTATGTGTCGGCCGATCAACAAGAAGAGCTTGAAATTGGTGAATACTATTATCACGAAATCATTGGCTGCACAGTCATTGATGAAGAAGGATTAAAAATCGGACGAGTGGTTGAGATTTTAAGTCCAGGGGCGAATGATGTATGGGTGGTAAAACGCGAAGGTCAAAAGGATCTTCTCGTCCCTTATATTGAGTCTGTTGTGCGAGAAATTGACATCACAAACAAGACGATTACGATTCATTTACTAGAAGGTCTTGATGTATGAGAATTGACGTTTTAAGTCTGTTTCCTGACATGTTTACAGGAGTCTTCGGACACTCTATTTTGAAGCTTGCCCAAGAAAAAGGGCTTGTCTCGCTAAACGTAACAGATTTTAGAACCTATTCAACGAATAAGCACAGCCGTGTGGATGACTATCCATATGGTGGGGGTGCAGGTATGGTCTTAACGCCTCAACCAATCTTTGATGCGGTAGAAGATGTGAAGCAGCCAGACGCAAAAGCGAGAGTAGTTTTGCTCTGCCCTCAAGGTGAGCCTTACACGCAAGCCAAAGCAGAGGAATTCGCCAAAGAAGAGCAGCTGATCTTGATCTGTGGTCATTACGAAGGCTATGATGAGCGTATCCGTACGCATCTTGTAACAGATGAGATTTCGCTAGGTGACTATGTGTTAACTGGTGGAGAGCTTGGAGCAATGGTTATTGTCGATAGTGTGACTCGTTTGCTTAAAGGAGCCCTGGGTAACGAAGAATCTGCACAAACAGACTCTTTCTCAACAGGAATGCTTGAGCATCCGCAGTACACGCGCCCAGCAGAGTTTCGCGGACTCGAAGTACCTGAGGTCTTACTCTCAGGTCATCACGGCCGTATTGAAGAATGGCGTACAAAAGAATCTCTCAAGCGAACATTCGAAAGACGTCCAGAGTTAATAGACGAAGAATATCTGACCCAAAAGCAGCAAACATGGATCAAAGAGTGGAAAGAAGAGATGTAAGGTAAAAAAGCTTGGCATTTCATAAAAAGAATCTTGTATCACACTTTTATCTATGCTACTATAGACATTGTGGCAATTCGCCCGTTATTAAGATGTTCCGCTGCGGCTATCCGACAAGAATGTCTGTTTGGAAGGAGGGGAATACGACTATGAGCAACATTATTCAAGAAATTACAAATGAGCAGCTTCGCACAGATCTTCCAGATTTCCGTCCTGGAGACACTTTAACAATTCACGTTAAGGTTGTTGAGGGAACTCGTGAGCGTATCCAGCTTTTTGAAGGCGTGGTTATCAAACGTCGCGGATTTGGAATCAGCGAAACATTTACAGCTCGCAAAATTTCTTATGGTGTAGGAGTTGAGCGTACATTCCCATTACATTCACCGAAAATCGAAAAGATCGAAGTGAAACGTCGCGGTAAAGTACGTCGTGCTAAGCTTTACTATCTACGTAACCTACGTGGAAAAGCTGCCCGCATCAAAGAACTTCGCAGAAAAGCATAATCATTGTTTGACAATGATCAAAAAGGAACGTCCTTCGGTTGAAGGGCGTTCTTTTTGTTTGGGCCAAATATATATATTTTTATAAAAGATTTTAAATAGGAGTACAAGCTTCACTTAAAAATTTTAATACTAAAGTAAAACATTTAATGATAAATAAGGAGAGAATCATATATGTATTGTATAATGAGTTTTATTACATTTTTTAACTTAACTGAATAATGGGGGTATAAATGTCTATGACTGAAAATCGATGGTACTTATCAACATGGTTTATTTCAATATGTTTTGCATTGTGGTTGTTAGCTATTCCACTTATTTTAGGTATTGTGTTGCTAATTATAAAACAAGTAGCTGAAAAAAAGAGAAGAGAATATTGGAAAGCTAATGGTTTAGATGATCTAGAGAAAGTCAAATTGAAAACGGAAGAGCTAACCAAAGAATCCGAAAAGCTAATAAAGCAAAATGATTACATAAAACAGGAGATTTTAAATGAAACGGCAAATTTAGAAAAAGAAATTGAAAAAGTCAAAGAGAAAGTTAAGCATAAAGAAAGGGAACTCTCTAAAGACAATGATTTAATCAAGCTTGAGATTGAGAATGAAAATAATAAACTAGAATCATTAAAAGCTGAGTTAGTATCCTACGAAGAAGAGCACCTCAATCAAACATTTGGATTTTATGAACCTAAGTACGGATTTGAAAACAGTGAATTATTTAAGAATGAGTTAAATGATATAAGGCAGAAGCAAAAGATCATGGCAAATGTAGATGAAGCTACGATTTCGAGGAGCTGGCAAGTTAATGGAAGTGAAAAAGAAGGCGAAGCCATGAGGAAAAGTAACGTTAAACTTGCAGTTAGGGCATTTAATCAAGAATGTGATACAGCAATTTTAAAAGCAAAGTTTAATAATATAGAAGTAATAGAAAAACAAATTAAAAAGGCACAAGATCAAATTAATAAACTTAATTCACGTAATGGTATTGAAATTAGAGATGAATATCTAGCTTTAAAGATTGATGAATTATATTTGGTCCATGAATTTCACCTTAAGAAAGAAGAAGAAAAAGAAGAACAACGACTATTAAAAGAACAGATGCGTGAAGAAAAGCGAATTCAGGCTGAAATTGAACGTGAACGTAAAAAGCTTGAAAAAGATGAGAAACATTTTAAACAAGCATTGGAAAAGTACGATGAGCAAATGGAAACTGCTAGTGAAGAATTAAAACAGGAAATTCAACTGAAAATAGAGGAAATTAAAGAGAAAGTAATAGATATACAATCTGAAAAAGAAAAAGTGGATTTTAGAGAACAAAATGCTAAAGCCGGTTATGTTTATATAATTTCTAATATCGGTTCGTTTGGAGCAGACGTTTTTAAAATTGGAATGACAAGAAGGCTAGAACCTATGGATCGAGTAAATGAACTTGGAAGTGCATCTGTACCTTTTAACTTCGATGTGCATGCAATGGTGTTCTCCGACGATGCACCTAAGCTAGAGCGATCGCTTCATAAAGCATTCGAAAATTATCAAATAAACAAAGTAAATCCTCGAAAAGAATTTTTTAGAGTTGATATTAACGAAATAGCTAAGGTAGTAAGACATAATCACAATAAAACAATTGAATTTACTAAATTGGCCGTTGCTGAAGATTATAGAAAGTCACTCCAAATGATTCAAGAAGAAGTTGAGGAGAAAACTCTAGAAAAAATAGCTGTAAGTTAATTCGATCAATTAGTTTTCGTAATTTAAATAAAGGTTCATCTCCATTGTTCCCTCGGAAAGTTGGGACATGATAAAACGTACAAATATATATGTGCATGGTTGTCATCTAAGTGCTTAGTCTCCCATTAATCGCGATACATCGCTTCTGTTACATCAAGAAAAAGTGTGTATGAAATTAAGAAAGCATCCTACCACCAATAATTCAGATTGGAGCGTTCAAATGAAAATTCCTTTTCTATTAAGCGGAAGTGCCCTTCTATTTATTATTACAAGTTGTTTTAAAGGTGAGAGTCAAGTGGAAGTCAGTCCGACTTTTGATAATGAGTTTGGGGAGATGTTTGGGATTGATCAAAAGCTTGGGATTGTAGGTGGGCCAGTTCTAGCTGGAGAAAGTCAAAAATGGATGTGGCATTTCTGGGGAGAAGAAGCTCCGAATCAGTATTTCAGCGCTGTTGCGACCAATCTAGAGTCTATGGATGAAGTAAATCCAATTATTCAAAGTACAATTCTTACACAAAGAGATAGCCTTGAAACGATTAGTCATAGTCCATCTGAAGTCCAATTCCCTTCAGAAGGTATGTGGAAAATTAAAACGTATATTGAGGATGAATTTTTTGATGAATTTGTTGTAGAGGTACATCCAGAAGGTACTGAAATAACGTATTAAATAGTAGGAGCCGAACATACATGTTAAAAAATAAATCAATGATTCTCGTTCTATCCCTTTTAGGGATAGGGGGAGGAATTTTTATTTATCAATCAGCCAACTCAGAGGTTAATGAACTGGCTTTACTTGAACAAGAGTTAAAAGAAGGCGAGAGGGAAGATAGGGCTCAAAATATTGCAGACAGTAAGAAGGAGCCGGATTGGAGAAACCTAAAGACTAGGGAAATTAAAGCCATGATTCAAAATGGAGAAAGTGTAGCTGGTCTGAATGAAGCAAGAGATGAGGATGACTGGTGGAGAGAAGAATTAGCGAATGACATTAGCAACTTGCATATTAGCTTTAATAATATGTTTTGGGAGTGGGAAGGGACCATTGGTTTTGACGGGGAAGATGCTGTTTACTTAGATGGAATCAAAGAAAACCTAATAACATTTAGTGAAAAATCAGAAGGCCATAAAATGAATAAGGACGTTGTAAATGCCGCTTCAGCGGTTGAAAAAGCAATTGAAACCGAGGATATCAAAGGGATAGAGATTGCTCATACCATCATGCACGATTTAGATATCTTCTATAACGGATATGAGGTGAATCAGGAAAAGCCATCAGCAGATTCCTTTGATGACACACCATTTTTGGTTACACATTATAATAATGATGATACGAGCGAAGTAGATGATTATGTTCGAAACAGTAATTAATTTTGCTTTACCATTGCCATACTCATGATGACCATTGAAATCTATTCCTACAAACTAAACAAAAGTATGCAAATAAATAAAAAAGAGATTCAGCCATCATAACATGGGAATCTCTTTTTTTATTTAATTGCATTTATACAGACCTGTTTGTATAATCAGAGTTAGAAGATAGAAGACAGAGTAACTGTTACTATAACATTTCTGCTTTTCATAGATAGGTTTTATGTTTAGTTTCTAGGAGATGATAACAATGAGTAAAAGAACACAAATTCTTGATATAGCAACAGCTCTCTTTTATAGAGACGGGATTCATGCTACGGGGGTAGACAAAATTGTAGCTGAAGCTGGAGTAGCAAAAATGACCATGTATAACCACTTTCCTTCAAAGGATGATTTGATTCTTGCTTATCTTGAGAAGCGTGATACAGAGTGGAGATCTTGGTTTGTTGAATCAGTTAATAAATTGGCGAACGATCCAACTGAAAAATTACTGGCATTATTTGATGTATTAGATAGCTGGTTTAATGGAACTGACTTCAATGGTTGTGCATTTCTTAATACAGCTGCTGAATTTACAAGTATCACACATCCATTTCATGAGGCTGCGATTGAACACAAGAGATTGTTAAAAGATTATATCTCTGAATTAGTTAAACAGGCAGGGCTAACGAACGAAACAGAGCTTTCAGATAGCTTATACCTTCTTGTTGAGGGAGCGATCGTTACGGAGTTAGTGTACCAAAAGGGTGATTCAGCCCAAAAAGCGAAGGCTGGTGCTAAGTTGATGCTTTCCCATATCTAATATTGACTGAACTAGTATCTAATGGAGAGGCTGGGACAAAACTAAAAATCAATTTGAAAAGGCGAATGATTCTACAATCGAATCATTCGCCATTTTCTAGTTGATTTTATTTGAACTAGCGTAAGGAGAACCCGAGACTCCTGGAAACAGAACGCGGTGAAGACACTGTAGCGGCGCTTTTCCCGCGAAAGGGGCTGAGGCCGTTCCCGCAGGTGCGAGGGATTCTCCTGTAGCGGTTATTAAGCTGTGTTAGTGTTTTGCTATCCGTATAAATGTTGCTCGGCCTTTTATCTCGTAGCAACTATTTTATATCTAGTTATTCTTCGCTCTTAAATTTAGTTTTGGCACGGTGCAGCAACCAATCAAAGTAAGAAAGAAAAATAAATAACTTGAAATTATACAGACCTGTCTGTATAATAGTTTTTGTGAGGAGCATTAAATTGAAAAAAGAAGAAGATGGCTTTCTAGCATATATCAACTGTGCTTAAAAAATAAAAAAGGATGATGAGATATGAGTAAAGATATTCGCCCACCTTTTACACATGAAACGGCTCTGGCCAAAGTTAAATTTGCGGAAGATGCTTGGAATTCACAGGATCCAGAACGAGTATCTAAGGGATATTCCTTAGATTCCAACTGGCGTAATCGCACAGAGTTCTTCACAGGCAGAGAAGCAATCAAAACGTTTTTAACCAACAAATGGAACAAAGAAACAGATTATAAATTAAAGAAAGAACTTTGGTGCTATACAGACTCCCGCATTGCTGTTCGATTTGAGTACGAGTACCGTAATGTAAACTCGGGTCAGTGGATGTGGTGTCACGGAAATGAATATTGGGAATTCGGTGAAGACGGCCTAATGAAAAGACGAGATATGTCTGGCAACGAATATCCAATTCGTGAAGCAGACCGAACGCTTAAGTAAGGAATAAGAACGATTTAACATTTAAAATTTGAAAGGAAGATAAACAATGAGTAAAGACATTCGCCCACCATTTACACTCGAAACAGCTTTGGCCAAAGTTAAATTTGCAGAAGATGCTTGGAACTCACAAGATCCAGAACGAGTATCTAAGGGATATTCCTTAGATTCTAACTGGCGCAACCGTACGGATTTCTTAACAGGACGGGATGCGATTAAAACGTTTCTCTCTAATAAATGGGAGAGAGAGCTTAACTACAAACTTATGAAAGAGCTGTGGTGCTACACTGACAATCGGATTCTGTTCGATCTGAGTATGAATACCAGGATGCAAAAACGGGTCAATGGATGAGATGCCACGGGAACGAGCTTTGGGAATTTGCTGAGGACGGTCTGATGAAAAGACGTGATATGTCTGGAAATGATTATCCGATTAAGGAACAGGATCGTCGATATAAATAATCTGAATGATTGAGAAAGAACAAACAGGTTCGTTTTGCTTTATAAAAATTGTAATATTCCTAAATGGAGGAAAAAAATATGACCAACTTTATCATAAATCAATTAGAATTTACTCGTCGACAAACACTTAAGTATGTGAACGACATTAATGATTCGATGGCAGAGAAAATCCCCACCGGATTAAGAAATAATATTAAGTGGAATCTAGGTCATATCTATGTCATTCATGAAAAGTTTGCATTTGGCTTAACTAATCATCAAACGCACCTACCTTCTAATTTTAATCAGTTATTTGATCCTGGAACGAAGCCTTCTGACTGGACTCAAAAAGGTCCATCAATGTCTGAATTACTTGAATTATTATCAGAACAATTTATTAGAATCGAATCTATACTTACAAATCATATTAAAGAAGATATCAATCCGCACTATCACTCTTCTTCTTCAGGGCTTACCTTTAAAACAGTAGACGATGTATTGACCTTCTCTATCTACCATGAAGCGATGCACTTTGCGACAATAAAAAACATTTTAAGCATATTGAATCATGACGACGAGCAAAATTAATATCATTTGGAGGGATTGACTATGAGCAAATTAACAGTTGGATACGAGAATGGAGCACCGATTGAATTACACATTGAGGAAGTGGGTACGGGGAAACCGATCGTTCTCATTCATGGTTGGCCACTTAGCGGAAGATCATGGGAGAAGCAAGTCCCAGTGCTAGTTGAGGCTGGATACCGCGTTATCACGTATGATCGTCGAGGATTCGGGCAATCATCACAGCCATGGAATGGATATGAATATGATACATTTGCTGCTGACTTAAATAAGATTTTGAACCATCTCAACCTAAGCGACGTAACATTAGTTGGTTTCTCGATGGGTGGTGGGGAAGTGGCCCGCTATATTGGTACGTATGGAACAAAGCGTATATCAAGTGCCGTCTTAGCAGGGGCTGTACCACCTTATCTTTACAAAACGGAGGATCATCCAGACGGTGGGTTTGACGATGAGGCAATTAAAGGATTAGAAGATGGTGTGAAAACCGATCGAATCAGCTTCTTAGATGATTTTACAACAAACTTCTTTGCTTCTGGTGATCAGACAGATTTAGTGAGTGAAGCATTCCGACTATATAATCGTGATATTGCTGCGTTTGCCTCACCAAAGGGGACTCTTGATTGTATTGCAGCTTTTAGTAAAACAGATTTCCGTGCTGATCTAGATGCGTTTGATGTACCGACATTCATTATTCATGGTGATGCAGATGCTATTGTACCACTAGAAGTAAGTGGACAAAAAGCACACGAACGCATTGCTAATAGTCGTTTAGTTGTCATTAAAGGTGGCTCACATGGGTTTAATGTGACACATGCGGATGAATTTAATTATGAGCTTGTTCAGTTTTTAAAAAGTGTAGCACCAGTTGAAGAAAAGTAATTTAAACAAGAAGAGAGGGCTAGAATCCTCTCTTTTTTTGTGCTTTAAAGTCAGGTTTTAGCCAGTAGTCATTTAGGTTTTCATGCTATCGTTCACTTTTTGCCAACTTAATTGGTTAAACTCTGTATTAAGCAATAAATGAAACCGTTTTATACTTACAATTGTAAGCGATAACAACGGAAAGGGGAGAAACAGATTGCTTTTAAAGGACAACCAGATTTTTTTAGATATCGAATTAGGCAATCGAGATGATGTCTTACATCTCATTTCCCAGAAGGCACAGGAATTAGGTATAACGGATGATCAGGAGCAACTGCTGGCAGATTTAATTAGTAGAGAGACTACGTATTCTACGGCTTTTCAAGAAGGGATCGCCATACCTCACGCGAAGAGCGCGGCAGTGAATAGAGCCGCTCTGATCTTTATAAAAATGAAAGAAAAAATTGATTGGCAATCACCTGACCAATTTAAAGTAGAAAACATATTCGCCATCCTTGTTCCAAATGTCGAGGCGGGAACAAGACATTTACAAATCTTGTCTGCTTTAGCGGGTCAATTAATGGAGGAAGAGTTCCAAGAACGCTTAGCTACCATTCAATCGAAAGACGATGTATTAGAGTTATTAAACAGTGTTGAGAGAGAGGTCGTGTAAAGATGAAATTTGTAGGAGTGACTGCGTGTATCGCTGGATTGGCACATACGCCAATGGCAGCTAAAGCACTTGAAAAGGCCGGAGCAAAGCTCGGTCATGACGTGAAAATGGAGCAGCAAGGGGCACTTGGGCTTGTTAATGAAGTAACAGCAGAGGATGTACAAGATGCGGATGCTGTCATTATTGCTGCTGATAAAGCCATTGAGGGTGAAGATCGCTTTAAAGGAAAACCGGTTGTTCGTATTAAGCTTGGACAAGCGGTATCGAATGGCGAGGCTGTTATTGAGAAGATTGTACAAGCATTAGAAAAAAGAAAACAGTCCTAATACAGGAGGAAAAGAATATGAAATCGCAAGCCGCAGAATTTAAAAAACATCTAATGACAGGAATTTCATATGTTCTTCCAGTTATCATCGCTGGTTCTTTAGTGGTTGCTGTCGCTAAAATTATTGCCTTTCTAGCAGGTTATACAGATTTAGGTGAGTTTGCTGAATCAGGGGGCTTCCTCCATTACGTTTACCTGTTTGAACAAGTAGGCTGGACGGCCATTGGTTTGTTGAACATTGTACTTGCTGCTTTTATTGCCTTCTCGATTGCTGGTAGGCCGGCACTTGCAGCGGCACTTGTTGGTGGAGCATTAGCCACTTCCACAAATGCAGGGTTTTTAGGCGCCGTAGTAGCTGGTTTCTTCGCAGGTTGGGTAACAAACTGGGTGAAAAATAAGATTGTCATTGGTGGGTCTCTAGCAACTGCAGTCCCGCTCATTATCTTACCTTTAATTACGGTTGGAGCAACCGGTATTCTAATGTCACTTGTTCTCGGTGGCCCACTTGGGTGGGTGAATACAGCCTTACTTGAATGGATTACGTCCATGACTCAAAGCAACGTAAACAACGTCGTTCTTGCATTAGTACTTGGTGCGATGATCGCATTTGATATGGGTGGTCCAGTCAATAAGGCTGCTTGGATGGCTGGAAATGCATTACTTATGAGTGGAATTTACTTACCTGCAATCATTGTTAACATCGCGATTTGTATCCCGCCACTTGGTTACGGACTTGCTACGATGATTAAGAAAAGAAATTTCTCTCCGGAGCTGAAAGAATCAGGAAAAGGTTCATTTGTAATGGGAATTATCGGAATCACAGAGGGTGCCATTCCTTTTACACTTAAAAGTCCATTTAAGCTCATTCCATTAAATGTAGTGGCAGGAGCAACGGGTGCTGCTGTAGCGATTTTACTTGGTGCGCACGATATTATGCCTCCAGTTGGTGGTGTGTATGGATTCTTTACGGTCGGTAATGGTTGGGCATATGTCGCTGGAATTCTAGTTGGTGCACTGATCATTGCGATTGGTTCAAATCTATTAGTTGATTTCCGCGAAGAAAAAAGCGTGGTTAAAGCTGAAAAAGCAGAGACAAAAAATGATGAACTGGATGAACTTGAGATCGAATTTGATCATTAATTAAACAAACTCGCTCTCACGCGAAAAAGGAGTTTTACGTTATGAAAAAAACAAAAGTACATGTTATTCCACATACACACTGGGACAGAGAATGGTATTTTACATCTTCTCGTTCAACCGTTTACTTGGTAAAGCATTTAAGTGAGGTGCTTGATGCACTAGAGAGTAACGAAGGGTTTAATTACTACTTGATGGATGCTCAAACATCTCTAATTGAAGACTATCTTAAGTATCGACCTGAGGATGAAGATCGAATTAAAGCATTGGTCAAAGCAAAGCGCCTAATGACGGGACCTTGGTATACGCAAACCGATCAGCTAGTGATCTCGCAAGAATCGGTGACTCGTAACTTATTATATGGAACAAGATATGCAAAAGAGTTAGGTCATTCAATGGAAATTGGGTACGTTCCAGACGCATTTGGTCAAGGCGGAAACATGCCTCAAATCTATAAAAACTTTGGAATAAATCGTTTCCTATTCTGGAGAGGTGTAGCCGATAATCGCTTAAAGCAAACAGAATTCACGTGGGAAGGCGATGACGGCACACAGATGCTCTCAAACCAAATTCCATTTGGCTATTATCACGGCGGAAACATTCCTGAAGATGTAGAAGATATTGAATCGTATGTTGAAGATTTTATTGGCAGACTAGAAGCTAAGGCTTCAACAAAACATGTGTATTTCCCAAATGGTCTCGACCAGGCACCACTAAGAAAAAATCTGCCTGAGATCATCAATACATTTAATGAACTAGACAAAAAAAGAGAATACGTGCTTCATTCTCCAGAAACATTCTTTGATGAGCTGGAAAAAGATGTTGCGGATCTTCCGGTTATAAAAGGGGAGTTAACAGAAGGAAAACATAGTCGCCTTCACAAGTCGATCTTCTCTACGCGTGCTGATTTAAAGCAATCGAACAATGAAATTGAAAATTTCCTTGCAAACGTGTTAGAACCAATTCTTTCAATTAGTTATTCTCTAGGGAATCCATACCCGCATCGTGAGCTAGAAGAGATCTGGAAGCTAATGTTTGAGAATGCTGCACACGATAGTATTGGTGGATGTAACAGTGATACAACAAACCGTGATATAGGCTATCGTTATAAACTAGCGGATGAGAAGTCTAAGAATCTTCTTGACCTTCATATGCGACTTGTTTCAGAACGAATTCCTTATCAGCATGATTTGAACTTTACATTATTTAATCCGCTGCCATATAAGCGATCTGGTGTGGTGAAGGTTGCCCTTTATGTTCCTGAAGAAAACTTCTCGGTAAAAGATTATAATGGGAATACAATCCCTTACTCGATAGAGAAGAAGGTTGAACTAACGGATTATGTATTAAAGCAAACGATTCACCTTAATCCAAGTAAGAAGATTTACACACCAGAAAAAGTGTTTTTAGCTGAAATTCTTTTATACGTAACGAATGTGAATGGGCTAGGATATGACAGTTTTTATCTTGATCTTTCGGATAACGAAGAGCAACAAGGTAAAGTAAACGATTCAAAGAAACAAATAGAAAATGAGTTCTTTGAAATTAGTCTAGCAGAAAATAATACCTTAACGATTACAGACAAGCTCAGCAAGAAAAAGTATAACAATCAAATGATTTTTGTTGAGAACGGGGATGACGGAGACTCGTACAACTATTCTCCGCCACGTGAAGACTTGTTAGTATATTCTACAGATGCAGAATGTGTACAAGTGGAATACGTCGCTTCTGAGGTTAAAGAGCATCTTGAATTCACGCTGAAGATGAACGTTCCATACAACTTAGAAGAACGAGCGAAACAAAATGCAGATCGTGAATTTGTGTTAAAAGCGAAAGTAGCTTTGAGAAAAGACGAGGAACTCATTCGTGTTGAAGTTGAAATGGATAATCAAGTATTAAGTCATCGTCTATGTGTTCAGTTTAATACTGAAATTGCTAGCAAATTCTCAACGGCTGATCAGCTATTTGGAACTGTAACCAGACCTGTTTATTTACCTGAAATGGAAGTGTGGGAAGAGGAAAAGTGGGAAGAAGCGCCAATTTCAATCGAACCGATGCAAAGCTTTGTCTCGCTTCATAATTCAAGTAGTGTGGCAACTGTTTTCACAGAAGGCGTGCGTGAGTACGAAATCGTTGGTGATTCGTTTGACACGATTCAATTAACACTCTTTAGAACGTTTAGTCATATGGGGAAAACAGATCTGCTATACCGTCCGGGCAGAGCTTCTGGTGAAACAATTGTAGAAACACCAGATGCACAGCTTTTAGGGAACCTAAAAGCAACATTTGCTTATAGCATAAAGAACCAAACGACATTTGATGAAGCCGAGATTGCGAGAGTTGCAAAGGAATATTTATCACCAATTGCTTATTATCAATTCTCTGATTTCTTAAATGGTCGAATGATCTATGTGTATCGTGATGAAGAGAAAACAAATGAGCGTTCGTACAGCTTATTGCAAATGGAAAACATGAACTCTGTGATAAGTACGATTAAAAAAGCAGAGGATAGTGATCATTTCATTGTTCGTGTGTTCAATCCATTTACAGAAAAAGACTCAACGATCGATGAAACTTTAAAAGAACGAGGTCAATTCGTCATGCTCGATGAAACGACTCAAGCGGAGAACGTGAATACGTTAAAACCATACCAGTTTAGCACCATCTTAATTGGTCAATAAGTAATTCCTAGGTTCCACCTACTTTGTTTAAGTAGGTGGACATTCTTTCATAAAGAATAAGCCCCTATAAGGCAATGGTTTTAGGTATGGTTTAAACGTTGTGAGACGGATCTCTAAGGAAGACAACAAAGATCGTGCATCATGGAGAGGAGAGTCCAATGTTTACTGATCACCGCAAAAACAAACTGTTTACCCTTATAGAAAAAAACGAAGCAACTCTAAGTAGCGAACAAATGGCAGAGTGTCTATCTGTTTCTGACCGTACCATTCGAAAAGAAATTAAGGAAATGAACGAAGTCTGCCGGCAGCATGGTTTTCTTATTAAGAATTTACGTGGCAAAGGGTTTTATTTTGAGGTTACAGAACAAGAGACGTTTCAACATTTTAAACAAGGAACTTCATCATCCCCTTTATACTTTGACATTCATTCAAAGGAAGGTCGAATGAAGCAATGTATTTATAGCTTATTGTATGAAAAGGACTTCATTAGTTTAGAAGAGCTGGCAGAAAGACTTTTTGTCAGCCGGACAACACTGAGCTCTGAGCTGAATGGCGTACGTTCGTATATCCAGAAAAACGAGTTAACCCTGCATTCAAAGGTCGGTAAAGGCATCTTTATAGAAGGAGGAGAAATACAAAAACGCGAGATTCTTTTCTCATTAATTGATAATCATATTGACTATACTCAAATTGAAACGTATTTTGTTTGGAAAAAGCAGAACAAGGATGTAGACAGTCTTCAAAAGAAGCTACCTCCTTTATTTCATAGTGCTCATTTATATTTTTCAGATGAGAATTTAAATAACTTTATTTATTATCTTGTCATTATGGCGGATCGCATGGCGAACCAATTTTATATAGAGACTAGTAATGACCGGCCACACATTTCTTTTGAGTTAAAGCAAGTTATGGATCCACTGGTCACAATAGTAGAGAATCTTTTTTCAATGACATTATCCGAAGCGGAAACTTCTTATCTATTTGTTCAGTTAAAAAGTAAAGTCATTAGTAAGAATGTACCTGATCAATCTTCACAAAGCTTATTAATTGCCTATATTGACGCGTTTTTAAGTAAAATCAATGAAAACTATTATTACGATCTGACAGAAGACGAGCAACTGAAGCATGATTTAAAAAGTCACATCCAATCGATGCTGTACCGCGCGGAAAACAATATTAGAGTTAGGAACCCAATGGAAGAACATATTAAAAAATACTTCCCACTTGCGTACGAAGTAACCTTGTATGCGGTTCGCTCTATTAAAGAAGAGTTTTCCTACGATATCAATTTAGGGGAAGTCGCTTACTTAGCTCTCCATATTGGTGCTTCACTAGAACGCAATTATCAAGTAAAATATGAACGTCATAACTCTTGTTTAATTGTGTGTGGATCAGGGTTTGGAACTGCACGAATGATTGAATCTATTATTAAGCGTGCGATTCCTCATCTATTTATAACTAAGACGATCTCTGCTCAAAAATATCATACGTTATCTTACATTGAGGAAGATGTAGTCATTACTTCTGTGAAAATTGAAGAGAAGAATAAACCGATTTTCAAAATCGAGACACTACCCTCAAAAAAAGAAATGATTGAATTAGATACGAGGATCACTCAAGAGCTAAGTGATACACAAGAACTGTTGTCTAAATATTTTTCATCAGCATTGTTTTTTAAACGATCATTCAAAACCAAGGAAGAAGCCATTCGAGTCCTTACTGAAGCTATGGCAAATGAAAAAGTCATTCTAAATCAAAATGAGTTTACAGAAGCGATCTTTAAACGAGAAGAGCTAGGTTCAACGTTAATTGGTGAGGGTGTTGCTATTCCTCACCCACTTAATTTGCTATCGCTTCGCACTCAAATTGGTATTGCGATTTCAGAAACACCAGTGGAATGGGACAATGGACAGACTACTCGATTAATTTTTTTACTAGCTATTAGTAAAGAAGATTATGAAGAGGCCATGGGCATTTATGATTTTATTGTTGAAATCATTAGAGAAAACCTATCAGATGTCCTTTGCTCAGCTAAAAGCTTTACGGAGTTTATGCTACGGGCAAAGCTGATCTATGAATAAACGAGTTATTTAAAGAGTGGGGGAGAGTTCATGCTAGCAGCAATTGAAGCTGGAGGTACAAAGTTTGTTTGTGCAGTTGGGGATGAGACGGGGAACATCGTTGATAAAGTAACGATTCCAACAACCATTCCATCTGAAACGATGAAAGAAGTCATTGCATTTTTCAAAAAAAATCAAGTGACGGCGATGGGTGTCGGCTCATTTGGCCCGATCGATATTGATCAAAATAGTCCGAGCTACGGTAGCATCACATCTACACCTAAAACCGCTTGGAAGAACTATCCAATCGTGCAAGAACTAAAAAAAGAGTTTCCTATCCCAATCGGCTTTAACACAGATGTTAATGCAGCTGCGCTCGGCGAAGCGATGTTAGGTGCTGCAAAAGGGCTTGATAGCTGCCTGTACATTACAGTAGGAACAGGTATTGGAGCAGGAGCAGTGGTGCAAGGAAACCTGCTTCAAGGCTTGTCACACCCTGAAATGGGACATATTCTTGTACGTAAACACCCTAGTGATTCGTTTGAAGGAGTCTGCCCTTACCATAACGATTGTCTTGAAGGACTAGCAGCAGGCCCAGCCATTGAAAAACGCTGGGGGCAAAAAGGTAGTGAATTAACGAATAAAGAGGAAGTTTGGGAGCTAGAAGGCTATTATCTTGCTCAGGCAATGATGCAATACATCCTCATTCTTTCTCCTAAAAAAATCATTCTTGGCGGTGGAGTCAGTCATCAAGAGGCCGTGTTTAAAGCGATTAGAAAGCATTTACCGGAGATGCTTGCAGAGTATATCGCGCTACCTGAGCTAAAGGATTATATTGTAAGACCAGGACTTGGTGATCAGGCTGGAATAACCGGTGCTTTAATGTTAGCGAAAAGAGCTCAAAACGAGCATACGAACGAATAAAATTTGGAGGATCATTATGACTGTACATGAACCATTATTTTTAAAGCCTGTATTACAAGAGCGAATTTGGGGCGGAACAAAGCTTCAAACAGAATTTGGATACACGATCCCATCAGAGCATACAGGTGAGGCCTGGGTGATCTCAGCTCATCCACATGGCGTAAGTGTCGTAGAAAATGGAACATATGCAGGGAAATCACTAAAGGATTTATGGGAAAACGAAGGGGAAATTTTTAATAAACCAGTCAGCAGTACGGAAGAATATCCACTTTTAATTAAGCTTTTAGATGCTGCCGAGGATTTATCTGTACAAGTTCATCCAAATGATGAGTTTGCAAGAAATGTTGAAGGTGTACCATACGGAAAAACGGAATGCTGGTATGTAGTGAGTGCTGAAGAAGATTCGGAGTTAATACTTGGTCATCATGCACAAAGTGAAGAGGAACTGACTCAATTAATGGAATCAAAAGAATGGGACAAGCTGCTTAGACGAGTGAAGGTGCAAGCAGGAGATTTTGTTCATGTGCCAAGTGGAACCATTCATGCGATTGGTGCAGGTATCGTCATTTTGGAAACGCAACAGAGCTCAGACATTACGTACCGAGTGTACGATTATGAGCGTACGGATGCAAATGGGAACAAACGAGAGTTACACGTGGACCGCTCGATTGAAGTAACGACAGTACCTCATCAAGATGCTACATATACGAAACAAGAGAAAACCGTTCAGGACTTAACAGAAACAAAGCTAGTAGAAGATCCGTATTTTACCGTTTATCATTGGAAGCTCAGTGGTGACGCAACTCTTTCATTAACTGCTAACTTCTTGCAAGTAAGTGTCATTGACGGCGAGGGCTTATTAAAAGTAGAAGATGTGGAATATCCAATTAGGAAAGGGCAACACTTTATCCTTCCGAGTGGAATCACAACATATTCTATACATGGTCAATTGGAATGTATGGTTTCTCATACGTAATAGATCAAGAAGCTAGGCAGTGCCTACGCTTCTTTTTTGTCTAAATTAAATTGGTTTAGACTCGTCATTACTATTCAAAGGGTGAATATGATAAAATAAGACTATTAAGACTGTATACGAAAGTCTAGTGCCCGTTGGAGGTTCTGTCCATGGAAAAAAAACGATCAGAGTCTTGGGAATGGGTAAAAGCCATTGCGATTGCACTCATACTAGCATTTGTGATCCGAACCTTCATGTTTGCATCTGTTGTTGTTGATGGAGAATCCATGCAACCAACGCTTGAGCCGGAAGATAAATTGATTGTCAATAAAATTGGGTTACAGCTGAGTGAACCAGAGCGATTTGATATTATGGTTTTTCATGCTCCTGGAGGAAATGATTATATTAAACGAGTCATTGGGTTGCCAGGAGAAGAGATTGAATATAGGGATGATACCCTTTATGTTAATCAAGAACCTGTTGCTGAACCATTTCTTGATGAGATGAAACAGCATTACGAAGGAGAAATTTTGACTGGTGACTTTACGTTAGAAGAGCTACCGCATTCACTTGGCTCAGTTGTACCGGACGATTCCTACTTTGTAATGGGAGATAATCGTAGACGAAGTAAGGATAGCCGCGACATTGGGGCTATTCATAAAGAAGATATGATTGGTGGAGCGAGTCTTACGTTCTGGCCAATCCGCAATATTAAAATGACTGAGTAGGTGTTTACATGACAATACAATGGTACCCTGGCCACATGGCGAAGGCTCGTCGGGAAGTTACGGAAAAACTAAAATACATTGATGTGGTTATCGAGTTATTAGATGCTCGTGCCCCGCTTTCATCTAGAAACCCGGTGATTGATGAATTAGCAGAAGGAAAACCTCGCTTAATCCTCTTAAATAAAACCGATCTAGCTGATCCTGCTGTGACAAAAGCATGGACTTCATATTTTAAGGGAAATGGAGCCTCTGTTATCTCTATTAACTCACAAAATGGGCAAGGTACGGAACGAATTGAAGCGGCTTGTAAGGAACTTGCTAAGCCATTGTTTGATAAATGGGAATCTAAAGGAATGAAACCACGAGCCATTCGTGTGGTGATACTCGGTATTCCAAACGTTGGAAAATCTACATTAATCAACCGTCTTGCGTCTAAACGAACCGCAAATGTAGGAGACCGTCCGGGTATTACAAAGAAGCAACAATGGATCAAAATTGGCACATCTCTAGAGTTGCTGGACACACCAGGGATTTTATGGCCTAAGTTTGAGGATCAAGGGACTGGCTATCGTTTAGCTGCCACCGGTGCGATCAAAGATGAGCTCCTTGATTTTCAAGACATTGCATTGTTTGTACTGACTTATTTAAAAAAGGAATATCCAACATTAATCCAAGCGCGTTATAAAGTGGACGAGCTGCCTGAGGATAATGTAGAGTTGTTTGATTTAATTGGAGAGAAACGCGGATTCCTTCAAAAGCGTGGATACATTGACTATGATAAGACGGCAGAAACGGTTCTGAGAGAGCTTCGTGCTGGAACAATTGGAGCCGTTACACTTGAAAAACCATCAGACATAGAAGTGAAAACCGTTTAAGGAGAAAGCTCTTTAAGCGGTTTTTCCCTTTACAATATCATAGATAGAGACGATAAAGTGGGAGAGACAGTATGCTAAATGAATCCATATCAAATATAAAAAAACGATTAGAAACGGCACCCCATGCAGAGCTTGAAGAATACCTGGAAATCCTTAAAGAAGACAAGCGTAAGGGAGTTCAACAGATAATTGAACAGGTAAGACGCAAGCAAGAAAAGCATAAGCAAGCTCTTTTACAACACGAAGAAATTCAAGCGTATGAACGCGACCTTTTGCAAAAAGGATATCAGGCTATTGCTGGTATTGATGAGGCTGGACGAGGCCCGATTGCTGGTCCTGTTGTAGCTGCTGCGGTTATTTTACCGAGTGAGCATTCATTAGTTGGCTTAAACGACTCAAAGAAGCTCTCAAAGAAACAGCGGGAGTTTTTCTATGATGAAATCAAAAAACAAGCGATTGCTTATGCAATCCAAGAAATTGACGTGGAGACGATTGATGAGATTAATATTTACCAAGCCTCTAAACGTGCGATGCAGCTTGCGGTTGAACAGCTAGCAACTAAACCTGACTATTTGTTAGTAGACGCCATGCACATTCCATTAGAAATAGAACAGACTTCATTAATCAAAGGCGATCAAAAGAGTTTAAGCATTGCAGCGGCTTCAGTGCTTGCAAAGGTTACTCGAGATCAATTGATGAGTCGCTGGGATCAAACCTATCCAGGGTATGGGTTTAGTGCTCATTCGGGGTATGGGACGCCTACTCATTTAGAAGCAATGAGACAACAAGGAGTTACCCCTATACATAGAAAGTCCTTTCAGCCAGTAAAGGATTTATTGGGGTAAAGATCGTACAAAGGAGAGAAGACGTAATGCTTCAAAGTGTTTCACAAATTGGAAATCTACTTCATAATCGTGAGAGTCTTCTCTCGCTTAAACCGGGTCAGCTATTCTCTGGAAAGATCTTAAAGCATTATCCAGACCAGCTAGCAGCTCTGTCGATTCGAGGGACAACCGTTGTTGCCAAGCTGGAAACGATGGTGAATGCTGGGTCCTCCTATTGGTTCTTAGTAAAAGAAGGCAAAGGCATGCCTAATCTTCAAATAGTTCAACCTGATCATACAGCTTTAAATGCGGAGGCGTTAGGGATGAATGCTTCGAAGCTTGCAACGAGCAAAGAAGGTCAACAACTGCTGCAAGAACTAAAGCTTACTGGTACCCCATTTACAAGAGATCAACTAAAAGATGGGGCGCAGCTATTAAAGGATTCGACTGTAACTCGTCAAGTGGGGTTAGATACCATTCGTACAATAATTCAACAACAGCTTCCGCTAACAAAAGTTGTATTTCAATCATTAGCTACCTTAGCTCAGTCTCCCCAGCTATCGGAGGGCCTAGCTACCCTTGAAACAAAACTTGCAGCCTCTCCAATGAATTCATCATCTCAAGCGATGCAAGCCTTGCTTAATCAAACAAATGGACCAATTACTCAGTCTCCTGTTGATCAGATTCTTAAAACTCTTCTTGATCAAAATGCAAGCCCAGTTACTAAACAAGCAGCGATGACTATTTTAACTAAGCTTCAATGGCCAGGTGCAGCACCAAACGTGTCCGTTGAATCATTCCTTACTAAATGGATGCCACCCGATGTCACACCGGAATCATCACTCATAAAGCAAACGTTGCTCTCTGAAAATGAGCAAGCAACCATACATAGAAACTGGACAAAAATCATACAACAGCCCTCTACTGACATAGAACGTGCACTCATTCAAACAGCTGTAAAAGAAACGGTGTTACCACAAGTGATGATCAATGGGAAACAAACGACATTTGCAAATCAACTTTTTCAACTGGTTCAATTAGTTGGGTATCAGGATGAATCAGCTGCTGTGCACCAACCACCATCTTTTAAAAGTGTACTTGTACAACTAATGGGAGAGAACCAAACAACTGAGATTCGCACTCAAGCAGAGCGAGTTCTTCACAGCATTACAGGTCATCAGATTCAATCGCTGTCACCTGATCCTGCTTTTGTACAAACGATGCTTTCCCTACCAATAACGTTAGGTGAATGGAAGACGGATCTTCTCATTCAATGGCAAGGTAAAAAGCGTGAAGATGCCACACTTGATCCAGAGAACTGTCGTTTACTATTTTTCCTTGAACTTGAGCGTTTAAGAGAGACAATGGTTCAAGTAACCATTCAAAAAAAGATTGTACATGTAACGGTAACAAATCAGCACGATCGCCCAGATGCGTTAGTTGCATTGCTTGAGCCGATGGTTAAACACAGTCTAGAAAAGCTAGACTATCAGTTCACATCTGTTTCATGGAAAAAGTGGCAAGCGGAAACTCAAGAACCTAACAGACCTGCGTTTAAACCAATGCAAGCACAAGCATCATATCAAGGGATGGATATTCGAATATGAATACTGAAAATCAAAAAGCGATTGCGCTTCAATATCATCAAGATCAAATGAAAGCTCCTAAAGTAGTTGCGAAGGGAACGGGGAAAACTGCGACTGAGATGATTGAAATTGCAAAATCCTCACATGTCCCCATTCAAGAAGATGCGGCTCTTGTCGAATTATTAAGCCAGTTGACGATTAATGAAACCATTCCAACGGAGTTATATGAAGTTGTTGCTGAACTTTTTGCTTTTATCTACCGAGTCGATAGGAATCAAGAACCTCAATCTGAGGAAGACTAAAAACCAAACAATTGATGAGGTGATGACGTGAGCAATCAAAAGAGAACAAACACAAACCGCACAAATTCAGAGGAAATGGGAAGTGAATTTGGTCTATTTCCATCCATTCAGGAAACCGATGCCAAAGAAGCGTTGAGTAGACTTTTAACTAAGAAAACAGAATCAAAAGATAAAAAAGAAAAGCAAGAAGAGAAAAAATCGACAAATGCAAAAAAATAATCACCTGTTTTTTCAAATTATTGCGATTTGCTTCCCACAAGCATGAAAAAAATGCTAAGATAGAAGAGAATTTCACCCGGGTTGGGGTGAAAATCTGAAAGGCATGCAAACGCATGCAATCGACAGGAGGCAGGAGAGAGAATGAATATCCATGAGTATCAAGGGAAAGAGCTTCTTCGCCAATATGGCGTAGCAGTTCCGAACGGCAAGGTTGCGTTCTCTGTAGAAGAAGCTGTTTCTGCAGCGAAGGATTTAGGCTCTAGCGTATCTGTTGTGAAAGCACAGATTCATGCAGGTGGCCGTGGTAAGGCTGGTGGAGTGAAGGTCGCCAAGAATCTCGATGAAGTACGTACATACGCAGAAGAGATTTTGGGGAAGGTTCTTGTGACTCATCAAACTGGTCCTGAAGGCAAAGAAGTTAAGCGCTTACTTGTTGAGGAAGGCTGCGACATCAAAAATGAGTACTACATTGGACTTGTTTTAGATCGCGCGACATCAAGCGTTGTTATGATGGCCTCTGAAGAAGGCGGAACAGAAATTGAGGAAGTAGCTGAGGCTACACCTGAAAAAATCTTCAAGGAAGTAATCGATCCGGCTGTAGGTCTTCAAGGCTTCCAAGCTCGTCGTCTTGCTTTTAACATTAATATTCCTAAAGAACTTGTTGGTCAAGCTGTTAAGTTTATGCTTGGTTTATACAAAGTCTTTGTTGAAAAAGATTGCTCCATTGCTGAAATTAACCCGCTTGTTACAACTGGCGACGGGAAAGTAATGGCTCTTGACGCTAAAATGAACTTCGACTCAAATGCTTTATATAGACAAAAAGATGTTCTTGAATTCCGTGATCTAGAAGAAGAGGATGTAAAAGAAATCGAAGCATCTAAACATGATCTAAGCTATATTTCTTTAGATGGAAATATTGGTTGCATGGTTAACGGTGCGGGTCTAGCTATGGCTACAATGGATATCATCAAGCATTACAGTGGTGATCCAGCTAACTTCCTAGATGTAGGTGGTGGCGCTACAGCCGAAAAAGTAACAGAAGCGTTTAAAATCATCCTATCTGATACGAATGTAAAAGGAATCTTTGTTAATATCTTTGGCGGAATCATGAAATGTGATGTAATCGCTGAAGGTGTTATTGCGGCTACTAAAGAAGTTGGCCTTGAAATTCCATTAGTTGTTCGTTTAGAAGGAACAAACGTTGAACTAGGTAAGAAGATTCTTAAAGATTCTGGTTTAAATATCACCGCTGCAGATTCAATGGCTGATGGTGCACAAAAAATCGTAGCTCTAGTGAAATAGAAAGGCGGGACGTGGAGAAATGAGTATCCTCATTAATAAAGATACAAAAGTACTTGTTCAAGGAATTACAGGAGCAACAGGTCTTTTTCATACACAACAAGCCGTTGAATACGGTACAAACATTGTCGGTGGAGTTACACCTGGTAAGGGTGGAACTGAGATTGAAGGCATTCCAGTATTTAATACTGTAGAGGAAGCTGTTCAAGCAACTGGAGCAAATGCTTCAGTGATCTACGTACCACCTGCTTTTGCAGCAGATGCGATTATGGAAGCAGCGGACGCAGGCATTGAGCTAGCGATTTGTATCACAGAAGGCATTCCAGTACTTGATATGGTAGATGTAAGACGCTATCTAGAAGGAAAGAATACTCGCTTGATCGGACCGAACTGCCCTGGTGTTATTACACCTGAAGAATGTAAGATCGGTATTATGCCAGGATACATTCACAAAAAAGGTCATGTAGGTGTTGTTTCAAGATCTGGTACATTAACATATGAAGCGGTTCACCAACTATCTACTGCAGGTATTGGTCAATCTTCAGCTGTAGGAATCGGTGGAGATCCTGTAAATGGAACAGACTTTATCGATACTCTTAAACTATTTAATGAAGACCCAGATACGTATGCTGTCATCATGATTGGTGAAATCGGCGGAACAGCTGAAGAAGAAGCGGCTGAATGGGTGAAGGCAAACATGACTAAACCTGTAGTCGGCTTTATCGGCGGGAAAACAGCTCCTCCAGGAAAGCGTATGGGCCATGCTGGTGCGATCATTTCTGGTGGTAAGGGTACAGCTTCTGAGAAGATCAAAACTCTTGAAAGCTGCGGAATCAAAGTAGCTGCAACACCATCTGATATGGGTGATACACTCGTTGCTGCACTTAAGGAAAACAACTTACTTGAAGCGTGTACAACACACGAAGCAACGAAGTAATTGTAGAACAATCGAATAAGAAATTGACCGAATAGGGGTATGAGAAAAGAACGTTCATCTGTTTAATTCTCGCTCCCTATCGGTCTATTTTACTATCTATCTTTTTAATAGGAAGGAAGGGATGTACACTGTCTGATTTTAGAACCCGAGTGATCCATATTCACAGCTGCAGAGGGATGACTTGGTCTAAGCTCTCTCAACTAATTTTGAAAGATCCTTCGCTTACTCGCATTTTCTCTATGTCTCTCACGCAACTATCCTCTTTGTTTTATCCGACTCTTCCAAGTCCACAAGCTTTTTATCAAGATCTTCATCGACATTCTCCAGAAGACACGCTTCATCTATATTCTAAGGATCACATACAGGCTATCAGTTATGTAGACCCTGAGTATCCGATACAATTAAAGCAAATCTATGACCCGCCTTGGGTGATCTTAGTCAAAGGGAACATTCAACTGTTACGTACGGCAAAAACATTGGGTGTAGTCGGAACAAGACAACCTACAGAGCTTGGAATCAAAAGTATTCAAACGTTGTTTCCAGAACTCATTGAAAATAATTTTACAATCGTTAGTGGAATGGCTAAAGGAATCGATCGGCTTGCTCATATTGAAGCAATCAAACAAAATGGTAAAACGATTGCGGTTATGGGATCTGGGTTTCAGTACATTTACCCGAAAGAAAATCTGGCACTTTATGAACATCTTGTGACAGAGCATGTGGTTATAACCGAATATCCCCCTTCAACACCTCCCCAAAAGTGGCAGTTTCCAGCACGAAATCGACTGATAAGCGGATTATCAAGAGGCTTACTTGTGATTGAAGCAGCCCAGCGTAGTGGGTCGTTAATAAGTGCAGATCAAGCACTTGAACAAGGAAGAAATGTATTTGCCACTCCCGGCCCCCTTTTTTCTCCTTTATCTATAGGCACCAATTTCTTAATTCAACAAGGAGCAAAGTTAGTATTAACGGCAGAAGATATTATCGAAGAATATGAAGTAGATTAAACAAAAAAAAGAAAAAATAAGGGTTGAAATAAACCGCAATATTGGCAAAAAAAACCTTGAAACCTTTTTCTTATGTTTGACAAATAGCAAATGTGTGTTTAATAATGAGGGAGATTTCATTTATAGACGAGAGGGAGTGGCTATATGGCCGATTATTTAGTAATCGTGGAATCTCCCGCCAAAGCAAAGACCATTGGTAAGTACTTAGGAAAAAAGTATATCGTTAAAGCGTCAATGGGACATGTAAGGGATTTACCAAAAAGTCAAATGGGTGTTGATGTATCCAATGACTTTGAACCAAGGTATATTACGATTCGTGGAAAAGGACCCGTTTTAAAAGATTTAAAGACAGCAGCAAAAAAAGTAAAAAAAGTTTATCTCGCAGCTGACCCCGACAGAGAAGGGGAAGCCATTGCCTGGCATTTGGCTCATAGCTTAGATATAGATGAACATTCTGAATGTCGTGTCGTTTTTAATGAAATTACCAAACAAGCGATAAAAGATGCATTTAAGACACCTCGACCAATAAACATGGACTTAGTAGATGCTCAGCAAGCACGTCGCATCCTCGATCGACTTGTTGGTTATAACATTAGCCCATTACTATGGAAGAAAGTGAAAAAAGGATTAAGTGCGGGAAGAGTTCAATCCGTCGCTGTAAAAATGATCATTGATCGTGAGAAAGAAATTCAAGCGTTTAAACCTGAAGAATACTGGAGTATTCCCGGTACATTTCTTTTAAACAAAGATGAGTTTGAAGCGAAGTTTTACGGAGTGGATGGAAAGAAAAAGGAACTTGGATCGGAACAAGAAGTAAAAGAAGTTCTCGCTCGACTTAAAGGAAAAAACTACGATGTTGATTCCGTTAAGAAAAAGGAACGTAAGCGAAACCCAGTTGCTCCTTTCACAACTTCTTCTTTGCAACAAGAGGCAGCAAGAAAGCTGAACTTTAGAGCAAAGAAAACGATGATGATTGCCCAACAGTTATATGAAGGAATTGACTTAGGCAAGCAGGGTACAGTCGGTTTAATTACGTACATGCGTACAGATTCAACACGTATTTCTGACACAGCTAAAGAAGAAACAAAGACGTATATTGAGACAACATACGGGAAAGAGTACGTAGCTCAAGGTGCACGTAGTGTAAAGAAAGACCAGAAAACTCAAGATGCGCATGAAGCGATTCGACCGACATCTGTTAATTATGACCCTAAAGAAATGAAAGCTTACTTATCTCGAGATCAATTAAGACTATATAAATTAATCTGGGAGCGGCTGGTATCTAGTCAAATGGCTCCAGCGATCATGGATACAATGACTGTAGATCTTAATAACAATGGTGTGTTATTTAGAGCGACTGGTTCTAAGGTGAAATTTCCAGGCTTCATGAAGGTTTATATTGAAGGGAACGACGATGGTAAGAAGGAAGAAGACAAGCTGTTACCTAACCTTGAGGAAGGTCAGACGGTTAAGCAAAAAGATCTTGATCCGACTCAGCACTTTACACAGCCACCACCACGTTATACTGAGGCAAGACTTGTAAAAACGATGGAAGAGCTAGGTATAGGCCGACCTTCAACGTATGCTCCTACCTTAGATACAATCCAACGACGTGGGTATGTAGCGCTTAGTGAAAAACGATTTATACCAACCGAACTTGGTGATATCGTCTTAGAGTTAATCGTAGAATTCTTCCCTGAAATTTTAGATGTGAAATTCACAGCTAAAATGGAAACAGATCTTGACTCCATTGAAGATGGAAAAGATCAATGGATTAAGGTTATTGACAGCTTTTATCAAGGGTTTGAGAAACGATTAAGTGTTGCCGAGGAACAGATGAAGGAAGTTGAAATCAAAGACGAACCAGCAGGCGAAACGTGTGAAAAATGCGGTTCAGAAATGGTTTATAAAATGGGGCGTTATGGGAAATTTATGGCGTGTTCCAATTTTCCAGACTGCCGCAATACAAAGGCGATTGTGAAAGACATTGGCGTGAAGTGTCCAACCTGTAAAGAGGGCAATATTGTTGAACGTAAAAGTAAGAAACGTCGAATCTTTTATGGCTGCGATCGCTATCCTGAATGTGAATTCGTTTCATGGGATAAACCGATCTCACGACCATGTCCAAAATGTAGTTCCTTACTCGTTGAAAAGAAATTGAAAAAAGGTGTTCAAGTGCAATGCGTTTCATGTGATTATTCTGAAAAAGATACTAACTAAATGAAGAGAATAGGGCTGTCTGAATCAAAAAAATGATTTATGCTGGACAGTCCTGTTTGGTACGTGTACTATTCTATAAGCAAGCTAGATAAGAAAGGTGAATGGTAAGATGGAACAACCAGTAATTACGGTTATCGGCGCAGGTTTAGCTGGCAGTGAAGCTGCTTGGCAAATAGCTAAAGAAGGAATACAAGTCCACTTATACGAAATGAGACCAGTGAAACAAACACCGGCTCATCATACAGATAAATTTGCAGAATTGGTTTGTAGTAACTCATTACGAGGAAACTCCTTAACAAATGCTGTTGGCGTTCTAAAAGAAGAAATGAGACGACTTGACTCTGTAATCATTGCATCAGCAGATGGAGCTGCCGTTCCAGCTGGTGGAGCTCTTGCTGTTGATAGACATGATTTTGCAGATGCGGTCACACAAAAAGTACGTAATCACCCAAATATTACAGTATTTAATGAAGAAATAGATTCGATTCCTGATGGACCGACTATTATCGCAACGGGTCCACTCACTTCAGAAGGCTTGTCTAAAAGCCTGCGTGAATTAACGGGGGAAGAATCGTTATACTTCTATGATGCAGCAGCACCGATCATCGATGCAGAAACCATTGATCGCGACAAGGTATATTTAAAAAGTCGTTATGACAAAGGTGAAGCGGCTTACCTTAATTGCCCGATGAACGAAGAGGAATTTAATACATTTTATGAAGCATTAATCTCAGCGGAAACTGTTCCTTTAAAAGAATTCGAAAAAGAGATCTTCTTTGAAGGGTGTATGCCAATTGAAGTGTTGGCGGCTCGCGGTCCAAAGACGATGTTATTTGGTCCAATGAAGCCAGTTGGTTTAGATGATCCTAAGACAGGGAAACGTCCTTATGCAGTTGTTCAATTAAGACAAGACAACTCATCAGGTACATTGTTTAATATGGTAGGCTTCCAAACCCACCTAAAATGGGGACCGCAAAAAGAAGTCTTTCGCTTAATTCCAGGTTTAGAGCAGGCTGACTTTGTTCGTTATGGTGTTATGCATCGTAATACGTTCTTAAATTCACCAAAACTATTGAACCGCACGTATCAATTTAAGGCGAGAGAAGATCTATTTTTCGCTGGTCAAATTACGGGTGTTGAAGGTTATGTAGAATCTGCTGCTGCAGGAATGATTGCAGGTATTAATGCAGCACGCCTTGTAAAAGGACAAGAACTACTTGTGTTTCCTGAGGAAACCATTCTTGGCGCGATGGCTGAATACATTACAACAGAAGCGAAGAAAAACTTCCAGCCAATTAACGCGAACTTTGGTTTGTTAAAGCCACTTGAAGAACGAATCAAGTCAAAAAAAGAACGCTATGAACAGCTTGCTGAGCGAGCATTAGGTACAATTCAGAATTTTATGAAAGAAATGTGAATAGCGTTGTTTTTGATTGTGCTGCGTGATAAAATTTAGAAGCTTAGAAGAGGTGAGTGACTTGGACCAAAAGCTGGAACAGCAGTGGGTAGAACAATTTATGCGTTACTTACAAATTGAGAAGGGCTGCTCACCTCATACGTTATCTAATTACGCTCGGGACATCAAAGCATTCTATCTCTTTATGAATAAAGAAGCTGTGCCTTCGTTAAAAGACGTTACATATGCAGTGTTACGTACGTATCTGACAGAGTTGCATGAAAAGAAATACGCTAAAAGAACAATTTCTCGTAAGTTATCTTCAATGAGAAGCTTCTGTCGCTTTTTAAAAAGAGAGGGTATCCTAGAGGAAAATGTGTTTGCTCATGCATCTCTACCTAAAGCAGACAGCAAGCTCCCGCAATTTCTGTATGAAGAGGAAATGGAGAAGCTGTTTGAGGGAATAAAAGGTACCAATCCAATTGATCTGCGAGACCGAGCGATTCTAGAGCTGATTTATGCAACGGGTATGCGTGTAAGCGAATGTTGCTTGTTGGAGATAAACCATCTTGATTTTTCACTTGGGACAGTACTCGTTTATGGAAAAGGGAAAAAAGAACGTTATGTCCCCGTAGGTTCCTATGCAATCCATGCGATTCGTCAATATCTCGATGAAGGAAGACCTCATCTTCAGGTTAAGAGTGTAATACAAACAAATCTACTGTTTCTGAACTACCGAGGCAATGGACTATCAGAGCGTAGTTATCGAACGATCTTTACCAAAAGAATGGAAGAGGCTTCACTTTTCCATCGAATCAGTCCTCATAAGTTAAGGCATTCATTTGCTACTCATTTACTCAATAACGGCGCGGACTTACGGGTTGTTCAAGACCTACTTGGTCATGAACACCTCTCAACAACTCAAGTCTATACACATGTATCTAAAGACCGTTTACGAGATGTATATATGAATCATCATCCACGTGCATAATGATGCAAGAGGGGGTCAGAAAATGGAACAATTTCATGCGACAACGATTTTCGCCGTACAGCATCAAGGGAAGTCTGCGATGTCTGGTGACGGTCAAGTCACTTTTGGGAACGCAGTGGTCATGAAGCATACAGCTAAGAAGGTTCGACGTATCTTTGGTGGCAAAGTACTTGCAGGATTTGCAGGATCTGTTGCAGATGCATTTACCCTTTTTGAGAAGTTTGAAGGAAAGCTTGAAGAATATAATGGTAATCTGCAGCGTGCTTCGGTGGAATTGGCTAAAGAATGGCGCAGCGATCGAGTGTTACGAAAGCTTGAAGCGATGATTATTGTGATGGATAAGGATCAGCTATTACTCGTTTCAGGAACGGGTGAAGTCATTGAGCCAGATGATGGAATACTTGCCATCGGCTCAGGTGGTAATTATGCATTAGCCGCTGGTAGAGCCTTGAAAAAACATGCACCCATGCTGAGTGCAAAGGAGATTGCAAAAGCTGCTTTAGAAACAGCAGGAGAGATTTGTGTGTACACTAATGATCAACTTGTGTTAGAGGAGCTTGAGTAGGCTGAAGGGAGATGAGTAATTGATGAAGGACTCATTAACACCAAGAGACATCGTTAATCGCTTAAACCAATACATCGTAGGACAAGAGGGCGCCAAAAAATCGGTGGCCATTGCATTACGTAACCGTTATCGTCGGAGTATGCTGACTGACAAATTAAGAGATGAAATCACACCGAAAAATATCTTAATGATTGGGCCAACCGGGGTCGGTAAAACAGAAATTGCTCGTAGACTTGCAAAGCTTGTTGGTGCACCTTTTGCGAAAGTAGAAGCAACAAAGTTTACTGAGGTTGGATATGTAGGACGTGATGTAGAATCAATGGTTCGAGACTTGGTTGATACGAGTGTTCGCCTTGTGAAAGATGAGCGGCTTCAAACCGTTCGCGGACCAGCAGAAGATCTTGCAAACAAACGAATTGTTGATTTGCTTGTTCCTTCTGGGAAACGAAAATCAGCAGTTAAAAACCCGTTCGAGGCATTTTTTTCAAGTGACGATACAAACGAAGAGGAACAAGAGACAGAAGAAGAACTATCTCAAAAAGAACTAAAACGTAAGATGGCTCATAAGCTTGCGCTTGGAGAGTTAGAGGATCGTTTAGTAACCATTGAGGTTTCTGAGCAAAGTCAACAGATGATGGATATGTTCCAAGGAGCAGGCATGGAGCAAATGGGCATGAATATGCAAGAAATGTTCGGTAACCTGATGCCTAAAAAGAAAAAGAAACGCAAGCTACCTGTAACGGATGCAAGAAAGATCCTCATTGAAGAAGAAGCACAGAAATTGATAGATATGGATGATGTGAATCAAGAGGCTATTCATCGAGCTGAGCAGCTTGGTATCATTTTTATTGATGAGATAGATAAAGTAGCTGGAAAAAGTCAGCAATCTGCCGATGTATCTAGAGAAGGGGTTCAACGAGACATCTTACCGATCGTTGAAGGTTCAACGGTTGTGACGAAGCATGGAGCCGTTAAAACCGACCACATCTTATTTATAGGTGCGGGAGCCTTTCACATGTCTAAACCTTCGGACCTGATTCCAGAGCTACAGGGGCGTTTCCCAATTCGAGTAGAGCTATCAAACCTCAGTGTAGATGATTTTGTGCGAATTCTACTAGAACCTGATAATGCCTTATTAAAACAATATCAGGCTTTACTTGAAACAGAAGGTATTAAAATTACATTTACAGACGATGCTGTTCGTAAGATTGCTGTTATCGCAGCTGAGGTAAATCAAGAAACAGAAAATATTGGTGCACGCAGATTGCACACATTACTAGAACGTCTACTGGAGGATTTATCTTTTGAGGCTCCAGATATCTCTCTTGAGGAAATTACAATTACTCCAGAGTACGTAGACGAAAAACTCGCATCTATTGCAAAAAACAAAGATTTAAGTCAATTTATTTTATAAAACGAACGATTCGTTGGAGGAGATTATCAAGATGGATTTATTATCAAGGTCACGTAAAATTAACGATATGCTACAGAAGTCAGGTGGTCAGCACGTAAGTTTTCGTGATATGGCTCAAACACTAGCTGAAACAATTAGTTCAAATGTATATGTTCTTAGTCGTCGCGGACGATTACTGGGATTTTCAATACATCAGGAAATTGAAAATGATCGTATGAAAAAAATGTTTGAAGAAAAACAATTCCCTCAAGAATACACAGAAGGTCTCTTTAAAGTAGACGAAACGTCTGCAAACATTGACATTGAAAGTGAGTACACAGCTTTCCCTGTTGAGAATAAAGATCTTTTCAAATCAGGCCTAACAACAATTGTTCCAATTAAAGGTGGAGGACAACGTTTAGGAACTTTAATTCTATCTAGATTAAATGATTCGTTTAACGATGACGACCTTATCCTTGCTGAGTATGGTGCAACAGTTGTTGGAATGGAAATTCTTCATGAAAAAACGCAGGAAATCGAAGAAGAAGCCCGCAGCAAAGCGGTTGTACAAATGGCGATTAGCTCATTATCTTATAGCGAACTAGAAGCAGTTGAGCATATTTTTGAAGAACTTGATGGACGTGAAGGCCTTCTTGTTGCTAGTAAAGTAGCTGATCGTGTAGGGATTACTCGTTCAGTTATCGTAAATGCACTTCGTAAGCTTGAAAGTGCTGGTGTAATTGAATCACGTTCTTTAGGTATGAAAGGAACGTACATTAAAGTATTAAATGACAAATTCTTGAATGAATTAGAACGTATGAAAGCAAAATAATTTAGTTTTAAATGAAAAAAACCTCTGAGTCAAACGACTCAGAGGTTTTTTTGTAAGATGAATGTTTATATCAAAGTAATTATTTTTATAACTAACTTTATAGTCAAAAAACGTGTCGATACAAAAGTTATGGGAATCATGTTGTAGGTATTTTTGACGGTTTTATTTCTAATCATAACAAAATAAAGCGTTATCAAATAATAAATAGTCAATAATTACATATATTTGAATATAAATAGTAATTATGTCGTAGGTACTTGATCGTAAATACTGTGTTTTAAAAAAACATCGTTAGACAATAGTATTAGATTTGAGTACAATTTCCTTATAACTAGTGAAAAAGTTGTAGTGAATTTAAATATTTATGTCGAATTTGTACGAATAGAAGGGAGAAACGTCATGGATCTTTTTTCTGGTGCATCATTTCGGTCTATTGAACTAGGTTTGGATCAAGCTCAGCAAAGGCAGTCTGTGCTTGCAAATAACATTGCTAATGCAGATACACCTGGTTACAAAGCGAAACAAGTGCCATTCTCACAAACATTAGAGGTTGCATTAAAAGAGCCATCGATAGGTGCATATAAAACGCACACGGAACATTTGGATTTTAAAGGTAGTAAGTCTGGTTCAACCCAGTTAAATGAATTAAAAGATCGGTATCACCACAATGGAAATGGTGTGGATATTGATAAGGAAATGTCAATTCTTGCTGAAAATCAAATTCAATACAATGCATTGATTGAAAGGCTGAATGGCAGGTTCTCTTCCCTTCAATCAGTGATAAGAGGAGGAAAATAGAGTGTCGATGTTTACTGGATTTCATGCTAGTGCCTCAGCTTTAACGGCGAACCGTTTAAGAATGGATGTTGTTTCGTCAAATATGGCCAACGCGGAAACGACACGTGGTGAGCTTGTGGATGGAGAATGGCAACCTTATAGACGGAAAATGGTTTCGGTCACTCCAAATCAATCGAAGCAAGGTTTTCAATCTTTTTTACATAATGAGTTAAATGGTGTGAGAGTGTCTGCTATAGAGCGTGATAATACACCTTTTAAGCTTGTCTTCCAACCGGATCATCCAGATGCAAATGAAGAGGGTTTTGTTCAGATGCCTAATGTGGATCCGTTGCGCGAAATGGTTGACTTAATGGGAGCCACACGATCATATGAAGCGAATGTAACTGCCTTAAATGCATCAAAGAATATGCTACTCAAAACACTTGAAATCGGAAAGTAGGAGGGTTCTAGTTGGAATTAAATGCGATTCAGAGTCCATTACAAGTTGGACAAGCGGCAAAACGACAAGCGGAATCTATCTCTTCAGGAGAAGCTCAAGAAAGTTTCAAAGCCTTGCTAGGCAATGCGCTTAGAGAGGTTAATACTATGCAAAATGAATCAAGTCAAAAAACAGAAGCTCTAGCTTTAGGGAAGCCGATTGAATTACATGACGTGATGATCACAGGTCAAAAAGCATCTGTATCCCTTCAAGCAACTATTGAAATTCGAAATAAAATGGTTGAAGCCTACCAAGAAATAATGAGAATGCAAGTTTAATCTTTATCGTTGAATGAAATACGTTTGCAGGGGTGCCAGGAGGTCGCATGAACGAGACAATTGCAAGATATAAAAATGCAGTACTAACTTACTGGACTGAGAGAGAGCCTCGGCAGAAGATATGGCTTGTTGCAGGACTTATTCTCATTCTATTAATGGCTGCGGCACTTACATACTTCAGTACAAAACAAAACTTTGTGCCACTTTATAGCCAACTTTCATTACAAGAAACAGGGCAAATTAAAGAAACGTTAGATGGAAAAGGAATTCCATCACGTGTATCTAAGGATGGCATGACCATTGAAGTTCCGGACAATCAGGTGGATTCTTTGAAAGTTGAATTAGCTGCAGAAGGGCTCCCCCAAAGTGGTAACATCGATTACTCTATTTTTTCTGATTCATCTGGTTTTGGGATGACTGATAATGAATTTTCAGTGATGGAACGTGCAGCTATGCAAACAGAGATTTCAAATTTAATTAAAAATATTGATGGTGTTCAAAATGCGAACGTCGTCATCACTTTACCAGAAGAGAGTGTATGGTTAAGCTCTACACAAGAATCTGCAACCGCAGCTGTTGTTCTAGATCTTAAACTAGGCACACAGCTGGACCAAGAAAGAGTCAAAGGACTCTACCATCTAATATCAAAAAGTGTACCTAATTTACCTATAGAAAATATCGTTATTTCAGATCAACACTTTAATTCGTACGGATACGATGCTGGTTCGGCCGGAGATTCTACTCTTGCTGCTTTTGAACAGCAACGTGGAATTCAAAAAGAAATAGAACAAGATATGACTCGTAACCTTCAACAAATGCTTGGAACAATGATTGGACCTGATAAAGTCTTAATCTCTGTTACTACAGATATCGACTTTACTCAAGAAAATCGGACAGAGCAACTCGTTGAGCCTGTCGATGAAGAAAACATGGAAGGTATCGCTGTAAGTGTCGAGCGGATATCAGAAGCGTATACAGGTGAAGGTACGATTCCTGAAGGTGGGACAGCCGGAACAGGAGAAGGAATACCTAATTTTGTTGAAGGGGAAGGGAACGAAAATTCTGAGTGGGAGCGCACGGAAGATCGAATTAATAATGAAGTTAACCGTATTAACCGTGAAATTACACAAAGCCCTTATCAAATAAGGAATGTTGGTGTACAAGTAATGCTTGAGCCTCCTGAAGGGGCGGACACTATTCCGGCTCAGCAAATCGCTGACATTCAACAAATCTTAGGTACAATTGTTCGAACCACATTACCTGAAGTAGATGGACAGCCATTAAGTCAGGAAGAAATAAATTCTAAAATTGTTGTGACCTCTCATCAATTTGCAGGAAAAACAGAGGACTTAGCACCGGATACTGGCCAAGCGATCCCAACATGGTTATATGCTTTAGCGGCTGTTCTTGCACTAGTTGTTATTGTTCTTGTTGTCATGCTTGCTAGAAGTAGAAAACAAGTGGCGCTTGAGGAATCTACAGAAGAAGTGACTATAGATTCAGTGGCACTGCCAACTGAGGAGGTACCTGATCTACCTGTTGAAGGAAGCGGGCCTGCTCATGAAAAACGGAAACAATTAGAAAACATGGCGAAAGAAAAACCAGAAGAATTTTCGAAGCTATTACGTTCTTGGTTATCTGAAGATTAAGAGGGGGCAGAGAAGTGGGAAGAGCTTCAAACAAAGAACTAACAGGCAGACAAAAAGCAGCTGTTTTACTCATCTCTCTTGGGCCAGACGTCTCAGCTCAAATATATAAGCACTTAACAGAAGAAGAGATAGAACAACTTTCCTTGGAGATATCAAACATCCGAAAGGTAGAAAGCTCAGTGAAGGATGAAGTTCTTGAACAATTTCACCATATTGTGATGGCTCAAGACTACATCTCTCAAGGAGGAATCGGTTACGCGAAAAGTATCTTAGAAAAAGCGCTTGGTGAAGAAAACGCGATGCAGATTATTAATCGCCTAACGTCAACGCTACAAGTCAGGCCGTTTGACTTTGCCAGAAAAGCTGATCCAAACCAGATTTTAAATTTCATTCAACATGAGCATCCACAGACCATTGCTTTAATACTATCTTATTTAGATTCGGCACAGGCTGGCCAGATTCTATCAGAGCTGCCGCAAGAAGTACAAGCGGATGTAGCAAGAAGAATTGCCATTATGGATAGCACCTCTCCTGAAATCGTGAGTCAGGTTGAAATGATTCTTGAAGAAAAGCTTTCTCAGTCTGTGACTCAGGACTACACCGAGGCTGGGGGAGTAGAAGCAGTCGTCGAAGTATTAAATGGGGTGGACCGTTCTACAGAGCGAACCATACTAGATGCACTTGAAATTCAAGACCCAGAATTAGCAGAAGAAATTAAGAAGAGAATGTTTGTCTTTGAGGACATTGTTACGCTTGATAATCGCTCTATCCAACGAATTATACGTGATGTAGAAAATGAAGATCTACAATTATCACTGAAGGTAGCGAGCGAAGAAGTAAAAGATATCGTCTTTGGCAACATGTCACAACGTATGGCAGATGCTTTCCGGGACGAAATGGAATACAAAGGACCTGTCAGGTTGCGCGATGTAGAAGAAGCACAATCACGAATTGTAGCAGTGATCCGCAAGCTAGAAGAGTCAGGAGAAATTGTGGTTGCCAGAGGCGGAGGAGATGACGTTCTTGTCTAGGATCATAAAATCTAAAGCAGATACGACCCTTCAAACAAAGCGTAGTATCGCCATAAAGCCATTGTGGAATAAAGCAGACAAGTGGCCAGAAACGAATTCAGAGTTTGATGAGCTTGAGACAGCGCAGCAAATGGCTGAGAATCGTTTAATTGAAATGGAAAAACAAGCTCAAGACATGATGGCAGAGGCAGAGCAACAATCTGAACAACTAACAGATTTATTTGAACGAAAAGAAAAAGAAATGGCCGCTCAAGCAGAACAATTATTTGAAGAGCACCGAACAAAAGGCTATGAAACCGGTTATCAAGAAGGGGAGCAAGCTGCTTGGGCAACGTATAGCGATAAGATCATTGAAGCACAGTCTGTAATTGATCAAACAATCCAAGAGAAAGCCCAGAAGTTAAAGGATTCTGAACCTGAGATGATCCAGCTTGCATGTGCCATTGCACAGAAGATATTAGGTAAGGAACTGACGTCCGATGAAGCAGTCCTTCAATTTCTAAAAGGTCAAGTTCTTGAAGCCAGAGATCATGACGACATCCAAATTTTCGTTCATCCAACTTGGTTTGAAAAAGTTAGTAACCATAAACAAGAGCTAATAAACGTGTTACCGCCAGGGAGCGACGTTTTTATTGTTCCAGATCTCGCGCTTGAAGAGAATGCTTGTAGGATTGAAACAAAGCAAGGCAGATTAAGCACGTCAATTGATCAACAGCTTGAATCATTAAAAAGTCAGTTGTTAAAACATCTAGAGGAACGTAGTCATGATCAATCAAACGCTAGTTGATTCGATTCAAGCAATGTCAACAAGAAAGTGGTATGGAAAGGTGACCAGAGTTGTTGGTTTGACCATTGAATCAACAGGTCCGATTGCTGCAGTAGGAGACATTTGCTTTATTCACTCCGGTCGAGATGGGAGCGGAAGAATTCAAGCAGAGGTTGTTGGTTTTAAAGAAAGTAACGTGTTATTAATGCCTTTTTCAGATACGGTAGAAATCGCACCTGGTAATTTAGTTGAGTGTACTGAAAAGCCATTAAGCGTTCCTGTTGGCCATAGCTTAATCGGGCAAATCATCGACGCAGTTGGTCAGCCACTCACCTCTTCAAACATGCAGGATCCAGTAGAATGGGTTCCCGTAGAGCAATCGCCACCTAACCCACTACAACGACCTCGAATTACGGAGCGTTTAGGGCTTGGTGTACGAGTCATTGATGGATTATTTAGTGTAGGCAAAGGTCAGCGGATGGGAATTTTTGCAGGAAGTGGAGTAGGGAAAAGTACACTGCTTGCTATGATTGCAAAGTATTCCACCGCAGATGTGAATGTCATTGCTCTCATTGGAGAGCGTGGGCGCGAGGTTAAAGACTTTGTTGAACGCGATTTAGGTGAAGAAGGTATGAAAAAAACGGTTCTTTTAGTCGTAACCTCTGATCAACCTGCACTTATGAGAGTAAAAGGCGCGCTTACTGCTACGGCAGTGGCTGAGTATTTTAGAGACCAGGGACTAAGTGTGAACTTGATGATGGATTCGGTCACACGATTTGCAATGGCTCAACGTGAAATCGGGCTAGCTATTGGTGAACCACCAACAACAAAAGGATATCCACCTTCTGTATTTGCCATGCTGCCAAAGCTTCTAGAACGTTCAGGTACAAATGAACATGGGAGTATTACAGCTTTTTATACGGTTCTTGTAGACGGAGATGATATGAATGAACCGATCGCTGATGCTGTTCGAGGCATCCTGGATGGACACCTTGTTTTAGATCGACAGCTAGCGAACAAAGGTCAGTTTCCGGCCATTCATGTATTAAAAAGTGTGTCTCGTGTGATGAGCGACATTGTATCTACTCAACATTTAACTGCCGCTGCTACATTACGTGAATTGTTGTCTATTTATACAGATGCAGAAGATTTAATTTCAATAGGTGCGTACAAAAGAGGCTCAAATGCGAAGCTGGACGAAGCAGTGGCCGCACATCCAGATATATTGACTTTCATCAAGCAAGCGACAAATGAACAAGTAACATTTGATGAAACAGAACGACACTTAGTCGGTCGATTCTAAGGAGGAACTACCTTGCAGTTTCGCTATTCCTTACAGAAACTTATGGATTTAAAGGAGAGGGAGAAGGAAGAGGCCGAAAACGTGTATTCAAACGCTGTGAAAACCTTTGAAGAGGTAGCAACAGAACTTTATCATTTACTCAAGCGAAAAGAAGCGCTTGAGCAAGATGCACGTGCAAAGCTATCGAACTTGGTTTCCGTACTCGATATTCAGTCTATGCAAGCCAGTATGTTATTTCTTCAAGATGCAATTGTGAAGCAACAAAAACGTACTCAGCTTGCTAGAACGAAAATGGAAGAAAAGCACCAATTACTTCTAGATGCCTCATTTGAGCACAAAAAGCATGAAAAGATCCGTGATAAGAAACGGAAGCAATTTGTGGTAGAGGAAGCTCGTCTGGAACAGTTAAGTATGGATGAAATTTCTGTGCAACGATTTGTCAGACAGTAAGAGGGTGAAAACATGCCAAAAGAAGAAAAGAAAAGCAATGGTTTAAAAATGATGTTGCTCGCTGTTGTATTACCTCTCATCGTTGTGTGTTTGCTTGTTCTGTTTTTTGTTGCTCCTTTAATTGGTTTTGATGTGATGGGAAGTAGTAAACAGTGGGCACAAAGTGTACCCGTTCTTTCCTCTCTTGTCACGGAAGAAAATGAGAGTCCTTCTACGGATACCCCGAATGATCTGAAGGCAGAAAATTCAAGCTTGAAAGTAGAGCTTGAACAAACAAAAAGCCAATTAGAAGAAGCTACACAAAGCTTGCAGGTTACTCAAGAAGAGCTTGATCAGGTTCAGACAGATCTAGCCTCACAAGATGAAGACGCGAGTATAGAAACAACCGATGTTACGGTAGAAGAGCGTAATAAAGAACTTGCAAAAACCTACGAACAAATGTCTGCCAAAGCTGCTGCAGCCATTTTAAATGAATTAACAGTAGATGAAATTGTCACCCAACTTAAAGACGTTAAATCGGAAACAAAGTCGGCTATTCTCGCAAAAATGGACACACCTCTTGCTGCTGACGTTGTACGAGCCTGGTCTGATGAAGTGAACTGAAGGGAGGTGAAAAAGTGAATCAGTTTTTACCATTTCAAAGTGTGAGAGGTTTTGTTGGATTAGGTAATCAACTCCAGAGTCATTCAAGTAATGGTAGTGAATCAACGGCCATTAAAGAAAACCAATCTGATGAGTCTTTTGTTTTATCATTTTCAAATGTACTCCAACAGTTTGAGGGTACTAACTCTGAAACTAAAGAACAATCCTTAATTGAATCGATTGATCACAAAGAACCTGAAATTAGTATTGAAAAAGCAATCGTACCTTTTTTATATGCAGATGCCGAAGTATTAGCTGAACATTTTGATCCGGAAATGGTCACAAATGTTATTATTCACGCTATTGCTCAAGAAGATCAGGATCAAACGAATCATAAGGCGTTAGCGATAGGAGTCAAAGATGCAATAACCGATCCAGTAACCCAAACGAACCAAACAGATATAGAATCCAAAAAAGATAACAACGTTGTTCCACTTTCTCAAACTCACAGCATGACAACTGTTGAACAAAAAAGCGTAGATAGTTTAGAGCCAAAATTGACTCGTTTTTCTTCTATTGAGAAAGAATTTCTTAACCGGGAATCAGAAGAATTAGATGAATTTCGCGCAATACCTTTGGAAAACAAAAACAAATTAATTATGCCTGAACCTGATAAGACAAGTACTCAGATACCATTAAACCCTAAACTCAATGAATCAATTAATCAGGTGTTATTAAAGGCTAAATCCAATGGATCGATGAATCAGCTACCATTAAAATCTGAATTGGATGAATCAGTTACTCCGATAACATTTATGCCAGAGTTTGAAGAGTCAGGACATTTCATGCAAAAAAAAGAAGTAGAACTCTCTAATAATCGAGAGAAAAATCAACCTTCTTTATTCCGAATGCCTATATCAGCTTTAAAAAGCTTTCCTGTTCAAGGGCAGCAAGCTACTCAATCAGTTGAAGATCAAATAGTGCAAGAGCAGACAGAAATTCTGCTAGATACTATTAAACGAAGTGTAGATCTACCAAAACTTCATCAATTATATGAGGATGCTGAACTTTTTCAACAAGTGGCAAGTAAAGTAGAAACATTCTTCCATTCAAAGGATCAAACAACACTTAATCAATTAATCACTGAGATTAAGGACGCGGTACGTCCGACGTTTAGGAAACCGGTTGACATGGATATTGAGGGT
Source organism: Alkalihalobacillus sp. FSL W8-0930 (assembly GCA_037965595.1). NCBI lineage: Bacteria > Bacillati > Bacillota > Bacilli > Caryophanales > Bacillaceae > Alkalihalobacillus > Alkalihalobacillus sp. FSL W8-0930. The sequence goes on along the minus strand of CP150183.1, from coordinate 2,160,419 downwards.
GCGCCAAATGATTTAAAATCATCTGAAGAGCTTGAAAAGCTATTAATGCTTATTAGAACGGATAAGTCAGCTATGAAAGCAAAAGAGGACACTCTTAAACCATTGGTTGTTGAATCTAGAGTTGAAAAAACAGAACACTCCATACCAAACCAAACTTTCACTTCACGTTCCTTTAATGAACGTGTGAATAAAGAAGCGAGTGAGATGGAGTTAAAAACCACTGTCCATTCTGTACTACCAGAAGAGGGAAGTAAATCAACTGATCGCGCGATGGCCCCAACAGTAAATGACATGAAATCTACCGCTTCAAATGAGAGTCTACTAGCACCAGTAAAACCGGTCCATGCATTTGATCGGGTACAGCAACAAGCTGAAACGTTGAAGGCAGAAGGACAAACGGAAGAAAGACGCTTTGTTAAAACACTTCAACGTATTTTGCATCAAGGTTCAATGACTCAGCGGTCTGATGGACAAACGACTTTAACGTTAAAGCTTTTCCCTGAACACCTTGGGAAATTGCAGATTCAAGTGATTCAAAGTGGTCAGAAACTTGCTGCACAAATTATTGCGGAATCAAGTGCGACAAAAGAATTAGTGGAACGGAGCTTGCCTCAATTAAGACAAGCACTAAATTCACAAAATATCGCATTTGATCAAATTGACGTAGAAGAGTTTGTGGATCGGGATCAACAGCAACAGCATGAACAACAATCAGATCATCCAGATCATCAGAAGGATGAGAATGAATCACGAACAGAGACAAGCTTTTCCTTTAAAACACTATTAGAAGGTTTGTTTTCATAAAACAATGGCAGGTGAGTATGATGACATCCATTACAAATGATTTTTTATTACCTAAACCTTCTCAAGCTGTACGGAGTGGCGATAGCTTAGGTAAGGATGATTTCTTAAAACTACTTTTAATACAATTACAGAACCAAGATCCAAGTAATCCAGTAGATGACAGAGAATTTATTGCTCAAATGGCTACCTTCTCATCTCTAGAGCAGATGACGAATATGAACAAAACATTAGAAACGTTTGTTCAATCTCAGTCAAAACAAACGTTGTTGCAATATAGTGAGTTAATTAATAAAGAGATTACGTATGAGCTTGGTGATTCCACTTCGCTTGAAGGAGAACAAAAAACAGCGAGGGTTACATCAGTAAAGTACGACCGCGACCGCGTTCTTCAAATTGGTTTGGAGGATGGTACATGGATTCTGGAAAAACAAGTCGTTGGGATTGCTCCGGGCATTGAGGACAAGGTGAATGATTGATCCGAGTCTCCATATTAAACCAGGTTACAGGTCCCAATCGGCATTAAAGCCAAACGTCCAGCAACACCCTAGCCATTCTTTTAGTCAAATCTTAAAAAATGAACAGCAAAGCATTACCATAAGCAAGCATGCAAATGAACGTCTCCATCAACGAGGCATTCGAATGAATCAATCTGAATGGAAGCTCATTTCTGAAAAGCTACATGAAGCAAGTCAAAAAGGAATTACCGACGCATTAGTTGTCACAAGGGAAGCGGCACTTGTAGCAAACACCAAAAGTCAAACGATAATTACAGCTCTTAATCGGAATGAAGCGACAAGTCATATTTTTACAAATATTAATGGAACCATTCTTTTAGATTCATCAATCTAGGCAGGACCCATTAAGGGATGCCACAAACTGCGGAATGAGAGAAGCAGTTAACAAAAGGAGCGAGTATAGATGATTAAATCAATGTATTCAGGGATTTCCGGTATGAAAAACTTTCAAACGAAGCTTGATGTAATTGGTAACAACATCGCGAACGTAAATACATACGGCTTCAAGAAAGGCCGTGTAACATTCCAGGATCTCGTCAGCCAACAGCTTGCAGGAGCTACAGCGGCTCAAGACGGAGGCCGTGGAGGGATTAACTCCAAACAGGTAGGAGCAGGTTCAACACTTGGATCAATTGATACGATTCATGAAGGGGCGACAAGTCAATTTACGGGGCGTTCTCTTGATCTTTCCATTGAAGGTGAAGGATATTTTGTAGTAAGTGATGGGGAACAAGATTATTACACTCGCTCAGGGAACTTCTATCTAGATCAAAATGGAAATCTTACAACTGCAGAAGGATTTATAGTGAATGGTGTTGGAGGAGGAGCTATTACTATACCAAATACTACCCAAAGCTTTTCCATAAGTAAGGATGGAACGGTCAATTTAGTAGATGAAAATGGGCAAGCAGCAGTGGCTGGTACGATTGGTTTAGTTAGTTTCGCAAACACAAGTGGTCTATCAAAAGTGGGTGGGAATACATTCATTCCAACAGCCAACTCTGGTCAGCCTACAGCTACTGAAGCTCCAGGAGCTAATGGTACAGGTTCGATTAACTCATCAATGCTTGAAATGTCAAACGTTGATCTTTCAGAAGAATTTACGGAAATGATCGTTGCCCAACGTGGATTCCAATCAAATTCAAAGATCATCACGACATCTGATGAAATTTTACAAGAGCTTCTTAATTTAAAACGATAATCTACTGATTTTAGTATAGGAGGCATGCAGGCACAGTATGTGCCTGCTACATAATGAGATGATAAGACTACAACGACTGAATGGACAATTTTTCTTGTTAAATGCGTTATTAATTGAGCAAGTAGAAGCCATCCCAGAAACAAGTATTACGTTAATAGGCGGAAAAAAGATCATTGTCAAAAATGAGATCGAAGAAGTATATACACTCATTAATGATTGTTTTGGGAAAGTGGGGGTCCTGGGATCAGTTTTTAAGAAGGGAGGAAAGTAAGTGTTTAAAAGTAAGCTAGGTGTTGTTTTGCTAGTTATGTTTTTAACATTAGCTGTGGCTGGTGGAGCCGTCTTTTTATCTTGGGATTACATAACTGCAGGAGAAAAAGAAAATGCAGAGCCGACGATTGATGAAATTATTGAACGCTCCTATGATACGGAAGAGTTAACGACCAATCTATTAAACAATGGCTTTGTTCGTTCAAAATACAAGATTCAACTAGATAGTAAGGATGCGCTACATGAACTAGAAAAAAGAGATTTTCAAGTAACAAACGTCATCATTACAACCTTATCAGGGAAAGAGGCAACGGATCTTAGTGGACCTGACGGAAAATTGGCTCTGGAAGAAGAACTGAAAGAGCAAATTAATGAACTCATGCAAGAGGGAACGGTTCAAAAGGTGTATATGACTGAATGGGTTTTGCAATAAGTATGGCGATGAATTAAGAGGTGAGTCCATTGGCAGATGTACTGTCGCAAGGTGAAATAGATGCGCTCCTTTCCGCATTATCAACAGGTGAGATGAATGCAGAGGAGCTTAAAAAAGAAGAAACGCAGAAAAAAGTAAGAGTATACGACTTTAAGCGGGCCCTCAGGTTCTCTAAAGAACAGATTCGAAGTTTGACACGAATTCATGAGAATTTCTCTAGGTTACTCACAACCTTTTTTTCAGCACAGCTTCGCACCTTTGTTCAAATTCATGTAGCCTCCGTGGATCAGCTGCCATATGAGGAATTTATCAGTTCGATTCCAAAGATGACCATTTTAAATGTATTTGAACCTGTTCCTTTAAATGGACGCATTTTAATGGAAGTTAATCCGAACATTGCATATGCGATGCTTGACCGGTTAATGGGTGGAAAAGGTGTCAGTGTAAATAAAATCGACAGTTTAACAGAGATTGAAACAAAGATTATGTCAGCTCTTTTTCAACGAACGTTAGACAGTTTCACAGAAGCATGGAGTTCTGTGATAGAAATGGATCCAATTCTTGATGACATTGAAGTGAATCCGCAATTTCTACAAATGGTTCCTCCAAACGAAACGGTTGTTGTGATTTCACTCGTGACAAACATCGCAGAAACGTCAGGGATGATCACAATTTGTTTGCCTCACATGGTGCTTGAGGAGATTCTTCCTAAGCTGTCAAATCACTATTGGCTTCAAGAAAAAAAGAAGCTGCGTAGTCCAAATGAGCAAAAACAGCTTGAAAAGCAAGTAAGAGATACCCCATTGCTTGTTCAGGCGGAGCTTGGTCGATCGGAAATGACGGTACAGGAATTTCTTCATTTAGGACACGGGGATGTTATCGAATTAAATCAATCCATTCATCATCCACTTGTGCTAAGTGTAGGTGGAGAAACAAAGTACTTGGCACAGCCAGGAAAGCAAAAAAACAAATTAGCTGTTCAAGTAACGGAAGTATTAGAGGAGGCAGATGAATGAGTGACGGCATGCTCTCTCAAGAAGAAATCAACGCATTGCTGAATGGGATGGATAGTGATCAAGACAAAGAGGAATCCGCACCAAGTCTGGATACAAATGAATATTTAACAGATATGGAAAAAGACACATTAGGCGAAATTGGTAACATTTCGTTTGGTAGTTCAGCGACAGCCTTATCATCACTACTTAACCAAAAGGTGGATATTACAACACCTGAAGTAACTGTCGTTGAGAAAAAATATCTTGATCAAGAATTCCCTCGCCCTCACGTGGCCGTTCAAGTGGAATACACAGAAGGCTTTGAAGGATCAAATCTTTTAATGATTAAAACCACGGATGCGGCGATCATAGCTGATCTTATGCTCGGTGGAGATGGAACCAACCCACTAGAAGAATTAACAGACATGCATATTAGCGCAGTGCAGGAAGCGATGAATCAGATGATGGGTTCCGCATCTACGTCAATGTCGACATTGTTTAATATGAAAATCGATATCTCGCCGCCATCCGTTGATGTAATGGATATCAAAAATGGGGAGAACACGGGCTATGTCCCTCCAGAAGAGATTCTTGTTAAAATCTCATTCCAGCTTCAAGTAGGCGACTTAATTGATTCAAAGATTATGCAGATCGTCACATTGGCTTTTGCGAAGGAATTTATTAAAAATCTGACTAATCCAGAAGAACCACAAGTTGTTGAGGAAGTAGCTGCGGTATCTGAGCCCGTTAGCCAAGAGCCAGTTAGAGAAGAAGCGTCAAGCGAGCGTCCGTACCAAATCGAGCCAAAAGAATCGACACAGCACGTAGGTGGTATGTCTGGAAGAGGAGCAAGTACCATTCAGCCAGCTGCATTTGAAAGCTTTGATCAACCTCAGCTTACAAGTGCACAAACAGGTAACTTGGACATGCTTTTAGACATTCCGTTAAATGTAAAGGTAGAGCTTGGACGTACAACCAAGTCTATCCGTGACATTCTTGAATTTACTCAAGGGTCAATCATTGAATTAGATAAGCTAGCAGGTGAACCTGTTGACATTCTAGTTAACGAAAAGTTAATAGCCAAAGGTGAAGTCGTTGTTATTGATGAAAACTTTGGTGTTCGTGTAACAGATATTGTAAGTCAAGCAGAACGAATTCGAAATTTAAAATAGCATAGGGGATGAATGAAATGGGTCAAAAGGTTTTAGTAGTAGATGATGCAGCTTTTATGAGAATGATGATTAAGGATATTCTTACGAAGAATGGTTTTGATGTAGTGGGTGAGGCAGCAGATGGAAACGAAGCTGTGGCACAGTACAAAGAATTGTCACCAGATCTCGTTACGATGGATATTACGATGCCTGAGAAGGACGGAATTAGTGCGTTAAAAGAAATCAAGTTATTTGATCCAAATGCAAAAATTATCATGTGCTCGGCGATGGGACAACAAGCTATGGTTATTGATGCGATTCAAGCTGGCGCAAAAGATTTTATTGTGAAGCCTTTCCAGGCGGAGCGCGTAATTGATGCGATTAATAAAACACTTGCGTAATTTCTTCACTGTATTACTCATTGTAGGTAGCTTCATGCTGTCTTTCGCCCATGTGGCGGAGGCGGCTGACTGCAATGGCATGGTGGACGATATCTTTAAAAAAGAATGTAAAGATGCAGGTAGTCTAGGGGAAACAGGGACTACCGATGAGGATCAAACGCCAGCTGCTGTACCGGAAAATGGATTCTTAACAGTCCTAAAACTAATTGGATCATTGGCACTCATTATTGCGTTAATGTATGGTCTTGTACGCTTTTTAGGAAAACGAACAAAAACGTTTAGACAATCTCAAGTGTTAGAAAATATCGGTGGGATGCCCCTTGGGCCAAATCGGTCCATTCAACTAATCAAAGTGGGAGATCGTGTGTTAGTCGTTGGAGTGGGAGAGTCTATACAACTGCTTAAGGAAATTGATTCTGAAGAGGAATTGGATGAATTAAAAAGGATTCAAGAAGAGCAAGACCAAGCCAACTTACAAGTTCCTGCACAAAAAGCGTTTGATTGGTTTAGATCAAAGGTTACAAGGTCCAAAGCTCAACCAGAAACGCAACAGGACAAAGTAAAAGCGCCATCCTCTTTTCAAGATCTATTCCAAGAGAAGCTTCAAGAAGCATCGAAGTCGCAACAGGAGCTTGAGAAGGTCATGAAGGAGCGTCAACCATGAATGTGGAGCATCTGATTCTTTCAACCACAGGTATCCTGAATAATTTTGATTTAACGGGGTTAACAGGCTCAAACGAAAATGCAGCTACTACGATTCAACTGCTTCTTTTGTTAACGGTACTTACACTAGCTCCATCAATCTTAATTATGATGACCTGCTTTACGCGAATTATTATTGTACTTTCCTTTGTTAGACAAGGGCTTGCCACACAATCGATGCCGCCAAACCAAGTCTTAATTGGTATTGCTTTATTTATTACTTTTTTTATTATGGCTCCTGTTTTTAGTGAAATTAACTCAGAAGCCTTACAACCATTCGCTAATAATGAAATCTCACAGGAAGAAGCATTTGACCGGGCCACAGCACCGATTAAAGAATTTATGTCAAAGCATACACGTGAAAAGGATTTGGCTTTATTTATGGGTTATGCAGAGCTTGAAAGACCTGAGTCGTTAGAGGATATTCCACTAACTGTTCTCGTACCTGCTTTTGCAATTAGTGAGCTCAAAACGGCCTTTCAAATTGGATTTTTAATCTTTGTTCCTTTTTTAGTGATTGACATGATTGTTGCGAGTGTCTTGATGTCCATGGGGATGATGATGCTACCGCCTGTTATGATCGCCTTACCATTTAAAATCTTATTATTTGTTCTGGTTGACGGTTGGTACTTAATCGTTCAATCACTATTACTTAGCTTCCAGTAAGGAGAGGGTGTTTATGAGTCAGGAATTTGTTATTGGCATTGCTGAAAATGGCGTATGGACCGTGCTGCTTGTTGCAGGCCCTCTTCTTATCATTGCATTAGTGTTAGGGCTTTTAGTCAGTATTTTTCAAGCAACCACACAGATTCAAGAACAAACACTTGCGTTTATACCAAAGATTGTAGGCGTATTGATCGCTTTAATTGTATTTGGACCTTGGATGCTAGGGCAGATTACTAATTTCACTTACCAAATTTATTCTAACTTACATCGGTTTATTGGATAATGACACAGCTCGCGGCCTATTTACCAGCTTTTTTATTGATCTTTATACGTGTAAGTTCGTTTATGGTTGTTTTGCCTCTCTATTCTCATCGGTCAGTTCCAATGATTTTTAAACTAGGACTTTCGATTATGCTTGCTTGGATTATGGTGCTAGCCTTTGATATACCTGAGCTAACGTTTAATTGGAATTATATTTTACTCATTATAAAAGAAATAGCTGTAGGGCTTGCTGTTGGTCTTGCAGCCATGATTTTGCTTTACGCGATACAGGTTGCGGGTGGGCTTATAGACTTTACGATGGGATTTATGATTGCAAATGTTGTGGATCCACAGACAGGAGCTCAGAGTCCTTTAACGGGTGGGTATTTATATACGTTTGCTTTGCTATTCCTTTTAACAGTTAATGGGCATCACTTGCTACTTGATGGGATTTATTATAGCTATCAATACGTCCCAATTGATCAACTTTCAGTACCTTTTGGAGACGAACGAGTACTAAATCAAGCAGTTTCCATTTTAGCAACGATGTTTATCGTTGCCATTCAAATTGCCTTTCCTATTGCAGGCTGCTTGTTCTTAGTTGATTTGGCTTTAGGATTGGTTTCAAGAACCGTTCCACAAATGAACGTGTTTGTTGTTGGGATGCCATTAAAGATATTAGTAGGGCTTCCACTCATTATGGTGTACATGGCTGTATTTATGATGATTGTTCAAAAGCTGTTCCAAGAAACGATCCTCGTAATGAGAACACTTCTTCAATTACTTGGGGGTGGGTAAGACCTTGTTATTAAAAATGAATTTGCAACTATTTGCAGATGAAAAAACAGAGAAAGCCACACCCAAAAAAAGAGATGAAACGAGAAAAAAGGGGCAGGTACCAAAAAGTACAGATGTTAATACCTCTCTTATGATGCTCATTGTTTTTCTCTTTCTCTGGATGTACGGCGGAGAAATGATCGTCTCCATGTTCGCTGATATGCAGAGAGAGATGTTCACGAACTACTTGATTACGGAAGTCACAGCTGAGTCGGTTGCTGAGCTATTTCTAACGATTTCAACTCAGGCACTTGTGGCTGTACTTCCACTCATGCTGCTTGCCGCCTTTGCTGGTTCGTTTGGCAGTTTTATTCAAGTAGGGGCCATGTTCACGACGGAACCATTAAAAGCAAAACTAAATAAATTAGATCCAATTAAAGGCTTTAAACGCATTTTTTCTGCCAGGTCACTTGTTGAGTTAGTAAAGTCTGTTTTAAAGATTTCGTTTGTTGGGGCAACGGTTGTTTTTATAATTTGGACGCATCTGGATGAAGTGCTTCTCTTGTCTCAGAAATCAATCACAGATGCCATGGGTGTAATCGGTTGGTTAACCGTACTTATGGGGCTTGCCGTTGCGATCCTACTTATGGTTCTATCCATTCCAGATTATATTTATCAGCGGTATGACCATGAGAAACAAATTCGAATGTCAAAAAAAGATATAAAAGACGAGCACAAAAATATTGAGGGTGACCCTCGGATTAAATCAAAACGAAAGCAAAAGCAAATGGAGCTTGCAATGCAGCGGATGATGCAGGAAATCCCGAACGCGGATGTGGTGATAACAAACCCAACTCACTTTGCTGTCGTATTGAAATACGATGAAACAAAAGCAGAGGCGCCATTTGTAGTAGCAAAAGGGGTAGACTTTTCTGCTCAACGGATTAAAAAGCGCGCCGAGGAACATGCCATTCCAATGGTTGAGAACCGAGTGCTTGCAAGAGCCCTTTATCATCAAACAGATATCGGTCAGCAGGTTCCGACAGATTTGTTCAAATCAGTTGCTGAAGTATTGGCATATGTGTACAGGCTAAAAGACGCGCATGGAGCGAATAGTCATCTTAAAAACTAAGGAAGGGAGGCGTAACAAGTATGAAAGCAAAAGACTTAGCTGTATTGTTTGGAGTTATCTTAATTATCATCATGCTCATTATTCCACTTCCACCTCCCATTCTTGATGTATTAATCATTTTTAATATTTCATTGTCACTTCTAATTATTTTAGTAGCTATGAACACAACAGACTCACTGCAATTTTCGATCTTTCCTACGTTACTGCTATTAATTACGCTGTTTCGCTTGGGTTTAAGTGTGTCAACGACTCGATCGATTTTAGGAAATGCGGACGCTGGAAATGTGATTGATACCTTTGGGAACTTCGTCATTGGAGGAAATGCAGTTGTCGGGTTTGTTGTCTTTATCATCTTAGTCGTTATCCAGTTTATCGTTATTACAAAAGGGGCGGAAAGGGTTTCTGAAGTGGGAGCCAGATTTACACTCGATGCGATGCCAGGTAAGCAAATGAGTATTGATGCAGACTTAAATGCAGGGTTGATCTCAGATGCAGAAGCCAAACAGCGCCGTGAAAAAATTGAAAAAGAAGCAGACTTTTATGGATCAATGGATGGTGCCAGTAAGTTTGTAAAAGGGGACGCGATTGCCAGTATCATCATCGTAGCGATTAATATGATTGTTGGATTAATCATCGGTATGATGCAGATGGGCATGGATTTAAATACTGCAGTCCTTACCTATACATTACTGACCGTAGGTGATGGACTAGTTACTCAAATTCCAGCACTTTTAATTTCTACCGCAACAGGGATCATCGTGACAAAGGCTGCTTCTGAAGGCAGTTTGAGTAATGATATTACAAAACAAATTTTAGCTTATCCTAAATTATTATACGTTACAGCGGGCACTATCTTTTTACTTGGAGTCGCTACGCCTATTAGCAAAACCTTAACATTTTCGATGGCTGGCTTGCTTGCATTTGCAGGATGGCAGCTACAAAACATTAAAGCGCGTGAAACGAATCTGGAGCTTGCGCCAGATATACCGGATGACAATGAAACGGACGAGATGCGTTCTCCTGAAAATGTCGTAAATCTTCTACAAATTGATCCAATTGAATTTGAATTTGGATATGGGCTGATTCCGCTTGCGGATGCGAATCAAGGAGGAGACCTACTTGACCGTGTGGTGATGATTCGTCGACAAATGGCGATTGAGCTAGGGATGATCGTACCAGTTATTCGGATACGAGATAATATACAACTACAAGCAAACGAATACGTTATTAAGATTAAAGGCAATGAAGTTGCCAAGGGTGAAGTTCTTCTCGATCATTACATGGCTATGAGTCCAGGTTTTGAAGATGACAGCATTGTTGGAATTGAAACAATCGAACCAGCCTTTGGGCTTTCGGCCTTGTGGATTGGTGAAGAGATGAAGGAACGTGCGGAGATGTCAGGCTATACAGTTGTTGATCCTCCGTCTGTTGTTTCGACTCATTTAACCGAAATCATTAAACGCCACGCCCATGAGCTACTAGGCAGACAGGAAACAAGACAGTTAATTGATCACCTTAAAGAAACATATCCGGTACTGGTTGAGGAAACGACACCTTCCTTATTATCCATTGGTGATATTCAGCGTGTGTTAACCAATCTATTAAAGGAACATGTGTCGATACGTAATCTTCCAATGATATTTGAGACACTTGCGGACTATGGTCAAATGACAAAAGATATGGATCTGTTGACTGAATATGTCCGACAGTCATTATCAAGGCAAATATCTACACAGGTGTCCACTAAAAACGAACCCCTTTATGTTGTCACACTAAGTGGAGCCGTGGAGAAGCTTATCGCTGATTCAGTCCAACAAACAGAGCATGGAACCTTCCTATCTATGGATCCGGCTCATTCTCAAAAGATATTAGATTCTGCAGTCGAAGAAACCAATCGATTATCTCAAATGGGGCAATCAGCCATTCTATTATGTTCGCCTGCTGTCAGAATGTACGTAAGGCAGTTGCTTGAACGATACTTACCAACTGTTCCAGTTCTTTCGTATAACGAGCTCGAAGTTGATATTGAAGTCCAAAGTGTTGGAGTGGTGAACGCAGAATGAAGTTAAAAAAGTTCCAAGTTGAAACAATGCCTGAAGCCTTACAACAGATTAAGAGTGAATTAGGTAGTGAAGCGGTCATTCTTCACACCAAAGAGATTTCAACAGGTGGATGGTTTGGTTTCTTTGCTAAAAAGAAACTAGAGGTCACGGCGGCGGTTGATCCAGCAAAGCGCGCTGTTGCTACGAAACAACCACAGCTATCTCAAGAAAAAAAGGAGATAGAGCCTATTCAAACGCAAATCTCTTTTAATCAGTTACAAACTCCATCTACTCAGCTAGAGGCACCGGCGCTTATACGACAGATTGATCAAGAGCTACGTCTTCAAGGAGTGGATGAATCCATACGTGAGGAATTAAAGGAAGATGCATTTGGCTTTTGGTACAGTCAAGAAAAAGAGAATCGAACGCCTCTTTCAGTCATTACGTTTACAAGACAATGGTTTAAAAGACGGTTGCAGCAGGTAACGATTGGACATTCGCAATTTGATAAAAAATACATGATTTTTGCTGGACCTACTGGAGTGGGAAAGACCACAACTATTGCAAAGCTAGCAGCAGAAGCTTCAATCAAACACGGGAAAAAAGTAGCAATCTTAACAACGGATACGTACCGTATTGCCGCAATCGATCAATTAAAGACATACGCTTCCATCTTAGATGTTCCAATTGAAGTAGCTTATTCATTAGAAGATTTTCACGCTGCAATGAATCAGTTTGAAATGTATGATGTGGTGTTGGTTGATACGGCTGGGCGGAATTTCACACATGACTTTTACTTAAAAGAATTGCAGAAGACAATTCACCTCTCAGAGGAAGCATCTTTATACGTTGTTTTAGCACTTACATCTAAATATTTGGATATGGTGGCTGTGCTTAAGCAGTTTAAACAGTTAGCCGTCCATCAGGTGATTTTTACAAAAAAAGATGAAACAAACAGCTACGGTGCTCTTGTTAATGTGTGCTTAAACGAAGGGCTTGGAATTGCTTATTTAACGAATGGTCAAAATGTACCTGATGATGTGATCCAGGCAAGTGAGGACATCATCGTAGAAGCAGTACTCGAAGGAATGACAATTGATGGATCAAGCTGAGAGTTTAAGAAGATTAATGACCAAATCCAGTGAGGCACGAGTCATTGCAGTAGCAAGTGGCAAAGGTGGGGTAGGAAAATCGAACTTATGTGTAAATCTAGCTATTGGTCTGCATTTAACAGGTGCGAGAACTGTAATTTTAGATATGGACAGTGGCATGGGAAATGTTGATGTGATTATGGGTGTTGGGCAAGCTCATCATTTGCAAGATATGATTAAGCTGCGACTTGCTGTATGGGATGTCATGGAAACAACATCATATGGCATCTCCTATATAGCGGGTGGATCGGGTCTAAGTGAGATGACTTCCTTTTCGCAAGAGGACTTGTCTTATTTCCAACAGCAGCTTCAAGTACTCGCGGGTCATTTCGATTATATCTTTCTTGATTTAGGTGCTGGCGTAACAGAAGAGAGCTTAGAGTTACTTTCATCTGCAAATGATCTATTTATTGTTACAACACCTGAACCAACAGCACTCACGGATGCCTATAGCTTGTTAAAGCAATTGGCAATGTTGCCGGATTTGCCTCAAATCTACGCAATTGCCAATCAAACGGATTCAAGCCGTGAAGGAAATCTGACACTTTCTAATTTATCTCACGTGACAAAGCGGTTTCTAAATCTTGAACTACATAAACTTGGCATGGTACCGCATGATAGAACGGTTTCTAAGGCTGTTAAAGCTCAGGTTCCTTATACGGTTTATCAAAAGCAAGCGAAAGCGAGTGTGGCAACAAAACAGATTGTTGATACCTATCTTTTGTTAAGAGGAAATCGCGAGACTCAAAGTGAAGCTAGACCATTTTTAACTCGCTTAGGTAAGTGGTTTAATGGTTCAAAGCTACGAAACAGTTAAATGAATAAAAGTATAGATAGGAAGACTTACAATGAATCCAATTAGGGTGCTAGTAGTAGATGACTCTGCATTTATGCGTAAAGTCGTAACGGATATGTTACAAGCTGATCCTGAAATTTTTGTAGTAGGGACAGCAAGAAATGGTGAAGATGCGACCAAAAAGAATCTAGAGTTAAAACCGGATGTCATTACGATGGATGTAGAGATGCCTGTTTTGGACGGGCTAGGCGCCCTTAAGCAAATTATGATAGAACACCCAATCCCAGTTGTGATGGTGAGTAGTCTAACGAGTATTGGCGCTCACACAACGATGCTCGCCATGGAGGCAGGAGCGGTTGACTTTGTTGCAAAAACGAGTGGTTCCATCTCTCTAGACTTATTTACGATTGCTGATCTCCTTAGGGATAAGATAAAACTTGCGGCACAGGCAAACGTTAGGAAGCCTATTGCCCAAGAGCCCGTTCAACCTATTTCTATAAAATTATCTTCTTTCGTTCATAAACCAAAGGAGAGAAAACTAGTTGCTATAGGCGTTTCAACTGGTGGACCCAAAGCGTTAAAGGATGTTCTCACGAAAATTCCTAAAAACATTGCTGCGCCGATTGTTATTGTTCAGCACATGCCAGAAGGTTTTACGAAATCACTTGCAGATCGCCTGGACTCCTTAAGCGATATTCGTATAGTAGAAGCAAGTGAAGGAGATGTGTTAGATGATGGTACAGCTTATATTGCACCAGGTGGAAAACATCTCAAGGTTAAAAAGGTAGGTAATCAGTGGATCTGTACATTATCAACTGAGCCTGCTGTAAACGGTCACCGCCCATCAGTAGACGTACTTTACCAATCAATTGCCCGATTAGATGACGCGGCTGTCATTGCAGTGGTTATGACAGGCATGGGCTCCGATGGTTCTGAAGGCTTGAAACAATTAAAAACAAATCACCTATGTTACGCCCTTGCTCAGTCTGAAGAAACAAGTGTTGTGTATGGAATGCCGAAGATGGCCGTTCGAACAGGGAAAATTGATCAAGTTGTTCATTTGCAAGAGTTGGCCAATCAAATACGAGCTCATTGTTAGCGGGGGGGTGTTGATATGAAAAACTATGAGTTTATTCATTCAACTCATCTAGATGTACTTCGAGAAATTGGAAATATCGGTGCCGGACATGCCGCCACCTCGTTGTCAGCATTGTTAGGAAGAAAAATCGAAATGACGATTCCAGAAGCGACGGTCATTCCATTTGATGAACTTCCTGACCGTATGGGCGGATCAGAAAATGAGATTGCAGCCATCTTTACTCCAGTCACTGGAGATACACCAGGAAGCGTTTATTTTTTCTCGGATGTGACTCAATCAAATGCGGTCATTCAGCAATTAACGCATCCTCTTTCTGAAGCGACTCATCAAGATCTTGCAGCACAATATGGTCAATCTGCTTTTCTAGAAGCAGGAAATATTGTCATTGGTTCTTATCTTTCTGCGTTTGCTGATTTAACTGGATTGCAGGTTACACGGGGAGTGCCAGATTTATCAATAGATATGGCAGGCGCTATCATCAGTCACGGATTAAGTCGATTATTAATTCAAAGCGATGTCGCAATTTGTATTGATACCCATATGAGGATTGATGGTGAAACAGCAACTAGAAATTTCGGCAGTATTTTGCTTCTGTTCGACCCAGATTCGTTTAACGTTTTATTCAAAGCCCTAGGAGTCGAGATCGATGAATGAAGTGGTCACAATTGGGATGGCAGAGCTATTATGTTCAAATGATACGGCTCCTCTGCGAACCTCTGGGTTGGGTTCCTGCGTAGGCGTAATCATTTATCAAGAAGGATCAACGTTCGCTGGGATGGCTCACATCATGCTTCCTTCCGTCACAATCTCAAGTAATCGTGAGCACAAGATCGGTAAATTTGCTGATGTAGCTATTCCGGAATTAGTCAGGCTGCTCAGGGCTAAAGGGGCCTCTAGCTATCGGTTAAAAGCGAAGATTGCGGGTGGTGCGCAAATGTTTGCCTCAGCTGGAAATGAAATGATGCGTGTTGGCGAAAGAAATGTCATCGCTGTGAAAGAACAACTAACCGAATTAAATATCCCGTTAATAGCTGAAGATACAGGTGGTAGAAATGGACGAACGATCAGCTTTAATCCAGCTACTCATGAACTAACAATCCGAACGGTTCACTTAGGAACAAAAGTAATCTAACGCTTGAATCCCGTTGTAAGAATTGAAATGGAGGTGCAGTAAAATTGATAAATGTAGGGTTAAGTAAAGAAGAAAAAATGTGGGAAGATTGGTTTAATGACCGAAGTAGGGAGGCGTGTGACCATCTTGTAAGAATGTACCTGCCATTAGTACAATTTCACGTACAACGAATTTCAATCGGCTTGCCTGGCAGTGTTCGAAAAGATGAACTCACAAGTCACGGCTTATATGGATTGCTGGATGCACTTGAGAAATTTGATCCGAATCGTGATTTGAAATTTGATACGTACGCTTCGTTTAGAGTCCGTGGGGCGATTATTGATGGGTTACGTAAAGAAGATTGGTTATCACGTTCAATGAGAGAAAAGATTAAGCGAGTAGAGGCAGCGTCTGAGAAGCTTGAACAACAGGAAGGCAGATATGTATCAAGTGCAGAGGTCGCGGAGTTTCTTCATATGGATGAATCTGATGTAGCACAAATCATGGCTGAACAATTTGTTGCAAATATATTATCAATTGACGAGCCAACACAAGAGGCAGAACGCCAGGAGTCATTTGCTGCGACAATTGAAGATAAGTTAACAAAAACACCTGAGGCTACATTAATGGAGTCGGCAACGAAAGATGAACTTGCAGAGGTAATCGCAGGGCTAACAGAGAAAGAGCAGCTTGTCATTAGTTTATTCTATTACGAAGAGCTGACACTAACCGAAATTGGTCATATTTTAGAATTGTCTACCTCACGCATTTCTCAGATCCATTCAAAGGCTTTATTTAAACTACGTCAAGTAATGGAGAAACAAAGTCGTTCTTACTCATAAGGAGGCGTGTAGCGTGAGCTTTAAGCCAATTGAAGCGTTAGGGTCCCTATCTCATACATTTAAAGCAAGCAAAGCACAAACGCAGCTTCAACAAAGAGTGCAAATGAACGAAGTAATGATGGCAGAGGCAGGCAGACAAGCAGAGCAATTAGCGAGAAAACGGATACCGGCTTCAGACTTAAAGAAAGAAGCTAGATTTCAAGGGTCCAGCCAATCTGGTCATCAACAAAAAAAGCAAAAAAAGAAGCAGAATGAGGAACCCTCTGCTAAAAGTCAGCATCCAACAAAGGGGACACATATCGATTATTCGATGTAAGGAGGAACCGTCATGGCTGTCGTGCTAAGTATCCTTAGTATTTGTTTAATCAGTTTTCTATATCTCAGGGCACAGTCAACTGAACGAAGGGTGACAGAGCTCGAGAAACGCCTAAATAAAAGTGAACAAATGAGAGATGAGTTGGAGCAATCTCTTCTTGTCTTTGCGGAAGAAATGAAAAGTGGGAATGAACGCATTCTAAAACAGGTATCTGGTGTTGAGACAATAAAAGTAGACTCTATACCTAAGCGTTCGGTAGAGAGTAGCAATTCAGGATTACCGCAGGACTATAAACCTCTTATTCCAACAGAAAAACAGGAAGATGCATCCTATCAACCTTCTACACAGGCAACTGTTCTCAACTTGTACAAGCAAGGGTTTTCTCCTGCTGAAATCGCTAAACGATTGCACATGGGTAAAGGTGAAGTAGATTTAATCATCAAATTTCAACAAAAAGCAAACTAGCAGTTGCAACAGCTAGTAACATATGGTACATTAATTAACGGTGTTTATTACACACGCCTCTAATTTTAGTGAGGGTGCTGCTTGTCAGTGTCGCTAAAAGATGATGAGTGCGGAGGAAGACAAAAACCAATTATAAGAGGAGGTGTTTGATGTGGCAGTTATCTCCATGAAACAATTGCTAGAGGCTGGTGTACACTTTGGTCACCAAACTCGTCGCTGGAATCCTAAAATGGATCGCTACATCTTCACAGAAAGAAATGGTATTTACATTATTGACCTTCAAAAGACGGTTAAGAAAGTTGAGCAAGCGTACAACTTTGTTCGCGATATCGCTGCTGACGGAGGAAAAATCCTTTTCGTTGGTACGAAAAAACAAGCTCAAGATTCAGTAAGAGATGAAGCAATCCGTTGCGGAATGTACTTCATCAACCAACGCTGGCTTGGTGGGACGTTAACGAACTTTGAAACCATTCAAAAGCGTATTAAACGTCTTAAAAACATTGAGAAAATGGAACAGGACGGTACATTTGACGTTCTTCCTAAAAAAGAAGTTATCCTTCTAAACAAAGAAAAAGATCGTCTTGAGAAGTTCCTAGGCGGTATTAAAGATATGAAGGGTGTTCCTGACGCACTATTCGTCATTGACCCTCGTAAAGAGCGTATTGCGATCGCTGAAGCTCACAAGTTAAATATCCCAATCGTTGCGATTGTTGATACAAACTGTGATCCAGACGAGATTGATTATGTAATTCCTGGTAACGACGATGCAATCCGCGCTGTTAAACTTCTAACTGGTAAAATGGCTGACGCTGTAATCGAAGCAACAGCTCATGAAGAGCAAGTAGAAGAAGAAGCGGAAGTTGAAGAAGAAACAACTACAGCTTAATCTCGTTTCCAAAAGGGTCGTAAGGGGGAAGCCCTTTACGACTCTTTTTGTTACGTTTGAATGAATTCAATTTGATCTATAATCATTAGGAGGCGGACACATTATGGCAGTAAAAGCTAGCATGGTAAAAGAATTGCGCGAAAAAACTGGCGCAGGTATGATGGATTGTAAGAAAGCATTAACAGAAACAAACGGAGATATGGAAAAAGCAATTGATTTTCTTCGTGAAAAAGGGATCGCAAGTGCTGCTAAAAAAGCAGATCGCGTAGCTGCAGAAGGACTAGCTGCTGTTGTAACTGAAGGAAACAAAGCAGTTATCATCGAAGTGAACTCTGAAACTGATTTCGTTGCTAAAAACGAAGGCTTCCAAACACTTGTTAAGGAGCTTGCTGAGCACCTTCTTGCAAAAGAACCTGCAAATGTTGAAGAAGCACTTGAGCAACCATTTAAAGATGGTAGCACATCCGTTCAAGAACACATCAACAGTGCAATCGCTAAAATTGGTGAAAAGCTTTCTCTTCGCCGTTTTGCAGTTGCTACAAAAGAAGATGGAGACGTATTTGGTGGATACCTTCACCAAGGCGGACGTATCGGTGTGTTAACGGTTCTTGGTAACTCTTCTGATGAAGATCTTGCTAGAGACGTTGCAATGCACGTTGCTGCAATTCGTCCAACGTATGTATCTCGTGATGAAGTAGAAGCGGAAGAAGTAAACCGTGAGCGCGAAGTACTTAAGCAACAAGCTCTTAACGAAGGTAAGCCTGAGAACATCGTTGAGAAAATGGTAGAAGGCCGTCTAAGCAAATATTTTGAGCAAGTTTGTCTTCTAGATCAGCCGTTTGTTAAAGATGGCGATCAAAAAGTTGGTAAATTCCTTGCTGCTAAAAACGCAACAGCTAAATCATTTGTTCGTTTTGAAGTTGGAGAAGGAATGGAAAAACGTGAAGAGAACTTCGCTGAAGAAGTTATGTCACAAGTAAAGAAATAATATAAGAAGAGGGACACCTACGTGTCCCTTTTTTCAAAGAAAAGACATAGACGGCGAGTGATAACATCGCGTTAAACTGATGGAGGGTAACGATGAACAAGTATAATCGAGTTGTGTTAAAGTTAAGTGGAGAAGCGTTAGCTGGCGAATTAGGATATGGAATTGACCCAAGTGTTATTCAATCAGTTGCCAAGCAAGTAAAAGAAATTGTAGAATTAGATGTTGAAGTTGCTGTGGTTGTAGGTGGAGGAAACATCTGGCGTGGAATGGCAGGAAGTGCAAAGGGCATGGACCGTGCAACTGCTGATTATATGGGTATGCTAGCTACTGTTATGAATTCACTGGCACTACAAGACAGTCTAGAAGATATTGAGGTACAATCTCGAGTACAAACATCGATTGAAATGCGCCAAGTGGCTGAGCCATACATCAGGAGAAAAGCGATTCGTCATTTAGAAAAGAAACGTGTAGTGATCTTTGCTGCCGGTACTGGAAACCCGTACTTCTCTACAGATACAACAGCGGCATTACGTGCAGCTGAAATTGAAGCAGAAGTTATTTTAATGGCAAAAAATAAAGTTGATGGTGTCTACAGTGCTGATCCATCAATTGATGAAAACGCCGTGAAGTACAAAGAAATTACATATATGGATGTGCTGAAAGAGGGTCTAGCTGTTATGGATTCCACAGCATCTTCCTTATGCATGGACAATGATATTCCATTAGTTGTATTCTCTATCCTTGAAGAAGGAAATATTAAACGAGCGGTTCTAAAAGAAGATATTGGAACCATTGTGAGGGGGACAAACGCATGACAACAGAAGTAAAACAACAAGCAACTGAGCGTATGACTAAGGCAATTGATTCATTACGCAGAGAGCTCGCAAAACTTAGAGCTGGTCGCGCAAATCCGGCTATTTTAGACCGCGTAACGGTTGAATATTATGGTGCATTAACTCCATTAAATCAACTTGCAACAATCTCAGTTCCAGAAGCACGCTTACTTGTTATTCAGCCTTTCGACAAATCTTCAATTGCTGATGTTGAGCGCGCTATTCTTAAGGCGGATCTTGGACTTACACCTTCTAATGATGGACAAGTCATTCGTATTGCGATTCCAGCACTAACGGAAGAACGTCGTCGTGACCTAGTTAAAATCGTTAAGAAATCTGCTGAGGATGCGAAAGTTGCCATTCGTAACATTCGTCGTGATGCAAATGACGATCTTAAGAAACAACAAAAAGATGGCGAGCTTACAGAAGACGATCTAAGACAATCAACAGATGAAATTCAAAAGCTTACAGATCAATTTATCGCGACTGCAGATAAAGAAGCCGATCAAAAAGAACAAGAAGTTATGGAAGTGTGAGCGATTTCCATGTAAAATGAATCAAGAATAAGACCCTCTAACTCAGGGGGTTTTTTATTCTTAACGTTTTACGTTACTGTTAGATAGATGGAGGGCGCACGAATGCTTGAGATATTTTCAAAATGGAAAGCGAACTTAACATCAGCTGATTTACCTGATCAAGCAGAGGAAGGCAAGCTTCCGCAGCACATCGCCATCATCATGGACGGCAACGGTAGGTGGGCTAAACAAAAAGGGTTACCACGCATTGCTGGACATCGAGAAGGAATGAAGGTTGTTACCAAAATTGTTCGAACAGCAAGTAACATGGGTATTGAGGTTTTAACACTTTACGCTTTTTCTACAGAGAACTGGAAGAGGCCCAAAAAAGAAGTTGATTTTTTACTTGGGTTGCCTGAGCTTTACTTAAACGCCGAGCTTCCAAAATTAATTGAAAACAATGTACAGGTCCGTTTAATTGGAACGACAGATCATCTGCCCGATCACACATTGAGAGCAGTAGAAAAAGCAATAAAAGACACGGAGTCCAACACAGGCATGATCTTAAACTTTGCCTTAAACTACGGTAGTCGTCATGAAATGCTAGAAGCAGTTAAAAGCATCGGAAGGTTAATTGAAGAAGGCAAATTATCGGCCGACTCATTAACTGAAGAAACGATACATGAACACTTAATGACTTCACAATTAAATGATCCTGATCTATTAATTCGAACAAGTGGAGAAATCCGTTTGAGCAATTTTATGCTTTGGCAGCTTGCCTATAGTGAATTCTGGTTTACAGATGTATTATGGCCGGACTTTGGGGAACAGGACTTTGTGGAGGCCATTGCGGTATACCAGAAACGAAAACGCCGATATGGCGGAGTGTAAGCTAAAGGGGGCTGACTCAGTATGAAACAGCGTATTATTACTGGTGCTGGATTTGGCATCATTATGATTGCGATGATTTTTTTAGGGGGAACATTGTTTAACCTGGCTGTGAGTATTACAGCAACAATTGCTATGGTTGAACTGTTAAAAATGAAAAAAATGCAGGCCATGTCGATTACAGGTTTGACTGGTCTGCTTTCCATGTGGATATTATTAATACCGGCTGAGTGGTTTGGGGCTATTTTCCCATTTCCATTTACTAAAGTAGAACTGTTTATCTTTTTTATTCTAATCATGCTTATGCTAACTGTATTAACAAAAAATACATTCACATTTGATGAGGTAGGATTTCTAGTTGTCTCATCTGTATATGTTGGTTTTGGTTTTCATTATCTAATGTTAACGAGAGACACACCTATCATTGGCATGTCCCTTGTCTTTTTTGTTATCCTATTAATCTGGACAACGGACTCAGCGGCTTACTTTGTTGGACGAGCCATTGGGAAAAACAAGCTATGGCCCGATATTAGTCCGAACAAGACCATTGAAGGATCGCTTGGTGGTGTTGTATTTGCACTAATCATTGGAACTGTCATTTATTTTGTGTTGCCGGATTTATCAACGTACATATCGTTTTTAACTGCATTTGGGATGATGCTAATTGCTTCTATATTTGGTCAAATCGGGGATCTAGTTGAATCGGCTCTAAAACGACATTATTCAGTTAAAGACTCTGGAAATGTATTACCGGGTCATGGTGGGATTTTGGACCGTTTTGACAGCTTGATCTTTGTCTTACCCATTCTACATCTCATTCAACTAATTTAAGGATACAACATTAGAAAAAGCCACAACATGGAGAGTGATCACTTGAAGCAGATTAGTTTATTAGGTTCAACAGGATCAATCGGAACACAAACATTAGATGTCATCAGATCAAACCCAGATCACTTTAATCTTGTTGCTTTATCTGCAGGGTCGAATATTGAACTGGTTGCTAGTCAAATTCGCGAGTTTCATCCTTTACTTGTAAGTGTAAAAGGAGAGGAAGAAGCGAGAAAGCTGAAGCTTGAAGTAGGAGATTCCACGATTATTCTATCAGGAGAAGATGGGTTAATGGAAGTTGCCTGTCATCAGGAAGCAGATGTATTAGTGAATGCAGTGATTGGTAGTGTAGGACTCAAACCTACGCTTGCAGCGATAAAAGCTGGGCGCGATATTGCTATTGCAAATAAAGAAACACTTGTAACAGCTGGTCATATTGTTACTACTGAGGCGAATAGACATGGAGTAGCACTTATACCGGTGGATAGTGAGCATTCAGCAATTTTCCAAGCACTAAATGGGGAAGACCCGAGTTCAATCGATCGTCTCATAGTCACTGCCTCAGGTGGTAGTTTCAGAGATCGGTCCCGTAATGAGCTTGAAGGTGTAACTGTAGATGAAGCACTCGCCCATCCAAACTGGTCTATGGGAGCAAAAATTACAATTGACTCTGCTACTATGATGAATAAAGGGTTAGAAGTCATTGAAGCTCATTGGTTGTTTCAGATTCCATACGATCAAATCGAAGTGCTTATGCACAAAGAAAGTATCATCCATTCAATGATTGAATTTCGTGATCGAAGTGTGATGGCTCAACTAGGTACTGCTGACATGCGCTTACCGATTCAGTATGCACTAACGTATCCGGAACGACTTGCACGAGAGACAGCAGAAAGGTTAAACTTATGGGAATTGGGTAAGCTTCATTTTGGCAAGTTAGATATGGAGCGTTATCGGTGCATGAAGTTTGCCTATGATGCAGGTCGTGCTGCTGGTACAGTGCCAACGGTATTAAATGCTGCGAATGAAGTGGCAGTTGCTGCGTTTTTAAACAATCAAATCTCATTTTTACAAATTGAAGATTTAATTGAAGCATCCTTAAATCAGCATATTCGAATTTCTGAACCTAGTTTAGATGAAATTTTAGAGGCTGACGCGCGAACAAGACAATTTGTTCAATCAAAATTGTAACAAGAAAGGCGGAGAAGTTTAACATTGAATACATTACTTTCGTTTCTGGTTATTTTCAGTGTACTTGTATTTGTTCATGAGTGGGGGCATTTGTACTTTGCTCAAAAAGCCGGAATTCTCTGCCGTGAGTTTGCAATTGGTATGGGTCCCAAGCTTTTCTCGTTCAAACGTGATGAGACAATTTATACTGTTCGTCTCCTTCCTATCGGTGGATTTGTACGAATGGCTGGGGAAGATCCAGAGCAAGTTTCTATCAAACCAGGTTATGAAGTAGGACTAGTTCTGGATGCACAAGATAAAGTAACGAAGATCTATGTGAACAATAAGTCGAAACACCCTGAGGCGCAAGTGGTTCAGGTTGAGCGGATCGATTTGGAGCGCGAACTGATCATTGAGGCATTTAATGATGAGGATGAACTGATGACGTATCATGTTCATGAACGCGCAGATGTAATTGAGGATGAAGTTCCTAATCAAATTGCACCTCATGATCGCCAATTTGGCTCAAAGTCAGTAGGGAAACGGGCGATGGCCATTTTTGCTGGTCCATTAATGAACTTTGTATTGGCCTTTTTCTTATTTGTCATAGTAGCAGCCATTCAAGGGATCCCAACACCGGAGGTTTCTGCTGTTGCTGAAGGTTCAGGTGCAGAAGAGGCCGGGATCCAGCAGGGTGACGTCATCCAAAGTATTAATGGAGAAGACGTTTCTACTTGGAGACAAGTAACTTCTATTATAGAAGATAATCCTAGTACAACCATTACTGTTGGACTAGAGCGAGATGGACAAATGATACAGCTTGATGCGAATACTATTTCAGTTGATCTCGGTCCTGAGCAAATTGGTCAATTAGGTGTAGGTCCTGTCATTAAACAAGATTTTGGTGCAGCGATTTTAGAAGGGTTTATTAAACCATATGAAGTGGTTATATCTATTTTCAAAACGCTTGGAACAATCATTACGGGTCAGTTCTCATTAGATTATATTGCCGGTCCAGTTGGTATCTATAATATTACTGGAGAGGCAGCATCGCTTGGCATTCTTACATTGATTAATTTTGCTGCAATGTTAAGTATGAACCTTGGAATCGTCAATCTATTGCCAATACCGGCTATGGATGGAGGCAGACTTGTTTTCTTAGGATATGAAGCAGTAAGAGGAAAACCAGTTGATCCTCAAAAAGAAGGAATGATTCAGTTTGTTGGATTTGCGTTCCTTATGCTTCTAATGATTGTCGTGACGTGGAACGACATTAGTAAATTGTTTATGTAGAGATAAAATCCTAGAAGGGAAATAAGGATTATGAGACAAAAAACATTTTTGTTACCAACATTACGTGATATACCTTCCGATGCAGATGTAAAAAGTCATCAGCTTATGCTACGTGCAGGAATGATGCGACAAAATGCAGCTGGGGTATACACCTATTTACCACTTGCAAAACGAGTGATATCAAAAGTAGAAGCAATTGTGCGTGAAGAGCTTGAAGCGATTGAAGTGCAGGAGTTAACTCTTCCAAGCTTACATCCATCTGAGTTATGGCAGGAGACTGGAAGATGGGACAAAATGGGCGATGAGCTTATTCGTCTGAAAGACCGTCATGGTCGAGATTTTGCGCTTGGACCAACACATGAAGAAGTGATTACAAGCATTATTCGCGATGCCATTGGTTCTTATAAAAAGCTGCCATTAAACGTGTTCCAGATTCAAACGAAGTTCCGTGATGAACGCAGACCGAGATTTGGTCTACTTCGAGGCCGAGAGTTTATCATGAAGGACGCTTATTCCTTCCATAATACAGAAGAAAGCCTTGATGATACGTATCAAGCAATGTATCAGGCATACGAGCGGATCTTTACAAGAGTTGGATTAACGTTTAGAGCGGTTATTGCTGATTCGGGAGCAATGGGTGGTAAAGATACGTTTGAATTTATGGCTCTTGCTGAGGTAGGGGAAGACACCATTGCTTATTCGGATAGCTCCAATTACGCAGCCAACATTGAGATGGCAGCCGTACAAGCAGGTAGCGTAAAAGAGACGAATCCGGTGGTTCAACTTCTGCCAGTTCAAGCAGATGAAGAGATCATTGTTCTGTTACTTGGTGCAGATCATGAATTAAATGAAGTGAAATCATTACATGAACTTCATGTAAAGTCACTTTCCATTCTTAATGAGCAAGAAGTACAAGAAACCTTCAGTGTTGAAAAAGGATCGTTATCTACGGAACATTTAAATGGATATCGAGTGATTTCCGATCAGTCCCTTAAAGGTGTCACGTCATTTACGGTGCAAAGCACTGGTACTTCTGTAGATTTCGCTGAGCTTTCCATTGACTCTTATGCAGACTTACGTATGATTCAAGAGGGTGATGCGTCACCTGATGGCCAGGGGACGATCCAGTTTGCTAGGGGAATTGAAATTGGACAAGTATTTAAGCTTGGAACGTTCTACTCAGAATCAATGGGTGCGTCATTCCTAGATCAGAATGGACGAGCGAACCCATACAAAATGGGTTGTTACGGTATTGGGATCTCAAGAACAGTAGCTGCGATCATTGAACAGCACAATGATGAAAATGGAATTGTCTGGCCGGCTGCTGTGGCGCCATTTGATTTACATTTATTAACGCTAAACTCAAAAAATGAAGAGCAGGCTGAACTGTCTGAGAAGCTATATATATCTTTGAAACAATCAGGCTGGGATGTTCTATTTGATGATCGTCCTGAAAGAGCAGGAGTTAAGTTTAAGGATGCAGACTTAATTGGCTTACCAATTAGAGTATCTGTAGGCAAACGAGCTTCTGAGGGAGTTGTAGAAGTGAAGGTACGTTCAACTGGTGATTCAGAAGACGTACACATTGATAATCTTGCAGACGTGATTCAATCCAAGCTGCAGGAGCTCTCAAACGTATAAATGTTTGGGCTGATCCAATCTTTTGCATCAGCCCTTTTTTTATTGACTACACAAGAGGGGGTGCCAGAAATCGATCAAGAAAAACAGACGCGACAAGAACGACTTCAATTGTTATTGACGCAATTACAAATACCCGAAGAGCTTATTTCTAGTTACTTTTCAGAAGGCTTTATACAAAAACTAGTCATTTCAAAAGAAAAGAAAAGCTGGCACTTTCATATTTCATTATCAAACTTAGTTCCAGCATCCGTGTACCAATTGTTTGAAGATAGACTTACTCAAACATTTAAACATATTGCAACGGTTACTCATAGCTTCACGTATCAGACCTCGACTCCAACAGAATCCGTTTGGTTAGGCTACTGGCCAATGATTGCATCAACGGTTACCGATGTTTCAGATGCCTTGCGAAACTTACTTAAAAACCAAACACCAAATTATGACGGACGGACTGTAACGATTCAGGTGAGAAATGAAACAGAGGCTACTGCACTAAAGCGAAAGCTGGCGGATCCCCTAAATGAATGCTTAGGTCGATTCGGGTTGCCAAATGTATTACTAGAAGCAACCTATCAAGAATCGACAAAAGCATTTGAACAATTTGTTAAAAATCGTGAAGAAGAGGATCATTCTAAAGTAGTTGAAGCGATGATTGAGAAGAAAAAAGCAGAGGAACAAGTGGCGAATGATCTTCAAGGTAAACCACTTATGCTTGGATATCCAATTAAAGACGATGCGACTCCAATTGAAGGAATTGTTGATGAAGAGCGTCGAATTACCGTTCAAGGGTATGTGTTTGCCTCTGAAATCCGTGAACTGCGCAGTGGACGTTCTCTACTAACCTTTAAAATTACGGATTATACGGATTCGATACTCGTAAAAATCTTCTCCCGAGACAAAGAAGACCTTCCTCTACTCGGAGCTGTGAAA
This sequence comes from Alkalihalobacillus sp. FSL W8-0930, assembly GCA_037965595.1. NCBI lineage: Bacteria > Bacillati > Bacillota > Bacilli > Caryophanales > Bacillaceae > Alkalihalobacillus > Alkalihalobacillus sp. FSL W8-0930. The sequence goes on along the minus strand of CP150183.1, from coordinate 2,133,317 downwards.
AAAGGCATGTGGTTAAAGGTTCGTGGAGGCATTCAAAACGATACCTTTGTTCGTGATCTTGTCATGATTGCAAACGATATTAACCAAATTCAGCCTGATCTAGTTGTGGATCAAGCAGAAGAAAAAAGAGTAGAGCTTCATCTGCATTCATCAATGAGTCAAATGGACGGAATGACATCTGTAGGTAGGTACGTAGAACAAGCCGCGGCATGGGGTCATAAAGCAATGGCTATTACAGATCACGGTGTGGCACAGGCCTTTCCAGAGGCGTATTCAGCTAGTAAAAAACACGGTGTAAAAGTGTTATTTGGTCTTGAAGCAAATCTTGTTGATGATGGTGTCCCAATCGCTTACAACGAGCAAAAGCTAGACCTTGAAACAGCTGAATATGTTGTGTTTGACGTAGAGACTACCGGTTTGTCAGCGGTTTACAACACGATTATTGAACTGGCAGCTGTAAAAATAAAAGATGGGGAAATCATTGATCGCTTTGAATCATTTGCCGATCCACATGAGCCCCTAAGCAATACAATTATGAATTTAACTGGCATTACCGATGATATGGTACGTGGACAGCCTGAGGTAGAAGATGTACTAAAAGATTTTTATGAGTTTGCTAAAGGCTCTGTGCTCGTAGCCCATAACGCAAGCTTTGACATTGGTTTCTTAAATGTCGGCTATAAGAAGTTAGGTATGGGTGAAGTCCAGCATCCAGTCATTGATACTTTGGAGTTAGGTAGATTCCTTTATCCTGATCTTAAAAACCATCGTTTGAATACATTGTGTAAGAAGTTTGATATCGAGCTGGTCAGTCATCACCGTGCCATTTATGATGCTGAAGCAACAGGCTACTTACTTTGGAAGATGATAAAAGATGCGCGTGAAAAAGAGATCTATTCTCACGATGAGATTAACCAGCACATGGGACAAGGGAATTTCCACCGTCAAAGACCGTTTCATTGCACAATTCTTGTTACCTCCCAGGAAGGGTTAAAGAATCTCTACAAACTCATTAGTATTTCACACGTTAATTATTTCTTTAGAAATCCACGCATTCCACGTTCTCAGCTAACAAAGCATCGGGAAGGTTTAATCATTGGTTCAGCATGTGACAAGGGTGAGGTTTTTGAAGGGATGATGCAAAAGTCGGCGGATGAAGTTGAAAGCATTGCGGCCTTCTATGATTACTTAGAAGTGCAACCACCGTCTAATTATGCGCATCTCATTGAACGTGAGCTTGTTAAAAATGAAGACGCGCTTCACGAAATTATTAAGAACATTGTTGACCTGGGTGAAAAACTAGGTAAGCCAGTTGTTGCAACTGGAAATGTTCATTACTTGCAGAAGGAAGATTATATTAACCGTAAAATTCTCATTGCCTCTCAGGGTGGTGCGAATCCGTTAAATCGTCAAGAACTGCCGGAGGTTCACTTCAGAACAACGGACGAAATGCTTAAACTATTCTCCTTTTTAGGTGAAGAAACAGCTAAAGACATTGTTGTCACTCAGACAAACGCTATCGCTGATTTAGTGGAAGATGGTATTCAACCCGTTCCTGATGATTTATATGCGCCTAAAATTGAAGGAGCAGATGAAGAGATCAGACAGATGAGTTACGACATGGCGAAAAGCATATACGGGGAAGAGCTTCCTGAAATTGTTACAGCAAGACTGGAGAAAGAGCTAAAAAGTATCATTGGCCATGGATTTGCCGTCATCTACTTAATCTCGCACAAACTCGTGAAAAAATCACTGATTGATGGGTACCTTGTTGGTTCAAGGGGGTCAGTTGGATCTTCACTTGTAGCGACGATGACAGAGATTACTGAGGTTAATCCCTTACCTCCGCATTATGTATGTCCGTCCTGCTGTCATTCTGAGTTTTTTGATGATGGTAGTGTCGCATCTGGCTTTGACTTGAAGGATAAGGATTGTCCTCACTGCGCCGTGCCTTACGTAAAGGATGGACAAGATATTCCGTTCGAAACGTTCTTAGGATTTAAAGGGGATAAGGTTCCCGATATTGACTTAAACTTTTCTGGTAGCTATCAGCCGCGAGCTCACCAATATACTAAAGAGCTATTCGGTGAAGAATATGTATATAGAGCAGGAACGATTGGTACGGTAGCTGAAAAAACAGCATACGGTTATGTAAAAGGTTATCAAAGCGATCATGATTTAATGATGCGTGGAGCTGAAATAGATCGTTTAGTATCCGGTACAACGGGTGTTAAACGAACAACGGGTCAGCACCCAGGTGGAATTATTGTTGTACCTGATTACATGGACATCCATGATTTCAGTCCAATTCAATTCCCAGCTGATGATAAGAATTCTGAATGGAAAACGACTCATTTTGATTTCCACTCAATTCACGATAATTTGCTAAAACTCGATATTCTAGGACACGATGATCCAACTGTGATTCGTATGCTTCAGGACTTAAGTGGAATTGATCCAAAAACAATTCCGACAGATGATCCTGAAGTGATGAAAATATTTAGTGGACCAGATGTACTAGGTGTGGACGAAGAACAAATTATGTGTAAGACGGGGACGCTTGGAATACCGGAGTTTGGAACACGGTTTGTACGACAAATGCTTGAAGAAACGAAACCAAGTACATTTTCTGAGCTGGTTCAGATCTCAGGATTATCTCACGGTACGGATGTTTGGTTAAACAATGCCAATGAACTGATTTATAACGGCACATGTGAATTAAAAGACGTAATCGGCTGTCGAGATGACATTATGGTTTATTTAATTTATAAGGGACTTGATTCCTCATTGGCCTTTAAGATTATGGAGTTTGTTCGTAAAGGGAAAGGGCTTCAGCCTGAATGGATTGAAGAAATGAAAAAGAACAACGTACCTGACTGGTATATCCAATCCTGCCTGAAGATTAAATACATGTTCCCTAAAGCACACGCCGCAGCCTATGTCCTTATGGCTGTTCGCATTGCTTACTTTAAAGTCCACCATCCCATTCTATATTACGCATCTTACTTTACTGTACGTGCGGATGACTTTGATATGGATACGATGATTAAGGGGTCTACGGCGATCCGTGCACAGATCGAAGAAATAAATAAAAAAGGTCTTGATGCAGCCCCAAAAGAAAAAGCAGTATTAACTGTTTTAGAGCTGGCACTTGAAATGTGTGAGAGAGGCTTCTCTTTCCAGAAAGCAGATCTATATCGCTCATCAGCAGATGAATTTATAGTTGATGGCATGAGCTTGCTTCCTCCTTTTAATTCTTTAACAGGAGTTGGAACCAACGCTGCACATAATATTGTGCGAGCAAGAGGAGAAAGAGAATTCCTATCTAAGGAAGACCTACAGCAACGTGGGAAGCTGACAAAAACAGTGGTTGAGAACCTAGATGAACATGGCTGTCTTGAGGGACTACCTGATTCAAATCAGCTCTCTCTCTTCTAGAGAGAGCCTTCTCTTCGGTTGCAAAAGCACCATGAGTATGCTAATCTTGATATGGTAATACTTAGAATACGTTCGGAGGAGAGTGGGGCAACCCACTCTTTCATTTTTGTGCAGCCTCATTTATAAAACGAAACGAATGATTCAATAGATAGAACGTTAGGAGGGTAAAGCTTGAGCAAGAATGTCACATCTATTACAGAAAGCCTAGTGACACCAATTTTAGCTGAACTCAATCTTGAACTCGTTGATATCGAGTACAAGAAAGAGGGGCCTAATTGGTTTTTACGTGTGTTTATAGATTCCGATTCAGGCATTGATTTGGATGATTGCGGAACTGTGAGTGAGCGTTTAAGTGAAGAGTTAGACCGTACGGATCCGATTGTGGAGGCGTACTTTTTAGAAGTATCCTCACCTGGTGCAGAACGGCCATTAAAGAAAGCGTCTGACTTACAAAAAGCAGTTGGAAAATACATTGCAATCTCAACCTATGAACCGGTTGAAGGACAAAAAGGGTTTGAAGGCACTTTACAATCGTTTGATGGGGAGACAATCGTCATTGAAGTAACCATTAAAACAAGAAAAAAAGTGTATGAAATCCCATATAAAAAAGTCGCTAACGCGCGTTTAGCCATTCAGTTCTAAAGAAAGGCCCAAGTTTGAAAGGGGGAATAATCCATGAATACTGAATTTATGGAAGCATTATCTACGCTGGAGCACGACAAAGGTATCAAAAAAGACATTATTATTGAGGCCATTGAAGCTGCTCTCATTTCTGGATATAAACGTAATTTTAATCAAGCGCAGAATGTACGAGTTGACGTAAATCGTGACAACGGTAGCATTCGTGTGTTTGCGAGAAAAGTAGTTGTTGAGGAAGTATTTGATGCACGTTTAGAAATTACTTTAGATGAGGCACATCAAATGAATCCGAATTATGACCTAGATGACATCATTGAAATTGAAGTCACTCCAAAGGATTTTGGACGAATTGCTGCGCAAACCGCAAAGCAGGTTGTTACGCAACGCGTACGTGAAGCAGAGCGCGGAATTATTTACTCTGATTTTATTGACCGCGAAGAAGATATTATGACGGGGATTGTTCAACGTCAAGATCATCGCTTTATCTATGTGGATCTTGGAAAAGTGGAGGCGCTTCTACCACTTAATGAACAAATGCCAAATGAGTCTTATAAGCATAACGACCGTATGAAGGCATTTATTACTAAGGTTGAAAAAACAACAAAGGGACCACAGATCCTTATTTCAAGAACGCACCCTGGTTTATTAAAGCGTTTGTTTGAACTTGAAGTTCCTGAAATCTACGATGGTACAGTTGAAATTAAATCCGTTTCTCGTGAAGCCGGCGATCGTTCTAAGATTGCTGTTCATTCTGATAACCCAGAAGTAGATCCGGTTGGAGCATGTGTAGGGCCTCGTGGTCAACGTGTACAAACCATTGTTAATGAACTAAAAGGCGAAAAGATTGATATCGTTAAATGGTCTGAGGATCCTGTTGAATATGTAGCAAATGCCCTTAGCCCGTCTAAAGTTGTTCGTGTAAACGTCAACGAAGCAGACAAAATGACTCAGGTGATTGTACCTGATTACCAATTGTCACTTGCGATCGGGAAGCGCGGACAAAACGCTCGTTTAGCCGCTAAACTAACAGGATGGAAAATTGACATTAAGAGTGAATCAGAGGCTGAAGAGTCAGGTTTACTTGAACAGAAAACCTTTGAGCCGGTTCCAGAACGTGATGAAAATACGTTTTTAGAATCAACTGATTATACTTCTGATGAACGGGAATAAGAGTTAAGAAGGAGATGGACTTTTGAGTCAGCGTAAGATTCCTCTTAGAAAATGTGTAGTATCTAATGAGATGAAGCCGAAGAGTGAGCTCATCCGTATTGTTCGCTCAAAAGAAGGGGACGTCTCTCTTGACCCTACTGGTAAGAAGAATGGCCGCGGAGCATATTTAACGAATGAAGAAGAGATCTTTTTACTTGCTAAGAAAAAAGATGTTCTCTCGAGACATTTAAATGTGACCGTAACCCCTGAAATCTACGATGAACTGCTTGCTTCACGTCCTAAAGGGAAAAGCGGAATATGAGCAATCAACAGCAAAGATGGATCTCTCTCCTTGGACTTGCTGCAAGAGCAAGAGAGATTGTAACTGGCGAAGAGATGGTTTTACAAGATGTACGTAAAAAACGCGTGTGTCTCGTATTACTTGCCGCTGATGCATCAGAATCAACGGCTAAAAAAGTAAAAGATAAATGTAGCCATTATCATATTCCAGTCAAACAAGTGGCAGACCGAACCACTCTCGGTTCAGCTATAGGAAAAGCAGAGCGCGTAGTCATTGGTATTAAGAACAGGGGATTTGCTGCAAAAATAACCGAACTATTGGACCAATGAATGTGGAGGTAAGTATATGAAAAAAATGAGAATATATGAATATGCCAAAGAACATAATCTACAAAGCAAACAATTAATTGATCAATTAAAAGGTATGGGTGTGGAGGTAACAAATCATATGTCTGTTGTTGACGAAGATACATTAAAAAAAGCCTCTAACCAAGGAGCACAATCAAAATCGGCGGATTCAGCGCCTAAGCAACAAAACCGTCCAAACCAAGATAATAAGGGTGGACAGTCACAAAATAAACCAGCCGCTAAGAAACAAGGTGGCGGTCAACGTCCAAACAATCAAAACCGCAATCAACCTCAAAACCGTAACAACAATAACAACCGTAATCGTAATCGCAATAACAACCAACGTAACCGTAGTCAGCAGCCTGTTAAACAGATGCCACTACCGGAAAAAATTACATTTACAGGTTCGTTATCTGTTAGTGAACTTGCAAAAGAGCTTCACCGTGAAGCGTCTGAAATTATCAAAAAGCTAATGGGCCTTGGTGTCATGGCAACCATTAACCAAGAGCTTGATAAAGATACAATTGAATTGATTGCAACAGACTACGGTGTGGAAGCGGAAGAAATCATTCCAGTGGATGAACTAGACATTGATAACTACAATGCCGAAGATACTTCAGAAGAGCTGCAAGAGCGTCCGCCAGTTGTAACAATTATGGGTCACGTTGACCATGGTAAAACAACACTTCTTGACTCGATTCGTAATACAAAGGTAACGGCTGGAGAAGCGGGTGGAATCACTCAGCATATCGGTGCATACCAAGTTGAGACAAACGGTAAAAAAGTGACGTTCCTTGATACTCCAGGTCACGCTGCATTTACAACCATGCGTGCACGTGGTGCTCAAGTAACGGACATCACAATTCTTGTTGTAGCAGCAGATGATGGTGTGATGCCTCAAACAAAAGAAGCGATTAGCCATGCGAAAGCTGCTGGAGTACCAATCATCGTTGCAGTGAATAAAGTGGATAAAGAAGCAGCGAATCCAGACCGTGTAATGCAAGAATTAACTGAGTATGAGTTAGTTCCTGAGGCGTGGGGTGGAGAAACCATCTTTGTTAATGTCTCTGCTATAAATGGCACTGGAATTGATGAGCTTCTTGAAATGATTTTACTTGTGTCTGAAGTAGAAGAATTAAAAGCAAACCCTGATAAATTGGCTGTTGGTTCTGTTGTTGAAGCACAGCTTGATAAAGGCCGTGGACCGGTTGCGACCCTTCTTGTTCAAGCAGGTACATTAAATGTAGGAGATCCACTTGTTGTAGGTAACACGTTTGGTCGTGTTCGTGCACTTGTAAATGATGTGGGTCGTCGTGTGAAGTCAGTAGGACCATCTACTCCTGTTGAAATCACTGGACTTAACGATGTTCCACTTGCTGGAGATCAATTCCAAGCATTTAAAGACGAGAAAAAAGCTCGTCAAATTGGAGAAGCTAGAAATGCACGTCATCGTGATGAAACACGTACAGAAACATCTCGTGTATCTTTAGACGACTTGTTTAACCAGATCCAACAAGGGGAAGTTAAAGATATAAACATCATTATTAAAGGTGATGTTCAAGGATCAGTAGAGGCAATGCGAGGATCTCTTGAGAAGATTGAAGTTGAAGGTGTGAAAGTAAACATTATTCACACAGGTGTTGGCGCAATTGCTGAGTCAGATATTATCTTAGCTTCTGCATCGAATGCGATTGTTATTGGTTTTAACGTTCGTCCAGATGTTAATGCAAAACGTACAGCTGAAGTAGAGAAAGTAGATGTTCGTCTTCACCGTGTTATTTATAATGCAATTGACGAAATTGAGTCAGCAATGAAAGGTATGCTTGATCCAGAATACGAAGAAAAAGTAATCGGTCAAGTTGAAATCCGCACAACTTTTAAAGTATCTAAAATCGGTATGATTGCCGGTTCTTATGTAACAGAGGGTAAGATCTCTCGCAACTCTACGGTCCGTTTAATTCGTGATGGTATCGTTATTTACGAGGGTGCAATCAATGCATTAAAACGCTTTAAGGATGACGTAAAAGAAGTTGCAGCTGGTTACGAATGTGGAATCACGCTTGAGAACTTTAACGACATCAAAGAAGGCGACCAAATTGAAGCCTACGTAATGGAAGAAATCGTACGGAAATGATTATTGGTGCTGTCCGATGTGAACTTTTCATATATGAGTCAGGTTCATTAAAAGCCAAGCGAGCAGTGATTAAAAGTTTGCTGACTCGCTTAGGACAGCGATACAATCTTTCTGTTTCCGAAACGGACTATCACGATTTGTGGCAGCGTTCCGAAATTGGCCTTGTAGTTGTGTCCACTACCAAAAAACGGTGTGAGCAAGAACTACAAAAAGCATTAGCCTTAATTGATGCAGATCCCGATTCAGAACGAACCCTAACAGAAATGGAATGGCTATAGCCGACAATGAGGTGACTTATGAGTAAAGTTCGTGCAAACAAAGTAGCAGAACAAATGAAAAAAGAATTAAGTGATATCATGCTTCGTGGGTTAAAAGATCCACGAGTGAAGTTTGTGACCGTTACTGGAGTTGATGTAACAGGTGACCTACAACAAGCAAAAGTGTTTATCACCGTTCTTGGAAGTGAAGAAGAAAAAGAAGCAACCTTAAAAGGGTTAAACAAAGCAAAAGGATTTTTACGTTCAGAGGTTGGGAAACGAATCCGCCTGCGTAAAACGCCTGAATTAGAATTTGAAATTGATTCGTCGATTGAGTACGGTAACCGAATTGAATCGTTGCTGTCAGACTTGAATCGAAATAACGATTCTAACTAAGTGGAAGGATAGCGGAGCATAATGCTTCCTATCCTTTTTTTGCAGTCAACATTGTATGACAAGGAGCGCGAATGCGAATGGTACCAACAGGAATTCTACCACTTATTAAACCAGCAGGAATGACGTCACACGATTGTGTGTATCGTATTCGCAAGCTGTATCAAACAAAGAAAGTCGGGCATACTGGGACATTAGACCCTGCTGTAACCGGAGTTTTGCCTATCTGTATCGGCAGAGCTACAAAGGTAGCTGAATATATGTCAGATTTCGGGAAAACGTACGAAGCTGAAGTGACACTTGGTTTTTCCACAACAACAGAGGATGCAGAAGGTGAGATGGTTGAACAGAAGCCTGTCACCGACACGTGGACAGAAGATCAACTAAAAGAAACGCTATCTTCTTTTTTAGGTGAACAAATTCAAATTCCTCCAATGTATTCAGCTGTAAAAGTAAATGGAAAACGGTTATATGAATACGCAAGGGCAAATCAAACGGTTGAACGTCCGAAACGAAAAATTACGGTTCATTCCATTGAATTTGACAGTGCAACTAAGCTTCATGAAGATACATATTCTATTCGTTTTACAGTAACGTGTAGTAAAGGAACGTATATCAGGACGCTTGCGGTTTCCATTGGAGAAGCATTAGGTTATCCTGCCCATATGTCGAAGCTTATGCGCACCGAGTCAGGGCCTTTTACACTGTCTGAGTGTGTAAGCTTAGAAGATCTTGGGGAAATGGAGATGGACAAAAGATTACATCAACTTGTACCTTTTGAGCGAGCACTTGAAGGATGGAAAACAATTCAAGTCTCTGCCCCAATCGAAGCGAGAATTCGTAATGGCGCTGTTTTATCAATGGATGAACTAACAGTATCTGAGCGTGTTGTGGTTTATTCAAAGTCAAATGAACTCCTAGCAATCTATAAACCGCATCCGGAGAAGCCTGGAAAAATGAAGCCGGAGAAGATTTTGTTTGAGCCAGAGGAGCAAACAGCCAGAAAGGATAAGGAATGATGAAAACCATTTATCTAAGTCATCCTATTGATCATTCAGTACCCCTTATTGTGCCTACAGTGTTTGCTCTTGGATACTTTGATGGAGTCCATAAAGGTCATCAGCATGTCATTCGTCAAGCGGTATCGTACGCTAAAGAGAATGGTATGGAAAGCGCAGTGATGACCTTTCATCCTCACCCCAAAGAAGTGTTAATGCAGCTTGAGCAACCAATGCATTTTTTAACACCACTTCCTGATAAACTCGAACGAATTGCCGAACTAGGTGTTGATCGCACGTATGTGGTAGAATTTAATCAATCATTTGCAAACCTGTTGCCACAGGAATTTGTCGACCACTACTTATTGGCTTTAGGTGCTAAGCATGTTGTGGCTGGCTTTGATTTTACCTATGGAAAAAAAGGCAAAGGAACGATGGATACCATGCCTGACCATGCACAGGGAAGATTCAGTAGCCTAGCCGTATCTAAGGTAGAAAGAGAAGGGATAAAAGTGAGCTCAACTGCATTACGAGAGTTATTACAGGCGGGTAAGGTTAGTGATATTAGCGAATTATTAGGTGAACCTTATCAAATAAAAGGAATCGTTGAAGACGGTGAAAAACGTGGCCGTACGATTGGATACCCTACAGCTAATGTGAAGGTAAATCAGCGTTATATTATACCCAAAACAGGTGTATACGTGGTCAAAGTAGAGTTACAGGACAACATTCTTTTTGGAATGTGTAATGTTGGATATAAGCCAACATTCCATAATAAGAAGCCCGATACGCCATCAATTGAAGTACATTTGCTTGATTTCAATGAGCAAATTTATGGTGAAACCCTTACGATCACTTGGATCCAACGCATCCGTGACGAAGTGAAGTTTAATGGAATTGATGAGTTAAAAGCACAGCTTGCCTTAGACAAAAAGCAAACGGAAGAGATTGCACGGACAATTGATCGTTAGTTCTTACCCTTTACCCTTGCAATCTAAGGTGAAGCCATGTATAGTAATTGATGTACTTATGTACAAAGCCGTTTCTTGGCAGGACGCTTCACCAACGTCTGCTAGGAATCCGGATATAATCTAAAGGAGGTGAATAGGATGGCATTATCACAAGAGCGTAAAAATGAGCTAATTGCTACATTTAAAACGCATGACACGGACACTGGTTCTCCAGAGGTTCAAGTGGCTATCCTTACAGAGCAAATCAACACACTTAATGAGCATTTACGTACTCATAAAAAGGATCACCATTCAAGACGTGGTCTTTTGAAAATGGTTGGTTCGCGTCGTAACTTATTAACGTACCTACGTAATAAAGACGTAACGCGCTACCGTGATCTAGTTGACAAGCTTGGCTTACGCCGATAAACATGACAAAAAGCGGGGACTTGTTCCCGCTTTTTTCTTGGTTAGATGTTAATTTGTAAATTCATAATTATGCTCATCACCAATGCTGGTCATACTAGGATGAGCGTCATTTATTCTGTGCAAGAGAGGAGTACGCGCAAATGGAACAAGGTAAACAAGAATTTTCAATGGAATGGGCAGGACGCACTTTGACAGTTGAAACAGGTCAACTTGCTAAGCAAGCAAACGGTGCTGTACTTGTCCGTTATGGAGACACTGCCGTACTATCTACAGCTACAGCGTCAAAGGAACCAAAGGATCTTCCTTTCTTTCCACTTACTGTGAACTATGAGGAACGCTTATATGCAGCTGGAAAAATCCCTGGTGGATTTATTAAACGAGAAGGTCGTCCAAGTGAGCGTGCTATTTTAACAAGTCGCTTAATTGACCGTCCAATCAGACCGTTATTTCCAGATGGATTCCGTAATGAAGTACAAGTTATCAGTATTGTTATGAGTTCAGATTTAAATGCATCATCTGAGATGGCTGCTATGATCGGTTCTTCAATGGCATTATCAATCTCTGATATTCCTTTTGCGGGTCCAATTGCGGGTGTAACGATTGGCCGAATTGACGAAGAATTTATTATTAATCCTTCAACAGATCAATTAGCCAAAAGTGATTTAAACCTAGTGGTTGCAGGTACTAAAGAAGCAATTAACATGGTAGAAGCAGGAGCACAGGAGCTTTCTGAGGAATTAATGCTTGAAGCCATCATGTTTGGTCATGATGAGATCAAAAAGCTTATTGCTTTCCAAGAAAAAATCGTTGCCGAAGTAGGAAAAGAGAAAAAAGAAGTCGTTTTACGTACAACGGATGCAGAACTTGAAGCGAAAATTCGCGAATTAGCTGAGGCTGAACTAAAGCAAGCTGTTCAAGTTCAAGAAAAACATGCTCGTCAAGAAGCAATTGACGCAGTGATTAAAAAGACAATTGAACCGTTTGAAGAAGACGAAGAAGTGTCTGTATCTGAAGTAAAAGAGATTCTTCAAAAGTTTGTAAAAGAAGAAGTAAGACGCTTAATCACTGTAGAAAAAGTACGTCCAGATGGACGAGCTATCGATGAAATTCGTCCCCTTTCTTCAGAGGTTGATTACTTAACAAGAACACACGGTTCTGGGTTGTTTACTCGTGGACAAACGCAAGCACTAAGTATTTGTACGTTGGGTGCACTAGGAGATGTGCAAATTCTTGATGGTCTTGGTTTAGAAGAATCGAAACGATTCATGCATCACTATAATTTCCCTCAATTTAGCGTTGGTGAAACAGGTCCAATTCGTGCGCCTGGCCGTCGTGAGATTGGACACGGAGCATTAGGTGAGCGTGCACTTGAAGCCGTTATTCCTTCTGAGGAAGACTTCCCGTACACGATTCGTTTAGTATCTGAAGTACTTGAATCAAACGGATCCACTTCACAAGCAAGTATTTGCGCAAGCACACTTGCAATGATGGATGCTGGGGTTCCGATTAAAGCTCCTGTAGCTGGAATTGCCATGGGTCTAGTAAAACACGAAGAGCATGTAAGTGTTCTAACAGATATTCAAGGTATGGAAGATGCACTTGGAGACATGGACTTTAAGGTAGCAGGTACGAAAGACGGAATCACTGCCTTGCAAATGGATATTAAGATTTCAGGAATTGATCGTACGATTTTAGAAGAAGCGCTTGCTCAAGCTAAACGCGGTCGCATGATTATCCTTGAAAATATGTTGTCAGCAATCGGTGAGCATCGTTCAGACTTATCTAACTACGCTCCTAAGATCATGACGTTGAAAATCAATCCTGATAAGATTCGTGACGTGATTGGACCAAGTGGTAAGGTCATTAATCAAATCATTGAAGAAACAGGCGTGAAGATTGATATCGAGCAAGATGGTACAGTTTACATCTCATCTACTGAAAAAGAGATGAACGATAAAGCACGTAAAATTATTGAAGATATCGTACGTGAAGTACAGCTTGGCGAAACGTATCTTGGTAAAGTAAAACGAATTGAAAAATTCGGTGCCTTTGTTGAATTATTCAAAGGAAAAGACGGCTTAGTTCACATCTCTCAACTTGCTGAAGAACGAGTTGGCAAAGTAGAGGATGTTGTGAAAATTGGTGATGAAATCTTTGTACGTGTGACAGAAATTGATAATCAAGGGCGCGTGAACCTTTCTCGTAAAGTGATTTTAAAGGAAGAGAAAGAGAAACAAGCTGAAGCAAAACAATAAGAAACAAGACAAGAAGGACTGGATTAGTGCCAGTCTTTTTCGTGTTTTCATCGTTCTACCTTGTCCTCCTCTTGCATACATTCGGTGTTGAGGAGGTTTTGTTATGAAAAAGGGTATGATGCATTGTGGTTTAGTCTTAGTGTTGATTCTATTAACAGCTGGAGCACTACAAAATCCATTTTCACTTTCATATGTTGATGCAATTAGGCAAACACAGGCAGAAGCCGTCTCTACCAAAGAGGATGCTCTTTATCAAGAGATAATAGAACAAGCAAAGGCGTATTTAATCCCTCCCGAGGATGCGCGAGTAGATAAAGTGTGGAAGGCGGTTCCTGGTTTAAACGGTGTACAGGTTGACGTTCAAAAATCGTATGATAAGATGAAGGAACTTGGAGAATTTAACGCAAGTTTGCTTGTGTTTAAAGAAGTTGAGCCTGAAGTGCATTTAGATGACCTTCCTCCCTCTCCCATCTACCGAGGTAACGATCAAAAGCAAATGGTGAGCTTACTAGTAAACGTTGCTTGGGGAAATGAATACATTCCTGATATTTTAAAAACAATGAAACGGTACGATGTGAAGTCCACCTTTTTCCTCGACGGTTCGTGGGTTCACAATAACCCGAACGTTGCCAAAATGATCTATGAAGAAGGTCATGAAATAGGGAGTCATGCATACTCTCATCCAGATATGCAGACCATTTCAAAAGCAGAAATTGTTGATCAGCTTGAGCGAACAAATGATGTTATTGATGCCACGCTGGGTGTGACGCCCAAGTGGTTTGCGCCACCAAGTGGAAGCTTTTCAGATACAGTTGTACAAGAAGCAGCAAAACAAGAGATGCACACCATTTTATGGTCTGTTGATACGGTTGATTGGCGAAAACCACAACCACAGGAAATGGTTCAGCGAGTGCTCGGCAAGGTGCATCCTGGAGCGATGGTCTTGATGCATCCGACAGATTCGTCTGCTAGAGGGTTAGAACAGCTACTTGCAGGCATAAAAGAAAAAGGTTTTGAAATTGGTACGGTGTCCGACTTGTTAGCAGAAACGCGAACAGAGTTTCCGAAACCAACGGACAAAAGTAGGGGGTCAGAGATTGATACAGAAGATTGATTTACCAAATGGCGTTCGAATGATTGTAGAGCCAATCTCAACCGTTCGATCGGTTTCTATGGGCATTTGGGTTGGAGCGGGTTCGAGACATGAAACAGAAAAAGAGAATGGCTTGTCTCACTTGCTTGAGCATATGTTGTTTAAAGGAACAGAATCAAGAACACCACATGATATCGCGGAGGCATTTGACCAAATCGGTGGTCAGGTGAATGCTTTTACCTCTAAAGAATATACATGTTACTATGCAAAGGTGCTTGATGAACATGCAGGCATAGCTTTAGATGTGTTACAGGATATGTTTTTCAATTCGACCTTTGATGAGGTTGAACTTGAAAAAGAGAAAAATGTCATTTTAGAAGAGATTCGTATGGTTGAGGATACACCGGATGACCTTGTACATGAATTACTTAGTGAGGCATGTTACGGAAATCACCCATTGGCATACCCAATTTTAGGTACCGAAGAACGACTCGCTTCATTCACATCAGATGATTTGCGTTCGTATATGGATCGTTATTACACAGGGGATTATGTTGTGATTTCTGTTGCTGGCAATGTGAATGATGAACTAATTGAACAATTAAAAACAACATTCGCTAAAGTAAAGCCGACAGATTCTCTCCTTAAAGAGAGTACGATCTTAACGATCCCTCAATTTGTACAAGAAAATAGAATTCGTGCAAAGGATGCGGAGCAAGCGCATTTATGTATTGGATATAACGGTTTATCCATTGAAGATCCATCTATTTATTCATTGGTTCTTTTAAATAATACATTTGGTGGAAGTATGAGTAGTCGATTGTTTCAAGAGATCCGTGAAAAGAGAGGATTATGTTATTCTGTCTTCTCCTATCACTCTTCCTTCTCTGATAGTGGAATGTTAACTGTTTATGCTGGCACTGGCATTTCTCAGTTAGACGAGCTTGTAGATGCTATACACCACACGACAGGGGAAATGGCCTCTGGTGGAATGTCAGCCAAAGAATTAAAAAATGGGAAAGAACAGCTTAAAGGCAGCTTAATGCTTAGCTTGGAAAGTACAAACAGTCGAATGAGCCGGAATGGAAAAAACGAGCTCATGCTTGAAAAACATAAATCCCTTGATGAAATGCTAGATGAAATTAACCGCGTCACTCTCGATTCTGTAAATGAGTTGGCGGAGCGCATCTTAACTTCAAAGCCTGCCGTATCTCTTGTTAGTACAACAGGTGAATGGCCACAAGCTTTAAAGGGGTAACAACAGAGATCAGTCCATAGTTGGACTGGTCTTTTTTTGTTTGAAAAATCATAGGGTATACAAAGAAACGATGTGAGAGGAGAGGGGAACATGAGGCTAAGTGAAATTTCAAGTAAGGAAATTGTAGATTATCAAAAAGGGGAACGATTAGGTGTATTAGGGCAAACAGATCTTTTAATTAACGAGGAAACAGGTGAGATTACAGCTTTTATCATACCTACTTCTAGGTGGTTCCAGTTTGGAAAAAAGGATCAGGTTGTGACCGTCTATTGGCAGCAGATTAAAAAGATTGGAGAAGATATGATTATTATCGATGTAGGATCCGTCTCAACATAAGGTATACGTTAAAGAACATGTGTCATTTGGGAGGCTCCCCGGATGACACATGTTTTCATTTAGAGAAGGATTCACTGATTATCACTCCCTACATATGATAAATGCAGATAACCGAACTAGACATAAGTCTGTATGAGCTCTCATAGAGACTGGTGGCATTCAGTATAAAGGAGGGTTTGTGTGTTAACGGATAAACATATTTTATTAATTGGCGGAGATGCCAGACATTTAGAGATTATTCGCACCTTATCTACATTAGACGCAAAAATTTCACTCGCTGGCTTTGAACAGTTGGATGATGGGTTTATAGGCGCTTCAAAAATCACTTTAGATGATGTTGATTGGACAACAGTGGATGCGATCATTTTGCCTGTTAGCGGCATGAGTGCTGATGGATGGATTGAAACTGTCTTTTCGAATGAGACTCTTTCCCTAACACTTGCTCAACTTGAACAAACGCCAACGCATTGTACGATTTACACAGGTATTAGCAATGACTTTTTAGATCAGCTTCACCATAAAGCCAAGCGGCCCCTTGTCCGGTTAATGGAGCGTGACGATGTAGCGATCTTCAATTCTATCCCTACCGCTGAAGGGGCACTCATGATGGCTATTCAACATACTGACTTCACCATTCACGGTGCAAATGTGGCCGTTTTAGGTTTGGGCAGAATTGGTATGACAATTGCCAGAAGTTTTGATGCGATAGGAGCCAATGTAAAAGTAGGAGCTCATGATTCTGCGTTACTTGCGCGAATTAGTGAAATGGGCTTAAAGCCATTTCATACAAAACATATCTTAACGGAATTAAAAGATGTTGATATTTGTATTAACACGATCCCTTCTCGCATGATCACGGCACGTGTACTCGCCGAGATGCCACTTCATGCCTTTATTATTGACCTGGCCTCTAAGCCAGGCGGCACCGATTTTAGATATGCGGAGAAACGAGGAATGAAAGCCATGCTGGTTCCCGGGATGCCGGGAATTGTTGCACCTAAAACAGCTGGAAAAATACTAGCTACCATTCTTGCTGATCAACTGAAGAGTGACGACGAGGAGGACGCATCATGAATTTAAAAGGAAAACATATTGGATTTGGATTAACGGGCTCACATTGTACGTATAGTGAAGTACTTCCGCAAATGAAGAAGCTTGTAGAACTTGGTGCAAAGGTTACACCATTTGCAAGCTATACAGTAGAAACAACAGATACGAAATTCGGAGAAAGTGAAGACTGGTTAAGACAGATTGCAGAGATCACACCAGAACCATTAGTTAATTCAATCGTCAAAGCCGAACCATTTGGTCCAACAACTCCACTTGATTGTATGGTTATTGCCCCTTTGACTGGGAATTCAGCTAGCAAGTTTGCTAACGCATTAACCGATAATCCGGTTTTAATGGGAGCTAAAGCGACACTCAGAAATGGGAAACCTGTTGTTCTTGGAATCTCTACAAATGATGCACTGGGATTAAACGGGATGAATATTATGAAGTTAATGGGAGCTAAACATATTTACTTTATTCCATTTGGTCAAGATGCTCCTGACAAGAAGCCAACATCAATGGTTGCGAGAATGGAAGCTCTCCCAGCTACAGTTGAAGCAGCACTTGAATCAAAGCAAATCCAGCCTGTCATTGTTGAAAAATATCGAGATTAGTCAGCGGAGGTTGCACAAAAATCCTTTTTCCCGTAAAGTTTAATAGAGTATAGGCATTATGCCAAAGAGAATATGAACTTGTTGGATGGGAAGGGAGAAAGATTCATGTCAAATAATGGTTATCATATCGCAGTAGTTGGAGCAACAGGTGCAGTAGGACAACAAATGCTAGCAACTCTTGAGAAAAGAGCATTTCCTATTGCAAGTTTAAAATTATTGTCTTCAAAGCGTTCGGCAGGAAAAGAGCTCTCTTTCAAAGGAACAACGTATACGGTGGAAGAAGCAACTCCTGAATCGTTTGAAGGCGTTCAAATTGCTTTATTTAGTGCAGGGGGTTCTGTTTCGAAAGCATTAGCTCCAGAAGCAGTCAAGCGTGGGGCAATTGTGATTGATAATACGAGCGCTTTCCGTATGGATACAGAAGTACCATTGGTTGTACCTGAGGTTAATCCAAAAGATCTTGAGTGGAATAAAGGCATCATAGCAAATCCAAATTGCTCAACGATCCAGATGGTTGCAGCTCTTGAACCTATTCGTCAAAAAGTCGGCTTAAAGAAAGTCGTTGTTTCAACGTATCAAGCTGTATCTGGCGCAGGCCTTGAAGCAGTTGATGAATTAAAAACACAAACAGCTGATCTACTTGCTGGAAAAGAAGCGAAACCAGAGATTCTTCCAGTTGGTGGAGATAAAAAGCACTATCAAATTGCCTTTAACGCCATTCCGCAAATTGATGTGTTCCAAGAAAATGGTTATACATTTGAAGAAATGAAAATGATGAATGAAACGAAAAAAATTATGAATATGGCTGATCTTGAAGTTGCTGCTACATGCGTTCGTCTCCCAATTGAAACAGGGCATTCAGAGTCTGTATACATTGAGACTGAACAAGAAGGACTGACTGTAGCAGATTTAAAAGAGTTACTTGCATCAGCACCTGGTGTGACTCTTCAAGATGATACAGCAAACCAAGTATATCCAATGGCTGCGCACGCAGTAGGTAAAGACGATGTGTTTGTTGGTCGTATCCGTCGTGACTTAGATCGTGCGAATGGGTACCACTTCTGGGTTGTTTCCGATAACCTTCTAAAAGGTGCAGCATTAAATTCAGTTCAAATTGCTGAATCTCTTATTCAGCAAGACCTATTATCATAAGAAGAGTGTGAGCTATGAAATTAATCGTTCAAAAATTCGGAGGAACTTCCGTTAAAGATGATCAAACAAGAAAACTCGCAGCAAATCATGTTCGAAAAGCAGTTGAGGATGGACTTAAGGTTATTGTCGTTGTGTCGGCTATGGGGCGCTCTGGCGACCCCTATGCGACAGATACATTGCTTGGCTTAGCGAGCACTGATCTTGAAAAGCGTGAGCAAGACCTTTTAGTTTCATGTGGAGAAGTGATCTCATCCGTCGTATTTAGCGATCTATTAAAATCGTATGGATTAAAATCTCGAGCGATGACAGGTGCGCAGGCAGGTTTTAGAACCAATGATGAATTCTCCAATGCCAAAATACTTGATATGAAATCTGACCACCTACGTGGATTACTAGCTCAACATGATGTGTTAGTTGTTGCAGGCTTTCAAGGGCAGTCAAAAACAGGTGAAACTACAACACTTGGTCGTGGTGGAAGTGATACATCAGCAACTGCATTAGCTGCGGCAGTGAACGCAGAGTGGGTTGATATTTTTACAGATGTTGAAGGGGTTATGACGGCAGATCCCCGTATTGTAGAAAAAGCAAGACCTCTTGAAGTAATGACATACAATGAAATTTGTAATATGGCTTATCAAGGTGCCAAGGTCATTCATCCGCGTGCAGTGGAAATAGCCATGCAAGCGAAAATCCCCATTCATATTCGTTCAACGTATTCAGACAAAAAAGGTACGTTAATCACAACGATGAATGCAAGTGGAGCGGGAAGTGATGTTCAGGAGCAGCTGATTACAGGAATTGCTCACTTGGCGAATGTGACACAGATTAAAGTTGCTGCACACGAAGGCCAGTACGATGTACAAGAAAAAGTGTTTAAATCAATGGCAATGGCAAAAATCAGTGTAGACTTTATTAACATCTCTCCAAGTGGAGTTGTTTACACAGTAATGGATACGGCAGCTGATCGAGCCATTGAAACGTTAACTAAATTAGGGTTTAAACCAGAAGTGCAACGGAATTGTTCAAAGGTTTCTGCTGTTGGAGCAGGAATGACTGGAGTTCCTGGTGTAACAGCGAAGATTGTTAGCGCACTATCTTCTGAGAATATTCAAATCCTACAGTCTGCAGATTCTCATACAACGATTTGGGTTTTAGTTAAAAATGAAGATATGAGCAAAGCAGTTAATGCACTTCATCATATGTTTCAACTTGAAGAAGCAGGACTCGGACAAGAATTGTTATCCGGAACTGAAGGAGAGTGAACAGATGGACTTCGGTCAGATTGTAACTGCCATGGTTACTCCTTTTAATGATAAAGGAGAGCTTGATTTAGGAGCCAGTGCCGAACTAATCGACCACTTGATTGCCACGGGTACAGAATCACTCGTTGTAGCTGGAACAACAGGAGAATCTCCTACACTTACAACAAATGAAAAGCTAAAGCTGTTTGAATTTGTTATCGGGTACACAAACAAAAGAATTCCCGTAATACTTGGAACCGGAACGAATGACACGGCATCTTCAATTGAGCTCTCAAAGCATGCTGAGAGACTAGGAGCCGATGCAATTATGGCCGTAGTCCCTTATTACAATCGTCCAAATCAAGCGGGAATGATTGCACACTTCAGTGAACTAGCAGCGAATACTTCTCTACCTATTATGCTGTATAATGTTCCGCATCGTACAGGTGCCCATATGCTTGATACAACAGCAATTACTCTTTCTAAAATCGAGAACATTGTGTCGATAAAGGAAGCAAGTGGCGACCTAGAGCAAATGGCATCTATTATAGATGGAACGCATGCATCATTTACCGTTTATAGTGGAGACGATTCGCTTACCTTACCTGCTCTTTCAATTGGGGCAAATGGAGTCGTATCGGTTGCGTCACATGTAATAGGGAATGAGTTAAAAGAAATGGTTCATGCTTTTACATCTGGGGATACAAAGCGAGCAGCAGCGCTCCATCTGAAGCTTTTACCACAGATGAAAGCATTATTCCTGACTCCTAATCCTGTTTGTGTGAAACATAGACTCTCACAAATTGGAGTTCATACCGGAGAAACTAGACTACCATTGGTGCCTCTCACATCAGAAGAACAGGCAAAGGTTGATTCCTTTTTCAAGTAACTTGTTTAACCCGACTCAAAGTAGTCGGGTTTTTTGTTTGTTATGGTTCCATCTTGTCTTTCATTAGAAAAATAAGGTATACTGATTCTAAGTGATGCGTTCGGGTGCTTATCATGGATTGATAAGTGTAAGATGAATAATAAAAACAGGGGAACGGAATCGACCAGGCGACCTATCGAGGAAGCCGATATTGACTTGAATTATTGATGTGTATATATGTATAGGAGGAAAGACCATTGTCGAAGCAGATTAATGAGAAAATTCGCGTATTTGCCCTTGGCGGCGTAGGCGAAATCGGAAAGAATATGTACGGGGTAGAAGTAGACGAAGACATTATTATAATTGATGCAGGTTTAATGTTCCCAGATGATGATATGCTGGGTGTAGACATTGTGATTCCTGACATCTCTTACCTAACAGAACAAGCGGATCGAGTGAAGGGAATTATCTTAACACACGGCCATGAGGACCATATTGGCGGATTGTCATACGTACTTAAAAAAGTAAACGTACCCGTATATGGAACAAAACTAACGCTTGGACTTGTTGAAGAAAAGTTAAAAGAAGCAGGAATCTTACGTTCTGTAAAATTAAAAACCATTGATGCTAAGTCCAGAATCAAAGTGGGATCAACATCCGTATCCTTTTTCCGGACAAGCCACAGTATCCCGGACTGCGTAGGCGTATGCGTAGAAACATCACAAGGTGCGATTGTACATACTGGTGACTTTAAATTTGATCAAACGCCGGTTGATGGAAAACAAGCTGATATCGGGAAAATGGCCAATATCGGTCATAAGGGTGTACTTTGCCTTCTTTCAGATAGTACAAATGCAGAGCGTCCAGGTACAACAAAATCAGAGTCAGAAGTTGGTGCTGGAATTACGGAAGTATTCCAAAAAACAACAGGACGTTTAATTGTAACTTCATTTGCATCAAACGTACACAGAATCCAACAAATCATTGAAGCCACTTCAAAAGCGAACCGTAAGCTTGCGATCGTTGGTAAAAGTATGATTCGAGTGATTTCGATTGCTACTCGTTTAGGGTACCTAAGTCCTCCAAAGGATTTAATTATTGAATTAGATGAAGTTAACAAGTACAAGCCTGAACAAATTGTTATCTTAACAACAGGTAGTCAAGGAGAAACAATGTCTGCGCTAACGCGTATGGCAAAAGGAGCTCATCGTCAAATTACCATCAATGCGTATGATACAGTTATCATTGCTGCTTCTGCGATTCCTGGTAATGAGAAATCCGTTTCAGCTGTCATCGATAAACTACACCGCATTGGAGCGGACGTAGTGTATGGTTCATCAAAAGTTCATGCGTCAGGTCATGGTAGTCAGGAAGAACTAAAGCTGATGTTAAACCTGATGAAGCCAAAATACTTCCTACCTGTTCATGGAGAAATCAGAATGCAACATGCTCACCGCCAATTAGGTCTAGGTGTAGGTATTCCTGAAGAGAACATCTTTATCATTGAAAAAGGTGAAGTGATTGAATTTACGAACAAACAAGCACGTCGCGCAAGCAAAATTCCTTCAGGAAACGTTTTAATTGATGGCCTAGGGGTTGGGGATGTTGGAAACATCGTTCTGCGCGATCGTCGACTACTATCAAAAGATGGAATTCTTGTTGTCGTTGTTACATTAAATAAGAAAACAGGTACCATTGAATCTGGTCCAAACATTATTTCTAGAGGATTTGTTTATGTAAGAGAATCCGAACAGTTACTTGAAGATGCAAATGAACTTGTAAGTGATATCCTTAAGAAATGTATGTCTGAAAAAGTAAGTGAATGGTCTTCTCTGAAAAGTAACGTTAGAGAAGGGTTAAGCAGACACTTATACGAGAAAACCAAAAGACGTCCAATGATCCTTCCGATTATTATGGAAGTGTAATGGTATAGTTAAATAAGGTACTAAGAGAGGCAAATGATTCGCATCGGATCATTTGCCTTTTCTTTTACCAATCGTAAGCGCATGAGCATTCTCTCTTGGGAACATACTACGTTTATGTGAAGAATAAGGAGAGTGGATGTTATGAACAACAGATCTGAACAACAGCCAAGTGAGCAAGGAGAAAAGAAATCGTCATTAGTTGAAAAGATTCAAGAGCTAGGACAGACAAATGTTCCCGAGATGGAAGCGTCCAATATTCATTGTCTTGTAGTCATCGGACAAATAGAGGGACATATGCAATTACCTCCTCAAAATAAAACAACAAAATATGAGCATATCATTCCACAACTTGTTGCGGCGGAGCAAAATTCTAAGATTGAGGGATTACTCATTATTTTAAATACTGTTGGAGGCGACGTTGAAGCTGGACTGGCCATTTCAGAGATGATTGCATCCATGTCGAAGCCTTCTGTGACATTAGTTCTTGGTGGAGGACATTCCATCGGTGTTCCAATTGCTACCGCTTCTAACTTCTCTTATATAGCCGAAACAGCGACGATGACGATCCATCCTATCCGTTTAACAGGAATGGTTATTGGTGTACCACAGACCTTTGAATACTTAGACAAAATGCAAGAACGTGTGATTAAGTTTGTAACCGCACATTCAAATATTACTGAAGAGAAATTCAAAGAGCTTATGTTTTCTAAAGGAAATTTAACAAGAGATATTGGAACAAATGTGATTGGAACGGATGCGGTAGAATATGGTCTGATCAATGAAGTAGGTGGTATTGGGAAGGCGATGAAAAAGCTAAATCAATTAATTGAGGAAAATAAACAAGGAGAGATTGTGCAATGATCCTATACACAATGACTCCATATGATGAGATTTTTCCACCAACCAATCAGGATTTTACTCAGCAACAAACCATCCCGATTCAAGGGGGGCAGCTTGTTGTGGAACCACTTCAAGACGGACGATATAGGGTAGTTCGTCTTGTTGCAGGTGACGTCGGTCTCTATCTGCAAGATCAATTTACACCTGGAGCAATAATTGACGCAAATCATCTAATTTAATTGCTCGTACGTCGAACGGATTATGCTATAATAATAGCCATCGAATACATGAAAAGCAGCCTTAGGGCTGCTTATTCATATGAGGTTAGATGAATGAATAAAAGGGTGACCGTATTATGGCAAGACGCAAAAAACGAAAGAAGACTAATTGGAAGTCGCAGCTGACCTACGAAATTGTGGGCCTGAGTTTACTCGTAGTAGCCGTAGTAACACTGGCGAGGTTAGGCAGTGTAGGCGAGGCTTTTGTTCGTTTGTTTCGTTTTTTTCTAGGAGAATGGTTCTTTCTCTTGGCCATCGGGCTACTTGTTGTTTCATTGTATATCATGTTTAAGCGAGCGAAGCCAGCGTTTTGGTCAAGGAGGATGGCAGGATTTTATATTATTGTGCTTTCTCTAGCATTACTTGGACATTGGAGTTTATTTCAATCTCTTGGAGCACAAAGTGGGTTTTCTGATACATCAGTCATACGAAATACATGGCACCTCTTTTGGCTTGAAGCAAGTGGTAACCAAACGGGCGGAGAGCTCGGCGGAGGAATGATTGGAGCCGTTGCCTTTGCGGTGAGCCATTTCCTTTTTGCAAGTGGTGGGACGGTATTTTTATGTATAATCCTAATGATTATTGGAGTTATTCTTATCACTGGCCGTTCCGTTGCTGAATTACTTGGAAAAGGATTTAGAAAAACGTATCTTGGCTTTATCGACTTTGTGAGCTCTTTATTTAAAGAAGGCATGCAGTGGAGTAAACAGTCTAAAGAAAAGATGAAAGAAGAACGCGCAAAAAGAGAAGAAAAGAAAAAAGAACAACAGAAACAAGAAGCTACACCTGAACAAATCCGTCCAACTCGAACGTCACGTAAAGTGACTGAGGAAGTGACAGAAGAATCAGGACAAGCTGAAATCCCTGAAATTGTGGACTTTTCTCAAAATGCGTATCAAGAACAGCCAGTTGAGCGTAAGACAACAAAAGATCCTGTAAAAGCAGAAGATGACATAAGTAAGAGTGAAGACTCTACGGAAGAAGAATCTACTACAGGTTCGCTTGTCACAGCAGGGGAAACAAACGAATCATACATATTACCTTCTTACGAACTATTAAAAGCAGCTTCTTCACCAGGACAGCATCAAGAAAAGCAATTACTTACATCAAATGCTAGGAAGCTTGAGCAAACGTTAGATAGCTTTGGTGTAAAAGCACGAGTGACCAAGGTACATTTAGGGCCAGCTGTTACTAAATATGAAGTAAATCCGAACATCGGGGTGAAAGTGAGTAAGATCGTCAATTTAGCGGACGACCTTGCCTTAGCACTTGCTGCAAAGGATATTCGAATTGAAGCACCTATTCCGGGCAAGTCGGCCATAGGGATAGAGGTTCCAAACAAAGAAGTGGCGATCGTTTCATTAAGAGAAGTTTTGGATTCAACAGCTTCAAAGGCTGACGAGCATGTGTTATCTGTTGGACTTGGGCGCGATATTTCTGGTGAACCTGTCCTTGCTCCACTTAATAAAATGCCGCATTTGCTTGTAGCCGGAGCGACGGGAAGCGGAAAAAGTGTATGTATTAATGGAATCATTACTAGTATCTTAATGAAAGCTAAGCCTCATGAAGTAAAGCTAATGATGATTGACCCTAAAATGGTTGAGTTAAATGTATATAATGGAATTCCACATCTATTAACACCTGTTGTAACTGAGCCGAAGAGAGCGTCACAGGCTCTTAAGAAAGTCGTTGCAGAAATGGAAAGAAGGTATGACCTTTTCTCACATAGTGGAACAAGGAACTTAGAAGGCTATAACGAATTAATTAGAAAGCAAAATGAAACTGGAGATGCTAAGCAACCGTTCTTACCTTACATTGTAGTTATTGTCGATGAGCTTGCCGACTTAATGATGGTTGCCTCTGGAGATGTAGAGGATTCCATTGCTCGTTTGGCACAAATGGCCAGAGCTTCAGGTATTCATATGATTATAGCGACACAGCGTCCATCTGTTGACGTTATAACGGGTGTAATTAAAGCAAACATTCCTTCTCGTATCGCATTTGGTGTATCATCGCAAACGGATTCAAGAACTATTCTCGATTCCGGTGGAGCCGAAAAGTTACTTGGACGTGGAGACATGCTCTATCTGCCGGTTGGCGCAAACAAGCCTACTCGAATTCAAGGTGCGTTTTTATCGGATGAAGAGGTAGAGGAAATTGTAAACTTTGTCATCTCTCAACAAAAGGCACAATATCAAGAAGAAATGACACCTACAGAAGAAGCAGAAGCACCAAAAGAAGAAGTGCAAGATGAGTTGTATTTATCAGCGGTTGATTTAGTAGTTGAAATGAATACCGCTTCTGTTTCAATGCTTCAGCGTCGATTTAGAATTGGATATACTCGGGCAGCAAGGTTAATTGATGAGATGGAGCTGCGAGGAATTGTTGGAAAATATGAAGGAAGCAAACCGCGTGAAGTATTAATTTCTGCAAAACCTGAGGATGAAGCATCTTCCTCATAAGCTGTTAAGAAGAGAATGGGGGGAGAGACTGTGATCAAAACAGATTACAGACCACTGTATTTACAAGTGATTGACAGGTTGCGGCAAGATATAGAGAAATATGACGAAGGAAAACAGCTTCCATCAGAATTTGAGCTAGCGAAACAGTTAGGTGTCAGTCGTGCAACCTTACGAGAAGCCCTACGACTTTTAGAAGATGAAGGATTGGTCGTTCGTAGACATGGAGTGGGAACCTTTGTGAATGCAAAACCAATGCTCACTGCAGGCATTGAAGAGTTATCTAGCGTAACAGATATGATCCGTAAGGCGAACATGGAGCCTGGTACGATCTTTTTATCTGATTCCGTGCTAGAAGCGACGGAAGAGGATCAAGAGCTATTTGGATTACCAAAACTAGATCAAGTGTTTCAAATTGAACGACTTCGTACAGCTGATGACGTACCCGTAGTGTATTGTTTGGACCGGGTACCGTATGAGTTACTTAGCAATCATTCCGTTCTTGAAACAAAATCACTTTTTCAATTTTTAACGGACATCGGAAAGATTATTACGCATGCTGTAACCTACATTGAACCCATTGGATATCATGAAAAAGTATCAGAATTACTTGAATCGGATGCTGGATCAGCCTTACTTCTACTTAACCAAACACATTATGATCAAAATGATCAACCTATATTATATTCTCAAAATTATTTTCGAGCAGATAAATTTAAGTTCCATGTCTTGCGGAAGAGGTATATGTCATAATCATTAAAAATAACAAATCAAAAGCGGCAAAGTGATTCAGTAACAGGATCATTTTGCCGTTTTTGTTGTAGAGGAACTCTTAATGGTCTACTATTTTAATTAAAATCAAGCGTCCCGAGGCATGAATGATTCCTAATTATGGTATACTAGAATGATATGCTAGTGGCTAAATGAAGTGACATATAGAAAGGAATGAGTCCCAACGATGGAACAATCAGAACAGCAATTTACACATCAAGGTATGAATGTACATGTGATGAAATCGGACAAATTTAAAACAACTACGTTTATGGTTATGCTTCGTGCGCCTTTATCAAAGGAAACCGTCTCATTGCGTGCGCTTTTGCCTCACGTTCTTCAAGGCGGAACTGAAAAATGGCCTACAAGACAAAAGCTTCGTGTGCATTTAGATGACTTATACGGAGCTAGACTTAGCGGGGATGTTCGTAAAAGTGGGGAGCAACATGTGATGACCTTTTTTATGGACGTGGCCAATGAACGTTATTTAAAAGACTCAGAACCTTTACTTCAACAAGCCTTGGACGTTTTAGCTGATGTACTCATTAACCCTGTGACTGAAAATGGAGCGTTTATGAGTGATGTGGTCGAGAGGGAAAAAAGAACATTAAAACAACGAATTGAATCGGTGTATGATGATAAAATGCGTTATGCAAATATGAGAGCAACCGAATTAATGTGTGAGGGAGAGCCATATGCAATCCCGGCATTTGGTGATATAGAAGGAGTAGAAGCGATCACAGCCGAAACTCTATACACCTATTACAAGACGATGCTCCAATCAGATCAAATTGATCTTTATGTAGTAGGAGATGTAGATGAGGATGAAGTGTCAAACTCCATTCATCAAGCCTTCACTTTGCCAAAAACTACACCTCACGAGGCAAGCGTTCGTGTTGAGACTCCTTCTGTAAAGGAAGTAAAGGTCCTCTCAGAAAAACAAAAAATCAAGCAAGGTAAGCTAAATATGGGATTCCGTACTCACACTTTTTACGGAGATCAAGATTACGCAGCGATGCAAGTATTTAATGGGTTGTATGGTGGGTTTGCACACTCCAAATTATTTATTAATGTACGTGAGAAAGAAAGCTTAGCGTATTATGCGGCCTCCAGACTGGAGAGTCATAAAGGGATTCTGATGGTTATGGCTGGAATTGAGTTCGATAAATACGAACGCGCAGTTGAGATTATCAAAGAACAGTTTGCAGGTATGGGTCAGGGTGACTTCACGGAGGATGAGATTGAACAGACAAAATCCATGCTCATTAATCAGCTTCTGGAAACCGCTGATTCCGCTTCAGGGCAGATTGAACTCCATTACCGTGAACAATTAAGCCAAGCCAAACAATCGGTTGAAGCGTTAATTGAGCAAATTAAACAGGTGACAAAAGAAGACATACAAGCGTGTGCAAACAAATGTCAGCTTGATACGATTTTCTTTTTGAAGGGAGAAGACGAACATGAAACAAGTTCCATTTAACCAACTAAACGAAACCCTTTATCAAGAAATACTTGAAAATGGCCTTCATGTTTATATCCTTCCAAAGGAAGGGTTTAATAAAACATTTGCGACATTTACAACAAAGTACGGATCGATCGATAATCGCTTTGTTCCGTTAAATGAGTCAGAAGAGCGTTTAGTTCCAGACGGAATTGCCCATTTTTTAGAGCACAAAATGTTTGAGAGTGAAGAAGGAGACGTGTTTCATGAGTTTAGTAAGCAAGGAGCTTCTGCTAATGCGTTTACTAGCTTTACAAGCACTGCCTACTTATTCTCAAGTACATCAAATGTCGAAAAAAATCTTGAGACATTAGTGGATTTTGTTCAGCACCCATATTTTACACCTGAGAGTGTAGAAAAGGAAAAAGGGATCATTAATCAGGAAATTACCATGTATGATGACAATCCAGACTGGCGATTGTACTTCGGAGTAATTGAAAACATGTATAAAAACCACCCTGTTCGAATTGATATTGCTGGTACCATCGAATCCATTTCCCATATAACCTCTGACTGGCTGTACACGTGCTATCACACCTTTTATCACCCGAGTAATATGCTCTTATTTGTTGTAGGTGCGGTCGAACCAACCGAGGTTATGCAGCAAATTAAAGCGAACCAAGCTGGTAAATCATTTGCACCACCTGAGGATATTCAACGCTTTTTTGAAGAAGAACCGGATCAGGTAGCGAAAGAAAAAAGCGTGATCCATATGCCGGTTCAAGCTGCTAAATGCTTGGTTGGTATTAAAGAAACCGGAACGGATCGCACAGGAAATGATTTATTAAAAAGAGAGCTGGCTATTAAAGTTATCCTTGATCTTATGTTTGGTCAAAGCTCCAAGCATTATCAAACGTTATATGATTCTGGATTAATTGATGATACGTTCTCTTATGACTACACAGGTGAACGTGGTTTTGGTTTTACCATTGTTGGAGGAGACTCAGAGGATCCTGATAAACTAGCTGATACGTTAAAGTCCATGATCCAAGAATTTGTAGCGGGTGAAATTGACTCAACAAATATGGACCGAGCGATTAAAAAGAAAATTGGATCGTTTATGCGTTCATTAAATTCACCAGAATTTATAGCCACTCAGTTTACGCGATATGAGTTTAATGACATGAATTTATTTGATGTGGTTCCAATGCTTGAGTCTTTAACAAAAGAAGATCTTGAAACGATTATGCGTGACCATTTTGATCTGTCCAGGTCTACGGTCTGTCAGGTACGACCAGAAGAATGAGTGGGAAGAAACACATCTTAATTACAGGAGCTACTGGAGGAATTGGTGCGGCTATAGCGGTTGCACTGGCTTCTCCAGATGTTTTATTAAGTATCCATTATCATTCAAATAAAGACAAAGCAGAATACGTTCGACAAATGTGTGAACAACGTGGTTCAGATGTGTATTTTGTTCAAAGTGATCTTCGTTCTTCTGCTGGTGTAGATAAGCTTGTAGAGCAGTTAGTCATGCCTGTAGACGTACTTGTAAATACTGCTGGTCATTCATTACAAGGGCTAGTCACAGATCTGACAGATCCCGAATTAATGGATGTGATGACGGTTCATCTTTTATCTCCCATTAAGCTAACAAGAGCACTTTTGCCCCATATGATCTCAAGAAAAGCGGGTAAAATACTCCTCATTTCTTCTATCTGGGGAGTGACGGGTGCTTCGTACGAGGTGGCTTATTCTTCTGCTAAAGGTGGATTAAACAGCTTTGTTAAAGCACTTGCAAAAGAAGTGGCTCCAAGTGGCATTCAAGTAAATGCGGTTGCACCTGGTGCGATTGAAACAAACATGATGTCCGGGTATGAACCAGATGAGCTACAACAGATTAAAGATGACATTCCAGCCGGAAGACTTGGCAAGCCAGACGAAATAGCTGATGCGGTTTCGTTTTTAGTGAGTGATCAATCAAATTATATTAACGGGCAGATCATTGAAATAAATGGAGCCTGGCATTAAGACTTTCATTTTCCCTGCATAAAATTGTACGAATGACAAAACCTAATCATGCAGTACAATTTAAGGGAGGAATGAACAATGTCTGTAGTAGATAATTGGGATCACTGGAAAGAGTTTTTAAATTCTCGTTTAGACGAAGCTCAAGATAAAGGCTTGTCTGATGGAGTGGTATCAGATGTGGCTTACCAGGTTGGCGAATATCTAGCTGGCCAAGTTGAGCCAAAGAATGATCAAGAACGTGTGCTTGCTGATTTATGGAAAGTAGCAAGTGAAGAAGAGCAACACGCTATTGCCAATATGATGGTAAAGCTAGTCGACCACAAATAATGTGTGGGCACCACTTCAATTGAAGCGGTGCCTTTTTCATGAATATGTGGGTGGAAACCGAATAATATATACGACAACTATAAAAATCCTTTCAATTGAGTGTAAAATCCATTATCATTAAAAAAAGTAGTGAAATTTTTAGCTGAATTTGTCAGAACCATGCTCCATAACATTTTGTTGGACAAGGCGGTGTCGTATATGAAAGAATGGTACTTCGAATACCAGTTATTAGAAAACAGGCCTGGGATTCTTGGAGATATTTCCTCATTGCTTGGGATGCTTTCAATTAACATTATGACCATTAATGGTATTGATGATAGTCGGCGAGGAATGCTACTTAGTAGTGAAAGCGATGACCAAGTAGAGCGATTTAAGTCGATTTTACATACGATTGGCAGTGTGTCTGTAACGAAATTTCGTGAGCCGAGGGTTCGTGATCGATTAGCGATCAGACACGGGCGTTATATTGAGAGAGATGCCGCAGAGCGTAAGACGTTCAGATTTATTCGTCGTGAGCTAGGTCTATTGGTTGATTTTATGGCAGAGCTTTACAAACGTGATGGGCATTACTTAGTTGGAATTCGTGGAATGCCTCGTGTTGGAAAAACGGAGTCAGTGGTTGCCGCAAGTGTGTGTGCAAATAAACGCTGGTCTTTTATCTCTTCTACGTTACTTAGACAAACAGTACGCAGCCAATTGGCTGATGATGAATTAAGTGGAGATCATATCTTTATTATTGATGGAATTGTCTCTACGATGAGGTCTACAGAAAAACATAGAACCTTAGTATCAGAAGTCATGAGACAGCCTGTTGTAAAAGTTGTGGAGCATCCGGACATTTTTGTTCGGGAAACGGAATATGAACTTGAGGATTTTGACTGCATTATTGAACTGCGTAATGATGAAAATGAAAAGATCACCTATGATGTAGTCGAACCAGGATTCTCTTCCTTTGATATTAGCTAAAGGTGTAGGTGGGTGTAAGAATGTCAGAACTCGGAAACGAATTAAAGCAAGCACGTGTGGATAAGGAGCTATCTCTAGAAGATCTACAACGTACAACAAAGATTCAAAAAAGATATTTAGTCGCTATTGAAGAGGGGCGTTTTGACTCTCTACCAGGTATGTTTTATGCAAGAGCGTTTGTTAAGACGTATGCAGATGCTGTAGGGCTTGATTCTACAGAATTATTAGAAACCCACAAGAATGAATTGCCTAAGCCAAGTAAAAGTGAGGAAAGTATTCCATCGAGATCAGAGCGACGGAAAACAGTCGCGGAAGCACCTGCTAAAAAATCACGTGCTGTCTCGTTTATTCCACTCATTTCTATTATTGTCTTTGTCATTGTGATTGTAGCAGCAATATTCTTAATTCAATCCAACTTGAGTGGCAATAATGATCCTGTAGAAACGGATAACAATCCAATTGATGCAGAATACGGAGATCCTGTTGAATCAGAAGATGAGTCTGAAAACGAGGAACCGTCAGAAGAAGAACAAGCAGAAGATGAGAATCAAGGATCTGTAGACGCCGAAGAAGAAGAGGCGGAGCCAGAAGAATCAGTTAGCGAGCTAACGCTTGATGAAAGCACTGGTAATACATCTTTCTTTACACTCGAAGCGGATACAATGAACGTTCGAATTGAGTTTGCTGGTGATTCATATGCAGACATCAAAGATGGTAATGGTGAGTTCCTGATTGCTTCTTCTCTATTTCAAGATGGTGATGATATTACAGAAGACTATAGTGATGAAGAATCCATTCTAATCAACCTTGGTGCTTCTCAAAATGCAACTGTGTTCATTAATGATGAAGAAGTAGAGCTTCCACTTGATGTGGTACATCAAAAGCTTGAGATCTCATATCAGCCATAAGAAAAAATCGTTTTTGTCATGATGGCAAAAACGATTTTTTTCGTTTGCTGAAAAGGCTATGTTTTAACCTTTGCAGAAAGGTTATGATACAATAATGAAACGGTTACCCCTTAAGTGATAAGAATTAAAGGATGAAGACCAGAAATTGTTTAAGAAAGAAGGGGCTAAGTTGAATCTGCCAAATAAGATTACAATCTCACGCATTTTATTAATTCCGATTTTTATGCTTTTCCTTTTAGTTGATTGGCCATTTGGAGTGCTTTCGTTTTACGGAACGGAGCTTGCTATTTCAGACCTTATAGCCGCGCTCATTTTTATTTTTGCTTCTGCTACTGATTGGCTGGATGGTTATTTTGCAAGAAAGCTTAATCTAATCACTAATTTCGGGAAGTTTCTTGACCCGCTAGCAGATAAGCTACTCGTAACGGCTGCACTGATCGGACTTGTTGAATCAGGAGCTGTTGCAGCATGGATGGTTATTATTATACTAAGTAGGGAATTTGCTGTAACAGGGATACGTTTAGTGGCAGCTGCAGATGGGGATGTCATTGCAGCAAGTCAGTTGGCTAAATGGAAAACAACTGCACAGATCATTGCGATTGCTGCTTGTTTGTTACATAATGTTCCGTTTGCTGCATTATCCATTCCGTTTGATCAAATCATGATCTGGATTGCGACGATCTTAACGATTATCTCAGGTGTGGACTATTTCATAAAGAGTAAGCATGTCATTCTAAAATCAAAATAATATGGGGGAATGAAACATGAACGCAGAAATTCTTGCAGTTGGTTCTGAATTATTGTTAGGTCAAATTTTAAACACGAACGCTCAATATCTATCCAAACAGCTTGCTGAGCTTGGAATAGATGTCTACGTACATACCGTGGTTGGAGATAATGAGAAACGGTTAACGGAGTCGTTGGAGCTCGCTGCGAACAGAGCCGACCTTGTAATCTTAACAGGTGGTCTTGGTCCAACAAAAGATGATTTAACAAAAGAAACGGCGGCAACGTTCTGTGGTCGTACATTAGTCCATGATGAAGCGGCTTTGCGCTCTATTGAATCGTATTTTGAAAAACGTAATCGACAAATGACACCGAATAATCGAAAGCAAGCACTTGTGATTGAAGGCTCGACGGTTCTAAAAAACCATACAGGAATGGCTCCAGGAATGTATGTAGAATCAGACAAATGTAAGCTTGTCCTTATGCCAGGACCTCCAAGAGAGTTACAGCCAATGTTTGAGCTTGAGTTAAAGCCGCTCCTGATAGATGGATCTGGTACAGCCATCACATCTAGAGTTCTTCGTTACTTTGGGATTGGTGAATCACAGCTTGAAACAGATCTTGAAGACTTAATCGATGCACAGACAAACCCAACGATTGCGCCACTCGCAGGTAACGGGGAAGTGAAGCTACGCTTAACCGTGAAGCATTCGGATGAAACGGAAGCAGAACGTCTTTTAGATGAAACGGAAGCTGCCATTCAAAAACGGGTAGGAGAATACTTCTATGGCTATGGTGAAATTGGGTTGATGGAGCAATTATCCATCCAATTAAAAGAAGCCAAGTTAACCCTCTCTGCAGCTGAAAGCTTTACAGGTGGACTTTTCACTTCAGGTTTAACCTCTTACAAAGGGGCATCGTCGATTTTTGTTGGAGGAATTTCAGCATATTCTTCAAATGTGAAGGAAGATATCCTGCAAGTGTCGAATGATACGATTAAGCAAAGTGGGGTAGTAAGCGAACCATGTGCAAGTGAGATGGCGAGCTCTGTTCGTAAGATGTTTAAATCAGACATCGGAGTGTCATTTACAGGAGTTGCTGGTCCGGATCCGCAAGAAGGAAAAGAACCAGGTACTATATTCATTGGAATAAGTGGTCCAGATTCAAATGTGACCGTGTATCCACTTAGCCTGAGCGGAAACCGTCAAGCGATTCGTGAACGCGCTGTAAAGTATTGCTGCTTCTACTTATTGAATGAATTAAAAAGGTGGCATGCAACAACATGACTTATTTTACCGATTTTGACTTATCTGATCCGGTTAAACAAGCCATTCGGGATATGGGTTTTGAGGAGCCCTCTCCCATTCAAGAAAAAGCCATTCCACCCATTCTCCGTGGTGGAGATGTCATTGGTCAGGCACAGACTGGAACAGGGAAAACAGCAGCATTTGGTATACCAGTTGTAAATAAGGTAACAAATGAACAGCACGTTCAAGCGCTTATTTTAACTCCAACTAGAGAACTGGCTATTCAAGTATCGGGTGAATTACAAAAGCTGTCTGTCTACAAGCAAATTCGCACATTACCTATCTATGGTGGACAGTCCATTGGCCATCAGATTCGAGCGCTTAAGCAAGGTGTTCATGTTGTCATTGGGACGCCGGGGAGAGTACTCGATCACATCAGACGTCAAACATTAAAGCTCGATCGTGTGCATACCGTTGTGCTTGATGAAGCAGACGAAATGCTTGATATGGGATTTGTTGAGGATATTGAAACCATTCTTAGCCATGTAAACGATACAAGACAAACATTGTTATTTTCAGCTACGATGCCGTATGCCATCCGTAAGCTATCTAAGAAGTACATGAACGAACCATCTATGGTAACTATTAATAAAGGTGAAGTAACAGCACCTCTTGTTGAGCAACGTTATTACAAGGTGCTCGAACGAAATAAGATTGATTCTTTATGCCGGATTATCGACAGTGATCATGTAGAACTTGGGATTTTATTTTGCCGTACCAAAAAAGGGGTGGCTGAATTAACCGAGGCCTTGCAAGCTCGTGGCTACTTAGCAGATGGCTTGCACGGGGACCTGTCTCAGCCACAACGAGATGTCGTGATGAAAAAGTTTAGAGATGCAACGATTGATTTTTTGATAGCAACAGACGTAGCGGCTCGCGGGATTGACGTTCAGAACGTCAGTCATGTCATTAACTATGATATCCCACAAGATCCTGAAAGCTATGTTCACCGCATCGGACGCACAGGTCGAGCCGGACGCACAGGTCTTGCTTTGACACTCGTTACGCCTAGAGAAATGAAACACCTTCGTTCAATTGAACAAGAAATTAAAATGTCCATTCCTGCTTATTCTGTACCAACTCTTGAAGAAGTTGTTTTGAAACAACAAAGTACATGGAAAAAGCTTGTTTCAGATACAATTGATACTGATGTTGCGAGATCGGATCTGTTTGAACCTCTTGTACAAGAACTTTTATCTGATTACACGGCTGAAGAAGTTGTGCAGGCATTACTAACCCTTCAATTTTCAACGGATTCAACCTCTGATGATTCAGGGTACCAATTTGGAGAAACAGGCGGGGCAGCAGGTATGATTCGCTTCTTTATTAATGTGGGCCGTAATGTGAATTTGACTCCTAAGATTCTCTCTGAAGAGATTTCTAGACTCGTAGGGATTCAAGCATCAAGCATAGGCCGAATGGATATCTTTGATAACTTTACATTTGTAGATGTCCCTGAAGAGTCAGCTCCATTTGTGTACGAAGCCCTTCGTCACTCACGTATAAACGGTGCGAGGGTAAATCTTGAACCCGCTAAACCACGTCCTAAACGCCCTAAACGTGGTACGACCTCATAATGAAGGAAATGCAGCGTATACACGTACTGCTGCATTTCTTTATCCTATTACTCCTCTTTTTTTAAACGATTTCCATATGCTAACCTCCCCCCACTTTGCTGCCTTAAAAAAATGCGAATAAATGTTCGGTTTTCTCTTGGCAAATCTCAAAAAACAAGTTATGATAGAACAGTAGAAACAACGAACCAAAACGTTACGTTTACTATACATTGAGTATTAAAATAGAGGAGAGATTTAAATGAGCGATCGTAAAGCAGCACTAGATATGGCACTTCGCCAAATTGAAAAGCAATTCGGTAAAGGTTCAATTATGAAACTAGGAGATCAAACAGATCAGCGTATCGCTACGATCTCAAGTGGATCTCTTGCACTAGATATTGCACTAGGAGTAGGCGGGTATCCTCGCGGCCGTATCATCGAAGTATACGGACCAGAGTCTTCTGGTAAAACAACCGTTTCCCTTCATGCCATTGCAGAAGTACAAGCTAATGGTGGAACAGCTGCTTTTATCGATGCCGAGCACGCACTTGATCCAGTTTACGCTCAAAAACTAGGTGTAAATGTAGAAGAGTTATTATTGTCTCAACCAGATACAGGAGAGCAGGCACTTGAGATTGCTGAAGCACTTGTACGAAGTGGAGCAGTTGATATTATTGTAGTGGACAGTGTTGCTGCACTTGTACCAAAAGCAGAGATCGAGGGTGACATGGGTGATAGTCACGTAGGACTTCAGGCTCGCCTAATGTCTCAAGCACTTCGTAAGCTTTCCGGTGCCATCAGCAAATCAAAAACGATTGCATTATTTATTAACCAAATTCGTGAGAAAATCGGTGTAATGTTCGGAAACCCTGAGACGACACCAGGTGGCCGTGCGCTTAAATTCTATTCTTCTGTTCGCCTTGAAGTACGTCGTGCCGAAACATTAAAACAAGGGAACGACATGGTTGGGAACAAAACGCGAATTAAAGTTGTGAAGAATAAAGTAGCACCACCGTTTAAACAAGCTGAAGTGGATATTATGTACGGAGAAGGAATTTCAAAACAAGGATCTGTTCTTGATATTGCGGCAGATTTGGATATTGTTTTGAAAAGTGGAGCTTGGTATTCCTTTAAAGAAGAGCGGATCGGTCAAGGACGTGAGAACTCTAAGATTTTCTTGAAAGAGCATCCTGAAATGATGGCTGAAATTGAAGGACTAATTCGTGCACATCATGGCTTAGATGGTCAAGTAGAGGTACCAGTACCAGATGAAAAAGAATTTGAAGACGTTCCATTAGATCTTAAATAAAATCGTAGCTGAATAAGCGCCGTATGGTGCTTATTCTTTTCAGTTTGAGGTGATTACAGTGATTAAATTTCTGTATTTTACAGATACGCATATTCGAGGGACGACTCCAAAAAACAGATTAGATTCCTTTTCAGAGACGATCAAACGTAAACTAACAGAAGTGATGCAAATAGCGGAAACAGAAAAGGTAGATTTGATGCTTCATGGAGGAGACGTATTTGATCGGCCGGACTTATCTCCAAATGTGGTTGGACAATTTGCCAAGCTCTTTCGTGAAACGAATATCCCTATTTATGCAATATCCGGAAACCATGACACGTTCGGTCATAATCCTGATACCATTTCTAGGACGATGCTAGGCTTATTAGATTCGTTTGGAATCATGACTATCATACATCCTGACGAACCTCTGCTTATTAAAAAAGAAGATGTGTCTGTTCAAATTTCTGGACAACCTTATCATTATGATTTAGATCAACGAGATGTGAAACTAGATTATTATCCTATAAATCAGCACCAAGCAGATTATATGATTCACCTTGTACACAGTATGTTAGTTGAAAAGGCACTGCCAGAGGGAATTCCTCATACACTTGTCGATCATATTTGGACAACACCTGCTGATGTGGTTTTAACCGGTCATTTTCATGGTGGTTTTGGAATTAAGGAGCAGGACGGGAAGTTTATTTGCAATCCCGGTGCCCTTTCTCGCATTAATAATCACTGGATGGAGCTTAACAGGATGCCTAAGGTTGTGATTGGTGAGGTTACTAAATCAGGCATTACTTTAAGAGAACAAGTGCTTGAAACTGCTCAAAAGGGTGAGGAAGTGCTCGATCGAACCTATGTAGAAAAAGCGGTCCATCAAGAAGAGAAGCTACACGAATTTGTCCAGCAAGTGAAGGCTCAAAGTGATTTCAAGAATTTACACATGAATGATATCATTCGCGAACTTGCATCATTATCAGAAGTAGAAGAACGCGTAAAGCAGGAAGCGCTTCGGAGAATGACCCAAGTAGAGGAAAGCTGGGGAGGTGAGGTAGATGAATAACATCCTAGACGTAAGACTGGAAAACTTTCAATCTCATCTTGACTCTCAATTTACGTTTGCAGATGGCCTTAATGTCTTAATTGGTCAATCTGATAGCGGGAAAACAGCTGTAATTCGTGGAATTCGCTGGGCTCTATTTAACCAGCCGCGGGGTACAGATTTTATTCGTGCGGGCAGTGACTTTGTAAGGGTAACGATTCAATTTGAAAGTGGAGACAGATTGATACGTGAGCGAACGGCTTCAAAGAACCGGTACATCATAAAGAAAAATGGACAAGATCAACAAGTTTTTGAGAGCTTTGGTCAGCATGTTCCCCAAGAGGTACTCGATCTACACGGGATGCGACCGTTACGTATTGACCGGGATCATGAATTAACGATTCATCTTGCGCAACAGCTAGATGGACCTTTTTTGCTTGAACAACCC
The DNA here is from genome assembly GCA_037965595.1 of Alkalihalobacillus sp. FSL W8-0930. Classification (NCBI taxonomy): domain Bacteria; kingdom Bacillati; phylum Bacillota; class Bacilli; order Caryophanales; family Bacillaceae; genus Alkalihalobacillus; species Alkalihalobacillus sp. FSL W8-0930. The sequence continues at coordinate 2,094,093 of CP150183.1, read as the reverse complement.
GGATCCATGCGTGCAAAAACAATCGGACGCATTAGTGGGGCGCATTATTTAGATGCGGCCATTCGAGACACTTCAAGAGACCTTCATTCGCTTAATCAAAGTAAAAGATGGAGCGAGGAGCAAACAGAACAGTTAAAGAAAGATCTTGAGCCTTACGAAAAAGTGATTCAATCAGGTGTACAGCTTGAGAGGGCATCTCGACTGTTTGAAGAGATAAAGGGTAAGCAATCGAGGCTTGAAAGCTTGCAAGCGAGTCATCGAGATTTACAAACAAACAAACAGCTGATGGATCAAGCCCAAGGTAAGATAGATTCTCTAAAAGAATTACCTAACATTGAATCGATGGTGTATCAGCTTGAATTAAAGATCCAACGACAAAGCATGCTAAAAAAGCTTTATGAACAGCAACAAACCTATATGGGTCAGCTGATAAAAGTCGAGAGATTTTTACGACTTACGGAGTCTATTGAAGAGGCAGCCGAAACGGAAAGGCGCGCAGAGGCTCTTGAACAAAAACGTGCTCAATTAGTCAAATTACACGATCAATACACTCAGTTATTAGTGATTGAGCAAAAAGCCTCTCAAGTGATTGAAAAGACAACGTTTGTTACTCACATTTCTTCTAACTGGGAAGAATCAATTAAACAAACGGGACAACGGATAAAGCGATTGACTTCTCTTAACGATCAATATGTGGCTTTAGAGAACCAACGCATAAAACAAGAAAAACAATTAGAGAGTGTAGCGCAAATAGAGAATGTAACCTCTAAAGTACAGTCGATAAACGAGACATATAACCGATACCTGCGTATGCTTGAAAAGAAACAAGAATATACAGAAGTTCTTAAGCGAATGAATGATGGAAAACAATTTATCGAAATGAAGAAGAAAGAGCTTAAACGCTTAACTCTTCAGTATGAGGAGCTAGCTAAGAAAGACGGCATTTGTCCGACCTGTGGTCAAGTTATACAGGCTAGTCATAACCACGGGTAAATACGAAAGGAGTGCGTGCAAATGAGTACAATTGAGCAAGATTTAACAAAGATGAAGCAAGCGATTGATCAGGCGAGAGATATGAGGTACCGGGCAGAAGCAAAGCTTGAGGAGCTACAAAATCAACGCGATCGTATTTTAAAAGAGTTAGAGGAGCTAGGCGTTGGTCCAGATGAGTTAGAAAGTGAAATTAAAAAACTGGAATCAGAAGTTGAGCAAGCGATGAGTGAGACATGGTCGCTTATACCAAAAGAGCTGATTAAGAATGATGCGTGAGGAACTAGTTAAGCTCGAAGAAACCATTAAGCACGCGCGCGATACATGGACAAGACTGGATGCCAGGCGTCAAGTGCTAGTTGATCAATTAGAACAAGCGGAAGCAAAGCTTAATGAATACTTAGATACAATTGATGTCTATGAAAAAGCGCGCGTTCTTCTGCAGCAATCAGCTGAGTATGCACGCGAGCAAGCCCGTCAACAAATGGAGACACTGGTAACCAATGCACTTCAATACGTATTTGGACCTTTGTTTCAGTTCCAGATTGAAATAGAAGACCATGGGAATCGGACGGTTGCTGAGTTTTATGTAACAACGGAGTATGAGGGTGTTCAAGTGAAAACCAAACCTCAGGATTCACGTGGTGGTGGTGTAGTTGATATTGTGACACTTGCATTACGAGTAGCGTTAATGGAAACGGTACAACCAAAAGTAAGCGGACCTTTAATATTAGATGAACCTGGAAAACACGTATCGAATGAGTATGTTTACTACTTATATGAGTTTTTGAAATCATTAAGCACGATGTTTGGTAGACAAATTATCATGGTTACACATAATCATCATTTAACAGAGTCTGCAGATCAAGCGTTTGAGGTTTCCATTCGCGACGGAATAAGCGAAGTCACACCCATTTCCACAGCTTGACATCAACGGTTGGTGACTTTACAATTAAAAGGTGAAGCGGCTTTTATTTTTCCTTTTTTACTCCGCTTTCATGTATGGAACTTAAGATTACTATAAAAAAGATCTATGCAAAACAGAGTTATGGAACCAACAATTAGATAGCAAGAGGAGGTGAAAATATGGATATACCATTGTATATGCTCATCCTCATTATACTTGTTGTCTCTGCAGTAGCTGCAGTTGTTGGATATCTTGTTCGAAAATCCATTGCAGAAGCGAAGATCGTAAGCGCGGAGCATGCTGCGAATCAAATCGTAGAAGATGCAAAACGTAATGCGGAAGCGAATCGGAAGGAAGTTATCCTTGAAGCAAAGGATGAAGTTCATACCCTTCGTACAGAAGCAGAGCGTGAAGTTCGTGAACGTAGAAATGAGATTCAAAAACAAGAGCATCGTTTGGTACAAAAAGAAGAGATTCTAGACCGAAAAAGCGAAACCTTTGATAAAAAAGAAGAGTCTTTGGAAAAAAGGGAGGAATCTCTCACCAAAAAACAACGACAAATTGAAGAGATGAACAGTAAAGTGGATGAGCTCATAGCGAAGCAACAGCATGAGTTGGAGCGCATATCTGGTATGAGTCGTGAGGAAGCGAGACTATCTGTTCGAGCTGAAGTGGAAGAAGAGATTGCACACGAGACAGCTCTACTTGCAAAAGAGCGTTTAGCTCAAGCGAAAGAAGAAGCTGATAAGAAAGCGAAGGAAATTCTTTCTCTTGCTGTGCAACGTTGTTCAGCCGATCACGTAGCTGAAACTACGGTTTCAGTAGTGAACTTACCTAACGATGAAATGAAGGGTCGAATTATTGGGCGTGAAGGCCGTAATATTCGTGCGCTTGAAACCTTAACAGGAATTGATCTCATTATTGATGATACACCTGAAGCTGTTATCCTCTCTGGATTTGATCCAATTCGCCGTGAAATTGCGCGTACCGCCCTTGAGAAGTTAGTTCAAGACGGGAGAATTCATCCGGCGCGGATCGAAGAGATGGTTGATAAATCTCGTCGTGAAGTTGATGAAGCAATTCGCGAATATGGTGAGCAAACATCATTTGAAATGGGCATTCATGGACTTCACCCTGACTTAATCAAAATTTTAGGTCGTCTAAAATTTCGTACAAGTTATGGGCAAAATGTTCTTAAACATTCCATTGAAGTTGCCCATCTAAGTGGATTGATGGCTGCTGAACTTGGTGAAGATGTGAAGCTGGCTAAACGAGCTGGTCTCCTGCACGACATCGGTAAAGCAATTGACCATGAAGTTGAAGGAAGTCATGTTGAAATTGGTGTAGAACTGGCAACAAAGTACAAGGAACATCCTGTTGTTGTTAATGCCATTGCCTCTCACCATGGTGATACGGAGTCCACATCAGTGATTTCTACACTTGTGGCCGCGGCCGACGCATTATCTGCAGCCCGTCCAGGAGCACGTAGAGAAACACTTGAGACGTACATCCGTCGCTTAGAAAAGCTAGAAGAAATTTCAGAGTCGTTTGAAGGAGTCGAAAAAACGTACGCCATTCAAGCCGGCCGAGAAATTCGCATCATGGTTCGACCAGATCTTGTTGATGATACACTTGCCCATAAGCTGGCGCGTGACATCACCAAACGAATTGAAGACGAGCTTGACTACCCAGGACATATTCGAGTAACCGTTATTCGAGAAACACGGGCAGTTGAGTATGCGAAATAAAGCGGCTGATGCCGCTTTATTTTGTTTCTATGAAAAAGAAAGAGGTTATGTTTCATGAAGATTTTATTTATTGGAGATGTTGTAGGCTCCCCTGGACGGGCAATGGTAGAGGAATATGTGAAGCGATTGAAGAAAGATTACAAACCAACGCTCACTGTAATTAATGGAGAAAATGCGGCGGCTGGAAAAGGAATTAATGAAAAGATTTATAAAGGCTTACTCGATGCAGGCGCACAAGCTGTCACTTTAGGAAATCATGCGTGGGCAAAACGAGAGATCTTTGATTTTATTGATACAGCTAAATGGCTTGTCAGGCCAGCTAACTATCCTGAAGGAACGCCTGGAGTCGGCATGGTTTTTGTAACGATTAATCAAATAGAAATTGCCGTTATTAATTTAATGGGCCGCACATTCCTTCCAGCCAATGATTGTCCGTTTAAAAAAGCAGATGAGTTAATTGCAGAAGCAAAAAAACGAACTCCATACATTTTTGTTGATTTTCATGCGGAAGTGACGAGTGAGAAGATCGCGATGGGCTGGTATCTAGATGGACGAGTGATGGCAGTTGTTGGAACGCACACGCATGTACAAACAGCCGATGAGCGAATTCTTCCAAAAGGAACAGCTTATATCTCAGATGTTGGGATGACCGGACCTTATGATGGGATTTTAGGTGTGGAAAAAGAACCGGTGTTGCATAAATTTTTGACAAATCTTCCTGTAAGGTTTGAAGTCGCATCAGGCAGGGAACAGTTGAGTGGTGTGATTATTGATGTGGACGATAAATCAGGACAGGCTAAATCGATTAAGCGCATACTTATTAATGAGGACCATCCGTATATAGAGCGTTAACGGTTGGGCCATTTAATCGGTTTGTTGTGAGTTGTGCTTGTCACCCATTTTATACTCACTTGTAACACGCTAATGACTCATGCACAGAGGAGGTTCTAAAAAAATGGATGTCTTAAAAGTCTCAGCAAAATCTACCCCAAATTCTGTAGCTGGTGCCTTAGCTGGGGTCATTCGAGAACATGGTTCAGCAGAGATTCAGGCCATTGGAGCAGGAGCATTAAATCAATCGATTAAAGCCGTTGCGATTGCCAGAGGATTTGTAGCACCTAGCGGAATAGATCTAGTTTGCATCCCAGCTTTCACTGATATTGAGATTGATGGAGAAGAGCGTACTGCTATTAAGTTAATCATTGAACCTCGTTAACGCAAGTCAAAGAAAAGTGTTTATCTGTTGCTCAAAGAACAGATAAACACTTTTTTTCTTTGGATTCATCATCACACATGGATTGTGTTTATGACCATTCGCACGTATAATATACGATTAGTAGAACGGTATGTTTTGGAAGGGGTTTGCTTTACTATGAACGAAGAACAACGATTAGGACAACAAGGGAATACCCATATAAAAAAGAATCAACAGCAGGAACCTAAAAAAGACTACAGTCAATACTTTGATTTTTCAAAAGCAAAGATTATCTCAGAAGATGAAAACAAAAAAGTGATGCGTATCAATGGTCGGGACATCACGATTCACGAACAGCCTGATTACAAGCAGGGTAAACGCCGCGGGAAGGAAACGACTCAAGTAATTAGACCTGACCATGTGATTCCACTTGAGTTAACACAACTTGGTGCAGGCAAGAAGTTTCTCATCCGTACATATGGCTGTCAAATGAACACTCATGATTCAGAAAATATGGCTGGACTCTTAACTGAAATGGGCTTTGAATCAACAGATGTAACGGAAGAGGCTGATGTGATCTTATTGAATACCTGTGCCATTCGAGAGAATGCGGAGAATAAGGTATTTGGAGAAATCGGTCACTTAAAACCTCTTAAGCTTGAAAAGCCGGAGTTAATCATCGGCGTGTGTGGCTGTATGTCGCAAGAAGAAAGCGTCGTCAATCGCATTCTCCAAAAACATCAACACATTGATCTTGTTTTTGGAACCCACAATATTCATCGTTTGCCACACCTGTTACGTGATGCGATTTTTGGTAAAGAAATGGTCGTTGAGGTTTGGTCTAAGGAAGGCGACATTGTTGAAAACATGCCTCGTAAGCGTGAAGGTAAGACACAAGCCTGGGTTAACATCATGTATGGCTGTGATAAGTTCTGCACGTATTGTATTGTTCCTTATACGCGCGGAAAAGAACGTAGCCGTATGCCAGAGGACATTATTGCCGAAGTTCGTGACCTTGCTCGCCAAGGCTACAAAGAAGTCACTCTGCTTGGACAAAATGTAAATGCCTACGGTAAAGATCTTGATATGAAGTACGGTCTTGGTGATTTGATGGACGAGATTCATAAGATTGATATCCCTCGTGTAAGATTTACGACAAGCCATCCTCGTGATTTTGATGATCGTTTAATTGAGGTGCTCGCTCAAGGAGGAAACCTTGTAGAACATATTCATTTACCTGTTCAGCATGGAAGCTCAGCCATCCTAAAGCTAATGGCCAGAAAGTACACACGTGAGAGTTATTTGGAGCTTGCTCACAAAATCAAACAAGCCATTCCTAACGCATCGTTTACAACGGATATTATCGTTGGATTCCCAAATGAAACGGATGAACAGTTTGAGGAAACTCTTTCCCTTATGAGAGAGGTTGAATTTGATAGTGCATACACGTACATTTATTCTCCACGCGAAGGTACACCGGCTGCTAAGATGCAAGATAATGTGCCGATGGAAGTGAAGAAAGAACGTTTAGCGCGCTTGAATGCACTTGTGAATGACATTTCGGCGAAGAAAAATCTTGAATATCAAGACAAAGTCGTTGAAGTTCTTGTACAAGGTCAAAGTAAAAAAGATCCGAATGTGTTAGCTGGACGTACACGCACGAACCGCATGGTTAATTTTAAAGGCTCTGAATCAATCATAGGAACAATTGTTCATGTGAAGATCACAGAGGCAAAGACGTGGTCACTAAATGGTGAAATAACAGAAACAGTGGAGGTCTAATCGACAATGACAAATCTTTATTCAAAGGAAGATGTCAGAGAGAAAGCTAGAGAACTTGCAAAAATGGTTGCCGGAACAGAAGAAGTAGACTTCTATAAACGCGCAGAAAAGCAAGTCAACGACCATCTCCGAATTCAAGAACTGATTGCTCAAATTAAAAAGCAACAAAAAGAAGCTGTCAACTTAAAGCACTATGGCAAAACAGAAGCTCTTAAACAAGTGGAAGAGAAAATTGACTCCCTTCATAACGAAATTGACGAAATCCCGCTTGTACAAGAGTTTAAAAGAAGTCAAGTAGAAGTAAATTACTTGCTACAGATGATCACAAATACAATTTCCAAAACCGTGACAGATGAAATTATCATCTCAACTGATGGAGATCTATTAAAAGGACGCACAGTTAAAAGCCCGTTTTAATATTAAAGCTAGTGCAATACGAATAATTATGAGAGACTGGAACAAAACTGGATATAACTAAAAAATGGCGAATGATTCTACGATTGAATCATTCGCCATTCGTGTTTTTCATATATTAGAATGACGAGTGGAAGGAGAACCCGAGACTCCTACGGAACAGAACGCGGTGAAGACACTGTAGCGGTGCTTTTCCCGCGGAGGTGGCTGAGGCCGTTCCCGCAGGTGCGAGGGATTCTCCTGTAGCGGATATTGTGCTATGTTCGTTTTTGCTAACTACATTAACGTAATGTCCCCTCCACCTTTTTAATTTTATGGGATCAGCGAGTATTCTCCCGAAGCGGCATTTTTTCACCAAGTTTGTTTGATCAATTCCCATCTAACATTGATGAATTGGAAGAACCTTAGAATAAAGATTGCTGTACTAATCCAATTTCTCGCTTCATATCCTTTATAGAAACGGTTTGCCCTACCTAATCTTCAATCACATCCGTTTTACTCTCTGCATAGGATGAGGGTGATTAGGCGGAACGGTAGGCAGGAGCCGACACATTATCCAGCCAGGATATGAGAATAGGAGGGTCAGCAAATGGCTGAAAATGAAATGAGTTACCGAGAAATTATCACGAAAGCGGTTTGTGGAAAGGGAAGGAAGTTTTCTGAAGCCACGCACCACATCACGCCGGCTCATCGACCAACAAGTATTTTAGGGTGCTGGATTATTAATCATACCTACGATGCAGAAAAGCGTGGGGATACCGTTGAGGTGCAAGGTTCTTATGATATTAACGTCTGGTTTTCGTACACAAATAACACAAAAACAGATGTCGCAACACAAACGGTGACTTACACAGACATTGTTCCTTTATCAATGAAGGATGAAAACGTGTTAACGGAAGACTTAGATGTTGTGGCTCGTGCGGTCCAACAACCAAATACATTAGAAGCGATTATCTCAGACAATGGAACAACCGTTGATGTGCAAGTGGAACGAGAGTTTATTGTTGAGTGTATTGGGGAGACAAAGGTCGCAGTTGCCGTGAATCCACAAGGAATTATCAATGAATACCCAATTGCAGATTATGTTGATCAGGTCACAGATGAAGAATTAGAAAATCTTGATCCGCATTTTTTACATGAAGAACTAGATAAGTAGGTATGAGAGTGATGCGATGCATCGCTCTTTTTTTCTTGTTCATTCCAAGTGCAGGGGTGTGATTCACTATGCTATAATATGAGCAAAGATGAATGTACGGTTGGAGGAAAGTATGGCACAGGTAACCCCAATGATGAAGCAATATTTAGAGATAAAAGCACAGTACCAGGATGCTTTTTTATTTTTTCGTTTAGGTGATTTTTATGAGCTTTTCCAGGATGATGCGGTTCAAGCATCACGTGAACTTGAAATTACCCTTACTGGAAGAGGACAAGGAGAAACTCGAATTCCAATGTGTGGTGTTCCTCATCACTCAGCGGATATGTATATGACACGGTTGGTTGAAAAAGGGTATAAGGTTGCCATTTGTGAACAGGTTGAAGATCCTGAGACGGCAAAAGGTGTAGTGAAGCGAGAAGTTGTAAAGCTTCTTACCCCTGGAACGATGATGAGTGATCACTTTATACAAGAGAAAGAAAACAATTACTTGGCTACAATTCATGAATGCGCGGATGGTTCTTACGGTGTAGGCTTTGTCGATCTGTCAACTGGAGAAGGACGTGTGACAATCACAGGTGATGAGCTAGAGGATGCCATTCAAGAAATTGTTACAGCCAATTCCAAAGAAGTGATTGTTGCAAGTACCGCAAACCCTGCATTGATGAATCGATTAGCTGAACAAAAACAACTCACGATTTCATATGAAGATGAGTTTGATGCACAAGACGATTATGCAGCTGTTTATCAACATTTAAAGCAAGATAAACTCGAAAAAACATACGCGAGGTTAGTGCAATACCTCGTTCGTACGCAGAAACGATCGTTATCTCACTTACAACCAGTGACGTATTATACATCAAGTTCTTATTTAAAGATGGACCAGCATACAAAACGGAATCTTGAGTTGACGGAGACCCTACGCGAAAAAAGAAAACAAGGATCTCTACTTTCTATTATTGATCATACGGTCACTGCAATGGGTGGCAGAATGCTTAGACAATGGATAGAAAGACCGCTTGTGAATAAGGAACATATCATCTCGCGGCAACGTGCAGTGGAGACATTTTTAACTCACTTTTTTGAGCGTGAGGAGCTACGTGATGAATTAAAAGCAGTCTATGACCTCGAGCGCCTTGCTGCTAGAGTGGCCTACGGCAGTGTGAGTCCAAGAGAGCTTGTGCAATTAAAGAAATCGTTACAGCGTGTACCTGCGATTATGCATCTTCTATCTACGATGCAAGCAGAATTTGCACAGAACTGGTTTAAAGAGTTAGATACGTTTGAGGGACTGGCTACGTTACTTGAGACAAGCCTAATTGAAGATGCACCTATTTCCTTAAAAGAAGGTGGGATCATCCAGTCAGGCTATTCAGAGGAACTAGATAAATACCGGGATGCGAGTACAAACGGAAAGCAGTGGATTGCTGAGCTTGAGGCTAAAGAGAGAGAAGTTACGGGCATACGGACGTTAAAAGTCGGCTATAACCGTGTGTTTGGTTATTACATCGAGATTACCCGCGCTAATGCTTCGTCCATCCCGGAAGGACGTTACGAACGAAAGCAAACATTAACGAATGCGGAGCGATTTGTAACACCAGAATTAAAGGAAAAGGAAGCCTTAATTTTAGAAGCCAATGATCAAACAGAAAAGCTAGAATACGAGCTTTTTGTTCAAATTCGTGAGCAAGTGAAGCAATTCGTACCTGAGCTACAGAGCCTTGCCAGTCAAATGAGTGAGTTAGATGTCTATGCTAGCTTTGCGACTGTTAGTGAGCAGAGAACGTATGTAAAACCGATGTTTTCAGAGAATCGCGACATCCATCTTCGAAATAACCGCCATCCTGTTGTGGAGACCGTTATCCCTAGAGGGCAGTATGTTCCGAATGATGTCACGATGGGAGACGGTAGAGGAATGCTCCTTCTAACGGGTCCAAATATGGGTGGTAAGAGTACGTATATGAGACAATTGGCGCTTACAGCTGTGATGGCTCAAATTGGCTGCTATGTACCAGCAGACGAAGCGGAACTCCCTGTATTTGATCAAATCTTTACACGTATTGGAGCGGCGGATGATTTAGCAAGCGGTCAAAGTACATTTATGGTTGAAATGCTTGAAACAAAACATGCGTTAACAAAAGCAACGCAGGATAGCTTATTGCTTTTAGATGAAATCGGTAGAGGAACTTCTACGTATGACGGGATGGCATTAGCTCAAGCAATCATGGAGTTTATTCATGAGCGTATTCAAGCTAAAACGATGTTTTCAACACATTACCATGAACTAACAACCATGGAGCAGTCGTTACGTCAGCTTCAGAACATTCACGTGTCAGCAGCTGAACAAGATGGACATGTTGTCTTTTTACACAAGGTCATTGATGGTCCTGCTGATCGAAGCTATGGAATTTACGTGGCGGAACTTGCTGGATTACCGAGTGTAGTGACTGAACGGGCGGAAATGTTACTCACAGAGCTCGAAGGTGGACAAGTTGAAACAGCGGCTGCAAAAGCAGACACCATCCAGGTTCAAGAGCCTGGTCCCGACGTTAAGGATGAGGACCAACAATTATCATTATTTGCTGTTGATGAAGCTCCTACAAAGCAAGTTAACGCGGTAAATAAACATCAAGAAGCATTACTCCAAGAAATTAGTGCGGTTGACCTTATGCATCTATCGCCTTTTGAGGCAATGCAGCTTATTCATACATGGCAGCAAAAAGTGAAGAAATAGAGTAGGAAGGAGAGGGTGATCATGCCCACTATTAAGCAGCTAGATGATGCGCTTTCAAACAAAATAGCAGCAGGTGAGGTTGTGGAACGCCCTGCCTCCATAGTGAAGGAATTAGTTGAAAATGCGCTTGATGCAGGGAGTACCTCAATCCTCGTTGAATTAGAAGATGCAGGTCTCAACTCCATTCGAGTTGTTGACAACGGAAGTGGAATTCCTGCTGAGGATGTAGAGACAGCCTTTTTACGTCATGCAACAAGTAAAATTCAAACTGATCGTGACTTATTTAATATTCACACGCTAGGGTTTCGCGGAGAAGCCCTCCCGAGTATCGCCTCTGTTTCTTATCTAACGATGAAAACAAGCACGGGAACAGGAGCAGGAGTCGAGCTTCAACTTGAAGGGGGAAAGATTGTAGGTCGAACGGCATCTCCAACAAGAAAAGGTACAGAGCTGTTGATTACCAACCTTTTTTACAATACTCCTGCCAGGCTAAAATACTTAAAAACATCCCATACTGAAGCAGGTCACACAAGTGATGTCATGAACCGTTTGGCTATGTCTAATCCGTCTGTGGCATTTGAATATATTCATAATGAAAAGCAAGTATTAAAAACCTCAGGAAATGGAGATATTCGTCAGGTTATCGCTCAAATATACGGACGATCTGTTGCCACAAAGCTTGTTTCATTTGAGGAATCATCGCTTGATTATCAAGTAAAAGGATATGTGTGCCGTCCAGAAGTAAATCGTTCCTCGAGGCAATACTTGTCCGTTTATATCAATGGGCGTTACATTCGAAATTACGCAATCGCCGGGGCGATTATGCAGGGATATCACACCTTACTTCCAATTGGTCGCTTTCCTATTGCTGTCATTCAAATTGAGATGAACCCTACACTCATTGATGTGAACGTACACCCTTCAAAAATGGAGGTTAGGTTGAGTAAGGAGCAAGAATTAGGTGCTTTAATCAGTTCGTCGATTAAAAAGGCCTTTCAGCAAACGCAGTTAATACCGGAGCAACAACAGCCTAAGAAGAGTACTTTGGTACCGGATTCGACTCAGCTTTCTTTAAGCTTTGAAGAAAAAAAGCCGAAGCCTCAAACCAATACGTTTAACGAACAAGTAACAGAACCTGCTACCCAAGTACGAGAAACGTTTATAGATACTCAACCTATCCAAAAAGAAGAGCCACCGGTAACACAAGAGCCACAGGAACAGGATCCATCAGAAAGCGTTGAGTCCTCGAATCAACCATTAATTGAGTCAGAAGTGACTGACAAAACGGACCTAATCCCTGCGCTCTATCCGATTGGCCAAATGCATGGTACGTATATTCTTGCTCAAAACGAGCTAGGCTTATATTTAATTGATCAGCATGCGGCTCAGGAACGGATTAACTATGAATTTTTCCGTGAGAAAGTAGCGGAGCAAACGCCTCATGTTCAAGAGCTTTTAACACCCTTTACAATCGAGTGTACCGCTCAGGAAGCGGCACTCATTGATACAAATTTAGAAAAACTTGAAGCTGTTGGTGTATTCCTCGATTCGTTTGGTCAGCAAACGTACCGAGTACGATCTCATCCCGTTTGGTTTCCAGACGGTTTAGAGGAAGAAACGATTCGAGAATTACTTGACCAATTGCTTGAAAATGCACGAATTGATATTGGGAAGTTACGAGAAGATGCTGCGATTTTAATGGCATGTAAGGCAGCAATTAAAGCAAATAGACACTTGCGTGATGATGAAATCCAAGCATTGCTTGATACATTGCGTTTATGTGAAGATCCATTTACATGTCCTCATGGTCGACCGGTAATTATTCAATTTACAACCTATGAAATGGAAAAAATGTTTAAACGGGTTATGTAGAAAGAAGGAACAGTCGTGAAAGTTGTAGTGACAACGGCAAGAAAGCGAGCAGATAAACTAGAGCCGCTTGCGCGTGTGGTAGCTGATGAATTACATGTACCTTATCAAAAACGAAATGATCGCTCGGTAAACGAACTTTTAGAGGAAAAGCAAGCAAATCTTTTAGTTGTTGCAAGTAGTCGACTTAGTCTGTACCGGCAAGGACAAGAGGCTCCATTTTTTTATCATCCGAATGCGGCTCAGATACGGGCAAAGTCATTTTTAGCAAGTGGGTATGATGCCTTGATTGAAGCCTGTGACCTGCAGGTGGGAGATCGTTTTCTTGATTGTACGCTTGGCTTAGGCGCAGATGCGGTGATGGCGCAACTTGCAATTGGGCAGTCTGGTCATGTGACAGGAATCGAACAGAATCCGGTCATGGCTTATATTGTAAGAAAAGGTCTACGAACGTGGACAGATGCCCATCCCACGCTACTTACTGCGATGCAAGCTGTTGAAGTATTAACCGGACATCACTATGAGGTCTTAAAGAATTTGCCGAATTGCTCCTATGATGTTGTTTATTTTGATCCGATGTTTGAGCAAACGATCCAATCATCAGGGCTCGAAGCGTTAAAATCCTTTGCACATTATGAGACACTCACGCAGCAAACGATCCAACAAGCCATGCGTGTTGCAAGAAAACGAGTGGTTTTAAAAGACCACTGGACAAGCAGTCGTTTCAGTGAGTTAGGCTTTATCATAAGCCGAAAACGACCTGTTGAATTTCAATATGGTATTCGACTAATCGAAGTGAATGACGAGAAGAAGTGAGGCAATCGCATTGAAAAAACTACTTGTTATAGCAGGGCCAACCGCTGTTGGAAAGTCAGATTTAGGAATCAGGCTTGCAAAAGAGCTTGATGGAGAAGTGATTAGCGGAGATTCCATGCAAGTGTACAAAAAGATGGATATTGGAACAGCAAAAGTAACAAAAGAAGAGATGGCGGGTGTCCCACATCATTTAATTGATATTAAAACATTTGATGAACCATTTTCGGTTGCTGAGTTTCAAGAGAGATGTTCACATATTCTCCTAGACTTAGAACAACGCAACAAACAACCCATTCTTGTTGGGGGTACAGGCTTATATATTCATTCCATCACTCATGGCTACCAATTTGTAGATAAGCCGGAAGATGTGACGTTTAGAAAAGAATTAGAAGAACAAGCATCACAAAAAGGAAACGAATACGTACATCAAAAACTATACGAGGTTGATCCTGAAGCCGCAAAAGAGATCCATCCTAATAATGTGAGGCGAGTGATTCGCGCATTAGAAGTGTTTCATGTAACGGGGGAACCTTTTTCAAAGCAACAGGTTCAAAAGCCAACACGTCCCTTTCTAGGGATTGGGCTTGATCTTGAACGCGATCGCCTCTACAAGCGTATTAATAAACGAGTCGATCTCATGGTTGAGCAAGGTTTAGTTGATGAGGTACGTTCCTTAATGGGTGAGGGCCTGCGCAATCAACCGGCAGCACAAGCCATTGGATATAAGGAAATCATATCGCATGTATCGGGGGAGTGTTCCAAGGAGGAAGCGATTGATCAACTTAAGCAAAATTCAAGGCGTTATGCCAAGCGCCAACTAACATGGTTCCGTAATAAAATGGACATTAATTGGTTTGATGCAGGAATAGAAGAGAAAGATGTACTTTTTCGTCAAATTAAGAATTTCATTGAAGGAAATCAAGTGTGAGTGCCGAAAATATATAAAGATAAATAGAGGAGGTCTATACACATGAAACAAGGCATAAATATTCAAGATCAATTTCTCAATCAACTACGTAAAGATTCAATTCCAATTACAGTCTTTTTACTGAATGGATTTCAATTGCGTGGTCTTATAAAAGGGTTTGATAACTTTACAGTGATTGTTGAAACCGAAGGAAAGCAGCAACTTGTGTACAAGCATGCGATCTCTACATTTGCACCACAACGTAATGTGCAATTAAAAACTGAAGCAGACGAGTAATAAGAAGCGAATATCACGTATAAAGACTGATGATTCTATGAATCATCAGTCTTTTGTCGATTTAAGATTAAGGAATCAACAACAAACGCTCAGAGTCAGATAAGTGATCAAGTGTTAACAAACAGCGGTCGAGCGATAGGGCACTAGAGAAACCTAAATACCTTTGTACTTCTTCAACGGGGGTTCCAAAGCACAGTTGTCTTAAAATATACGTATGTCTTAAATGCTGAGCAGAGGTACCTTTTCGTAAGCCTGCACGCTTGACTTCTGTACGAATCATTTTCTGTATGGCAATCTCTGTTAAGGCCTTTGGATGATCCTGCTCATATGACCAGTGATACGTTTTTCGTTGAAAGTCAAAGGCGATATGAAACGGATCTTTGCTATGTAGTCTAGGTCTTACAGGCTCTGGGATGTGTTCGTAATACGCATATGCTTTCACCTTATCTTCTTCTGAAAGTGAAATCATTCTCGGCTTCGCAGGATCTTGAGAAGTGGGAATCCGTAATTGATTTTGAGCAAACAATATATCAAACATTGTGACACGAGTAACTTCCTGTAATGTAAGGCCATATGAAAGAAATAATGTTAGCAGCCACGTATTTCGAGTTGTGAGCATAGGACGAGCGAGCAATTGATTCTCTGTTAGTCCCTGATCAGACGAAACAGAAGCATAGAGTGTATCCACTTCCTCAACTGAAAGCCACTCCTCTCTTGTCAAAGGGGTAACCGTTAGTTTAGGAGGTTCATAGACAGTGGCTGGATGTTTACTAATCAAGCCATTTGTAATAGAGAATTTAGCCAGCTGCTTTGTCACAGAAATAATTCTTCTAATTGTACGTACTTTGTATGCTCTTTTCTCCATAAGATATAAGAAAAACGTATCAAGCTCTTCGTGGGTTAATGAAGACCAAACGGTAAAAGCATCTTTTTTTTGATTATTCGTCATCCATTTAAAAAAATCTTCAAGGTCGTAGCTGTAGCGTTTGATTGTTGATTCAGCACGCCCTTTTTCAGCTAATGAATCTAAAAAATTAGTAACAAATGAAGGATGTGTATACAAATCAGACATTAGTTAGTCCCTCTCTTTTCTGTTAAGTATATCAATACACCCAACTGAATCAAGTTAAAAATTAGGCAATTGTCACGCTTTTTCATCCTTTGCGTATAGTAGGGTACACAGTTTCGAACTGAAGAGATTGATAAGGGGGATGTGTGATGAATCACCCAACTAATGTGAAGAAAAATGCTCGAATCAATGTTGTGTTAAATCAGCAGACCCATCAGCCTTCTACTGAGGAATGGCTACAAACGGACGAGGAGAAACAAACTCATGATATTCTCGTACGATTTGAGGATCAACTTAAACAATTTGTAGGCTTAGATGAGGTCAAGCGACTTGTAAAGGAAATTTATGCTTGGTTATACATGAATCAACGTAGAGAGCAACAAGGTTTAAAGGCGAATAAACAAGTTCTACACATGATCTTTAAGGGAAATCCAGGGACCGGAAAAACGACGGTAGCTCGAATCATTGCGCGCTTCTTTCATGATATGAATGTATTATCAAAGGGCCATTTTATTGAGGCAGAACGAGCAGATCTAGTTGGAGAATACATTGGACATACGGCTCAGAAAACAAGAGATTTAATCAAGCAGGCAAATGGAGGCGTACTGTTTGTAGATGAAGCCTACTCCCTTGCCCGAGGTGGCGAAAAGGATTTTGGGAAGGAAGCCATTGATACATTAGTAAAAGGAATGGAAGACAAACTACACGATTTTGTGTTGATTTTAGCTGGGTATTCAAAAGAAATGGATCATTTTTTGTCGTTAAATCCCGGGCTTCCTTCGCGTTTTCCGATTACGATATCCTTCCCTAATTATACCACTCAGGAATTGATGGAAATGATTCACACCATGGCAAAGGATCGTGATTATCAGCTCTCAAGAGATGCTGATCTTATAGTCAGAGAGCACATTAAGCTTCACAGAAATGAACATGAAGCGACATTTAGTAATGGACGATATATTCGTAATCTTATTGAGCGTGCGATTCGTCAGCAGGCTGTTAGACTAATGAAGTTTCACCAGTATGAACGACAAGCCCTTATCACTTTGGTAGCTGAGGATTTTAAATTTAGTGAAAGTCATGATAAACTTTAACTTGAGAGTGTAAAGTGAAGCAGAACAAAGATTCTGCTTCTTAGGCGTGTCAGGAAGGAAGAATGCAATTGTCAGCAAACAAGAAGAAAGAACGAGTCATTCTGGTAGGATGCCAGTTTGATGGAAATGAAGAACGATTTGAGCAATCAATGACAGAACTTGCTGGACTTGTTCGTTCTGTTGATGGAGAAGTCATAGGGACATTAACGCAGAGTCGTAAAAAAGTAGAGCCTTCTACTTATATTGGAGCAGGTAAAGTGGAAGAGCTAGCAGCACTTGCAGAGGAACTTGAGGCAGATCTTATTGTCTTTAATGATGAATTGACTACTGGTCAAGTTCGTAATGTCCATAGAGAAACAGATGTAACAGTGATTGATCGGACTCAGTTGATCCTAGACATCTTTGCTACGCGCGCAAATTCCAGAGAGGGAAAGCTACAGGTTGAGCTTGCTCAGCTTAGTTACTTGCTTCCTCGTCTAGCGGGACAAGGCCTTGCTCTTTCAAGACAAGGTGGAGGAATTGGAAGTAAAGGCCCTGGTGAAACGCAGCTTGAAACCGATCGTCGACATATTAAAAGACGAATGACAGACATCGAGCGCCAATTAAAAACAGTCGTTGAGCATCGCAAGCGGTACCGGGAACGCCGAAAAGATAATCACGTGACTCAGCTGGCATTAGTTGGCTATACGAATGCAGGAAAATCAACATTATTAAATCGGTTGACGGAGGCAGATATATTAGAAGAAGATATGCTGTTTGCGACGCTTGATCCAACAACAAGGCATTTGCGGTTGCCGTCAGGTCTCAATGTCATTTTATCAGATACTGTAGGATTTATTCGTGATCTTCCTACCGCATTAGTGGCAGCCTTCAGGTCTACACTAGAAGAGCTTGCTGAGGCTGATTTAATTCTTCATGTTGTCGATAGCTCGCACCGTGAATATGAACAGCATCAACAGACGGTACAAGAGTTAATCAAAGAATTAGATGTGGATCATATTCCACAGTTACTCATTTATAACAAAGAAGAAAAACGTTCAGGTGCCTTTTATCCGGACCATCGTTATCCTTCTGTTGAGATGAGCGCGTATCGTCCGGATGATGTGGAACAATTGGCAGCACAAATTGAACGAGAATTAATAAAACAAATGTTACCCTACCAAGTGGATATTGAGCCTGTAAATGGAAAGCTGCTCTCCTCGATTAAAACAAATACGATTGTTACGTCACTTGATTGGAATGAAGATACAAATATGTATGCAGCATCGGGCTATGTAAAGGAAGATAGCCCACTATCAACGATCTTAAAAGCAATAAAGAAAGAACAGGAGTAATAAAAACGTGAATGTAAAGAACCCAACCTATATGCTGCCTTTAGTCAAAAAGGCTGAAGAACAGATTAAAGACTTACATCAGGACATAGACGAGGTTGCGCTTGTTAATCAGTCAAGGGTGATGGAATCGTTTAAAAGTCATCAAGTCTCAGATTTTCATTTTACACCGTCTACTGGCTATGGCTACGATGACGCTGGTAGAGATACGTTAGAAGACATCTATGCGGATGTCTTTGGTGCGGAAAAAGCGCTTGTTAGACCTCAGATCGTTTCAGGTACGCATGCCATTGCAACAGCACTATTTGGTGTGCTACGCCCTGGGGACGAGCTACTCTACATCACAGGTGCCCCTTATGATACATTAGAAGAAATTGTCGGGATTCGTGGAAATGGAAAGGGCTCGCTTAAAGAGTTTGGCATAACGTATCGTTCGATTCCTCTTCTTGACAATGGACAAGTAGACACAGAGGCGGTTAAAGAAGCAATCGGTCCACAAACGAAAATGATTGGTATTCAGCGTTCTTGCGGTTATGCAAACCGGCCATCGTTTCATATCCATGAAATCAAAGAAATGATTCAAGACGTACGACAAGTGAAAGAAGATGTTGTTGTATTTGTTGACAATTGCTACGGAGAATTTGTGGAGACACAGGAACCGTGCCATGTTGGAGCGGACTTGATGGCAGGATCTTTAATTAAAAATCCTGGTGGCGGTATTGTCAAAACAGGAGGATACTTAGCAGGTAAAGAAGAATATATTGAACTTGCTTCTTACCGATTAGCAGCACCGGGCATTGGAGCGGAAGGTGGAGCCAGTCTTTATAGTCTTCTCGAAATGTATCAAGGCTTCTTTCTTGCTCCACATGTTGTCGCACAAGCGGTTAAAGGGGCAACCTTCACCGCAGCTCTTCTGGAGTTAGCTGGGTACGAATCCACCCCAGCCTGGGATCAAAAGCGTACGGATCTAATTCAAGCCGTACACTTTCCAAATGCCGAAGCTATGATCACGTTCTGCCAAGCGATTCAGTCCGCATCACCTATAAATGCGCATGTTACTCCACAGCCAGGGTTTATGCCAGGGTATAGTGATGATGTCATTATGGCTGCTGGAACGTTTATTCAAGGAGCAAGTATTGAACTAACAGCTGATGGTCCTATTCGTCCACCTTATACAGCCTATGTTCAAGGAGGGCTAACCTACGAGCACGTGAAGATTGCCGTCACACAGGCACTTGACGCCATAGGATCGTCTAAAATCTAGAAGATTCAGAATTTGACGATTAAACAGGGGTTTAGTAGGATAATAGAAAGGGAATCAAAAATGATGGAAACATATGAATAAGTCGAACGATGCCTAGTGCATAGTTCTTCCTATATAAAAAGGATAAAAGGAGAGGTACATACTATGTCATCATATTCAAAAGAAGACATTACACGCATTGCTCAAGAGGACAACGTTCGTTTTATTCGTTTGCAGTTTACTGATCTGCAAGGAACAATTAAAAACGTTGAGATTCCAATTGATCAATTACCAAAAGCACTAGACAACAAGATGATGTTTGATGGTTCATCGATTGAAGGCTTCGTTCGTATTGAAGAATCTGATATGTATCTGTATCCGGATCTAGATACATGGGTTGTGTTCCCTTGGACACCAGAGAAAGGGAAAGTGGCACGCTTAATTTGCGACATTTATCAGCCAAGTAAGCCGGGCGAGGAGCCTGTTCCGTTTGAAGGAGATCCACGCGGTATTCTAAAACGTGTATTAAAGCAAGCGGAAGAGCTAGGATTCACTGATTTTAACATTGGACCAGAGCCTGAATTCTTCCTTTTTAAAAATGATGAAAAAGGCGAGCCAACACTTGAACTAAATGATAAAGGTGGATACTTTGACTTAGCTCCAACGGATCTAGGTGAAAACTGCCGTCGTGATATCGTACTTGAGCTAGAGGACATGGGCTTTGAAATTGAAGCGTCTCACCATGAAGTAGCTCCAGGACAACACGAAATTGACTTTAAATATGCAGATGCGATCACAACGTGTGATAACATTCAAACGTTTAAGCTTGTTGTTAAAACCATTGCTCGTAAGCACGGATTGCATGCAACCTTCATGCCGAAACCTTTATTTGGTGTAAACGGATCTGGAATGCATTGTAACATGTCACTATTTAACGAGAATGGAAATGTATTCTACGATCAAAATACAGAGTCTCAACTAAGCCGTACAGCGATGCAATTCTTAGCAGGTATCTTAAAGCATGCTGAAGCATTTACTGCGCTAACAAACCCAATCGTGAACTCTTACAAACGTTTAGTTCCTGGATACGAGGCACCTGTATACGTAGCTTGGTCTATGCGTAACCGTTCACCACTGATCCGTATTCCATCATCACGCGGTATCAGCACACGTGTTGAGGTTCGTAGTCCAGATCCAGCAGCTAACCCATACCTTGCCATTGCAGCGATGCTTGCAGCAGGTCTTGATGGAATCAAAAACAAAATGACTCCACCTGAAGCAACGGACCGCAACATTTATGTGATGAGCAAAGAAGAGCGTATTGAAGAAGGAATCAATGATCTTCCAGCTACACTTAAAGACGCACTTAACAAGCTTGTAAACGATGAAGTGATCGTAAATGCGCTTGGCGAACATGCAATTGAACACTTTATCGAAGCAAAAGAGATTGAGTGGGATATGTTCCGGACGCAAGTGCATCCGTGGGAGAGAGATCAATATTTAGAAACATATTAATATGTGGAACCCTTGACACTATTGGTGTTGAGGGTTTTTTTGTTTAGAAATATAATTCATAAAAGAAGCAGAGGAGAGAAAAGTGCCCCTGTAACGTCCCTAAATTTTTTGGGTTACAACCAAAATATGGTTTACCTTCAAGCTATAAAATGATAGCATATTCTCATGAGAAATCTAATAAGTAAGATGTCATTTGTATTAATGGGACCAAGCATTTTAATTTCAGGAATCGGATTTGATCATTATCTAATAGGATTTAGTGTAGCTCTTTTCTTTTTTTGTTTAGCCATTTTTATTAGACCTAGTGAGGTGAAAAGCAGCTACTAAGTGCTACAAAATAAAGAGGACGGGACATAACTAAAATGTAGTGAGTAAAACACGAATGTTGCAAATAATCCGCTACAGGAGAATCCCTCGCACCTGCGGGAACGGCTTCAGCCCTTTTCGCGGGAAAAAGCGCCGCTACAGTGTCTTCACTGCGTTCTGTTCCGCAGGAGTCTCGAGTTCTCCCTCCGCTTGTTCAAGTAAAAGCACTGAAGGCGAATGATTCTGCAATTGAATCATTCGCCTTTTCAAAGTGATTTTTAGTTATGTCCCAGCCTCTTTTTCCTTTTTTAAAAACATCAACGTCCTCTGAAAGGGAGGAATGTAATATGTACAATCGAGTCAGTATCATATTTATCGTTCTTATAATCTGGTTTATTATTGAACGTTTTTTTGTTTCACTCACAGGATTAGCTGAACCAATCTTTTACCTATCTATATTTTTGTTTTTTTCTGTAGTTTCAGTTGCTGCATTCAAAGAAGACAAGGATAAAAAAGAAAGAGGTAAAGTTCTAGTCTTAAGTGCATTTCTGATAATTCTTCCACTCCTAGCATTTATCTTATCTATCCAAAACCTAACATCCTAACGACTGTTCTCACCTTTAAATGTGCTGGAAGAGCCTGACCATTCTCAATTGGTTGGGTTTTTGGTATGATAAGAAGGAAATTTAATTCATGTTGTCGGAGGGTTCAGATGGAAAGGATCTTTGCAAATCAGAAATTACTGATTAAGGCATTAAATCACACACGTGCTGGAATAATTATTACGGATCCAAATCAAGAAGATAATCCAATTATTTATGCGAACCATGGTTTCTATGAGATGACAGGGTATACACCAGAGGAAATTATTGGTCGTAACTGTCGCTTTTTGCAAGGAACAGAAACGGACCCAAATGAAGTAGCTAAGCTTAAAAAGGCCATTCAAGCGCGCGAGTCAGTGACGGTTGAATTATTAAATTATAAAAAGAACGGACGAGCTTTTTGGAATAATTTATCTGTTGATTTTATCGATAGTGAAGAAGATGGTAAAACATATTTTATTGGAGTGCAAAAGGATGTAACGTATCGTCGAGAAGTTGAGGAGAGCTACGAGCGGTCACTTAAAGAGATTAAATCCTTGGCTTGCCCAATCGTTCCACTTGTAAACCAAATTGCGGTACTACCTTTAATCGGTGAGATGAACGATGACCGTTTTAATCGTGTATTTGATATTTCAACAACTGAAGTGGTAAAGCAAAAGATTAAGACGATTATTGTTGATCTTTCCGGTTTAACTACATTTAATGATCTTGTATTACGCGACTTAATAAAACTTCGAGATGTATTAAAGCTTCTCGGAACTGAACTTATTTTGAGTGGGGTGTCTGGAGATATGGCGACCAAAGCGGTTGATCTCGATGGTATGTTAACGAGCGATATTCGCACGGCTAACTCCGTTAAATCGGTACTAACGGAACTCATGAATTAACGAAAGTTGAACTGAACAAAGAGGGGACACCAACATCATGATTAGAGCGGCAACCGAAAAAGATATCCAACATATTTTAACTATTTATAATGAAGCAATCCTATACTCAACTGCTGTTTATCATTATGAAGCGTACACGTTCGAGATGATGAAGCAATGGTTTGATGATAAGGCAGAAGCAGGTTACCCCATTTTAGTCTTTGAAGGAGATGAGGATGGAGTGATCTATGGATTTGCGACATTTGGAGCATTTAGACCGCATGCCGCATTCCTGTACACAGTAGAACATTCGATCTATGTTCATAGTGACTATCGTAAAAAAGGAATTGGGACAAAGCTGTTAACCAAATTAATTGAGCGGGCCAAGGCTGATGGATACGCTACATTAATTGCTGGAATAGATGCGGTGAATACAAACAGTATAGCTGTGCATACTCGATTTGGATTTACACATGTAGGGACAATAACGAGAGCTGGATATAAGTTTGATAAATGGCTCGATCTTGCATTTTATCAACTGGATTTACCTGGACCAAATTTAACGTCTAAGTAGGTGACCTATGGAGCAATCTGTTCAAGTGATGCACTGGGATGTGTTTAGTAAAGAAAAACATAAAGGGAATCCAGCTGGAGTTGTGTTAGATGCTGATTTCTTAACTGTGGAACAAATGCAATTGATTGCAAAAAAAGTGGGATTTAACGAAACATCATTTGTCGATGAATCAAACGTAGCAGACTTTAAAATCCGTTATTTCACACCTGGTCATGAAATGAATATGTGCGGTCATGCAACAATGGCCGTCAGTTTTGCCCTCCAGAAAATGAAGAAACTCCCTACAAAAAAAGAATGGTCGGTTGAAACGGAAGCTGGGATTCTTTCCATTTCGATTGATGAATCAAGTTGTAAAATGCAGCAAATGAATCCATCCTTTCAAGCTTTTAGAGGTGATAAGGAACGACTGATGGAATCGATTGGACTAACGATAGATGATCTTCATGATTCGTTCCCAATTGTGTATGGAAGCACGGGTATCTGGACATTGTTGGTTCCTATTCGAGGGCTTGAAGCTTTTTCAAGAATGAAACCATTCCAAGATAAATTTCCTGATGCTCTTCGTGAGATGCCTCGAGTCTCCATACATCCATTTTGTATGGAGACGATCCATTCAGAGGCTGATATGCATGCGAGACATTTTTCTTCCCCATATTCTGGTACCATTGAAGATGCGGTTACTGGAACAGCATCCGGTGTAATGGGAGGCTATTATGCGACGTACATTAAGCCTGACGAAGACAAATATAAGCTAAGCGTTGAGCAAGGGATTGAAATAGGTAAGGATGGACGAGTGATCGTTGAAGTCGAGAGACAAGGGGCCGATCTTGAGGTAGCAATTAGAGGAACGGCAACGTATGTAGATGAGATCAACATTACATATAGATAGATTTAAAAAGACGAGCAGTTCATTCAATTGAAGACTGTTCGTCTTTTTATGTGCGTTACTGGTGATTGGTTCGATAGGTGCCAATAGACATACCCATAGCCTTTCTGAAAACCTTACTAAAGTAGTTAGCATTTGCGTAGCCAACCTCTACAGCAATGTGCTTAATCGGTTTGTTCGTATAGATAAGTAATCTGCATGCATGTTGAAGCCTGATTTGGTTTAGATGTTGAATCGGTGTGGTTTTTGCATATTGTTTAAATTGTCTTAGAAGGGAGTACCTCGAAAGGTGCACTTCTTCAGCAATATCTTCAAGTGAAATGGGTAAATGATAATTTTCTTCAATGAAGCGAAGCGCTTGCTTATAACTATGTGGCTCGGTATCCGGCTGATTCTCTACTAAAAAATGCTTAATGCAGGCAAGCAAGAAATGATATCCATGCAAAGAGGCTTGAAATGGATCATCGAGACGATCTGACATGGTCTCTTCTATAATAGAAAACAATTGTTTAATAATGGCTTCATTACGATTTATAGTTGTCACAGGGCCCTTTGCTTCAACGATATTTCTCCAGATATCTTCAGCCTCTTGCCCCCCAAGTGTTAAAAAGACAAACTCCCACGGTTTACCTTGTTCCGGTACATAATAACGATGATCACTAGGAACCGAAACAAAGAAGGCATCTCCTGCTTTTAGTTCATAGGTTGTTCCCTCGTATTCAAGACATCCAGCTCCAGAGAGTGTGTATTGAAAAATTAAGAATCCATGATCGTGTTTTCGAGTTAATCCATGATAATCGTAGCTTTGTTCTGAACGCGTTTCCCAGCCCACGTTGGTTAAAAGAACCGCAGGCTTATGGTTAAGATGATTAAAGTCAAATTCATACATGTGATTCATGAGCGATAGATTTTTTAAAAGCATCTTAAAAACCTCCCAGAAGATATGTATGTGGGTTGCAACAAATTTACCCTAAAAACAAAATTAATTACCGTTTAAAAGAAAGCGTTTTCATAATATGATTATCTATAGATAGTATAGCAACTTACACACATTGTTAATAGTTTGATTTCATGATGGAGGTTTATTTCTATGTCTAAAATTACGTTTATCGGTGCAGGCAGTACAGTTTTTGTGAAAAATGTATTAGGCGATTGCATGATGGTACCAGCATTATCTGGTTTTGAATTTGCATTATATGATATTGACGCAAAACGAATGGAGGAATCGCACAACTTACTTTCCCAACTAGCAAGCACACTTAAAGCGGATGTTCACATTAAATCATACAGCGATCGAAAAGAAGCATTAAAGGGTGCTAAGTATGTATTTAATGCGATTCAAGTGGGTGGATACAAGCCAAGTACGGTTATTGATTTTGAGATTCCGAAGAAATATGGATTACGTCAAACGATTGCCGACACGGTTGGAATTGGTGGTATTTTCCGTGCGTTGAGAACGATACCAGTCATGCTTGATTTTACTCGAGATATTGAAGAAGTTGCACCTGATGCGCTATTTATGAATTATACAAATCCAATGGCTACGCTGATGGGAGCAATTCAACAAAACTCAGGTGTAAAATCGGTTGGGCTATGTCATAGTGTTCAAATTTGTACAAAGGATCTCTTTAAAAGCTTGGGGATGGAACACGATCGGATTGAAGAAAAGATCGCAGGGATAAATCATATGGCATGGCTTCTTGAAGTGAAGCAGGATGGTATCGATCTCTATCCGGAAATTAAAAGGCGAGCGAAAATGAAGCAGGAAAAAGAACGTCACCATGATATGGTTCGTTTTAAATTAATGGAGCACTTTGGTTATTATGTAACGGAATCATCCGAGCATAATGCAGAGTATCATCCTTACTTTATCAAATCAAAGTATCCTGAACTAATTGAACAATTAAACATTCCGCTTGATGAGTATCCAAGACGATGTGAAGAGCAAATCGCAAACTGGCAAAAGGTTCAAAAAACGTTGATGTCAGAGGGCGTGCAGCACACGAGATCTAAAGAATATGGTTCACGAATCGTTGAAGCGATTGAAACCAATCAACCATTTAAATTCGGTGGAAATCTCTTAAACACAGGAAATCTGATTACTAACCTGCCAACAAAAGCAACGGTAGAGGTTCCATGTATTGCAGATCGTAATGGAATTACACCAACGTTTGTAGGCGAGCTTCCTATACAGTTAGCGGGTTTAAACCATACGAATATTCACTCTCAGCTTCTGACGATTGAAGCGGCGGTTACAAAAAAGAAAGAATATATCTATCAGGCGGCCTTACTTGATCCGCACACAAAAGCGGAACTATCAATTGATGATATTGTTGCAATGTGTGACGAGTTAATTGAAGCTCATGGCGATTACTTACCGACGTACCAATGATTAAAAACAATATGAATTGGGGGAGTAAGGGATGAAAAAACGATCTGGTGTATTTGTACTTGGTGGAATGGCGATAGGACTTGTAGCTCTTGCTGGTTGTAGTAGCTCTGGTTCCTCAGGTGATGGGAAAGTGGAATTAACATTCTCTGCCTGGGGAAACCCAGCAGAGTTAAAAGTATACCAAAGAGCAGTAGATGCATTTAATGAGCAGAGTGACTCCGTAGAAGTGGAACTTACGGGGATACCAAACGACAACTATTTTCAAACATTAACCACTAGACTTCAAGGTGGGCAAGCGCCTGATTTATTTTATGTAGGAGCAGAAGACATTTCCACACTCATTTCTAATGGAACGATTGAGCCACTTAGTGAATTTTTAAATACGGATGCTTCTTTTGTAAAAGCGGATGAATTTGCAGATGGATTATGGGGAGCCTCACAAAAAGACGATGAAATTTACGGTTTGCCTGTAGACTGTAACCCGTTCCTAATGTATTACAACAAAGGAATGTTTGAAGAGGCAGGAATAAAGACACCTCAAGAATATTTCGATGAAGGAAACTGGAACTGGGAAGCAATGGAGGAAGTGACCTCTCAATTAAGAGATGCCGGAAAGTACGGCTTCGTTCAAGAGGGTGGTCATGGCAACATTATTAACTGGGTCTGGTCAAACGGCGGACTATTTGCTGAAGACGATCAAATCGTTGCCGATGAAAATGATTTAACGCTTGAAGCGTTTGAATTCGTTGAGCGAATGGTTGCAGAGGATAACTTTATCTTCTCAGGTACCCTTCCAGAAGGGCAAGGAATGGATGCCATGTTTATGTCGAACCAAGTGGGTATGGTAGGGGCAGGAAGATGGTTAACACCAATGTTCCTTGAAACAAGCATCGACTTTGATTATATTCCTTGGCCAACCAACACCGAGGAAGAAATTCCAAGCGTTAATATTGCAACCGCTTACATGAGCGCGAATGCAAAAGGTGATCATGTAGAAGAAGCGATGGAGTTTGTTTCTTTCTATACATCTCAGGTAGGTCAGGAAACAAGACTAGATGGAGAGGGTAACGCGGTACCATCTGTTAGTGGTATTGATGAGGTTGTTGTAAATCAAGAGAAACCAGAACACGGTTCTTATTTGTTAGATGCACGTGAAACTGGTCGAGTGGTTGGCTTAGAATTTACTTCTCCTGGCTTAAACAAAGAGCTTGAAGATATTTACGAAGTGATGCTACTTGGAGATTTGTCTCCAAAAGAGGCAGTTGATCAGGCGGCAGATGTAGCAAGAGACATGTTAGGCGAATCTTAAGTTGAAGTGGAGGAGTCAGTAGGTACTCTGACTCCTTTTTGCATGATTCATAGATAAGGAGGAACCACTGATGAATGATTCTAAACGCAAATGGTGGGGTTATTTCTTTATTGCTCCACAGCTCATTGGAATGCTTGCCTTTTCGATTCTTCCTTTAGGGTTTGCCTTTGGTTTAAGCTTTATGAAATGGGATGGATTCGGAGAGCGAGAGTTTGTAGGCTTTGCCAACTATATCAGTCAATTCAAAGATGATAACTTTATTACGGCACTTGTAAATACAGCCTATTATTCAGTCCTAGTCATACCAGTTGGAATAGCGGCGGCTCTTTTAGTTGCGCTTGCCTTAAATAAAGTAAAAGGGAAAACCGTTTACCGTGTCTTTTTCTTTATGCCAGTAGTGACAAGCTCCGTTTCAATCGGTGTGATCTGGATGTGGTTATTAAATGGAGACATCGGACTCATTAATCAGCTGCTCGCGATGATCGGCATTGATGGCCCAAATTGGCTTACAGACCGGAATTTAGTTCTACCATCAATTGCCGGTTTGAGTATTTGGTGGGGCCTTGGAACAAATATGGTCATTTTCTTAGCAGGGCTGCAAGGAATCTCACGAAGTTATTACGAAGCAGCTGATATTGATGGAGCTTCTTCTATTCAAAAGTTCTTGCATATTACGTTTCCACTACTCTCACCAACAACATTTTTTGTCGCCATTATGTCTGTGATTGGCTCCTTTCAAGTATTCGACCAAGCCTATGTCATGACTCAAGGTGGGCCAGGTAAAGCTAGTTATACACTTGTTTATCATATTTATGAAACGGCCTTTGGACGAACGGCCTTTGGTCCAAGTACAGCATCAGCCATGGTATTATTTGCGATTATTTTAATGTTCACGTTGATTCAATTCTCAGTTTCAAGAAAGTGGGTGCACTATGAAGATGGAGGAAGGTAAAACAACAATCGAACAACAACCACCTAAACAAGTGCGTCATCATAATAAATCAAAGATACGACCATCTCAAATCGCCCTTCACTTTGCCTTAATTATCGGATCACTTGTGATGGCCGGCCCATTTATTTGGATGGCACTGAGTAGTTTGAAGTCATTTGAACAAATCTTTGCCGTACCACCAGTTTGGATTCCAGATCCATTCATGTGGAGCAATATTACAGATTCATTAAGTGCTATGCCGTTTGGCCGGGCTTATTTTAATAGTTTCTATATTTCATTTGTTGTTGTTTTTAGCCAGTTGCTCACATGTTCAATGGCTGCATATGCATTCGCAAAGATTAAATTTCCTGGCTCACGCTTTTTGTTTGTCGCATTTCTAGCAACTATGATGGTTCCGATGCAAGTAACACTGATTCCTTTATATATCATTATGGATAACATCGGCTGGGTAAACAGCCACCTATCAATCTTAGTACCGAACGCTCTATTTAATGCATTTGGCGTGTTCTTGCTCAGACAATTTATTATGGGTATTCCAAAAGAAATGGAAGAAGCGGCGGTTATGGATGGAGCAAACCCGCTATATATCTATTGGAAAATCATTCTGCCACTTGTAAGACCAGCTCTAGCAGCATTCGGAATTTTCTCGTTTATCGGGATTTGGAATAACTTTATCCAGCCGCTAGTCTTTTTAAGTGACCAGGATTTATATACGGTACCGTTACTACTAGCAACGTTTAAAGGACTTTACGTAACAAACTGGCCACTTATGATGGCTGGAGCAACGATTTCGGTTATTCCGGTTCTCGTCATTTACGTATTCGCCCAACGACAAATCATAGAGGGAATTGCATTAACAGGTGTAAAAGGGTAAGGTGTGCAATACTAAACAAGTAGCCAGGTTCTCCAAATGGAGAATCTGGCTACTTGTTTTTAAAAGAATCATTTAAGACGATAAATTGTTCTTTTAGAAGGGATAAACAACATTAAAATTTCACGTACCGAATTTGGTAAGGTTTAAAAAAGAGTCAAATATAAAAAAACACGCTGACGAAAAGGTCAGCGTGTGTAAAGAAAAATTAATGAATCGTCCGAAAGACACCAATAACTTTACCTAAAATCGTAACGGAGGATAGAATAATCGGTTCCATTGATGCATTTTCTGGTTGAAGTCGAATTCGGTCTTTCTCCTTAAAGAATCGCTTAACCGTTGCTTCGTTTTCATCTGTCATCGCAACAATAATATCTCCGTTATTAGCTGTCTGCTGTTGTCTGACAATAACCATGTCACCATCATAAATCCCAGCTTCTATCATACTTTCCCCTTCAATAACTAGCACATATGTATTGTCATCCGCTGTCATGTGCTCTGGAAGAGGTAAATAATCTTCAATACTTTCAATCGCTGTAATAGGAAGACCTGCGGTTACTTTACCAATAATAGGTGCATAGCTTGCTTGACGCTTAGGATTTTCACTAGCTCCTACAATATCTTCTAAATCTAGCACTTCGATTGCTCTAGGTTTAGTAGGGTCACGACGGATATAGCCTTTTTTCTCAAGTCTTGATAAGTGTCCATGAACTGTAGAACTTGATGCAAGACCGACTGCTTCGCCAATTTCACGTACAGAAGGTGGGTATCCTTTTTTACGGACTTCTACTTTTATAAATCCAAGAATTTCTTCTTGACGTTTAGAAAGCTTTGTCATTCTATTACACTCCTCTTACGTTTCCTTTGTATTTAAATCCTACCATACGAACATATGTAACGCAAACATAAGTTCTGAAAATACAGTTGACACAAACGAATGTTCCCTTTATTATAAAAGGCGAACAAACATTCTATTAGAGGTGAGCGATATGAGTAAGAAATGGACAGGACAGGAATTCTTTTTACTTGGAGCAGCCATCATTACATTGGGCCTTATGTATATAACCATTTTACTTCCAAACGAACAGGTTGATCAGCAAATTGTTGATCGCGTTGAAGAACAATATGATAATGTTGTAGAGACAGTACCACCAGCAAATGTCGATTATGCATATAAATTTAGTAATGGAGTAAAAAGTGATGGAAAAACCGACAAATAGGGTCATTATTTATAGTAGAGTAAGTACAGAAAAGGAAGAACAGCAAACATCACTTGAAAGACAAGAGCAAGAGCTTACGGCGATGGTAGAAGAAAAAAGATGGACACTTGTTCATTCGATTAAAGAGAAAGCAAGTGGATACGAAATTGATCGAGAAGAAATGTTAACGATTCTTGATCTAGCGAAAGAAAAAGCGTTTGATATTTTATTAATACAAGATGAAACAAGACTTGCTAGAGGTCATGCCCGAATGGCGCTTTTGTATCAATTAAAGAAATTTGGCATACACATCTTCACCTTGCAGGATCACGAACAACTACAATTATCTGAGGCTGATGAAATGGTACTTAGTATTGTTTCAATTGTTGAGGAATATCAAAGAAAGCTTCATAATTTAAAGATTCGAAGAGGGATGAAGAGAGCGATGGCAGATGGCTACCATCCTGAACAGAATTTTTCGAGCTTAGGCGGAGGCGGAAGAGATCGATTGGATGTTCCGTTACAAGAAATTATTCGTTTAAGAGAAAGAGGGCTAGCTTTTTATGATATTTCTGCAACATTAAAAGGGCTTGGCTATAATTTATCGAAAGCAACTGTGCATCGTCGGTATCAAGAGTATATGAAAGAAAAAAATATAGAAGCAAATGCTAAGAGCTAAACTCTGAGCAGTCAAGTTGAAGGTTTTTATCTTACATGATAACATTTTGATCAAACGAACTGTTTTCTAGAAAGTGAGTGTTTATCATGCTACATCAAGATAAATTGAATCGGATTAATCAACTTGCTAAAAAAGCCAAAGATAGCGGCTTGACACTATCTGAAGCGAAAGAACAAAAAGAACTACGGGCACAATATCTTAAAGGGTTCCGTGCATCGTTTAAAAATCAACTTCATTCCGTCAAGGTTGTTGACGAAGAAGGAACAGATGTAACACCAGATGCACTAAAAGAAAGTAAAAAACGTTTTAATGGTCATACTCATTAAAGACTACTTTAAAAAGTAGTCTTTTTTACAAATAATCATAGTCGTCTGACCTTGTGAAATTGTCGGGAATTGTATATGATGAGTGAGAAATAAAATTGAAGTTTTACAGGAGGATGAACATACATATGTCTACAAATGCAGAAATAGTTGCAATTAACACCATTCGTACATTGTCGATTGATAGTGTAGAAAAAGCGAACTCTGGCCACCCGGGAATGCCAATGGGTGCTGCACCAATGGCTTTTGCCTTATGGACTAAGTTTATGAATCATAATCCTAGTAACCCAGAGTGGAGCAACCGCGACCGTTTTGTGCTTTCCGCAGGTCATGGTTCTATGCTCTTATATAGCTTGTTACATCTAACAGGATACGATTTAAGTCTTGATGACCTTCAACAGTTTAGACAATTAGGAAGCCGTACACCTGGACACCCTGAATTCGGTCACACACCTGGCGTTGAAGCGACTACTGGTCCACTTGGACAAGGTGTGGCAATGGCTGTTGGTATGGCAATGGCTGAAAGACATCTTGCAGCTACATATAACAAAGATAACTTTTCAGTTGTAGACCATTTCACATATAGTATTTGTGGAGATGGAGATTTAATGGAAGGTATTTCTGCTGAGGCAGCTTCACTAGCTGGACACCTTAAATTAGGACGTTTAGTTGTGCTTTATGATTCAAATGATATTTCATTAGATGGCGATCTGCACCATTCTTTCTCAGAAAGTGTTGAAGATCGTTATAAAGCATACGGTTGGCAAGTCATTCGTGTAGAAGATGGTAACGATGTAACAGAAATCTCAAATGCAATTGAGCTTGCTAAAACAGATGACCGTCCAACATTAATTGAAGTGAAAACAACAATTGGTTTTGGTTCACCTAACAAATCTGGTAAATCAGCTTCTCACGGTTCACCACTTGGTGCGGATGAAGTTAAATTAACAAAAGAGGCGTATGCTTGGGATTACGAAGGTGACTTCTATATTCCGAGTGAAGCAGCAGAACTGTTTGCTCGTGTAGTAGAAGAGGGCGCTGATAAAGAGAAAGAATGGAATCAACTGTTTGATCAATATGAAGCTGCGTATCCAGAGCTTGCTAAAGAATTTAAGCTTGCAATGGCTGGAGAACTTCCTGAAGGCTGGGATCAAGAGGCTCCGGTTCATGAAGTTGGTACAAGTGTGGCAAGCCGTGCTTCTGCCGGCCAAGCATTAAATGCTTTTGCTAAACACATTCCTCAATTATTTGGTGGATCAGCTGACTTAGCTGGATCAAACAACACGACTTTAAAAGGACAAGATAACTTCAGCCGTGATCAATATGATGGCCGTAACATCTGGTTTGGCGTTCGTGAATTTGCTATGGGTGCTGCTTTAAATGGTATGGCACTACACGGTGGGCTAAAAGTATTTGGCGGAACATTCTTTGTGTTCTCTGATTATCTACGTCCGGCTATTCGTTTAGCTGCTTTAATGGGTCTTCCTGTGACGTATGTGTTCACTCATGACAGTATTGCTGTTGGAGAAGATGGTCCGACTCATGAACCAGTTGAACAGCTGGCTGCACTTAGAGCAATGCCGAATCTGTCAATCATTCGTCCTGCTGATGGAAATGAAGCAACTGCTGCATGGAAACTAGCTCTTGAATCAAAAGATCAGCCTACAGCTCTTGTGCTTAGTCGTCAAAACCTTCCTACACTAGAAGGAACAGCTGAGCTTGCGTACGAAGGTACGAAAAAGGGTGCGTATGTGGTTGATCAAGCTGAAGGTGAAGCACAAGTTCTTCTTCTTGCGTCAGGTTCTGAGGTAGGTCTTGCTGTTGAAGCGAAAAAAGAGCTTGAGAAAGATGGCATCCGTGTAAGTGTTGTAAGTATGCCAAGTTGGGATCGTTTTGAAGCCCAATCTAAAGAGTACAAACAAAGTGTTATTCCTAAACATATCAAAGCACGCTTAGGTATTGAAGTTGGAGCTTCACTTGGTTGGGATCGTTATGTAGGTGATGAAGGGGATATTCTTGCCATTGATCGTTTTGGTGCATCTGGTAAAGGATCCGAAATTCTTGCTGAATATGGTTTCACTGTAGAAAATGTTGTAGCTAAGGCGAAAGCTCTGCTTCAATAATAGTAAAGAGGTAGTCATTGATGACTGCCTCTTTTTTATATGACAAGCATCGACCAAATCTTCGACAGTAAGAAACAGCCTTTTTAATACGAGTTATGTATACTAAGCTCACATACTGT
This sequence comes from Alkalihalobacillus sp. FSL W8-0930, assembly GCA_037965595.1. Lineage (NCBI taxonomy): Bacteria > Bacillati > Bacillota > Bacilli > Caryophanales > Bacillaceae > Alkalihalobacillus > Alkalihalobacillus sp. FSL W8-0930. The sequence continues at coordinate 2,059,828 of CP150183.1, read as the reverse complement.
ATAAAAGAGGAGGGGACAAGTTGAGAAGCTATCAATTATATCTGCTAGATGAAGCGATCGTGAATCGGTACTATGGGCAGGAAATTAAGCTTTTTAATTTATTTTGTGAACGTTTTACGGCAGATCACACGTTAAAGCCCTTGCTTACAAAACAAGTAGAGTTTATTACGAAACCAGTTCCCATAAAGGATGTATCAACGATCCTCATGCAAGAAGACTATTATTTGAATAGTGAACGTTTGGATTTATCCACCTTTCGGATGGAGCATCGTTCATCGGGAAGCTGGATCGATGTGAAAGTAAGAGATCAACACCTCCTTCTTTTAGCTTTTGGTAAAATGGAGATAGAGACACGTTTGTTTGAGAGACTGAAGGAGTTAAATACGTATTTTTTTGCCGTGAACGTAGGTCAAAAGCGGTTCGGATGGCTAGGTCCGATAAAAAAAGTACAGGCCTTCCAAAATAGCCATTCTATTTGAAAACCTTTCCTTTAAAAGCGTTCCAACTTGAGATATAATAGATGAGGATGTACGGAGCGATTCCGTCGTTTGATTTAGTTTGAAGGAGGACGTTCACCGAAATGTGGATTCATATTATTGGTTATACAGTAGCTGTTCTTGCTGGACTAGCTATCGGATTCTTTGTTGCTCGTAAAACAATGATGTCTTACTTGAAAAAGAACCCGCCTATCAATGAACAAATGCTACGTGTAATGATGATGCAAATGGGACAAAACCCATCACAGAAAAAGATTAATCAAATGATGAAAGCTATGCAGAAGCAGCAAACCAAATAAATGATGCAAGCACCTCTTAATGAGGTGTTTTCTGCGTTAGTAGGGAGGATTACGTGCGGGTTTACAAAGATTTATGGTGGTTCTTTAAAGAAGAGAAAAGAGCATATGTACTTGGGATTTTTGTCTTAATCGTTGTGTCTTTATTTGTTCTTGTTCCTCCTTATATTATTGGTCAAATTGTTGATGGGGTGAATGAATCAACGCTAACTCGGTCTTCTCTTACGCAATGGATTGTACTGTTAGTTTCTGTGGGAGTCATTACCTACGGACTAAGATACGTTTGGCGAATTATGATTTTTGGTGCTTCCATTCGGCTTGCTAGAACCATTCGCAATCAGTTATACGAACACTTTACCAATATGTCAAGTCGATTTTATCAACGATTCAAAACGGGAGACTTAATGGCACATGCAACAAATGACGTCAGAGCTGTGCAAATGACAGCTGGCCAAGGTGTTTTGACAATTGTTGACTCGCTCACAATGGGTGGGGTGGTTGTTTTAACGATGGCTATTGCAATTGATTGGAAGCTAACACTGATTACATTAGCTCCTATGCCTTTTATGGCTCTACTTACAAATTATTATGGTGGGTTATTACATAAACGATTCCGCGCTGCACAACAATCGTTTTCTGAATTAAATGATAATGTGCAAGGTGCAATAAGTGGTGTGAGAGTAACAAAAGCATTTGGGCAAGAACAGGCAGAAACGAACGTATTTAAAGACAAGTCAATGGATGTCGTCGTTAAAAACATAAAGGTAGCAAGAATTGACGCATTATTTTCACCAACGATTTCATTAATCGTAGGGGTTTGTTATTTTCTCGCCATCGTATTTGGTGCGAGGGCTGTTGTTAATGGAACATTAACGATTGGTGAACTAACAAGCTTTACTGTTTACTTATCTCTGTTAATTTGGCCAATGCTTGCTTTAGGGATGTTTTTTAATACAGTTGAACGTGGTCGAGCTTCGTACGATCGTATTCGTTTATTGCTTGCCGAAAAAGAAACCTTTCATGAAGAACCAGATGCACAGGACTATCCAGCCAATGGCGACATTGATGTTCAGATTAAACATTTTCAATATCCAGGTTCGTCCTCTGCTGCGTTAAAAAACATTTATTTACATATCAAGAAAGGCCAAACTATTGGTATTGTTGGAAAAACGGGTAGTGGGAAGACAACCTTACTACGTTTGCTACAAAGGGAATACGATGTGACAGAAGGTCAGATCAATATTGAGGGTGTTCCACTACCTAAGTGGCGGATCAAACGAGTGAAAGAGATGTATGGAACGGTTCCACAGGATCACTTTTTATTTTCAGCAAGCATTGCAGACAATGTCGCTTTTGCTAATCCGAAGGCATCTATAAGTGAAGTAATAAAAGCCTGTCAGTTAGCTGATGTACATAAAGATATTCTTGGATTCAAAGATGGATATGACACATTAGTTGGAGAGCGCGGAGTCACATTGTCAGGTGGGCAGAAACAACGAATTTCTATTGCCCGGGCGCTCCTTTCTGACCCGAATGTTCTGATGATGGATGACGCTTTATCAGCGGTTGATGCAGCTACAGAGGAAGAAATCTTAAAACAATTAAAGTCTCATCGTAAAAATAGTACAAATATTATTACGGCTCACCGATTAAGTGCCATCCATCATGCAGACTTAATCTTAGTATTAAATAATGGGGAAGTTGTTGAGTGTGGGACACACCAAGAGCTAATGAATGTCTCCGGATGGTACTTTAACATGTACAATCAACAGCAGCTTGAGTACGTGGTGGAGAAAGGAGGGAGGGATGCATGAAACACGAAGACCGAGTTCTGAGTAGTAGAGATCAGAAACAGCTTTTATACAGGTTGCTACGCTATACGAAACCGCATCGTGTGAAAATCATTTGTGCATTAACCTTACTTGGAATAGGGACAGCCGCTGAGTTGCTTGGTCCAATCCTTGTTAAAATATTTATTGATGATTACTTAACAGTTGGTGATTTTCCTGTTACACCCTTATTAACACTAGCCATCGTTTATATTGTCTTACATATTGGAGGAGTTATTGCTTCCTACATCCAAGGATTAATGTTCCAAGAAGTGGCCTTAACGATTATTCAAAGACTGAGACTGGATGTCTTTGAAAATGTTCAAAAATTAGGGTTATCCTTTTTTGATCGTACGCCCGCAGGAGGACTTATATCGCGAATCACTAATGACACAGAGTCTATTAAAGAACTTTATATGAGCGTACTAGCTGTTTTTGTTCAAAATTTTTTATTTTTAATTGGCACATTTATTGCTATGTTTTATTTAAATGCAACACTGGCTTTCTACTGCCTCATTTTTTTACCGTTGATCTTATTACTGATGAAGTTATACCGTTCAATGAGTGCAAAGTTCTATGCTGAGTTAAGCGGCAGGCTTAGTCAATTAAATGGGAAGATGAATGAATCAATCCAGGGTATGGCGATTGTTCAGATGTTTAGGCAAGAGAGCAGGCTAAGAAAAGAATTTAACGATGTGAATGAGAAGCATGCCTCAGCTGGGCTAAAAGCAATGAAGGTAGATGGACTTCTTCTTCGACCAATGGTGGACATTCTGGCCATTTTAGCATTAGTCATTGTGCTTGGATTCTTTGGTGTTCAATCGTTCCAGACAACCGTTGAGATTGGAGTGGTTTATGCATTTGTTAACTATCTGGATCGTTTTTTTGAACCAGTTAATCAAATCATGATGCGTCTTTCAATGTATCAGCAGGCAATCGTTTCTGCTGGACGTGTTTTCACGTTAATGGATCACAACGAATACGCACCCTCTAAAAGACAAACAATCAGTGGAAGTGAGGAGAGCCATGCAAGCATTGAGTTTAGAGATGTGACATTCTCATATGATAAGGAAACCGATGTATTAAAGAATATTTCGTTTAAGGTAAACATGGGAGAAACGTTAGCCTTGGTGGGGCATAGCGGGAGTGGTAAAAGTTCAATTGTTAATCTTCTTATGAGATTTTATGAGCTTGAAAAAGGATCAATCTATATAGATGGTCAGCCCTTGTCTTCCTATTCGAACCAAGAACTTAGATCAAAACTAGGATTAGTTTTGCAAGATTCATATCTATATAGCGGAACAATTTCATCAAATATTACCTTGAATCGTCCAAACGTATCTAAAGAGGCAGCAATAGGTGCGGCAGAACTTGTTGGGGCTAGAGAGTTTATTGAGGCTTTGCCTGACACATGGGAAACTGAAGTGGCCGAAAGAGGGTCAACACTGTCAGGTGGACAAAGGCAGCTTATTTCCTTTGCGAGGACAATGGCGCACAATCCAAGTATTCTAATTATGGATGAAGCAACCGCGAATATTGATACAGAGACTGAAGAAGTCATACAAGCCGCACTTCGAAAGATGCAAGAAAATCGAACAACCATTGCAATTGCTCATCGTCTATCAACCATTAAAGACGCCAATCACATCCTTGTTCTTCATCAAGGAGAATGTGTTGAACAAGGTACTCATCATCAGCTTCTACAAATGAATGGCCTCTACAAAAAAATGTATGAGCTTCAAAAGGGTACGGGCCTATCGTAACATAAACAAACGCACCTCATCTTGAATGGAATGGGGTGCGTTTGCTTTCTTTATCATATTGGTTAAGAAGCTTGTCTAGTTCTTGACTAATTTTCAACACATTTGATGAACTTAAGCCATTCGATCGAGACGCCACGAGTAGCTGTTGGCGTTTCATTTCTATAATTTCATGTAAGGAATGCTTCACCATGTCAGACGTCCCTTCTCTACTAAACTACAATTAAGGGTACTAATAATCAACCGATTTGACAATGAATAAATAACGAACAAACCGTGTAAAATTGTTAGCTGTTTTAGAGTGTTATGAGGACTGCTCCAGTAAATGTTGATACGGCGTCATATCAATTTGTTTTTTTTGTAATGTTTTAATAAGGAATTTGTGATCCCGCTTTGGTGTGGCTAGTATATATCCTCGAATCATATGCGGTTCCGTAATGGAAGTGGCATTTTCTTCTAAAGCAAGTTGACTAATCTTCCCGGCAATTTTTCCTTTTGCAATATCCCTAAATAACTCAGGTACAGGCTCAACAAGCTCATTTAACAACTGTTTTTGTGGCTCATCCCACAGAGGAAGCGCTTTATCAATATAGTAATCTTGCCAATCGAGGATTGATTTACCGTCTTCCTTAGGTAAACGCTTCAGGAATTTACGAAACATGAAGTATCCACCGATAAACATAATTGTTATAAGAAAAAGAGTCCAAAAGATTATAAACCACATAAACCAATCTGACATGCTGGTCCATCAACCTTTCTTTGCAAATTTAATTACTTCTGACGTGGAGAATAAAATGCGTGATGAGCAGACGTTAATCCGACTCTAGGATAATACTCCATCGCTTCGGGTGCTGATAATAAAACGAGACTACACAATTCACCAATCTCTTTTTTAGTTAGTTCGATAAGCTCACGACCAATTCCTGCAGATTGATACTCTTTATGTACGGCTAGATCCGAGAGATAACAACAGTAACAAAAGTCAGTTAAAGAACGAGCAATACCCACAAGTTTATCACCATCTCGAACAGAAATGAGGAGGGGGGCTGCTTCAATCATTTGCTGGATTCTTGCAAGATCTGAGGTCGGCCGCTTAATGCCAGATGATTCAAATACCTCAGCTACCTCTTTCGCTGAAACAGAAGCGTTTACATAATATGATAGTTGCATAGGCTCACTTCCTCTACTAAGATAAAGTTACTATTAGAATAACATAGAAACAGGTGGAGACAATGACAAATGAGCAAGCCGCCTCACATTTAGAGGAACTAAGGACTGGTACAATTCAAGAACTAAAAATTGAGAAAGAGGATTTCCTCACATTTAGACAAGAATTAATGAAAGCTCAGGATCTGTCGAATTTTCGTGGGAAAGCGAAGCATCACGGTATTACCATTTATACATATGAACCTAATTGGTCATAACGTCAAACAGAGGGTGCGCGATTCGCGTACCCTCTGCATCTATTTACGTATGTGAGCATTTTATAACCAGCTAGCACCAACAATCACTAGAAGAATAAAAAGCACAACGATTAGCGCGAAACCACTTCCGTTTTCATAACCCATATAAAGCACCTCCTTCTTACATGGATAGTACAGTATATGCAATGCCATAAAAAACGGACTGTATCTAGCGCCTAATTAAGGTGCTTTTTACCCTTCGCCATTCGTTTGGTTCACATGATTCGCTTTCTTAACTTTTTTCGATCCACTTAATGGCTCGGGCTGTCCACCTCGTTGTCCCTTAACTGCATTGCTTCGAATGTCTTTCGCATTATGGCGCTCTGTCATCATAACCCTCCTAAAGTTTAAATGTTTAATGTTTTCATTTTAGTATTTACGCGAAAAATGGTTTCTAATCTGACCTTTTTTTGCTATTCTATTTAGGGGGAGCGAACGAATACATATTAAAGCGCTTTCTAAAAAAGTCACACATTTAGACAATATTGTCGATCTAAGGTAAGATAGTTTGGAGAAGGAGGGTTTAACATGTCAAAAAGTAACGATGTTTTTAATGCACGTTCTTCCTTTCAAAGCGGGGGAGAAACCTACCACTATTATGCACTTGAAGCCCTAGAGAAGGCTGGTCTTGGAGAAATTAGCAAGCTACCTTTTTCAGTGAGAGTGCTCCTTGAATCCGTACTACGTCAATATGACGACTATGTGATTAAAAAAGAGCATGTTGAAAACTTAGCGCAATGGGGATCGTCAGGTCAAAAAGAAATTGATGTTCCATTTAAACCTGCTCGAGTGATTCTTCAGGATTTCACGGGAGTACCTGCAGTTGTAGACTTAGCTGCACTTAGACAAGCTATGTCGAAACTGGGCGGGGATCCAGCAGTGATTAACCCGGAAATTCCAGTTGATCTAGTCATTGACCACTCTGTTCAAGTTGATAAATTTGGAACAGATGACTCATTAGCATTTAATATGAATCTTGAATTTGAACGTAACGAAGAACGTTACGAATTCTTAAATTGGGCGAAAAAAGCGTTTGATAATTATCAAGCGGTTCCACCTGCAACGGGAATTGTTCACCAAGTGAACTTAGAATATCTTGCAAACGTTGTACAAGCTGTTAAGCAAGGCGAAGATACGATTGCGTTCCCAGATACTCTTGTTGGAACAGACTCCCACACAACAATGATTAATGGTATCGGCGTACTAGGTTGGGGTGTAGGTGGAATTGAGGCTGAAGCAGGAATGCTTGGACAGCCATCATACTTCCCTGTGCCTGAAGTTGTAGGGGTTAAATTTGTTGGAAATCTTCCAAGCGGTACGACAGCTACTGATATTGCGTTGAAGGTTACTCAGGTTCTTCGTGAGAAAAAGGTTGTAGGAAAGTTTGTTGAATTCTTTGGACCGGGACTTTCTGAAATGCCTCTAGCTGATCGCGCAACGATTTCAAATATGGCTCCTGAGTACGGTGCAACATGTGGGTTCTTCCCAGTTGATACGGAAGCTCTTAGCTATATGAGACTTACAGGTCGTGATGAGAAACAAATTCAACTTGTTGAAGATTATAACAAAGCAAACGGCCTATTTTATGTACCGGGTGAAACAGCTGACCCAACATACACAGATATTGTGGAGATTGATCTTTCTGAAATTGAAGCAAATCTTTCAGGTCCAAAGCGTCCTCAAGATTTGATTAAACTGACAGATATGCAGTCACAATTTAAAAAAGCAGTTGTTGCTCCGTCTGGTACACAAGGACTTGGTCTCGACAAAAAAGAATTCGATAAAGTCGTTGATGTACAGTATAAGGATGGACGTCAAGCAACGATGAAAACGGGTGCAATTGCCATTGCAGCGATTACAAGTTGTACAAACACTTCCAACCCATATGTAATGCTTGGTGCTGGTCTTGTTGCGAAAAAGGCTGTAGAACTTGGATTAACAGTTCCTGAGTATGTGAAAACATCTCTTGCACCAGGTTCAAAGGTTGTAACAGGATATCTTGCAAAAGCAGGACTTCAATCGTATATGGACACTCTTGGATTCAATAATGTTGGATACGGCTGTACAACATGTATTGGTAACTCTGGACCACTTGAACTTGAAGTGGAAGAGGCTATTTCTTCAAATGACTTAACTGTTACATCTGTTCTTTCGGGTAACCGTAACTTTGAAGGACGTATTCACCCACTTGTGAAAGCAAACTATCTTGCTTCTCCGCCTCTAGTTGTAGCTTATGCATTAGCAGGTACGGTTGATGTTGACTTGAAGAATGATCCACTTGGAAAAGACCAAGATGGAAATGATGTATTCTTCAAAGATATTTGGCCTTCTACAGAAGAAGTGAAGCAAGTTGTAGCTCAAACAGTAACTCCAGAGCTATTTAAACAACAATACGCGGATGTATTTACTGCGAACCAGCGTTGGAATGAAATCGAAACAACGGATGACTCTCTATACAAATGGGATGAGGATTCAACTTATATTGCAGATCCTCCTTACTTTGAAGGATTAACACAAGAGCCTCAAGATATTCACTCTCTTTCTGATCTTCGTGTAATCTGTAAGTTTGGTGACTCTGTAACAACCGACCACATTTCACCAGCGGGAGCCATTGGTAAAACAACACCAGCAGGTAAATACCTAATGGATAAAGGCGTTGAACCGCGTGATTTCAACTCATACGGTTCAAGACGCGGTCACCACGAAGTAATGATGCGTGGAACGTTCGCTAACATTCGTATTCGTAACGAAGTAGCACCTGGTACTGAAGGTGGATTTACAACTTTCTGGCCAACTGAAGAAGTGATGCCAATTTACGATGCAGCAATGAAATATAAAGAATCTCAAACTGGACTTGCTATCCTTGCAGGAAAAGACTACGGGATGGGAAGCTCACGAGACTGGGCAGCAAAAGGAACAAACCTTCTTGGAATTAAAACTGTAATCGCAGAGAGCTATGAGCGTATCCACCGTAGTAACCTTGTGTTAATGGGTGTGCTTCCATTGCAATTTAAAGATGGAGACAACGCTGAATCTCTAGGGTTAACTGGAAGAGAAGCAATTAGTGTTGATATTACAAACGATGTGAAGCCACGTGAGCATGTAACTGTAACAGCTACTGCTGAAGATGGTGCTGTAACAACGTTTGAAGCACTTGTTCGTTTTGATAGTGAAGTTGACGTAGACTACTATCGTCATGGTGGTATTCTTCCGATGGTACTTCGCAGTAAGCTAGCTTAATTAAATTGAATGTAAGAACAGTCTGGTTATCGGACTGTTCTTTTTTTGTTTATCTTTATTCATATGGTATAGAGGGGTTTTTAGTTTTAAAAAGAAGGGAATGTATGTATAGTTGGACTAGGTACATAGAGAATACATAAAAATGGAAGATGGAGGCTAAGCTTATATGATCAATTTCTCGATCCGAAGGCCTATTTTTACATTAGTAGGAATGGTCCTGTTTATTATCATCGGTATAGTGGCATTAACGAGGTTGCCGCTTCAATTATTTCCGGAAATTAACCCTCCTGTAGCCGCCGTTATTACGAGTTACAGCGATGTGAACCCGAACGAAATAGAAGATACGGTGACAATCCCCCTCGAACAACAGTTATCAACAACCTCAGGTTTAAAAAACATGACCTCTAATTCCATGGAAGGCACTTCCATGATTATTCTAGAGTTTGACTGGTCAACTAATATTGAAGATGTAGAACTTGATATTATTAATACTTTACGGGGTGCGAATCTCCCCTCTGACGCAAATGAACCAAGTTTTGTAAAATTTGATCCATCCATGATGCCCTTAATTCAAATGGCTGTTACATCAAATCAGGATCTGGTTGATTTTCAAGATAAGGTATCTGATCTTGAAGATGAACTTATTCGAATTCCAGGTGTAGCAAGTGTTGGAGAAAGTGGTAGCTTGTCAGAAGAAATACAAGTGGACCTTGATCCCGAATCATTAGAAGAAGCAGGATTGAGTCAAGGTGAGATCGTCTCAGCTATTCAAGGCAGTGATATTTCACTTCCTGGTGGAACGGTGAAACGAGATGATTTGAGTTTAACAACAAGAGTTGTAAAAGAGCTCTCAAACGTCGAAGAATTAGAAGAACTAGTTGTTGGAGTGAACCCTACAGGTGACGAACTGACATTAACGGACGTTGCAGAGGTTAGAGTAGCACTTGAAGATCAAGAAGTGCTTACACGATCCAATCAACAGGAAGCGATTCAACTAAGTATCATGCCAGAATCTGGAGCAAACACCGTACAGATTTCAAATGCTGTGAATGAGCAGCTAGAAGAATTGTTACTTGACTCAGAATATGAGGATCTTGAAGCAGCAATTCTCTATGATGAAGGAGATTTTATATCTGCCTCTATTAATAGTGTGACGAGTGCTATGATCTATGGTGGATTATTGGCTATGGTTGTTTTGTTATTCTTCTTGCGCAACCTTAAAACTCCTTTTATTGTAGGAATCGCCATACCTTTTTCGGTTATCGTTACGTTTGGATTCATGTTTTTCGCTGATATCGGACTTAACATTATGAGCTTAGGCGGTCTTGCGCTTGGGATCGGGATGTTAGTCGATAATGCGATCGTTGTTATTGAAAACATTTACCGTCATCTTTCTATGAAAAAGGAACCAAGGCAAGCAGCGTTCGACGGTACAAAAGAAGTAAGTGGAGCAATTATCGCCTCTACGCTAACAACTGTTTCTGTTTTCTTACCGATTGTGTTTATCAGTGGAATTGTAGGTGATTTATTCAAAGAGCTAGCGTACACGGTTTCGTTTAGTTTAATAGCCTCTCTTCTTGTCGCATTAACGGTTGTACCGATGCTTGCAAGCCGATTACTTAAGAAACCAAATGAAGAAACAGAGTCTAAGCGCCGAACATCTAGAGTGATGGAAGGGTTGAGACAGTCAACGATTTGGTCGCTAAAACATCGATTCACAGTGCTTGCTATCACGTTTATTCTTTTAGTTGCAGGAATATTTGGTTTAACCACGGTTGGAACGGAGCTTATCCCTGATAGTGACCAAGGTACGTTTTTTGTAGATATTGAGTTAGAACCTGGTACGAGTTTAGAACGAACGCAAGAAACGGTTGAATCAATAGAAGAGATTTTAGATGGGTATCGAGAGATTGATAATTATGTAAGTACTGCCGGGTCTGGTGACAATCAGATGATGGGCGGAAGTAATTCAAGCTATACGGCTGAGATTACGGTATCTATGGTCGATCCAGATGATCGAAATCAAAGCACGGCTGCCTTTTTAGAGTCTATAGAACGTGAAATAGAGCGTGCGGATTCCAATGCTGAAATTAGAGCATATACAGCTTCTGCTGCATTTGGAGGAGAAGCAAACACGCTACAGTTTACGTTAACCGATTCAAATCAAGAAAGACTTTATGAACAGGCTGATGAATTACAAGCTGAATTAAATGATGAACGATTGGTTCGTGATATTGAACTAAGTATTGAAGAACAAGTACCTGAAATTCTTCTTACGATTGATGAAGAAGCAGCTCGTACAAATGGATTAACGCCATCTGAAATCGCACAGCAGGTAAACACAGCAACAAGAGGAGAAATAGCCACAGTTATTGAAGAGCAAGATCAATTCCTTGAAGTCCTGGTTCGCCTAGCACCTGAATCAACAGAAAGCACAGAGGAACTCGAAAATCTTACCATTCGTAATGCTGAAGGTGAATTCATTACTCTAAATGAAGTGGCTTCTATTGAAGAGGGTATGAGTCCTGCATCTATACAACGATTAAATCAAGAAGGTGCAGTTGAATTTACTGTCACATATACAGAAGCAAGTAATCTTAGCGCCATCCGCTCTGCAGTGGATACGATCGTAGATGACATTGAACTTGATGAAGCAACAACATTTACGTATGGCGGGGAACAGGAAATACTGGATGATTCAATCAATAGTATGATTTTAGCGATTGTCCTAGCTGCCATCTTTATCTATTTAATTATGGCTGCACAGTTTGAATCATTAAAGCTTCCATTTATCATTATGTTTACAGTGCCGCTTGTTGTCATTGGGTTATCCATTGCCCTAGTGGTCACTCAAACGGCAATCGGGATCACAACGTTTATCGGATTGATTATTTTGCTTGGTATTGTTGTAAACAACGGTATTGTCATGCTTGACTTTGTAAACCAAATGAAGGAAAAGGGAATGTCTACGTACCAGGCTTTAATTGAATCTGTTCAGCTTCGTACGAGGCCAATTGTTATGACATCTGCCACGACGATCCTTGGAATGGTTCCTTTATCTCTTGCGATTGGTGAAGGGTCCGAATTCCAACAACCAATGGCGATTGCGATTATTGGAGGATTAATTAGTGGAACGTTGTTAACGCTATTTGTCATCCCAGTTGTCTATAGCTTGCTTGATAAAGAAACAAGACGCAGGCAGAATTATGTAACAACGGTTGAGGGTGACTATTATGAAGTACCTGAGCCTAAGCACTTAACTCAGAGTGAACAAGAGACGCCTATATTACCGGAAGTAAAAAAGGAAGAGGATTTAACTAACTACGTATCTTCTAACGAGTCTGAGGATCTGAATCAGACACCAAATAAAGATAAGAAAAAATCAAACGAAGCATCTAATCTCTCAAAAGATGAAATTTTAGATGCACTTGAAGATCTTCTTAAAAATAGACGAAAAGACTCTGATGATTAATTTTTGTTTTGGATAAAAGGAGACGTCTAGGAAATCCTATGGTTAGACCAATAGGAGGTGTCAGATAGATGACCAAACCAAATCAAGAAGGCAGACAATTTCGCCCAGATCATTTAGGTACTCAGCCCCGTGAGTCAAGTTCAAATAACGGGAAGAAAATGAATACAAAATCAAATCAAAAACCTGACTATATACCTCCAAAAGGCTAGGTATGCGACATCCATCCCATTATTCGGGGTGGATGTTTTCCATTTAACACACGGGGGAGCTCCTTTTTCTTTTGGAATAAAAACAGTTCTGATATAGTTTGAATAGATAGGTAGACACACGAGTTATCGTTCGAGGAGAGGATCAGATGCAACAATCCATTGAATCGCTAGAAGAATTAAAGGACTGGGTTGAAGACATTAAATCAGGAAAACATGAAGTAGATGAAACAAAACTTTGGCGTCATCTCACTCAGTGGGAGAAAGAATTAAAGGAACAATCTCCAACGTCTTATGCGGATGGTTTGATCCTGTTAGCTCTTGCTAGATATAAGCGGCTGAATATGGTGGATTCCTTACTAGCCACATGGGTGAAAGAAGCAAAATCTTATGATCAATCTAGTCATATGGCTCAATTTCTACAAGCGGAATTGATTATTGATCAATTTGTTCATGCGGCCATTCCTTTAGAATTTCCTGCTATACGTGAAACAGATCATGGGACAGCTAAAAAGGAATCAGCAAAGCGTTACTATCAACTAGCTGAACAGTATTTTCGTGCAAAAGAGCCATTAGAAGAGCAGATCCATTCATTAACAGAATTAAAGGAAGAAGCAAATAGCTCACATTATCAGCATATTGATTTGCTATGGGATACATTTAAACAGTTTGAAGAGCCTTTTTTACGTATATCCAAAGCAACCGAGGCGTATGCTCATTCATTAGATGGAGTGTATTATTCTGCTTCGCAATTTAAAGAATTAAAACAAGCCGTTGAGGAAATAAAGTCAATTCAAAAACAGTGGCAAGACGTATTAAAGAATATTACAGGTGAAGAACAAGAGGATACGGCCCTACGTAAACTTTCAAAAATGATTGGTCTGTCTGAGATTAAAGAACGTGTACATAAGCTTTATCAATTTTTATCCTATCAGAAAAAGCGTGAAATAGAAGGATACCGAATGAAGGAAGGAATCAATTTGAATATGATTCTAACCGGAAACCCAGGTACAGGCAAAACAACCATTGCGCGTCTACTCGCTCGTATTTACTATGAACTCGGTTTACTAAAGCAAGAAAGTGTATATGAGGTAGACCGCTCACAATTAGTCGCGGGTTATGTAGGTCAAACTGAAGAGCTGACATTAAAAGCCATTGAACGTGCATCTGGTGGTGTTCTTTTTATAGACGAAGCCTATAGTTTAAAAAGAGCAGATACATCAGGAAATGATTATGGTCAAACGGTTATAGACACACTTGTATCTGCAATGACGAGCGGTCAATATGCAGGTACCTTTGCGGTTGTCTTAGCTGGTTATCCAGAAGAAATGCGTACGTTTCTACGCTCAAATCCTGGGCTCAGAAGTAGGTTTCCTGAACAAAACCATCTACACTTAAGGGATTATACATCCAGTGAGCTACTGGATATTGCAGAACGTATGGCAATAGATAATGATTTTATTCTAACGGAATCGGCTCTTGTTTCTCTTAAAGAACAAATAGAAGAAGCAAAAGTAGATGCAACATTTGGGAACGCACGAACCGTTCAAAACTTAGTTTACAAGGCTATTTTTGAAAAAGGGGCGACGGTAGAAGAACAAGGAACAGCCCCGGATTTTACTCAGCTCAAGGCAGAGCATTTTAAAAAACAAAAGAATGAAGATGGGCTATCGGCTTTAAATCAGTTGGATCAATTAATTGGAATGAAGAACGTAAAAAATGAAATAAAGCAATTAACTGCCTATGCCGAGGTTCAACAAGTAAGACGAGAACGAGGGCTCTATTCAATGCCAGTTCAGCTTCATACAACGTTCAGTGGTTCGCCTGGTACTGGCAAAACAACCGTTGCGGCGATATATTCGCGAGCATTAAAAGAATTAGGTTTGTTAAAACGAGGCCATCTGCTGCAAGTAGGACGTGCAGATCTTGTGTCTGGTTATGCGGGTCAAACAGCATTAAAAACAAAAGAAGTGATCAAGGATGCGCTCGGAGGAGTGTTATTTATTGACGAGGCTTATTCGCTTATCCAAGGTTCATCAACAGATTACGGACAAGAAGCAATCACTGCTCTTGTCGAAGCGATGACTGTTCACGATGAGAATCTGGTTGTCATTTTATCAGGGTATGAAAAAGAGATTGATCGATTGTTATCCGCAAATCCGGGGCTTCGTTCACGCTTTCGAAAACATATTGCCTTTGAAAACTATAGTAAGGAAGAACTTGTGGAGATGATTATAAATCAAGCAATTACAGTTGGATACGAATTCGTACCTGATGCAAAAGAAGCATTGCGAGACGTGATACCTGATGAGGGACATCCTGCGAACGGAAGGTATGTTGACCAGTTGTTTGAACAAATTGTGCAACAGCAAGCGCTCAGACTCTCTGACCATAAGAACCTTGATATTGAAACGCTACAAACCATAATTAGTGAAGATGTGAGAAGGTCAGTCTAATCACTATTCGTTGTGCACAAAACGGATTATGTTATAATTAACCAAACAAATGCTGATGTAGAAGGAACAAAGGAGACATTTTTGTGGAATTTAAAAGCAAACGTACGATTCAACTCTTATATGCCGACACGGATATGATGGGAGTTGTGTATCATGCCAATTACCTAAAGTATTTTGAGCTCGGAAGACAAGGCTTGATTGAAGATATCGGTTATAGTTATGTAGAAATGGAAGAGCATGGCTATTATGCACCTGTGTATGATGTTCAAGCTACCTATAAGAAACCGGTGCGTTATGGAGATGAGGCCACAGTGACAACGTGGGTTTCAAAAAATGACGGGCTCCGTACAGAGTACAAATACGTAATCACAAACCAACATGGAGACATCTGTGTAGAAGGATCAACCACTCACATTATTGTTAGTAAGAAAACGTTTAAGCCAGCGGCATTTAAAAAGGTATTTCCAGAATGGTTTGCTAAATATGAAGCTATTAAATGGAACGAGGACTCGTAATGGCCTTTGGAATTAAGCGACCGCAGCTTAATCGTTGGAAGCAAGCTGCAAAGTCAGGTGAAATTGCTTTTTTAACTCATTATTGGTTAGATGATCGCTTTCCTAATTGTACAACGGTTACGAAAGTGGCATGCTGCGATGTAGACCGATTGATTGAATGGGGCTCTAAATATGGTCTGAAAAAGGAATGGATCCACGTTCGGGACGAGTTCCCGCATTTTGATTTATTTGGAGAGTGGCAGGAACAAATCTTAAAGCAAGAGGGTCAGCTTGATCAACTAATTACGCTACTGCGAAAATAGAAGCATATTGAATCTCTTTTTAGGGAAAAGACAAACTATACACTTTTAGGAGGGTTTACCCATGAATGAAACGCAACTATCTATTATTGAAGCTCTACATACACAACCAGCAGTAGACTCAAAAGAAGAGATTAGAACAAGAACGCAATTTTTGAAAGATTATCTAGTGAAAAGTGGCGCTAAAGGGTATATTTTAGGGATTTCTGGAGGTCAAGATTCCACATTAGCAGGTAAACTTGCACAATTAGCGATTGATGAGCTGAACGCTGAGCAAACATCTAATGCCTTTGAATTTCACGCAGTAAGACTTCCACACGGAGAACAGAAGGATGAGGCGGATGCGCGTGACGCCGTTCAATTTATTAATCCAACAAAAACACATACGGTAAACATCAAGCCGGCAGTGGATGCATCATCCGAAACGTTCAAACAAGTTGTTGGTGAACCGATCTCTGACTTTTTAAAAGGAAACACAAAAGCACGTGAGCGTATGAAAGCACAATACGATTTAGGAGCGCACTTTGGTCTTCTTGTGATCGGAACGGATCATTCTGCTGAGGCTGTTACTGGTTTCTATACTAAATTTGGTGATGGCGCAGCTGATTTAACTCCTTTATTTGGATTAACGAAACGTCAAGGTAAGCAAATTCTAAAAGAACTAGGTGCTCCGGAACATCTTTATACGAAGGAGCCGACAGCGGACCTTGAGGATGATCAACCAGGACTTCCTGATGAACAAGCACTAGGGATGACGTACGACCAAATTGACGATTATTTGGAAGGTAAGAAAATTGATACACAAATTGCAGCAGCTTTAGAGGAACGATATAAGAAAACGGAACATAAGCGTCAGCTACCAGCAACCATTTATGATACTTGGTGGAAAAAGTAAACCGCTTTGCGAGGGGAAGAGTAGCCATGACAGAGACAGAGAACGCAACAAGTGACTTCCATATGCATTCAACAGCATCTGACGGAGGGTATTCCCCTCGTCAATTAGTAGAAAAGTGCCATGCGGTAGGGCTAACTCAAATCGCATTAACCGATCACGATACCATTGATGGAGTTCAAGAAGCAATGGAGGCGGGTCGAGAGTTTGGAGTTCGAGTGTTGGCTGGAATAGAGTTTTCGTGTGTGTATGAAGGAAAAAGTGTTCATATGCTGGGATTAGGTGTTGATCCTACACACTCAGAATTCCAAGCTATGCTCAAAAAACAACGCGAGATGCGCGAACGAAGAATGACAAAAATGATCTCTAAGCTAGCATCAGTTGGAGTGCATGTCTCAGCCGATGAAGTATTGGCTGAAGCAGATGGTGGAAGCATTGGCCGTCCGCACATAGCAAAGGTGCTCGTACGCCATGGGATTGTAGCAACGGTCGCTGAGGCTTTTGATCAATATTTAGCAGAAGGCAAGCCCTGTTACGTTGAAAAAGAAAAAGAAATGACGATTCAGGAAGCGATCAGCTGGACTCATCAAGTCGGTGGACTTTCAATTGTTGCTCACCCTGGATACTATGGGCTTGATCATGTATTGATCGATTGGATTACCGATTATCAAATGGATGGAATTGAAGTATATCATCGTGATCATACTGATGAAGAAAGACAACGATATGAGGCGCTTTGCACCGAAGCAGAGCAGAAAACAGGATATCCTATCTACCGGACAGGCGGATCTGATTTTCATCATGAGACATATGGACGAAAACAAGAGCCGCTTGGGGTCACTCGACTTCAAAACAACTATGCAGATCAAGTGTTTCAAGCATTAAAGTAAGAAAAAGTGGCTGAAATATAACTAAAGATCAATACGAAAAATGGCGAATGGTTCTACATCGAATCATTCGCCATTTGTTTTTTCTCCAAACAAGCGTAAGGAGAACCCGAGACTCCTACGGAACAGAACGCGGTGAAGACACTTTAGCGGCGCTTTTCCCGCTAAAGGTGCTGAGGCCGTTCCCGTGGAAAGCGAGGGATTCTCCTGTAGCGGATTTTTTTGCAATATTTTTGTTTTTCTCGCTACATTAACGTTAGGTCACGTCCTCTTTTTTTGTCTGTTCTTTTTTCCCTTCAATAAAAATACCGTCGAGTGCTTGAGATGCGAGTTGGTCTGCTTCTTTATTTAAATGTCTGCCAAGAAAAGAGTACGTGGGTTTGAGTCCGAGTTTTGCCACCTTTTCTTCAATCCGTTCATTCCATCGAATAAGTGTTTCTTCATAACAAGGCCATTCCCCCGTCATTTGATGATAAAGCGTCTTGGAGTCTGTATAAATAGTTAGTGCCTGATGGTGAATTCCTAATTCCTCGGCGATCGTAAATAAATATGCGAGAGCTGCGTATTCTGCCTCATTATTATCGTCAATTTCGTCTATCCGTTCGTTTACTCTATATCGCCAATGCTGACCGTTTTGCTGATAATAAATCGCCAAACCAAGCCCAGCCTCGTTTGATTCCTTGCGGTAGCCTCCGTCGATATAAGCCTTTACTTGATGCGGTTCTGTTTCCATTGCTTTTAAGAATCTAAGTAAATCCTTCCTAGTCCAGCTCGCATCATCTTCATCAAAAAACTGACAACTAACAGAGCGACCTGTTTTTATAAGATCTTCTTCCAATAGAAGAGCCTCATTAATACTCATATAATCTGTTGTCATTTGATAGCGAGCCGTTCGTTTTGGATGCTTATAAACCCATTCTAACCGTAAATTCATTCGATCTCATTCCTTTCATCCTTTATTGCAGATTGCTTCGTTTCATGATACGTTTATCAAGATAAATAGACAAGGAAACGTTAGAGAAAGAAGCAAGATTGATTTTGAGGGGAGAGCCAGACATGCCAATTAAAATACCAGATCATCTTCCAGCTAGGGAAATCTTAAACGCTGAGAACATTTTTATTATGGACGAATCGAGAGCATATAGTCAGGACATCAGGCCACTATCCATTGTGATTTTAAATCTAATGCCTATAAAGGAAACGACAGAAACTCAAATTTTGCGGCTGTTAAGTAATTCGCCATTGCAGCTTGATGTATCCTTCTTGTACCCTTCGTCTCATGTTTCAAAAAATACGAAACAAGATCATCTTAAGCTTTTTTATAAAACAATAGATGAGATTAAAAAGCGCAAATTTGATGGAATGATTATTACTGGCGCTCCTGTTGAACAGCTTGAATTTGAAGAAGTGGACTACTGGGAAGAATTAAAATGGATCATGGATTGGAGTAAAGACAATGTCACTTCAACTTTACATATTTGTTGGGGGGCACAAGCTGGATTGTATCATCATTACGGAATTCAGAAATATCCGATGAGTGAAAAATTATTTGGAATTTTTGAGCATAAGGTGAATCCAGATCCAATTAAATTACTTCGTGGGTTTGATGATGTATTCTTGGCACCACACTCCAGACATACAGAGACAAGAATTGAAGACATAGATAAGGTCTCGGAACTAGACATTTTAAGTACATCTAAGGATGCGGGCTTGTATCTTGCAGCTTCAAAGGATGGAAAACACATTTTTGTGACGGGACATTCAGAATATGATGTAACGACTTTAGATGAAGAATATCAAAGGGACTTAAGTAAAGGGGTGGCGATCCAACCACCAGTGAACTACTTTCCAGATAATGATCAAAGTGTTCCTCCCGCGCTTCGCTGGAGAGCCCATTCAAACCTGCTGTTTACAAACTGGTTGAATTATTATGTATACCAAGAGACGCCTTATGATTTAACGTAACATTTAGATCCGAATGACTCCCAAGTGGAAGCATTCGGATTTTTTCGTTCATAAGGAGTTCTGTTTTGGGTAAGCCTAGTTATATTACGTGTTATCGGGAGGTGGTATGCATTGAAACGAAAGGGTGAACAGGCAACATTATATATGCAAGGAACACATGTATATGTGGAAAGGTGGTTTCACACGGCTAAAAAGTGTAGGGGAACATTGCTTTTTATACATGGATTTCTTTCATCAAGTTTCAGTTTCAGACAACTGCTGCCATCGATGCCAAATGACTATGATTTATTATGCTTTGACTTACCTGGATTCGGAAAAAGTGGGAAGGATAAAACGTTTTGCTATGAATTTAAAAATTATGCAGCTTTGTTAACTGAAATAATGGAGTTGTATGAGCTAAACCATGTCACATTAATTGGCCATTCAATGGGAGGTCAAGTGGCCTTGTATACAGCTAAGCAAACGCCTGAACGGATCGATTCATTAATCCTTCTTTCAGCTTCTGCATATTTTCATCGAGTGAAAAAAGTGGTGGTGTGTTCCTCTTATATACCATTCTTCTCCTCTTTACTCTATTCATTGGGGAAGAATAGGGATTGTAAACCGTTTATCGGCCAATTAATGTTCAAAAAAAATGCTGTGACAAGTGAAATGGTCAAAGAGTACGGTAGACCTTTAAAGGATAGAGGGTTTTATCATTCTATTACTTGTTTAATGAGGCAACGCGAAGGGGATATGTCTAGTACGGATCTTCAATCAATTAAACAAAGGTGTTTAATTATATGGGGGGAAAGTGATCCTCTCATTCCTTTATCCGTTGGGAAGAAGTTATCGCACGATTTGCACGATGCCAAGCTCATGGTCCTTCCTGAAACAGGTCATTTAGTGCCAGAAGAACAACCGAAAAAAACGGCTCAGCTTATCAAGCATTTCCTAACGTAATGAAGCTACCTCCTATGCTATACTTAAGTGGTTATGTTGTGTGTGAGGAGGGGTTGAATGGATCCTTTAGATGTCATGATGGAAAAAGATAATGTCGTACCTTATTTTCTTCCCATCTTTAACGCTGAGAAGCAAATTGTTGTGGGGTACGAGGTTGTAGCAAGACTTAATGCACCAGATGGGGTTAAAAGAATAGGATGGTTTTTTGGCGATAAAACCATTCCCTCTGAATACCGAAATGAACTCGACGATCACTTGCAAAGGCTAGCACTAGAGCATTACGCTGCTTCGAACTTTAAAGGAGCTATGTACTTTAACTACGATGCTAGACAACTTATAAAGGATTCTGGAGAAAGCTTTTTAGAACGGATTCAACCGTATATTGAAGATCAAACGATTAGTTATAATCAAATTATTTTGGGATTAGATGAAAAAGATATTCACTCTTATTATGCAGAGATTAAGCATGTTCTTTCCTATCTTCAAAGCTTAGGGATTCGAATTGGAATTGATAATGTAGGGCAAAGCAGTAGTCATATGGATCAAGTTGCCATGCTTCATCCTAATGTCATTCGTGTGAACGTTTCTTTTTTAAATCAGGATTCGCTTCCACATTTATATGGGGATGTTCACCAATCTCTTACAATGCTTTCTCGTAAGATTGGAGCAACACTATTATTTGATGGAATCTCAACCTTTAATCAATTAAACTATGCTTGGCGAAATGGAGCCCGTTACTATCAAGGCCCTTACCTTCTACCTGCCTCAAAAGATTTAGTGTTAGAGGATGTATGCAGAGAGCGGATGCAAAAAGACTTCCAGCACTTCATTACGTATGAACGTAAGAAGATGCAAGCACAACTTGAACTTTCAAACGAATTAGGACATTCACTACGTGCTACATTAAAACAAACAAAAAGCACGGGAACATTAGATGACCTCATCTTAACTGTCGCAAAAGAGTTAAGTGAGTATGTTTTTCGAATTTACATCTGCAATGAAGAAGGGCTTCAGCAATCCTCTAATGTGGAAAAGGATCTGGAAGGTGCATGGCAGCTAAAAAAAGAGGGTCTGTATAAAAACTGGAGCTGGCGACCGTATTTTCTTGAAAACATCGTTCGCATGAATGTTGAGAAAAAAGGAATATTGTCTGATTTATACACTGATATTGAGCGAGATGAGCAAATACGCACATTTGCATACCCTATCTCTGATTCGTTGTATATGTTTATGGATATTCCTTATGAGTTTTTATTTGAGCAAAATGATTTAATTTAAGCTTTTTAAGAGAGGTGTTTTACTATGGACATTACTGTTACTGATGCGGCAGCATCTTCTTTTCAATCCATTCAGTCGGACAAAGCGATACGAGTTGTAGCACGAGATACATTTGAATGCAGTACCATGATTGAATTTTACTTGCAGCTTGATGATCCTGTTGAATCAGAAGATACAACTGTCCGGCAAGCGGGCCAACAGTTTATTTACAACAAAAAAGCGAGCGATGAAATTGGCTCGCGAGTAACCATTGATTATAAGCCTACACAGGGATTAAAAATGGTGAATCCAAATCAAACGCTAGCATATGGTTTAACCCTAAAGTAAGGCTATCTAAGAAAGTATGAGCCAACCTTACGAACATATGGGGAAACCTGCTGTACCGTTTTAATGACTTGGTCCACCGTTTGAGCGGTTCTGGATACATCAAATTGACCGTCGTCTGATGTGAAAGCTTTTTTGATAAACCCGGTACGTGATACGGTTTGATTCGGTGAATACATGCCAGTTGTCTGCTGACGTACACCTGCCCGCATTCTTCTCCCTTGATTTGGGTAATAAGAGGGATGTCTTCCTTGAGTAGGGAAGTTTGGGTATGGGTGACGTCGGCTTTGATTGTTATGAAGCATGGTTTAACCTCCTTAATCGATGGATATGGATTGTCTGTGGCGTTTTATCGTAATTCGTAGTAATCCGTCCTTATAATTTGCCTTAATATCTTTTTCTCCGTAAACAAATGGGATTGATACAAGTCGCTCTTTTTCGACTGATTGTTCAGAATATTCGCTCGACATCACTCGGATAGCAAGTGCGTGCGGCAAAGCTTCTAGGCGAATTAATTGCTTATCTACTCCAGGTAATTCGGCAAAAATAATAAAGGCTTCAAGTGTTTCCTCAGTACGTACAGGAATGGATTGTGCAAATAATGGCGGAGCTTGAAATCGTCGATACGTTTGATGAAAAAAGTCATCAATCGATCGCATTACATCTTGATACCCTCGTGAATTCTTAGCATCATTTGTATTATGCTCACTCATGTAAACTCCTCCAATAAAACATTCTAATTATGTCTATGTAATAAGACTTTGAAAGGTGCTGATGGAATGAACCAAAATTCCTCTTCTTTTAACGTAACGGATACACATTGTGATGTATTACTAAAGTTATGGATGAATCCAAATCAATCCTTTAAAGACAGCGAGCAGTTGGACGTGACATTAACAAGACTAATGGACGGAGGAGTCACACTTCAATGTTTCGCCATTTTCATTGAACCATTTGTTAAACAAGAACTGAAATTTCAAGCAGTTCTTGAACAAATCCAGCTTTTTCATCAAAAAGTGATTCAACCCTATCATCAAATGAAACATGTGAAAAAGTGGTCAGATCTTTCTTTATTAAAGGAAGGAGAAATTGGTGCCATTCTTACACTGGAGGGGATGGATGCAGTTGGTTCAGACGAGTGGAAACATCATTTTCTAATTGAACAAGGGATTTTATCGGTAGGATTAACATGGAATGAAGCAAATCTTGTTGCCGATGGTATTGAAGAGTCTAGAGGAGCAGGCATTACTGATTTCGGGAAACGAGTCATTGAGAATCATAATAAACATAAGGTGCTAACGGATGTTTCTCATTTAAGCGAGAAAAGCTTCTGGGACACGGTAGAGTTATCTCAATATGTCATTGCAAGTCATTCAAATGCATCAGCTATTTGTGGGCATAAACGAAATTTAAATGATGAGCAGGCAAGAGCGTTATTCAAGAACGACCGATACATGGGTCTAGTTTTTTTACCGAAGTTTCTATCAGACACCGAAGAAGCAACGATAGACGATGTAATTCGGCATATTGAACATTTATGCGCACTAGGTGGAGAAAAGTCAATTGGCTTCGGTTCAGACTTTGATGGAATCTCAACTTACGTGGATGGGCTTGAACACCCGGGCCGATATCCAGCTTTTATTGAAAGGCTATCAAAGTACTACTCCGATGCCCAAATTAAGCGATTTTGCAGCGGAAATTTTCTAAGGTCTCTACCCAATTAGGCAGTTTGTTATTTCACACTATTTTTGATAATTAAGGAAGTTTAGTCGTTGAAGCGTGGTGTGTCAGGGATTTTAGCATGCTTGTTTTTGATACGATTACACATTTTAATCCTTCCATTCATTATGAGTTTATCGCCTTGTTCAACCTGTGGTACACTGCCTCTAGATGCACGTAATGAAAGGGGCCTTTAAAAAATGCAAAACAAATTTATACTTGGAATTTCTGCTTTTGCTCTAGCTGTAGGATTAGCAGCTTGTTCTGGTGAGACAGATGAAAATGCTGAGAGTCAGAACGAGCAAAATGAATCACAAACAGAGGAACCGACTATAGCTGAAACAAACTTTGAAGACATACCTGATGTCGTAGCTACAATTAATGGTGTAGATCTATTAAAAGACGACTTTGTGGTTGAATACAATCAAGCAAAAGAAGAACAATTAATGATGGGCGGTCAGGTTGATCCATCTTCAACAGAAGTGGATGATCAGCTAAAAGACCAATCTGTTAATTTCTTAGTAGATTCTGAACTTCTAATGCAAGCTTCTAATGAGGAAGATGTTGAAGTGACAGATGAGGAAGTAAACGCACAGCTTGATCAATTTAAAGCGATGTATCAGGTTGAATCAGACGAAGAGTTGGAAGAACTTTTCGGTGATAATAATGTAACAATTGATGAATTCAGAGAGAATATTAGAGAAGGCATGAAGCCACAAAAATACATCGAGCAGAAGGCTCAAATTGAAGATCCAACAGATGAAGAAATTCAATCGACCTATGATGAAATCATTGCCGCGGCAGATGGAGAAGAAGAACCACCAGCTCTTGAAGATGTTGAAGATACGATTGCTGAACAGTTGAAAGCTCAAAAGACGTCTGAAGCAGCAAGTGATATTCTTGAAGAGTTAAGAGAACAAGGTGATGTTGAGATTTTTGTTTAAGAAGATGGACCACGCATCCACTGAACCTCATTCAGTGGATGTTTTTTTGTGCTTTTGCTTAACTTCGCGCGTCTTTCTGCCGAAGATAGAGAAGAGGATAGTCTGCTGGAATCTGACTATACAAGAGCCTATAAAAACGGGGGAAACGAAATGACCCAAATGTCACAGTCAAATATATTGTTAGAGAGTGGTACCAATGAACTCGAGCTTGTTATGTTCGAGATTGGTAAAGAGACGTACGGGATTAACGTATTAAAGGTAAGAGAAATCGTTCAGCCTGTTGATGTAACTGCAACACCAAATCGTCATCCGTATGTAGAAGGAGTTATTCGCATCCGGGATGAAATTATTCCATTAATTGATTTGTCCGTAGTATTGGACGTGAAAGATGCTGGAGAAGCAAGTACTCACAAATTTATCGTGGCCGAACTAAATAAATTAAAGGTAGCATTCCGCGTACATAATGTGTCAAGAATTCACCGCGTCTCTTGGGGACAGGTTGAAAAACCTAATGAATTGTCTCAAGGGGCACATAGTCATGTTACCGGGATTGTAAAAATGGAAGACTATGTAGCCTTTATGCTTGATTACGAAAAAATTGTCGTTGAAATCCATCCAGATGCGGGAATGAATCGATCATCTATTCATTCCATAACTCCTCGTGACCGTGGAGGCAAGCATATTGTCATTGTTGAGGACTCTGGAGTACTACGCCAGTTGTTGCAAGATACACTTACTGAAGCCGGCTATACCAAACTAACGACGTTTGAAAATGGACAACTTGCATGGGATGCTCTTAGTGACCAAGGGGCAATTAGCAGTAAGATTGATTTAATCATTACCGATATTGAAATGCCACAAATGGATGGACATCATCTTACCAAGCGTATTAAAGACCATCCATCTTATGAACACACACCTGTTGTCATTTTCTCTTCTATTATTTCTGAAGATTTGTATCACAAAGGAAAAGCAGTTGGAGCGGATGGCCAAATCAGTAAACCCGACATCGTTAAGCTGATCGAATTACTTGATACTACGCTACAATTAAGTTAGGGTAAATTCCATAAATAGACGTTGAGACATAACTAAAAAATCAATTAGAAATGGCGAATGATTCAATTGCAGAATCATTCGCCATTTGTGTTATAACAAAACGAGCGGAGGGAGAACCCGAGACTCCTACGGAACAGAACGCGGTGAAGACACTGTAGCGGCGCTTTTCCCGCGAAAGGGGCTGAGGCCGTTCTTGTGGGTGCGAGGGATTCTCCTGTAGCGGATTTGGTGCTATGTTCGTGTATTACTATCTACCTTAAGGTTTTATCTTAGCCTCGCTTTTTATTTTACGCTTTTTTCTTAGGGTTCTGAGTAGATAGGGTGGATAGCCATTGATTTTTTTGTTCCTTAGTTAATCCACCGAACGAATGAAGAATCGTTGCGTATCCGACAGCTTTTTTATAGTTCATGACCCGTCACTCCTTAAACTTATTATTTACTTCAAAATATGCAATCAGGCTAAAAAGTTTCCTTAGGGAAAGTTAATTGGGGTATTGCTTGTACGCTTTCATGGTTTTTTGGCCTATAAATTGATATGATAGGATAACGATAGTGATAGGAGAGGATTACCATGAAGATAGAAGTAACCAAACCAGCCGTACGCTGGTTCAAAGAACAATTTGATACAGAGGAGAATCAGTACATCCGTTTCTTTGCTCGATATGGAGGATGCGGTTCATTTCAAAGTGGCTTTTCACTAGGAATTAGTCAGGAGCAGCCAGAGCGTCCATTGGCTGAATATAAAATAGACGATTGTATTTTTTATGTTGAAGAGCAGGATGCTTGGTATTTTGGGCAACATAACCTTAAGGTGAAATATAGTCGTACAAAAGATGAAATTGAATTTGAATCTCAAGAGATTACGTCATAATTGTTAAAGAGGGAGTTTTACCATGCGTCTTGGATATCCATGTCAAAACTTAAGTATACCGACCGTTTTTAAAACATGTCGTTTAAAAACGATGCAGGATAAAGGGATGTCAATCATTAAAGAGCTTACGTTACATAATATTGACCAACTCAAGAAAGTTCTCGAGTGGAATATCGACCATGACATTTTCTTTTTCCGGATTTCGAGCGATATGATTCCATTTGCGACTCTTCCTGAAATGACTTGGGAGTGGCAAACCGATCAAGACGTAAATACAAAGCTCGATGAGATTCAAGCGTTACAGAAAAAGCATGACTTAAGACTTTCCATGCACCCAGGGCAATACTCGGTATTAAATTCCCCTAGAGAACACGTCGTTGATAATGCTAAAAAAGACTTACAGTATCATCATGACTTTCTACGAGCTGTGGGCGGAATTGATATGATCATTCATACAGGTGGCGCATACGGAGATAAGGAAAAAGCGAAAGAGACGTTTAGTAACGTATTTAAAACGTTACCTGACTCCGTAAAGGAATTGATTAGACTTGAGAACGATGACAAAGTCTTTCATACTCAAGATGTTCTAGATATTTCTGCCGTGTGCGGAGTGACGATTTGCTTCGATATTCATCATGAGATGTGTTTTGGTCGCACGACTGATGAATTAAAAGAGCTTTTTACATCGGTCAAACAAACGTGGGAGCACACGTCATATCATCCAAAGGTTCACATCAGTTCTGGTAAGCGATCAGAGACAGATCCTGCGCACGCGGATCTTATTCGTATAGAGGAATTTGAGAGGCTGATGGAAGTCGTTCAAGATACGGTAATCGATTGTATGTTAGAAGCAAAATTAAAAGAAAAAGCGCTGTTTTCGTTAAGAGAAGAGCTTGCATAGTTAAGGAGAGAGAACATGGAGAGAGCGACATTTGCAGGAGGATGTTTCTGGTGTATGGTTCAACCATTTGATGAACAGCCAGGAATTCACTCAATCGTTTCGGGTTACACAGGTGGATCTGTACAAAATCCAACGTACAAACAAGTAAAAACGGGCGAAACTGGACATTACGAGGCTGTTGAAATTGTGTTTGAACCCGATGTGTTTTCATATCAAAAGCTATTAGACTTGTTTTGGGTTCAAATTGATCCAACGGATGCTGGTGGACAGTTCCAAGACCGCGGCGATCAATATCGAACCGCTATATTTTATCATACGGAAGAGCAAAGACAACTAGCAGAGCAATCAAAGCAGCAACTTGAAGACAGTCAGCGATTTGCGAAACCAATCGTGACAGAAATACTACCAGCAGATACATTCTATCCTGCAGAAGAAGAACATCAGGATTTTTACAAGAAAGAACGGAAAGCGTATAAAGAGGATCGTAAACAATCGGGTAGAGATGAATTTATCGAGGAGAATTGGAACAATTAACACTAAAATATGTGACATTCTAAATAAATCTCTTGTAATCTCTTCCACAATACATTCATTCTGCTATACTGAGTAGCATAATCTATTGTTTAATGGAGGAGATGTTTGTTGAAGGCTTTTTTCCGTAAAGGGTTGATCCTTGTTGCCTCAATGACTCTAGGACTCATTATGATTTTGCTTACAATGACGATTACAGTACAAGCATGGACTAATACAGAGGCTGGCAAAGTTCCGGTCAAAACAGCTGTTATCCTGCATGCTGTTGCGAATAACCTTTTGCCAACTGATCTTAAAGCTCCATCTTTTTTGGCAGCAAAAGGGTCCTCTCGGTTTGATCGAGCGCTTGTTGATATACCAACTTCTGATTCAAGTACAGTGACAGCTCGAATGTATCAACCGAAAGAGCCTGGCCCACATCCTGTCATCCTTTATTTTCATGGAGGAGCATTCATGAAAGGTTATGGCAATATTGATACTCACGATAATATTGTACGCTCACTTGCATCTAGAACAAACAGTATTGTTGTTGCAGTGGAGTATCGATTAGCACCTGAGTTTCCCTTTCCAACAGCTATTCAGGATGGATATGATGCCTTAAATTGGGTTGTAAGCCACGCGGACACATATGATGCAGATGTAAACAATATTGCGGTTGTAGGAGATAGCTCTGGTGGAAATGTCGCGACATCCGTCGCTATGATGGCAAGGGACCTTAATGGACCATCTGTGAAAGCAGAGGCCTTATTATATCCACTAACAACATTTCTTGATGATGATTTCTATTCGCGTGATCACTACTCAAGTGGTTATTATCTGCTATCAAGAAATGTGATGGAACTTGCAAGATCAACCTATACACCAGATGAAGAAATGTGGACGTCGCCATACAGCTCACCACTTGAAGCGGATGTAAGCAACATGCCTCAGACATTTATTATTACGGCGGAATTTGACCCATTACGTGATGAGGGTGAGGCGTATGCAAATAAGTTGGCGGCTGCTGGAGTACCGGTAGAAGCCACTCGGTACAATGGCACGATGCATGGATTTGTTTCTTTCTTTGAGGTGATGCAAAGTGGTAACTACGCCTTAAATGATACGGCGGCATTTCTAAATGAAGCATTTGCCGACGAGAGAGTGAATAAGCCATATCAGCTCACTTACTTTAATCAAGGAAATTTAACATCCTCGCTTCGAGATGAACTTGAAGCATACACGATTGGAAGTTATTTAATTAGTAAACAGGCCTTATCGATGTTCCCTTTTAATGTAGGGAAATAAGATAAGGCTTTTTAAGGATAAAAAATTGTACTTTTCACTCGAAATATGTCACAATCATAAAGTCTTTTGCATATTTACTTTCTGACTCATTACATAATTATGGTGAATTTCGGGTAGTGTTTTATTATGAGTCATTTATTTCCAATTATGTGGCAAAGTCAGTAAAACACACCACAAAATTTGTGATATTTTTGTGAGAGTTTGTGTAAATGCTACCCTTACGTGTCATGATTTATGGTAGGATAAAAGCAATGAAAGGTATGTTCAAGGGTTCACAAAAGTTAATGCAATTACGTCTTAGGAAGAAGGGTGATACCTTTGCTGAAAAATGGTAAGTCTCTAAAGTGGCTAGCGTTTCTTGCGTTGAGCCTATTTTTGAGCGGATGTGGAAATATGACAGTGCTGGATCCAAAAGGCCCAGTTGCAGAATCGCAAGCTTGGCTCATTTGGTTCTCTATTGGATTCATGCTATTAATTGTTCTTGTAGTCTTTATTCTACTAACAGTTATACTAGTCAAATATAGAGAACGAGAAGATCATAAGGGTTATCAACCCGAGATTGAAGGAAGTCACAAGTTAGAAATTATTTGGACGATCATACCTGTCATTATCGTTATTATTCTTTCTGTACCGACAATCATGACAATCTTCGAGCTTGAGGAAGCTCCTGCTGCGACAGCTCATAAAGAACCCGTTGTCGTACATGCCACAAGTGTAAACTGGAAATGGATTTTTAGTTATCCAGAGGTAGGGATTGAAACAGTTAATTACTTGAACATCCCTACTGACCGTCCAATCTTATTTAAATTGACATCTGCTGATTCCATGGCAGCATTATGGATTCCACAGTTAGGTGGTCAAAAATATAATATGGCCGGAATGGAAACACAACTGTACTTACAAGCAAATGAAGTAGGAACGTATGCAGGACGAAATGCAAACTACACAGGTGAAGGGTTCTCTGAACAAAAGTTTGATGTGGTTGCATTAGAGCAAGGCGATTTTGATGCTTGGGTGGAAGAAACACAATCAGATGCCCCTGAGTTAACTCAAGAAGAGTATGACAAACTGATGGTGCCAGGTTCTTCTTCAGAAATGACATTTAGTTCAACACATTTGGACTGGGTGGATCATTCAACTGATGCAGAATATGCAATTAACGCTTGGGAGCGTATGGGATATGAACCACTTAATCCACACTCTCGTGCCGGTAAAGCGTATGAGATGCCTGCGTTAACACAATCAGATTCTGGAGAGATAGAAGGGTTTGAAAGTCAAGCTGCTAACGAATAGCAAGTGAAGTACTTTCAAATGAAAGGGGACGCTACTTTTGAAATGGGATGAATTTATTATAACTGGAGATCCGCTAATTTTAGGCGCCCAAATCTCCATCCTGATTTCTGCCATTGGAGCCGTGTTTGTGCTCACATACTTTAAAAAGTGGAAATGGCTTTGGGATGAGTGGATTACGAGTGTTGATCACAAAAAATTAGGGATTATGTATATCTTAATTGCGATCTTAATGTTTTTCCGTGGAGGAATTGACGCATTAATGATGCGTACGCAATTAGCTGCACCAAACATGACATTTTTAGATTCTCTGCACTACAATGAAATCTTTACCACACACGGTACGATCATGATTATTTTCATGGCGATGCCTTTCTTGATCGGTTTAATGAACGTTGTGATTCCACTTCAAATTGGAGCACGAGACGTTGCATTCCCGTTCTTGAATAACTTGAGCTTCTGGACATTTGTCATTGGTATGGGATTATTCAATATCTCCTTTATCATTGGTGGATCTCCATCTGCGGGTTGGACCAGTTACATGCCACTCGCTTCAAATGAACTGAACCCTGGTCCTGGACAGAACTACTACTTACTAGGACTGCAAATCTCAGGAATTGGTACACTAGCAACTGGTATTAACATGATGGTTACAATCTTTAAGATGCGTGCCAAAGGCATGAAACTTATGATGATGCCAATGTTTACGTGGACAACATTAATCACTTCAATGATTATTGTTCTTGCCTTCCCGGTATTAACAATTGCTTTAGCCGAAATGACGTTTGACCGTCTATTCGGAACACATTTCTTTAACTTAACCAACGGTGGTATGCCTATGCTTTGGGCCAACCTATTCTGGATTTGGGGACACCCTGAAGTATATATCGTTGCATTGCCTGCGTTTGGTATCTTCTCAGAGATTATTACAACATTCTCTAAGAAGCGTTTGTTTGGATATAACGCAATGGTTTATTCTATCGTTGCGATTTCAGTATTAAGTTTCCTTGTTTGGGTGCATCACTTCTTTACAATGGGCTCAGGCGCCGTTGTTAACTCATTCTTCTCGATTACAACGATGGCGATCTCCATTCCAACAGGGGTTAAAATCTTTAACTGGCTTCTTACCATGCATAAAGGACGGATTACATTCTCGACACCTATGCTTTGGTCAGTTGCGTTTATTCCGAACTTTGTTATTGGTGGGGTAACAGGAGTTATGCTTGCAATGGCTGCTGCTGACTATCAATATCACAATACGTATTTCCTAGTTTCACATTTTCACTATGTACTAATCGCGGCTACTGTATTTGCCTGCTTCGCTGGGTTCATTTATTGGTATCCGAAGATGTTTGGTTATAAATTAAACGAGCGTATTGGTAAATGGTTCTTCTGGATCTTTGTGGCTGGATTTAATATTTGTTTCTTCCCACAATATTTCTTAGGACTAGATGGAATGCCTCGTCGTATTCACATCTATGGTGTGGAAGACGGTTGGTTTGCACTGAACTTTATTTCAACGGTCGGAGCCTTTATTATGGGTCTTGCCTTTATTATCCTTGTTTATAATATCTACTACAGCTTCCGTTACTCTCCAAGAGAGACTACAGGAGATGCATGGGGTGGACGTACATTGGAGTGGGCAACTTCTTCTGCGATTCCGCCACATTATAACTTTGCTAAGGTTCCAGAAGTTACAGCAATGGATCCTTACTGGGATATGAAAGAAAAAGGAATTGATCCTAATAAGATCGACAAATACGAAAAGATTCACATGCCTAGTAATACAGCTGTTCCATTCGTTATGGGATGTTTCATGTTCCTCGCAGGATTTGGACTTGTCTTTGAATGGTTCTGGATGGGTATTGTAGGTGCAATTGGAATCTTCGCTTGCATGGCTTACCGTTCATTTGATTATAACGATGGGTACTATGTAAGTGTAGAGGAAATTGAAGAAACTGAAAAACGTGCAAGGGAGGCGAAGTAAATGGCACATGCCCAAGACGCAGAATACGCCAATGAACCGCTTGAATTCCAATCAGCTGAAGGTCGGAATAATATTCTTGGCTTCTGGATTTTTATCGGAGCAGAGTTCGCCCTTTTCTCGACGCTGTTTGCGACATACTTTGTACTAGTGAATCGAACAGCTGGTGGAATAACGGCTGATCATTTGTTTGACTTACCGCTTGTTTTGATTATGACATTCCTTCTTTTGACTAGTAGTTTTACATGTGGCCTTGCCATTCACGCCATGCGTGCAGGAAAAGTAAAGCAGTTAATTACTTGGATGGCTATTACGCTAGTACTTGGTTTAGGATTTGTTGGCTTTGAAATTTATGAGTTCTGGCATTATGCTCATGAAGGAGCTACATTATCAACAAGTGCATTCTGGTCTGCATTCTTTGTTTTACTTGGGACACATGGACTACACGTATCCATTGGTATCGGCTGGATTATACTGCTTCTGATTCAGGTAAAACGTCGTGGGTTAACACCACGTACAACGTCAAAAGTTTTTATTGCGAGTCTTTACTGGCATTTCCTTGACGTAATCTGGATCTTTATCTTCACAGGTGTTTACCTGATGGGTCTGGGGGGATTGTAAGATGAGTCAAAATAAATCACATACTCCTTGGTCGCATATTATTGGATTTCTTGGATCCATCCTATTAACGCTTTTTGCAGTATGGATTGCATTGTATACAGATTTATCTACACTTGCTAAAATCATTGTGATCTTTCTGTTTGCTTTTGTTCAAGCTGGCGTTCAATTGTTTATGTTCATGCATATTCGTGAGGGTAAAGATGGCGTGACACAAGCAGGTCATACGATCTTCGCCATTTTTATTGCTGTAGTCATTGTTATCGGTTCTTACTTTGTATTAGAATTTGGTATTCATTTACCTCAGCATCAATAAGAAAAAGCCACTTAATCTTTGGATTAAGTGGCTTTTTTGTTGTTTAATTATACAAGTCGTTTTGGCTGACGCTCAAGACGTTTTGCTTTAATGAATGGCATCCCGTAAAGCACAATCGCAGCATAGTGAGCTAATACAACGTTAACTGAAAACGTAAAGATAAACCAAGCTTCAATCCACCATGTTGGATTGATTATATAGATCGCTCCGAGAATCCACAATGCAAAGATTCCTGGAATACTTGCAATAGCAAGTTTGCGATACTCAAGCCATAGAAATAAAGGAGTAGCACTAGCAACAAACATGTAGAAGAAAAAGATACCCATCGTCATCAACTCCTAAGCAAATTGGTTATAGCTAATATATGAACGTTCCGTGTCTAAGTTGTGTCTATTTTGTGATATTTGTAGTATACCCTATAGTTCCGTTTTTGAAAACCCTTACATTTTATTTTTTTAAAAGCCCTTTATCTTTTTATGTGGACAATCATCCGATCGAATCTTCCAAGTGTTCATAACTTGTAGTGAGGGGTGAAAAGGGATGGGGGGATTTTATGTTTCATTATTCATTGGTTAGACTAGTAAGGTGTTATTCAAACAAACTGGATAAACCATTACGAGACAAAATACTCAGGCTTTATAAACCCTTACGACTCACACCACGTTTTGTTCATTCTTCAATTGATAAAACAATGTGGCATCATCAGAAATTATCCGTTATTATCGAATTCGAGAAAACGAACTTTTTATCTCAAGTAATTGTCATGGACCATTTGTTATCAGCTCACAACAAATGTTCTGTCCGAAATCGATTTTCTAGTATTTTCTGTTATAGTGCTGATGTTACCCCAGATCGTTTGTACGAACTGTTATCGGTTTTCTCTACTATTAAAAAAGTTTACTTAAATAGAAAAATTATAGCCCTTCCCAAAAGTGAAGTGTATACCAAGTCAAGTGTGTCCTATAAGCATCCACAGCACACATTTACAGGTAAAGGTGTAACCATAGCAATTGTAGACACGGGAGTATTTAAACATGATGACTTAAAAGGTAGAATCAGTGGCTTTGTTGATTTCATTAATCACCGAACGGAAGCTTATGATGACAATGGTCATGGTACACATTGTGCAGGTATCGCAGCTGGTAACGGACACCACTCTTATGGGGATTATCGGGGTGTTGCTCCTGAGGCTAATATTATTGGAGTGAAGGTGCTCGATCATAAGGGAACTGGAACAATTGAAACAATTATTCAAGGGATTGAATGGTGTATTAACTACAACCGAGAAAATCCAAATAGACCGATTCATATTCTATCGATTTCTCTAGGTATTCATGCAACAAAATATCAGACAGAACTTGATGATCCAATTGTAAAGATTGTAGAGGAAGCATGGAGAGCCGGAATGACTGTTGTAACAGCTGCAGGTAATAGTGGACCCGATCCTTATACTATCTCAAGTCCAGGAGTTAGTGAACAAATTATTACGGTAGGTGCAATGGACTCAACTCATTACTTCGAACAGAAAGAATCAAATACAGCATCCTTTTCAAGTAGAGGCCCTACGATATATGGAAAACCAAAACCTGACTTACTTGCACCAGGTGTTGATCTTGTATCTTTAAGAGTGCCAGGCTCTTCTATTGATCGATCACAAAAAGCACATCGAGTGGGAAAGTACTACACGAGAATGTCTGGAACCTCGATGTCCACTCCATATTGTGCAGGTGTTTGTGCCCTGTTTCTACAAGCCAATAATCAACTCACACCTGCTATAATTAAAAGACTACTGATTGATGGGGCTTCAACCTCACATGTAGGATCAATCGGGCAGGTTAATATTGAAAATTCGCTTCACCTTTTAAAGAAAAAAGATGTTTAAAAAGATGTTTAAAAAGATGTCTAAGCGGACATACAAAAGGAACGAGGAGTGTGCTATATGATTCAACGATATCATTTAAACATTGAAGGGAAGGTTCAAGGCGTGGGTTTTCGTTTCTTTACTCAGCAGCAGGCAATTGAGTATGACCTAGTTGGATGGGTAAAGAACAAATCAAACGGTTCGGTTGAAGCTGAGGTTGAAGGGGATGAACAACAAATTGATTCTTTCTTAAAATCGATCAAAACAGGAAATCGATTTGCTAAAGTTAATCAAGTCCATCAACAACAACTGAATGAATTGAAATCAGAAAAATCATTTAAGGTTATTCATTAACACAAACTAGACTAGTGATTCTTAAATAGAATCACTAGTCTTTTTTTATGAAAGATAAAGTTTCTTTTTAAGATTTCTATCCAAAAATTTGATTTTTTCTCAATTTTTAAAAGGAGATTGAGGTTTCTTGTCGAATAATTTAACAAATAGATTGACGGGGAGGTACGAAATACGTAGAATTTAGTCTTATAGATGTTACAGTTTAGTGACGAGAGGAGAATTGGATGGACTGGTTCAGTAATTTAGTAGGTGCAATAGGTGACATTGTTTGGGGTCCTGCCACTCTTATTTTAATTGTGGGAACTGGTGTTCTCCTTACGGTGAGATTAGGACTTTTACAGGTTTTTCAATTACCTTATGCGTTAAAGCTTGTTTTTACAAAATCAGATAAAAATAGTGAAGAAGAGGGAGATATCTCTCATTTCCAATCACTAATGACTGCAATGGCAGCTACACTTGGGATTGGTAACATGGCTGGGGTCGCTTCGGCCGTCCTACTCGGAGGGGTTGGCGCAATCTTTTGGATGTGGGCCGCAGCTTTCTTCGGAATGGCAACGAAATATGCAGAAGCAATTCTTGCAGTAAAATATCGGGTAGTCAACGAAAAAGGTGAGATATCCGGTGGTCCGATGTATTACATAGAAAAAGGTTTAGGCTGGAAATGGTTGGCTGTACTATTTGCATTATTTGGCTTTCTAGCTTCATTTGGGATCGGTAATATGACGCAGGTTAATACAGTAGCTGGAGCTCTTAGTTCCAATTTTGGTATAACACCTTGGATTACAGGAGTGGCACTTGCTGTTCTAACTGGTTTAGTCTTGCTTGGTGGAATAAAAAGTATAGGTAAATTTGCTTCTGTTATTGTACCGTTTATGGCCATTTTTTACATAGTTGGCGGCTTAATTATTATTCTTTTAAATATTAATCTAGTACCTGAAGCGTTTGCGATGATTTTTAAGGCTGCCTTTACTGGGGAATCCGTAGCGGGTGGAGCGATTGGTACAGCGATTCGATATGGAGTTGCCAGAGGGGTATTCTCGAATGAGGCTGGACTAGGATCTGCACCGATTGCAGCAGCGGCTGCTAAAACAGATTATCCTGGTCGTCAAGCATTAGTATCCATGACTGGAACGTTTTTAGATACAATGATTGTATGTACGATCACTGGTTTAGTCATTGTAATGAGTATTATGCAGTTTGGTCTTGGAGACACAAACCAAGACATTTTAACAGGAGCAGCATTTGAATCCTTCTTACCGGGATACGGCGGTTTGATCGTAACAATAGGTATTATCTTTTTTGCCTACACAACCGTTCTTGGCTGGTCTTACTACGGAGAAAAGTGTTTTGGCTACTTGTTCGGCGATCGAAATGCGTACATCTATCGTACCATTTATGTACTAGTCGTCTTTGTCGGAGCTGTCTCTCATCTTGAGATTGTTTGGAACATTGCTGATATTTTTAATGCATTAATGGCTATTCCAAACTTAATTGGTTTGATCTTCTTATCTGGGGTTGTTGTACATGAAACAAAGAGATTCCAAGAATTTAGAAGAGGAGAAAGACTAGAGCCATAAAAAAAAAGCACCTACTATAGGTGCTTTTTTTGTTTGATTAGATCGCCCAGTTTCCGTTACGGAATACAGGAACACGGCTGCCATCTTTTTGAATACCATCTATGTCCATTGAAGCAGAACCGACCATGAAGTCAACATGGGTTTGACTTGTATTGATTCCGTTTGCTTCAAGCTCTTCATTTGTCATTTCTTTACCACCTTCAATATTAAAGGCATAAGCACTTCCAATCGCTAAGTGGTTTGATGCATTCTCATCGAATAGTGTATTAAAGAAGATGATGTTTGTATCAGAGATCGGTGATTTGTGTGGAACAAGTGCAACCTCACCAATATAGCGAGAGTTTTCATCATTCTCAAGTAATCGTTCTAATGTTTCTTGACCTTTTTCTGCCGTGGCTTTAGTAATTTTACCTTCTTCAAAAGTAAGAGTGAAGTTCTCAATCAGTGAGCCACCATAGCTTAATGGCTTAGTGCTTGTTACATGGCCATTTACACCCGTTTTCTTTGCAGCTGTAAAGACTTCTTCCGTCGGCATGTTTGCAACAAAGTCTACGCCACTTTTGCTAATACTGCCTCCAGATACCCATAGATGTGTTTCTGGTAATTCAATTGTTAAGTCTGTTCCTTCTGCTGTGTAATGAAGTGCGTGGAAATGCTGTTGATTTAAGATGTCCATCTTTTCATCCAATGTAGCAAGGTGTTCTTTCCATGCTGCTACAGGGTTTGCTTGGTCAATTCTTGTTGCGGCGAAGATTGCATTCCAAAGCTTTTCAACCGCTTTTTCCCCTTTTTCTTCAGGGAAAACCGTTTCAGCCCAACCTACAGACGGCACTGCAACGATTGACCAGCTAACCTTGTCAGAAGTGATGTAGCGTCTAAATCCATTTAATGCGGCTCCAGCTGCTTTGTTAGCATTGGCAATGCGAGTAGGATCCACACCCTTTAGTAAATCAGGATCAGATCCAGTAATGCTTAAGAAGGCAGAACCTTTTTCAGCTTCCTCTTCTAACCCTTTTGCACGCCACTCTGGATATGTATGAAAAGATTCGTCAGGTGCAAGGTGATACTTTAGCTTTGATATTTCTTCGTCAGACCATTCTACTTCTACATGACCTGCTCCAGCTTCGTACGCTTTTTTAGCTACTACACGAACAAATTCTGCGGCAAAAAGGGGTGTGCGAATAACCAGTGTTTGACCTGGTTGAATGTTCACTCCAACTTTTACAGCGAGCTCTGCATATTTTTCTACTTGTTCAACAAAAGACATAAAAAGCCTCCTCAAATTAAGCAAACTGAATTTCTATTCTCTCCTATATTACCAACTTTTACGCAAAGTGAAAAGAATAGCTGACTGCGAACAGTTATGTTACACTAAGACTAACGGATTGAATAGGTATAAGAGGTTCGCAAACTCCCTCTATAAAAAACTAACAGTAAGCTGTGTTCTGTTTTGAACTGGACCAGTTTTTTTTCCTGTGTTTGGGGTTACGAACGCTCTTTTTCCTTAAAAAAGGAGTTAAGAGTGTATGATGAAAGACGAAAAAGCCGTTGTGGTGTTTAGCGGTGGACAAGACAGTACAACATGTTTATTTTGGGCATTAAAAGAATTTAAAGAAGTCTATACCGTAACCTTCGATTATGGTCAAAGACATTCGG
This sequence comes from Alkalihalobacillus sp. FSL W8-0930, assembly GCA_037965595.1. Taxonomy (NCBI): domain Bacteria; kingdom Bacillati; phylum Bacillota; class Bacilli; order Caryophanales; family Bacillaceae; genus Alkalihalobacillus; species Alkalihalobacillus sp. FSL W8-0930. Next base: position 2,020,545 of record CP150183.1, on the reverse strand, counting down.
CTGAAATTGAGTGTGCAAAAGAAATTGCGGACGAGTTAGGCGTATCTTTGCATGTATTAGATATGACACTCATTAATCAATTGTCTGCAAATGCCTTAACGCGTGATGACATCGATGTGAAAGATGGGGAAGAAGGAGAGCTACCGTCAACCTTTGTTGCGGGGCGTAATCACTTATTCTTATCGTTTGCAGCTGTGTATGCTCGTGAAATGGGTGCACGACATCTGATTACCGGAGTTTGTGAAACAGACTTTAGCGGGTATCCGGATTGTCGTGATGTATTTATTAAATCATTAAATGTCACACTAAATTTAGCGATGGATGAACAATTTGTTATCCATACACCTTTAATGTGGCTGAATAAGGAACAAACATGGGAGCTAGCGGATGAACTAGGCGCGCTTTCTTTTGTTCGTGAAAAAACATTAACTTGTTATCATGGCGTACGCGGTGATGGTTGTGGCGAGTGTCCTTCTTGTATCCTCAGAAAGAATGGCTTAGATGCTTATCTTTCTAAGAAAGGGGGGCAAGTGTAATGCTACAGCAATTTTATCCGCAGGTGCCGCATTCGTATTCATTTGAATTAAATAAGGATATGCATTTGGCGGCTGCTCATTATATTGACGACGAAAGAGCGGGAAACTGCCAAAACATGCATGGTCATACGTATTTTATTAATATAACTATTGCAGGGGACGAGCTAGACGAGCTAGGTTTTTTAGTGGATTTTAAACGTTTAAAACAAATTGTTCATAAACGCTATGATCATACATTATTAAACCAGCACTCAGAATTTAGTCATCGCCCACCTACGACGGAGGAGGTTTCTCGTCAGATAGGGCAGGCCGTTCAAGCTGAACTAAATACACTAGCGAATAAACCGGTTTGTTTGCAAGTAGTTGTACGAGAAACGCCAACAAGCTATGTTGTTTTTCGACCGAAGCAAGGTGATTTCCATGCGTAAGATACCGGTAATGGAGATTTTTGGACCAACCATTCAAGGTGAAGGCATGGTTATTGGCAAGAAAACGATGTTTGTGCGAACAGGTGGCTGTGATTATAAATGTTCATGGTGTGATTCAAGCTTTACGTGGGATGGAACAGGCAAAAGCACATCAATGACAGCAGAAGATATTATTTCGAAATTAAAAGAAATCGGGGGAGAGCAATTCTCTCACGTTACGATTTCTGGGGGAAACCCTGCTCTGCATAAAGGTATTGGTGAGCTTGTTACTCAACTTACTGAACTAGGGCTGGAAACAGCTATTGAAACGCAAGGGACGATCTGGCAGGATTGGTTAACACAGATTACTGATGTAACCATCTCCCCTAAACCACCTAGCTCAGGAATGGAAACAGACTTTGAGAAATTAGATGTCTTTTTTAAGCATCTTACAAAAGAGCAGGCAAGCTTAAAGGTTGTTGTTTTTGATGATGTCGATTTTGCATATGCAGAAGATGTTCATACGCGTTATCCGGATATTCCGTTTTATTTACAAGTCGGGAACCCAGACGCATCAACAACAAACGATCAAGCATTAATATCAGATCTATTAACTAGATACGAATGGCTAATTGACAAAGCCGTTGCAGCAACATCGATGAACAATGCTCGAGTATTACCTCAGCTCCATACTTTGGTTTGGGGTAATAAACGAGGCGTATAAGGAGAGTTTAAAATGAGTGGACGACAAAAGGAAGAGCTTGAAGGTGTCACATTACTTGGGAACCAAGGCACAAAATATGAGGTAGAATACAATCCAGGGATCCTTGAAGTCTTTGAAAACCAACACCCAAATCGAGACTACTTTGTGAAATTTAACTGCCCTGAATTTACTTCTCTATGCCCCATTACGGGTCAGCCTGATTTCGCAGCAATCTACATTAGTTATGTACCAGATGTGAAAATGGTAGAAAGTAAATCGTTAAAGCTGTATTTATTTAGCTTTAGAAATCACGGAGATTTCCATGAGGACTGCATGAACAAAATCATGAACGATCTGATAGAGCTAATGGATCCGCGTTACATTGAGGTATGGGGTAAATTTACCCCACGTGGTGGGATTAGTATTGATCCATATTGTAATTATGGTAAGCCTGGAACTAAGTTTGAAGAGATGGCAAACTACCGTATGATGAATCATGATTTGTATCCAGAAACAATTACGAATCGATAAGAGCTTAAATCCAGCAAAGGCACATTGTGGCTGCTGCTGGATTTTTTTGTGAGATCCTCTTTATCTTCTTCTTAAAAAAACGTATGATATGTAAAAGATTAGATAGAGGTGAACGTATGTATCAAGAGATAAAATCCGTCCGAGTCTGGGGGCGCCCATTAGATAGCGCGGTTGAACAAGCGGTTCTTTGTGCGAGTCACGGGAATGTTGTACAAAGTTTATTAATGGCCGATCATCACAAGGGATATAGTCAGCCTGTAGGTGGAGTCATGGTGTACGATGGTCAAATATCCCCTTCAGGAGTAGGGTATGATATTGCTTGTGGCAACAAAGCGGTTCGTACAAATTGTACATACAAAGAGATCAAACGGCACATCCCTAAAATTATGGATGAAATCGCACGTACCATCTCGTTTGGAATTGGCAGAGTGAATCAGGAGCCTGTTGATCATGACGTATTTGATGATCCAGCGTGGGATGTCTTTGACGAGATTGATCATCAAACAAAACATACGTTTAAGGAACTTGCTAGAAAACAGCTAGGAACAGTGGGAAGTGGTAATCACTTTGTTGATTTGTTTGTGGAAGAGAAAACAGGTGACATTTGGATTGCCAATCACTTTGGTAGTCGTGGGTTTGGTCATAAAACAGCAAGTGGATTCTTAAATTTAGCAAAAGGAAAAGCGTTTCATGACAAAGTTGGCGGCGAAAAGATGGAGGACGTTCCGACTTTGTTTGATATCCATTCTGATGTTGGACAGATGTATCTTAATGCAATGACCTTGGCTGGACGTTATGCTTACGCAGGAAGAGACTATGTGATTGATAAGGTGCTTGGAATCATTAAGGCACATGCAACGTTCACCGTCCACAATCATCACAACTTTGCTTGGAGAGAAGTTCACGATAACAAAGAAGTCGTGGTTGTCAGAAAGGGAGCTACTCCCAACGCACCAGGTCAGTGGGGTTTTATTGGTGGTAGCATGGGTGATGAGTCGGTTATTATTCAAGGTAAGGACTCTGAGGAAAACCAAGCGGCTTACTTTAGTACGGTTCACGGAGCCGGACGTATTATGAGCCGAACGCAAGCAGCTGGCAAAATGAATTGGAAAACAAAACAACGCAAGGGTGGAGAGATTTCTCCAAAACAAATGAATGATGCCATAAGTGAATATGGTGTTGAATTACGTGGTGGTGGGACGGATGAAAGTCCGTTTGTATATAAAAAGCTTAGAAGTGTGCTAAAAGCTCACCAGGAAACAATTGATGTGAAGCATGTGTTACGTCCAATTGGCGTGTGCATGGCAGGAGCGAATGAGTTTGACCCATATAAGGATTGAACAGCAATTTAGGAGTGAGGGCAATGAGCGAAGCAGATGTACAGTATAAACAAATCATTAACAAAATTATAACTGATGGATATAGCAATCAAGGAGAACACGTACGAACGGTTTGGAAGGACGGGGAGCCGGCCTATACGAAATCCATTGTGGCACAGTCCATGCATTTTTCAAATAAAGAGGTCCCAATTCTAACAACAAAAAAAGTGGCTTGGAAAACAGCGATACGCGAACTTCTTTGGATTTGGCAAAAGAAATCAAATAACGTAGAAGAGCTACGTCAAATGAATGTACAGATCTGGAATGAATGGGAGCAAGAGGACGGGACGATAGGGAAAGCATACGGATATCAGTTAGGGAAAAGAAATCGCACATATCAAGTTAAAAACGTGGACGTAGCCCTTCTGGATCCTAGACATGAAACCATTGAAGGAGAAACAATCTTACTTGATCAAGTGGATTACTTAATACAAGAGCTTAAGTCAAACCCTTCATCACGAAGACATATAACGATGCTCTGGAACCCTGATGAACTGGATGAAATGTCTCTGACGCCATGTGTATATGAAACGCAGTGGCACGTGAAAGGGAACAAGCTCCACCTTGAAGTACGATGCCGCTCTAATGATATGGGTCTTGGTAATCCATTTAATGTCTTTCAATATAACGTGCTCCAGCGAATGATCGCTCAAGTAACTGGGTATGAGCTTGGCGAGTATCATTTTCATATTGGTGATGCTCATATTTACGAGCGACATACGGAGCCGTTACAGCAGCAAGTGAGTCGGGAGGCATTCCAAGCACCAGAGCTCGTTATAAATCCTGACGTCACGTCTTTTTATGATTTTACGATTGAGGATTTCCAGTTACTTCATTATCAGTTTGGAGATAAGGTACAAATGGAAATTGCTATTTAATGATGAAGTCTGCTCTAGTGAAACTTGAGCAGGCTTTTTTTCGTATAGTGTTGTAGATGTAAATAATGGAAGCTATACTAAAGTAAAAGAATCATCGAGGAGGCTGAAAATGGCTGACAATGAGGAAAGACTTGTACAAATGCAACGTGAAATTGATGAACTAAGAAAAGAAGTGGAAGAACTACAGACAACTGGATACGTAGAAGAAAAATCAAGCCAATGGTATTGGGTGCTCGTTCCTATCATGGCTCTCTCCATTCCGATTATTGCGATGTTAAGGTAGTCCCAATGATCTTACAAAAAAAGGCTAGTGATCTTTAGTATAGAATCACTAGCCTTATTATTTATATTTTTGCTGTTTCCTTTTACTACTTTGTCAAAAGCTCTTTTGCAGACTCAATCGTTTGTGTATGAGCTTGCAAACCATTGTACAACCATGAAGATTCTCTATCTTCAGGATAAACCTGACCTTTTGAGACGGCGGGCACGTTTGCCCATACTGGATCATCTAATAAGTCATCAGCTGCTTCCTCAGAACTATTTATAAAGATGAGATGATCCGCGTCTAATTCTGCTAGAGATTCAAGCGTTACTGGATTCCATTGTGCAATGTTGTCATCTGGCAAGTCCGCAATCACATTAGCTGGTTCAAGCTCCAAGTCTTCAAATAATGTCGCCCCGCTTGATTGTGTAGGAGAAACGGTGTAATACGTATCTGCTACATACCAAATGGCCGCTACTTTCTCATCACCAATCGACTGCTGAATGGCATCTTTTGAATCTTCAACAAGGGTATCGTAATCAGCTAAGGCTTGTTCCGCCTCTTCCGACTTTCCGAGAATGTTCCCCAGCTCAGTTAGTGTTTTACGCCAATCATTTGTGACTTCGTCTCCTAACACAAAGGTTGGCGCTATGGAATTGTATTGCTCATATAACCCAGATTCAATTTGCGTTTCATCATTAATTAAAATAAAGTCAGGATCTATACTTGTTACTTCTTCTAGTGGTAATTCAGAAGAAATAGGAGGTACGCCTTCCAATTGATCTTCAAGATACACTTGTGTGCCGTTTGGTGTAGACCACTGGGCAACAGGTGTTACTCCAAGCGTAACAAGATAATCCTCTAAATACGTTCCAAGAACACGCTCTGGATTTTCTGGAATGTTTACGTCATGACCCATTGCATCCGTCATGACGTTTGCTGAGTCAGTAGTGCCAGTGGAATCAGTTGATTCGTCCTCAGAATCAGAGCCGCACGCTGACAATGCTAGAATACTTGCACTAGCTAATGCTAGCATGTATGTTGATTTCTTTACTTTATGTATATTTCTCATCGTTTATAAACCTCCACGTTTCTTATCAATCATTTAGTATACCCTCTATATAATAATGATATTCATTATCAAAAGCAACTAATTAGAGAAAAAAGAAAAGACGACCCAAAGCAAGAGCTTTGAGTCGTAAGTTAAGTTAACGTTTATCCATGTCGTTTGGATGGGATCCATTTCTGCTATTTTGGTTAAGAGAGTGAATGGTTTTCATTTCATCCTCAGATAGTTCAAAATCAAAAACATCAAAATTCTCTTCAATTCTTGAAGGAGTGACCGACTTAGGAATCACAATTGTGTTATTTTGTAAGTGCCAACGCAATACAACTTGAGCAGGCGTTTTATCGTGAGCTTTCGCAATCTCAACGACTTTATCGTTCGTTAAAACCTCTCCACCCTGCATAAGCGGACTCCATGCTTCTACAAAGATGTTATGTTTAGCACAGAACTCTTTAAGTTCATCTTGAACTAAATAAGGATGACACTCAATCTGGTTTAGTACTGGTACGACCTCGCACTCGTCAAGCAATCTTTGCAGATGCTCTACTTCAAAGTTACATACTCCAATGGCTTTTACTTTGCCTTCTTTATAGAGCGTTTCCATTGCTTTGTATGTATCAACATACGTATCATACATTGGAGTAGGCCAGTGGATAAGGTACAAATCAACATAATCTAAACCAAGGCGCTCTAAACTTTCATTAAACGCTTTAATAGTTGAATCATAACCCTGATCACCATTCCATACTTTTGTTGTAATAAACAAATCAGATCGATCAATCGACGTATCTTTGAGAGCTTTTCCTACACCTTTTTCATTCTTATAGATCATGGCCGTATCAATGGAGCGATAGCCAACTTCAAGTGCTTTTTTTACAGCAGGTGTTGCTTCTTCATCAGGAACCTGCCAAACTCCAAATCCAAGTTGAGGCATCTTTAAACCGTTGTTTAACGTTACAAATTCCATTTCATTCAGCTCCCTCTCATAAATGTGTCATGCATATCAAGCATATCATGAGTTACTACGGTTATCGAATGATATGCATGACGTTAAAAGAGTGATAAAATTAAAGGTATAGAGCTCATATTAAAACGCGAAAGAAAGAGTGGTTTCATTGAGACAATTTCGATACGTTAGTTTGTTCATTTGGTTATTTCTTTTAATGGGCTGTAGCTTACCAGACCTAGGTCAGACAAAGTCCGAGGGGAAACAGATGCAATTAAAACATGAACCTTCATATATCGAACCTGTAGAAGTAGAAGAGCAAACGGAACAACCCGTTTATACAAATCAATCCTGATCTAGCGGGAGAGTAATTAACTCATAGTTTTCTTGATACGCATGATAATATCCCATAACTTCTTCTACATACTCTTCACTTCTATTATAAGAAAATAATGCACCTTCTAAATCCCCATCAGATGCCCCATGATCAGATAGAAATGCAGCTGCGGCATAGGCTGAGTCTTCTATGTTAAAAGGGTCAGCTTCTCCTTTTCCTGATACATCCATTCCATACCCGTTATGTTCCTCGATTAGTTCTGGATCTGTAAAATCAACATCATCATCAAGCTCCCCAATGTCACCACCAGGGTGAGACCAGCCTACCCACGTTCTAGGCATAAATTGAAAAGGCCCAAGCGCACCAACAGGACTTTCCATAGGTTTCATCGTAGAGAAAATGGTTTCAACGCGATGTACGGAGGCGAGTAACTCCCATGGAATCTCATATTCATCAGCTGCCTCTTGGTACACGGGTACAAATTTCTCTGGGATTTGATGTTGTCCAATGACCGTTTTGTACGTAATTTGTCTGACTTGATTGTTAGACTGAAAGAGATACACAAACAGAGCAATAATGGCAACAAAACCCACTAGCAAAAACATCAACATTTTTCTCATATACAGTCATCCTCTAGAATTCTTCATTGTCAATTTGAAATCTCATTATATCGTTTCAGTTGATAGAAGGAAAGCGACAATTCAGCGACGGTTTCATTTGTCTAATGGATGGGAATGTAACATTAAGCACAAGATGCTAAGTTAATTGTGATGGGGGAGAGAAATGTGATAGCAGAATACCAAAGATTATGGCAAGCACGTAAATGGATGAAGAAAAATGAACCGTTTCTACAAGCTTGGCATGCTCATTTAGGATATAGTCTTGATTTATTTAAGGCATTTGAGAAACCTGTTACAGCAAAGTTGATCGCAGAGAGATATTCATATAAAGAGGATTTATTAGAGCGCTGGGTTGAAGTCGGCTTGGCACTAGGTTATTTAAAAGGAAAACAAGGGAAGAAAATTCAATCAAAGAAACGAATGGTTACTTACTTGTCAAAAACGAGTCATCAATCAGTTGGGATCCTTCTAAAAGAAATGATGGAACTACATATACCAACAATGCTTTCTTATCGGCATTTAATGAAGGGCGATGAAGTATCTCTGTTAGAAGAGGATATAGGACACACCGTTGCAGAAACATCAGGCCTCCTTGAATCCGTAATGTTCCCTAAAATGACCTCTGTTGTGAAAAAAGAAAAAGTGAAACGAGTGTTAGATGTAGGGTGTGGACATGGAGGATATTTGCATCGTTTACATCAAAAATTTCCTCATGTGCAGTTAACAGGGATTGAAGCGGACGCTAAAGTGCAAAAAGAAGCGGCTCAACAGGCGAAGGGAACAGATATCACAGTTATTCATGCTGACTTCATGAACTACATTGATCAGAATCAGTATGACTTAGTTATGATGAATAATTTATTCTACTATTTTTCATATCAGGACCGCCTAAAACTGTTTAAGAGAGCGTCAAAGCTTCTTAGTAAGAAAGGTCATTTGTTCATCATGTCTCCGCTTGTCAGTTCAAAGCACGGTCAAAGATTTGCCTCAGGTTTTAACAGTTTTATGTCCGCTCATGAAGAAATGTATCCAGTGCCGAATGAGAAGGAATTGCAGTCTTATGCTAAAAAGACTGGATTTACACAAGTTTCCTGTACTCCTGTCATTCGAGAAGGTGGATGGTATGTTCTCTTGTTCAAAAAGAAGTAAGTTCATCTTGAATCTCTTTTAAAAGTTGATCATATTGTGCGTTATTAGTGAAAAGCGAAGGATTCCAATTTTGCTCAATCCACTGTTTTAATTCAGTACCGTTTGTAAACACTTGTCCGCTTGTATCGGCCTTTCGTATCGCATATCGACCGTTCACGTTATCAACAATCACCAAACTGGGCACATTTGATTCTGTTGTCCAAATTGTTTTCTCCATAGGGATTCCTCCTTTAGTTATGGTTCAGTTTTACCAAAATGAAAAAAGTTATGCTGGAATTTAACCAAGTGATTTACTTGGTTTGTTCCTTTAACGTATAATAGAATAGAAGAAGTTGGCGAGCTTAACACCTAATCATTTATAACTACAGAATTTAGCTGTAAGTGAGGATTTTTTACGTTCGACATCATTCTTTTAAAAGACTACATTTTTTTCTGAAAAAGCCAAATAAATGCTAGATTTTCTCAATGAAAAGGCGTACAATTTTAATGGTTGTTGAAAGATTCTTAGCGAATTTTCGTGAAAACACCAGATTCCTTTGAGTGCAAGACAGAATCGTGGTAAACTATCTGTGTAAGCGTTACAAAAATTAACGGTAACTATTGAGAGTAGAAAAGTTTCTTAGGGGGTTATTATCACATGTCCAGCAAGGAGAATAACCAAGAAGCGCCGTGGCAAGGATTTCATGGTCCCAACCTTGGCGTTGTGATTGAACTGTATGATGAGTTTTTAAAGGATGCGAATGCTGTTGATCCTGATCTACGTGAGAAATTTGAATTATGGGGTCCACCTCCAACTCAAATAGACACAGATGGAGTAAAAGGAACAACAAATACGCTCAACCCGGACATGATGACGAAAGTAGTAAGTGCAGTTAAGCTTGCTGATATGATTCGGGCCAAAGGTCATTTGGTCTCTAACATCAATCCAATTCTACGTTCAGAGCTAAGCGATGAATTTATTAGTTTAGAGCGTTTTCAATTAACGAAGGAAGACCTTCTAAATATCCCAGCAGGACTTTTGATGAACAATGCTCCAGCCCATTTGCGAAATGGTTTTGATGTAATTGAACATCTTAAGAAACGCTACACAAAAACAACGGCGTTTGAATTTGAGCATGTTCAAGATGAAGAAGAAAGAATATGGTTACGAAATGCTGTTGAGTCGGGTGACTTTTTTGAGGATCTGACTACTGATAAAAAGAAAGATCTATTAAAACGTTTAACGGAAGTAGAAGGATTTGAAAAATTTATTCACCGTACGTTTGTAGGTCAAAAACGATTTTCAATAGAAGGATTAGATACGCTTGTTCCAATGCTTGATGAATCAATTGATTTGTCTATGAGTAAAGGGACAAAAAATGTAATGATTGGTATGGCTCACAGAGGAAGATTAAATGTATTGGCTCACACACTTGGAAAGCCTTACAATCGCATTTTCTCAGAGTTCCTGCAAGCACCTAAGGAGAACACAGCTCCTACAGAAGGCGGAGAAGAATACAATGACGGTTGGACAGGTGATGTAAAGTATCACTTGGGTGAAAATCGAATCATTGAAAAAGAACAACATTCTGCTAGAGTTACCCTTGCAAATAATCCGAGTCATCTAGAATTTGTTAGCCCGATTGTAGAAGGCTACGCTCGTGCAGCACAAGAAGATCGCTCAGAAAAAGGTCAACCTCAACAAGACGTTAGCAAAGCTTTGGCGATTTTAATTCATGGAGATGCTGCATTTCCTGGCCAAGGTGTTGTAACAGAGACATTAAACTTAAGTCGTTTAAATGGTTATCAAATCGGTGGAAGTCTGCATGTGATTGCCAACAATAACATTGGGTACACAACTGAAATATTTGATTCACGTTCAACTACATATGCAAGTGATCCTGCAAAAGGATTCGAAATTCCAATAGTTCATGTAAATGCAGACGATGCAGAGGCCTGTGTAAAAGTAACGAAATTAGCGGTTGAATACCGCAAGCGCTTCAAAAAAGACTTCTTAATTGATTTAATTGGTTATCGTCGATATGGCCACAATGAAGGGGATGAACCAGCTGTCACTCAGCCGGTACTATACGATGAAATTCGTAAGCATCCAACTGTACGTGAACTATATGCTCGTCAGCTTGAAGAAGCCGGGACGGTAAAAGCCAATTATGGCAAACAACTAGATGAAGAGCAAGCAAATCTTTTGCAAGAGGAATACGATTCCATTTCCAATAAGAAATCTGAGAACAAGCAAGAGCTTAGTCCTCCAGGTTTTATTGTAAACGGCTTGCCAAAAGTGAAAACGCAAGTGGAAAGAGAACGTTTAGAGTCAATTAATGAACAGCTTTTGCAGTGGCCAGATGGATTTAAACCAAATCAAAAGCTTGAAAAGATTTTACATCGTAGATTGGATGCTTTTAAAGAAAATGGTGCGCTTGATTGGGGCTTAGGTGAGTATTTAGCGTTTGCAACCATTCTAGCGGACGGTACACCAATTCGTTTAACTGGTCAGGATACTGAGCGTGGAACGTTTGCTCATAGACATGCGGTGTTGCATGATCGAGAAACAAATAAAACAATTACACCACTTCATGAATTTGAAGACGGAGCTGCATCGTTCTCCATTTATAATTCACCGTTGTCAGAGCAAGCAGCTGTTGGGTACGAGTATGGCTATAATGTCTTTTCACCAGAAACACTCGTGCTTTGGGAAGCTCAATTTGGTGACTTTAGTAATGGAGCACAAGTGATGCTTGACCAGTGGGTATCTGCGGCTCGCGCTAAATGGGGCCAAAAATCTGGACTTGTTTTACTCCTTCCTCATGGTTATGAGGGGATGGGACCAGAGCATTCAAGTGCAAGACTTGAGCGCTTCCTTCAAATGGCTGCGGAAAATAACTGGACTGTTGCAAACTGTACGTCTGCAGCTCAATACTTCCATATTTTGCGTCGTCAAGCTGCCATTCTCCAAAAGAATGCTGTAAGACCTTTAATTATCATGACGCCTAAAAGCTTATTGCGTAACAAGGCTGCTTCATCAAAACCAGCTGAGTTCACGGATGGTGAATTCCTTCCAGTACTTGAGCATACAACAACAGGATCAGAAGTTGAAAAAGTAGAGCGAGTTGTACTATGCAGTGGAAAAATTGGTGTAGAGTTAAATGATCATTTAGCGAAAAACCAAGATGAAGATACAAGCTGGATTCATATTGCAAGAGTGGAAGAGCTATATCCATTCCCTCGTCGTGTGATTCGTGAGCTTCTGCAAAAATTCCCGAATCTCAAAGAGGTTAAATGGGTGCAAGAAGAACCTAAAAACATGGGAGCTTGGACTTTTATGGAGTCTCGTATTCTGGAGATTCTTCCTGAAGAGGTTGAACTTAGCTATATTGGACGCACGTATCGTTCAAGTCCAGCTGAAGGTGTATCATCTGCTCATAAAACAGAACAATCCCGCATTGTAAACGAGACTTTTACTCGTAAAAACTAAGGAGGCGCATCCATCATGACTGAAATTAAAGTACCAGAACTAGCTGAATCGATTACTGAAGGAACGATTGCCGAGTGGTTAAAAAAAGTAGGCGATCACGTTAATCAAGGAGAGTATATTGCAGAACTGGAAACAGATAAGGTCAACATTGAAATCACATCAGAATATTCTGGGGTGATTAAGGAGCTAAAGCGTGAACCGGGTGATACAGTTGAAGTCGGAGAAGTAATTGCCATTATTGATGAGAGCGCTGATGGATCGGGCGATCAAGGAAGCGATGAGCAAAGCTCTGAACCAGCCGAAGAGAAAAAAGATGCTGCTCCTGAATCAAAAGAAGAGTCGAAGGAAGAAGCTCCTCAATCAACGTCTTCTGAAGAATTAACAGAAGATGAGCGTAGACTAGCAACTCCTTCTGCACGCAAACGCGCAAGAGAAAAAGGGATCTCGTTAAAAGATATTAACTCAAACGGAACGATCCGTAAGCAAGATGTTGATTCCCATTCAACTCAAAAAGAAGAGCCAAAAAAGGAAACAAAAAAAGAAACAAAAGCACCTGCACAAGCAGATAATCCTGCTAAACCTGTAGAGCGTATTAAGATGTCAAGACGTCGTCAAACGATCGCTAAACGTTTGGTTGAATCTCAGCAAACAGCTGCGATGCTAACGACTTTTAACGAGATTGATATGACAAATGTGATGGATCTTCGTAAGCGTCGTAAGGATGCATTCCAAGAAAAAACAGGAGTAAAACTTGGGTTCATGTCATTCTTTACAAAAGCGGTAATCGGGGCATTAAAACAATTCCCATTATTAAACGCAGAGATTCAAGGAGACGAAATCCTAATGAAGAAATACTATGACATTGGGATCGCTGTTTCAACGGATGATGGTCTAGTTGTACCAGTTGTTCGTGATGCAGATCGCTTAGGATTTGCAGGAATTGAAAGTGAAATCCGTAATCTAGGTCTAAAAGCGCGTGATAATAAGCTTGCTTTATCTGATCTACAAGGCGGTAGCTTCACAATTACAAACGGTGGAGTATTCGGTTCTCTATGGTCTACACCTATTCTTAATGCACCTCAGGTTGGTATCTTGGGCATGCATAAAGTTCAATGGAGACCAGTTGCTATTGACGAGGAAACCTTTGAAAATCGTCCGATGATGTACATTGCTCTTTCATATGATCATAGAATCGTAGATGGGAAAGAAGCAGTAAGCTTCCTTGTGAAAGTGAAGGAAATGCTTGAGGACCCAGAAAACTTGTTGTTAGAAGGATAAGTATTGTATGCTTAGAGAAGCTGACTCGTCAGCTTCTCTTTTTTATCACGAATTAAAGGCAGGTAATGAAAATGATTCATCAACAGTGGGAAACAAACGAAACCATCCGTGAACTGACATGCGTTCATACGGATGCCAAAAAGTATATGGTTAACCGTGCTTTAACAGTAGGAAACACCTATCCATTAAAAAATGAGACTGAGGAATTTTATTTTGTGATTGATAACACAGGTAAGATCGGTGGATATTACAAAGAGTATTTTAAAGGGTAACCAAAAGAGCTTGAGTCATATCTAAAAATGAATACACAAAGGGCGAATGATTTGATAGCAGAATCATTCGCCCATTTGTTGTTTTATTAAAACGAGCAGAGGGATTCTCCTGTAGTGGATGTGGTGCTACGTTCGTGTTTTAATCATCAATTTAAAGTTATGTTTCGCACTTTTTTTGTTTTCTATGAGGGAAATGAGGGTATCTATTTCCTGAGGAGATGAATACAATGGACTGGATCAATGAAATGATCAATCACGTCTTACCATATGGTTATACAGCATTATTTATTTGTTTTGCCATCGGATTGTTTATTTTTCCAGTCCCAAATGAAGTTCTATTAATGACAGGTGGTTGGATGGTTACATTAACGTATGTAGAACCGATTCCAACGTTTTTAACTATTTTTGCAGCAGTCATTTGTCATGGCTCTATATGGTATACAATTGGAGCAAGGATGAATCAGACGATGACTAAACAAACTCGTTTTGGTGCAAAGTGGAAAAAACGAGCTGAGGAAAGTACAAAGCTTATTAATCGACATGGTAAGCGTGCGCTATTATTTAGCTATTATCTTCCGTTTGTTCGCCATGCTGTTCCACTTGGAGTAGGGGCTTCGTCCATTCGATATGTAACCTTTGCCACGTACGCTTTCTTATCTGCTTCCATTTGGGTTGCAGCCTATTTCTCCATGGGTTACTTCTTCGGCCAGATGATAGGGCAGGTTCAATCCATACTAGAGCAAGTCACATATCTTGTTATTGTCGCTTGTGTTGCTCTTGGATTTTTTGTATATCGAAAGTTCAAAAAGAATGATGTGGATAAAATGATACAAAAAATATAATCAATAAAATAGGCGAGGAGCTCATCACTTGAGCAACTCGCCTTTTTAACTTCATTTATTTTTGTAAATCAAGATAAGCAATTTCATCGGCTGATAAAGTAAGACTTGCTCCTCGCCCACAAGATTGTAATTCTTGACGGTTTTGTGGTCCAATAATAGCACCTGTCGGGAAGCTTTGATTTAATACATACGCTAAAGCAACTTCAATCAAACTGCACTGTTTCTCCTTCGATAGCTTCTCTGCTCTGTCGTAACGTTCCCAGTTCTCATCATTATAAAACACACGAACTAAATCTTCATTCTCCAAATTATCGCGAGTGAATCGACCCGTGAAGAATCCTCTCGCTTGTGAAGACCAAGAGAATAATGGAAGCTTGCTTTGCTCATGCCATTCGATCATCTGCTGATCTGCGCTAACGCATCCTGGCCAATAAGGCTCTTTTGCTTTAGCTAAACTCAGGTTTGGACTTGAAAACGAAAAGCCCTGCATACCGTTTTTAGCTGCATACTGATTCGCTTCTTGAAGCCTTTCTACACTCCAATTTGATGCACCAAATGCTTGAATTCTCCCAGCTTGAACATGCTCATTTAACCACTCAAGTATATCTTCTACGCGTACTGTCAAGTCATCTCGGTGGAGTGCATATAATTCAACATGGTCTGTTTTTAGGCGTTCAAGACTTGTTTGAAGCTGATCATACAATTCAACTTGATTAATCGTATGTCCATGTTGATTTGGGTGACCACCTTTTGTCCATATATTTAATATATCTCGATTAGAGGCTTGATCAATCCACTGTCCAATTGCTTTTTCACTCTCACCACCTGCATAAATGTATGCGGTATCAATTGTGTTCCCACCAACTTCAACAAACGCCTCAATCATCTCGTTTACTTTCTCTTGATTTTGAGGTGTAAAATAATCAGAGCCTAAGATTAATGAACTGATTGGCTTTTTAACAGCTGAAATGTTTATATGATTCATAAAATAAGCCTCCTAGTAAACTTGTTGTAATCGATTTCATTTTAATATATTATAAGTTGTACGTCCAACTATTTTACGTAAAAGTTTAAATGTAAGCGTTATCATATTCTGAGGAGGATGTTATGAAACGACTAAACCGTCTTTTACTAGGTGCATTTTGTACAGGGATGCTAGTTAGTTGTGCGAATTCAGAAGGAGCAGAAGGCGATACAACCATTACTCTGTGGTATTGGCATCGTGCGTTAGATGATCAAGTGATTAAAGATGTTGAGGCAGAGTTCCCTGGTGTCACTATTAATGCTCAGAAAGTGGGCGGAGAATACAAAACAAAGCTGCATACCGCTTTAATTGCAGGGAATGGACCAGATATCGTGGCGATGAATGACTGGGCCTCTGAGTATCTTCAGTATAGTGATAAGTTCGTAAACTTAAATGATTACGGAGTAGAGGAAATAAAAGAAGACTACTTAGATTGGAAATGGAATTTAGCGATTGACCCGGAAACAGACACAATGATTGCCCTACCGATTGATACAGGTCCAACCGTCTTATATTATCGAGCGGACTTATTTGAAGAGGCTGGTCTGCCTTCTGAACCAGATGAAGTTGCAGAACAAATTAATAGTTGGGATGCCTATGTTAAAGCAGGGGAGCAGATGAAGGAACGTACAGGGGTCTTTATGTTTGATAACCTGCAAAGAACGTATTTACAAAATATTGAACAACAATCAGATAAATACTTTACAACAGATGAAGAATATATTGGCGATGGCGGATCGGTTCGAGAAGCTTGGGATATGGCGATGAAGGTAAATGAACTGCAGCTAACACCGAGAATTGCGGATGGAGAACGGAATGCAGCACTAAATAACGGATCGATCGCTTCATTTATTGGGGCAGTATGGGAAGCGAATATCTTAAAGGACGCTGCTCCTGATACAGCAGGTGAATGGAGGATTACAGCAGCACCTGGTGGAGCAGGAAATAATGGAGGTTCATTTTTAGGGGTTTTAGAATCTTCAGAGGAAAAGGATTTGGCAGTTGAGATAACAAAAGCATTAGTATCAACAGAATCACAAAAGGAACATTATTTAGGCGTAGAGCTTTTCCCTTCTACCATTGAAACCATTGAGTCAGAGGATCTGTATCAACCCGACCCATTCTTTGGTGATCAAGTGGTAATGGAGGTGTATGCAGAAGCAGCAAAGGATGTACCTCTAACATATTACGGAAATCTTTACGGACCGCTAAGAAGTTATTTTGAGGATGAACTCACATTAGTGGAGAGAGGAAATAAAGATCCAGACACTGCATGGCAAGATGTGCAGACGAAGATTAGTCGAGAGTTATCTAGACAAACAAATGAGTAGGAGGGATATGAATGAGTCGTCCAGTTCCGAATTCATCAAGTGACCGTGTAGAAGCAATGAGTAAGCCTTCCTTATGGAGTGAAATATGGAAGCATCGAATCCTGTATCTTTTTATTTCACCTTTCTTTCTCTTGTTTTTAATCTTTGGATTGTTTCCGATTTTATTTTCTCTGTATTTGTCTTTTCATAGTTGGTCGGGGTTAGGTGACATGACGTTTGTGGGATTTTCTCAATTTAACTACCTGTTAACAGAACCCGTTTTTTGGCAATCGGTAGGGAACACATTTGCAATCTGGTTCCTGTCCAGTGTACCAATGCTGTTTTTTGCCTTAGTGATCGCCTTCTTGTTAAATCTCCCTAGGCTACGAATGAGGGGGGCGTATCGAACAATGTTTTTTATTACAAACGTCACTTCGATCGTTGCTGTAGCGATCATTTTTGAAACGATTTTTAGTAATCAATATGGATTATTAAATTATGTTCTATCTCTCATAGGAATTGGCTCGCTTGAATGGATGAACTCTTCGTTTTTAATTAAAGTTGTTATTGCTTCCATGGTCGTTTGGCGATTTGTTGGGTATAATGCGATCATTTATCTAGCAGGGTTGCAAAGTATTCCTAAATCTTTATATGAAGCAGCGGTGATTGATGGAGCGAATAAAATTCAGATTTTCTTTCGTATCACGATTCCATTGCTTCGTCCAATCATTTTATTTACAGTCATTATGACTACGATTGGATCAATGCAAATCTTTACAGAGCCAGAAGTCTTACTCGGACTATCAGGTGGTGTAGGAGGAGCAGGAATGACGATGACTCTTTATATGTATAATGAAGGCTTTATAAATAGTAACTATGGTTATGCTTCAGCTGTTTCATGGATGATGTTTATTATTATAGGAGCGTTCTCATTTATCAATTGGAAGCTTGTTCAACGAGCATAAGGAGGAGGGAATGGAATGACAAATGATCGCTGGTATATGAAGCTTATCGTGCATCTTTTGCTATTAATCGGAGTCTTTATCTCAATCTTTCCGTTTTATTGGCTGATTGTGATGGCAACCAATACTACAAGTGAAATTCTACAATTTCCGCCTCGTCTTACGTTTGGTGGCGAGCTCTGGAACAATATCAATGATGTTTTTGACAATATTAACTTTTTTCAAGCCTTATTTAATACCGTTTTTGTTTCTACTGTAACGTCAATAGGTGTCTTGTTCTTTTGTTCACTAGCCGGATTTGCTTTTGCAAAATTCAATTTTCCAGGTAAAAATATGTTGTTTGTAGCGCTGCTCCTTACAATGATGATTCCTGCTCAAATGAGTTTTGTTCCTTCCTTCTTGTTAATTGCTCAGTTTGGTTGGGTAGACTCGTATAAAGCCTTAATTATTCCGAGTCTTGCAAGTGCATTTGGGATCTTTTGGATCAGACAGTTTTGTCAGGAATCCGTCCCGAATGACTTACTTGATGCAGGTAGATTAGATGGGTGTGGGATGTTCCGATTGTATTGGAATGTCGCATTACCAACATTAAGACCAGCTTTAACCTTCCTTGGGATCTTTACATTTATTAATGTGTGGAATGACTATCTATGGCCACTTGTTACGATCAATGATCCGCAAAAATATACTCTACAAGTCATGCTGTCACAATTAAATGGTGTGTATGATACAGACTATGCCATGATCATGGCTGGCACACTGATGGCCACGTTACCTCTGATTATTTTGTTTATCATCTTTAGCAGACAATTTATGGCAGGAGTAGCAGAAGGGGCAGTGAAGGAGTAATTTGTAAAAAAGAAGAAGGTTGGGACATAACTAAAAACCAATACAAAAATGGCGAATGATTCAATTGCAGAATCATTCGCCATTCCTTATTTTATTTGAACAAGCGAGGGTTTCTCCTGTAGCGGATATATTGCTATGTTCATGTTTTGCTAACTAAGTTAATTAAGCTCTTTCCTTAAGAAACTCCTCATAAGAAAGCTCTTTGTCAATTAAGCCCTCGTCTGTAAGCTCAATAATACGGTTAGCAATCGTGTGAATAAACTGTTGGTCATGTGATGCAAAGATCATCGACCCTTTGTAGTTAATTAAACCATTGTTGACTGCTGTAATAGATTCTAAGTCAAGGTGGTTGGTAGGCTCATCTAAAAGAAGAACGTTTGCACCACTTAACATCATTTTAGAAAGCATGCAACGAACTTTCTCTCCTCCAGATAGGACGTTTGCTTTTTTGTGCACTTCTTCACCAGAGAAAAGCATACGACCTAAGAAACCGCGTAGGAATGTATCACTATCATCCTCAGGAGAATACTGTCTTAACCATTCAAGGATTGATGTTTCATTTCCTTCAAAGAAGCTGGAGTTATCCTTAGGAAAGTACGATTGAGATGTTGTGATTCCCCATTTGTAGCTTCCGGAGTCTGGTTCCATCTCACCAGTAAGGATTTTGAAAAGTGTTGTTTTAGCTGTTTCATGCGTACCAACTAACGCAATCTTATCATCCTTGTTCATAGTGAAACTAACATTGTTTAAGACTTTTACGCCATCAATTGTTTTACTAAGGTTTTCAACACGTAACAAATCGTTTCCAACCTCACGCTCTGGAGCGAAGTGAACGTATGGATATTTACGAGAAGAAGGTTTAATATCATCTAACTCAATCTTGTCTAGCAATTTTTTACGTGAAGTTGCTTGCTTTGATTTCGAGGCATTAGCACTAAAGCGAGCAATAAAGCCTTGTAATTCTTTAATCTTTTCTTCTTTTTTCTTGTTATTATCTTGTGCCATTCTTTGGGCAAGCTGGCTTGACTCATACCAGAAATCGTAGTTCCCAACATACACTTGGATTTTACCGAAATCAAGGTCAGCAATGTGAGTACATACGTTGTTTAAGAAATGTCTGTCATGCGACACAACAATAACGGTGTTTTCAAAATTAATTAAGAAGTCCTCTAACCATTGGATCGCTTTTAAGTCCAAGTGGTTGGTAGGCTCATCCAAAAGAAGAACATCAGGTTGACCAAATAGAGCTTGAGCAAGCAATGTTTTTACACGCTCTGAACCTGTTAGGTCAGCTAGTTTTTTGTAGTGAAGCGACTCATCAATGCCTAGTCCTTTTAGGAGAACAGCAGCTTCTGATTCTGCTTCCCACCCGTTAAGTTCAGCGAATTCGCCTTCCAGCTCAGCTGCTTTCATGCCATCTTCATCCGTGAAATCTTCCTTCATATAGATGGCGTTTTTCTCTTGCATCACTTGATACAAACGTGGGTGACCCATCATAACAGTGTTAAGTACTTCTTCTTCCTCATATTCAAAGTGGTTTTGCTTTAAAACAGCTAAACGTTGTCCTGGCTTTAAGCTCACATCACCTGATTGAGGTTCAATTTCTCCAGATAGAATTTTAATAAACGTTGATTTTCCAGCTCCATTAGCCCCAATCAATCCGTAACAATTCCCTGGGCTAAATTTAATATTCACTTCATCAAATAATTTGCGGTCTCCGTACTGCAAACCTACATTATGAACAGTAATCATGTGTTGTTTCCTCCAATTATCGGTACAAGCGCTATACGCTTTTATTTATGCAATTGTGTCCATCTTGTCCATTCTACAACCTTAAAAGCCTGATGTAAACGGCAAAGAGGCTTTTCGCGCGACTGATCTAAAAAAGAATGCGGTTTATTTCATATCCTTAAAGGTAATAGAGTTTTTGGAGGGGATAAGATGAAAAAGACATTGATGATGGGGCTAGCAGCAAGTGTTTTAACTGCTTGTGGAGTGGAACCGGCTGATGAGGAGTCGAGTGAGACAAATGGGCAAAACCAAGGAGACGCTAACAACAGCACGGACACAAACGAATCTGAATTGGACGAGAATATAGTTGCTGACTCATTGAATTCGCCGTGGGCTATGCAAGTGCATGAGGAAAGCTGGTTTATTACCGACCGTGATGGAAACCTTTTAATGGTACAGGATGGAGAAGTGTCAGATCAAACATTAAATGTATCAGAGGAGATCGTGCAGCAAGGTGAATCGGGACTGCTCGGATTTGTTTTACATCCTGACTTTGAATCCAATCAACAAGCGTTCTTATATCATTCGTATCAGGATAGTGAAGGGATTAAAAATCGAGTGATTCAAGTGGTAAGAAACGAAGATGTATGGGAAGAAGAAGCAGAGCTACTAGGGAACATTCCAGGGGCGCCTACTCATAACGGAGGTAGATTAGCTATTTTTGAAGATGAATTGTATGTGACAACTGGCGATGCAGAGGATCCCCCATTATCTCAGGATGTTGATTCATTAGCTGGGAAGATCCTAAAAATGACGTTTGATGGTTCGATTCCAGATGCTATGCCAATGGAAGATTCATATGTATGGTCCTATGGCCATCGTAATCCACAAGGACTTGCTTGGTCAGAGGATGGAACGATGTATAGCTCTGAGCACGGGCAAACAGCATTAGATGAAATAAACCAAATTGAACCCGGAAATAATTATGGCTGGCCAGATTATGAAGGCGACGATACATCAGATGATATCGAGGCACCATTCATTCATTCTGGTGACGACACCTGGGCTCCGTCTGGTCTTGTTGCCATGGAAGATCAGCTTTACATGGCAGGTTTGCGTGGGGAGGCTGTGTATGAGGTGAACATTGATGAAGGTGAGATTAGTCCTTTCATTGAAGGATATGGTCGCATTCGAGATGTTCTTGTGCAAGATAATCAATTATACTTTTTAACAAATAACACAGATGGCCGTGGCAATCCTGACGACACAGATGATAAACTAATAGAAGTCGAATTAAACTAAAGTTCGCCACGCTGCGAACTTTTTTACTTATTACACTTCTTAAAGGGGGCATTGGTTTTGTCACGTACGAATCTAGAAGAGGATGCCCGTCGTCTACTTCAGCAAACGTTTGGATATGAATCCTTTCGATCTGGACAACAACGAGTGATTTCTCATGTATTAAATGGACAGGATACACTAGCGATCATGCCTACAGGTGGAGGAAAGTCAATCTGTTATCAAATCCCCGCAATGTTACTTCAAGGGTTAACGATTGTGATCTCGCCCTTAATCTCATTAATGAAAGACCAAGTGGATGCTTTAAATGAACTCGGTATTGCTTCAACCTATTTAAATAGTACCTTGTCTGCCCAAGAAGAATTTGCTCGTACAGAACGAATAAAAGACGGTCAATATAAACTTGTTTACGTTGCTCCTGAACGATTAGAGAATTTCGCGTTTCAGAGGCTGTTATCTTCTATCGACATCTCTTTAGTAGCGATTGATGAGGCACACTGTATGTCACAGTGGGGCCATGACTTTAGACCAAGCTATATGAAAATTCCGCAGTGGATTGAACAGCTACAGCCTCGCCCAAATGTGCTGGCTCTAACGGCTACCGCAACAAAGGATGTACAAAATGACTTAAAAGCACATTTAGCGATTTCAGAGGATCATGCGGTTGTGACAGGCTTTGCGCGGACGAATTTATCTTTTCAGGTGATGAAAGGGGTCGACAAACGCGCATTTGTGACCCGTTTTGTGAACCAGCGTAAGGGTGAGCCTGGAATTATCTATGTGTCAACACGTAAAGAAGCGGAGCAGATCGCTAGTCACCTTGAAAAGAAGTCCTTTACATGTGGAATCTATCATGGAGGTATGAGCGATGTTGAAAGGGCCACGAGTCAAGAGGATTTTCTGTATGACAGGGTGGAGATGATGGTTGCAACAAATGCATTTGGTATGGGAATTAACAAGTCGAATGTACGATATGTCATTCACTATAATCTACCAAAAAACATTGAAGCATATTACCAGGAAGCAGGTCGAGCGGGTCGAGACGGAGAAAAAGGAGATTGTATCTTATTATTTGGTGGACAGGATATCAGAACCCAACAATTTTTCATCGAACAATCGGATGCAGACGCAACATATAAACAAAATGAATTTTATAAGCTCCAAAAGATGATTTCGTATTGTCATACAGAAAGCTGTCTTCAACAGACAATCCTACGATACTTTGGGGATGATTCGGACGAGCCATGTGGACGCTGCAGTAATTGTTTACAGCAAGGTGAAAAACAAGAATGTACGAAGGAAGCTCAAATGGTGTTTTCATGTATAAAGCGAACACGAGAGCGCTTTGGAACGATGATGATTGCACAAATTTTAACAGGTTCTACTAATCAGAAAATCAAACAATTTGGTTTAGACAAACTTCCAACCTATGGCCTAATGAAACAACAAACAGCTAAGTCTGTTCAATCGTTTATTGATTATCTTGTAGCTGAAGAGTATTTGCAACGGACAAATTCTGAGTATCCGACAATTGAACTGACAGAGCGTGCAGTAAACGTATTACTCGGCAACGAGCAAGTCATGAGGCGAATCGAACCCGAAACTAAAGAGCCTGAAGAGTTAGATGAAGTGTTTGCTGTACTTCGAGAATTACGGAAAGAGCTTGCCTCGGCAAGTGGCATACCGCCATATTTGGTATTTTCAGATAAGACGTTAAAAGAAATGAGTAAGTACATCCCGCAAACAGAAGAGGAATTTGGTTCCATTAGCGGAGTGGGTGAGCAGAAGAAAACAAAGTATGCAGAAGCGTTTATCCAGGCACTGGCTCCGTTTAAAGATAAAAAGCCAGAGATGGATATCACATTACGTCCTGCTAAGACATCATCAAATGGATCTGGGAAGAAAGGGAATCATTTAGAGACGGCAACCCAATTTTTAAACGGCTTAACCATTCAAGAGCTTGTAAATGAACGTGAATTATCAGAAAGAACCATTCTTAATCATTTAATACGTGCGGAATCTGAAGGGATGGAACTTAACTTAGCTAGCCTTGTTCCAGAAGATAAAAGAGAGCAAATCCTGCAAACAGCCGAGCGAGTGGGTGCAGAGTTCTTAAGACCGATTAAGGATGAGCTACCGGAAAACTATACATTTGAAGAAATCCGTCTAGTTATCGGTAAATAAATTCATTATTTCGTCATTGTTAGAATCAATCCTGATGTTATGATGTGATATAATGTGAGAAGCCTGAATGTCAGATGTGCAGCGTATCTGCCTGATGTTCAGGC
Source organism: Alkalihalobacillus sp. FSL W8-0930 (assembly GCA_037965595.1). NCBI lineage: Bacteria > Bacillati > Bacillota > Bacilli > Caryophanales > Bacillaceae > Alkalihalobacillus > Alkalihalobacillus sp. FSL W8-0930. The sequence continues at coordinate 1,996,404 of CP150183.1, read as the reverse complement.
TTTTATATGTCTTTCTTTAGGAGAAAATGAATGATAAAAATTGTAACAGATTCAACTTGTGACCTGCCTGCTGATCTTATTAAGAAGCTAGATATACAGGTTGTGCCTTTAACGATCCAAGCAAACGGTCAAACATTTCTGGATGGTATCGATCTTGATCCGACAGAATTTATTGATTTGTTAGAGGTTTCTACTGAGATTCCAAAAAGCTCTCAACCATCCGTTGGAACATTTCTTACCGTATATGATCAATTAGAAGATAAATACCCTGGAGTTCAAATTCTGTCTATTCATATGACTGAAAAGTTGAGCGGCACCGTTCATTCGGCCGAACTTGCTGCATCTGATTCAAAAGCTGATGTAACAGTTCTCGATTCATCGTTTATATCTGGCGCACTTGCGTTTCAAGTGGAACAAGCTGCGGAGATGGCATCTAACGGAATACAAATGGGGCCAATCCTGACTAAGCTTCAAGACATTCGCGACCAATCTCACTTATTTATTATGGTCGATACATTAGAGTATTTACAAAAGGGTGGACGTATTGGGAAAGGAAAAGCTTTAATTGGATCTCTATTAAAGGTGAAACCTTTAGCTGCCATTGTAGATGGAGAATATACACCAATTAAAAACATGCGAACCTACAAACAAGTTATCGACTATCTTACCAATCAATTTTCTGAAGCAGCACTTGGTAAAGTCGTAAAGAAAGTGACTATTACTCATATAGAAGCAGAGGATCTTTCAACGCGACTAGTGAACGCTTTGAAAGCGATTGCTCCGAATGTTCCTTATTTTGTTACAACAACTTCACCGATTATTAGCACTCATACGGGGCCGGGAGCCATTGCGTTAATGTATTACACGGAATAATACAAACCTGTTTCATTGATTCTTCCTTTAAAAAAAGTTATAGTCAACCTTACAGATGATAGGAGGCTATTCCATGACAAATGTACATGAACTAACAAGTGAACAAGACTGGCAAGAGGTAAAAGCAAAGGCTGATGCAGACAAGCCAGTATTGGTATTCAAACATAGCACGTCTTGCCCCATTAGCGCAGATGCATTCAAACAATTTAATACTTTTGTTGAATCTGCTAACGGACAAGAGGTTGCTACGGCTTATGTTAAAGTAATTGAATCCCGTCCGGTTTCTAACAAAATTGCTGAAGATCTAGATGTGGTTCACAAATCACCGCAAATCTTTCTTCTTAAAAACAGTGAAGTGAAATGGACAGAGTCCCATTGGAATATCACCCAGGAAAGTATTGAAGGTGCACTTCAAGCATAATAAAAAAAGCAGCTGAGTCTCAGCTGCTTTTTTTTTGTGCGTGTTTCCGTCTAGATTCCTTGAGCATTTTTACATAAACCAAAAATAAACAAACAAAGGCTAAGATTGAACATGTGTGCTGCAGTAATCGAAACCAGTCCATCGTTCCCTCCAAGTCACTCTTTATTCTCATCTATAGAATGTCCAATTCAGGTTCATTTATCCATTTTGAGTTCTATTCTTAATAGTAGCTACGTAATGTGGAAGTAAACAAATGGACAAGGAGAGGTTCGATGATGCGTATTGCGACGGATGAGAAGTGGATGTTGGTGGCTGGATGCTTAGTATTAATTGGTATGTTTGCGACGGCATGGATCGTTTAATTCCAAGAAAAAAGACCCCTAATTAGGCGTCTCGATCTGATCACAGTATCGATTTAACTGACTTGCTGAGTAGTCGAGTTGTTCTTTAATATACGTGTTAGCATCAGATGTGTATACACGGTTTCGCTTATGTTGAAGCAGCGTATCGATTAATTGCCCGTAGCTTGCATAGACGCTATCAAGCGCTAGGCTGAGATGTTCGAACTCCTTATTGCTTGAAACATTTTTCACTTGCACCGATAACCTATTTAATTCATTTAATTTTGAAAGCTGACTTTGCAAATACTCTTCACTAAAAGGGATTTTGGACATAATAATGAGCCTCCTTAATGAATTGTATGAAGGGAGCGAATGGGAAAGTACTTTAATTTGGTTAGTAAGAATGTACAATGGTAAGGAGAAACAAACGTTTAATAAGGTTTAAAAGAGGTTTATTATGCTGATTTCATTTTTAAAAGGTTTTACAAAAACAACGATATATACGATCATTCTGACAATCTTACCAATCATTTTAATGACACTAGCAGTTGATGTGTATCATTATGTTTCGAGTAAGAACACTCAATTTAATGGATTATTTTGGGCTTATCCATTTAGCATAATGGCATTATTGTTCACCTTGCCATTGGGGCTTCTCGTATTTATAGTAAATTGGTTTGCAGACCGGAAAAAGCACCATACATAAAAAAGCTACACGTATGACTTGCATACACATAGCTTTTAACTGAATAGTATTCATAAATTTGTTACAATGGAACCATTCAGATTCTCTTCATCAATCTCCACTTCAAAATCATGTTTTTCATAAAAATGGATGAGTCTATCTCGATGATCCCAATCACGTTTCACTAAATCTCCTGTGATTTTCTGGATGTTTTGACGGCTGGCGTGTTCCTTTAAATAATTCATACAAATGCTACCAAACCCACGGTTTTCTTCCCCTTTAATGTCATCAATATGAAGATTAAAGGAATTATAATATTCTGCTTGAATGGCAAATTCCCAGTGCCCTGGGTAGGACGAGGTACACGTGTTAATCATAATTTGGCATGTATGACCGTCATCGATTTGAGATACAATCACCCATTTTTCTTCCTTTGTCTGCTCTATCCCGAGCACCTTATGATCTTTGGCAATTTCTTTTAAGTTCTGTTGCATTCGAATCAGTTCAAATTCTTCATCACTGATTGATTGCTCAGGCCATTCATAGGCTGCCTCTTTCGTCAGGTGTTCTGTAGGCACGCAATCACTCCTTTACCGCATTCTACTCACAAGTTTACTATTATAAAAGGCGAATACTATGAAATCAAGTATTCTGGTATAATAGAAGAAAAAACCAGAAAGTGGTAGAGAGAGTTATGGCCAAATCGAATCTTAAATGTGTACGTTGTCATGCTTTGGTTCCGCATCGGAAAGTATATTTTAAAGGGATTGCAAATCGGAGACTGATTTGCCCATCGTGTAAAACGGAGCAACAGGTAGGATTTAAGGTATTACTCATTCAATATCTTTTCTTTGTATTGTGTATGATTTTTATGATGATTAATTTTAATTTTATTAGAAGCTTTTTTATTAGCTATTTGGTACTTGCTCTTATACTTAGTCAGTTATTCATCTTCGAACCCTTCAAAAAGCTTGAACCTCTAAAAGAAAAGCAGCCTCATTAAAAGAGAGGCTGCTGAAAGCTAGTTCGTATAGAAAAAGGCTTAAGAGTGGATGCAACCGTTTCTGCATCAACATTTAATTCATATTCCTCAAAATTTGTCCCAACCAAGCTTTCAATTTCACAAATAATTGTTGCCAGCTCCTTACTTACGTGAGTGGCTTCTTTGCCATTATGCAGCTTTTTTAAGCAACGCGCGAATTCGGGATCAAGGTTTTCAATATTTTCATAGATTCCTTCGATTGTTCCGTAACGTTGGATTAATGGCAAGCCCGTTTTAGGTCCGATACCAGCACAACCAGGGATATTATCGCTTTTATCTCCTAGTAGAGCTTTTACATCAGGCCATTGAACCGGCTCAATACCATACTCATCGCGAAAATGCTGTATCGTATACGTTTCTTCCCCTTTTTTGCTTGCAATAATTTGTGAAGTCTGTGGACTCAAAAGCTGAAGAAGATCTTTATCATTGCTATAAATGTAGCATGGTCCCGTTTCTTCAAGCTCCCATAATCCAGCGATGGCTCCAATGGCGTCATCGGCTTCATAAGGGGGAGTTGTTAATTCTTTAATACCTAGAGCTTCAATTAAAGTTAAACACGTTTCATACTGCTGAATAAGTGGAGAAGGTAGTTCACCACGAGTCGCCTTGTAGTCTGGAAAGTTCTTGCGACGAATGGAATCCTCGCGTTTCACATCCCAAGCAACAGCAAGGTGGGTAATTTGATGTTTTGTTACAAGCTGAAAAAGCTTCTGCCAAAAGACTCTGAGCCCATTTGTGTAAAGGCCATCTTCTGTTTTAGGAAGATCTTGTTCTTCTTTTCCATAAGCAGTGGCAAAATAGCCACGACTGAGTAAGTTAAAGCCGTCTATTAAAAGTAACGAGCGTTCTTGCATCATATATCATGCACCTCTATTATTAATCGTTAAATGAATACGTCCAAAAGCGTTCACGGTGTAACCAAGCTAATGCTTCAGGATTTCCTGCATCCCATTTCGGTTCCATGTCTGCAAGCATCCAAACCGTTTGTGAGAGGTGAGCGCGCATGGCATCCTTTTTCTGTTCAGCAAAATCACTTACATCATGGATTACATCAGGTGCTCCAACCTCGTCCTCGTGACCGTTTGAAAATGCGAGGCAATACAAGGTAGGACGGGTTTCTTTAGGTAGGTCAGAGAGTGCTGAAACGACTGCGCGACCAGTTGCTTCGTGATCTGGATGCACAGAGTATCCCGGATAAAATGTAATCACGAGAGAAGGATTTAATTCCTCCACTAAATCAAGAACAAGCTGTTTCATTTTCTCATCGTCTTCAAATTCAATCGTTTTGTCTCTAAAGCCCATCATACGCAAATCTTGAATATCCATTGCTTTAGCCGCTTGAAGTAGTTCATTTTTACGGATGCCCGGGAGTGATTCTCGAGTTGCAAATGGGGGATTGCCTAAGTTGCGCCCCATTTCTCCAAGTGTAAGACAAGCATATGTGACGGGAGTTCCAGCTGCACGGTGAGCTGAGATTGTGCCCGAGACACCGAATGCCTCATCATCGGGATGTGGGAAAATTACGAGTACGTGTGATTCTTGTTTCATGACATTCATCTCCTACCTAATTATTCAAATGGGGTTTCACTAATTTGTAACGCAACAGCAAGTTTTCCTTCGGCTCCGTGACCAGCTAGAAGTAAGCGACCTTCTTGCTCGTCCTCGTAATGCGTAATTCCTTCTGCATAAACCCAGCCTATATCGATCTTAAGACCAACTCGATAAGGCCCATCTCCAAGAATTTTGCCATGCTCTACGTGAACTTTTGCATTACGGATGTATGCACTCGCAGAAAAGAAATCGGCATTGTTATGCGTCGCATAGGCTCCATTCGTTGTTTCTAAGTGCACGTAAACAGTTTGATTCGAGAACGCTTGAATACGTTTTTGTACATCTTCTACATGTATAGGTTTCATTCGATTGTTATCCTCCAAGTGAAATAAATTTATAAATTGACCCTACTAATGAAATAAAGTTACAATAGAATGTATCTTATTATATTTCAAACATATGATACAGGCAATGAACGCGACTTTTTTAACTATATAGAGAGAGGGCATTCTTATCAAAATGGAGGGTTGCTAGTTGAAGGCGATCATTGAACAAGCAGAATTATTAGTGAAAATTCTAGATTATACGAGAGTAGGAATTCTTGTAACAGATCCGGATATGCCTGATAATGAAATTATCTATGTGAGCAAGGGGTTCACATCGATGACCGGTTATACAGTTGAAGAGACACTAAACACCAATTGCCGGTTCCTACAAGGTAAGGATACAGATCCAGACGCTGTCCGCCTTTTACGTGAAGCGATAAAGAATAAGAAATCAATTACAATTGAAATCTTAAATTATAAAAAGAATGGACAACCTTTTTGGAACGAATTAACGATTGATCCTGTTTATTTGGAAAAAGAAGATAAGCATTATTTTGTTGGAATTCAGAAGGATATTTCTGATCACAAATTAACCGAAAATGAATATAAGCAATCACTTGAACAAATTCGTTCGATTTCTACACCAATTGTACCATTACTAGATGGGTTAGCTGTACTACCACTTATTGGTCAAGTAGATGGAGAACGGTTCACGGAAATGTTTAGTCAAATCACAACGGAGACTGTAAACGAAAAAATCGAGACATTGGTTTTAGATGTATCAGGCTTACAAACCTTTGATGATGAAGTGGTTGATGGCATTTATAGTTTACGTGATGTATTAACGCTAATTGGAACGGAATTGATTGTTTGTGGTATGAGACCAGACCTGGCGATGAAATCCATCCAGTTTAATCGACAAGGCTTACAATCTATAAAGACAGCGAGTTCTGTTAAACGCGTGTTGCGCGATTTAGACTTTGCCGAAAAAGGAGGTCACACCTCATGAGACCATTACAGCTTTCCCCGGAGAGTGCAGTAAAACTGGCGGCGCATTTAAAGGTCCCTGTTGAACACTTAGTGCATATGCCACAGCATATCTTACTTGCAGAACTAACAAAGCTAGCACAAAAAGAGGATACGAAAGAAGATGAGGCCTGAGTGATTCAGGTCTTTTTTTGCAGGAGGTGAGTTTTATGAAGGATGACCGCCGTGAAGATGAAATCATGGAAGGGGAGCCAGAACCCGAAGATTTTTTGCCAAATGAACCTGAACGAAAAAAGCCTTCAAGATGGTGGGTGAAGCTAGCTGCTGTTTTTCTTGCTCTTATTTTACTTGGTAATGCGGGTGCATTCTTACTGGAGTATTACGGGGCGGATGGGAGAGGATTGATGGATCAATCCGAAGAGCTTTCTACACAACCGGATATTCAAACGTACAAAGAAAGCATCGTTCATGTTCAAAGGACCGGGTCAAAGGGAACGGGCTTTTTCTATGGTGATGATGGTCAAATTTTAACCAATCATCATGTGGCTGAAGGGGAGGGACCTCTGATTGTCACAACGGTGGATGGTGAGAAGTACCAAGCAGATATCGTGCATGAAGACGAGGACTTGGATCTTGCTTTACTTACGATTGAATCCGATCAATCTCATGAAACGTTGCCTTTAAGTGTTGAAGGAACGAGTGATCAACAATCCGTCTATATCATTGGTAATCCACTTCTTTATGATCACATAGCCATTACAGGACATATTACAGAACATGAAGAACAGTATGATGCCATTCAAATTGATGCTAGTATCTTCCAAGGGCATAGTGGAAGTCCGGTGATTTCAGAATCTGGAAAAGTTGTAGGTGTGATCTATGCAAAAACCATTCCAGGGTTCTCAAGTGATCAAGACTCAGTGGGGCTTGCGATACCAATTGATCGGGTTCATGCATTCCTGGCAGAGGCAGATGATTAACTTCTATATATGCCGGGTATAGTATGGTATAGAGAGAAAGGAAGTGTAGGAATGAGCGATAAAGAAAAAAACGAAAACAAATCTGGTGAAGAAGAAACAAAAGATTTATTTGATAAAAGTCTTGAGGACGGTACAGTAGACCGTAAGAAAGAAAAAGACACGGAAGACAAGAAAGATAACTAGAAATGATGTAGGAGGCCCTTTGTCGTTAATGGCAAAGGGCCTCTGTACGTTAGAAGAATAGAATCGCTACAATGGTTGAAAGAATTAAACCGGACATAACAGGGATAAAACACTGCCTGACGAGCTCAACAACAGATACCCTTGCAAACCCCGCAACAGCCACAATAGACGACCAGGCAATTAACGTTCCGCCTCCAACCCAAACGGCGCCCATTTGTCCAATCGCACCAAGCGTAGCGGCATTAACACCAACAGAAGGCGCCAGAGCACCAGATAGGGCTCCAACAAGTGGTAATCCAGAAAAACCAGATCCATCTAACCCCGTAATCATTCCGACAAGTAACAAGCCAAACCCAGCGAATATTGGACTCTCAGGAATGAATTGCTGCCCGGCTTCAACTAATTGAAAGAGAAAGGAGGGGGCCTGTAACCCTTCCTCTAATGCAAAAATTTTTGCCGATATTTCACCGCTCCCTAAAAAGAAAAAGCCAGCGATTGGAATGACAGGACCCATCGCGCGAAACGCAAAGACAAACCCTTCAACAAGATGATCACTCACTTGATTTAAGGACTGGCGCCAGTTATAAACAACCGTTGCTGCAATCATAAGTAGAACAGCTACGCCTCCAATTAAAGCCGCTCCAGCACCACCTTCAAGCGTTACTCCATCAGTAAACGTGGCATACAGCATATAAATCATAATTGCTAAAAAGGTTAGAGGAACAGCAATCGCAAAGAACAGACTAGATGTCTTATCACGAGGTGATTGAGCCCGCGGGACAGGAGCTGATGGCTCACTAGTAGTCGCGTTCCAAGCCTCTAAATGTGCAGAAGATGGTAACTGAATCAACTTGCGAATCCGGAAATACGCAAGACCGAGAGCCGTGATTCCAGTAATAAGCGATAAGATGAGCGCCTTATCAGCCACAGCAGAGACCTCAACATTGGCAGCCGTTGCAGTTAGCATAGGTGCAATCTTTATCATATAATCAGAAGATAACGCCATTCCTTGCCCGGCAATCGCTATCGCTACCCCAGTAGCCACTGGAGGAAGTCCAGCTCTTACAGCAACCGGAATAAGGATTGCTCCGACCAAAGGAACAGCTCATGTAGTGTAAGGTACAAAAAAGTGCTAGTTGTACTGAAAGTTTGAAAGGTATAGCTTCCTTTTCTTATAATTCAGCCTAGCCCCATCATCACAATCAATATCAAATCTTTTTAGGAAAAGCATCAAACTATGTTTTTTTTCAATCGGTTCTAATAAATCCCAATTACCAAGAAAATCAGTTAATGCTCTAACAATCTCTTCAGAAGTATTTTGAGGGTTATCTACGATTAGTTCAGATATTTCTTTCTCTAACTCTTCTTGTCGTTTGCGATCACTGGTGGTATGTTCTCTTAACTCTATTAGATCGATAACATCGTTAGCATAGGCAACTTGCCATTTCTTTCTTCGGTCTCTTATTGTTTTGAGTTGTTTTTCTAATTGATCAATATGTGTTTTTGTTTTTAATGCAGCTTGATCAGGTTCATTTCCAACTTCAAAAGCAATCTGATGAAATTTTTTAAGTTGATTCTGAATTTCATTTAAGAAATAAAGCTCAATGCTTAATTCACGAATTAAGGGGAGATCACACTTTTTTTCACGTTGGTTAGTGCATATTACGTATCGATATTTTGTTCCTCCAATGTTTCTAAGTGTTCCTTTTAATGGAGCTCCACACCTTGCACATTTTATGACACCAGTAAATATATAATCAGATGCCACATTTTGAGGGTGATGATTATTTCTAGTCTGTCTTAAGTTCATAGCATTTTCATATCTTTCTTTTGGTACAATAGCAGGAGCAAAATTTTCATTTATTTTACCTGCCCATCTTAAAGCTCCGTATGCTATAGGGTTCTTCATAATATCCCTGACCGTCTTAGAACTAAAATCGTTGCCTTTTCTGGTTTTGGCTTGTAAATCATGATTCAATATATTCGATATTTTCACATCGCCGTGAAATGTTTCATAAAGTTCATACATATATCTATATACTTCCGCTTCTGCTTCATCAATAACTAACTTTTCTTCGTCGTTTAATCTGAATCCAAATGGAGTAGGGCCACCTGGCCATCTTCCTTCCTCAACCATTTGTTCCATCCCAAATTTAACGCGCTCGCCAAGGTTTTCTCTTTCCCATTGAGCAACAGCAGCTACAAGTGTGATAAAAAGTCTTCCTGTCGGGGTGGTGGTATCAAATACCTCAGTGGCTGATTTGAACATGCAGCCATGTGCTTCGAATCTTTCAAGTAATTTATAGAGGTCCATTACAGACCTTGTTAATCTATCTAACTTGTAAACAAGAACAACTTCAATTTTATTCTCAGCAATATCATTCAGCATTCGTTGGAGTTCTTCTCGATCAGTATCTTTAGCTGAACGTCCTTCATCTATATAGTAGTCGTAGATATCCCAGTCTTGCGATTGTGCAAACATGTCTAATCTTTCTTTCTGAGCTCTAATTGAAAAACCATCTTTTGCTTGCTCTTCAGTTGAAACCCTTGTATAAATCGCGCATTTCATTATTTACACCTCTGCTTTGAAAAATTGATGTAAAGTCATCTGAAGGACTTCTTCTATATCTGACATTAACATTAGAAAATAATCGGCTTCCAATAGTTGATTAGGATGAATACTGTAAGCATACAAATCTTTTTTTACTTGGTCTAAGTCAACACTGATGGTTGTTGCATTAAAAATATCTCGAGTTAGTGCAGCCTGTGTAATAGTAATGATTTTCAGGTCGTCATGGAATTCATCATCGTAAAATCTTTCGAATGGGGTAAATACATCATGTTTTGATGTTCCATATTCAATTCCTGGTCTAACTAAAACCTTTTGAGGGAGTAATGCGCCATCTAACTCCTCATAATAAACGCGTAACATCTGAACTCATCCTTTCCTCGCCAACCTGATTCTTTAATTGCTGAAGAATCTGAACGGTGCCGCCGTGTATCTCTCCAGGTCGGAGACTCTTTTTCCTATATTGCCACTCAATACGTTGAAGCTTAGTCTGATATGATGATCTCGAGCGTTCACGTCGTAATGATTCAATCCTTGAACTGATCATATCCTGGGGTAGATCGAACATTTCTTGTAAACTTACAAGCGATTGGTATTTTAATAGGACTGGTTCGAATAAATGAAGGGGCATTGCTAAATAGAGCATTAAGTAATTCGCCTGTTCTTCCTGGAAGCGTGAAAGTTCAGGGGACATATGTTGTTGATCCCCTGGATGGAAAAGGGCGTGAGTAAGCTCATGAAAGAATTCGCGTCTTTGTTCTAGCCTATTTAGACGGCTGTCTAGTGTGATTAGAGTGAAGTCTTCAACGGACCTTACATGGGAAGCGCTTGGCTCATAAATAACCATTGTGTCTAAGAGGGTACTGAGGTGATCAGTCGATAGATCATTGACTGAATTAATACCTTTGTTGCTTAATAATTTGCTGACCTCTTTATCTCTGAATGTATGAGCTGAAAATCTCATGCTGTTTCACTCCTGACAGGGAATATACGTTCGGTTATTTGGTGAAAAGAAAAGCCCGTAGGCTTTCTTTATTTCATGTTGTAGCCACTACCCCAAAATTTTTCTTCAGCTAAGACTCTGTTGTCTTCATAGTATCGGAATCTAATACTTGTGTAAGACTCTAAGTTTGCAGCTAAAACTTGATTTTTTACAGTGGGTCCTATAGTTTCTGCCAGATACTTTTGTTGTTCAGGCGTTAACAAGAAATACTCTGAACTCAAATAAATATCTGTATTTGACCAGTCATCAGGCATAAAAGGCTTAACATCAACAATAAGACCTTCTCCTGTTACGATCAAATCGTTAACCCAATTTTGAAATTCAATTTCTTTTTGATTAGTATCGGTGGATGATGCCTCAATTAGCTCCTTACTGTTTTCCTCTCCCTGAGCATTTCGCTCTTCTTCAGCAAGTGCAGCAGCTTTTTCTTGTGCTTCTTTCTCTAACTTTATTTCTTCTTCTAATTCATTTAAAACAGTTTCTTTATCTATTTCATCTGATAGATTAAAAGAGATTGTTTTTATACTAACATCATTTTTAGAGTTAATTTTTTCAATTTCTTTGTTAATACGCTCTTCATTTTTTTGAGAAGTTTTTAACTTTTTATCGTATTGTTCCGAATCAACAAATTTATCTCTCTTGATATCTTTATCAACCTTTCGAGTTTGTTTCAAGAGATTTCTGTAGTTTTTTAGTTCAGCTTTGTGAATTTTTTTAATACTACGTTTGTCTTTTCTATCTAATTCTTCAGGGATATCTTCAGCCTTAATTGATTCAATCTCCTCTAATAAATACTCTTCAAGTTCATCTAATTTTTCTCTTACTTCTTTCTTTTTAATATCTTGTCGTATGTATGATTTTAGATTTTTAGTCCAAAAGATTTCCCATTGTTCATTAATTTCATTTGTTCTTTTCTGGATATCTTCATCCAAAGCATCATTGAAATAGCTATTGGATAGCGTATTAGCATGGACAAGGTTTGTGTTCAGTACTGATAATAAAACTAATACAATGACAGAAATCATGAATCTTCTTTGAAAAATCAAGAAATTATCCCTCCCTTAATCCCTTTATATATAAGAATATTAATACTAAATACCTATCTATAACTTAAAAATATAGATCCGATTAAATAAATTGTCGGATCTATTATTTATTATCATCTTTACTTCTTAAGAATTGTTTTCTTAACCTTAAGAATTTCTCAACTTCGTTTTCAAGGATTGAATCAAGTTCTTCTTTTTCTTCTTTAGTGAAATTATGACCACCTCTGCTGTAGGCAACATTCATTATATCATCTGGTTCTTCCACTCTTCCAAGTAGGTAGTCGGTTGTAACCCCGAAAAAATCAGCTAATTTATTTAGTGTATCAACATCTGGAGTTCTTTCCCCGCGTTCATAACCTGATATAGAGACTTTTGTGACGTTAATATGATTGCCTAGAGCTTCTTGAGATAACTTGCGTTCTTTTCTTAATTTTTTAAGTCTATCGGGTGCTAATGCCATTAGGCTTGCTCCTATCTAAATCAATATATGTACTAAGTATAAGTTAACTAACAGCTAACGTAAATAAAGTTAACTAAATAGGAATTTTTATATTGACAGTTACCTATTAGTTAACTTATACTCAGGTTAACAACAAGTTAACAGCAAGAGAGTAGGTGAATATTTTGAGAGAACGATTAAAGGAAGTTAGGCTAAATAACCGTATGACTCTACAAGAAATGGCTGATCAGTTAGGTGTGAGTAAACCTTATTACTGGCAGATTGAGAATGGCGAGAGGCGTTTATATTACGATTTAGCCGTTTCAATTGCTGCAATTTTCAATATGAAACCTGATGATATTTTTTTGCCTAAGGAGTTAACCAGTAGTTATCAAATATCTGAATGAAAGAGGTGATGACCATTAAATAAAAATTCTAGGACCGTCCCACCGTCCATATCACATACACCTGTAAAAGAAAGGGGTGATGATTTGAAAGATGAAGAGACTATCCGCAAGGAACCATCTGAAAAAGCACTTCGTGAATTAGCAAAGTTTTTTCTTAAGACTTCTGTTCCTAGGCTTATTCAAAAAAATAGGGAGCAATTAAAAAACAACGGTTCACAGAAAAGGGCTTAATTTTGCCCTTGAGAACAATTGTACTTGCTTAGACTCATTGTACATTCAAAAACTGAATATTCGGAGGCGAACATAATGACGAACACTTTGCAAAAAAACCGGTTGTACTCACCCTCAGCGATAGGAACCATCTTAAAAATTGCGAGAGAGCGAGCGCATAAAGACGAACGCCGTACCAAACAGTTTATGGCGGATTCTCTTGGCATATCGCTTCCTCGCTTAACTCGATTTGAGGATGGGCAATCGCAGATACCCTTTGAAATGGCATTAGAGTGGTGTGATATATGCGAGGATTACACGGCAAAGGCAAAGATAAAGCATATTTACGGGTTAGACCTTCCGGCAACTGATCCACGTTTGCTTGAATCGGTAACTGATCAACTTGTTAACTTTATGAGACAAGCGCAACAAGCCATTGATTCAGCAAAGGATCTACTCATTATGGGTACTCAGATACGTCCAGGGGAACCGGCAAGCGAACGCTTCACAAGTGAAATGTACAAGCATGCTGAGGAAATCCTTGATATGAAACAAGCGACCGAATCCACTTTGCAAAGCATGTCTATAAATTGGGAGTTAGATAGACAGAGATTAAGAGGAAGTTGGATTCAGGAAGCCTTAGCAGACAAGGTGGTAATTGCTTCTGTATCAGCCTACGAAGAGATTAAGCTAACTGAATTTCATCATAATCGCATTCAAAGTCTTTAATTCCGTAAGAGGAGGACGAAATTTGGAAAAGTCAAACAAGCTAACAGAAGTAAAGAATCGTAGTGAAAAGAGGCATGAACAATTTGTAAACAGATTTATTGTTGTCGCTGCAATTATTGTTTTGGCTGGAGCGTTTCTAACAGCACTAATTTAATAAGGAGTGAGTGTAAATGAAGTCTAGAGCACTTAAAGCAATGAACGAAAGAGAAATGAAGATCATCCTGGATGCAATGGATAACCGATCTCACGAATTAAAAGGATGGGACAAGCGTCAGTTCGACTTGGACTACGAGAAGGTGAAGAGGGATCTTCAAGCAGTTGAATTAGATGGTAGTGGAATGAAGCAAATTTACACTTGTTTAAACCGAGTGGCGAATATCAATTTATCAATGTATGGACCAAATGTACACGACTTGCAAAGAAAAGAATTATACAATCTCTCGTTAAAAGTGTTTATCAGATTTTATAGGTTTCAACAGAAGAATTCTCCATTAAAAAAAGCACAAACTGCTGGAACAGTTCATGCTTTCGCGAGGTAATTCTTCATTTGGATAACTTGATCATAGCAAATAATGGTTAAGACGGCAAGCTCAGCTTTGCCGTGAGGCTCATAATCCCCCTGTTGTGAGTCTCACGGTGCAGCTGCACCAGTTCTTTGAAAATTAAAAAGGAGTTGTTCTTATGCAACCAGTTACTTTAGGACGCGTTGTTTCAATAAGCGAAACGAAATCGACTGTACAGGACGTTGTTGAACTGCTTAAAGGCGGTCCAAAAGAAAAGAAAGTGGAAGAAGCTAGCAACATTCTTGAGTCGCTTTTAGATGATCTTTCTTATACAGGAGGTAAACGATGAGAGAGCTATCTAAGAATCGTAAAACAGCAAAAGTACTGTCGCTCTCATTAGCAATGTTGCAGTTATCGCATATTAATCAGACAACTGATCAGGAGTTACAGGATGCTTGCTTAGTCATTTTAGATCAATTCAACGAACAGGAAATGGAGGGACCAAAAGGATGAATTGCTTAACGCCAGGAGGTCGTCACAAGGTACTGGGGAAAGGTGAAACATTTTACCTTTACAATCACGTTGCTGTGTTAGGAATCGATAAGGGGTGCACTCAGGTGGCATTTCAGCTTGATATCACTCCGATTGAAGCTGAGCGTATTTTCTTTATCATGCACAAAGAAAAAAGAGCCCATCAGATAGCGGTCTGAGGACTCTTGGGGTAATGCCTATACGACTTATAACTACTAATAGTATAGGCTTTCCTGATCAAGATTGCAAATACGTTAACAGGAGGTCCTTAAATTGGCAGAAGAAACGACAGAAACAAAAGAATCAAAAGAAACTACGGCTAACCCTGGAGAACAAAAAGAATTATCTCAAACAACAGGAGGCCTACTTAATTTCTCGCAAGACCAAGTTGAAAATATCCGTAAAACAGTTGCAAAAGGGGCATCCAATGCAGAATTAGAGATGTTCTTACATCTATCACATCGTTATCAACTGGACCCGCTCGCTAAAGAAATTTGGTTCATAAAACGACCAAAGAAAGTTGAACTTAGTAAGGGTAAGTGGGATTTTCCAAGGTTGGCTAACGGGGAGATTGATTATTCAGGTATTGATCCAATCATAATGGCCAGTAGAGATGGATATACAAAAATTGCACAAAAGGATCCCGAATTTCTAGAACTAAACAGCTGTGAAATACGCCTGAAAGATAAATTCTCATTCAATCCAATGACAAAAGAGATCCAGCATGAAATTTCATCAGAAAGAGGACTAATTACCGGGGCATGGGCCATTTGCAAGAAAAAGGGTAAAGAGCCTGCCGTCGCTGTAGTGGACTTTGCTGAATATAGAAAAGCGGTAGGTAAAAACCCCGTATGGGACAACTATCCTTCAAGGATGATTACCAAGGTTGCTGAGGTCATTGTTTTAAAACGTCTATTTAACATCAGCGGTTTAGTGACAGAAGAAGAGATGCCACGTGAGTATTCGTTGGATTACGATGATCCGAACCTTAAAAGACTTTCTGATAACCATCCTCACAAGGATTCCGCTATCGATCCGCAACAAAACGATCAAAAGAATGATCAAAAAGTTGTTGATGAAGAGTGGAAACAAGCATCCCAAGCTATAAAACAATTGAAAGAGCAGTTGGGGTTAGATGAAGGGAAGATGCATTCCATTGTTTTGTTTGACCTAGCAATTGACGCTAATCCACGCAATTGGAACTTAGCTGATATCAAAAAAGTTGAAAAGCATTTGCGTGCTGAATTAGCCAAGAAAAACGAGGAAACACCGCAAAATACAGTAACAGATGATCCTTTCATTAATTATGAACATAACGCTGAGCCGCCACCAGAGGGACCAAATGAGTAATCAAAGGGTTGCTATCCCAACTTGTTATTACTCTTTTTGTAAAGACTCGGAGAATCGTGCAGAGCTTTATAGAAGCTACGTGGTGTCGTTTTTAAAGAAATACCATCCTAAGCTAGAGCTTGTGAGGTTAGAGCCTGTCAAAGCAGGCTCCCGACCTTATGTGGTATGCAAGATGGCTGAAGATTAAAAAGTAAGGGGGTCTATGGATGTCCGACACTTATTTCAGAGTGTTTTCAGGGCTACTGACACAAGAACACCGAGAGCGCATAGGTAAGGCCATATGGACGTATTTGTGGCTACTACACCGCATAACTGACGAACCTGAGCATGACGGTGAGAGGTCGGGCAGGGTTCTGTATGGTCGTCCTGTTTCTTATGACCATATTGGAGAAGAACTTGGACTTTCAAAATCAACTGTTCGAAGACAATGCGAGGCACTTTTAGAGGCGGATTACATCACGATGCAAACAACAACAAGAGGTAGCATTTTTAATGTGAAACGTTCGAAAAAGTGGAAAGATCCCGATCCCAATCGTGCCAGAAACGTTTCAGATCGTGCCGAAAATGGCACGGTTGTAGAAGCAAAGTGTGCCGAAAATGAACCGGATCGTGCCGAAAATGGCACGCGTGAAAATTCAAATCGTGCCGAAAATGGTACAAAGCGTGCCGTTTTTGAATCAAATCGTGCCGAAAATGAACACTCCATTATAAACAATATAAATAAAAACATAAATTACAAAGAGAAAAAAGAAAAAGAAGAAGTAAAAGCTGCTACTTCAAATTCTTATTCCTTTGAATCTATGAAACAAGAAATCTTGAATGAATTCATTCGATTACGTGCTCATGGTCTTCAAACGTCACCTGTTGATTCAAAAGCTGCAGATGAAATTGTTAAAGCAAATATGAGCTTGCTTAAAATTAAGCAATATATGCAGGAATGCTTCGACACATACAAGCCAAAACACGGAAGTGCTCGAATCAATTCACTTTCCTACTGCGTGGGCTACATACTAGATCGACATCATCAAGAGAGCTCAACTACAGGACGAGAAGCTATGGAGCTAGCGCAAGAGTTTCTGGAGGGTGTTAAACGGATCGTACCGGATCACTCAGAGCCCAACATGAACGCCTGGGCTGCAGATATGCAAAAGATACTTGATAAGGGCAAATCACCAGAGCGGATAAGGGAAGTCATGACAGCTGCTCGAAACAATCACTTTTGGAGTACGACGATTATGACTCCACGCGAATTGGATGCGAAGTTTGAGAAAATGGCCGGTTTAGCAAGTAAGAATGCAGAACCAAGAAAAGCCAATGAGCGCAAGGACGAAATGCCTAAATGGTTTAGAGAAGATAAGCAAGATAAAACAAACCAAAGGCAATCCTCGCCAATGTCACCTGACGATAACAAAAAGGCATTTGAAAACATGTTGGAAGAGCTTAGAAAGAGTAAGGAAAACCGCCAATATAGCCACTAAGAAAGGAATGAGATCGTGGATTTCAAACAAAAACAACTGATTAATGCACTTATTGCAACGAAGATTCATGGTTGGACAAACGTCACAAAGACCGGAAGTACTTCAGCTGTGAGTTGGTTTAGGAAGAACGGTGAATCAGTAAGCCGAATGGCTCAGTTCAACCCTGTAGAGGATCTTAACCAAGCGATTGAAGCAGCAGAAAATATGGGAGAGGTTCGACTAGAATTTAAGCCAGGCTTTTTACACCAAGCAATTGTCGAACCTTATCAGAGAATTGGAGCAGATCAGCTGGGAACCGGCGAAGGTCCAACAGCAAGCTATGCTCTAGTACAAGCCATCCTAGCAGCTGCCGGAATCATGGTGGATCAATTTCAGTCAGCTGATGATCTACTTGTCAAAGGTGTTGTGGATGACGAAGGAACGCTGCATTACAAATGCTTAAGGTGCAATCATCCTCTTAGGTCCAGACGTAGTCAGATCATTGGATATGGTCCTGAATGTTTAAAGAAACAGCAAGAAGAGCCGGATTTAATCGATTTACTGCAGCAAGAGCAAGATCGTAAAGCCTGGTTGAGTGATGGGAACTTCATGGATGAACTAACAAGAAAAGAGGCGATCTGATGATCCAGGTAAATCATACGTCCACTGGCGTTATTGTACTTGTAAATGACAAGGAAGCAGGTTTTATCATTCCGTTGGGAGCTAGTTTTATTGCGAAGGTCAATGGCACAGATGAGCTTTGTAACAGCTTCTCGCAGGCCACTAATTACATACGTGAGCAGGTGAGTACATCATGATGAATTCAGTGTCGTTGGTTGGTCGTTTAACTAGAGATCCGGAGTTGAAGTATACGCCAAGCGGTGTAGCTGTCGCTACTTTTACATTGGCCATCAATCGTCCTTTCCAAAATCAGCAAGGGGATCGTGAAGCGGATTTTGTGCAGTGTGTCGTCTGGAAGAAACCAGCTGAAAATGCAGCTAATTACTTGGGGAAAGGTTCTCTTATCGCTGTTAACGGCAGAATTCAAACCAGGTCTTACGATAATAACGAGGGCAGACGCGTGTATGTTACAGAGGTTGTTGCAGAGAGGATTTCTTACTTAGAGTCAAAAAGCTCTCGATCTGAATCACAATCGCCTGCGACAAATTCAAATCAACCCAGTAACAACACCAGAAGAGGGTATAGTGACGATCCATTTGCAAATGACAGCGGAACAATCAATATCTCAGATGACGATCTACCGTTCTGACCAACTACTACGAGAGGAAGTATCCAATGACCCATTTTAAGCACTTAAAATCGCAAACAGGTCAAGCTTTTGAAAACCTGGTGAACATCATTAACACTCAATACACAAATCAACAAATTGCACTCATAAACAAACGCCCTACCCCAGTTACAGTTGTGAAAGCAAAGGGATTTAAAATCCTTAGTGCGTTCTTTGCTGAGAAATCCACGGTTGATTATGACGGCGTATATAAGGGGAAATCAATCGTTTTTGAAGCAAAAAGTACCATTGAAACTCGTTTTCCTTTAAAGCTTTTAAAAGATCATCAAATGAAGTACTTGCTCAATGCTGAAAAACACGGTGCTGTATCATTCGTCTTTATTGAATTTAGCAAAGTGCGTAAATACTTTTATTGTCCGGTTTCTTTTATAAATCACTATTACATCAAGTCAAAAGAAGGTGGCCATAAAAGTATCCCTATAGCTGATTTTGATATTTACGCTTTTGAAGTGGATCGGGGTCGCGTGTCATTAGACTATCTTGCTGTGGTGGATCAGCTGCAGGAGAGTGAATCGTCATGAAGTATGTAGGGTGGATTTTATTCTTGATCATTGGCCGGCTATTTTTAAAGGCAGTGAAAGAGCATGAGGACATTTTGGAAGGTGATAAGTCATGAAAGGACTTTGTATCGATCCAGGAGGGACAACTACTTTAACCCAGGGTAAAGAGTATTTCCTTTTCCCCAGTGGTCCCGCTCATTTCTATGTATGTAAATTCGATAATCCTAAAGCTCATTTTGGTTGTTATCAAAAATACCTCTTCCAAGTGATAGAGGAAGAAGCCCCTCAACGTCCGCCTGAACCACCCAGGATTAAAATTGATCTAACAATGGGTGCGGTTTATAAAGCGTTTCTTGTGTGGGTGCGCATGAAGGGCCATCGGGACTTAGAAGGAAAACACTATTACGTTAGACAACATAAAACTCAAAGTACCCAAGTCCATATATACGATGATCCTGAATGCATAATTGGCCGAGGTACTTTTCAGAAATATTATTTCATAGATTATGAGCTTATTGAGTCAAAAAATGAGGAAGCTGAAGTTGAACCGGATGCCTTTCCTGAAGAAGATTGGGAACAAATGAGTTTGTTCTAGGAGGATATATGGCCAAGCAATATATGAACATTAGTAAAAGCGATAAAGAATTCATTATGATGACCGGCAAGCTATTAGCCGGCAAAGGGTATCACAGAGCAGATGTGGTCCTCTTGCTTCTTGAAACCTTAGATAATCCCGACAAGGTGAGGTTTGAACATGAAGAGGGTTGATCTTTTGGAGAAGGTGTTAGAGCTCACGGAGCAACCAGGTAAGTTAAAAGAAGCGCAGGCTTTAGCAGCTGGGGAAGGTATTCATCCTCATATGCATGAAGGTAAATCTGGTTTAAACGAAAATCAAAAGGTTGAATGGATAATCGGGCAATTGATAGATAGTGATATTTATCAGTTTATGGAAAGTCGATCAACAGTAATTCAGGTAAGCCAGAGCCCATTAGGTAGACACTTGCCACCATTCTAAATAAGGAGCTAAAAAATGAATATTAAAGCATTCGATCCAGATCGTGAAGAAATGTATGGAGATGGCATGATGTACGGGAAAGAAGAGCTTATGGATGACAGCTTAAGCATTCGTTTTGAGCACTTTGAGTGTGATGAGCCAGTCTTCATGTACGGATCCGGAGTTCACGATAAAAATGAAAAAGAGATTTTTTCAGATGACATTTATAAAGACTCTCTCGGTCGTGTTTATCACGTGAAATTTGATTTAGACAGAGTGGGTTTCCATCCATTTGCTACGGACGATGGATGCGGTTGTTGCTCGGATGAATATGTAGCAGAGCCTGAACGTGGAGAAGTGATTGGTAACGTCCATCAGCATCCGCACCTACTGGAGAAAGCCAATGAGTGAGTGGATTAAGTCCCAACTATCTTCGTACACAGAAGATCAATTAAAAATCATTGCGGATGATGCTGAAAGCCGTATCTCAAGCCATGCTGTTGGCGGGTTTCATCAACCGGAGTACGTGCAAAGGCAGCAGTCAATTATAGACGCGGTACAAAACGAATTAGGGAGGCGTAAAATTTGAGTAAATGTAAAATTACCAATATTGAAAAATCTGAGAAGATCGATGAGTGGGGCATTCTTCAGATTAACAATTTAAAGGACACTTTCTTCCGTTTTGATTTAATCGATGGAAAGCTGCAGCTAGACACTTCTTTTTTTGTAAATAAAGAAGGAGAGATATCGGAGAAAGATCTTTCCGAAGAATCTCAGCTATATAAAGATGTTTTGCAGGCTCTTAATGAGTATTACAGAAACGTGCCAGTGATTGTGTTTAAGAATAAAAGTAGGGATGACCGTTATCTGGCTTCTTCAATGGATGAAGGTGATTGTAATGATGAAAACTTGGACATCTCCCTCGATAACATACAATCAGGATTCATGTTGTGGAGACCTGATTTACAAACTCCTCCAGATCAATCTGATGTAGAGAGTTTGAGGGCGGGATCAGAGGCTCTGAAAAAACATGTTCGAGATCGATATGGGTCAGATTCAGCTGTAAGCTTCGATGTAGAAAATTGGCTGAAATACTACGATCCAGTAAACATTGTGGTTACGAGAGACCAGTTCGACTATGCCAAGCAACTAATTATAGGGTGAATGATGAAATTCAAAGTAAGAAAAAATTTGACTGTATTTTCGAAAGCAAAACAGAGGACGAGCTTATCTACGTAAAGTATGAGGATCTTGATGGATACATTCATTACGAGTATTCATGGGATGGCACCCAACAGGATTACACAATGACACCAGTTGAATTATATAGGTATTATAAGCGACTTATTTTATGAGGAGGATACATGGATGGACAAGCAACAACGGTTAGAAGCAATCAATAAAATTATTAAAGCCATTGGAGAACGAGGCAGAGGGTTCTTCTCAGACAAGAAGGGCAACGTAGCTCATTTCATTTTAGTAGGTGGTCAACGTAAAAGGCTTCATTTCAGAAATGCAGATGGTACTAATGTGAACCCTTATGATTTGCGAAGAGATTATAACTTTCAGGGCGGAGGGACTTTATGGGCCTTAGTTCATGATTTCAAAGACTTTATATTACTCGGGGGTCATACGAACGGTAAACACGGTTACGGAGGTCTTCTCGCTTCTGGATGGGGTTATGCAGATCACGAAATGGACGAGATTATAGTACTGGCCAGAGAAGTTGGCTTTTTACGCCAGTTGACTACGACTGTATAGGAGGGCAATGTATTAGCCCTCCTCCTCCTTCTTTTTCTTTTTTTCTTCTTCATCAGCACCGAGCAAGAAGAAGGTAGCAGGTAATGCTAGGTAGATCCAAAAGAGACCGGGACTTGAACCCATAAAATAATTTAGTGCACCGATTATAAGCATAATTATAGCGATTATGTAATATGTGTTCATTTTCATATTTTCACCTCAATAAGTGATACGGATTAAATCGGATCAAGTTTCAAAAAAATGATTTTTATAGGAGAGGTAGACGATAGATGCAGATACTTGTGACAAATGTAATGTCACAGATGTTGGAACCTTACCAAGGCTTATTGATCAAGATGATGGCTCAATTGAAGGGGATAACGATAAACTTCACGCTAAATGCAATAAATGTGGACATATATGGATAATCGTTTATATCTAATATTTAACCGACTTACACCTTAGTGTAAAATTATCGTCTGCTATACATCTTGGGCGCAATAAATACCCACACAATTATTGTTGCTATAAACACACCAATTACGCTGTACCAATTGATATCTCTGTTCGTGATTAACGGCATTATAACAAATACAGCAGCGGTTATTAAAGCAAGTATCGTGTTGTCTACCCATTTACCGAATCGATACATGATTAACCCTCCAGTTTATTGTTAGAACTCTCTACCCTGCGAGGTGCTTATAAAACATTGGAGGTTGTACTAAACAAAGAGGAGGAATTGAGATGACTCAGTTAGTGTTTATTGAAAGCAATCGAGTGGTTACGGACAGCTTGACCATAGCAGAGTCATTTGGTAAATCGCATGACAAGGTTATGAGGGATATTCGTAACCTTGAATGCAGTCCCGGATTCTCACTCGCCAATTTTGGAGAGTCAACTTATGAAAATGAAAGAGGCCGCACGTATAAGAGATACCTCATCACGCAAGATGGGTTCTCCTTCCTAGTATTCGGATATACCGGGAGTGCGGCAGCTGCATTTAAAGAAAGATACATTGCTGAGTTTAATAGAATGCGTGGCCAGCTGCAACAAGCAAATGTTGGGTCCTATATGATTGAGGATCCTATTGAAAGAGCAAAGCGCTGGATCCAGGAACAAGAGGAAAAGCGAGAGATTGAACAGAGGGCAGCACTCTATGAGGAAAAGGCTAATTATGTTGATGACATCCTCAAGTCCAAAGCCACTGTTACAACAACGCAGATAGCCAAGGATTATGGCATGTCGGCTATGCAGCTGAACAGAATACTCAAAGAAGAGCGTATTCAATTTAAACAGAAGGGCCAATGGCTGCTTTATGCTAAATACCATAACAAAGGATATACAAAGTCTAGGACTGTTGACATACAGCGCTCAGATGGTCGTGACGAGGTCGTTATGAATACTCAATGGACGCAATCTGGCAGACTTTTCATCCATCGTATTTTAGAGCGCAGAGGTAAGATTGCATTAATTGAACAGGAGCTGCAGTACGGATGACAACTAGATTAAGATGGAGGGACGTACATGCGGTTAAAAGAGGTTGAGATAAATTTACAATCTGGTAAAATAGAATTAAATACTTTAGAACTAGACAAGCCTTGCATTATCGTTGTCTCTGGCGGGAGAGTTCGGATGACTGAGCTCCCCCCTCACGGGGATACAACAGTGGTTACACACCAGGGCAAGGTGAAGCGTGTTAGATGGGATGAGGGTGAGGAGTTTTGAGGAATGTATTAGACATTGATATGGATTTCTTTTTGAAAGAGATACCTTATTCAATTCCAGCGGGTGAAAAAAGGGTTGATGATGAGTATTATCCTCCTTGGGAAGAAAAAGATTTTAGAAATTTCCTCGAAGAGAATTGTCTTTTATCAAAGGAGAAACCTACGCGAGGGAAAATAATTAAACATCATGACGAAGCCTTTCATCTCTTTAAAGAAAAAATAGAACTGGGTCAGTTAGCTAAGCCATTTCGGTTAACTCATATTGATGGTCATTCAGATTTAGGGTTAGGCGACTCTGGTTGGGTATACATATCACAAGATCTTACTAAATATCCTATTGCAGAGAGAATAAATAATCTTAAACTTTCTGAAGTTAAATACTCAAATTACGTCGCTTACTTATTGGCACTAGGATGGGTCTCTGAAGTTGATTTCATTACCCCTCCTGACTTTAATTTTGAAGACTTCTTTGTACTCTATGCGAAAGATTTAAATGAACATACTGGTTTTTTTGAATTCAAACATTATGGTAAAGAGTATTCTTCTATGGAGATAATTGATCGAGCAGAAGCACTCTTACCCACTACAAAAGATCCATTAATACCTTTTAAATATACTGAAGGGGATGATTACTGCGCAGAAGATAAGCCAGATTTCGTTGTATTTTGCCAATCTCCAAATTATACCCCAAAGACCGCTGATTATATGCTCGATGTTATTAAAGAATACATCATAATTGAATAAATGTTCTACCAGCCAACTGGAGGACACTGAAAGATTACGGACGCAGGCCGGGGGCCAAGAGGGACATTGATAGAAGATCGGTTTACGAATTGACGTATCATATGGATCCTAGCATTCTTGAGAACTATGCAAGAACGGTTGAGCCGTTGGAGGAAGAACCAGTTCAGGAGTTATCTGAAGGGGACAAGCTGCGTATAGAGGATGCCTTGTCAGTATTAACCGAGATCGAAAAAGATGTATTTCTCATGTATCACGTGCAGCAATTATCTATGGAGCAGATTGCTCAGTACAGGAACGTGAAAAAAACGTCGGTTCAAAACCAGTTAGAGCGGTCAAAAAAGAAAATAAAAGAACAGACTTCATGCAGCCTTTTTGCCTTCGCGGTATAAAAGGCTGCTTTCTTGTGGTACGGTTGCCCGCTATAGGTAAGAGTACAATTCGAGATTAAATGTCTCAATATTAATATATTTGGAACTTATAAAAGCAGGATAACGTATTTTGCTGTCGAATAAAGGGAGCGGAGGTGTTATTTATGAAATTAAACAAGCAGGAAAGGTTAATATTAATAAATCAATATCTAATTTTGGAGAAGCTAGATCCTTCTAACGCTGGTGATTTGGCGCGTTATAGAGAGGCTTTAGAAATGGGTTATTCAAGGCATTATGCAGAACCACCGAATGCAAGCTTACATGAGGAAATGTCCTTGGAAAGATGTGATTTAGTAATTGAGATCTTAAATATGTATAGAAACTTAATTTTCTCATCCCAGAAATTGAACAATGGAAAGAGTGATGTCAAGTTTTCTGGTTTTGATGGAAACGAGGCTTCTGAAAACGATATGTTAATTTACGCGGATTACTATGTTAGGGATCTAAGTAGGTTCAAAGAAATAGAGGAAAATTTGGAGAATGAGAACTCTTTTAATAGTCATTTCCCGATGTTAGAGACTTATAAAAACATGCTAGAAGTTTACAGGGGGAAATTAGCTCGTAATAAATTTGGGAATCTATCTGAAGACGATATTAAAGAAATAGAAAGAGCTTAATGCACAAACAAAGAGTCATCCAAATGGGTGGCTCTTTGTTCTGATTTCTCTAGCGGATTATATTAAGGAGGCGGGTGTATGTGACATGAAAGAATTAAATACAAAGCAGGAGTTGTTCATAAAAGAATACCTCCAATGCTTTAATGCGACAAAATCAGCAATAGCAGCTGGGTATAGCCAAAAAACAGCACGATCACAAGGGCAACGACTGTTGACAAATGTTGACGTAAAGAAAAAAATTGACTTCGAGATGTCCCGCCTCCGTGAGCGTATGGCCGAAGATGCAAATAAAGCGTACGCGATGCTTTGGGAGCAACTACGTGATGTAGAGGAGCTCTTGCACCGTGATCAGGAAGCAGCTGCTGAACTAGATCGTTTAAATAAAAAGATGACTCATCTCGAGGCAGCTCCTGAAGAGTATCGAAATCCTATTCAGGCAATGAAAACTGCCACCGCCGAGATGCAGGAATGGTTCCCTTATCGATTGAAGCAGCACAATTGGCTCAAGGCTCAGGAACTTCGTTCCCACTTGCTGCAGGATATCCTTGATCGCGCAGGATATAAAGCGACTGATCACGTTGAGATCAAAGGCAGCGTGACCACACATAATTACGATTTTAGTGGTCTAAGTGATGAGGACCTTGAGAAGGCGTTGAAGAGTTATGAGGGTTAGAGCTCTTTATGAGGAAAAGCTTCGGCGTGTACTGGAGCGTCGTGTCCTCAATTCGAAAGAGAGCTTTTGGGAGTATTGCAAGACGAGAGCTCCTGACTTTTATAAGGATGAGCGTTGGTATCTGCGACTTTATTCTGAGACGCTGCAGGCCTTATATGATAGAAAGCTAACTAAGGCTTACTTTTATTCGTTAGCGGCTGATATAGCACCGAAGTGGTTCATGCATGAGTTTGATTGGGGCGCAATTCCCGATAGCGATGAACCCTTTACCAAGTTAATAATCAATATGCCACCGCGTCACGGGAAGTCCCGGACGCTTATTTTGTTTTGTGAGTGGTCGTTCGGTCGAGATCGTTCGAACAAAATTATCACAGCTTCTTACAATGAAGATATGGCAACTGATTTTTCTAGATATACACGTGATGGTATAGCAGAAGAGAAGAATTCTGCAGCTGAAATTGTGTACTCCGATATCTTTCCGGATACCAAGATTAAACGAGGAGATTCATCTTACCGACAGTGGTCCCTTGAAGGCTCGCATTTCTCGTATAAGGGAGCTGGTCTCGGTGGATCGGTGACAGGTAAAGGTGGAAACATCCTTATTGTTGATGATCCAGTTAAGAATGCCGAGGAAGCCTACAACGAGCGTGAATTAGATAAGCAGTGGCGTTGGTATACGGGTACCTTCTTATCTCGTTTAGAGGAAGATGGAGGACGACCAATCGAGATCGTCAATATGACGAGGTGGGCTAAGAAAGACATTTGCGGTCGTATCCTTGATGGTAACGGTCGGAACGAATGGTTTGTGCTGCGTATTGAGGTACAGAGTAAGAGCGGAGAGATGCTTTGTGAAGACCTTCTCTCTAAGCACAGATACGAGTATTTTAAAAAAGAAATGGACGAGGCTGTATTTTGGGCTAACTACCATCAATGTCCGCTTGATCAAAAAGGGAAGCTGTACACCAGCTTTAAAACCTACGATCGACTTCCTGCTGCAGAAGATGGCAGCAGTCTTGCTGAGCAAGTATTTAATTACACCGATACAGCTGATGGCGGGGACGATTATCTGTGCTCAATTGTGGCGCAGGAATACCAAGGTTACGCCTACGTTGTCGATGTCCTATATACACAAGAGGGCATGGAGGTAACAGAGGAAGAGACAGCAGATCAGCTGTATGAACACAGAGTAAATAATGCTTACATGGAATCGAACAGTGGTGGAGCTGGATTTGTTCGTAGTGTGAATCGAATCACTAAAGAGAGGTATTTGATATCTCCAACAATCTTTCACTCATTCCACCAAAGCAAGAACAAACAAGCTCGTATCTTGAGTAACGCAACTTATGTAATGCAACGTGTGCTGTTCCCGTCTGACTGGAAGAACCGTTGGCCGGAGTATTACAAAGCGATGAATGAATATCAACGTCATGGTAAAAACAATCATGATGATGCACCGGATACTACAACAGGCATTGCAGAAGTACTGCAGCGCAGAATCAAGGTTCAGGATAAACCGAAAGGCAGACCTAGCAGACCACGTCCTTCCGGACGTAGAGAGAGGAGGTAAAGCCCATTGAGTAAAGTTGGTGCAAGAGTAATTAAATCAACGGTCAGTGGTTCGTCAAAGCAGATGTACGAGGATGAATTCGAGGGTCTATACGATCTAGGCATCATTGAACCACCTTACAGTTTTAAAGAATTAAAGAATATAGCGGAGTATTCTTCAATCCTGCAGCAGTGCATCGATGCGTATAAGACAAATATAGTTGGATTTGGTTTCCAACCAGCATATACTTTTGACTTTAACGCCGATGATGTTTCATCCGAAAAGAAAAAACAAGCTGAGGATGAGTGGGTGAGACTTGAGGAGTTCATCAAATATCAAAATTTAGATGAGAGCTCCGAAATAGAATACGGATACATGCTAGAAGATCGAGAAAAGACCGGAAATGGATTTCTCGAAGTGATTCGAGATGGATTGAATGTACCTGCAGAGGTCGCCTATATGGATGTTAAGTATACGAGAGTCTGTAAGAAAACCATTCGGACTCAAGTTCAGACGCAGATTATGCAAAATGGCAAACCGGTTACTGTAACAAGGTGGCGTACATTTAGAAAATATGCTCAAATGATCAATGGTAAAACAGTGTATTTTAAAGAATTTGGCGATGAACGAGTGATGGATATGCGCACTGGAGAATTTGATGAGAACACTCCTGAAACGTTCAGAGCAACTGAAGTTATACATTTTAAAATAGGAAGCGGCACTTATGGTGTGCCGAGATGGATCGGTCATCTATTAAGTGCATATGGAGCTCGTAAGGCAGAGGAATTAAATTACCTTTACTTTAAGAACGGGCGACACATTCCTGCTGCAATCCTTGTTGAAAATGGACAGTTAACGGATGAGGCATATAAGAATCTTCAAGATTATATGAATGATCTGCAAGGCAGTGATAACGCACATAAGTTTTTATTGTTAGAAGTTGATGGAGTAACAGAGGATGATAGTCTGAAATCTGATGGTGACAAAAAATCAAATGTGAAAGTTGAGATAAAAAGTCTGGCTGAGATGGTACAGAAAGATGCTTTATTTCTTGAATATGATGCAACTCATCGTAGCAAGTTTCGTTCATCCTTTCGCTTGCCTCCTCTCTACACCGGTGAGGCAGATGAATACAATAAAGCGACAGCTGATACCGCTCGGAAAATTACTGAAGAACAGGTGTTTCAACCTGAGCGAAATGCTATTGCAGGTAAATTGAACACACTCTTTTTACCTGCAATAGAGATAAATTTAGCAAAAATTACGCTTAAAGGCCCTGATTTTCGTGATCCGCTTGAAATTGCAAAGGTGCTCATGCCTTTTGTTAATGCACTTGCAATTGCACCGAACGACTTAAGAGACATTTTAGGCAAAGTGCTTGGAAAAACATTAGAAGAGTTTCCAGAGGAGTTATACAATCGTCCGGTGGCTAGGAATAGTCAAGGGTCTGTCACACCAAGTCTGCTGCCATTGCAAAAATCTAATGGATCTCAGCAGCAGAATGAGTTGGTCTCCATATTGAAGGATGTAAGGGACCTTCTTGAGGATGTCAAAAATGGCTAATGTCATAAGGCTTCTAAAAAACATTAACTCATTTATTCGTAAAGAGACAGAGGATGACCAATCGCTTGGTGATGATCTGCCTGTCTTCCCGGGTAAGGACAAGGTTGAGGAATTAGTTGAGGATTTCGAAACCACTGTGGCGCGTCTTCTGAGAAGGCAGCGTAAAAGGTATTTAGATTTACTGAGCTCATTTGTTGCTAAAGATGATGGGGAAACGCTTCAAGCCATACTCTCGTACCTGCAGAGTGAATTTTTTGATGCAGATTTGTTTGCTGCAGAACTAGCAGAAGAGGCTTCTCGTTTCCTTCAGATGACTATAGAGGAGTTCGCTGGTGTAATTATGGATGCCATTGATCAAGACATACAGTTTGAAGTGCTTTCTTCCCGATCAACCACATGGATTGAGGAATGGTCGGAACAATTAGGAGAATTAATGCAGACCTCCAGTCAGAAATCAGTCGAAAAGATCTTTGTAGAGGGAATAAAAGAGGGTCATGGAATTGGCAAAATTGAGTCTGAACTTGCGGAGCTTCCTGATTTCAGTCGTGATAGGGCAAGGAAAACAGCTATAACAGAAGTCCTAACGGCCTCATCGGTTGCTCATCAAGAGAGTTTCAGTCAATCTCCTGCAGTTACAGGCAAGCGTTGGAAGCATAGCGGTGTGAAAAGCATTACGCCAAGACAGAATCATATGGCCCTCGATGGAACAGTTGTAGGAGTAGACGAGGATTTTGAGATTCCTGATAGCGGTGAGTTTGCTCAGCATCCTAGAGATACTAGGCTGAGTGCTAAAGAACGTATAAGTTGTCATTGTGTCCTTGGTCCCGAAGTGGATGAGGACATTTTTGGATTGAGCAAAGAAGAAAAAGAAGAGATACGACGTCAGGCTCTCGAAGAGCTTGGCGTCTCTTAATTTTGAAAGGAGGTGAAACAAAAATGCCGAGAGAGTTAACAAATGCTCAGATCACTCATGTGTCTTTGGTAAACAAAGGGGCAAATGGTAAGAAGTTCGCCATTATGAAATCGGACAAGCAACCTGACTTTAATAAAGAAGTCAAAATTGTAAAGTCCAATGAGGAACAACAGCTTGTTACTGGTGTTGTTTATGAACCTGATGTGTTGGACGCTCATGAGGATTACATGACAGCAAGCGAGATTGAAAAAGCAGCTCATCAATTTCTTTCTGATTATCGTCAAATTGATAAGCAGCATGACTTCACTTCAAACGTCGGTGAGGTCGTCGAGTCTTGGATTGCTAAGACTGAAATGAAGCTAGGTGATGAGGACATCTCAGCCGGCACGTGGGTTATGACCGTTAAGGTCTCAGATGCAGACAGCTGGGAATCTATTAAAAAGGGTGACGTAACAGGATTTAGTATGGCTGGTCTTGCTGAAACCATTGAGAAAAGTGATGGTACGACAGGAACATCAGACAAATCCGAGAAGAGTCTGTTTAAAGTTTTGAAAGAATTCTTTACTGGAGAATTGATCCAAAAAGGCGCAGTACGTGAGAAATATAAAGAAAATCAGAAACAACGCAATTTATGGGCTGCGTGGGGTGCTCTTGAGTTAGAATTTGACCAATCGCGCTGGGATAACCGCACTCCGGATATCGCAGACTTTCAAAGAATTAAAGATGCTGCAAGTGAATTTGCAGAGTTAATCAATGAAATTGAGACACAGGAAGATATTCAAAAAGCTTTGGCCGATAAGGTCCAGAAGGAGGAAAACGATTTGAAACCAGAAGATATTACCGCAGCAGTAGCGAAGGCGTTGGAGCCTGTGACTGCTCGTATTGACGAAATAGAGAAGCAACAAGAAGAGAACAATCCAACTGATCCTGAAGGTGGTACAGGCGATACCAACGAGGATTTGAGCGAAGTTGTGACAAAAGCCGTTGCTAAAGCGATCGAGCCTGTATCTGACCGTATCACGAAGCTTGAAAAAGCCCGTGGTATTTCCAAGCAAGATGATTCAGATAACAACAATCCAAAAGAACCAGTTCAAAAATCAATGTGGGATGGCTTGTTCTAAGCCGAAGAAGGGAGCATTTTCATGTCAAGAATGACTAATCAACAAATTATTGAGAAAGCGGCTATGACGCTGAGTTCTCTCCAAACGGGTGGACTAATGAATCCGACTCAAGCGAGTAAATTCATTAGAATGATCCAAGACACACCAACAATTCTAAAAGACTCACGTGTTATCCCTATGGATCATGACACACAAAAGATTGAGAAGATTGGGTTTGGACAGCGGATCCTTCGTCCTGGTGCTGAAGGAGTGCCACTATCTGAAGATCAAAAGGCAGTGCCAACCACCAGTACAGTAAATCTTAACGCAAAAGAAGTTATTGCTGAGATTAATATTACCTATGACACGCTAGAAAATAACATTGAGAAAGAGAGTTTAAAAGATACTCTCATGCAGCAAATCGTTGAACGTGCTGCCGTTGATATTGAAGAGTTATTGGTAAATGGAGATAAAAGTTCTAGCGACCCTTTCCTAGCTCAAATTAATGGCATCCGAAAAAATGCGGTGTCCCATATCGTTGATGCTCAGTTAGAGCCAATTAGTAGAGGGATTTTCAAGCGTGGTTACAAAGCTATCCCAGCTAAGTACATTCGCGTTCCTCAAGAGTTCCGATTCTATACTTCTCCAAGTAATTCTATTGAGTGGATGGATAGAGTCGCTGACCGTCAAACTAATTTAGGAGATTCTGCAGTACAAGGTGGACGTTCAACTGCATTTGGTGTTCCTGTTCAAGGTATCGCAACTATGCAACCTTACGAGATCAATGATGGAGAAGCGGATATTTCAGATATTATCTTGACACATCCGAAAAACATCATCACTGGGTTCTCTCGTAACATTCGTATTGAAGTAGATAAAGACATCCGTGCTCGTAAATTTATCATTGTGCTTACTGCTAAATTGGACAGTGTATTCGAGGAAGAGGATGCTGTTTCAAAAATTGTTAACGTGAAGGAGATGTAATACATGTTTGAAGTCACGTTAGATCCTAAAAAGGGTAAGTCATTTGACGTGGGGGGGACTATCTTTAAAGCTGGTGTCCCTCGTTCTGTCTCAGATGATTTAGGGGAGTATCTTAAAGGGAACGAGTTCTTTCTGGTCTCGCGTTCAGATTCTGATAATTTTAAGGATCATGGAACGCACACCAAGAATGAGGGTAATCAAACTCCTTCTGGTGAGAATGGAGAAAACAATCCTCCTGGATCGTATACCGAGAAAGACTTATTGAAGTTAAAACAAGCTGAACAAGAGGGAATCATTCAATCTCTGAACGGTGATCCTGGTCAAGCGAAAAACGCTCAAGAGCGTGTTGCTTTAATCCTCAAGTTGCAGGAGATCGCACAAGAAGCGGGTCTTGAGTAATGTTGGTTACTCCAGAGGACGTTCGAGCATACTCAGTGTTTGCGAAGGTTAAGAAAAGAGCAGATGAGCAGCTTAGTAACGATATTCTTGAAGCAACCGTTGAGGTGGAGAACATTGTTGGCCATGATTTCTCAGATAAAGAGTTGTATGATCCGCTTCCTCATAAGGTGAAGCTTGCTCTTTGTAAGTTGGCTCAGTTTTATGCGCTGTATAATTCTGATGAATCTCTCACAAAAGGCTATAAATCTGAGAGATTCGAAAACTATTCGTACACGCTAGCGGATGGGGAAACTATCAGAAAGCCGGATCTATCAATCTTGCTGCGCGATTATATCGTTCTACCTATTCCAGTAGAGAATAAACCTAGATTCAGGATGCGTCCATTATGAGCTTAGAGAATTTTCTTGTTCATACATGCGATGTGTATAGGTTAGCCGCCGTAACTCCGAAAAAGAGTTACGGTATTGAAATTGAGCAGCCTAACCAGTTCTCAGAGGAGCCAATTAGTAGCGGTGTTCCTTGTCATTTTCAAGAGCTTACTCAAGATGTTGTGCAAGGGCAGCCGCAGGCAACCTTTTTACAACGTATGAGAGTTACGTTCCCTGCAGGTACCGACATTAAGCTAAACGATACAGTTAAGTGGTCTGGTGCTTCCTATAAGCTGCAACAACCTAAAGATGTTAGGGGGCATCATATCATTGTAACGGCAACAAGGAGTGATACGTTATGAGTAAGAAGGGGTTTGCAGGGTTAGACAAGTTTATTAAAAGCGCAAATAAGGCAGCA
Organism: Alkalihalobacillus sp. FSL W8-0930; assembly: GCA_037965595.1. Lineage (NCBI taxonomy): Bacteria > Bacillati > Bacillota > Bacilli > Caryophanales > Bacillaceae > Alkalihalobacillus > Alkalihalobacillus sp. FSL W8-0930. The sequence continues at coordinate 1,962,751 of CP150183.1, read as the reverse complement.
AAGAGCGGTGTGAAAGAGGAGATAAAGCTTTGGGGTGAAGCATCTGCATTTCAATTCTTAGATGAGATTCAGAATGAAATCATCCGTACAAAGACGGTTGATACCAGGCGCTTGTTAAATAGCTTTGGTAAAGGTGATTCTGATAACGTGTGGTCTGTCAGTAAAGGCGGACTGACGTTAGAGGTTGGAACCAACGTGGAGTATGCTTCTTTTGTTAACGATGGCCACTTTACAGTTGATCCAAGTAGCGGTAAAGATCGACGGTGGGTACCAGGCCGCTGGACCAACGGTCGTTTCATTTACGATCCTTCTAGTAAAGATGGAATGCTGCTTAAGATCAAATGGGTGGACGGTACCGGTTACTGGGATAATGCAAATTTCATCTTTCAGAAAATGTTTGAACGGTCTTTGGAAAAGAAGCTGCAAGGATGGATCGACAGCACATTTGAGGGTAGAGCATGAATGAGAACGCATTACACCCAGAAGTTGCAGCAATTGTCCGGTTCCTTCTGGAACACTTCCCATCAACCGTTTATGTGAATGAGGTACCACAAGATTTTAAGGTGCCGTCTTTTTATGTACCTCCCTTGGCCTCATTTGGTGGTGGGGCATCTTCGCTCAGTACCTACTCAAAGTCATATACGCTTAATCTCAAACTGTTTCACTCAAATCAGCCTTTAGCTGTGAGTGTCGCAGAATCGCTCCATGACGAATGCGAACGAAAAAGGATGTATATGCCTATGATTGACGATAACGGTGAAGAAATAGACAATTTCGTTCGAATTAGCCGTATCGATGTACGGCCAGGTGACGGTGCATCAGCAACAATGGTTTTTCAATGGTCGAGTCCTTACCAATATGTACGTCCAGATTACGTGAACATTGAGAATTTTACCCTAGAAGGAGGTATGAAAAGTGAGTAATAGAGCATCAAGCAAAAATAAAGCCCTGACCAAGGAAGATTTGGTTGAGGCAAAGGCAGTAATTCAAACTGAACCGGAACCGGTTCAACCGAATGAACCAAAGTACCACATCATTCAATTAAGAGAGCATTGTCGAGAAGCATTTGGAGTCAATCCAGAGGTTTTCGATGGTGCTCTTTTTGATTGCAAAGATTTACAGATTACAAAAACTGATGCGAGAAAACGAGTTGATGAGTTTCTAGCTCGTGATCTTAGCAAGGAGGCGAAAGCGTAATGAATGGTGGAACATTTCAACCTGGTGTCGAAAAGACGCGTCCAGGGATTTACACACGTTTTACAGAGAAGGCCCAAACGCGCATTAGTGGTAGCGATCGAGGTCGTGCTGCACTGCCAGTGATCTTATCGTGGGGTGTCCCTAACAAGATCATTGAAATTTCTAGCGATGCTGATGCGATCAATAAGCTAGGAGTAGGGTTATCTGATCCGAGTATGCTTTTAGTGCGTGAAGCAAAGAAACGCAGCAATACCGTACTTGTATATCGTTTGAATGATGGACAGAAAGCTACTGGTTCAATTGGTCCTGATTCTTCTGTATCTGCAATCTACGGAGGGAAAAAGGGTGAAAGCATCATGATTCGTGTATCTCCAAACGTATTGGATAGCGAATTATTTGATGTAGAGACATTCTTTGATGAGGCTCAGGTGGAACGTCAAACGGTTGCTTCTGCTGCCGATTTACAATCAAATGCCTACGTTGAGTTTCGTGGTACCGGTTCATTAGATCCAACTGTTGGTGTCTACCTGCAAGGTGGTTCTGATGGAGCTGTGACACCTCAGGCTTATGCAGGTTTTCTATCTGCACTCGAGACAGAGAGCTTTAACACAGTCGCTTTCCCTGTGGCTGATGAAGCGTTGAAAGTTACTGCAGCATCATTCATCCGTCGTATGCGCGAAGAGGTTGGTATTAAGGTTCAGGGCGTTATCGCCGACTATAACGGTTCATATGAAGGTATTATCAACGTCACTAGCAGTGTTCAATTGGACGCTGGACGAGTTTTAACTAATCCGGAAGCTACTGCATGGGTCGCTGGAGCAACGGCAGGAGCGAGCACTCTACAAGCTCTCACATCTGTTGTATACGAAGGCGCAGCAGATGTATCAGTACGTTTAGATAATGCTGAAATCGTCAAGCGCTTGAAGAATGGCGAGTTCATCTTCACGTTTGATCCTGCGGATCGCACTGTTAGTGTCGAGCAAGATTTGAACTCTGCTGCAAAAGGGAAATTCGCTAAGAATAAAATCGTCCGTATCATTGATGCGATTAACAATGATTTACGTTCTGGTATTAAAGCGATCATCCTTCAGGCTAAGCAAGGTGGAGCGGATATCCCTGGTAATGAAGATGGAGAGTCTATCATCCGTACAGGGATTGTTCAGTATATGAATGAGTTGCAAGCAGCTGGAGCAATTCAAAACTTCGATCCTGAAGAGGATGTGGTTGTTTCACTAATGTCAGGTGATAGTGTGATGGTGAAAATCGCTGTACAACCTGTAGACTCTGTTGAAAAAGTATATCTTGATGTGGAGGTGAGCTAATTGACATTTAAAGCGCAAAATATTGTTAGTGGTAAAGAGGGGCGAGTATTTTGGAATGGACAAGAACTTGCTCAAGTAACCAACATTGAAGCGAACGTCGAGAAAGAAAAAACTCAAAAGAAGATCTTAGGACGTGTCATGTCGGGAAATAAGACACTTGGTGCCAGTGGTTCAGGTACTATGACACTGCACAAGGTTACTTCTCAATTCGTAAAAATGATGGTTGATTACAAGCGTACTGGTATTGACGAGTACTTCACTGTTGAAGTCGTCAATGACGATAAAGGGGCGCGCCGAGGTACTCAACGTGTGACCCTGTTTGATGTGAACATTGATTCTGTGCGAATTGCTGCACTCGATGTTGATTCAGAGGGTCTTGAGGAAGAAGTGCCATTCACATTCGATGACTTTGACATGCCACAAGGCTTATCAAATAATTTCCGTTAATCAAAAGGGCTTCGGCCCTTTTTTATATTAAAACTAAACTCAAATAAAAGGAGCATGATTGAATATGACTGAAGATCAAGGTTACAAAGTAAACGAAGAGGTAGAAGCAAAAGAAGAGGAAGCAGAACTATATGATATGTCTTTCTTCTTATCAGGGAATGAAGCTAAGGCACCGAAAGAAAAAGCAATTATCACACGTCGTTTCAAAGATCAAAATGGAGAACCGATTCCTTTTGTTTTTCAAGCGATCTCTACCGAGCGGATTGAGGATTTACAAAAGTTCCATACGAAAACAATTACAAAAGGTAAACGTCGTGGCCAAAAAGACTTTGATAACGAACGTTTTTCAGCAGCAATTGCGGTCGAATCCACTATCTATCCTAAATTTTCAGATGCTAAAATTCTAAAATCCTATGGTACTCAAGATGCGATTACTGCAGCTAAAAAAATGCTTTCAATCGGTGGGGAGTACAGCAACTGGATTGACCGGGCAATGTTAGTTAACGGTTATGGCGAAGAGTCTGAGGATGTACAGGATGAAGAAGCAGCAAAAAACTAATTAAGTCAGGGGATAAAGATGCCGTCTTTTCACATTACATGTTAATGGTGAAAGGATGGGATCCCTCTGAGGTCTTCAATGTATTGACTGGTGACAAGAAAAGAAAGGCATTTGTTTTCGCTTCATTGTCTATTGAAATGGAACAAAAGGAAAAAGAGAGAAAAGAAATGGCTAGAAGCTAGGAGAAAGGAGGACAAACAATGGCGAAGTTTACAGCTAAATTTGATCTAGAGGATCGCATCTCCAAGAAGCTTGAGCGTATGACACGGGGTTTGGAGAAGGCTGAGGCGTTAGCGCAAAAATTAGATCGTATAAAACTTGGAGCGGTTGATCGCATCACTCCTGCAATGGCGAAGATCAATAAACAATTAGATCGGTCCAATAACCATACGATGCATCTTAATGCAAAGGACTCTACTAAACGAGTTGTAGAGCAGGCGAATAAGCGACTTAAAGCCACGCCAAAGCAGCATACCACAATGCTTTTGGGCGAAGGGAAAGGGCTTGTAAAGACTGTTGATTCTGTTAATAAGAAGATTGAGCGCGCTCTTCCCAAGAACAGAGTCACTATCCTGGATGCAGATGATAGAAAGCTCAATCGAAAAATCAATCAGACTCGAGCGAAGGTTAATCGTGCGATACCAAAAACCGTTGATGTTAATTTTACGGCACGTGATCGTATCACTGCTGTTACTGAAAGTATTTCAGCTCGTATTAAGCGTAGTCTGATCGGAAGAAATTACGAGTTTAATATTCAAGCAAAAGATGAATCTACTAAAGTAATCAATCGAGTGAATAGCTTTGCTAAGCGGACGTTGGGTAGAGGATACACAGCGACCATTGGTGTACTTGATCGCTTAACAGCGCAAGTTAACCGAATGTCCTCTCATGCTCGAAGTACCTTGGCGCGATCTTATGCAATGACAGCATCTTTAATAGATCGTGCCACACCAGGCGCACGTAAAATTTACGGATATGCAAATTCTCATCTAAATCGAACTTTTACAATGACCGTTAAGATTGCTGACTATGCTACACGACCGCTGCGTAAGCTGAGTGGAATGGCTTCAAGTACTGGGGCTATGTTAGGTGTAGGAGCCGGTGCTTACGGAGGTGTGGTTGCTCCGTTAAGAGCTACCGCTGATCGTCAGAATATGACTACAGCATTTGAAACGTTGTTAGGTAGTAGGGAAGCAGCTGATCAACGACTAGATGATTTAATTTCATTCGCAGGACAGACCCCATTTGCCCGTGATGAAATATTTGAAGCGTCTCGAGTGCTTCAAATTTTTACGGATGGAGCCTTAGCTGCAGGAGATGGAATGAAATTGGTTGGGGATATAGCAGCTGGAACACAAAAGCCATTTGCGGATGTCTCCTTATGGGTTGGTCGTTTATATGATGGATTACAAAATGGTCGTCCTATTGGAGATGCTACTGCAGCACTCCAAGAGATGGGGGCTATTTCTGGTGCTTCAAGAGCAAAATTAGAGGGTCTTGCTGAAAGCGGTAAAGACATTTCCGAGATCTGGCCAGAAGCGACGAAGGAATTCGGACGCTTTGATGACATGATGATCAAGATGTCAGACAACCTTGCTAACTTGTTTCTTGGCGTTAAGTCATTCATGAATAATGCGATCATCATGCCTTGGGGAGCAGGTCTTGCAAGTGTAGTTCAACCTGCTTTAGAAAGCTTCCGTTCATGGCGTGGCGAGAATGCATATGTTATCGCTGATATGACCAAACAAATGCAAGTAGCAGGGGAGAATTTCGCAGAAGCTGTCATGAATCCAATGAGTAAAACCTTTGGTTTTGTGGGAGATCAATTGCGTATCCTTTTCCCAGGTGAAACGACGACTGAGCTTAGAGAGCAATTTAAAGACGATCCCGAGGCATCAAAGCGCTTTGAAGAACTTGATCAATATCGTGATCTATCACTCAAGGCTCGATGGGATATTGTTTGGCCAAACATTCAGGAAGAATTTGCTGCATGGTGGGGTGACAAAGGAGCTCCTGGTTTAATAGCCGGCGCAGAATCAGTTGGTTCCACTTATGGAAGTGTCATGGGCGGTCTAATTCGTGGACTACTTGGAGTGGAAGACGAGTCAAATAATGAATTTGTTACTGCTGGCGCTATGGCAAGTCGTTCATTTGTTGATAGTTTCATAGATTCTATTGACCCTGCTGACTTATCAATGAGGTTAGCTCAAAAATTATGGGATGTTAACGTAACTGCAATTAAATCCAATGTAGGAAATGTTATAGGGAAAGAAGAGTGGGTACAAGATGGTGCAAATACATCAGCATTACTAGGTAATTTAATTGCTGGTGTAATTGTTGGAAAGATTTTAATGGCTCTAAAACCTTTTAAAGATATAGCAGTAGGGCTAGGGAGAGGCGCGAAACACCTTAAAGATGGTGTTTCCACTGTATGGAGTAAGACGTTCGGCAAAAATGGACCAAAACCACCTAAAGGACCAGGAGCACCAAAGGGTGGAGGTAAATGGGCTTCACTATTCGGTCTGTTCTCTGCATTTGCACCTCATGGTAAAGGTACGGGTCCTATAAATCCTAAGCAGCCGACACTACCAACGGGTGGACCAAAAAACACTACAATCGAGATGCCTAAACGTTCATTCCTACCTAAATGGATGACAAGTGGTTTGAAAGGGATTCCTCTATTAGGGACCAGTTTATCAGCTGCAGCAATTGTGGGAGCACCTGATGAAGAAAAAGCATCTGTTGCAGGTGGAGCTCTTGGAGGAATGGCTGGTGGTGCTGCAACAGGTGCGCTAGTCGGTTCCGTTTTCCCCGGTGTGGGAACTATTGTTGGAGGAATTCTTGGAGGGATTGCCGGTTCGATTGGTGGATCCAAACTTGGTCAATATCTGCAGGACATTGGCGTGATCGATAGCATTAAAAATACCATGTTCAATAAAGATTGGTGGTCCGAACAGTGGAGCGCGACTAAAGTAGGCGCAAAAGTCCTTTATGAAGACTCTTGGATGCAGAAAACCGTTAACGCAATAGGAGATACGGTTTTTAGTGGCTCTTGGTGGTCAAGCAAATGGTCTTCTATTACTGAAGGAACATCCGCTCTTTACGAGGGCTCGTGGTTGGACAAAGGCATCACTGCAATTGGAGATACGTTGTTTAACGGCGATTGGTGGAGCGGTCAATGGGCCGAGATTACTGAGTACGCTTCTAAATTAACGGATCTTAGTTGGTGGTCTAATCAGATCGGGGAGTTATTCGGACTACTTGAAACGACTCTCTTTAGTGGAGAGTGGTGGAGTGCTAAATGGGCTGAAGCAGCTCAGTGGTCTCGACAACTGTATGAAGGTTCTTGGCTAGATAAGACTGTTTCGGCATTAGATAACACCGTTTTTAATGCGGAATGGTGGTCAGGGAACTGGGATTCAACAGTTGAGGGTACCAAAAAGCTATACGAAGGCTCCTGGTTGCAGGGAACACTTAACGCTATTAATGACACCGTTTTTAATGGTGAGTGGTGGAATCAAAAATGGGAAGACGTTAAGGCTTGGTCTGCAGAGAAAGCCATCCAGATCGGTGGACTTGGATATAAGATTAAGACTGGCATTGAAGAGACCGTTTTTAGTTCTGAATGGTGGCTAGAGAAGTGGGAGAATGTTAAGTCCTGGACGCAAAGCAAGTGGGACAGCGCAAAAGGTATTTGGACTTCTATTGCCACTAACATTTCCGATACTGTTTTTAACAGCGAATGGTGGTCAGGACATTGGGAGTCAGTAAAATCCTGGACACAAGACAAATGGAATAGCGCTCAATCCATTTGGGATTCCGTAACCACTAAGATAGGAGAAACCATCTTTAGCGGAGATTGGTGGAACAACAAATGGGAATCCGTAAAAGGATGGTCTCAGGATAAATGGGATAGTGCTCAATCGATCTGGGACAGTGTACGTACTTCAATCTCTGATTCCTTGTTTAGTAAAGACTGGTGGGGAGATAAATGGAGCAACGTTCTAGATTGGGGTAAAGGTATTCTTGGCAATGTTGGTTCTTGGTTTGATAAGAATGTAACGCAACCGTTTAAGGAAGGTCGAGAGAGTGGCCAAGCTACTGGTAACGCATCGACCACAGCAAGCCAACAGAAAACATCCCCGACAAGGCATTCTGCTTCTAGTGGTCACACGCCAGCTTATGCAAACGGTGGATTCATTAATCGTCCTCATGTTGGTTTAGTTGGTGAAGCGGGACCAGAGGCTATTATTCCTTTATCGGCAAACCGTAGAAGTCGTGCTCTTGATCTTTACGAGCAAACAGGATCTGCGCTTGGTGTAAGACCTTATGCGAACGGTGGTTTAGTTGGTGGATCAATTAACGCTAGCTCACCTTCGACTGGTACTCAACCTGCTGCCGTATCTGCGGTCGTTTCGTTGGATGCTGTTCGTACAGCAAACATGCAAAGTGAAGCGAATGCTTATGGTCAGCAGTTTAGTGAAGCTGTATCTGCAGGTGTGAACGGGAACACAATCTCGTTATCAGCTTGGAAACAGCGTAACATCAGTAACCCGATGCAAGGTATTGTGCAAGATGCTGTTGGCTTTGGATCCGGAACGGTGCAATCTTTCAGTGCCGGTCAGAATGGCACAGCAACAGGTACTCAATCTCACTTGCACAATCAAGTGAAACGACCGTTTGAAGTCATTCAAGGTGGAGCATCTGCGCATGGTTCGGGTACTGTACAGGGATTCCGTAGTGGTCAAGATTCATCACAAACAGGCACTAGCACTTACTTAGCATCACAGGTGACTAGACCATTCAATGCAATTGAATCAGAGGCTCCTTCACACGGTAGAAATACGGTGACTGCATTTAGATCAGGTCAAGATGCTTCACAAACCGGAACGGATTCTTATCTGCAAACACAGGTCCATACTCCTTTCAATGATACACAAGCGAAAGGGAGCAGCTGGGGAACTGGTACAATATCTGAATTTGTTTCAGGTATGCGATCACATAGTTCACAGGTCAAAGAGGCTGCACAGTTCTTGGCTGATACCGTTGAATCCACTTTTAAAGAGCGACTAGGTATTCATTCGCCTTCACGTGTCATGTTTGGCTTAGGTGAATGGACATCACTCGGAATCTTGAAAGGGTTAGATGCGGTAGACCTTAAAAAGTTCGCTAATAAGCAGGTAGATGGCTTAATTAGTGCGTATACAGGTATGGCCCCAGACTTCGGATCTCCTTTCACAATGACATCTGGATTTGGAATGCGTAAATCTCCAGGTGGAATTGGTACAACCAATCATAAGGGTGTCGATTTTGCTGCTCCTATGGGCACGCCTATTCCTTCACAAGCGCCTGGTATGGTCACATTCAGTGGATGGCAAGGCGGTTACGGAAATCTGGTTAAGATTCAAGGAGCGGACGGCATTGAGTATATGTATGGCCATAACTCCAAAAACCTTGTTAAGCAGGGCGACATGGTTACTGGAGGTCAGATCATTGGACTTGTTGGTTCAACAGGAAACAGTACCGGTCCACACGTCCACTATGAGACACGGAGAAATGGTGTGGCATTTAACCCAATGGGTGGAGGAAATGCTTTATTTGGCGGTTCTGGTGCGGATATATCGACCAGAAGTGCGGTGGCTCAAGCAGCGTTAGCAACAGGTGTAGGCAAGGACTGGATTGATCCTCTCGTGACCATTGCTATGAAAGAAAGTGGTGGAAATGCTCGAGCGATCAACAACTGGGATAGTAACGCTAAACGTGGTACCCCATCAAAAGGTCTCATGCAGACAATAGATCCAACATTCAATGCTCATAAGCTTGCTGGCATGGATGATATCTATAATCCTGTTCATAACACAGCCGCAGCTATTCGCTACATTCAGTCTCGTTACGGCGATATCTCTAATGTTCCTGGTATCCGTTCTATGCGTAACGGTGGAGCGTACCGTGGTTATGCTAACGGTGGCTTGATTACGAATGAACAGATCGCTCGTGTCGGTGAGGGTGGTCGTCGTGAGTGGATCATTCCAACTGAACGAGGAATTAGAGGTCGTTATCTTCTAAATCAGGCAGCTGCCGATCTTGGTATGCAAGTCATCGATCAAGGAGATAGTGACTACGATCTGCCTGAATCCGTGGCACAGGAGATTGGTTTAACCAGTTGTCCTTCTATCGATTCATCAAGTCAGATTGATAACTCAAGCTCTACCGTTCAAGAAGGTGATGTGACAGTTCATATCAACATCACTGGGGACAATCATTATCATAATGAAGCCGATATGGAGAAATTGGCTGCAATCATTAAAAATGATCTTGCCGCAGTGTTTAGAAATATGCGTTTAAATGGAACCGTGGGGGTGCTAAGTAATGGCTAAATCGAAGTATGAAATTTGGCTTTCGCAAGGGAAGGAAAAGCTTAGGCTCCCTGTTCTTCCGGAAGCCATTAAATTAACAAGCAACATGCAGTCTGATTCAGTAGAGGTAGACAAGCTCGGCGAATTAACATTTATTAAAGAACAAGGATCCAAGCAAATTAGCTTGGATTCTTTTTTTCCATTGCGACATTCACCTATATGTGAATACAAGGGATTCCCATCACCTGAAAACTGCATTCAGACACTTGAAAAGTGGAGGAATAAAAACGAACCAATCCGTCTTATCGTTACTGGTACCAAGATCAATTTTAATTGTAGTCTTGAGGCATTTGATTGGTCAGAGGGTGAGAGTGCAGTAGGCGATCGAGATTACTCAATTTCTCTTAAAGAATATAAGGTCGCTACTCCACGAAAGATTAAAGTCAAAGCAGCACCGAAAAAACCAGCTGCAGCAAAACGGCCTGCTAAGAAGCCTGATAAAACGTATAAAGTAAAAAAAGGTGACACTCTTTGGGCGATTGCAGGGAGGCAGTACGGTAAAAATACTGATTGGCGAAAGATCTGGAATGCAAACAAGGCAATGATGATCAAACGTGATAAGCGTAACAACCGGCAACCTGGCCATTGGATATACCCGAATCAAACTTTACGAATTCCCCAGTAATAATGATACAATTATCATGAGGGGTGAATTCAATGTCCATGCTTCAATTCAACGGTGATTTGTTTGAAGAATTAGATGAAGATAATGTTATTTCAAAAAAATGGATAGGTTCAGTATCTCACTGGTTAACTGTTAAAAAAGTATATCAAAGAGTTACTCCAGGCAAAGCCAAACAACGCTATTATATGTGCTTATGTGAATGTGGTAATGAAAAGTTAGTTCATGGGGATGGGATTAGGAAAAAGAGAATTAAAAGCTGCGGCTGTTGGAAAGTAATTATAGATTCACAGAAAGCCAAACAAATGGGTGATTCAAATCTCAAACATGGTAAATCGAATACTAGAATTTATCGTATTTGGTCACACATGATTGAAAGATGTCACGAACCTAAGGCGAAAGATTTTAAGAATTACGGAGGACGAGGCATAAAGGTTGTTTCGAGATGGCATGATTTCTCAAACTTCTATAGTGACATGGGGGGAAGTTATTCTAACAATCTTACAATTGAAAGAATAAACGTAGATGATGATTATTCTTTTAACAACTGTAAATGGATTACCATGCAGGATCAGCAAATGAATAAGAGGAATACTTCATACATTGATTATCAAGGAGAAAAACTTCGATTGTTAGATCTTGCAAAGAGATTAAACCTCTCTGTTGCCACGTTAAGAAGTAGGTTAAAACAAGGTCATTATGGAGCACAACTAACTGAACCTAGAAAATATCAAGGATCTTTAATGCTCACCTACAAAGGTGAAACAAAACATATTGATGAATGGGCAGCACTCCTCGGTGTTCGCGAAGGTGCACTTAGAAACAGATACTATCGTGGTTGGGAGGTAAATAGAATAATTGAAGAACCAATTAAGAAGCATTAGGCTTCTTTTTGACTTGATATAGTTGATGTTTTTATATAATGATTATCTCTAAGAAAAAACCAGGCATAATGCCTGGTTTTTTCTTAATTTTCGCGAATGTTTTTAATTCCATAGATAGTTGCTGCTAAGCCCCCACCTATTAATATAACAGGCGTCAATATCATAATACCGAAAAATAGGAAAGTTTCGATTGCTAACTCCTCCTTTATAAAAAATGTGGTTACATTTTTACCATACCCGCATTAATAAGAAAATCACATGTTTTTAGGAGTTTTTAGGAGTGATTTAGTTATAGAAAGTTACTTCATGGAATGAATTTAAGAATTGTATGCAATGCCATAAACAAGGTCTTTGCCGTTCCAATACATCAATTAGGAGGTGACATATGAGTATTGAAATTTGGAATGTGAAGTCAACCGAGCGTCTTGAGCTTGTTGTTGAGGGTGAAGTGAAGTGGGAAGGCAAGAGGTTTCAAGCGCCACGTAAGGTTCAAGCAACTATCGTGACGAAGCAGGGTAATGACAAATATTTTAGCGTTGAAGAGGGCGACACCATTCTTTTGAAATGGAAAGGTAAAGAGTTATTTAGAGGCGTGGTGTTTAGTCGTATCCCTCGTGGCAATACGCTCTTTTTTGAAGCGCTTGATATGCTTACGTACATCGTACGTAACGATGATGTCTATGTTTTTACAAATCAACGCGCAGATCAAATTGTTCGACGCATTTGCAATGACTTTGATATCCCTATGACTTCAATCATTAATACGGGCCATGTCATTAAATCCCTGCTTATCACTCAGCAAACCAGTTTGTATGACATCATCTTAAAGGCTCTCAAACAAACGAGGGAACAGAATGGCCGTAATTATCAGTTGTATTCGTCTGAAGGTAAGTTAGGATTGCGAGCTTGGCCGGATCCCTCTGACATATGGGTATTAGAGACTGGAAAGACAGGAAATATCATCAGCTGGGAATACAGTACAAGTATTGAGGAATCAGCGACTCGAGTAAAAATGACACATGAGGTTGATGGAAAAACAACCACTGTGACTGCTCGAGATAATTCCGGTGCTTCTAAATTCGGTGTGCTGCAGTATAGCGAAAATGTAACAGAGGAAATGAATAAGGCTCAGCTACAACGGCGAGCGGATAATAAACAGAAAGAATTGAAAGGCGTTAAAAAGAAGTTACAAGGTCTGATTGCTGTCGGCATACCTGATGTAACAAGCGGTTTGCCGGTTAGTGTGAAGATAGATGAGATCGGTTTAAATAAAACGCATTGGGTTGATTCAGACTCACATTCGTTCCATGGTAATAAACACACAATGACTCTTGATCTTGTGGAGCATAATCGTATACCGGAGGTGAGTTAGTGAGCTTCGAAACGGAGTTAATGTCACTATTACAAAAAGCTGGTGAAGCTCAGGAATTAACAGAGCTCATTAGTGCAACGGTTGCCACAGTCTCACCCATCTCAATTAGATTGCAGTCTAATGCAAAATTAGTCATACCAGGTGACCTTGTAACGGTACCCCGTAGACTTCGGTCTGGTGATTATGCTTTGAGAGTAGGGGACAAAGTGATGACGATTAAATTACAAGGTGGTCAGTCGTTTTATGTACTGGATGCCATTTAGGAGGTTCAGATGACGATTACACCAGGATTAAATTTTGTGGAAGATGTAGATTCAGAAGAAATTGAAACATCAGCCACGTACGCAATTGATTTCGACACCGGAAGAATATCTACTCGTTTAATCGATGGCATTGATGCAATTAAGCAATTTGTCATTCTCTCTATACGTACTGAGCGATTTGCTTATGCAATCTATAGCCATGACATTGGCAGTGAACTAAAGGCCGTGTGTGCTGATGAGGAGGCTTCTGACGCGTATAAAGAAATGGAGATCCCTCGAGTAATTGAGGAAGCCCTTCTTTACGATGAACGTATCGAGGCGATATCGAATATGGAAGTTGAAAAACGAGGAGATTCCTTCTTTGTGTCCTTTACCGTTGAAAGTGTGGAGGGCTTATTTGACGTTCAGGAGGTGGTAGGCGATGCGGGAAACCTTAGCGAATAAAAGATATCAAGAAGTCGTTGATTTGCTTCAGAGTTACACGTTTGAAGCCATCATGGAGCGTATGTTGGATAGGGTACCAAATGATATTGATAAACGAGAGGGAAGTATCATCTGGAATGCACTTGCACCGGCAGCGGCAGAAGTAACTCAGTCTTATGCATGGTTAGAGGCTTCATTTGATCTAGTTTTCGCTGATACAGCAACTGGGGAGTTTCTTGATAAGCGTGTAGTTGAAGCTGGAATTGAGCGTGTACCTGCAACTAGAGCCGTTTGGGATGCTCGTTTTAATGTGTCTGTACCTGCAGGTATGCGGTTCTTTCTTGAATCACATTCTATATATTTTCAATCGCTTGGGAATTCACAATTGAGAGCTGAAACAGCTGGTGAAGCGGGGAACGTTTCAAGTATGAAGGATCTCCCGCTCCAACCTGTCGAAACAATACCAGGTCTTGAGACAGCGCAATTAGTCAGTTTACTCGTACCAGGTGCGGAGGAGGAAACAGATCAAGCTCTTTTTGCACGATATCAAGTCCGTGTAAGGAGAGAAGCTGTTTCAGGAAACGCGGCACATTATAAGCAGTGGGCTGAATCTGTTGAAGGAGTAGGGAAGGCGAAAATTTTCCCGTTAGCTTATGGTGAAGGGACAGTGAGAATTGTTATTACTGATGCAAACATTGAGCCTGCTACTACCAGGTTAATTAATGACGTTCAAACGTTCATTGATCCGGAAGAAGGTCACGGAGAGGGTGAGGCACCAATTGGAGCCAAAGCTACTGTTGTTAGCGCAGAATGGAAAGATATAGCCATCAGTGCAAAGATTGTTCTTTCATCCGGAAGAACGCTTGAAGACTGTGAGAGAGAAGTTCGGGAGGGTGTTCAAGCACTGTTCAGGACATTGGCATTTGAGGACCCATTCATTCGTGTGAGTCAGATCAACCAGATCCTTCAACGCTCACCTTCTGTTTTTGACTATGCTGAGGTTTTGATCGATGGCCAAAGCGGAAACCTTGAACTTGATGAAATTGAGATTCCGAGGCTAGCAGAGGTGAACCTGTATGAGTAAGCGAGAGGAAATGGAAGCCTATTTACCACCTATGTTGAATCGTTTAGTTGAGATGAAGGAGATCGTTGGTACTGAAGCAGAAGAGTTTCAGCAGCTCAACGATCTCCTTTTTGATATGACCGATCAACTATTCATTCCCACCGCTACATGGGGGCTGGATCGATGGGAGGATCTTCTTTCAAGTGATAGAGATAGTTCAGACGATATTTACGTTAGAAGGAACCGCATCATTTCACAGATTAGTAACTTCCCTTCTACAACATACAAAACGTTGGAACGGACCATTAATCGATACTTGATGAATCCTTCAACCGTTGTAAGGAGCACACCAGGTCGACCTCATTTCATGGTGAACATAGATGGATATGACTTGCAGTACGGGACACAAATCATTCAGCAACTAGAGCGTATGAAGCCAGCACATTTGGCTTACACATTCAGAGCACTGTTTAAGGAGCATACAGATAACTCAATTCAGTACAAACAGAAATTAAAAATCAAGACGGTTCATCCTTATTGGGATAAAGTATCACGTGTTTATTTAGACGGTAATCATAAATTAGATGGTTCATGGAGCTTAAATGGTTTCTCGGAGAAAAAAATTCATGAGTATTATCAGTTTTTTATTAAGTTTAGAAGCAAGATTGAAGCTGAGTTATCGCATCATGAAAAGATGATCTTTCGCGCTATCACTGCTCCGTTTGAACTTAAAGACTATGGTAAGAAAAGTCGCTTTCGTACTCGAGTAGGCTTCTTTGATATGTTGCCGGTCTATTTGGATGGTGTATACAACCTGGACGGTACTTTCTCTCTTGATGGCTATGACAACCGGTACAGAAGGCAGTTGTTTGGTCACAAATTGTTAATGAAGATGATTAGTGAACAATCGATGCAATCAAGAGCTAAGCAAAAGGTTCGATCTCAGAATCATTCGTATCAAAATAAGGATATCCAATGGCGCAAGATGATCATTCGAGCTGCTATTGGCTTTTTTGGTTTTGTGCCGGTGTCTTTAAACGGCCGTCACTATTTAGATGGCAGCTGGTACCTCAATGGTACAAACGATAAATATCCGCGCCAGGTGTTTGCTAAAAAGTTAAAAACGAGATTTAAGGTTCCTAAAAAACAACAAACGAAAATTGCCGCAGCTGTTAGAGCAAAGGTTGATTCACTTGAAAAGAAAGATCAAAAACAAAAGCAGGTCTTCCGTACATGTCTAGGTTTCTTTGGTGTCTTACCCATTTATCTGAATGGTGTAGACAACCTTGATGGCAGTTGGTATTTAAACGGATTCAACAATTTGCATCCGCTTCTATTCAGACAAAAGGTGACCTTTAAAAGCGTGGTACGAATGCCCACTACTAGTAAAGGGGTACTTACTGTACGCAAGGATTGGTGGACGTTGGACGGCTCGGTAAAACTTGATGGAAGTAGACGTTTGAACGCAACCTCTGAAAAAATCGCACTATAAAGGAGATCAGAACATGAGTACAACAAAAACAACGGTTTATGCTCGAGAACAAATGGCGAAAGCTCGCGCATCAGGATCACGTATTACGAAGAATACACACATTGCTTTAGGTGATGGGGGCGTTGATTCAGCTGGTAATCCTGTCGCTCCAACAGGAAATGAGCAAGCGCTTAAAAATCAATTAGTTCGCAAAGCTATTGAGAGTGCCAGTTTCATCGCTCCGGCTACCATGCGGTATGTAATTACACTTGGCGAGTCAGAACTTGTTGGCCGGAACATTAATGAAATGGCTTTAGTTGATGAAGATGGAAAGTTTACAGCTATTCGTACCATGTACAGCAAACGCAAAGATGGAGACATGCAGTTTGGTTTTGAGATCGATGATATGTACTAAGAAAGGAGATGAAAAGCTATGAAACTACCTGAGGTTACGCCATTTACAACTGATACTGCAGCTTATGCAGATGACTTCAATAAGCGACAAAATGAGTTAAAGGAACGCGACGAAAAGATTGCCGATCAGCTTCGTTCTCAGGATGCGATCACCGCACCTTTAAAGCATGGATTAAATCTTGTAGAGAGTGAGCAACCGGGGCCAGTTGATTTTTTGATCACAGGACAGACGAGAGTAAACCTGTTACCTAACTTTTTATCAGAAAGATGGGTGAGACATTCAGGTAAATGGGAAACCACTGCTCATTCAATAAAAATTATGCCAGAAGGCGATTGGCAAATGCAGTACTTTAAATTGAAATTGAAAGCTAACAAACCGTATCTTCTAAATTGTTTAACAAATGGTAGAGTACAGATTCGTAAAGATGGGTTTAATGGAACTACCATTCACGAAGCAACACCAACTGTAAGAGGTGGGATACCGGTTCAAAGCAAAATTTTATTCATTAGTAATGGTGAGAATGAATTATATTTAAGGATTGATACTGCTCAACTTAAAGAACTTATAAGCTTTGAAAAAATAACACTTTTTGAGCTCACTCAATCTGAGTATTCTGAAGCTCTGTTACTTACAGAATCAAAATTAGGTGAAAGGTATCCGTTTATTGAAGGTGTTCAACATGTACGCAATCCGGTGGTAGTGAAAAAAGGAAAAAATCTACTCCCTGCTTTTCCTGATAGTTTTACTTCGCGGCTAGAAACTAAAGATATCATCAGTTTGATGCCTTATGAACTGAAATTCATTTCCAATGGCACCGATCAGTTTGCTAGATTTCATATACCAGCTGTACCTAATCAGGTATACACATTGCAATGCGATGTTGAGACTGATGGTACTAATAATGGAGTAATAGCTTATCATAAAAATGCAGCATCCAATGATGAAAGTGCTTATGTGAGCACTGGAGCGAGTAGAGGAACGTTTAAGACTTTACCTGGTACAAAATATCTTGAAATTAGGCTTTCTAGTTTATCGACTCCAGGTACGTATTCATTTACAAACTTCAGTTTAACAATTGGTTCTAGGATGATTTCTTTCCAACCACAAAATAATGATTATCTTTACTTTTCGGACACTCTTCTAGGCTCATCTTCAGACGGAACGGTTCGCGATAGTATTTATAAAAAGAATGGGAATTATGTTTCAATTCAAAGGATGAAAAGTGGGATGATTGATGGTTCTAAATCTATGAGAGTTATGGAAGAAGGGATCGGTTTTAAAAGAATAAAACCTGTAGACTTCTCTCTTTTCCAAGAGGCAAAGGGTAGTACACCCAATGTATTCGCCCATGATACTAATAGTGGTTCTGTGTACAGCGACAAAGATCAAAATAAACCATTTTCAGCCTTGTTTCATAATGATAGTAGTTTTTCTATAACTATTCCTAATGAACGTACAGGCTTTGTTGATGGTGTTACTCCAACTAATGAACAAGTGAATAACTTCTTTAGAGATAACCCATTTCTCGTTCATTATGAACTCGCAGTTCCAATTGAACGTTCATTAAGTGAAGAAGGCGAAATAAGCTTACATGGAGGTAGTAACTTAATTGAGATAGAAGAAGGAATAATTACTAAGGAAATCGTTAATCCTGTTCGCGCTAGCGGAGAATTTTTAATCAATCAAAAAAGTGTGAGCGATGGTGCTTCTAAGTTGAAGTATCGAGACAAATATATTGTAGGGGTCTATAGAGACGGTGTTTTAGATAAGAAGTGGAACATCAGTAATAATCATGTGAACTCAGCGGGTACACAATTAGCAAGAATACCTGTATCTGAATATGACGAACAATCCACTTACACTGTTACCTATATTGTTTTAGATAAGCATACACTTACAACTACTTTATCTAAAGCCAGTGTAACTTATCAATCAAGCTTTAAGTCTGCTTTCGAAAAAGAGGTTGAAAGAAATACAGATACTAAGCAACAGGTAACTGCACATGAACTAATGCTGGCAGAGGTCGTAAAACTCGTTCGTCAGTTGAAAGGAGTATAATATGAGCAACCAACCTTCGTTAGGCTTAGAAGTCATCATTGAATTACTTAATCAAAAGGGAATAAGCACAGAAACGGAGGAGGGCGAACGCCTTCCTTTTTTAATCGATGCAGAAAATGTTGGAGTTGCACTTGGTGCTGTGATACTTGATACAGAAGGACTGGGAGCAACTCTCGGAGGAGTGGTTCTCGATAACGATGCATTAGGTGAAGCTGTTGGGTATTTGGTGATCCAAAGTAGTGAAGACCAAAAACGAATTACAGAATTAGAAACTAAACTAGCTGATTTAGAGGCTAAAATTGGAGGAGAAACGAATGAATAGTTTTTACAGCATTATGGTATCTATTGGTCGTTATGACCTAATGGATGTACCCGAACACTGCCGTGTACAGGTTGCTACAATGTTAGGGCGTGAGGATGAACTGAATCCGTCGCAGCCTGATCCAGTCCAAGAACAAGAACCGGCTCCGGGTGAAGATCCAATTGAAGACGGAGATCCTGAAGAGTCCGAAACCGAAGCCTAGAAATAGGCTTCTTTTATTTTGAGTTGGAGGTGATAAAGAGATGGATATACACGTAACAGAAATGGAAAAGTGCTTCTTAGAAGCTAAAAAGGCAGGCAATTGTGTTGCAGTACTTGTTGAAATGGATGGTTTCCCTGAACCGGAAATCATCATTAATCCAACTATGAACATCGACTCAAAATTAGCTTATTACAAGAAAACGTATGATGAGAAGCTGCAGCACAGATTTGCGCAAGGTATTCGAATTATTGATTTTACGTCAGGCAAGGATTTCGCTGCCATTCAAAGACATTTTCATAGATAAAAAAACGGGGAGTGTATGGCTCCCCTACACCCGACAGAGGGCGGGTGTTATTCTAGCTTAATCGAAAAAACGGGATCATACATGAGTACATGCTCCCGCTAATAATTTCACAGAGGAGGGGGAACATGCCAGAGGAGGCGATGGGTGTGCAAGAAACTTTGGACAACCACGAATTGCGATTACAATCGCTTGAGGATTATAGAATTCAACAAGAACGCTTGAATGGAGAAATTCGAAATAAATTAACAGATACTGAAAATACCGTTTTGAAAGAGAGCGGTAAGCAACAGGACCTATCCCAAAAATTGATTGACCACGTACTGCAGAATGACGTTGTTTCACGAAAGGCGCAAAGAGAAAGAAATGCTTTTACACAGCAACAGGTATGGAAGATTGTCGGAATAGCTGTTGGTAGTGGCGGTGCTGTAGCCGCATTAATTGAATTATTATCAAGTTAAGCCATCCTGTGAGACTCAGGGTGGCTATTTTTATTAGGGAGATGATGATGTGGAAGAAGTTTTGTTGTTTGCCTCGGTTCTTGCACCGGTGGTTCTGGCGCTTATCCAGGTACTTAAAAAGGCAGTCAATATCAAGGTAAATCTACTACCTCTAATTTCATTTGGGATCGGCTTATTTGTAGGAGCTCTTGCTACACCATTCACTGAAATGGATTTGGTCTTAAGGTTATGGGCCGGTGGTTTTGCAGGGTTGTCAGGTACAGGTTTATTTGAATTATTTAAACATCGCGATGGACAATCTAAGGAGGTAAATTAACATGAGTAAATTAATTTGTATCGATCCAGGTCACGCAAAGAATACACCAGGTAAACGTGCTGGGAGTAATCCTACTTACTACGAGTATTTAAGCAACCGTAACGTGGCCAGACTGTTAGATAAAAAGCTGAAGGATGCTGGCTTTCGTACCATGTACTCTTGCGATATCAACAGTCCAAATGACTTAAGCTTGTCTCAACGTGGAGCGAATGCGGTAAGGGCGAAGGCGGATTTATTCTGTTCTATCCATTCAAATGCACACAGCGACACCAGCGTTACTGGTACGGAAACCTTTATCCATACGGATAGTCATGCATCACTGGCCATTGCACAAGCTGTACAATCTGCCCTGGTTGCAGGATTAAAGAAACCAAACCGTGGCGTAAAACGAGCTAACTTTGGTGTGTTGAGAGCCACATACAAAAACATGCTGGCCATTCTTACGGAAGGTGATTTCTTTTCGAATCCGGAAGCACGTAAATGGATGCTTACACCTGCGTTTGATGAAGCATATGCTCAGGCATTGCTGGTAGGTATTTGTAATTTCTACAGCGTTACTGTTCCTAAATCAAACGGAAATGTACCAAGTACGCCGGTACAACCATCTGCACCGGTTAAATCAGATGATGTCGGTAAATCACTATTACGTGTAAAAGCAGACAAGCTATGGGTATACGACAAGGCTGATTGGAATTCAAAGTCATTCCAAGTGTCTAAAGGTGAAGCCTTCACGGTTGCTCGTGAGCTTACGGTAAACGGTTCAAAAATGTATCAGCTGATCTCAGGTCTCTACATCACAGCCAACACACAATTTGTTGAGTTTGATGGGAAGGTAGAGTCTACTCCTGCACCAAAGCCCTCTAAGAAAAAATATTCTTTGCCGTCTGCTACGCTTAGACGTGGCAGTAAAGGAAATGACGTAGGTTTGCTTCAGACAGCTTTAAATGCAGCTAACTTCAAAGTCAGTTCCGTTGATAATGACTTTGGTAAAAAGACTGAAGATGCTGTGACACGTTTCCAAAAAGTATATTTGCCTCGTGAAGTGGATGGGGTCGCAGGACCTAACACTTATAGAGAACTAGATAAAGTAATAAACTAAAGTAAAACGGCCCAACCTTTTAATAAGGTGGGCCGTTTTTATTTACATAGGATATACATCATGATTTCGGTCGAACCAGATAATATGAAAAACATTTTCCCATCTATAACCAAACAATCTAGCTTTTTTGTTTACTCTTAATTCAATTATTGTATGTTCCGGCGATATGTATTCAGGTAAAGATTTACTGAAAGTTTTAGGATCCACCTTGCAGTATCCAAGACCTCTTTTACTTTGTTTCATTATGTTTGTCCAACTCTGACTTTCGAGCTTTCTAAAGCACTCTATTAGCTCAGCTAATTCAATAGATTGCCAATCTGATAGTTGGAAATGATGATTACAAGCATGTTTGAATGAGAAGTGAGGAGCCAAATCGTTTGTGTTATGTCCTGGATTCCTCACTTCTAACGCTTTATCAGAAATTGTTTTTCCAGATATTTTGTTTTGATTTTTTGGGTTGCTTACTTTGATCCTTTTAGCCATCAGCAAGCAACTCTCTATAATAGTTGCGCATTGTTTCTTCTCTAATTACAACGCTACAATGATGACCTTCTGGATAACCCTCTCTAGCTTCTTGCCAAGGTAACTCCTGATGTGTAAGGTCCTCTAAGTACTTTGCGTCATACTTTCCGTATAACTCCCAAACATCGTTCAAGTAGTTTCTTTCCTGAAGAGAAAGAACACTGTCATCAAAATCCTCTGGAAAGTCAATCGGTCTCCATTTGTAATCTTTGTACTTATGGTAAAGATCCTCGTTTACAGGTCCATGTGGCCATGCAACAAATTCGTCATCAAACAGTCTTACACCATTTAAAGCTAGACACCACGCTTGAGCATAGTAACAAACTTTTTGCAATTTTAAAGGTGAGATCACTGTTTCTGTCTCATGATTTGTTTTTTGTAGAAAGAAATTTGCAACTTCCATAATTGTAGTCAATTTAAAACACCCCCTGTTATTTGTAGTATTTCATAATAGAATACTGTTTACAATATAGATCGGCTACATTGTATAAATAATTTATGAAAGATATGTGAAAAGAAACTCATTTAAATGTCAGTAATAAATCAAAAAAATAAAGGTATTTGGCTGATGACATTGAAACCATATAAAGGGAGGTGTCAATTGTCTTTAAACTCAAAAACCTATGTGAAATTATTCAATATCAATCAATTACTTATTCAAAGACACAATCTAATTGAGTTTGATTATGCTTTGAACGTCAGGAAAGTTAATAACCGATACTCAGATATGTATACCCCTTATGTTTTAAAATTACTCAAAGATTCAATTCGAATTAGAAACAAGGTAGCCCACTTTGAACCTATAAACGAAAGTGAATTTAAATTAATATCCACGCTCTTAACCTTCATAACAGCAACACAGTACGAAGACACTCCACCTGAATATAATCAATGTCCCCATTCTCGTTTTCCACTTTAATTTGTTTTTGATCCCTACTTACACTTAAGATAAAACACAAAATTTCATGGTAAGCCCAATCATCCCAATAATTTATTTGTACCTTTTTAGTGTAGTTCAGCGCATCCATTACCACGTATCCAATTTCCTGCAGTTCATCTGGATCCAGCTCATGTTTTTCGACTCGCTTGTCACGCTCATTGCTATCGAGTATCCGCACCTTGTGTTCTGGCAACATCATTCTGCTGCCTTCCCACGTTAGATTACCGCGTCTTAGATATGTTTTATACTCTTCTAACTCCTCAAACGATGGCATGACAAACACTCCCTAAATAGATCATAGATCTAATTATATGGGAATGTATGTTCGTGATCAATGTTAATAAATTCTAAGTATAGCCTAGTACGTGTTTTTAAGAGATTATATTAAAATGGTAAATCCCAGTCGTATGTTTCTACGATATCAGCTACACGTGGAGATTTGTTACTTGTTCGTAAGCTAACGACTTGATCTTCTTCAACTCCTAAACTGACGGTGAATACATTGGGTATCTCTTCAATAGGTTGCTCAAGATTTTTTTGCTTGTACTCTATGACATATACGTCTCGGCCTGAAGAATGTAGATATTTATACTTTTCAACATCATAATTGGACAAAAAATTATTATTGAAGAACGAATGTAAGAAATCTAAAGCCTCTAATTCATTTAACGTTGCATCAATACGATCCAGATAGAAGGAGAAGTTTTGTATTTTATCATCTTGATTAAGGGTGTCCATTGACCAAAAAGTACTTTCTTTAAGATTGTGTGGGTCAACTTCAACAAGAGATGATAGGCCATTACTTTTTATATATTCTTCCATAACCTCCTCATCGTCATAAAACTGAGGGGTATTCTCACTTGATAATAGCTCGATTAATTCATTGCCACTTAAATCTTCAGCTGATGTGTCAGAGCAACCAACAATTCCTAAGAAGGAAAAAGTGCTAAACATCAAAAGTATACTTTTGTTTTTAATCAATTTACCTGTCTCTCCAATCTTTTTTCAGTATTCCAATTATACGCAATAAAACAGTTTTAGTTTCAATGAAAATTATTTTAAAGAAATGCTAAACATCTTGATTAAAGTTCCGATATAAAAAGTAGAACATCATGGAAGATGATTAATGATGGAGATCAGGGAGGATTGAAAATGGCACTAACACTAGGAAGAAAAGACGGTCAATCGATTATTATCGCTGACATTATTAAAGTCCAAGTTCTTAAAACAGAAGACGGTCTTGTCAGATTGAAAATTGATGCACCAATTGGTGTGGATATTCTAAGAGAAGAGATTTATGAAGAGAGAACCGATCACGGGGAAGCACTTCAAGCTCTTGCAGAAGAACATCGCAAGCACATCAAATAAGTTAGTTACATCACTTCTTAGGAAGTTTTGTATATAAATTAAGGGCCATACGGATGTGACCCTAAAAACAAAACATGGAGGTAATCTTAAATGATTATTAATCACAATTTATCTGCAATGAACGCTCACCGTCAACTTGGTGCGAACCAAGCAAACGGAGCAAAAGCTCAAGAAAAACTATCTTCAGGTCTTCGCATTAACCGTGCAGGAGATGACGCTGCTGGCCTTGCAATCTCTGAAAAAATGCGTGCTCAAGTTCGTGGCTTGGATCAAGCTAGCACTAACGCACAAGATGGTATCTCTTTAATCCAAACAGCTGAAGGAGCTCTTAGTGAGACTCATTCTATTCTTCAACGTATGCGCGAACTTGCTACACAAGCATCAAATGATACTAACACAGATTCAGACCGTAACGAAATTCAAAAAGAAATGAACTCTTTAACCTCTGAAATCAACCGCATCGGTAACACTACTGAGTTTAATACTCAGAAGCTTCTTAACGGTGACAAAGATGGTACTTCTGCAAAAGCAGTTCAAGGTGTATATACATATGCTGCTGCTGGCGGAGCTACTATTACAATTGATGACGAAGCTTTCACTTTTGAAACTGATTTTGATAACTTAGATGAATTAGTTGACGCGATTAATCAAAATACCGATCTTAACGTTAAGTATACTGCGACTAAAGATGGAACTAACTTGGTATTAACTCAACTTGAAGGTGCAGAAACTGACACAGCACCAACAGGAGCTACTCACACAGTAACTACTGCTGGTATAGCTCAGGAAGATGCTGTTGCTGATCCAACTAATAGCTTGAAATTTCAAATTGGTGCTAACGAAAACCAAAGCTTAACACTTGATATTGCTGATATGAGAGCAGTTGCTTTAGGGATCAGTTCAGTTGGTACTACTGATGCAGATTTAGGTGTAACTAATGGTACAAACAATACTGTTACTGAACAAGCTCTTAATGTATCAACTCACGATAGTGCTGCCGCTGCAATCACTACGATTCAATCAGCTATTGATCAAGTATCCGCTGAGCGTTCTAAACTAGGTGCAAACCAAAACCGTTTAGAGCATACAATCTCTAACTTGAACAACTCTTCTGAGAACCTTCAAGCTGCTGAGTCTCGTATTCGTGACGTTGATATGGCTAAAGAAATCATGGAGTTCACTAAGAACAACATTCTTTCTCAAGCTTCTCAATCTATGCTTGCTCAAGCAAACCAAGCTCCACAACAAGTTCTTCAACTTCTAGGATAATAGTATCTAGATTTAGACTCGGTCTTAATTGGCCGAGTTTTTTTGTGTTTTATTAAAGCTATATTTAATATTTTTAATTATGTGATAAAGTCGTAATAGATTGTTTTATTAGTAAATTGGATTTTAACTTTGGGATACCTTATAAGGAGGATATTACAATTTTAAACTTTTTAAATACGAGAGAATGGGCTTATGTACTTATTGTGTTATTTTTTATTATTCTACTAATTTCAACTTCAGAAGGTAGAGCATCATTAAAAAATTTCTTTAGTAAAATAATGCATAATAGAATTGTTATAGCAGGAATATTTACAACTCTATACAGTAGTATGATTATATCTTTAATCTACTTTATAGGATTGGTTGATGAAAGTAATCTTAAAACAGTTTTAGTATGGATAATAACTGTTCCATATTATGTAACATTTCAAAGCATATCAGATGCAGAGGACAATTCTTATTTTAAAAGGACCTTTTTGAAAGCAATTTCAATAGTAGTGTTTTTGGAATGTATGATTAATTTTTATACTTTTTCAATTGCTATTGAATTAGCTTTAATAGTATTAATTATATTATCAACGTTTATAGTGGCTATTTATAGTTATGATAAAAAGGCTGAATATAAAGCAGCTGGAGATGGAGCTGGATGTTTGCTTAAATTGACAGGGTTAATCTTGTTCACTTATTCCGTAATTCAATTAATAAATAATTTTGCTGACTTATCTTTAATACTATATGAAGTGTTAATTTCGGTTATTCTATCTATATTATTAATACCGTTTAGTTACATGTTTGCCTGTATTGCAAGATATGAGACGATCTTTAATAGATTAGATTTCCTAAATACAATCGATTCAACGGCTAAAAGTAAAATAAAAAAGCGTATCATCCGTTTATGTAAATTAAATCTAACTAAAATTGCGAAGTTTAATCGCCAAGGTCATCTATTTTACTATGACTTAACGACAGATGAAAATATTAGTAAATTCTTCAAGGACTATATATCAAAGCATACGTAAATACATGTTTTGATTTCTGTTTTTGTACCTTTCACAACATAAGGTACAGCAGGCGTCGGCCAAAAGAACAACGAGATCCCGTACGTAATAAAAGCCAATACCCAGAAAGACGAATGACCGGACTTCATCACGTACCCAAACGGGCGCACCATTCGCTCGTCAGCCTGAAGAGACCGTAACGCATGAAGAAGAGCCGTCATCACCGTAATAATTAAGAAAATATTAAACAATTCCGCAGCTGCAACCAAACTCGCACTAAACGTCGTCTGCAACCCTTCCACAAACGAACCTGTATACACCCACCCAACAAAAAAGGTCATAAACAACGAAGGTACCAACACATTTTGCCGGAATAACATCGTTAAAATAATTAAAACCGTACCCGCAAGATACAGCCAGTGAGCAAACGTCAGCTCAACCATAACGATCCCCCTCCTTAACATTCGGTACAGTAGCCTATGTGAGGAGGGGTGGTGAGGTGAAATGTAATAGGTAAAAAAATCGACGCATGTGCGCCGATTAGTTACTTACTTCGTTTATTTTAAATTTTCTTTGGTAATCCAAACTTAGGATCATCCAGTAAACAAAGCTAAAGAATATAAACGAACTCCAATCGTAGCTAGCGGCAGCAAATTCAAAGAGTAGAAATGCAGATGCTAATATTACATATAAAAGAATAGATATCGTTAAATAAATCTTTGGATTTCTCATAGGATCTCCCATCTATTTAGTAAACTAATATTCCAGTTTAGCTCAATGATTCCAGTTCTATTGCTCCTTTGATTTCTTCTTTTCTTCAGCCAACCCTAATAAGAAGAAACTCGCTGTCAATGGCAAGTAGATCAAAAATAGATTATTACTAGAGTCGGTAACAAAGTTTAAACCTCCTATGACAAGCATTAGTAAAGCAATTATGTAATAAATGTTCATTTTTTTCATCTAGATCACCTCGATAGTAATACGGATCAAATGATATATAGTTTCATAAATTTTAACTTATTTATAACAAAGAGAAAAGAATATTTAAAGACACCTAGTAAGATGCTAAAGTGGAATAAAAAGGAGTATTTAATATATTAAGATTCATTAGATTAACTTCTATTTGTATACTGTTACTTATATTAGTGTTCTACATTGTGTTGTTGATAACTGGTTCAGGTAACTCATATAGAGAGTCAGTCATTCAATACGGTATCTTTATTTTTGGAATCGTATTTGCGATTGTTTCCATTTTTGATAAGGGAGATAAAGAGTAAGGGATTAGATGAAGGGAGTAATGAAATTGAGCTTTGGTGAGCATTCTGCCATAGAAAGAAATTAAATTGATACATACAATGTCATCTCTTGTTGGTTTTTGTTTTTAAAAGAAAGAGTGAATTGAATTGGTGATTAATACTTACGTTTTATTAATTGCAAATTGAAGGATAGTCCAAACGATAGCAAAGATTGCTGCAAAAACGACACGGTCTGCGAGTATTTCTCCAACGCTTGCATTGCTAAAAATCAAGCCAAATAGTATTGAAACAGCTAAAATGATTGCAAACGTAATCAAAGCATTAATAAAGAAGTTTTTCTGTATCATAGGCCCTCCATTATTATTATTATAACTCTTTACCCTAAGAATTAATGAAAAAACATTGGAAGATTAGCCTTTATTACATATATACATTCGGAGGGAGCTAAACCTGTGTTAAGATGGTTCAAATGATTTATTTTAAGTGTTTTTTATGATGAGATTGATAGACTAAATAAAGACAAAATAAATAATTCTAATTATCCATTCAATAAAAGGGGTCACTACCATGAGTCAGGGAATACCATCTGTTATTGTAGGTTCGAGATGTTTGGATTGGTATCATGTCATGATTCAAAGTGATTTTGAAGCATCGACTAGACTAAAAAATGAAGTGACAGAGATGATTCATAATATGGAATCTGATCCCAATGTCACTGGCTTTTATGAGCTGTTATCGTTGCGTCACAACCTACTAGTAAATCAGATATCAGGTCATTCATTAGTTATATCTTTTGAAGGTAAAAATGAGTCCTATTTAAAGTATATGTATAATTTCATAAGTGGACAACAGCAGTACTACGATGGCAAGTATACATCTGCGGTACGTTTGTACAATAAAGCAGAGGCGCTATTAGAATTTGTAGAAGACCAATATGAGCGGGCAGAGTTTTTTCTTCGTCTAGCTGATGGGTACTATCGAATCAATCAATATTTGTTTGCAGTAACGTACGTGGAACAAGCTATGGAATTGTTTGAGCAGAATCCTAACTATCAAAATAAAGTGTTAAATGGTCATTTGTTATTAGCTGCTATTGATTCTGAGTTAGGAAAGTATGATCAAGCTGAAGTACGCTACTATAAAGCGTTATATCAAGCAGAAGATTTACCAAAAGTAAAATCACTTATTCTACGAAGTTTGGGATTAAATCGATTAAGACAACACAAATATGAGGAAGCAAAGTCTATCTTTATTCAAGCTCTAAGTATTAAAGAACATTTGCTAGCAAAGACAGGAAATAAGACGAAAGCAGACCTTGCTTTTATACATTTACGATTAGGAGAAGTGGAGTCTGGACAGGCTTTATTAAAAGAAATTGAGGAATGGACACAGCAAGACAATGAATATCATGCTAAGATGCTTATTTATCAAGATGTTTTTATTGGTTCATATGAAAATGGAATGCAGAAAGGATTTGAGGAGTTAATACAACATCAATTGTACTTTGATGCCGAAGAAATTGCACTCGAACTCGTTAATTATTATCAGGAACGTGAACAATTTTCAAAAGCGCTTTATTTTTCAAAACTGGCTCTTAAAATGAATGTAAAAAATCATCAACTAGGAATGAATGACAACATGTAATGCCGACATTTGTTGAGGAGTTACAAAAAAGATAACGCGGTAGATCAAAGTAGGTGTTGATTAAATGAACCTGTTGAGAAATTTATCTTTTAAGCTAATACCAATAACACTCATCTCTATTCTTGTTGCTTGTCAGGCCAATATAGCGGATGTTAAATTTATGGAAAGCTTTACAATGAGCGAGCCTGTCAAAGTCTTTAGTTTAGTTTTAACGAATGAAGGATCTTCATCGATTGAAATAACATACGATATTCGGTTTCATGATGATGAAGTTGATGCTTATTTTCAAGAGTATATGTTGCCAGGTCAAATTGGAGAGCTTTCCACTGGGCCTGTCATCATCGAATCTGATCTTGAACAAACGTATAGTGTTACGTTTAATGATACATTTCCAGTTGAATTGCTTAACCGAATGGATTCCTTCACATTAACCATTTTTGATGGAAATGGTGAAAAGAAAATCATTCATGTTCATCCTGAATAACTTTATTTCGCAATGAATACATAGCTTTTTTCATTTTGGCAAACCATACCAGTAGATTAATCTGGGAGGTATGCATGTGAAGAGCATCATTTTTATTGTAGGTGTGTTGATTACCTTATTTATACCATTTCATTTTGCACAGGCGGAAGAGCTGGTTTCTAAGGTTGAAACACCTGATTGGGTAGTTGAAGTGTATAAGACAGACTTTACTCGTGATCAACAGCAAGCGAAGTGCGATGAAGGTTGTTCTAATTTTCATGTTGTGACAATTAACAAGGGTAGAGAAAAAACAAATGTTATGACCCTTCATACGTACCGCAGCGAAGCTTCGCCATCTGGTTTTAAAAAAGAGGGAGGTTTCTTCCGGGAAACTAAACCGTTGCTCAAAAGTCATGAGGTGTTAACAAGCTTTACCAATTTTCCTGTATCAAAGAAAGAGTCTGCTTTGGAAATCTTACTCGTATGGGAAGATGAACATACTGACCATTTTAACAAATTTAAAGAAACCATCGTTATTCCGATTGAGCATGAGTAAAGTTAATTAATTTCACGTACCGTATTTATATTCAATCAATTTCAAAGAAAAAACAAAAGATAAACCGAATGAAGAGTTTATTAAAGCAACTTTAGGTATTCTAGTGATGAGAAAGCTTCCTCACACTCGAACCTCTTACTTGTTTTAAAGGGCACGCTTCGGGTCCTTATTTTATATTGTTTAAAAGCCTATCCATTGCGGATAGGCTTTTTTGAGATTGACATAGGGTTTAAGTTTGGAAAGAGTGTAGTCCAGCGTCAGCCCAATCACTCCATTGTGGCTAACATATACTATTAAGAAATTCTGATATTGGTCAGAGATTTCAGGTGCTACCATCTGGAGCAAAAAATATGGAGGGATGCTGGATGAACAATCACCAACATTTAATTGAAGTTGTAGTTGGTAAAATTTTGGACAAATATGATGTGAATGTGGATCAAACATTAACGTCTACAGAAAAAGTGAAAGTAAAAGGAACTGTTTTAGACATTCAAGCAGAAGTAGAGAAGTTTCTAAGTAATTTAGATATGGATATGCCAAGTCTTCCAACGCTTGATACAACGCTCATGACAAAAAGCTTAACCGACAAGCTTACTTCAAAAGAGACTGAAGTTGAGGAAAGTTATGTGGTTGAGAGAGATCCTAGTACAGCTTATGGTGAACCAGTTGCTAAGATCAAACAATCTAAGAATTCTGGGCGTTTTGTGAATCGTAGAAAGTTTTAGTCAAATGGCCTGATTCGTTCGTCCAAGCAATCTACACTTTTAGACATACTTTAAATTAAATCCGAATGAAAGGGGAATGAACATGAGTGATAAACACGAAGTAGAAGAAAGAAAAGAGGGCTCTGAAAGAAGATGGTCTGCACTAGATCCAGATGCATGTCATCCAATGGATCGTGGAGGAAAAGAAACTCAAGGCGCAACTCAAGAAAACAAAACCCTTCAATTATCTGAAGAGTATATCCTGATTAAGGATTCTTGTGATGTAACAGTAAACTCTACTGATACCAAAGCCGCACTTTCTCTTCAAGCATCGCTTCAAACAGCTATCGCTTTAGTCATCAGTATTTCAATTGCAGATAGTGAAAAAGCAGAGAAGATTACGCAAGAACTTCTTCAAAGCTCTAAAATCAAGCAACTAAGCTACCAGAAAACAGTTGTTGAAAATTCTAAAAACGTAGAAGTAACAACTGTTGATACACAAATCGCTATCAACATTCAGCTTCTTCTGCAAATCCTTCTTGCATTACTTGTAAGACTAGACATTCTATAGGGATGTGTTACCTGGTAGGGGAGCGAATGGCTCCTCTACTTATTTAGGGTTCATTCATGAATTTCGATATGTTACAGTGGAGGTACATTTAGTTAGGAGTGATGAATGTGGAATATAAAACGGTGTTATTACCTGCTGCTGTAACAAAGAAACAAGCGGCTAAAGTCGAATCTTTAATAAATGAAATAGCAAGTGAGGGATGGCAATTACTTAGTTTTGCGCCTCAATCTGCAATGGGAGGAACAGATGGGAATTTGGCTGTGTTCACTCGAGAAGAGCGTTAAGTAGGGCGAACAACCATTTTGATTAGCTTGTACATGCTATACATCAAGACATATGCTCCAGAAACTAGGAAATACCCATTCAAAAACAGTGCATGAATGTTTGTCATAAATACAGTATGGTTTATCAAAACCTCGTAAATCGCACTTGCTGCAATACTGCTGAATACAAGCAGACAGAGGAGGGCTATGATATCAAAAATGGAGCGAAACATGGTCCACTTTCTTTGAATAAGATACATAGCCGTTGATACAATAATGCTTACAATAAAACTAATTAAAAACATCTAGTCCTCCTTCGAATCTTCACTTTTTTCCTACTTTACCCTAAACCACGTCAGTTAAGACATCTTTATATTTACGTCTTATTTAAAATTTATCACAACTTCACAAAATATTGATACGTAGTTTAGAGTTTCTTTAGAATCATGGTTCATTCTAATGGTAGGACAAATAGATGGAGTGAATGGTTTGAAAAGAAGATGGATCGCATGTATTGCATGCTTAATAAGTATACTTGGATTATTTTCATTACAACTTTACTTTCAAGCGGAATCAAAGGAAGAGGTATTAGACCTTTCGAATGAATCGCTCAATCAAATTCGTTTAAACACACCAATTACTGAGTTTGAACCATCTAAGCTTATGATCGTAAATGATGATACAATCTCAAACTATGCTCACACGTTTGAATATGAACAGATGCTGATTTCTTTTGATTCTTCAAATCAAGTTGTTCATTTAACTTCATTACATCCTGAAGTCGAGACAAGTAAAGGGATATCGCTTGGAGATTCGCTTGAAGATGTGATTGACCAGTACGGAGAGGTAACTGAACAAAAGGAAGTAGAAACACATATACAAAAAATGATATATCGTGATCATGAAGTTGAGCTTTCGTTTTATGTAACGAACGATGTAGTGGAACAAATAGAGCTCCATTCAACGCAGTAATACAACAAGGAGTTGGAGACATCTGTCGTATCTCCAACTCCTTTACCCCCCGAGGTATCTATACTCGGGGTGAGTAATTCGGTTTTCAAGGTATGCGGATTGCCTAGCTCCTGGGAAACGTTCTTCATTAAGTGATTTGATAATATCCGCACCTGAGGAAATTCCGATTCCATGACCGAAATACAAATCGTAGTCCATAACAATTGTATTTTCCCCGCGCCATTCAGGGGTTGCTGGATTAAAATCGGGGTTGTTAAAGTATACACAATCTCCTGGTAAGAAATCAGAGCCTGAATGACTAATTAAATGAAGATCCTCATCATATCTCCATGAAAATAAATATAGCCCTCTAAATAGCTGATTAAATGCTGTGGCACCAATTGAGTCTAAGGTTGCTTTGTAAAAGATAATAATAATTGCTACGGCACATTCAAAGGAATACAAGCGACCATTATTAAAGATATCGTCTATTCCTCTTTGAGGAGTAATCGATGGTTTTAGAAGGAATCCGCCCTCTCTTGTTAGTGTCCAAAGCGCCTGATTACAGGTTGAATGATCAAAATCAGCAAAGCCAACTCCACTTGTGGCTAAGTCATAAGATGCTTGCGTCGTATTTGCTCTTACTTTTACTTCAAAAAGTAATTCCTCCATGGATTGAAAGACATACATCGTTTGGTTTGTTGCAATACTACTTAGCACGGCTCGACGTTTCGAAGACAACGGGATTGTATTTAACTGAGCATCTGAAATCAACTTTCCAGCAATCGTAATCATAAAAGCCTCCTTTCTTGCGAGGGTTCCATCTATCTGTATGAAATCAATATGGCGACTAGACCAAAAAAAGAAGCATCCAGTTAGGACACTCCTTTGGTTGGTTCTTTTTTTGGTTTGTTCAAACGGATAGCGAAACTTAATGCACCAATGATAGCAGGACTGTACGCTGTGAGAATTCTCCAGATTAAAAGACCGACTAATAAGTCTGTTTGAGCTACGATTGTGCCAAACAGTAATGTAAAACTATATTCCCCCGCGCCACTACCACCTGGAGTAGGTATGACTGATGCAAACATCATAATGAATGCGTGAAAAGCGATGGCACTAAATAAACTCAACTCACTATATCCTAAACTTAAAAAAACAAAGTAAGGAACGATTAAAAAGAACATCAGCTGTAGGATCGTGTACATTGAACATTGAAGAAGAAGAGTCCGTTCATGAATAAGTCTTCTGCTTTCTTCATGGAACGTAAGAACCTTTTCATGCAATGAATCTCTCCATTTTTCAGCTAGTTCTTTTTTAACTAAAGAGATAGGGTATAAAACTAAGCGTATGAGAATCAGAATAGATTTCTTGCTAAAGCAAATCAGAAGTAAACAAGTGATCACACTTAAATTAATGATAAATCCTATTAAGATAAAGTACTTCATGTTTGGTACGATGGCAGCTAAATCTTGATATCCAAATACAAGGATCCCAAGAAAGAGTAACACTAAAATGGTCTGAAACAAAATGAATTTGATCAGTAGAACGGAGCTTGCTTTACTTACATCTACTCCACGTTTAAACAACATAAACAACTGTGCAGGCTGTCCACCACTGGAGGAGGGGGTAATATTGTTAAACAACAAACCGACCATTGTAATTTTTAAAGTAGAGCCGAAGCGTACGTTGGTTTGATCAGTATTCGTCATGTTATGTAGAACAATTGCTTCAAAGAACCAGCTTAAGATAATCGCACCAGCACCAGCGATGAACCAGCCAAAATGCATGGTTGCAAGATCCTCTTTTACATCATACCAGCTTAACTCACGGAAAATAAAAAAAAGAACCCCACCAGTAATGAGCAAGAGTAAGGATATGTTTAGTAGATGACTTCGGACCGACTTCATCTTGTTATACCCTCTAGACCATGGTAAAAGTCTTGCCAAATCTCTGTTAATCGTTCTTCAGAGTAATGGTATGCTCCTTTAGCTGCAGACATCCTTGCCGCTTCATAATACTTTGAATCGTTCTGTAATTGAGTAATCGCCTCTACAAATCCTTCAATAGACGATGCTTTTAAATAGTAATCAAACAAGATGTCTTCATATAACTCTAGGTCTCTAAGTAATATTGGTCGCTCGCAGCTCATCCCTTCTAAAATGGTCATCGGAAAAAGCTCGTGAAACGATGGAAGGAACATGACATCGGCTAGGTTAAAATACATGTTCATTTGTTCACGATCAACAATACCAGTAAAGAGAACATTTTTCGGTGGGTTGTCTACGATTAACTTAAGTTCTTTATAACCAGATGTTATTTTTCCAAATGAAAATCCTCCAACCCAGATGAATTGAACATCAGGAAGCTTTTTAGCCACTTCGATAAAATCAAGTACACCTTTACGTTGCTGTATTTGTCCTGCTCCAAGTACTGTGAATGCTTTTGAGGGCACATGCTGTTCCTTGAGTTGGTTTCGTTTAATTGGATCCATAGGATAAAACGTTTGATTTGAAACAAAGTTTGGAATGTACTCAATTTTATTTTTCGCAATACCATACGCTTCGAGCTTCGAAATGAATGCGGGATTCACAACAACAAGTTTGTCCATCCGTTTGTAAAAAGAAATCAAATACGCATAGAAAAATCGCCTAAACCATTTAGGTAGTTGAAGACTATCATCAACCGTCTCTGGAATAAAGTGAACATAGCCAACTTTAACCCCGCGTTTTTTTGAAAATGTTGAAACATAAAAGGGCAGGTCAACTGTATGATAATGAGATATATCTGTAGATCGATACGTATTAATTTTCATATCATACAGTTCTGTTTGATTAAATAATAAATTGATTAATTCTCGATATGCAGAAGCAACGCCTTGCCCTTTTACTTTTTCAGCGGATGAAAACATGGTTAATCGAATCATGAGAGTCTCTCTTTCTTGTTAAGTGTTCGGAATAAGTGATGCGATGTTGCGTAGGAATACACAGCTTCTTCATAAACTTGCTCCATTTGATTGGCAAAATGTTCAGCAGATAAGCGCTCAATATGCCTTTTTGCTTGTTGTTTAATGGAACGAAATCGTTCTGGTTGATTTAAAATTAGGATAAGTGTTTCAGCGAGCTCATGGTCGTCTTTAAATAAGAATCCTGTTTTTTGATCAATTATAAGCTCTTCAATACTAGGATCTTTTTTTGCTACGACCGGCAATCCGGAAGCCATAGCTTCAATATAGGTCAGGCCTTGTGTTTCAGAGGTAGAGGCACTTAAGAATAAGTCGGCCATATGATAGTAGGCTGGAATATCAGACCAAGGGATGGCACCTGTAAACCTTACATATTCAGTTAGGCCAAATTTTTTGGTTAATTGCATGAGTTCTTTCTTTTCAGGCCCATCACCTACCATCACCAGCTTGACTGACGGTTGCTTGCGTAGAATGACAGGAAGAGACTCTATTAATGCGCGCATATTTTTTTCTTGAGCAATTCTTCCTACACTTAATAAAATCGTATCGTTAGGCTGAAGCTGTAGCTTTTCTTTTATATGTTGGACTGCTTCAATTCGTTTAAAATCTCGCTTAAACGTTCCAAAATCAATGCCTGTAGGGATTGTGCGAATGGATCCACGTATGTTGTATAGTTCTAACTGTTTTTTTACCTTTTCTGTAGGAGCAATAACAGCATATGTCTTTTTACAATATAGACGTGATAAGACTCCAACAAGAGAAGGGGGGATTAATTTTCCCTTTGCAATGTAATGGAGATAATCCTTGTACATCGTATGATACGTATGAATACAAGGAAGATGATATTTCTTCGCTAGTATTTTCCCCATTACACCCATTGAAAATTCAGTGTGCGTATGAATAAGGTCAATGTCTAAGTTTTCAATGAGCTGAGAAGCTCTTGACAGTCCTGCAACGGCTAAGCGACGTTCTGGTACAAATAAAGCTCCTAAGCTTGGGAAACGAAAAACCTTTCCATTTTCTTCTGTAAGGTCAGCATGGGAATCTGAAGAAGTAAAAACGTACACATCGTGACCTCTTTGTTGAAGATATTTTTCAAGAACCATAATAGAGGTAGCGACACCATTAATTTGTGGATGGTACGTATCTGTAAATAATGCAATTCTCATGGTTAATAAACCCCTTTTTTAGAACAGTTAATAGATGTAATGTTGATATAAGTAGATATAGAATACGATAATCGAGTAGAAGCTCAAATCCATTTATCTTTCAAAAGTCTTACAAGCATGTAAGATGTGTATGCGTGAAATCAAACCATGATTAATAAGATAGCACAAAAAAAGGTGGTTATTTCTCAAGCTTTTCTAAAGTTTTAATCAAGAAATTATGTAAAGCAGAAAAGTATAGTTGAATGACTTGGTGTATTACTTGAATAGTACACCGAAACAAAACAAAGCGCAACCATCTTTTGGAAGTGAATGATAAGATTATTATAATATTATTATGTAAACTTAATTTTAAGATTTAGGGTTTCAGAGCTTTTTTACGTTTACATGTAATACGACCTGTCTATCTATTTCGAAATTGTATGCCCATTCTTTAAATCATCTGATAAGATAAAATAAAAAGCATTTAAGGAGTTTTCATGGAAAATTATCAATTAGTACATGTTGCAGTCGGAAAGCCAAAAGTTATGCAATACGCTGGAAACAAAGAAATGAGTACGGCAATAAAAAAACAGACAACAGATCGGGTGTTACTTAAGGTAGACGGTTTTGAGGGAGACGGAGTAGCTGATTTAAAACATCATGGTGGGGTAGAACGCGCGGTTTGTTTTTATGCGGATGAACGTTATAAATACTGGAATGACATCTATCAAGATTCTCTTGATACAGCAGCCTTTGGTGAAAATATAACGGTTAGTGGAATGCTTGAAGACGAGGTTTGTATCGGCGATGTCTATCAAATTGGTGAGGCAATTGTAGTCATTACACAGGGGCGCGTCCCGTGTAACACAATTGATCGCAGGACTGGACTAGATGGGCTGTTCAAACAGATGATTGAAACAGGCTACACTGGCTACTTTGCAAAAGTAGTAGAAGAGGGAGTAATTACTTCAAACTCAGTGATTAGGCTGATTGATAAAGGTAAACAAAGAATTTCTGTCCTTCAAGCAAATCGTTTATTCTTTCAACAAGTAAAAGATAAAAATCAAATTGAGTTGCTTTTACAAGAAAAGGATTTAGCAGAGAAGTGGAGAATTCATTTTGAACGATTGTTATCAAAAATTCTCTAGCTAATGTTTAGAGCAAGCACTGAAACTTGGTGTTTGCTTTTTTGTTTGCAGAAATTCAAAAAAGGGCAAAGAGTAAGAAGAATTTTAGTATTAAAACATTTTATTTTACGCACGTTTTCTCTTGTATGTAGGGGGACTAATTATGTCATACTAACAAAGGGTCTGAGAGTCATTTGCTTAGAACCAGTTATGTTTGAAACGGAAGGATTGATGGATTTGAAGTATATTATTGGAGGACTTGGATTACTCCTCTTTTTGGTCATTGCCTGGCTTGCAAGTAGTAATAAAAAGCAGGTAAAACTACGTCCAATCATTGTTATGATTGTCTTGCAATTTATTTTAGGATACATACTACTCGTTACGAGTGTTGGACAATTTATCATTAGTGGGATAGCGAACGGATTTGAACGGTTGCTGAACTATGCTGCTGAAGGGATTCAATTTGTGTTTGGAGGTTTGATGAATCCAGGGGAATCTCCTTTTTTTATGAATGTGTTATTGCCTATTGTATTTATCTCTGCCTTAATCGGTATTCTACAGCATTGGAGAATTCTACCCTTCATTGTTAAATACATTGGATTTGCCTTAAGTAAAATAAATGGAATGGGTAAATTAGAATCCTACAATGCGGTGGCCTCAGCTATATTGGGACAATCTGAGGTATTTATTTCATTAAAAAAACAGCTACATCTACTACCTAAACACCGTATGTATACATTATGTGCATCTGCGATGTCTACCGTATCTATGTCAATTGTTGGAGCATATATGACCTTAATTAATCCGGCTTATGTTGTGACAGCTATTGTCTTAAACTTATTTGGTGGCTTTATTATCGCATCTATTATTAATCCGTATCACGTAACTGAGGAGGAGGATTTAATCGTCGTGGAAGAAGAAGAGAGACAATCCTTCTTCGAAATGCTAGGCGAATACATCATGGATGGTTTTAAAGTAGCCGTTGTGGTCGCCGCCATGCTTCTTGGTTTTGTCGCATTAATCGCGATGATTAACGGAATCTTTAATGCAATCCTCGGCATTTCATTCCAAGACTTACTTGGTTATATTTTTGCTCCATTTGCGTTCTTAATGGGTGTACCTTGGAATGAGGCTGTGTACTCAGGCAGCATTATGGCAACAAAGCTTGTCTCAAATGAGTTTGTCGCCATGCAAATTCTCTCTGAAGGTGCTGGTTCATTAAGTGATCGATCAGAAGCCATTGTATCTGTTTTCCTAGTATCCTTCGCTAACTTTTCGTCTATCGGAATTATATCCGGTGCAGTAAAAGGATTAAATGAAGAGAAGGGGAATATGGTTGCCAGGTTTGGTTTAAAGTTATTATTTGGAGCCACCTTAGTTAGCTTCCTAACTGCTACAGTTGTTGGATTAATCTATTAATCCTGAGCTGCAAAACATAAAATGTTTTGCAGCTTTTTTTATTCATGAGTGCCGTATTGTGCTATGATTGATAAAATAATCCAATATCGGGGTGACATATGATTCGTAACAAATGGTTACTTTTAGGGTCCATTTTTATTTTTATTTTACTGGTTTTATATCGGCTTCCTTCTCCGAATGTTCGGTTTGTAGGCTCTGGATCAAGTGATCTATTTCTTTTTAATCTAAGCAGTCGCACGGGAGTACAGCTTTTAGAGTGGGTGTCCTTCATTCTTTTTATCTTAGCTATTGTTCTTTTTGTTCGCTCGCTCTCTAATCATCGTGCTGTTCTCACCGTCTTGATGGTTATCGTTGTTGGTTGGTTGCCAATGAAAGTCGTTCATTTATATCAATATACCTTGGCCACAGGGGTGGATGCTTTGTCTTATAATGACGAGGAATCCACTTGTACGTATGATGGAAGGGACACCATGTGTGAGGTGGAGCTTAAAAATCATTCTTCAGATGAAGTGAACTTCCAATTAAATATATATGATAATTATCAGACAGATGGATTTCTTTTATACGAGTGGGAACACATTCAATTAAAACCGAGATCAACTCACATGATTGAAATAAATCAAACATCATCCGATGACGTAGATATGAGTGGATATACCAACTCTTTTAACATCCAAATCCGTGATGGAGATAAGGAACGAGATTTATAAAAACACGAGTTCACAGGAGACTCTTATGTCTTATTGTGATACTCTATAAAATAATGATAACGCTTACGAGGAGATGGTTATTTGAGTTACGTTGCTGCTGAACAAAGATACAGTACTATGCCTTACCGTCGAACGGGCAATTCCGGTTTAAAACTACCTGCCTTGTCACTTGGGCTATGGCACAACTTTGGTGGTGTAGATTCATATGAGAATGGTCGTGCGATGGTAAGGAGTGCATTTGATCATGGGATTACTCATTTTGATTTAGCGAATAATTATGGACCTCCTGCAGGTTCAGCAGAGGAAATGTTTGGGCGAATTCTTCAAACGGACTTTGCACCGTATCGGGATGAGCTTATTATCTCTTCAAAAGCAGGCTATTATATGTGGCCAGGTCCTTA
Organism: Alkalihalobacillus sp. FSL W8-0930; assembly: GCA_037965595.1. Lineage (NCBI taxonomy): Bacteria > Bacillati > Bacillota > Bacilli > Caryophanales > Bacillaceae > Alkalihalobacillus > Alkalihalobacillus sp. FSL W8-0930. Next base: position 1,922,263 of record CP150183.1, on the reverse strand, counting down.
CGGAGAGTGGGGCTCTAAGAAAAACCTCATTGCAAGTCTTGACCAAAGCTTACAGCGGATGAAATTAGATTATGTTGATATTTTTTATTCTCATCGACCAGATCCGGATACGCCATTAGAAGAAACGATGGGTGCCTTGCATCAAATCGTTCGTCAGGGGAAAGCCCTCTATGTTGGCATATCAAGTTATAGTCCTGCCGAAACGAAAGAAGCCGCTCGCATTCTTGCTGATCTAGGAACACCACTCCTCATCCATCAACCGAACTATTCCATGCTAAATCGCGGAATAGAAGATGAGTTACTAGGAGTATTAAACGAAAATGGAGTAGGCTCTATTGCATTTTGTGCGTTAGCACAGGGGCTTTTAACGAACAAATACTTAGACGGATCTGTGCCTCTTGATTCACGGGCGGGTGGAGCAAGTCGTTTCCTTAGTCAAGAACAAATCAATCAAGATGTGGTCAATCGCTTAAACCGATTAAACGAGATTGCACATGAACGAGGTCAAACGCTTGCACAAATGTCATTAGCCTGGGTGCTTAGAGAAGGGCAAATCACATCAGCACTAATCGGGGCAAGCAGAGTCAGTCAAATTAAGGAGAATGTTCAAGCTCTAAAGAATCTGTCATTCTCGACTGAAGAATTAAAGGAGATTGATTTAATCCTACAATAATTCCTTTTATTCTCTAAACATAGTTTTACACGGGTTTTCTGTACTTTTTGTTGAGACTTATCTACACGAATGAAACCCTTCTTCCGATATATTCTTCATATGTTGATAGATAGAGAGGAAGTATGGGAATGGAGTTTGTTGAAGGTTTAACGAAAAATATGCCATTGTTAAAAAAAGCGTTCAAAGGTGATGTGGCTTTGAGCCTATTTGACAAAGAAAAGATCATATTTTTTAGTGGAAGTGCCACCCTTGATATTAATGCGAAAGCAGGGGATCCGCTTGAAAAAGGCTTTGAAAATTTTAGTTGCATTAATAATAATGATGTAACCTATACTGTGATACCAGAAGAACTCTATGGACATGCGTATGATATTACGTATATCCCCTTTTTAGATAATGATAATCAAATCTTGGCCGTACTAAGTATAAACATCAGTCGTCGGGAACTCGATCGAATTGAAGAATTGATGGGGGAAACCTCGGAGATTTCAGATCAGCTTCTAAGTGGAATTCAGCAGGTTGCTGCGCATTCACAGCAGCTATCTGCAACCTCAGACCAGCTATTAAAAAATGCAGTAAAAACGGTAGATCAATCAAACGCAGTGGCTGAAGTGACGAATTTTATTGGCGATATATCAAGACAGACAAACCTGATTGGCTTAAATGCAGCAATAGAGGCGGCAAGAGTAGGTCAAGCGGGTGCAGGCTTTGGAGTAGTTGCAACAGAAGTCCGCAAACTTTCAGATGAAACAAAAAAAGCAGCCAATCAAATTGATCAGACGTTGTCGAACATTCAAGGGTCCATTAAACAAATGCAACAGGAAATCAGTGATATTACAGATGCATCAAATGATCAAGCCCAGTTAGTGACAGATTTCATGAAAAACATAGAGACACTTAACCAACAAAATCAAGAATTTAAAAAATATGTTCAGTCATTAAATGATTTATAACGTAATTAGCCTTCTTAGTGAGAAATCATTAGGAGGGCTTCTTTTTAATTTGTAAGATGTTGTTAAGTAAATGAATGGAATAGCCGATATAAAAAAAGTATTTCTAGAAAGGGGTAGATGAAAATGACTATCGTTGATGGATTAGTTGCGAGTATGCCATTTATAAAGCAAATGCTTAAAGGGGATGTCGCATTATCTGTATATGATCATGAAAAAGTATTATACTGGTGTGACAGTGATTCTTTAAAAATTGGCCAAAAACCAGGGGATCCTCTAGTTGAACCACATACAAATTTTAAAGATATTAAAAATAACGATGTAACGTATGGGGAGATTCCAGAGGAATTATTTGGAGTGGCCTTTGATGTGGTATTTGTTCCAATAAAAGATGAGACAGGACAGATTGTTGCTATTTTAACAGCGAACTTTAGTCACAAAAACAAAAAGAAGTTAAATGAATTAATGAGCCAGACGTCAGCGATTTCAGATAATTTGTTGAGCGGGATCCAACAAGTAGCTGCACATTCTGAACAACTTTCAGCTACATCTGATCAGTTATTGAAAAATGCTGTAAAAACAGTAGATGAATCAGGCAGTGTTGCTGAGATTACAAACTTTATTGGTGATATATCCAGACAGACAAACTTAATTGGGTTAAATGCAGCGATTGAGGCCGCACGTGTGGGTCAAGCGGGTGCAGGCTTCGGCGTCGTAGCAACAGAAGTTCGTAAGCTTTCTGATGAAACAAAAAAAGCGGCCAATCAGATTGATGAAAATGTATCAAATGTACAAAACTCGGTTAAACGAATGCAAGAAGAAATTAGTGACATTTCGAGTGCTTCATCTGATCAGGCGCAATTGGTTGCCACATTTATGGAAAATATAGAATCATTAAACGAACAAAATAAGCGATTTGAAAAATTCGTTAAAGATTTAAATAGCGTATGACGTCATCCTCTATACATAATCAAACAAACGGCAAACTTCACGTTCATTCGTAACGAGTTTGTCGTTTGTTTAATTGGCGCTGGCCTAAAGCCAGCAAATGACAGGACGTCATTTGCTGTAATTGCTTCTCATACCATTCAGGTAAAGGAAATGAAACGACTTGTTCCTCACTTGTCCATTGAATAGCTTCTTCTTCAACTAATACATCTAATATCCTGTAGAGTTCCTCGCGTTCCAATGAATGTTCTATTAAAAAATCATGCAGAGTTGTCGTTTTCCCTAACTCGCTATTTGAATAAACATGTCTTTTTATAGTCTCTTTTTTTCTTAAGATCGAGCTCATTCTCTAATCCTCCACGTTCATTTATTCCCTCATTAACAAATATTCTATTAATTCCTTCTATTTCCTCTACATTTCTTACGACACTTATCTGCAAAAAACTTCGGTTGTTTCGACGGATTCTGACATTTGATTAAAAGAATTTAGAAAAACTTGAGAAAAAAACAAAAACAATTATGCTATCTTAAAAGAAGAGTGAGGAAAGATTTTGAGCGGAAAGCGGGAATTGTAATGAGTAAAAAAAGCTTAATTTGTATCATTATTGTGATGCTAGCACTTATCATGTTTCCGGTCACAGTTAAAGCTGATCATGAAAGAGACTTATCAATTCAGATGGATATAGGCTTCGAGAACAAAGCAAACCCTTATACTGGATTCCCCGTTGTTGTCACAATAATCAATGTAAGTGACCGGGATATTTCAGGAGATTTAGCTTTTAGTATCAGTCCTTCAAGTTCAACAGAACCAACAGATTTCTTACATTCTGTTGATATACCTGCGCAATCAGATACATCTTTTACTGTAAGTATTCCGAGTTTTGATTACACGGCTATGACCGGGACGACGACAGTCAAAACGATTCGTTTTTATGAAGGTGGCTGGGATGATGGAGAGGAATTGCTGTTTGAAGGGAAAAGCCTTCTAACAGCTACAGGTATTCATAGTGAAGATTTAGTGATTGGAGTTCTTTCTTCATCTATAGAGCAGGTAGAAACGTTAAAATCAATGAAGCTAACAGCCGATCATCGATATGATGTAGTTGAAGTCAAACCCGAACAAATTCCGGAAATTGGAACGGGCTTAAATATGTTGTCTGTTTTACTTATTTCTGATTATGAACTGAATCTTTTAAATGAAAAGCAACAAAGGGTTATTCACTCGTGGGTGAACGAAGGAGGAACCTTATTATTAACTGGAGATGTTAAGGGTAGTGAACAATCTATGTTTGCCTCTGAGCTTCCTTTACAAGAACTTGGGGAAGAAGTGGAGGTAAATACGAATTTTCTAAAGAAACTTACGAATGTTGATTACAGTGAAGAGACTATTCAATTACAAAAAGGTACTCTTCGTGAGGGATCCATGATTCACTCACAAACAGAAGAAGAAGAACCTGTTTTAATTAGTATTAAAAGTGGTAAGGGCGAGTTGGCACAATTACTACTAAGTCCACTTAATAGTGATTTCGAAGAATGGGAAGGGTCAGAGAAGGCATGGAGTCAATGGTTTAACCCCTTTGTTAAAAATGGTCCAACGTTTTATGGTGGATCAGAATATGACAATTACGGTTACACCTTTACGAGTATTTCAAGCTTATTCCCGTCCTCCTTTATCCCAATTAAAAATCTTGTGATGGTGTTTGCTGGATATGTTCTTATCTTGTGTCCTTTACTTTACTTTATCTTAAGAAGAGCAGACAAACGCGAGCATGCATGGTGGATCCTCCCTGGGATTTCCATCATTTTATGCCTTATGATATTTATCGTAGGCGGGAGGGACCGAATTAAAGATCATCAACTAAATGAAAATGTAGTTATGAGTGTAGACCATACTGGTGTCGGATACGGAACCGGCAGCGTATCATTTTTAAATAATAAAAAAGGGAGCTATTCGTTAGCATTTAAAGATCAAGATTACACACCTGTTCCTTTAATTGATAATCTATTTTTTAACACATTAGATAAGAAAAGAAACTCTAGTGTAGTCCACTCGGATAAAGAACAGATACTTACTTTTGAAAATCGAGAATTTTGGTCTATCTCTAATGCAGTTGGATCAATTTCAAATGTAGAGGCTGGAATGTTTGAAACAGATTTAACGTTTAAGAACAATGAAATTGAAGGGACAATCACAAATCAGACCAAATTCGATTATGAAGCCATCTACTTCATGGCAGGTACTGAGAAAGTCACACTTGGACCACTTAACACAGGAGAATCAAAGCAGGTTTCATTTACGCTAGCTGGAAAGACATTATTTACACCTACTAATAACAGTTATGCTTATGATTATGAAGAAGATTTAACATTGCCAGAGCTTGTTGAAAATAGGCTGTTTGAGGCTTCTTTCTCAGATGAGATCTATTCAAAAGGATTACCTGCTATTGCTGGCTTATCAAAGGATTCAATTCTACATCCATTATTAAATGGAAGCGAGGGCATTCTTAAAGTTAACAACTTAATCATTCAACCAGTGAATGTTCAATCAGAACAACAGGGTCAGCTTTCATTAGATAATAAAGATCTCATGCCCTCAGGATATAGTTATACAGGTGATATTTACTTTGAAGAGGAAGTTGCTTTGGGTGAACGAACGATTTTTGCTGAAAATGGACAATACGAGCTGATGTTTTCAGTTCCTACTGATTTAATGGAGGATTCATTTGTTTTTAATGAATTGAGCCTTTCCGTTATCAGTAGCTCAGACTCGATTGTTCAACTGTATAATGTGAAGGACGAAACCTATGAGGACATTTCTGGTCAAGTGACATTCGATGATCCAACACTCTATATCGATGATTGGGGAGATATTCAACTTAAATTGAATAAAAACGATTCAAGAGACACTTTAAATATACCTCAGATTAACTTGAAAGGTGAATTTAAGAATGATTGAAACCATAGATCTGACAAAGCGTTACGGATCGAATACGGCACTTAACGGGCTAAATATTCATGTGAAAAAAGGGACGGTTTACGGGCTAGTTGGACAGAACGGGGCAGGCAAATCAACTACGTTCCAAATTCTAGCAACGTTAATGGTTCCGACTTCTGGTACGGCCTTAATCGATGGAATTGATGTGAGTGCAAACCCTTCAGAAGTTAGACGTAAAATTGGTTACATGCCAGATTTCTTTGGGGTATATGATCAATTACGAACATCCGAGTATTTAGATTTTTATGGTGCAAGTTATGGATTGTCGATTTCAGAGCGTAAGAAACTGATTCCAGAATTACTAGAACTTGTTCAACTATCTCATAAAATAAATGATTACGTTGATGTGCTGTCTCGAGGAATGAAGCAGAGGTTATGTTTAGCAAGATGTCTCATTCATAATCCTGAGGTACTTATCTTAGATGAACCAGCATCGGGCTTAGACCCACGGGCGCGAGTTGAAATGCGCGACATTCTACGCAGCTTAAAGTCAATGAATAAAACCATTATCATTTCTTCTCATATTTTACCCGAGCTTGCAGAGATGTGTGATCAAATAGGTGTTGTAGACCAAGGAACGTTAGTCGCGAATGGTAGTGTAAGTGATATTCATGATAAACTTCAACAACAAAAAGTGATACAAATTCGGACATTTGGTGCGCATGTTGAGGTCATATCCTTTCTAGAGAGGGAAGAGGATGTATTGAGTATTCATACCTTGAAGGAAGGCGAAATTGAATTTGAATATAAGGGCTCTGACTTTGATCAGAAGGACCTGCTAAAGCGAGCGATTGAAGCAAACTTACCATTATTGAGCTTCAACCAGGTTGACACTGATTTAGAGGATATCTTTATGGATATCACAAAAGGAGTGGACAACCGATGAATAAATGGATAAACAATCCCGTGTTAATGAAAGAAATAAAGTTAAGATTCCGCTCGTTTAAAAGCTATCTAGGTATCGCAATCTACTTAACAGTGCTTGGTTTACTCGTCCTTGGGTATATGGGTGCGTATATGAGCTTTGATGCAAATCATGCCTTTCAGCCTGCGGAAAGTAGGGGGATCTTTCTAGTTCTTTGTTTGTTTCAACTCGCTTTATTTATTTTTGTGACACCAGGATTAACAGCAGGTGTTATTAGTTCCGAGAGAGAGCGTCAAACACTCCCTATTCTATTAACGACCGCTCAATCTTCTTCAGTTATTATTATTAGTAAAATGATCGCTTCGCTTGCTTATTTATTGGTTTATCTCATTGCATCTTTGCCGTTATATACAATGGTCTTTCTTTATGGTGGAGTTTCACCTTCACTTTTACTATCAGCAATCGGTATATTTGTTCTTACTATGATAACAATCGCAGCTATTGGTATTTGGACATCGACCTTTTTTCAAAAAACGATTGTTTCGATGGTCTCTTCATATGGGATAGCTTTCTTTCTAACGGGAGGATTTGCGTTAATTACGTTGATGATGAGTATTTTTGGAGATGCCTATACAGTAGATGGGGCAGGCTTTCCATGGCCTTTTATCCTTGCATCCATTAACATTCCAATTATGCTCTACGGATTATTTGATCAATCCCCACTAATCCTTCTTCAGGAGTACTCCGGTTGGAGCTTTAGTCCGTGGTGGTTTTTTGTGAGCTTTTATCTGTTGCTTATCTCACTCCTGTTGTTTACTGCCATTCGTAGGTTAAGACCGCGGATGAAAAAATCAGGAACAACACCGTCATACGAATAGTTTAAGCGATCTAGAGTTACAACTATATAAGATGACGTTTACATCTGTCAGCTTGCCCTCATCTTGGCAAGCTGATTTACTTTTTTTAAAATTAATAAGCAGAGAAATTTCTAAAAATGAGATTTTGCTGTATACTAATTGAAGTTTGGTAGTAATATTACTTCCTTACATAACCAAAAGTAAAGATTGAACAACTTTAGTCAGAAAAGAGGTATCTTATGCAAAACAGTGAGCAGCCTAAATCAATTATTGTTATTTTTGGAGCAACAGGAGATCTGGCTAAAAGAAAGCTATTTCCTTCACTTTTTCGTTTATTTCAGCAAGGTAGCATTAGCGAGCAATTTGCCGTTGTTGGGATAGGAAGAAGAGAATGGTCAGATGAGACACTCAGAAATCAAGTAAGAGAGTCCATCCAATCAGAAATCAAGGGCGATCATACAAACTTAGATGAGTTTTGTAATCAATTCTATTACAAGCCATTTAATGTAACGAGCCAGGAATCATATACAGATTTGAAAAACATGCTTGAAACACTCGATGAGCGTTATCAAATTGGTGGAAACCGTATTTTCTACATGGCGATGGCCCCAGAGTTCTTTGGAACAATTGCTCAATACCTGAAATCTGAAGGTGTTACCGATACTGAAGGATGGACAAGGCTTGTGATCGAAAAGCCGTTTGGTCACGATCTACCTTCAGCTGAGAAATTAAACAGTGAAATCCGTGAAGCCTTCCATGAAGACGAAATTTATCGGATTGATCATTACTTAGGTAAAGAGATGGTTCAAAATATTCAGGTGATTCGTTTTGCAAATGCAGTGTTTGAACCTTTATGGAACAATCAGCACATTGCGAACATTCAAGTAACGTCAAGTGAACAGCTTGGTGTTGAGGATCGTGGTGGGTATTATGAGAATTCTGGTGCTCTTAGAGACATGGTACAAAACCACTTAATGCAAATGGTCACACTTCTTGCAATGGAGCCACCATTACGTCTTAGCACGGAAGAAATTCGTAGTGAAAAAATTAAGGTGTTACGTGCATTAAGACCGATCAGAAACCAAAAGGTCATTGAATCCTTTGTTCGAGCACAATACGGCCAAGGAACATATAAAGGGGAGTCTGTTCAAGGATACTTAAAAGAAAACAATGTATCGCCAGAATCTCAAACTGAAACATATGTAGCAGGAAAATTATTAATTGATAACTACCGCTGGGCAGGTGTGCCTTTCTACATTCGAACAGGAAAACGTATGGCAGCTAAATCAACAAAGATTGTGATTGAATTCAAGCCACAACCACATAATCTATATCATGACAAAGTTGAGAACAATGGTGCCAACCTGCTTGTTATTCACATTCAACCGGATGAAGGCATGAGCTTAATGCTTAACGGGAAGAAAATCGGTACAACAGGTGATACTAGTCCAGTTAACTTAAATTATTCGAACAATGGCATAGACGGAATTAATACGCCGGAAGCCTACGAACGTTTACTTTATGATTGCATGATTGGTGACGCGACAAACTTTGCGCATTGGGATGAGGTTAATCTTTCATGGGCCTATATTGACGCAATTAGTGAAGCATGGGATGAAGACCAAACCAAGCTTCCATCCTATCCATCTGGATCCATGGGACCAAAAGAAGCGGACGAGCTACTTGAGGGCGACGGATTCAAATGGTGGCCTATTGAGGACATGTAGTAAACGTAGCAATGAGTTTGGGACAAAACTAAAAATGAACTAGTAAATGGCGAATGATTCGATTGAAGAATCATTCGCCATTTGTGATTTTAATTGAACAAGCGGAGGGAGAACCCGATTCTCCTGGAACGGATTATGTGCTATATTCGTGTTTTGCTTTTTTTTAAATGATAATAAAAAAGGTAAATGATTCAGTGACGAATCATTTACCTTTTATTTTTAGGTAAGAATCTTGTGCTTAAGACTCTAACCAGTTTGTGTGGAATACGCCATCTTCGTCAATACGTTTGTACGTATGGGCTCCAAAGTAATCACGTTGAGCTTGTAGAAGGTTTGCAGGCAATGTTTCTGAACGATAGCTATCATAGTATGACAGGGCGCTAGCGAAGCCTGGAGTAGGCAAACCAGTCTGAGCAGCAAGTGATACGATGTCACGTAATGATTGCTGATAGTTCTTCGCAATGTCCACGAAATAAGAGTCTAGAAGCAGATTGTTTAATTGAGGCTCTTTTTCGTATGCATCCATGATGTTTTGTAGGAAGCCAGCACGGATAATGCAACCACCACGGAAAATACTTGCGATTTGGCCATATTGAAGATCCCAATTAAATTCCTCAGAGGCAAAGCGTAGCTGAGAGAAGCCTTGAGCGTATGAGATAACCTTACTGAAATATAACGCTTGGCGAATGGACTCAATCCACTCTTCACGTGTTGCTTCAGCAGGGCTACCCGCGGCTTTTGGTAGAATTGTACTTGCTTTTTTACGTTCGTCCTTCATGGCAGAGACAAAACGCGCAAACACAGATTCTGTGATAATTGGAAGTGGAACACCTAGATCAAGTGAATTTTGACTTGTCCATTTTCCTGTTCCTTTTTGAGCAGCCGTATCAAGAATAACATCAACAAGAGGTTTTCCTGTTTTCTCATCAATCTTCGTGAAGATATCAGCTGTAATCTCAATTAGATAGCTATTCAGTTCACCATCGTTCCATTCCTTGAATGTTTGGTGTAACTCTTCGGATGACATGCCTAGATGCTCTCTCATTAACCAGTAGGCTTCACAAATGAGTTGCATGTCTCCATATTCAATACCATTATGAACCATTTTCACATAATGACCTGCGCCATCTGGTCCGATATAAGTGGTACAAGGTTCGCCGTTTACTTTTGCAGAAATCTTTTCAAACATAGGGCGAACAAGCTCGTATGCTTCTTTTTGTCCACCAGGCATGATTGAAGGTCCTTTTAACGCTCCTTCTTCACCACCTGAAACGCCAGTTCCGATAAAGTGGATGCCTGATTTTGCGAGTGTTTCATTTCGACGAATGGTATCAGTATAATATGTATTTCCACCATCCATAACAATATCATTAGGCTCCAATAGAGGAACTAATTCATTAATGACAGAATCGGTAACGGCACCAGCTTGTACCATTAATAAAATTTTCTTAGGGCTCTCTAATGAAGAAACAAATTCCTGAAGGCTAAATGTACCAACAAGTCGTTCCTTTTTTTCGAGTTCCACGATGCGTTTTACACGCTCAGTTGAAACATCGTACATTGAAACGGAATACCCGTGACTTTCAAGGTTTAGTGCAAGGCTTTTACCCATTACGCCAACACCAATAATACCAATGTTTTGTTTTTCCATGAATCCAGTCTTCCTTCCTACAGCAAAATATCTATCCTTAAGAATATACCACAACCCTTGTGAGCGCTCAAATAAACAAGATTATTATTAAGTGAGACGAACCAAAACAGAATCTGCGATTGCCTGTCTTGGTCCAGTGCTTAAGACTTAACAGCTATAACAAGTAAAAACGCTAATTTTGATGCAAAAAGTTGATTGACTTTATGATGTTGCTGCCAGACTTCTTGTAGAGAAGAGTCTAAAACATCCGATGGGAAGAAATCATTTTCGTTATCTGTTTGTTGCTGCATTAAATTTGAGATTGGTTCAACCTTCCATTGTTCAATGTGTGAGAAGCCAGCATTTATTAACTGTTCCCTCCATTGACCGGCGGTGAGCAGATCTTTCGTCTGATAAAATTCCTGGAAAGATATGCGTTCTGTTTTAGTTGTCGGTTTATGCTGAACCATTTCATTAAGAATGAGTCGTCCACCAGGGTGCAAAACTCGATTAAACTCAGTTAGAGTAGCAGGGATATTTGTGAACGCAGTAACCGATTCAGACAGCACATACTCAAAACAGTCGTTTGAAAACGGCAATTGTTCAACTGATGCTTCCTTTAACGTAACATCCTGATCCAGCATATTAAATCGATTTCGGGCTTTTTCAACCATTAATGGATGATTGTCTACTGCACTTACGTGACATTTAAAGGTAGAATAAAGGTAAGAAGAAGTTTGTCCAGTTCCACAGCCTGCATCTAAAACATGATGAGCCGGATTTATTTTAAGTTGATGTAAAAGGTTTTTTGTTAATAGAAAACCTCCAGGATGAGCACTTCCGATTCCATACTCAGCCAAAAGATCCATATACGTGTGACGCATCATACACCTCTTTTTTTATACAGCCTATGCAATATTCAGAAAATCTGATACTTTAAATAAAAACAGAATAATCGAAGGATGATGACAAGTGCCAATGCTTTTTGTATATGGAACCCTTTTAAAATATGAATCAAATAGTCATTTGCTAGTTGGAGCAGCTTGTATTGATTCCAGTTGCTTTATTTATGGGGAACTATATGACACGAGTTTAGGGTACCCAGCTGTGTGCGTGGATGAGACGAGCCATACCGTTTGGGGAGAATTATATGAAGTAACAGACGAAATCCTTCTTAAAATTGATGCATTAGAAGGGTATATAGGAGACGAACTAAAGAATGATTACAATCGAGTTGAACTTAATGTGTATCGGAAGGTAGGCGTGAGTCAAGCACTGGTGTATGTATTCCCGGCGATGAAAACCGCACATTTATCCTTAATCAAATCAGGTTGTTGGAGAGAACGTGTATAAAATAAGGCTGTCGAATCATGCTTATATAACAGGATCGTTACAGGTGTGACATGTTAAGCGGGTTAAAATGAGGCGAAATCTGTTGAAATCCTTATTTTTAGCTCATTTTCACTAGGATAATAGGTTAAATATTATTGCACTACATAAAATGCGGTATAAATCTCTGTAATTGTGTGTAAATCTCAAATTAAAGGCTTGTCAATAGACCAAATATTGGAATGAAAATGTCCCTCCTTTGACTTTTATTACATTAAGATTTCAATTCGTTTAATTAGGTCACCAAAGGATTGATAGATTTCTGACGGACTGGTACTGTATGTGGCAGTGGTTGAAATCAAAGGAGGTTGGCAATATGAATGCTAAAATTCCATTTAAAACACTTCGTTATGTAACGTTACCAGTAGCGACAGCTGGATTTGTCTTGTTTGCTTCACCGAGTATCTCGGAAGCGAGCAGTTTTGATACCCTAAATAAGGGAGATGAAGGTAAGAACGTTGAACAACTACAAGAGTTGTTATCCGATAGAGGATTCTTCACTGATGAAATAAATGGCACGTTCACAATTGAAACTCAAAATGCAGTAAAAGCATTTCAAGAGAAATATCAGTTAGAATCTGACGGAGTAGCCGGAGCTCAAACAGTAGGTGCACTTCATGTACTATCTGAAGGTGATACTGGAGAGATTGTTGAAGAACTACAAGGCCAGTTAAATGTGCTTGGTTTTCTAAACGGTGGTCAAGACGGGATTTTTGGACCAAATACGAAAGAAGCCGTTAAATCATTCCAGTCGCAGCATAATCTTTCTGTAGACGGAATTGCTGGACCAAATACATTTAAAGAGCTTTACTATACAGCATCAGAAAAAGTGATTGAGCAAAAAACGGAAACAAAAGCCGAAGAAGTAACCGCTGAACCAGAAACTCAGGAAACCACTACTGAGACGGAACAGCCACAACAACAAGAAGAAGTTGCAGAGCAAGCTGAGCCTGTACAAGAATCAGAGCCAGCCACAGAAGAGGCACCTGCAGAAGTACAAGAAGAAACAGCTGCAGAGGAACCTGCACAAGAACAACCTGTACAAGAAGAATCTGTCACAGAAGAATCAACTCAAGCTGAGGAATCTGTTGAAGAAACACAAACTAGTAATCAATCAAGTGAAGCAACTGGTCAAACCATTCAAGTTGAAGCTACAGCTTATACAGCGAACTGTGCTGGATGCAGTGGTGTAACAGCTACAGGTATTGACTTAAATGCAAATCCAAATCAAAAAGTCATTGCTGTTGATCCAAGCGTGATCCCTCTCGGTTCTCGTGTATATGTTGAAGGGTACGGAGAAGCAATCGCTGGTGATACCGGTGGGGCAATTAATGGAAACAAAGTAGACCTTTATATGCAGTCGCACGGTGATGCTGTATCATTTGGTCGCAAAACAATCAATGTAACCATTCTAGATTAATGGAAGAAAGGCGGGGTCTTTGACCTCGTCTTCTTTATTAATATTTACCCGCTCGCAAACCTTATAAACTATTTTTTCAGAATGTTTTAAAATCAAAAACAGATTCTGGAACGTTATTAAAATCAATACACAAATGGCGAATGATTCGATTACAGAATCATTCGCCATTTGTGATTTAAACAAGCAGAAAGCATTCTCCTGTAGAAGATATATTGCTATTTTACTATCCACATCAATATTAGTCTTTTTTTGCTTGGTTTGAAGGCTCTACATGAACATGTGTATACGAAATATTATGTTTCTCTCTCATTATTGCTTCAACCCGGTCAGCAATTTGATGACTTTCTTGTACATTAAGATCAGGATGGACTTCAATGACAACATCAGCGTAAATGCTGGAACCGACCTGTCTAGCTTTTACATGTTTTAAGGCCTCAACATGGTGAATCACTTCTATTGTTTCCCGGTACATATTTAAATCTTGTTCATTAAATCCATCGGTTAATGAAAGTGTAGCCTTTTGAAAAATATCAAAAGCTGTATAACAAATTAATAAGCCAATAATCAAAGCAGTAGCCGTATCTAACCATGCGATGTTCCACTGAGAGGCAAGAATACTAATCGTTGCACCGACGCTAACAAGTGCATCAGAGCGGTTATCAGCGGCAATGGCATAAAGCGCCTGACTGTTTACTTCTGATGCAAGGTTTTTATTGTATCGATAAACCCCAAACATAATGAGAGCGCACGCAGCTCCAACCCAACCAGCTATAGGATCTGGTGGCGGTTGTTCAGCCATAAAGGATCGTACAGCCTCCACCAATACTTGTAAACCGATGGCAGCCATAATAAACGCTGCAAAAAGCGATGCGATATGTTCAGCTCGAAAATGACCATAAGGATGATTGGCATCAGGTGGCTTTTGTGAGATACGCAACCCAATTAAAACAGCTATCGATGCCACAATATCTGTGACATTGTTTAGGCCATCTGCACGCAATGCATCGGAGAAGAAAAGAGTACCTATCACAAGCTTTACCGCTGATAACACAAGATAGACAATAATGCTCAGCCATGCACCTTTTTCACCTTTTTTTAACTGGCTATAACGTTCCATTTTAAGCCTCTCTTTCAACAGTAAAGTTGTACTCCATGTATCGTAACAACCTGATACCGAGTGGGTCTATAGCAAGATGATTAGCCAAAGTCAGTATTCTAGGGTAAAGAAAAGTATCTTTCCTTTGCTCAACATAATAATTTCACGTACCATATTTTTAACTATTACGAAAAACTTAACTAAAAAACAAAAACATGATATATTCAGTTTATTCAAACGTAAACACTTATGTTTATTTACGAAGAGGAAGGATGTACCTTCAATGAAAAGTCTTACAAATTGTCATATTGCATTAACTGCGTCCAGAAAAACAGAAGAAATGCAAACCATTATTCGAAAACAAGGCGGAACAAGCGAAGTTAGATCTTTGCAGGGTACAGTTTTTTTAGCTGAACTCGAGGTTGCGGAGGATTTCAAAGAGTTAATATTAAAAAAACCAGAAGTGTTTATCTTTACAACAGGGATTGGGACCGAGACCTTATTTAGACTGGCTGAAAAGGGGAAGTTTGATACCGAGCTTTTTGATGCATTAAACCAATCAACGATTGCAGCAAGAGGATATAAAACTCATGCTGTTCTAAAAAAATATGGTTTTACTCCTGATTTGCGAGACGAAGATGGAACAACCTTGGGACTAATAAAAGTAATGGAAAACGTTTCTTTAGAGGGTAAGCTGGTTATGGTTCAACTTCACGGGATGAATGCGCCGGTTCTTCATTCGTTTCTTGAAGAAAAAGGGGCAAGCATAAAAGAGATTTTACCTTATCAGCATATCTCTGTTAATGAAGGTGATGTTCTTGTCCTATTAGACGAACTTTTAAACGAAAGATACAATGCCATAGCCTTTACAACAGCAATCCAGGCGAGAGAATTGTTCACAGTTGCTAACAAATATGATAAAAAAGAAAGCCTTTTAACATTGTTTGAAGAGAATGTACTAGCAGTATCAGTTGGGAAAGTAACAACTGAAGAGCTTCATAGTCAAGGAGTCAAAAGAGTAATTGCTCCTGAAATTGAACGAATGGGTGCCATGTTTGTTGAACTTGGAAATTATATGAAACAGACTAAGGGATAAGGCTCATTCAAAATTTGCTTAATCATGTTATAATAGGTACGTTACAATGTTACTATCGTGGGATAAAAAGGGGAGTTTCTTAATATGTCTGATCAAACTTTAGAAATTATGACCGCAACACACCATAAAACAAAGCCAGATCCTGAGACCCTTGAGTTCGGTAAAACGTTTACTGATCATATGTTCATCATGGATTATACAAATGAAAATGGCTGGCATAGTCCACGAATTATACCTTATCAACCTCTAACACTCGATCCAGCAGCAATGATTTATCATTATGGACAAACTGTATTTGAAGGTCTCAAAGCATATCGTACAGATGATGACAGAGTGTTATTATTTAGACCCGAACAAAATTTTAAGCGACTTAACTTATCCAGTGACCGCTTAAGTATTCCGGATATTGATACAGACATTGTTTTAGAGTATTTGAATGAACTGGTAAAGCTAGACAAGGATTGGATTCCTACATATGAAGGTACCTCATTGTATATTCGCCCATTTATTATAGCAACAGAACCTAATTTAAGTGTGGCACCGTCCTCGTCTTATAAATTTATGATTATTCTTTCGCCAGTAGGCTCCTATTATAAAGAAGGTATAGCACCTGTAGGTATTTACGTAGAAGATGAATATACAAGAGCCGCACTCGGTGGCACCGGAATGGCTAAAACAGCTGGAAACTATTCTGCTGCCTATAAAGCTCAGGATAAAGCGACTGCACATGGCCAAGCTCAAGTACTTTGGCTTGATAGTTCCGAGAAAAAGTATATTGAAGAAGTAGGAAGTATGAATGTTTTCTTTAAAATTGATGGAGAAGTTGTAACACCTGCACTAAGTGGTAGTATCCTTGAAGGAATTACACGTAAATCGATTATCGAACTTCTGAAAAGCTGGGATTTACCTGTTTCAGAACGGAAAATTTCGATTGACGAAGTATTACATGCAATCAAGGAAAATCGCTTAGAAGAAGCTTTTGGAACGGGAACGGCAGCCGTCATTTCACCTATTGGAGAGCTTAGCTGGAAAGGTGAGCAGTCGCTCATTAATAATCGCGAAACAGGTCCTTTGGCTGCGAGACTCTATGAAACGTTAACAGGCATACAAAAAGGTAGAATAGAAGACCCGTTTAATTGGACTTACGAAGTAAAATAATTGTACAGAATGTATTAAAATTGGTTTAAAGAAAGGGAATCATTGATGATAAAAGCTGTTTTTTTTGACTTAGACGATACCCTTTTATGGGATCAACAAAGTGTTCAGAAAGCATTTGATGCAACATGTGATTATGCAGCTGAACAAGATGAACGTATTAAAGCAGAAGAGCTTGAGCATGCCGTGAGAGAAGAAGCTAGGCAATTATATGCATCGTATGAAACGTTTCCTTTTACACAAATGATTGGGATTAACCCATTTGAAGGACTATGGGCGAATTTCCAGGATCGGGAAGAAGAATTTCAGAAGTTAAAGGAGCTTGCTCCTGGGTATAGATTAGCTTCTTGGGATCTCGGCCTAAAAAAGTGTGGAGTGGAAAATAGAGAGCTTGCAAAAGAGCTTTCTGAGAAATTTCCGCTAGAACGCCGAAAAAATCCAATTGTTTATGAAGAAACCTTTAAAGTATTGGATCGTCTAAAAGAAGACTATAAACTTCTTTTGTTAACGAACGGCTCTCCTGATCTGCAAAATATTAAACTAGAACTTACTCCCGAGTTAGTTCCTTATTTTGACCATATTGTTATTTCTGGAGCTTATGGTAAGGGGAAGCCTGATAAAGGTATTTTTGAGCATGCCTTATCTTTAATGGAGCTGGAGAAAGAAGAAGTGATTATGGTTGGAGACAACTTAATGACTGATATTCTTGGAGCGCAACGAGCTGGCATTTCTTCAATTTGGGTAAATCGCAAAGATCAAACGACAGCTGATGTTGAACCAACATATGAAATCACATCACTTTTAGAAGTAGAAACCGTCTTAGAAAAGCATTCTTAAAAAAAGATTGTCGACATCATCTTAATATGGTTAAATGTACATGTACAACATTATAAACTTTTATTTCCACTAGGGGCGCGTAAGCTGAGAGAGGCGACTTTGCCTTGACCCTTGACCTGATCTAGATAATACTAGCGTAGGAAAGTGGAGTCGACTCTTTTTACTATGATGACTTGTTTTCTAGGACAAGTGTATATATGTAATGAAGAAGCCACTCCATTCATGGAGTGGCTTCTTTTTTTCGGCTAACTAGGGGAATAGAGGACTGGAGGAAACGGATGAAAAAGCGCTTAACCTTAACAGATATTTTGGTCACAGTCATTATTGCCGTTGTTTTTGGAATCGTGTACCGATTATGGGGACCAGTAAATGACAGTTTGAAACTATTCCCACTTCAAGTAAATGAATTGATGTATGGCATGTGGTTTATCGCGGCTACTGTAGCTTTTTTGATTATTAGAAAGCCTGGTGTGGCACTTGTTGCTGAAACAGCAGCGGCCTCTGGTGAATTTATTGTTGGATCACAATACGGCTTAGAGGTACTAATTTATGGAGTCATGCAGGGGCTTGGCGCCGAACTTGTTTTTGCTTTGTTCATGTACAAAAGCTACTCCGTTCTTACTACGTCACTTGCTGGCGCAGCATCCGCAGGCGGATCGTTTGTCATGGACTGGAACCGTGGTTATATGGCTGATCTAGTTGGTTGGAATGTCACATTAGTCATTATTTTACGAACCATTAGCGGTATTCTAATTGCAGGCGTATTTGCTTACTATCTCGTTCGAGCTCTTGAGAAAACAGGTGTGACGGATTTATTAAGACCTTCTTCTAAAAAAGATTTTGACACATTAGATTCGTAAAGAAAGGAGAGATATTTTAAAGATGGCAGCAACTGTAGATAAACTAAGGCTCACCTTTCCTGGGAGCGGGAAGCTTTTATTCAAAGATCTGAGTATTAAAATATCTGAAGGGGAGAAGGTTCTCATCCTCGGACCAAGCGGAAGTGGAAAATCAACCTTGCTTCAAGTATTAACAGGATTAGTACCATCCGCTATTAATCTTCCACTCAAATATGATAAACTCACTCATCCAAAATCATGGGGCTATGTCTTTCAAGACCCTGATAGTCAATTTTGTATGCCTTACGTAGATGAGGAGATTGCGTTTGTATTAGAAAACTTAGGTGTACCAAGAGAAAAGATGGATCAACAAATTAAAAGCGTTCTTGAATTGGTGGGATTAGAGCTTGACGAACTTCATACTCCAATTTCTCAGTTGTCTCAAGGAATGAAGCAAAGGCTAGCCATCGCGTCAGTACTCGCTCTCGAGCCATCTACGTTCTTTTTTGACGAGCCAACAGCCATGCTTGATCCAAAAGGTACTGAACATATGTGGAACCTCATTCAATCCGTTACGAAAGATCAAACTGTTATTATCGTTGAACATAAGATTGATCATATTCTTGATTTTGTAGAGAGAGTGATTGTTCTAGATGATTCGGGTCAAGTGATTGCAGATGGTCAGACAGATGATATATTTAGAACTTATAAACAAACCCTACGTAACTATGGCATTTGGTATCCAGGCGTTTGGGAGGAATATGTTTCAGAGCGTGAATGGTTGCCAGAATGGATTAATCAAAATCAACATCCTATTATTGAGTTAGAGGATTTTCAAGTAGTAAGGCGGAAAGAGATAAAATTAACTGTTCCGTCGTTACGTGTTTATCCTGGAGAATGGATTTGTATTACTGGTAAAAATGGAGCGGGTAAAAGCACACTACTTCTAGGATTAATGAATGTTCTACGCACACGCGGAAGTTATAAGGTGAACCAAGCTCTAATTAAGAAAAAGGATCGAATTAGTCATCTTCTTGGATTTGTCTTCCAAAATCCTGAATATCAATTTATTACAAACCACGTTAGTGAAGAGATTGCTTTTACCTTAAGGCAAGAGGGACGTTCTTCGGTTGAAATAGAAAAGACAGTAGAACAAACATTATCTGCATTTATGCTTACTCAACATAAGCAGCAGCACCCTTATCAACTATCTGTGGGACAAAAACGAAGATTAAGTGTTGCTACAGCACTAGTTGGTCAGCAAAAGGTCTTACTGCTCGACGAACCTACTTTCGGGCAGGATGCAAAAAATACCTTTGCTCTGCTTGAAATGATGGAATCTTTAAAAAATCAAGGGGTAACCATCATGATGGTGACACACGATGAAGAAATCGTTCACTCGTTTGCAACCCGCGTCTGGAACGTCAAAGACGGTGAAGTGTTTGAAACAGAACCATTAGAAAACAGGGTGAAGAGAGTGGAGAGCAGATGAATTCTTTATACAATGTTCATGAGACGTGGTTAACACGAGTAAATCCGAGCATAAAATTAGTTCTTTCTATTTTTCTGTTTTTCTATATGATCTTTATTCATAATCCTTCGCATCTAGTGTATTTAACCATTGTACTTAGTGTTATTTTATATGTGTTCTCAGGTCACCCATTGCGCTATCTGCTACTTTACTCACTACCTTTTATTTTAGTGTTTATCTCCTCAGCTAGCTCGATGATCTTTTTTGGGAGAGGAGATACGATTTGGTATACATGGGGGCTTATCCAAATAAGTGAGGAAAGCTTTTATCGAGGCATTCATCTAGGCTTTCGAGCGCTTGCTTTTGCCATACTCGGAATGATTTTTGCATTAACAACAAAACCCGTATTATTGTTTTATTCTATGATGCAGCAGCTAAGAATCCCTTCAAAGTATGCTTATAGTTTTCTAGCATCCATACGGATGATTCCAATTATGTTTGAGGAATTTCAAACACTCCGATATGCATTGATCATTAGACAAGCTGTACCAGAAAAAGGACTGAAGGGATTTTATAAAAAGCTCCAATTTTTCTCAATCCCACTCCTGGCCCAGAGTATCAGGCGTGCCCAACGAATAGCCGTTGCAATGGAGGCAAAGCGTTTTACTCAAGCAACTGAAAGAACATTCTATTATGAAACAAATGTTCGCTCGTGGGACTTTCTCTTTTTTGTTGTTATTCTGTTAGCACCTCTCCTTACATTTTATCTAGCAGAAGCAATTCCGTTGTTCGATCGAACGGATGTACGATACTTTACAAGTTAATCGGAGTTAAAGCATATGTTTTAAAATATACTTGACACATCGGAAAAGCATGGATAAGATATGAGTACAATAAAATAGTTGCTGATCGGACAACCGAAGGCCTTTGCTAATACCGTTTATTAGTGGAGGGCTTCTTTTTTTGTTCTTAAAGCCAACTAAACCACTATACTTAAATGTATATAAAAAGAGTGTAAAAAGGAGAGGAACCCATTGAAAATCAAACCAAACAGAACACGATCATTTGTCAAATTTACCTCCATTCCAGCTTTACTCATTGCTTTAAGTGCATGTGGTTCAAGTGATCAAGCAGCGGGCGATGGAGATACAATTGATCTTCTAAACGTTTCATATGATCCGACACGAGAATTATATGAGGATTTCAATAAAGCATTTGCTGAACATTGGAAAGGAGAAACTGGTCAAACGATTACATTTAACCAATCTCATGGTGGTTCAGGTAGCCAGGCAAGGTCGGTTATCGATGGTTTACAGGCAGATGTGGTTACATTAGCGCTTGCTTATGACATCGATGTCTTACACGACTCTCGTGATCTAATTCCAGAAGATTGGCAATCGAGATTGCCAGATAATTCGACACCTTATACATCTACGATTACTTTTTTAGTTCGTGAAGGCAACCCTAAAAACATTCAGGATTGGGATGATTTAATTCGAGATGATGTAGAGGTTGTTACACCAAACCCTAAAACATCTGGAGGAGCCAGGTGGAACTACCTTGCTGGTTGGGCCTGGGCAGAAGAAGAATTTGGTTCTGAAGATGCGGCTAAACAGTACATCTCTGATCTATATCAAAACGTTTCTGTTTTAGATTCTGGTGCACGAGGCGCTACAACTTCGTTTGTTGAACGAGGAATTGGAGACGTTTTACTTGCGTGGGAAAATGAAGCCATTCTCTCTACTGAAGAACTGGGTGAGAACGAATTTGATATCGTCGCACCTTCCATTAGCATCCTGACAGAACCGCCTGTTGCTGTTGTTGATGAAAACGTTGATAAAAAAGGAACGCGCGAAGTGGCAGAGGCCTATCTTGAATATCTGTATACAGATGAAGGTCAGCGCCTAGCAGCAGAACATTATTATCGTCCAAGAAATGAAGAGATCTTAAACGAATTTAGTGAGTACTTCCCAGAAATTCAACTCGTTACGATTGATGATACATTTGGAGGCTGGCAAGAAGCTCAGGAGAAGCATTTCAGTGATGGAGGAGTTTTTGATCAAATCTACGAGCAATAAGATTACTAAGGGAGGATCGTATGAGAACATTACGCTTTAAAGAAGAAAGTATCATCCCTGGGTTTTCACTAACGCTAGGTATGACATTAATGTATCTAGGATTAATCGTTTTAATTCCCATCTCAATGATTTTTATCCAAACGTCAAATATGAGTTTCTCCGATTATTGGAATACCGTTACCTCTCCACGAGTGGTTGCATCGTATAAGCTAAGTATAGGAGCTGCACTCGCTGCAGCTCTCATCAATGGTGTATTTGGATTACTGCTGGCATGGATTTTAGTACGCTACTCCTTTCCAGGAAAAAAGATCATCGATGGGATCATTGATCTTCCTTTTGCACTACCGACTGCTGTCGCAGGGATTGCATTAACTACGATTTACACATCAGATGGCTGGGTAGGTAAATATTTTGATCTATTAGGGATTAAAATTGCCTTTACTCCACTTGGTGTAATGACCGCATTAATCTTTATTGGACTTCCATTTGTCGTACGCATGGTTGAGCCTGTATTAAAAGATCTTAACAAAGAACTAGAGGAGGCTTCATCATCGCTTGGAGCAAACGGTTTCCACACTTTTACAAAAGTAATCATGCCTGTTTTGTTTCCAGCTTTGTTATCTGGTATGTCTTTAGCGTTTGCAAGAGCACTAGGTGAGTATGGTTCTGTCGTGTTCATTTCAGGAAATATGCCAATGAAGACGGAGATTACTCCATTACTCATCATGAATCAGCTTGAACAATTTAACTATGAAGGAGCTACCGCCATTGCTTCTGTGATGCTGTTATTCTCGTTTTTACTATTGTTTTTAATGAATCTTATACAATGGTGGGCATCCAAACGTCATACATAAAGGAGGTACAAGTTGAATACTGAGACCCCGATTAATCATAAATCTGTATACTCAAAACCTAAGAAAAAAAAGACATGGGTGAAATGGGTACTTCTATCCATCGCTTTGTTATTTCTCTCACTTGTCTTAATTCTACCGTTAACAGCGATTTTTGTTCGAGCATTTGCCGGTGGATGGTCTGTCTACGTTCAGTCAATAACTGATCCTGCAGCACTCTCAGCTATTAAATTAACTCTACTTACGGTGGCGATTGTCGTCCCACTTAACACGATTTTTGGAGTAACTGCCGCTTGGGCCTTATCAAAGTTTCAATTTAAGGGTAGAAGCTTTTTGATTACATTAATTGACTTGCCCTTTGCCGTATCACCAGTTATTGCTGGTCTTGTATTTGTTTTATTATTTGGTGTTCACGGGTTACTCGGTGAATGGCTTTTAGCCAACAACATACAAATTATCTTTGCGGTGCCGGGTATTGTACTTGCAAGTATGTTCGTAACCGTTCCATTTGTGGCTAGACAATTAATTCCTCTCATGCAAGCTCAAGGTACTGCTGAAGAAGAAGCTTCACTTTCTCTTGGGGCAAATGGATGGCGTACATTCTGGCATGTAACCTTACCAAATATAAAATGGGGACTATTATATGGGGTCATCTTGTGTAATGCACGAGTAATTGGAGAGTTTGGAGCTGTTTCCGTAGTCTCTGGAAAAATCCGCGGGTTAACAAATACGATGCCACTTCACGTTGAAATTTTATATAACGAATATATGTTTACAGCTGCTTTTGCTGTCGCTTCACTCATGTCGATTCTGGCAATCATTACACTGGTTATTAAGAACATAGTAGAGAAGAAGAGTCCACAATTGTAAGGAGTGTTATGTATGTCAATTGAAATTAATAATGTCTCAAAGTACTTTGGAGATTTTAAAGCCCTTGAACAAATCCGCTTATCGATCAAAAAAGGGGAACTGATTGCATTACTTGGACCGTCGGGCTCTGGTAAAACCTCTTTATTACGTATCATTGCAGGCTTAGAAAGTGCATCGGAAGGATCTATTTTTTTTAATGAACAAGATATGACGGATGTCGATGCTGTTTCAAGGCATGTTGGCTTTGTTTTTCAACATTATGCGTTATTCTCACATATGACTGTTGCAGATAACATTTCATATGGACTTCGAGTGCGCCCTCGCCGCGTTCGTCCATCTAAAAAAGACATGAATGCGAAAGTAGATGAGCTCTTAAATCTTGTAAAACTAGATGGCTTACAAAAACGGTATCCATCACAGCTGTCAGGTGGACAACGACAAAGAGTGGCTTTAGCTCGTGCTTTAGCCGTTCAACCAGAAGTTCTTTTATTGGATGAGCCGTTTGGAGCACTTGATGCAAAGGTTCGTAAAGAGCTAAGACGCTGGCTTCGGAATTTGCACAATCAGTTTGATGTGACGAGTATCTTTGTGACACATGATCAGGAGGAAGCCATGGATGTGGCTGATCGCATCGTTGTTATGAATAAAGGACGAATTGAGCAAATTGGTACACCAGACGAAGTGTATGAACATCCTAATTCGCCTTTTGTCTTTGACTTTTTAGGGAATGTAAACTTATTTAAAGGACGTGTTCAAGAAGGCAACTTAACATCGGGTACCATTACACTCAGAACATCTGGTAGTCCCAAGCATGAAAACAAAGAGGTGGTTGGATACATACGGCCACACCAGATGCAGCTTCACCAGACCCATGTTGAAGGAGCTTTTCCAATTAAGATTTCGCATATTCAACCTGTGGGGCCGATTGTCTTTATTGAAGCGGAGAAAGTGAATGAAGGAGAACTCATCGATATTGAGCTACCTAAAAATGAATTTACCCCACTGGGACTAAAAGTAGGGGATTTGGTGTACAGCAGACCAAATCAGGTGCATGTATTTTCACCTGAAGAATTCAGTATTTAAATCGAAGAGAGGGAGGCTTAAGAGCTTCCCTCTTTTTTTGAATACGTGGATATCTTTGCAAAGAATTGTTGAAACGTGGTAGACTTTTTAAAGAATAACGTAGAAAACAATAGAATAGGAGACTCAGAAGATGAAGAAATGGAGTATGCATGGAACCATCGTTTCAATAGGTGTCGCACTTATTCTTACAGGCTGTAATAGCAACAACAAAGTAGGCGATGACCTTGAAGTGTATTACAACGATCATATCTTACCCATTCAAACGGATATTGATGAAGCGTGGGAAGAGTTCTACAACGAAACAGAGGCCTTATCAGATGAAGAATTTTATGAGGTATATGAAACTGATTTAAAGCCAGAGCTTGATGAATATTACGATGAGCTACAAGCGCTTAGCCCTGAAACCGAGGATGTACAAGAACTTCACTCCTTTTACCTTGAAGCAAATGATGTATTCTATGAAGCTGGTGAAAAAGAGGTAGAAGGCCATTATCGCCAAGACGAAGATCTGCTAGCAGAAGCCGATGACTTATTTGATGAATATGATCAATTGGAAGATGAGTTTAATATTGAGTTAGATCGATTAATGAAAGAAACAGGTGCGGAATACGAATAACGGTTGATAGTCCTAGTATGAGGGTATACTATGGCTATGGAATTGGATTCATAAGGTGGATTAAGATATGTCGCAAGTGCTACCAAGATCGTTTTATGAGCAATCTACACTTTCATTATCAAAAAGTTTACTTGGAAAGCTTTTAGTGCATGAGAGTCCTGAAGGAAGGACCATTGGTCGAATTGTAGAGACAGAAGCCTATCTAGGTGCAATTGATCAAGCTGCACACAGCTTTAATGGAAGGCGGACGAAACGCACGGAGGTAATGTTTGGACCAGCAGGCATCATATATACATATGTGATGCATACTCATTGTTTGTTTAACATTGTTTCAAATGATATAGATATACCTGAAGCTGTCCTTATTCGTGCAGTTGAACCTGTAGAGGGCGTAGAGCTCATGAAAACAAGAAGAGGTAAAGAAGGTGTTCTTTTAACGAATGGTCCAGGTAAGCTAACAAAAGCAATGGGGATTACGATGGCTGCATATGGCCGTAGCATTACAGAGTCACCCATCTATATTGTAGATGGTCCTGCGCCAACCGATATCCAGGTTGGCCCCCGAATCGGTATTGATAATAGTGGTCCCGCTAAAGACTATCCATATCGTTTTTGGATATCCAATAACAAGTACGTCTCTAGATAAGGAAAAACCCTAGGAGAAATCTTTCTCCTAGGGTTTTTCTATTCCTCTGCTAAGTAGATCCATTCAATAGCTTTCTGATGAACTTCGACATCAAGCGGGGTCTCGAGGTATAACTCGCCATCTGAATCGGCTAGTTGCGAGTGATCTGTTCTTAGCTTTAATGAATTGGTTCGGTACACCTCAATGTCTTCTGCCTGTGACAGCCATTCCTTCGCAGTATCGGATCTTGATTTATTGTATACATTCTTTAACAAAGAAAAGCCCGCTTCTTTTAGAATATATAAATCAAGCTTACCATCATCCATTACATTGTCTTGAACAAATAATCCGGCCGTACCGAGATAATGACCATTCATTGCCAAGATCATCACCGCTTCGCCTTCTAGTTGCTCAGAATCTGTTTCTAGGGAATATTTGAAAGACGATGGATCCTTTAAGGACTGTACTGCACTCATTATGTAGCCTAATTTACCCCATTTTTCTTTAAGGTGTCCTTCTTTCGCTTGTGAGGCTTCAGTAATTAAGCCAACTCCTACAAAATTAGAGAAATATCGGTCATTGACCTGACCCATATCAAGCTTTTTGCTGTTATTTGCCAAGATAGCTGAGATCGCTTCTTTTACCGTGCGAATATGTAAGGACCGGGCAAAATCATTACATGTTCCACCAGGAAGAATAGCGACCTTAGGACGTTTCTCTTCATTTACCTTCATTAGTCCATTTATACATTCATGAACCGTTCCATCTCCACCAAATATAAGTACTAGATCTACATCTGCTCCCATTTTTGCGCAAACGTCTTCCGCTTCACCTTTTTTAAGTGTTTGAATAAATGTAAACTCATGAACATGCGGGGCTAGTTGCTCTGTAACATCTGCTAATTGGACGGTTATTTCGTCTTGTCCTGCTTTAATGTTGTATAGTAATATGGCACGATTGTACATGATTGGCACCCCTTTATTAATAATAAGGTTATAATACCTATCATTACCCTTTTTTCATTAATTCAAGCTAGAATAGAGTAAGTTGTCTGCAAGTTATTTATAATATGATTATGTAAACTCAAATGTTTTACAGAACGAAAAGCAGGTAATAGTAAATACTAGTTTAAACGTAAGGAGCGGGATATAATATGGCAACATTTAAAGCATTTGTATTACAATCAACAGAACCTGTACAAACAGGGGTTGAAGAATGGTCAACTGATCAGCTAGATGGAGATGTGCTCATAAAGGTTTCATATTCAAGTGTTAACTATAAGGATGGTATGGTTGGCAGCACAGGAAGAATTGCAGAGTTTACTCCTTTGATTCCTGGCATTGATTTAGCTGGTGTAGTCGTAGAGTCTGGGGATCATTCATTTAACGAGGGTGATGAGGTAATCGTAACAAGCTACCGCTTAGGTACAGGTCATCATGGGGGATTTAGTGAATATGCGAAAGTTCCAGCTGAATGGGTTGTTCCTAAACCTGAAGGACTAACCTTACGCGAGTCAATGATTCTTGGTACGGCTGGATTTACAGCCGCTTTATCAGTTGGACAGCTTGAGAAAAATGGACTTAATCCGAAACAGGGACCCGTTTTAGTAGCTGGCGCAAGTGGTGGAGTAGGAAGCTTAGCAGTCATTATGTTAGCCAACTTAGGCTACGATGTATCTGCAAGCACTGGTAAAGGGAATGAAGTAGAATATCTAAAGAAGCTAGGTGCTAAAGAAGTCCTAAACAGAGATGACTTGGTAGATCATGATCAGAAGTCAACGCGTCGGTCAAAATGGGCAGGAGCCATCGACCCAGTGGGAGGCAAGACTACACAATATATCCTCTCTACTTTATCGTACGGGGCTTCTGTCGCAACAAGTGGACTAGCAGGGGGCGTGGATGTCTCAACTCAAGTTTTTCCGTTTATCAGCAGAGGGATCAATTGGTTAGGAATTGATTCGGTCCGTTGTCCAATGGATATTCGTACAAACGTTTGGCAACGACTAGCGACTGACTTAAAGCCAACATGCCTTGAGGATGAGTTAGTCATTGAAGTGAAACTTGAAGATCTTGATCAAGTATTTAAGGATATCTTAGAAGGAAAGGTAAGAGGACGTACCATCGTGAAAATGGGATCATAAAAAAAGCTAGAAGAGTTGACCTCTTCTAGCTTTTTATTTATATTTTTATTTAATTAGTTTACTGAACCTGCACCGTAGTAGTGGTTGCTCCAGTATCCAGCATTAAGGCTGCTTTTTTGAACGCCGCTGCTGCTTGCATGAACAAATTGTCCGCCGCCAACATAGATTCCAGCGTGAGATACAGTAGGTGCTCCGCTATACGTACCAGTGAAGAATACTAGATCACCAGCTTGTAGGTCTGATTTAGACTTCTTAGCAGAAGAATCATAGATTCCTTGTGCTGTACGAGGAAGGCTGATTCCTTCTTGCTTAAATGCGTAGTTAATGAAACCACTGCAGTCAAATCCGGCTGGAGTTGTGCCACCCCATTTGTACGGTGCGCCAATTTGAGCTTCAGCTGCTGCAATAACAGAGCCATAGCTTGCAGAAACTTGAGTTCCAGCTACTTGAGTTTGAGCACTTACAGTCGTTTCTTCAGATACTGACTCTGTAGCAGAAGCAGATTCTGATGCACTAGCAGTTGCAGTTTCAGATGCGCTCTCATTAGATGATGAAGCTTGTGCAGTGTTTGAGCTTGCAGGAGTAGAAGCAGCTGCTATTTCGCCACCTAGAGCAGAGATTGTTTGACGACCAGCAAGTCCGTCAACAGCAAGACCTTTATCCGCTTGGAAAGAACGTACTGCCGCTTCAGTGCCAGCTCCGAAAACTCCGTCTACTCCGTTTGTGTTATAGCCGTGGTTAACAAGTTTAGATTGAAGATCTTTAACAGCTTGTCCAGTTTGTCCTTGACGTAAAGTAGAAGTTGAAACTACTTGCGTTTCTTCTTGAGCTACCGCATTTTCTGTAGCAGCTTGAGTTTGTTCTGCTTGTTGAACCTCTGCAGCTCTGTTTTCTTCAACGACTTTGCTCATGTCTACATTTGCATAAGCATTTGAGTTAGCTGCTAGAGTAGCAGCAGAAGCAAGACCTACTACGAAACTAGTTTTAATAACAAGACCTTTAACATTTGAATTAGTTTTAAACATATAATATACCTCCGAAAGATTATAATTAAACGAATATGTACGTGTTTATTTAGTTTTTCTTTAACAATTATTAATTTAACTCATTTAAATAACAGTGAGGTTTTAAGAACATTACAATTAGATTACAATTTGAAATTTATCGTTTAAAAACGAAAAAAAATTGGAATAAGAATAGAATGCCATATAAATTCTATGAAAAACGCTATGAAAATGCAAGATGTTTACGAGAAAAGCAGATCTGGGTACGTAATACATACATCATTTAATAGATTGATAGGAGGAAAATGATATGGATAAACATATTAAGCCTATAGCTGTTGTAACGGGTGGGGGTTCAGGTATCGGAAAACAATCTGCCATTCAACTAGCTAAACAAGGCTATTCGGTAGCCGTTCTTGAAGTAGATGAAGATTCGGCGGCTGAAACTGTAAAGGAAATGAAGTCCCAAGGTGCTGAAGCCATGTTTGTAGAGGTCGATGTGCAAAAGGAAGAAGATATAAAAAAAGCTTTCGAGAAAGTGGTATCAACTTTGAAGGGACCATTACAGGCGGTAGTTGCAAATGCAGGAATAAATGGAGTGTTTCAAGCAATCGAGCATATGAAAGCTGATGATTGGGATACCACACAAGCAACAAATCTTCGAAGTACGTTTCTAACGACTAAACATGCGATTCCTTATTTAAAAGAGGCGGGTGGGGGAAGCATCGTCATAACAAGCTCAATTAACGGCAATCGAAAGTTCTCAGGAGCGGGAATGAGTGCATATAGTGCTTCAAAAGCAGGTCAGGTTGCTTTTATGAAGATGGCTGCCGTTGAACTTGGACCATTTAACATTCGAGTAAACGCAATCTGTCCTGGAGCCATCGATACGAACATTGGAGATAACACTCATATTCAAAAAGAAGTTGATGAGATTCGCATTCCTGTGGAATATCCAAAAGGTGAAATTCCTTTAGGAGAACGTGGTAAACCTCAACAGGTTGCAAATGTTGTTGGGTTTTTATGCTCGGATCATTCCAATCATGTTTCAGGGATGGAGTTATATGTAGACGGAGCACAATCACTACTCTAATGATCATTATGCAAAAAAGAGTACATTCCAGCGAAGGAATGTACTCTTTTTATGATTTAATCCAATTTTATGCTTTTTGAACAACAAGCTCGTTATCTTGAACTGTTACTTCAACAGCTGAGACAACTTCTTCGTCAATAATTAATTCAGTGATTTCATCTTCAATTGTTTCTTGGATCACACGACGAAGTGGACGTGCACCAAATGCAGGGTGATACCCAAGCTCAGATAGCTTACGTTTTGCTTCATCTGAAACGGTCATTTGAATATCCTGTGCGTTAAGGCGATCTTGAAGCTCGCCTAGCATCACATCAACAATAGCTACCAAGTTCTCCTCAGATAACTGATTAAACTCAATGATCCCGTCGAAACGGTTAAGGAATTCAGGTTTAAAGTAATCATTTAATGATTCCAAAATACCGAGAGTTTTACTTTGGGAATGATTAAAACCTACAGAGGCCTTCTGAATTCCTGCTCCTGCGTTAGAGGTCATAATGATTATGGTGTCTTGGAATGAAACCACACGTCCTTGACTATCAGTTAAACGACCATCCTCAAGTATTTGCAGGAAGCTGTGTTGTACATCTGGGTGTGCCTTTTCAATTTCATCTAATAAGATGATGCTGTAAGGCTTGCGACGAACTTGTTCCGTTAATTGGCCTCCATCATCGTGACCAACATAGCCTGGAGGAGAACCGATTAATTTAGAAACAGAGTGTTTTTCCATGAACTCACTCATGTCTAAACGAATCATTGCATCTCGACTACCGAATACCTCTTCAGCAAGCGTTTTGCTAAGCTCTGTTTTACCAACACCCGTTGGACCAACAAACATAAAACTGATCGGACGGTTAGCTGCTTTTAGGCCAGCACGGCTTCTTTTTACCGCTTTTGCTACTTTTTCAACAGCTTCTTCTTGACCAATCACTTGACCCGCAAGACGAGCAGCTAGGTCTTTCATTTTTTTCTGTTCTGCTTTTTGTAGCTTTTTCACTGGGATGCCTGTGCGTTTTTCAATGACTTCTTGAATTAAATCAACTGTCACTTCAACAGCTGCACCTGTTGATTTTTGCATTTGTTCTTGAAGAAGAAGCTCCTCTTGGCGAAGTTTCGCTGCTTTTTCGTAATCTTCTACTTCAGATGCTTTTTGTTTGTCTTCACGAATCTTGGTTAAGCGTTCTTTCATTTGCTCTTTATCTTGATTCTCATCTGTTAATGAAAGCTTTGAACCAACTTCATCGAGAAGATCGATCGCTTTATCCGGTAAGAAGCGATCCTGAATGTAGCGATCAGACAGCGTTACACTAGCACGTAATACTTCATCCGAATAGGCCACATGATGATACGCTTCATAAATGGGACGTAGACCTTTTAAGATTTCAAATGTCTGTTCAAGTGTCGGTTCAGCTACATTTACTGGTTGGAATCGACGCTCAAGTGCGGCATCCTTTTCAATTTGGCGGAACTCTTTTAATGTTGTTGCACCGATTAACTGGAATTTACCGCGAGCAAGTGCAGGTTTTAAAATATTTGATGCGTCCATGCTGCCATCATTTGAAGAACCAGCACCAACCATCATATGAATTTCATCCATAAAGAGTATAACATCTTGACGTTCTTCGACTTCTGCAATCAGCTTTTGAATGTTTTCTTCAAACTGACCACGATAGCTTGTACCTGCTACAAGAGAGGTAAGATCAAGGCTATAGATTTGTTTATCACGAATCTTAAATGGAACAGAACCTTCAGCAATTCGTCTTGCCAGTCCTTCAGCAATTGCTGTTTTACCA
This sequence comes from Alkalihalobacillus sp. FSL W8-0930, assembly GCA_037965595.1. NCBI lineage: Bacteria > Bacillati > Bacillota > Bacilli > Caryophanales > Bacillaceae > Alkalihalobacillus > Alkalihalobacillus sp. FSL W8-0930. The sequence goes on along the minus strand of CP150183.1, from coordinate 1,890,165 downwards.
ACACCCGCTTCACCAATTAAAACTGGGTTGTTTTTTGTTCTACGACTTAGAACTTGTATCACACGTTCAACTTCTTCATCTCGACCAATTACTGGATCAATCTCTCCATTTTTAGCAATCGCAGTCAGGTTCCGACCGTATTGATCTAAGAAACCATCACCAGCGCCTTTATCTTGTTTTACTTTTTGGCGCGTGCCTTGACCGTTTTCGGGATTTTGATTCATAAAGTGTTGTTTAAAAAGATCATCAAACGATCCGCCTTGACTATTCAGTGGTTGCTGCATCATTTGAAAGCATTCACCACAAAGTTGTATGTTACGAGCTTGATTATTAATCATTAGTTTCACATCTACTGATGCATCGCGTTGCTGACAATGTTGACATTTCATGTTAAACATTCCTCCTAAGTAAGAATGAATTAGACTTTGATTAACTTTGACCTTTATGATTAAAAAGAAAGTCAAGTTCTTTGACTAAGTCTGACCTTTATTTTAAATCAGGAACAATTCATCGTCAAATGAACTGCTTGGGTATTTTTTGATTCTACATACATAATAACTGACCTATTTTGACCTTTCAAGTATTTTGTTTGATCTTTTTTGATCAATACAGAATAGTGGATCTGAGGTGTAACGTCTATTATGATAAGATAGGTCAAATTGGTCAAATGATTAGCTTATGATTATTGGGGGATATAATGAAATTTATTTCGTGGAATGTAAATGGCATTCGTGCCTGTGTAAAAAAAGGGTTCTTAGATTACTTTAACATTGAAGATGCGGATTTTTTCTGCTTACAAGAGACAAAGTGCCAGCCTGAGCAAATTGATCTTGATCTAAAAGGGTACAAGCAGTACTGGAATAGTGCAGAGAGAAAAGGATATTCCGGAACGGCTATTTTTACTAGACATGAACCAATGAGTGTGACGTTTGGTCTTGGAGATGAAATAGAGGATCTAGAGGGACGAGTTATCACATTAGAATATGAAGGATTTTATCTCATAACCATGTACACACCTAATGCAAAGCGTGATTTAACGCGTCTAGGATATCGTATGCTTTGGGAAGAGGCAGCCCGTCGTTATATTCAAACACTTGAAGAACAAAAGCCGGTTATTTTATGTGGAGATTTAAATGTAGCTCACCAACGAAACGACGTAAAAAATGATCGAGCTAATATTGGAAATGCCGGATTTACGGACCAGGAGCGAGGTAAGTTTACGAAACTACTTGATTCAGGATACCTGGATACGTATCGAATGCTTTATCCTGAAACGGATGATGCCTTTACCTGGTGGTCTTATATGGCTAATGTCCGAGAACGAAACATTGGATGGCGGATTGATTACTTTATTGTTTCAAATAAACTTGCATCTACCGTAAAACACGCAGACATTGATTCACATATTTACGGTAGTGATCATTGTCCAGTGAAGCTTGAGCTTACACTTTAAATAAAGCTCATGATGAGAGCTGTTACTAAACCAACTAAAATGACAGCATAAAAGTAGCGGAGTTCCTTCATATTTATCACCTCAAGGCTTTTTTACTATTTTAATGGCTAAGAAAAGATGAAACAATATGGAATATGAGATGCATTTTAACGATTATGTAGAGACATTTTATCTCTAGAAACGAGTTTAAAGAAGAAAGAGGCGGTAACATGAATTTAGTATGGTATGTGAGTTATGGATCAAACTTAATGGAGGAACGTTTCCATTGTTATATAAAAGGTGGTATCCCTGAAGGATCAAACGAAGCCGAAAAAGGGTGTCGTGATCACACACTTCCAGTCGATAATAAAGGCTGTGAGTTACCTTATCCTCTTTATTTTGCAAAGGATACAAGTAAGTGGGGAACGGGTGGTGTTGCCTTTATCGGACATAGGGAGGACCCTTCAGAGAAAACAATTGCGAGGCAATATCTTATTACCTTTGAACAATTTGTTGATGTCGTGGAACAAGAAAATGCAGCTGATGCCTCTCGTTTATCTTTTGATGAGTTAATGGAGAAAGGATCGCAAACGTTAGATGATGGATGGTACGGTCGAGTTGTATATCTCGGCACAGAGGATGGATATCCTAAGCTTACGTTCACAAATCCCAATGATATGGGTACTGAGGCATTTCATAAACCAGCAAAGCCGTATGCAAAAACCATTGCCAAAGGGCTTTCTGAATTATCATATTCAGAGGAAGAAATTGAAGCCTATCTGCAATCTCGTCACGGGTTTCAAAGCTCGCAAGCAGGAAAGTAGACACCTGGTCTGTTGAGTCCTTACAATAGGTGCATGGATTCAAGAAAGGTAGATGAACAAAATGAACTTAACACACCCTCATGCAAAACGATATAAAGATACATTGATATCGGTGCTTGATTTAGCACCTATCACACAAGGATCAAATGCGTCAGAAACATTTAAACGAAGTCTTGATTTGGCTCAAAAGGTAGATGAGTGGGGCTTTAACCGTTATTGGTTAGCAGAGCATCACAATATGCCTGGTATTGGTTCTTCAGCTACATCCATTATCATTAATCATATTGCACAAGGGACGAATCAGATACGAGTTGGTTCTGGGGGTATTATGCTTCCTAACCATGCGCCACTTATGATCGCTGAACAGTTCGGAACGCTTGATGCACTTCATCCAGGACGAATTGATTTAGGTCTGGGTAGAGCGCCGGGAAGTGATCAGTTAACGGCTCGTGCCCTGCGTCGAACGTTATTTAGTAATGGAGATGACTTCCCAGAGCTAGTTGAAGAGCTGCAAGGCTACATGAGCGTGGAGGCTCAAACAGGAGTAAAGGCTTATCCGGGAGTGGGACAAGATGTACCGATTTGGTTGCTAGGTTCAAGCGGCTTTAGTGCAAGACTCGCCGCAGCGAAAGGACTGCCATTTTCGTTTGCTTCACACTTTGCACCTGATTATATGCATCAGGCGATTGATCTTTATCGCAGCCGCTTTGAACCTTCAGAAGCCTTGTCAAAACCACATGTCATGCTTGGAGTAAGTCTAGTTGCAGCAGACACAGATGAAGAAGCAGAATATCTTTCAACTTCTCGCAAACAACAAATGCTTGATTTAATGCGAGGAACACCAGGCCAATTCAAACCACCGGTGAAAAATCTTGCTGATCATTATTCTCCTGGCGAAATTGCTGCACTTGAGAGAAACCGTGGTGCAAGCTCTTATATGACAGGATCACCTGACACGATTAAACAAAATCTAAGTGATTTTATCGATGAAACGAAAGTAGATGAAATCATCATTTCTTCTGACACGTATGATCATGATGCACGTATTCGTTCACACGAGATTGTTGCAGAACTATTATCATAAAGAAAAAAAGCCATGGTGATGACCATGGCTTTTTCTATGAAAGGAGGTACGTAGCTTGAAATTAAGTATCTTAGATCAAGTTGTTCAATCAAGAGGTCAATCTCCGCAAGAGACAATCAAAGAGACTATTCAGCTCGCACAATTTGCTGAAAAATGGGGGTATCATCGTTATTGGGTAGCTGAACATCACGACCTACCAGGGCTAAGCTGTCCCGCACCAGATCTTATACTTAGTTTGATTGGTTCTAAGACGGACCGGATTCGTATCGGATCAGGTGCCGTTTTATTACCGAATTATAAACCGTATACGATTGCCGAACGTTATCACCTTCTTGCAACCCTCTACCCAGGAAGAGTGGACCTTGGAATGAGTCGTTCCCCAGGCGGTTCAGCTGAGGCTTCCGTAGCACTAACTGGTAACATGCTTGAAGCAATTTATCAAATGCCAGCAAAAGTAGAGGAGCTCTTACATTTCCTCTCTAATGATTTTCATGAGGACCATATGTATTCTACTTTACAAGCAGCACCTGTTCCGGACGTTTCGCCAATCCCATGGATACTTGGGACTAGTAAAAAGAGTGCTGAGCTTGCAGGATCCCTGGGTCTCCCTTATGCAGTTGGTCATTTCATGAACAAAGCATCAAGTATGGACGCTGTAAAAACATATCGTGATCACTTTCAAGCTTCCAAGTATTTAGATGAGCCTGAAGTGATTCTCGCTGTTTCAGTTATTTGTGCAGAGACGAATGAACAAGCAGAAGACTTAGCACGAAGTGGACACATATGGTCAATTGAACGCACATCGGGTAGAGGAAGCGTTGGATTACCTTCAGTTGATTATGCTAAACAGTATCCCTTAGATGACGGTGAAAAAGAAATGCTAACCCAATCACGAGAACAACAAATTATAGGAGATACTAAGACCGTTCGTGAGCAGCTTGAAGCAGTAGCTGACACGTTTCAAACAAATGAGTGTTTAGTATTAACGAATGTTCATTCATTCCATGAGCGAATGGCTTCATATCAGCGCCTTGCGTCTATCTTTGAGTTAACGTAAGTCTAAGTGATTGGCCACCTCAGACACATAATAAGCTAATTCATTTTGTTCAAACCAAGATAGAACGTCTAATAGTGAAGAAAGAGGAACCGGTTCCGCACTGGCCTTAGGTAAGGTTTGATCAATGGCATCTAAAAGCTGTTGATTTTTCGGTTGGTGTGGATATGCTTTTTCATAGATCGTAATTGGATCAAGCTCATGATTCACACACCATTGTGCATATAAAAGAATCATGAGCTTTTCTTCTTTTTTATACTTTTCAATGATAAAGGCTTCACGTTCTGATGGATTCAAATGGAATCAACTCCTCAAGCAATGTCGCCTTTATCATATCACATTTCATTTTTCATTTTTTTAGTAGAACCCTTGGTACCAAAATCCTCAACAGTGACTGAAACAGAAAAAGAGATATCCGCCTCACTGAAATAACGATTCCAATCCTTTTTATGTTTCTCCCAGAAATCTGGCTGCTGCACACGCATGTATTCTGAAAGAGTTGTCGCATCAGCTTTTATCTCCGTTTGTAACTTATGAATAAAATCAAGGACGCGATCCTCGATTTCATCTTCAATCGCTTTTTCTCGGTTTCTGCTGTAAGATTCAGTGAACGAATCCTCTTGCTCATTCCAATCCTCTGAGATTCTTCCAACGGTCTCTGAATGAACTGATATGAAGATCTGATCCTCTTTATACTCGGACTGGATCTTTACTTTAACCTTATCTAGAATTTCAAAAGCAAGAGGCATTCCATCCTTTTCAGTTGACACAACCCCTCCTTCAATGTCTCCAGTAAACCAATTTAACGTGGCAATGTCATCCAACGTCAATTCTTGTTTCAGAATCTGACCATCAACTATCACTCCACCTCCTGAGAGAGCAAGCTGTTGATTAATGACCTGTACATCCTGTAAAACGAAAGTTGCATTCTTTTGTAAATTTGAAGAGACTTTCCCCAGTGAGACAGCAGGTAAGATCTTAGTGGAACGCGAACGATTTTCGATTAAACTGTATAACTGATTCGAAGGTATTTCATCAGTGTCAGAAGTAGAGAATATGTCCTTTATCGATTCATCTGTAATAAACACATATAAGCTCCTACGCGTTTTGTCATCCTTCACTAATTGATTAATCACTTCATCTAGAGAATACTTCCTTAACACTTCTTTACGAATAAGCAAAATTCGCTGATGGTCACTGTAAACAGGGTCATCACGTAGAGCTAAATTTCGAATTGCACTATGTACCGTTTTTCCGGATGTATAGATGTTTTTAAAAGGGGATCCTTGAGAACTGTCTCCACCATTACTAGGTGGAACAATGATTTGATGAGCTAGTGCAATATTGTCGCTATCTTCTTCTAAATCAATGCCTACCCCTATAACAATTGAAATATCCTCTATACTTCTGCTATCCCAACAGCCTGTTAGAAGGGTAACAATGACCAATAAGGTAAATGTACCTCTAAATTTGTTCATGAAGTCACCTTCTTTTTAATACTAACTGTTAAAAAACAAACCAAGGGTAATCCAATTAAAAAAGCTAAACCCGTTCGATCTACAATGTTTGATAAAAGAACAATTTGGGAGGTGTCCTCTGGAATATACGCTATGAAAAGCGCCAAGATAACAACAGCAATACACGTATAAAATGGCCGAATCGAAAAGCGTTTTTTAGCTACATAGCAGCAGTTAAACATATTTATCGCGCATAGTGTGAAAAATTGAAGGATCCACGTAGACAATAATAACGAGTCCAATCGCTCAATAAATATTCCATGTATACTAAACGTTTGGATAAAAGAAATAGTTGGCCAAGTTAATGTCATCACCTCTTGATAACTTAAGGCTCCAACAACAATGATATATGTAATGGAGTAAAGAAGAGATGTGCTACCAATGGCGATTGTAGCCGCTCGCACTTTTTTCGTTTTAGCTGTGGTAAATGCTGTTAGCACTAACAAAGATTCAAGACCTAAATACGTTAAAGTCGTATTAAAGAAACCTTCATATAACGGTGTCAATCCATGGTGAAGCACAGGTCGTAAATTATTTATATTCACTTCTTCAAATCCAGAAAAGAATATAAAGATCACTACAGTGATACAGAAAGGCAGAAAAAAGACACACACCCTTATAAGTGTTGAGAATTCCTTGGTTGCTAGATATGCAGCAAGAAAGATAATGATAAAAACAACAAGCATTTGTGGTGTTTTTTCAAGTAAAAAGAAACGAACCATTTCACTCATTGCTACAGCTTCATACCCAATCAGTGAAGCAAAATATAAAACTAATAAGATACAGATTACTTTACTAATGAAAGAGCCAAATGCAAGCTCACTGTATTCGATAATATCTTTGACCTCATGCTTATAAAAAAAATAAAATAAAAGATACACGGCTATTAACACAACAAAACCTGACACAAGAAGAGATATCCATCCATCAGGAGAATTGATCACTGCTGTAAGATGCCTGGGAATAACAAGAAACCCAACACCTAACATACAATTGATTAAAAGAACGGTTAATTGAATAGTTGTTAGTGATTCGGTCTCTTGTTTTTCCACAGGCTATTCCTCCTTTATTGAGCAGATCTAATCTTTTTAGGTAAACGTAAAAACAAGTCTAAGAATTTTTTCCTTGAAATAGAAAACTGTAAAGAGAAGTAATGCGTTCCGAAGCTTTTTAAACTAGATAAGTGGATTGTTAACCAAATAAAGAAGCAAACTGTTCCAAATAATCCAAAGATCGCAGCTGAAATCATCGCACCAAATCGTAGCATCCTGAAAGAGAGGCCAAAACTGTATTGAGGTACAGTGAAGGAAGTAATCGTCGTAATGGCTATAATAATAACCATAAGAGAACTCACTATATTAGCTTCAACCGCTGCTTGACCAATAATAACTCCTCCAACAAGTCCTATTGTTTGTCCTAAGGGCGTTGGAAGTCTAATTCCTGCTTCTCTTAATAGCTCAATTGTAATCTCCATAATGATTGCCTCAATAAACGGAGGGAAGGGGATGTTTTGTCTTGTGCCAGCGATAGTAATTGCAAGTTCTGTTGGCAAAAGTCCCTGATTAAACGATACAAGAGAGATATAAAATGCAGAGAGAAATAATGTAATAAAAATAGATAAATACCTAAGAACTCGCACAAAACTGGCTGCAAGCCAGCGTTCATAATAATCATCTGGAGATTGAAGAAGCAAATCAAAGGTCGTTGGCATAATTAAAGCAAACGGAGAGCCATCGATAAACATGGCGACTCTTCCTTCATTTATTGCTGCAATTACACGGTCTGGTCGCTCAGTGTTTTGCATTTGTGGAAAAGGAGATAATGTATTGTCCTCAAGCAACTCCTCTAACATTCCCGAATCCTCTAAATTACTCGTTTTAATAGAAGACAAACGTTTCTTAACTTCTTTTAATAATTCATCACTTACTTGCTTTTGGTTGTATAAATATTGAACCAGCTTCTCATTGTTTTGTACGTCAATTTGATGATCTACTACGATGATGTTTTGATCTCGTGTAAGCTGACGAATCAAACCTACATTGTCAGTGATGCTCTCTATAAATGATAGCTTTGGTCCACGAATGACTTTTTCACTTGCAGAATCTTGAACACTTCTTTTTATATTGTTTGCCGTATCAAACACATAAACTTCAGCTGAGTTTTCAACAACTAATATCGATTTACCTTCAAAAATAAACTTTATGCAATCTGTAAGGTTGTACGTTGTTTGATAGGAATAGGTATCTAAGGATTTTAGAAGTACATCATCTTGAGATAGATCCTGGAATAGAGAAGGTGTTACTTTTTCGAGCTTTTGTATAAAGGTCATAAGTGTTGTGAAGTTCGTTCTAGACTTTAGAAAATAGAATGAACAGGTTTTATTTAACTCGATCATATAAAAATGTCGTTCGCCAAAATCTGATTGGTTAGCGAAAAACGTGTGGAGAACTTTTTTGTTATAGTCTGTATCTGTACTAAAATGAATCGTCTGATCCATGTTTTTCGCTCCTCTCAGTTAACGTAGGTGATAGTAGTTTGTTCTCGTTAAACAGTTTTATACTTATTGATTTGAAACGGTTGACGATACACGTTAAATGTGTAAAATGATAGTAGATTAGCACTCGTTATTGTCGAGTGCTAAAAGAAAAATCATTTCAAATAAGGATGTGTTTAAAAGATGGAGAAGAAGCAATTTCAAGCTGAATCCAAACGTCTATTAGAGATGATGATCAATTCGATCTACACGCAGAAAGAAATTTTTCTACGTGAATTAATTTCTAATTCAAGTGACGCCATTGATAAGTTGTACTATCGCGCCTTAACAGATGAAGCCATTTCCTTTGAGCAGGACCGGTATGCGATTCATATCTCAGCAGATAAAGAATCTCGCACTTTGACGTTAACCGACACGGGAATTGGTATGACGAAGGACGAGCTAGAAACAAATCTAGGAACAATCGCTAAAAGTGGTTCACTAGGTTTTAAAAAGACAAATGAAATGAAAGACGGTCATGACATTATCGGGCAGTTTGGCGTTGGATTCTATGCAGCATTTATGGTGGCTGATCAAGTAAGTGTCGTTAGTAAATCTGTAGACGCAGACCAAGCTTACAAATGGCAGTCTGACGGAAGTGATGGCTATACGATTGAAGAAGCAACGAAGGATGTAGCTGGAACAGAGATTACCCTACATATTAAAGAAAACACAGAGGATGAATCCTTTGATGAGTTTCTAGAAGAACATCGTATAAAGTCCATCGTTAAAAAGTATTCTGACTTTATACGCTATCCAATTAAAATGAACGTAACAACCTACAAGCCAAAAGAAAATGGCAATGAGGGAGAAACCGAAGAGGTTCAAGAAGAACAAGTAATTAATAGCATGGTGCCAATTTGGCGTAAGAATAAAAGCGAGCTCACAAAAGAAGACTATGAGCAATTTTATCAGGACAAGCGATACGGGTTTGATAAACCACTTGAGCATATTCATCTTAGTGTCGATGGTGCAGTTCGTTATCAATCCATCTTATTCATTCCTGAAAGTACACCATTTGATTTTTACTCAAAGGAATATGAAAAAGGACTTGAGCTCTATGCCAATGGTGTCTTGATTATGGAGAAGTGCGCAGATCTTCTACCAGATTTCTTTAGCTTTGTTAAAGGAATGGTTGATTCTGAAGATTTGTCATTAAATATCTCACGTGAAATGCTACAGCATGATCGTCAATTAAAACTAATTGCAAAAAACATTCAATCCAAAATTAAGTCCCAGCTTCAATCACTACTTAAAAACAACCGTGAAGCATATGAGACGTTCTACAAATCATTTGGACGTCAGCTTAAGTTTGGTGTCTATAATGAGTTTGGTGCTCATAAAAAAGTATTGGAAGACTTGTTATTATTCCACTCTTCAACTGAAAAAGGCTTAGTTTCTCTTTCAGAATACGTGTCTCGTATGAAAGAAGATCAAAGCGTCATTTACTACGCTACAGGTGAATCCATAGAGCGTATTGCAAAGCTGCCTCAAACAGAGTTAGTGGCTGACAAAGGCTACGAAATTCTATACTTTACTGAGGATGTAGATGAGTTTGCCATTAAAATGCTACAAAGCTATCAAGAAAAAGAGTTCCAGTCCGTTTCAAGTGCAGATCTAAAGCTTGATGAAGACGAAACGGAAGAATCAAAGGAAGCCCAAGATGCCAATAAAGACCTATTTGAAGAGATGAAATCCATCTTAGTAGGTAAGGTAAAAGATGTTCGTTTATCCAAACGCTTAAAAACACACCCAGTTATTTTAGCTGCAGAGGGTGAAGTGACGATTGAAATGGAAAAAGTCCTTCAAGCGATGCCAGATAATCAACATGTAAAAGCAGAAAAAGTACTTGAAATTAACCCGAATCACGATGTATTCAAGGCTTTGCAAAACGCTAAACAAACAGATCAAGAAAAGCTAAAGCTTTATACGAACCTTTTATTTAGCCAAGCTCTTCTTATTGAAGGTTTACCACTCGAAGATCCAGTGGAATTTACAAAAGATATGTGTAAGGTCATGGTTTAATCGATAGTAGCGAGGGACGTCCTGATGCAAGGACGTCTCTTTTTATATAAAAAAGGATGAAACTGTAATTAGATGATTGTTTAATTATCTAATTAAGATACACTATATTTAGACAGTTGTTTAATTATCTAATCAGAGGAGATAGACATGTGAATGATTTATTTAAAGCATTAAATGATGAGACAAGAAGGGAGATTATGAGTGTATTAAGTAGAGAGGGATGTTTAACCGCGACACAAATTGCCGATCATTTTAAGATGAGTAAACCAAGTATTTCTCATCACTTGCAGATTTTAAAGCAAGCAAACTTAGTGACGGCAGATAAGCAGGGTCAATTCATTTATCACACGTTAAACACAACGGTGCTACAGGATGTATTTACCTGGTTTTATCAATTTAAACCTAAGGGAGATGAGTAATGTGAAAGCGAACATGATTGGAATTCTACTAACTTTATCTGCAGTCATTTTAAGTATCGTTACGTATCCAAGACTTCCAGACCAGCTAGCCGTTCATTGGTCAGGTGAAGCCGTTACCGGAAGCTTACCTACTGAGACAGCATTATCTGTCATGCCAATGATGATGATTGTTCTTTTTATTCTCACAAAAGGACTTGCATATCTAACGACCAAGCAGACCAACAATGTAAGAACGGTTTCTCATGTGAAGATAGCTTTACTAGGGGGATTAATGAGTATTCTATTTGTGTGTCACTTGGTTATTATTCTAACAGGGCAGGGTATCTCCTTAGAAACAGAACTTATTTTTGGCATTGCACTTGGATTACTATTGATGATTCTTGGGAATATTATGCCTCAACTCAAACGTAATACGGTATTTGGAGCCAAAAACCAATATACGCTTAAAAACGATAAAGTATGGGCGATTGTTAATCGGTTTGCTGGAAAAGCTTTTTTCATATGTGGTTTGTTGATCGTCATTGGAGCGATCATCATTCCTTCCTATCAAGCAGTCCTCATTATTTCAACCGTACTTCTTGTAGCAATTATTGTTCAATTTTACTCACGTGCAACGTTTAAAAGAGTAACGTCAAACTAAATGATGAAAGGAATACCATGACGACGGACGAATGGATTTTTCTACTGTTGAATGTCATTTGGTTATTAGAGTTTATCCTTTTCAAAAATCCTCGAACAAAGGATAAATCACCTCGCCAAGAGCGAAAAAGCTTTTACTTTATCCTTTTCTCCATCCTCGTGACGATAGTCTTTTGTATAAGTTTACGTGAAGGGCAAGCGGTGCCTTTACCATCTTTAATCCTCACTTGGATCAGTTTATTTCTCTACGGGTCAGGTATTTTTCTCAGATACTGGTCAATGCTTGTGTTAAAGCAAGAATTTACAAGGCATGTCCACGTATCATCTAGCAAAACGCTTGTTGGCCATGGACCCTATCGATTCATACGTCATCCATTATATAGTGGGTTAATGCTATGTATGATAGGTATCTCGTTCTACCTTGCATTATGGATCGGATTAGCAGCAACCATTGTTCTAGTTTTTCCGTCCATTCTTTACCGGATCAAGCTTGAAGAAAAGATGCTTGAGCAAGTGCTTGGCAGTTCGTATGTTCATTGGAAAAATAAGCGGTGGATACTTTTGCCTTGGATCTACTAATGAAAAAGGGGTAGGGAAGAGTGAAGAAAAAAGTCATTGTAATTGGCGGAGGCATCGGTGGATTATCATCAGCTATATCACTTGCAGCAGAAGGCTATGATGTTCGATTATTTGAAGCAAATGAACGACTAGGTGGAAAATGTAACATCCGAAGTGGTTCAGGATTCACTTTTGACACAGGTCCGTCTATTTTAACGATGCCATGGACACTCGAACAGCTTTTTACACGCGCAGGGAAAAATCTTTCTGATTATCTGACAGTCAAACGAGTAGAGCCGCAGTGGCGTACATTTTTTGAAGACGGCGTTACAATCGACTTAGATGGAGATTTACCGAACATGCTAGAAGAGATTGAACGCATCTCTCCTGAAGATAAGTCAGGATTTCTTGATTATCTCCACTATAGTAGTCAGATTTATGAGCTGTGTACAAAAAGCTTTTACCAACGAAGCTTGTCTGGTCTAAAGGATCTGCGTACAAGTCATAGCTTCAAAGACTTACTGGCGATGGATCCGATGAAAAGTATGAATCAGGCAACAAAGAAGTTCATTCGTGAGCCTCACCTTCAACAAATTCTTGATTTCCTAGTTATGTATGTTGGCTCTTCGCCTTATCAAGCGCCGGCTGTTCTTTCACAGCTTGCATACGTTCAATTTGGCCTTGGTGTTCATTATGTTGAAGGCGGAATGTATAATATTATCCGAGCGATGCAAAACGTTCTTGAAGAGCTTAATGTTCGGGTGCAAACAAATACACGAGTGACTCAAGTGGTTGAGTCAAATGGTGTGGCAAAAGGTGTACAAATTGAAAATGGAGATGTCATCTATGGCGATATGATTATTTCCAACCTTGAAGTCATTCCAGCATATGAAACCCTTGTACCAGATTCAAATCAAGCGAAACAAGAAGTGAAAAAACTACAGTCATTTGAACCGAGTGTCTCAGGTTTGGTTCTATTACTTGGGATGGATCAAACATATCCGCAGCTTGCTCATCACAATTTCTTTTTCTCAAAAGATCCAAAGCTCGAGTTTAAACAAATCTTTGAAGAAAAAAGACCGGCAGATGATCCAACCATCTACATTGGGATATCGTCTAAATCAGATGCAACACACGCACCAGAGGGTAAGGAAAACCATTTCATTTTAACGCATGTACCACCACTCAAACCGGGTGATGATTGGTCTACGTTTAAAGATGAATATAGAGAAGTTGTCTTATCTAAGCTCGAGCGCAACGGACTTACAAACATCCGAGATCATATTGAGTTTGAATATACATTCACTCCAGATGATCTTCAACAGCTATATGGCTCGAATGGAGGCTCTATCTACGGCGTTGCAGCCAATAAGAAGACAAATGGAGGCTTTAAAATTCCAAGTCGTAGTCAGCTTCTTAAAAACCTGTACTTTGTAGGAGGGTCAACGCATCCAGGTGGAGGAGTACCAATGGTCACGCTTTCCGGACAACTGACTGCAGACCTTGTGCTTGAGGACGATAAGAAGCTCGGTAGAATTACGGGTTAAATGTATGAAAGGAACGCTCCGACACACTGGAGCGTTCCTTTTTAACATTCTTCTCTTTCTTCAATGGTTACAACCAACCCTCCGAACTTACCAGCTAGCCAGTTGTAGATAAGCGTCATTAGTGCAATGACACCCGCATATAAAGCGGTATACAAAAGCAGCATAAATAGCATAATGGGGATCGATATAAAGGCTGCTGCACCTTCTTGAAGTGCACCAATGATTATGGCAAATGCAAATACAATAACAATTAAAACGATTGGAATGAAATATAAATAGATTGTACTCTTAAGAACACTACCGATGCCGAATTTCTTAATTTCTACTTTTTTCATTATGGACCACTCCTCATAAACATCACTCAATTCTCTACCGACTATACCCTGATCATTCCAATGAAAAACAGCATTTTACAATGAACTTTATGATGACTCGTTAAAACCTTGTCAGAACCCTAAGAATTAGGATATGATTAAAAGTGAGTTTAAGGGAAAGCGAGTGTTCAATATGGGACGCAAATGGAATAATATAAAAGAGAAAAAAGCTTCAAAGGATGCAAATACAAGTCGAATTTACGCTAAGTTTGGTCGAGAAATTTATGTAGCTGCCAAACAAGGGGAACCCGATCCAGAATCAAACCAAGCCTTAAAGGTCGTTTTAGAGCGTGCGAAAACATATAACGTACCAAAAGCAATTATTGATCGTGCAATTGAAAAAGCAAAAGGCGGTTCAGATGAGAATTATGATGAACTTCGTTATGAAGGGTTTGGGCCAAATGGTTCAATGATCATTGTAGATACATTAACAAACAATGTGAATCGTACAGCATCTGATGTTCGTGCGGCTTTTGGTAAAAACGGTGGGAACATGGGTGTGAGTGGTTCTGTAGCTTACATGTTTGACGCCGCATCGGTAATCGGTGTTGAAGGTAAAACCGAGGATGACGTGCTTGAGCTAATGATGGAAGAAGATGTTGATGTAAAAGACATCGTAGCCGAGGATGAGACGGTGATCGTTTATGCAGAACCAGAACAATTTCACGCCGTACAAGAAGTCTTTAAAAACGCAGGAGTTAGCGAATTCTCTGTAGCTGAGTTAACGATGCTTGCACAAAACGATGTGGCTATCCCAGACGAATCAAAAGATCAATTTGAGAAACTAATCGATGCGCTTGAAGACCTAGAAGATGTTCAGCAAGTGTACCATAATGTTGATTTAAGCGAATAATCCATATAACAAACGTTGATGAAGAGTAAGTATACATGAGATGAGGTGTTTAGAGAGTTGGTGGCTGGTGTAAACCAATCTCCTCCTTGTGTAGAATGGGCTTCTTAGTTGCTATGTTGAACAGTTAGTAGATGTAGCCGGGTGTTTCGACCCGTTATCAATTTGAATCGTATCGAGAACTCATTTGATTTTTCCGTACGGTAGTGAATGGCTATTTGTCATTAAATAAGGTGGTACCACGGGAACCTCGTCCTTTTATAGGGCGGGGTTTTTTGTGTTTTTAAGGAGGTGATGCGATTGGATGATGATTGGTGGGTTGTGTATCAAATAAAATATAATATAGGAGGCAATATCATGAAGGAACGTTTATTGTCAGGAGATCGTGTCACTGGTAAGCTGCATCTTGGACATTATGTGGGAAGTTTAAAGAACCGTGTGGAGCTTCAAGGAACCTATGACTCCTTATTTATGCTTGCTGATGTTCAAGCACTAACTACTCATTACAAACATCCTGAAACCTTAAAAAAACACGTGGAACAAGTCACGCTAGACTATTTATCAGCAGGTATTGATCCAAACCGGTCTACTATTTTTATTCAATCACTTGTACCAGAAATTGCGGAACTAACAGCTTATTTCTCGATGTTTGTAACGGTTCAATCATTAAAACATAACCCAACCATAAAAGCTGAAGCCAAGGATAAAGGGTACAGAGACTTATATTACGGGTTTCTAGGTTATCCTATTAGTCAAACGGCTGATATAGCATTTTGTAAAGCTACAGTTGTGCCAGTAGGAGAAGATCAACTCCCGCATATGGAACAAACACGAAAAATCATGAGACGTTTTAATCAGCTTTATGCACCAGTCTTTACTGAACCTAAAGCAATTGTTGGGGATTGTGCAAGATTGATCGGACTCGATGGTGATAGTAAGATGAGCAAGAGTAAAGGAAACACAATTAATTTGGATTCATCCAAGCAAGAAGTGTATGATCAAATAAAAAAAGCACGGACGGATCCTGCCCGAGTCCGTAAATCTGATCTAGGACATCCAGACATTTGTCCAATCTATACTTATCATACTGTTTTTCGAAAAGATGAGTCAGATGTCATTTATGAAGGGTGTCAAAAAGGTCAGCTAGGTTGCGTTGAGTGTAAAGCGACGATTTCAGCAAATATTCATGCATTGCTTGAACCAATGCACGAACGAAGAGCCATGTATTTACAAAAACCTAACGATGTAAAAGAGATTGTGCAGGCAGGAACAAAGCGAGCACAATTACTTGCTAAAGGAACGATGAATGAAGTACGTGAAGCAATGATGTTACATTATTTTTAATTTTAAATCAAAGCGATTTCCCATTGGTGGATTCGCTTTTTTTTCTATTCGTTACACTTAATTCTTTCTAAAATATGAACCTCGAAAAGGGTTGTTCGTTGACGAATGAAAACGCATATGCTAATAATGGAAGCGTTATCAAATAGTATTTTAACTCGTTTCACGATCATAAGGGAGGGAGATTATGCGTCTTAAATGGCCTTTAAGTGCAGCGGTAGTCTTAGTTCTAACTGCAGGTTGTAGCGAAAATGAAAGTACAATTGAAACAGAGGAGGCAGCTGGTGAAATTACGGTTTGGGCTTGGAATTTAGAAGCCGATTATTTAATTGATCTTGTGCCAGAATTTGAAGATTTGTATCCCGACATTAAAGTAAATATTTTAAAGTTAAGTGGGGATCAGGTGTATCAACGCTTAACTACCGGTCTAGCAGCAGGAGTAGAAAGTCAGCTACCTGACCTTGTTCAGGTAGAGAATCAACGAATTGATTTATATATGGATAATTTTCAAGAGAGCTTCGTTAACCTATCAGATATGGGTTTTGATGAGCACCGTGATAAGTTCGTAGAAGGAAAGATCTCACCTCTTATTAATGACGAGGGCGGCGTTATGGCTTTCCCGAGAGACACGGGACCCATGGCGGTGTTTTACCGAGCAGATTTATTTGAAGACGCTGGAATCGATGCCAATGACATTGTTACCTGGGATGATTACATTGAAGCAGGTGAACAAATGTTAGAACGGACTGGTACATTGATGACAGGGATTCAACTAACTGGCGATACCCAATTTTATCGAGCGATGCTTCAACAACAAGACTTGTTTTATTTTGATCTAGATGGGCGGATCACAGCCAATACATATGCAGCCCTTAATGCAATGGAGAAATTAAAAGAAATGGATGAAGCAGGCTTATTCTTATACGCTTCAAATGGAGAAGAAGTGAATGCAGCTATTAAGAATGATGCTGTAGCTACAGTGATTAGTGGTTCATGGCAAAAAGGAATTATAGAAGATCAAATGCCTGAGCAAGAAGGGTTATGGAGAGTGATGAAGCTACCTGCTTTTGAGGAGGGAGGCTTAACTGCCGCAAACGACGGTGGCTCAAACCTTGCGATTACTTCCGTTTCATCAAACAAGGAAGCAGCGTATCTCTTTGGTGAATTCGCATCAGTTAATGTAGATAATCAAGTTCATGGTGCCTTATCGTACGGAGCGTATCCTGCATTAATCGAAGCGATCGATCGACCAGAATTTAAAGAGGGTGATGCCTTTTTTGGCGATCAGGAAGTGTTTACTCTGTTTGGTGAAGAAGCAATAGACCTGCCTGTTGTTAACTTTACAGATGATTACCTACGCGCACAAAATACGTTTAATGATGCGATTGGACGAGTGATCTTACAGGATGTCCCGATAGATGAAGCGCTTGAAACGGCGGCAAATCGATTGGAAGCGGCAACCGGACGGGAGGTAAGCGATGAGTAACACTGTAACCCCTAAAACAAAAGCACCTCAAACGTCTAAAGGAAAATCCACCAAAAACAAAGCAGGCCTGGCCCCTTATGTATTTATAGCGCCTGCGATTATACTCTTTTTACTTTTTACTGGCTATCCCATTGTGTATTCTCTTGTTTTAAGTTTTACGACAAATGTAGAAGGTGTAAACACATTTTCTGGATTTGAAAACTACATTCGATTGTTTAAGGATAGTTTATTTTACGAATCATTGTTTAACACGTTTATCATTCTCATTTTCCAAGTTCCAATTATGATCATGCTGGCCGTGATATTAGCCAATGTTCTACATAGTGGGATCCACCGATTTAAAGGTGTGCTGCGTGTCGCATTCTTCACACCAACGGTCACATCCCTTGTAGCGGCTGCTGTGATCTTTCTATTAATCTTGAATCAAGACTTTGGAATTTTGAATTTCATCCTGCAATCCATGGGGATCGATCGCATCCCTTGGTTAAATGACCCATTCTGGGCAAAGGTCTCACTTATTATGGTCACCATTTGGAGATGGACAGGGTATAACATGATTATTATTCTTGCAGGACTTCAAGTTATTCCGAAAGACTTGTATGAAGCTGCAAGTATTGATGGAGCGACGCCTTTAAGGAAGTTCTTCTCTATTACTCTTCCTCAGCTAAAGCCTGTTCTCCTATTTGCCTTTGTTATGTCGACGATTGGTACATTCCAGTTATTTGATGAAGCCTTCAACTTAACCGATGGTGGGCCAATTAATGCAACGACTACGGTTACAATGTACTTGTATGAGAATGGATTTGAGTACTTTGACTTTGGGTACGCTTCATCCATTGCTTACGTGGTTGTACTGATTATAGCTGTATTATCCTTTATCCAATTTAAACTGGCAGGTGATGATTAATGAGAGTACTTAGAGTCACAGCTAAATACCTTGTTATTGCAATCGGCTTATTCATCACACTTGGGCCATTTTATTGGATGGTGGTTGGGGCTACGAATTCATCCGGTTCCCTATTATCTGTGCCACCTAATTTAATCCCAGGCGATCAACTCGCAACAAACTTTCGTAACTTGATCGATAACATTGATATATTCTAAGCACTATGGAACTCAACAGTCATTACAGTAACATTTACTATTGTTGCTGGTCTGTTCAGCGCTGCGGCTGGATATGCCTTTGCAAAGTACGAATTTAAGGGGCGTAAAACATTATTTGCGATGCTGCTTGTGTCTATGATGATTCCATATCAGGCGTTAATCATTCCACAGTTTGAATTGTTCGCAAACATCGGAATCTTAAATTCATATAGTGCGATTATCTTGCCGCAGCTTGCCTATCCATTTGCTATCTTCTTAATGAGGCAGAGCATGAAGTCAATCCCAGATTCATTACTTGAATCTGCTCGAATTGATGGATGCGGGGAATACCGGATCTTTTTTCAAATTTCGCTGCCTATGATGCTGCCTGCTATCGGGGCTGTGTCAATCTTCCTTTTCACACATCAGTGGAATAATTTCTTATGGCCACTCGTTGCGATCGTAACAGAGGATATGTACACCTTACCGATCGTTTTATCCATCCTTGCTGGTCAAGATAATCTTGATTACGGACAACTGATGCTCGCAGCAGCGATTTCTGTACTCCCAATCTTTATTATGTTTTTATTCTTGCAACGATACTTTATCGCAGGAATTGCAAGTGGTGCTGTAAAAGAATAGAGTTTCTCGAAACCACCCTTAATCATATGATAGGGTGGTTTTTTGTCGAGATCACATCTCAAAAACTAGAGTGTCTAAGTAATTATATGTTCTTTATCATAAATCCCAACAATATGAATAAAGTTGTGGTTTACTAAGAATAATGGCCTATACAAGGGTTAATCAACGTAAAAAAGGGTGGTGCAAAGCATTGAATGATGTAGGACACTCAAAATTGGCGATTGAGGCAAAAGGATTAATAAAAGTTTTTGGAGATCACCGCGCAGTAGATGGCGTTGATTTATCAATCAAAAAGGGAACGGTTTACGGCTTTTTAGGTCCCAATGGTGCAGGGAAAACAACAACCATTCGAATGTTATCAACGTTATTACCTTTAGACGGTGGTGAGGCGAAGATATTTGGCTACAATTTAGCTTCAGATTCTGCAGAAGTACGAAGTCGAATCAGCCTAACGGGTCAATATGCTTCCATTGATGAAGACTTAACAGGAATAGAGAATTTAGTACTCATTGCTCGCTTAATGGGATTTTCACGTAAGCAAGCGAAACAACGTGCGACAGAGTTATTGCATGCCTTTAGCCTTGAAGTTGCAGCTAAAAGACAAGTGAAAAAGTATTCGGGTGGTATGAGACGACGAATAGATATCGCTGCAAGCATCGTAGTAACACCAGAACTCCTTTTTCTTGATGAACCAACAACAGGACTTGATCCAAGAAGTCGCAATCAAGTCTGGGACATTGTTCGTGCGTTGGTAAAAGCCGGTACAACGGTTCTATTGACTACTCAATACTTAGAAGAAGCCGATCAGCTTGCAGATCGAATTGCAGTGATAAATCAAGGGAAGATTATTGCAGAGGGAACAAGTGATGAACTAAAAGCATCTGTCGGATCAGGAACCTTCCAAGTACGTTTATCAGGCAGTGAAGAGAGCACGAGGGCGGTATCCTTGTTAGAGACCATCATTGAAGGGCCGATACATATCGGATCAGATTCCACCACGCTTTCTTGTCAGGTTTCTCACTCATCCATTGTCATGAAGGCTCTTCATACACTCGATGAAGCAGGCATATCTCTAGTCGATTTCTCTCTAGGTCAGCCAAGTCTGGATGAGGTTTTTCTTACATTAACAGGCCAAATTACTTCTTCAGAGGAGGGTGAAAGTATTGAGCCATAAAACTGATGTAGATCAAAAACTCCAGGATGCGATTGCATCAAGTGTCAGACCGCCACATCCAAGTCCACTTTCATCTTCTTTAACCTTTTCTTCCAGAGCATTATTAAGGATCAAGCACGTACCAGAACAAATGTTTGATGTGACGGTATTTCCGATCATTTTCCTTTTAATGTTTACTTACTTGTTTGGAGGGGCGATTGCAGGGTCAACTGGTGAGTACTTACAATTCCTGTTACCAGGGATACTCGTAATGACCGTTGCTCAAATTACGATGTATACAGGTGTTGATTTAAACAATGACATTCGTAAAGGTGTATTTGACCGCTTTAGAACCTTACCGATCTGGCTGCCTTCAGCTTTAGTTGGAGCTTTACTAGTAGATGCTGTTCGATATTTAATCGCTTCAACGATTATGATCCTATTAGGATTACTGCTTGGATTTAGACCTGAGGGAGGACTTATAGGTGTGTTCGCCTCACTTGGATTCATTCTTATTTTTTGCTTTAGTCTTTCTTGGATCTGGACAACGCTTGGAATTATTATGCGTTCAGAGAAATCTCTGATGATGGTCAGTATGACTGTATTGTTTCCATTAACATTTGTTAGTAATGTGTTTGTTGATCCCGAAACGCTCCCAAATTGGCTCCAGGGCTTTGTTGATGTGAATCCTATCTCTTTATTAGTGGATGCTGTAAGAGGGTGCATGTACGGAACGATCACGGCTTCTGAAGTTGGGTGGGTGTTGCTAGCTTCGGCGATCATTTTAGTGATCTTTGCACCACTAACCATGTATTTATATAAAAACAAAAAATAGCAAAGTAGGGGCCTTCTTGACGAATTAACGCGCAAGAGGGCTTTTTTTAGAAAATGTCGTATCTCTTTATTCGTCACTATTATACAATTAGTATAATAAGGGGAGGGGACTTAAAATGAATTCTAAAAGAGTGTCAACTGGCTTTTTAATTAAGCAACGATTATTTTTAAAAGCGTATCTAATATCTTTTATAGAAGATGGCAGACCATATGGAACCCAAATGCTAGAGGAATTAAAAGAACAATATAAGCCTTATGGATTTTCCCCAAATCACGCAGAGTTATATCGAGCTCTCTATGAATTGATAGAAGAAGGTGTACTGCGCTCTACTAAGCGAAAATTGCGCGAGGACTCTTTCCAAGAGGTAAACGTTTATTACTTTCGAGATAGCGCTAAAGCTCATAGAATCAAACAAGAAGCATTAGATGAAATGGTTAGGTCTCATGCTATTCTTGAGAAGGCTATAAATGACCTTAGAGTGGAAACAGAATAAAGAACACCTGTTCGCAAGTCCTAAAATCGGCACTTTATTAACTTTAAAGAACTCATAAATGATACGTTCCTGTTATACAAAAGAAAAAGACACAGCTCTCATACACTGTGTCTTAACGTTTTATTATAGATTTACGTAAGCTGCGTTTTCTTTGACGAAAGGTCAAAGCGATCTGCATTCATTACTTTAACCCAAGCTTTAACAAAGTCGTTCACAAACTTTCCTTTGTTATCGTCCTGTGCGTACACTTCTGAGATGGCACGTAACACAGAATTTGAACCAAATACAAGGTCAACACGGGATGCTCTACGAACAACTTGTTTTGACTTAAGGTCATATCCTTCATACGTACTTTCATCAACTGGCTTCCATGCTACATGATTATCTAACAAGTGAACAAAGAAATCATTGGAGAGCACTCCCACCTGATCGGTAAAGACGCCTTTATCCGAACCACCATGATTTGCTCCAAGTACTCGTAATCCGCCAACAAGAACGGTCATTTCAGGTGCGGTTAAACCGAGAAGCTGAGCTTTATCAACTAGCAGTTCTTCAGCAGTAACACTATACTGATTCTTTTGGTAGTTACGGAACCCGTCTGCAAAAGGCTCTAATACATCAAAGCTATCTGCATCTGTTTGTTCGTCAGTGGCATCTCCACGACCCGGGGCAAAAGGTACATTCACACTAAAGCCGGCATCCTGTGCAGCTTTTTCGATTGCAGCCGTTCCACCTAACACGATTAGATCTGCCAAACTAATGTCTGTTTCAAGATCAGCTTTAATCTTTTCAAGCACTTGAAGCACTTTTTCAAGCTGTTCCGGTTCATTTACTTCCCAATTCTTTTGCGGCTCAAGACGAATACGGGCGCCATTTGCACCACCACGGTTATCAGATTGGCGGAATGTCGCAGCTGATGCCCAGGCAGTAGAAACGAGTTCACTTACCGATAAACCTGATTGCAAAATAGTCTCTTTTAAAGAAGAAATTTCATCCTCAGTTAACACATAATCAACAGACGGCACGGGATCCTGCCAAATAAGTTCTTCTTGGGGTACTTCAGGACCTAGATAACGAGAGCTTGGTCCCATATCACGATGGAGAAGCTTAAACCAGGCACGAGCAAACGCATTTGCAAACTCATCAGGATTTTGATGGAAGTGACGTGCAATTTTTTCATATGCCGAATCCATTCGTAGCGCCATGTCAGCCGTCGTCATGATCGTTTTAACTCGGATAGATGAATCTTCTGCATCAGGAGCAAGATGACCCTCGTCCTGGTCAACCGCAACCCATTGATAAGCACCAGCTGGACTTTTTGTTAATTCCCACTCATAACCAAATAGCAAATCAAAGAATCCATTGTCCCACTGTGTAGGGTTGGCGGTCCATGCACCTTCAATCCCACTTGTAATCGTGTCACGACCCTTACCACTGTTATGAGAGCTAACCCAACCTAAACCTTGCGCTTCTAGTGGTGCAGCTTCTGGTTCAGGTCCCACTTGTTTGGCATCTCCGGCACCATGCGCCTTGCCGAACGTATGTCCGCCTGCGATAAGAGCCACTGTTTCCTCGTCATTCATTCCCATACGAGCAAACGTTTCGCGTATATCTCGACCACTACCAACTGGATCTGGCTTTCCGTTTGGTCCTTCGGGATTCACATAGATTAGCCCCATCTGCACAGCAGCAAGGGGATCTTCTAACTGGCGATCTCCTGTGTAACGATTGTCACCAAGCATTTCTGTTTCATTTCCCCAGTAGACATCTTCTTCTGGTTGCCAAATATCTTCACGTCCGCCACCAAACCCAAACGTTTTTCCACCCATTGATTCAATGGCTACATTCCCAGTCAGAAGAAGGAGGTCAGCCCATGAGATTTTGTTTCCATACTTTTGTTTAATTGGCCAGAGAAGGCGACGTGCTTTATCTACGTTTGCATTATCCGCCCAGCTGTTAAGAGGGGCAAAGCGCTGGTTACCTGTATTCCCACCACCGCGGCCATCACCTGTACGATATGTACCTGCAGCATGCCATGCCATCCGAATGAAAAGGGGACCGTAATGACCATAATCAGCTGGCCAAAAGTCTTGACTATCTGTCATGAGAGCTTCAAGATCTTTTTTTAATGCAGTGTAATCTAACGATTCAAATTCAGCGGCGTAATCAAACTCATCACCAAATGGGTTAGATTTACGATCATGCTGATGGAGGATGTTCAAATTAAGTTGATTCGGCCACCAATCCTTATTTGTTGTACCACTAGACTGTGCACTTGTTGTACTTCCGTGTAAAAAAGGACATTTCCCACCAGACTCATCCGGACCATGATTTGCGCGTGAAATAATGTTATTACGGCTCATGCAAACTCCCCATTTCTTTGTATGATTTTGTAGAAATAACACGAAAACGACTATTAGATAATAATCGTTATTATGTAATCATTATAGTAAAAAGTTTCATAGATGAAAAGGAAAAGATATTTAAAAAATCTTAAAACATTGTAGATTCAATCTTCAATTAATTGGGAAAGACAGTACATAAGAGTTAAAAGGGTAGGAGGAAAGGGGACTCATGATTTGCGAAGAATTATTTCCAAACGAACAAATGATTGAAGTCCACGAACTGAGCCCTAGCTATGATGAGCATGCCAGTGACGTGTGGTTGATGAAGACAAACGAAAAAGAATGGATCGTTCGCTCATCTAAAATAACGCGTTTTGGTGGGGGTGCTATACGTTATTTGGCATTGATCCGAGAAGATTAACAGATTTAAAAATGACTCATCACACATTAAGTCAACAGACAACAATGCCTATCCCAGCATTCATTGATATGAAAAGAGTGGGGGATAGAGAATACGCTATTTTAGAAAAAATGAACGGTCAAATGATTCACTCGTTTCTAGATCAACCCTTATCAGTGCTGAAGAGCTTAGGTGTTGGATTAGCAGAGATTCATGCTCTTAAAAGAGATTATTCAGGGTCTCCATCTAGATCCTTCACCTTTCCATTAGATCGTTTTCACTCGCACGTCACTGAAACAATGAGTCAACTTGTTTCAAATTTCTATAAAGATCAAATTGATTTTATAGGAACACTCCAGATAGCACAACAGCAACTCAAGCATATCTCTCATCCAGAATCCTCAACATTCGTGTTAATCGACATGGATCCAACTCAATTTTTAACAGACGGAAACGTCATCACAGGTCTTGTCGATACAGAAGCGTATGTCATCGCTCCAAGAGAACTCGATTTTATTGGTCTTGAGTATGTGTTAGACGAACAATCGGCCGCAGCCTTCAAAGAAGGATATCAAACTGTATTAGAGCTTCCGCAGCTAGAACTCGTAAGGATGCCTTACAGATTCTTATATCGGTTGTTATCGGTTCAAGGGAGTGTAGAGCTTGCGACTTGGATGAATGAGAAGGTTTTGTTTTAACTGAAGCTGAAGGGAGAGGGATGGTATGAGTGATGTGCATACTAAAAAACAACCATACGATGTTCTATCTATCTTAACGTTAGTCGTAGGGATCTTCTCGGTATTTTGGTTTATTTTCTTACCGGTACTTGGTGGTATTTTAGGAATAGTTGGTATTATACTCGCAGCTAAAGCAAGGCGACAAAGAGAGTACAATCGAAAACTTGTAAAATGGGGAGGTGGGATTAGTTTAATTACACGAGGAATCATTGCAATCTTGTTACCTTTAACACTTATTATGGAGTTTGTTAAGTTCATTAGTTAGTGTAAAGAAATTACTAGTTAAATACACCATTCTAATTATATGAAGATGACTTGGTGGAAAAAGCTCATAAAGAGACAAGTACTTAAGGGATAGTTAGCCTTGTATATCATTTTAATAGTGATTAGTTTTAGTTTCTTATAATCTTTCACAAAAAACTGCCATATGGATTGGTGGTGGTTTTTTGTGAAAGATAGACAAGGGAAGGACAGATAAAAGACAAAGTTTAAATTAATCATTTTTTAGGTTTACATAATATATATTATCGGAACCAAAAGAGATTATTGATTTCATATCTCATAAACTAAGTATTCTTGTTATTTTGAGACGAAAGAAAAATTTAATAAGTGATTTCATCATCCATAAAAAAAATCGCCATTAAGATTTATGCTCCTTAAGGCGATTTTTTGTTCGTTTATTCAATGTTTCCAAGTTCCATTTTATATTCTTCGGCACCTTCTGTAATATCATCAGGGATACCATCCAATTCTGTTTTATTAAAGTCATGCACAGTTAAAGTTGTTTCAAGCTCCATATCAATTCGCTCTCCGTTATGCTTCATAGCAAGCTGGATGTTCACATCTAATTGATTTATACTATTTGTTTCTTTCACAACACTGACAATAAATTGTAAATCCTTAATTTCCATGTGATTGACTAAATCATTGGATTGTTGTTCATTTATGAGACTACTTAATTCCAAGGATTGAATGACTGCAGATCTTGCCTCCATCCCTTCTCCTTTAAACCATAGCTCATACTCATCTTCTGATTCCTTCAACGTCATATTTTGACTATATTCGTCTGCGATCGTGAGATATTGCTGCAGCTCCGCTTTCGGATCCTGATGCAAATGTAGATCTTCACGCAGTTCAATTGGCACGTTCATCCATACCTCTGATTGATAATTAAAGACGTATGCTAAATCATCTGTTATATATTGAGCAACTTGAGTTTGTTTGTCACCATTATTGGCCGATGAGTGTGTTGTATCAATTTGTTGGTACATAACAAATGGTGAATCATTATATTGTGCTAAACGATTTTGTATAATTTTATCCTCTTGGTTATCGCCCTTTTTTATGATTTGATTATGAGTAGCCTCAATACTTATACTTTGCAGCCCATTTAGTTCTTCTTCTAATTCTTGAATCACATCTTCTACTGTAAATTGGTTTGTCTCTTTGACTTCCTCTGTAGGATAATCCTTATTCACACAAGATAGTAGAATACACATGCACATTATCATGATACATGTAGATATCGCTTCTTTATTCATTAACATGTACTCCCTTTATTTAAATGAATTAAAGACGCACTCTAATTTCACATTAATACACAGTGTACCATATTCATTAATATTAAAACGTTTAAATCGTAAAGTCCTCTTTTTTCGCTTCAATATACCTAGATGTTTAGACCATCTAAGTATAAAGTTTAAGTTCATAAGTAGAATCTAAGCAAAAAGGTGTAAAATTAGTTTATTTAACCTTTATATAAGCATATAGACCTAATAAACTGACAAACATTTATGTTTTCGAACATTTATCTTTCTATATTCTCTAGCGATATCGGCAGCTTCTTCTGATTGTTTATACGTCATTATCCCCTATTTTCACGCAAAAATTGGTAAAATTATAAGTCGAAGCAAGCATTTTATAAGAATGTTAAACCATTCTTACTTACTAGGACTTAAGTATAGTATACTGAATGAAATCATTTTATTTTTAAGGAGAATCATAATGGATAAAACGTCATATATCGGAATTGCCTTGGGTGTTGCAGCCGTGCTATTTGGGATGGTGGCAAAAGGTACCAGCTTGGCCGTTCTTGTAAACCCTGCTGCTATCCTGATCATTTTTGCGGGAACAGCCGCTGCAATTATGATCGCCTTCCCTTTTGCTGAGGTAAAGCGAGTTCCTAGTTTGTTTAAAGTATTATTTACCGAGAAAAAACAAGTGTCCCAGGAAGAACTAGTTAAGCAATTTGTTGAATATGCAACCATCTCACGCCGTGAGGGTATGCTTGCACTCGAAACGAAGGTTGATGAAATCAATGATCCGTTCTTTAAACAAGCTGTTCGAATGATGATTGATGGTCAAGAACCTGAATTTATCCGACACACGTTAAATGAACGAATTGATGCGATGCAAGACCGACACGCTTCTGGTGCCTCTATCTTCACTCAAGCTGGGACGTATTCACCTAGTTTAGGAGTGTTAGGTGCTGTACTTGGATTAATTGCTGCACTTGGAAATCTTGATGATACGGAAGCCTTAGGACATTCAATCGCTGCTGCGTTTGTTGCAACCCTTTTTGGGATTTTCTTAGGATATGTACTCTTCCATCCGTTTGCAAACAAATTAAAGCGTAAGTCAAGAGCCGAAGTTTTACATAACCATATGATTGTTGAGGGCACGATTGCAATTTTAAATGGAAGCTCTCCACGAGCCATCGAAGAATATTTAAGTGTATATATGGGAGAAAAAGAACAGCTTTCGTATATAGAAGGAGCTGAGCAGGAAAATGTCAGCTAGACGTAAGAAACATGATGAAGAGCATGTTGACGAAAGTTGGTTATTACCTTATGCCGACATGCTTACGTTACTACTCGCTCTTTTTATAATTTTGTTTGCGATGGGTCAAGTAGACAATACACGCTATGAATCATTAAAATCAGCTCTAAATGAAGCCTTAGGTGGAACGAGTATTCTAGAGCATTCTGATTCATTAGAGGGTGAGGGCACATCCCCTCCTGAAGATGCTACAGAAGTCACTGACCTAGATGAAGTAAATGAAAATGATCAGCAAACCGATCAAGATGGAACGAATCAGGAAGGTCCCTCTGAAGATCTGTGGGAGCTACAACGAGAGTTAAACCGTTACATTGAGGAACAAGGATTAAGCGATCGCCTTACAACGGAAATCGGTATGGATGGTCTCCTCATCACAATTAATGACAACATTTTGTTTGATTCAGGTAGTGATGGACTAAAAGATGAAGCACGAGACATCGTGTTTGAGATTTCAGATATGCTAGCAACAGATCCACCAAGGTATATTCAAATTTCGGGTCACACCGATGATAATCCTATTAGCACACCCCAGTTCCAATCAAACTGGTCATTAAGCATTGCACGTGCTGAAAATGTATTAGGCTTTTTCTTAATGAATGATCGCCTGAACCCAAATCAATTTATTGTAGCTGGTCATGGTGAGTACAAGCCAATTGCTTCAAATGACACAGAAGAAGGTCGTCAACAAAACCGCCGTGTAGAAATCTTAATTCTCCCATTTAACGTTGAGAGAGAACGACTAGAAACCGAATATGCTGAATAAAGTGTTTGAAACACTCTTTTTAGAGTGTTTCTTTTTTCATTTGCTTCATGTTTGACAGGTCATTTTAAGGGAATTAATATATAAGGAAATACTTGGTTCATACTCATTTCACAGTTATATTTTCAGATTATCAGAAAGGATACATCCTATGACCAAAGCTCAAGCCTACATGGTACTACGAGCCATTTTGTTTACGCTCGCTCTCATCTTAGCTAGCTGGCTTTTTATTAAATTATTTAAAGTCACTTATCCTTTTTGGTTTGCTGCTTTCTTTGCATGGACCATGCAGCCTTTTATCAGGCTTCTCATGAAAAAAGTGAAACTAAATTCAGGCTTTGCTAGCATCATTAGCTTACTTTGCGGAATTGTAGTCATTTCTTCGCTACTAGCCGGAATAGTGTTTCTTATTTACATTAGTTTAAGACGATTTTTTGATCAGGTTCCTATTTGGATTGAAACAGGGTCCCTTAAATTTCAAAGCTTTTTTAATGAAACGATTCTTCCCTTCTGGCAGCAAGGACTCGGATTATTTAATAGTCTTGATGGTACCCAACAAGAAGCACTGAAGCAAAGCATCTCGCAATTGGGTGGACAATTAGGCTCTCTTATCGGGCAAACTGGTCAATCGTTGCTTGATTGGACCTATCAGCTTATATTGGGTCTTCCAGCTTTTCTTGTTGCTTTCTTATTCGGTGTCATTAGTATCTACTTTATGGGTAAAAGCTGGCACAGCTATCAAGCTGCCTTTAGAAAAGTGATCCCACAACGAGTCACAAGTAAGTTCCAGGAGTTTGTTCAAGGTGTAAGGATTCGCTTGTTCGGATTTATTAGAGCTCAGCTCATTCTTATGTTTATTACGGCGATTATCGTTTATATCGGGCTTTTAATCATTCGTGTGGATGGCGCTTTTACGTTAGCGATTATCGTTGGACTTGCAGAGCTATTGCCTTACTTAGGAACTGGTACAATCTTGCTTCCATGGGCCATTTACTTATTAGTTAGTGGTGACTTTTCATTAGCTTTTGGTATTCTGATTTTGTACGGAATTATTGTAGTTATTCGTCAAATGATTGAACCAAAGGTTTTATCAAGTAGCTTGAATTTGAATCCTGTTGCCGTATTAATCTCTATGTTTGCTGGCCTTCAACTTTTGGGTGCCGCCGGTATTATCGTCGGTCCGTTAGTTTTAGTGTTAATTATGATCTTCCATGATATCGGTTTAACGACATCCATTGGTCTTTTTATCCGGGATGGATGGAAGCAAGAAGAATAAGCAAAAAAGCATTTCTCCCGATGAGAAATGCTTTTTTCATTTTATCTATATGCGTCTTGCTCTTTATCAAGTTTCTTAGTAGTTAAGGTATCCTCACGTAGAGTGTCTTGATCTGCCACGTTGTCCATGGCTTCAGCAAATTGTTGATCTGCCATCTGATCTGAGCCTTCTTGATCTACTTTTTGCTGTGCTTCGATCGTTCTCTTTGTATAAGGTACGATCTCTAATCGCTCATACGGAATCTCTTCTCCCGTATCCACGCATATCCCATAAGTCCCTTCTTCCATCCGTTCCAAAGCCTCTTCTACTTCTTGTAGCTTTTCTTGATCTGCACGCTGAAACGTTTGTTCCTTCATCCGGTCCTCGTATTCGGCTGCTTGATCTGCCATGTGGTTATCTACTCCACTAGATAATTCACCTGTTGTTTCCGTATAGTCCTCCTCGAAGCCCTCTTCTCCTTCAAGGTTCTTTTTAAGTGTAAGCAATTCCTCTTTTAAGGATTGAAGTTGTTTGTCTGTTAATGGCATATGTAGCGCCTCCTTTCTCCTTCTATTCCCCTCTAAAGTAGTTGTAAACCTTGTAACCCTTTATAAAAAAAGAGTAAGCCGAATGGGCCTACTCTTTATCATCTATCACATCTTTATGAAGTCGTTTCATTTCTACAAGTGACCCTTCCTTTTGCGTATCAACAGCATAGGAGCCATTGCTATATCGATCACTC
This sequence comes from Alkalihalobacillus sp. FSL W8-0930, assembly GCA_037965595.1. NCBI lineage: Bacteria > Bacillati > Bacillota > Bacilli > Caryophanales > Bacillaceae > Alkalihalobacillus > Alkalihalobacillus sp. FSL W8-0930. The sequence continues at coordinate 1,859,199 of CP150183.1, read as the reverse complement.
GGTCGATAAGACTTTGCTTGGATGGTCGTTTCTGTTCCTTTTTCGGTACGTAGTAAAAATTCATCGGTTGGAGCTAAAATTCGGTTACAGCCTACTAAACGATGTGGGTTACTTTTTAACTCACGTAACATCACTAGCCCGCGTTTGGCTCTTGAGCTTTTTTCCATCTCAGTAATAGCCATCTTCTTAACGGACCCCCGTTGCGTTGCAAGAATAAATTCAACCTTTTCGTCTAATGAGAAGGTTTCTGCCCCAACAACGATATCATCATCTTTTAAATTGATGGCCTTCACGCCGGCTGCACGCTGACCAACTAAGCCAACTTCCTCTTCGCCAAACCATAATCCGTATCCTTGATTTGTAGCTAATAAAATTTCACTTGTTCCTTTTGTTCTCATAACAGCAATAAGCTGATCTCCATCTTTCACTTTTAGTGCAACTAGTGCTTTTGAGTGTCTAGCTGCCTGATATAATGAGAGCTGAGATCGTTTTACCATGCCATCCTTCGTTAGGAACAGAAGGGAATCCTCTTCTGCAAATTCCCTGACACCCATGGCACAGAGAAATTCGTCGTCTCGATCAAGCGTCACCAGGTTCGCAACATGCTGTCCATTGTCCTTCCAGCGTATATCTGGTAGCTGGTGAACAGGAATAAATAGATAGTTCCCTTGCTTGGTGAATAGAAGCAAGGTATCCGTTGTATTTAACTCCTGATTAAAGAGGATGCGGTCCCCTTCCTTCATGCCAGGTGGCTCTTTGCTTGATGCAGAGAATGACCGCAGGCTTGTCCGTTTCACATAACCAGAATCCGTAACCGTTACGCGTACGTCCTCGGCTGCAATCAGTACATCCATATTAATCTTTAATTCTTCAATCTGAGCGGTAATTTGAGTTCGTCTATCTTCTCCAAATTCTTTTTGTACTCGTTTTAGATTCTTTTTAATCACTTGGATCAGCTTTTTCTCACTTGATAAAATCGCTTCTAATTCTTCAATGCGCTTCTTTAATTCTTCTGCTTCTTTTTGAAGTGTAGTCACATCCGTATTCGTTAAACGATAAAGTTGAAGGTTAACGATAGCTTCTGCCTGTTCTTCAGTAAACGAGAAAGAATCAATTAAATTATTCTTAGCATCTCGTTTGTCTTGAGACGCACGAATAACCTTGATTACCTCATCAAGAATCGAAACAGCTTTAATGAGTCCCTCTACAATATGCTCCCGCGCTTTCGCTTTTCTAAGTTCATATTCAGAGCGACGCTTAATCACTGATTTCTGATGATCTATGTACGCTTGGATCAATGCTTGAAGTCCCATTAATTGCGGTGCCTTATGATAAATCGCAACCATGTTAAAGTGGAACGTTGTTTGTAAATCCGTATTCTTAAATAAATAATGTAGAATGGCATTCGGATCTGCATCTTTCTTTAATTCAACCACGATTCGCAGCCCTGTTCGATCCGTATCATCTCGAACCTCTGTAATACCATCTACTTTTTTATCAAAACGAATTTCATCCATTTTTTTTACGAGGTTCGCTTTTACCACTTCAAACGGAATCTCAGTAATCACTATTTGCTGACGGCCGCCACGCATATCCTCTAATTCTGTTTTTGCACGAACAACGACTTTACCTTTACCTGTTTTGTAGGCTTGTCTGATTCCATCAAGACCTTGAACGATGCCCCCTGTAGGGAAATCAGGACCGGTTACCACTTGTAAAAGATCATCAAGTGTCGTATCTGGCTTTTCCATCTGCATAATGACACCATCAATGATCTCACGCAGGTTATGGGGTGGTATGTCTGTAGCATATCCTGCAGAAATTCCCGTAGATCCGTTAACCAGTAAGTTTGGAAACCCTGCTGGTAATACGACGGGTTCCTGTTCGGTATCATCAAAGTTATCAATAAATTCAACCGTATCTTTATCTAAATCTCGAAGTAATTCAGAACTAATAGAGGAGAGTCTAGCTTCTGTATAACGCATAGCAGCTGGTGGATCTGCATCAATAGACCCATTGTTCCCATGCATATCAACAAGTAATTGACGCACCTTCCATGTTTGGCTCATACGAAGCATTGCTTCATACACAGATGAGTCACCATGTGGATGATAATTACCGATCACGTTACCGACTGTTTTTGCTGACTTACGATACGCCTTTTCAGCCGTATTCCCTTCTTTGTACATCGCGTAAAGAATACGACGTTGAACGGGCTTTAATCCATCTCGTGCATCTGGTAATGCACGTTCTTGGATAATGTATTTACTATAGCGTCCAAATCGATCACCGATGACTTCTTCTAACGGAAGATCAAGATAACGTTCACTTTTAGACATTTTGCTCGCCCTCCGTTACACCTAAGTTCTCATTTTCCAAAATATTTGTTTCTTCCTCAAGACCGAACGCAACATGTGATTCAATCCACTTACGACGTGGCTCTACTTTGTCACCCATTAGTGTCGTCACACGCTTTTCAGCCCTTGCCGCATCATCAAGCGTTACACGGATAAGCGTTCGTGTCTCTGGATCCATTGTAGTCTCCCATAATTGAACAGGATTCATCTCACCTAGACCTTTATAACGCTGCAGGGCATAGCCTTTTCCGACTTTCTTTGTTGCATTATCCAATTCACGCTCATCCCAAGCATATTCAACGATTTCTTTTTTGCCTGAACCTCTACTGACTTTATATAAAGGTGGTAGCGCAATATAAATCTTACCCGCATCAAATAATTCTTTCATATAGCGATAAAAGAATGTAAGGAGAAGCACTTGAATGTGTGCTCCATCTGTATCAGCATCTGTCATGATGACGACTTTGTCGTAGTTCACATCTTCAATCGAGAAGTCAGCACCGACCCCCGCACCAATTGTATGGATAATGGTTCGAATTTCTTCGTTTTTCATAATATCGTCGAGTTTTGCTTTTTCCGTGTTGATGACTTTTCCCCGAAGTGGCAGAACGGCCTGGAATTTACGATCGCGTCCTTGTTTAGCTGAACCACCAGCTGAATCACCCTCAACCAGATATAATTCATTCCGTTTTGGGTTACGTGATTGAGCAGGTGTTAACTTCCCACTTAATAGCACATCTCGTTTTTTACGCTTGCCGTTACGAGAATCCTCACGTGCTTTTCTTGCTGCCTCACGTGCTTGGGAGGCTTTAATCGCTTTTCGAATCAAACTTGTCCCAATATCAGGATTCTCTTCAAAGAAATAAGCTAGCTTCTCAGACACAACGCTATCTAATACGGATCGTGCTTCTGGTGTTCCAAGCTTACTTTTGGTTTGACCTTCAAACTGGAGCTTTGCTTCAGGTACACGCACAGAAATAATGGCTGTAAACCCCTCACGTATATCTGCACCTTCTAAATTCTTATCTTTTTCTTTAAGAAGCTTTAATTTTCTTGCATGTTCATTAAAGCTTCGAGTCATTGCTGACTTAGCACCAAGCTCATGTGTTCCGCCATCTCTCGTACGTACATGGTTCACAAAGCTTAGTACATTCTCCGTATAGGCATCATGGAACTGGAAGGACATCTCCATTTCAATTCCGTTTTGCTCACCGTTAAATGTGATCACTGGATGCAAAGTCTCTTTTCCTTCATTCAAGTATTGAACAAAAGCTTCAATTCCAGTTTCAAAGAAGAAGGTTTCTTCGATCGTTTCTGAACCCCGTTCATCTGCAAGTGCAATCGTAAGGCCTTTTAATAAAAATGCCGCCTCACGTAAACGCTCTGAAAGAGTCTCTGTATTAAATGTAGTTGTTGAGAAAATCACCGGATCAGGTTTAAAGCGAACAACTGTTCCCGACTTGCGTGTATTGCCTTTTTTCTCAAGTGTAGTGGCTGGTTTCCCACCATTTTCAAACTGTTGCTGATAATGTTCTCCATCTCGTCTAATATCAACAATTAGCCATTCTGAAAGCGCATTAACAACAGAGGCCCCTACACCATGTAAGCCTCCACTTGTTGCATATCCACCTTGACCGAATTTACCTCCCGCATGGAGGACAGTTAAGATCACCTCAGGTGTTGGCTTCCCCATTTTATGCATTCCAACAGGCATTCCACGCCCGTTATCTAGTACTGACACACTTCCGTCTGAATGAAGTGTTACTTTTATGTAATCACCGAATCCCGCCATTGCTTCGTCAACAGCGTTATCTAAAATTTCATAGATCAAATGGTGTAAGCCGCGTGCATCCGTACTTCCGATATACATTCCCGGACGTTTACGAACAGCTTCTAACCCTTCGAGTACTTGTATCGCATCATCGTTATATTCTATTTGTGATTTTGCCAAAGTTTGAACCCCTTTCAACGTGCTGCTACTATTGTAGCACAAAAACCGAACATACGTTTCTTGCTATAGTTATAAGTTCATTCTAAAGGTTATTTCAGTTATATCAAGGTTCTTTTATATTTTTATTATATTATTTCTTCCACATACTAGGGTTTGTCACATCAAATGAAAAGAGGTTAGTGAGGGAGGATACCATAATGGCACCCTCCCCAATCACTTACTTGAATTTAGCGTGTTCTACTTTAATACAACGATCCATCACCGTTGCGATGTTATGTTCTCTTAAGTAATCATAGGCTTCTTGGTTAACCACACCAAGCTGTGACCAAAAGACATTCGCTCCAACTTCAACTGTTTCTTTTGCGATATCAGGGAGAAACTCGCTTCTTCTGAAGACATTCACAATATCAATGTCACCGTCAATCTCATGAAGCGAAGAAACGGCCTTTACACCTAATGCCTCTTTAATCGTAGGGTTCACTGGGATAATCTCATAGCCTGCTTTTTGCATGGCCTCTGAAACCATATAAGAAGTTCTCTCAGGATTGTCTGAAAGCCCTACTACTGCAATCCGCTTACTAGTATGAAGAATATTTGTGATCGCTTGATTTGATGGGTTTTCAATAGACATTGTATCATTCCTTTCGTATCACGTGTACAACCATCATACCCTAAAATGTCGTTTTGCACTCATTACTCATCTAATAAACCGAGTTCAACTAGATACTCTTTTGCTACATCACTAGGGTTCTCGTCTTCAATATCGACCAGGTAATTTAATTCTTGAATATCCTCTTCTGAAATTTTTCCAGCAAGCTGATTGAGAATATCTTCAACTTCAGGGTACTGCTCTAACGTTTCCTCTCGAATTAATGGAGCGCCTTGATATGGCGGAAACAGATTTTGATCATCTTCTAATACAAGTAGATCGTTCTCCACAATTTGTGGATCTGTTGAAAAGACATCGGTTCCTTCAATGTCTTCACTTTCAATCGCACGAAATCCTGCAGAAACATCTAAAGAAGATACGTTACTAAGTTCAAATCCATATCGTTCCGGGAAGCCTGCATATCCATCTTGACGATCGATAAATTCAAATGAAAAGCCAAAGGACCAATCATCTTTTACTGAGTTTAAATCGGAGATGGTCTCAATTCCCTCTTCCTCAGCCTTATCTCTAGGTACAGCAATTGCATACGTATTGTTGTATAACATGGGCTCTAAGAAGCGGAATTGATATTCATCATAAATTCCTTCTTTTGCTTGTTGATACGCTTCGTCTGGATCATAACTAAAGTCTTCTAATGCAAGTAGTTCACCAACGATCGTACCAGAGAATTCTGGATACACGTCAATGTCGCCAACTCTTAATGCATTAAATACAAAATCAGTCGCACCTAGGTTTCCTTGAACTTGTACTGTAAGTTCAGTCTGCTCTTCAATCAAATGCTTATACATGTTTCCAACAATCTCAGGCTCAGCACCCATTTTCCCACCAACAACAAGATCCGGGCCAACCGCTCCTCTACCAGCAAGTATCGGAACAAAGATAATGGCAAGTGACAATCCGATCACTACAACAACCGGTTTATATGAATTCCGTTTGCTCATCTTTTCCGTTAAACGTAAAATCCCATCAAATAATAACGCTAGAAGAGCTGCTGGAATCGCACCAAGTAAAATGTACTCGTTATTTGAACGCTGAATGCCTGTCATGATTAAATCTCCAAGACCCCCAGCTCCAATTAATGCAGCAAGCGTTGCAGTTCCAACAATTAAAACCATTGATGTTCGAATACCTGCCATCACTGTTGGTAGGGCAATAGGTAGTTCCACCTTTATCAGGCTGCGAAACGAGTTCATCCCCATTCCTCTTGCTGCCTCGCGAATGGCAGGGTTAACTTCCTTAATGCCTGTATACGTATTACGAAGAATTGGTAAAAGGGCATAAGCAGTTAGCGCAATAATAGCTGGTGTTGTGCCAATTCCAACAAATAAGATCATGAATCCAAGTAACGCAAGACTTGGTATCGTTTGAAGAACAGCAGCAATGCCAATAATCACTTCGGCAATACTGTCTTTTCTAGATAGGAGAATTCCCACAGGAACTGCGATAACCACAGCAATTAATAATGAAATGATTGATAGCTGCAAGTGCTCCCAGAGCGCCGTCCAAAGCATGTCCTGTCTTTGTAAAAAAAGGTTATAAAAATCGTTTAAGAATCCGTTCATTTACTCTCGCTCCCTTCTGCTGCCATACGAGCTAAATCCTCATAAGAGATCGTTCCGACAATGCGGTTATCTCGCTCAACAGGGAGAGCAGGAAGATTGCTTTTTTGGAGAGAAGCGTACACATCTTTAACAGAATCATTAACCGATACCATTTCTACATTCGGTTGAGTCATTTTTTGGTATTTGGTTTCTGCTAACGAGCCATTTTCATCTAATATAAACTCAAGCTCCGTCTCGTTTGTATCATGTGTTTGTACATAAGGACTATCTGTTTGAATAAAGGCTTCAATTGATTGCGCTTTTTTGGGACCTCGATTTCCAATGAATTGCTGCACAAATTCATTTTTCGGGTTTGTCACCAGCTCCTCTGGCGTTCCAATCTGAACTGCTGCTCCATCTCTCATCACACAAATTTTCTCCCCTAATGCCAATGCTTCATCCATATCATGCGTAACAAAAACGATTGTTTTCTTGATGTCTTTTTGCAGATTTTTAATGTCATGTTGTAATTGTTCACGACTAATTGGATCAAGTGCACTGAAAGGCTCGTCCATTAAGATAATGTTTGGGTTACCCGCGAGCGCTCGCGCCACTCCAATGCGCTGTTGTTGTCCTCCGGAAAGTTCATCTGGCATCCTGTCTCGGAACTGGTTTGGATCAAGTCCAACCATTTGGAGTAGTTCATCCACTCTTGTTTTAACATCTTGTTTACTCCATTTCATCATTTCCGGAACAACTGCAATGTTTTCTGCAATCGTCATATTTGGAAACAACGCGATTTGTTGAAGGACATATCCAATATTCCAACGCAATTTATGTATGTTGACATCTTGTACACGGTCATCGTCTATCTTGATTGTTCCTTCCGTCGGATCAATCAACCGGTTGATCATTTTCATTGTGGTTGTTTTTCCACAGCCGCTCGGTCCAATTAATACAAAAAACTCACCACTGTTGATGGTTAACGATAGATGATCAACACCTTTAGTCCCATCAGCAAATGTTTTCGTGACCCCTTCAAACGTTATCAATCCTGCACAACCTCTCTATTTTATCTATCTTTAAATAAGTTCACCTCATCTATACCCTAAACCAGTTGATTTAAGTCCTCTTTATATGAATTGAACGAAAAAAGTGAGGGAAGCTAACGTAAACATTGATGATGGAGGTCCAGTGATGCTTTCTTTTACACTTCAAGCGATTGTTTCAATCTTTGCAATCATGAACCCCATAGGGAATGTTCCCATTTTTATTGCAATGACACAAACAAATACCGTGCGAGAAACACGGGCAATTGCGTTTAAAGCGATTCTCACAGCATTTATCATTCTTACTGCCTTTCTCATTCTTGGGCCCTTTCTATTCCGTGCATTTGGCATCACCGTTGATGCACTTCGTATCGCAGGTGGCATTATTATCTTTGGGATTGGTTACAATTTAGTCAGTGCAAAGTCAAGGCACAGTCATTCTCTTCATGAAGATGAGCATCAAGAAGGGATCGAAAAAAACGATATTTCAATTACACCTCTTGGTATTCCGTTAATCGCTGGCCCCGGAACCATTGCGACGGTTATGAGTTTAACGACCGCTCACACCGACCGATTAAGTCATACGATTGGAGTGTTTATTGCTTTTACAATCATTCTCTTAGTGACCTACTTAATCTTTTATTACTCACACTGGATTCATAGCAAACTGAATGCGACAGAGCTCTCAATCATTACACGTTTAATGGGGCTTATCTTAACTGTAATGGCCGTGGAAATGATTGTTAGCGGGTTAAAAGAAGTTCTAACACTTTAATTTAAACTAAAAAGCTGAGAACCAATCTCTAGGCTCTCAGCTTAAATAATTATATCGCAATGTATGGTTGTAGGAATTGATTAAATCTTGTTTGAGAAAACAGTTGTTTTACATATCGTTGTTTCTGGGACTTCGTCAATTTTGGAACAACTGTCAATGATTCTGTAATACCTAAGCGATTAAGTAAGGGTTGAAGATACAACTCCATCACACTTACATGAGCCATTGTCCCTCCAAGAATAAAAGGAAATACCTGTTCATCCTTAAATGTTTGCTCCGGTAGCGTCTGCAAGAAGCGCTTAAACGCTTGATATGCATTTTGTTCTACAGGAATCGCTAAGATAAAAACATTTGTTTTGAGCTGCTCTTGAGTGAAAGTAGATATAGAAACTTCTGAAAGCTCATGACCTTGTTGCAGGACCCACGTTTCTAGCTGTGCTTTAAACTCTTTATCTTGTTTATTCATTAGCGGATTTTCCGTTAACATTGTTAAATGTGCCATACAGAATTGCTCCTTTCCCTCTATTAATATTTATTATATACCCATTATTCATAGCAGTCAACTAGGATTAATACACAAAGAAAAAACGGGCAATATGCCCGCCTTAACATTAAAGCTTGTATAACGTTGTATATTTATCATTTAAGTAATGAATCAGCGGCTTAGCATCGATTCCAGAACCCGTTGTATCTTTTAAGATGTCAGCTGGCTTTTTGCCTCGACCGAACTGATGTACATTTTCCGTCATGTACTGACGAATTGGCGCATAATTTCCTTCTCGGATTAAATCATCAAATCCAGGATTTGTTTTAGTGAATGACTCTTTAAGTTGAGCAGCATAAATGTAACCTAAAGCGTATGAAGGAAAATATCCAAAGGATCCAAAAGACCAATGTACATCTTGAAGCACGCCTTCACCATCGTTGCTAGGCTTCACACCAAGGTACTCAACCATTTTCTCATTCCACACATGTGGTAAGTCTTTTGCAGTAAGGCTTCCTTCAATCAGTGCTTTTTCTAATTCATAACGAAGGATGATGTGTAAGCAATATGTTAACTCATCAGCCTCAATACGAATTAGAGATGGCTTCGCCTGATTTACGGCAAAATAGAAGTCTTCAAGACTTAACTGATCAAACTGTCCGTTCGCATGCTTTTTTAGTAATGGATAATTACGTTCCCAGAACGCCATATTCTGCCCAACAAACTTCTCCCAGAACAAGGATTGAGATTCATGGATGCCCATAGACGTACCCCCGCAAAGCGGTGTACCCATTAATGTTGGAGAGATATTTTGCTCATATAACGCATGGCCTCCTTCGTGTATCGTACCAAACAGTGAGACACGGAAATCCGACTCATTGTATTTAGTTGTCACACGCACGTCGTAAGGGTTAATACCCATCGCAAATGGGTGGACTGTCTCATCCATACGTCCTGCCGAGAAATCAAACCCGATTTCCTTTAAGATGTCTTTACTTAATGCTTGTTGGTTGGCTTTAGGGAAATGAGCGAATAAGCTATCCATTTTTGGTTGGTGAGAAGACTCTGTTACCGCTTGAACTAGGGGAACTAGATTGTTTCTCAACTCAGCAAAGACCTCATCAATGGTATCTACAAACACACCAGGCTCGTAATCATCAAGTAGAGTGTTATACACATGGCCTGTATCCTCACCATAGTAGCCAATAAAACGTTTTTTAAATTCAATTAGTTTTTCTAAATTCGGACGGAACATGTCAAAATCAGACTGATCCTTAGCATCTTCCCAAAGTGTTTCTGTTTGAGATTGAAGTGTAACGTATTCTTTAAATTCTTCAGCAGGTATTTTTGTATTACGATCGTAATCCTTACGCGATTCCTCTATACTTTTTGCTGTAATTTCGGATAGAGACTCCTTTTCACCTTCTAGCTCAGTAAGCAATTCATTCATCTCTGTTGATGTAGATAAAGCAAACACATCTGAAGAAAGTGTCCCTATTACTTCTGAACGTTGTGCTGCTCCTTTTTTAGGTGCCCCGGTGCGAGCATCCCAAGCAAGGAGTGAAAGTGCTTGATTATAATGATTTTGTTTTTGGACAAGGCCTAAATATTTTTCTTCTGCTTTCATTTTGAAAACCACCAATCTTTTATGTACTAAATGGAACCTTTACTTATTTCGACATTCGAAAAAGATGTTCCTTCTCATTTTCGAAACTTTTCTGCTTAATATGATACACTTACTTATGTAAGGAGGCGTTAGTTATGCAATTAACATTGTCAGATTCAGTCGTTTCATTATATAAAAAAGAAATGGAATTGAGTGATGGCGAATCCGTTCGTCTATATGTAAGAGTTGGAGGCGTTGGTTCAGGAGGATTTTCAGTTGGTGTAATGAGAGATGTTCCCACTCCACAATCATTTATTATTGAAAAGCAAGGTATTTCTTTCTTTGTTACTCCAGATGACTTTTGGTATGTGGACGGAATGACAATTGACTATCAAACAGATCTTGACCGAGTAGAATTTATACAACCTCGATTTGAGGATGCAGCTCATCCTGAGGAACATACAAAAAAAGAAGCGTAAGCTCATTGTCTTCCGCTTCTTTTTTCTTACAAATACGATTGCTTTGTTACATATTGCTGTGTATCTAAATAGTCAGAGCGAGCTTCTTCAATAAATGCGTTTGCTTGTTGAACCTGTTCGCCGTTCATCTCACTAAGCTCGGCAGCGATGTTTGCTTCAGCCGTTCTTAATGCTTTTTCTAATCTTTTTAGAACGGATTGTGCGTACGCATCGTTTTTCATTACATCCATTGTCATTCCCCCATATCATTCAGAAACTGCTAATAATCTTCCCATCTATGAAGGTATGCATACATCTGATGAATTATGAAAGAATGACTTGAGCCTCAAATCCTTTACCGCGAAGTTCTACTGCAAACGCTTCAGCATTCGCTTGATTCGAAAATGCCCCAACTTGGACCTTATACAGACCACCTTCTAACCGAATAAATGGTTGGTACCCTGCTTGTTCTAGTCTCGTTTTTAATAGAGTAGCATTTTGTTCACTACTAAAGGCGCCACTTTGGACCCGATACACACTCCCTCCACCAGAACCCGGCTTTCGCTGCAACTGGAACGCACGAACAATTCCGTTAACATGACCACGTGCAACAGAACGTAGAAAAGCAGCATCTTTTAATAAGTTCGCGTCACTTACTCGATCAATAAAAAGATTCTCTGTTAAAATCGCTGGCATACTACTACCTCGTAATACAGCGAAATCAGCCGATTTTTTGCCACGATCTGTGACTGACAATTGCTCCATAATCGCATCATGCACCGTGTTTTGCAGTTGTACAGTTCTAGTGGCACGACTTGAATGAACAAAGGATTCAAAGCCCGTTCCACCACCAGCATTAATGTGGATTGATACAAAATAATCTGCGCCCCACTGATTAGCTAAACGACTACGTTCTGAAAGTGAAACAAACGTATCCGTTGAGCGACTCATCCGAACTTCAACATTTTGATATTCTTCTAGGAGCATGTCCCTAGTAAGACTTGCAATTGTAAGCACAAGCGCTTTTTCCTGTAATCCATTTCCCACTGCTCCTGGATCCGTACCACCATGACCTGGATCTAAAAAGATCTTAACCATTAAATCCCCTCCTATATCATAAATCGTGGTGCAATCTATCATACGGGGGTGAGATTTATACGGAAACGGCTAATCACTTAGGTTTACATAATCGGATTATCATCCACTTATTCATAAGGTTGATTGATATAGTTTTTTTGAATCCCTGCAAGCTGCTGAAATGGGGTTTCTAATGCTTGGTAAAGAGATTGATAGATCTCGAAGATATGTGCGTACGACTCGTGTGTGTGATGATCTGGCTCAACTGATTGTATCACTTCCGTCCAGCGGTCCGATTCTTCTAAATTACGCAAGTGCCCTGATCCGATTAGAGCTATTATGCCGGCACCAAAGGCTGATGCATGATAGCTTGTTGGGATTTCAATCGTTTGACCAAAGACATCTGCTAGTATTTGCAGCCATAGCTCTGATCTAGCAAAGCCGCCAGATGCGCGGATCTCTTGAATGGGCCCACCTAACTCCTGCAAAGCAGTACCAACTGAATAGATGCTAAAGATGACACCCTCGAGCAATGAACGAACAAAGTCTGCTTGTGTATGGTGATTAGCTATCCCAATGTATCCTGCACGAGCATCCGGATTCCAATACGGGGCCCGTTCTCCATTTAAAAATGGCATAAAGATTAATCCTTTGGCTCCAGCTGGTGAAGTAGAAGCTAGCTGCAATAAATACTCATAAAGGCCCTCTGCCATGGGTTCTTCACCCATAGAGGACTTTCCTTTTGACCACTCATCGCGGAACCATCTAAATGCATTTCCACCATTATTTGTTGCGCCACCAATGACCCATTTATTTTCTGTTAATGCGTAACAAAATGTGCGTTGTAGAGGATCCGTCATTGGCTTATCAACGGTTCTCCTGATGGCGCCACTTGTTCCAATTGTTATGATTGTTTTATCACTCGCACCAGCCCCAGCGCCAACATTGGCTAATACACCATCACTTGCGCCAATAACAAATGGCATTGTTGCGCTTACACCTAATTCATTTGCAAGACTAGCGTGAGGTAATTCTTTTTTGTATGTAACTGGAACAAGAGGTGACAATTTATCTGTAGATAGTCCAATAGACGACAAGATGTCTTGGTCCCATTCATTCATTTTAAGGTTAAAGAGACCTGTAGCTGAAGCAATTGAATAGTCAACAACAAATTCACCAAATAAATGAAACCAAATATATTCTTTAATGGAAACGAATTTGTAGGCTTCATTAAATACGACAGGCGTATGCTCTCTCATCCATATTAACTTCGATAAAGGAGACATGGTATGGATGGGTGTTCCAGTTCGCATATAAAAGGCTAATGCTTCATTTGTTTCTTTAAGCTTCCTCACTTGCTCAGCGCTTCGGTTATCAGACCAGATGATACTATTTGTCATGGCCTTACCTTCTTTAGTAACAGCAACTAAAGAATGCATCGCTGTAGAAAAACCTGCTGCAGCAATTTCTCGAGGCGCAAGACCTGAGGATGCGATGGCTTGTTTAATGGATCCCTTTACCGCTTGGAGGATTACCTCAGGATCTTGCTCTGACCAAGCAGGCTGTGGCGAAAGTGTTGGGTAACTAATCTCACTCGACCCCGCAACCACTCCTTGTGTATTAAAGATCATTGTTTTTGCGCTTGTTGTCCCGACATCAATTCCTAGCATTAATAGATCTTGACTCAAAAAATCGCTCCTAACTAAATATGGTAAATGAAATTATGAAAGATCACTGATTAATCTGGAGAGGTTCGATGAATGATCGAAGACTTCTTTACTATGATGCTGGTCCATCCAATCTTGAATGTCTTCAAGTCGGTCAAGTAATCGATCTTCAAGCTTTCCCGATAGAGAAAAATGTTGAATACGTGGGAGAGACTGACCTGATTCCTGCTCAATCATGTTAACGCTTAATTGTTCAGCAGTTTTAAAAGAATCATCTACATCTTCTTCCGCTAAAAGAGCCTTTAATCCATCAAACATTAGCTGATGAATATCCTTACTCTCCGTACTCTTAAACAGTATTGATTTTTCATGGTTTTTGCCTACTACGTAACTCGTAATAATAAGTGTATTCATCATGACCAACCACCTTTACTCCCCCATCTTAGCATCCATCAAAAGATGAGACCAGTTTTAACCCAAAGAAAAACGACGAACCTAGGCTCGTCGCTAAAATCGTTTATTTAATGAAAGGAATCGTAAGGGGGATGCGGTACACCTCACCGTTAAATGCTTTTACAGCACCAACGATTGTGAAGATAAACCACAATAGACCAACCACAGGTAAAATAATTAACCCGATAAAAAGCACGATGGTTATAGCTCCAATAATTGAATAAATGGTATAAGAAATAATAAAGTTGAAATACTCTTTCCCGTGTTTATCAACAAAAGACGAATTTTCTTTTTTTACTAACCATATAATTAATGGTCCAATAATTGTTGTAAAGAAGCTTGATACATAAATTAGCATTGCGAGCACACGGTCATCTGATGACGGTTCCTCGTAGTAATCAATAATTTCATTGTTTGGCATGATTATTAACTCCTTTTTAGCAACATTATTTAGTACCATAACCTGTATAACCTTAATGTGAGAAACTAAACGCTGGTCATGATGAGGATCTAAGAGTGACAATGATTTTATTATCTTTACACAAAGTATATACGTTTGATGCTCCAAAAGGTTTCACTTTAATCATAGCAACCTCTTTAACTAATTTTTATGCTTATATTTAATAAACTCAATATTAAATTTTACGATATAAAAAAGTGTTCCTATAACGGCTACTACAAATGCTATAAAGCTTAACGTCATCATATATCCTCCGACAGTAGTTTGTAGCACATTATTTAAAATCAAACCTACGACGGCATAAGCAATCGCTAAGATGAGATACATTTTTTTGTTCAAATTAACACCCCTTTACCTAAACCTAATTGGTTAATAAGAAAAGAACACATTATCCTTATATATACCTACTCATTCAATGAATAGCTTATAAAAATAATGTGTTCTTAGCTGGTAGACCTTTCTTACTTAGGCTTTCCTCGGCGGTCTCGGGCCAAAGTACTGATAGTAATCGGTTTTTAAATTACCGTTATATAATTTACGCTTCTTAGAGGCTTTTTTCCCGTAGAATTCCTCAAACTGTTCGTTTGACGTTAACATATAAACAGACCATGTATCATGATTACGTAAGGCTTCACCCATTTGCTTATACATGAATTCAACCTCGTCTCTTTCCCCGATCCGCTCACCATATGGAGGGTTTCCGACGATAATCCCATAGCTGCCTTTATGGCTGAAGTCACGTACTTGCATTTGTTTAAAGGTAATTAAGTCTGCAAACCCAGCTTCTGCTGCATTATTTTGAGCGAGCTCTACGCTTCGATGATCAATGTCAGAACCTAAAATGTCCAGCTTTTGATCGTAGTTTGCTAAATCCTCTACTTCTTGTCTTGCAAGGTTCCAGCGATCCTTACCGATCCAATCCCATTCATCTGAGGCAAAATCACGATTAAAACCTGGTGCTAAGTTCTGGCCAATCATTGCTGCTTCAATTGGAAGTGTGCCTGATCCACAGAATGGGTCAGCAAATGGACGATCTGGATTCCAGGTTGTCAGCTTTATAAGAGCGGCAGCCAATGTTTCTTTAAGGGGTGCTTCGTTATGGAAGTAACGGTAACCACGCTTATGAAGTCCTTCACCACTTGTATCCAGGGTAAGTGTTGCTACATCCTTGTGTAAGGCTACTTCAATTCGATAAAGCGGACCATCTTCATCAAACCAGCTAATATTGTGTTTTAATTTCAGGCTCTCAACAACTGCTTTTTTCACAATCGCCTGACAGTCTGGAACGCTAAATAAAGTCGATTTTACGGAACGTCCAATAACCGGAAACTCTGCATTAGCAGGAATCAAATCAGCCCATGGTAGTGCTTTTGTTTTTTCAAATAATTCATCAAACGTAAAGGCTTTAAATTCTCCAACAACCAATTTCACACGATCAGAAGTACGTAACCATAGGTTAGCACGAGGTATTGCTTGTATATCTGCCATAAAGGTAACTTTTCCATTTTCAACAGTAACATCTTCATATCCTAAGTCTTTCACTTCTTTTGCAACAATTGATTCTAGTCCCATTGTAGCTGTGGCTAGTAATTTCACTTTATTCATTTATTCTAACTCCCTTATGTCTTAAGCTTTCCTCATTATACGGGTTGAGCGGGTTGCTGACAAGGAACCCATTGATTTGCTTCGATTGCAACAAAAAAAGCGAGTTCCTTTCATAAGGAACTCTCGCTCTTTTAAAAATGGTTATTTTCCTGCTAGTCGGTTTTCTCTTGCTTCAGCTGCAGCAGTAAACATCACATCAGTTGACGAATTTAAGGCAGTCTCTGCGGAATCTTGAACTACACCAATGATAAACCCAATTCCTACAACCTGCATGGCAATATCAGCTGGAATCCCAAACAAACTTGCAGCGAGTGGGATCAACAATAAAGATCCGCCCGACACACCTGAGGCTCCACATGCACTAATTGTCGCTATAAAGGATAGTAGTAACGCTGTTAACAAATTCACCTGTATATCCAATGAATGGACGGTTGCGAGCGTCAAGACCGTAATCGTTACGGCTGCACCCGCCATATTAATTGTTGCTCCAAGCGGAATGGCGATTGAGTACGTGTCTTTATTAAGTCCAAGCTTCTCACTTAGTTTTAAGTTTACAGGAATATTAGCTGCTGAACTACGAGTGAAGAAGGCTGTTATTCCGCTTTCCCGTAAGCAAGTTAACACAAGTGGATATGGATTTTTTCTTGTAAAACTATAGACGAATAATGGATTAACGACTAATGCAACAATAAACATACAGCCCAGTAATAAGGCTAATAGTTTTCCATATGAAAGAAGCGAACCGAGCCCATTTGCTGATATAGATTCAAACACTAAACCTAATATCCCTATTGGGGCAAATCGGATAATCCACTCAACTACTTTAAGCATGACGTTTGATGTATCTTGCAATAATACTTTTGTTGACTCGCCAGCACGGCGAAAGGCTAGTCCAAACACAATGGCCCATGCGAGAATCCCGATAAAATTAGCTTCTGTTACTGCTTTAATCGGATTATCCACGATGCTTAAAAGAATGGTTTGTAGAACGTCAACGATTCCTTCTGGAGCTACGAACCCTTCTGGACTATCTACTAAATCCAAACGCACCGGAAACATGAAACTTGCAATGACCGCGATAACCGCAGCAGAAAACGTGCCAACCAAATATAAAACAATGATTGATTTCATGTTTGTTTTCTTATTTTTTTGATGCTGTGCAATAGATGAGATAACTAAGAATAGCACCAAAATGGGGGCAATCGCTTTAAGAACACCTACAAATAACGTTCCTAGAATGCTAACAGGAGATGCAATATCAGGGATTGTTATCGCAAGAACGATCCCAACAAGAAGTCCAATTACTATTTGTTTGACTAAGCCAAGCTTGTTCCAAGATAATAAGAATTTTTTCATATCTGCTCCACTCTCGATGTAAAGTATCTGTTATATGTACTAAATACGTCCTCTATAAAAAGACATCTGTATTCAACAGGTGTAATTATAAAGTGTTTTTTTGAGGAACACAAGTGTCATTTTAGACCAGTTTAAAATCAAATAAAAAAACTCATCCGCAAAACGAATGAGTTTTAATTCATTATCCCAGCACAGCTCGATCACTTTCAATTTGCGTCCCTCGTATACGTTTGAATTCAGATAACAACCCTTCAACTGTCATATGCTGCTTTTTAGATTCAGGAACATCTAAGATGATCTTTCCTTGGTCCATCATAATGAGACGATTTCCTAAA
Source organism: Alkalihalobacillus sp. FSL W8-0930 (assembly GCA_037965595.1). Classification (NCBI taxonomy): domain Bacteria; kingdom Bacillati; phylum Bacillota; class Bacilli; order Caryophanales; family Bacillaceae; genus Alkalihalobacillus; species Alkalihalobacillus sp. FSL W8-0930. Next base: position 1,841,355 of record CP150183.1, on the reverse strand, counting down.
TCAATGGCTTGCTGCATATTATGTGTCACCATTAATGTTGTTAAATGATGCCGATCAACAATTTCACGCGTTAGGTTCGTGATCAACTCTTGTTTGGATGGATCTAAGGCAGCAGTATGCTCATCGAGTAAAAGAATGCTCGGTTCTGTAAATGTAGCCATTAGAAGAGACAATGCTTGTCTTTCCCCACCTGATAGCATACCGACTTTTGCCGACAAACGATTTTCAAGTCCAAGGTGAAGGGTTTCAAGCGACTCTTTAAAAAAAGACTTTCTTTGTTTATTCACACCTGGCTTTAACGATCGTTTTCGGTTTCTTGAGTAAGCAATCGCTAAATTCTCCTCAATTGTCATCGTGGGTGCTGTTCCAGCCATTGGGTCTTGAAAAACCCTGCCAATTAACGCGGATCGTTTATACTCTTGATGCTTTATTACTGTCTGGCCATCAATTTGTACATCACCTTCATCTGGTAGAAGAGCACCAGAAATGACATTCATTAATGTAGACTTACCAGCTCCGTTACTGCCAATAATCGTAACAAAGTCTCCTTTTTTCAGGTGTAGTTCTATTGTTTGTAGAGCCTTTTTTTCGTCAGACGTGCCTTCGTTAAATGTAAGAGACACATTACGCAGATTTAGCATGATTTGCGCCCCCTTCCTTTTTAGCCAGTCGATGCTTTTGTTTTCGCTTCATTCGCTCTCGCTGTTTCTCGATCATTTTAGGAGAGATTAATGCAACAATAACTAAAATAGCTGTAATTAACTTCATGTCTCCAGCTTCCAGAAAATCAACTTTAAGTGCAAACGCAACAACAATTCGATAAATAATGGCACCAAAAATAACAGCTAAGGTTGTCCGAAAAATGGACTTTGTACCGAATAACGCTTCCCCAATAATGACTGAAGCGAGTCCAATAATAATCATTCCTATCCCCATACCCGCATCAGCAAATCCACCTTGCTGAGCGATGAGTGAACCTGATAACGCGACTAATCCATTTGATAGTCCAAGCCCAAGAATAATATAGTGGTCTGTATTGGCTGAAAAGCTGCGAATCATTCGTTTGTTGTCTCCGGTTGCGCGAATAGCAAGACCGACTTCTGTTTTAAGAAAATAGTCTGTTATACCTTTAATGACAATAATTAATAAGAGCATGATGAACATAAGTGACCATGTTGAAGGCAAGGTTGTCAGTCCCAATCCTTCAAAAAATGAGCGGAATGGTTGATCTAATCCAAGTGCGTCCCATCTTTCACGAACCCAAGCAAACACAGTCGGTTCATTTAATAAAGACACTCGAGGCATACCCATAATTCGTAGATTAATCGAATAAAGAGCGATCATCATTAAAATTCCTGCTAAAAGCGGATTAATACTTCCTTTTGTGTGAAGAATCCCTGTCATACAACCAGCAACAAAACCTGCTAAAACGGCAAGGATGGTTGAAACAAAAGGGTCAACGCCGTTCACTATCGAAATAGCCGCAACTGCAGCACCTGTAACAAAACTTCCGTCTACTGTTAAGTCAGGAAAGTCAAGAATTCGAAAGGTTAAATAGACTCCAAGTGCCATAATGGCATAGATAAATCCGAGCTCTAATGCCCCGTAGAATGCAAGCATAGTACCACTTCTCCTTTAAACGTAAAACCGACCTAATAAAGAGGTCGGTCTATTCTTATCAATTTGATTCGTATGTGCTTGCTGCGTCTTCCCATTCTTCCTTCCACTCAATCCCTTGTGCCTCTGCAGCCTCACGATTGATTACTAGGTTGATATCAGCTGGAGATTGGACAGGTAGCTCACTTGGTGATTTATCTCCATTTAAGATATCTACAGCCATTTCGCCAGCCTGGTAACCAAGTGTGTGGAAATTCACACCAAACGCAGCAAATGCTCCAGAATCAAGTGATTCAGGATCGCTTGCAATTAAAGGAAGATCACGATCGTTAGCAATCCCAACGATGGATTCCAATGCGGAAATCACCGTATTATCAGTAACAAGATAAATAAGATCTGCATCATCGGCGAGAGCCGTTGCTGCGGATTGAACATCTGCAGACGTTGCGACCGTTCGTTCTGTTGTACTTAAAGAAGTACTATCTACTTCATCTTTGATCGCATCAATCTGAACAACCGAATTCGATTCTCCTGCATTATAAACAAGACCAATGGTGGAATCAGGGAAATTCTCTTCTATAAAAGCAACCGTATCGCTAATCGCTTCTGGGTGAAGATCTCTTACTCCAGTAATTAAATCACCAGGTTCGTCAAGTGCAGTAACAAGGCCGGCTTCAACTGGATCTGTAACAGAAGTAAAAACGATTGGAATATCTTGCGTAGCTTGCAAGGCACTGATCGCACTTGGTGTTGAATTAGCAAAAATTAAGTCTACTCCATCTGAAACAAAATTTGTTGCAATCGTTGATGTATTATTCGGATCCCCTTGAGCAGACTGAAACGAGTACTCTGCATTAATTCCTGCATCTTCAAGTGCATCCTGAAACCCTTTATAAGCTGCATCTAAGGATGGGTGCTCTAAGATTTGAGTGGCGCCAATTGTAAATGACGCTTCTTCCGTATCGTCAGCTCCTCCCGTCCCTTCTTCATTTCCGTTACCACAGGCAGTTAGAGCTAGAATAACAGTAGATGCAGTTAAGCCAGCACCCCATTTTTTTAGCATAATGATTTCCCCCTCTATATCTATGTAAGTCCCTTTTATGTTAATTGAATTTTCAGAACAAGTAAACAAAAATTTACATACATAAACGTGTTTATGCAATAAAGGAGCTAGATAAACAAAAAAAATCCCTAAAAGGGATTTTTACACGTATGAATAGTTAATCAGTCAAACATCGTTAAGCACTCGATAAGCCATGTTCTGTACCGTTGTACTGCAAGCGGTGATGAGCCTCGTACGCTGGTGGTGACCATCTATCTACAGGAGTTGCTCCTGTCCTTCTGATTTTGTTTGGTTCCAAATCAGAAAATGCCCCTACCTATTTTTGGGTTTCTCGCTCGAGGGGTTTACCTCGTTCCACTCCATTTGTTTCCAAATGGACTCCGTCACTGTGGCACTTTCAAGGAGTGTTTACCATATCCAAAAGGACTTAGGCAATTCTCCTGCCGTTAGCCAGTTACCTGACTACCCTAGCTTATGAATTGGCTAGGCACGAACACTACGGGCAATCACAGCCCGTGCGAGCATGGACTTTCCTCTATGCATTGCTGCACAGCGGCCACCTGAATGCTTAACTTAAACCTGATACGCAAACGCGCTTATCTAATATAGCTTGTTTTGAGATGAAAAGCAAGTTTTGATTTCATCGTTTCTTCTTTTGGATTGCAATCCCTTGCTTGGCTAATCGATCAGCATTTCCATTAGCCTTACTTGGTACCCATTTTAGATAAAAAAGGTCAAATTGGTCAATTAACGCAAGAGCTTCTTCAAGATAAGGTTTATAAAGGGCATTTTTTACATGCTTTCTTTCAACAGCATCATCAATTAATTGAGAATCTGTTCGAAACGAAACATTTGATAGATTTAACTCCCTGCATCGTTTCAGTGCAAAAAGAAACGCTTCATATTCCGCTTCGTGGTTAGACATAGATAAGAGCGGAATGGCATGCTCTTCAACTTTTCCATTTTTAAAATTAATAAAAATCCCAGCTCCAGATAAACCAGGATTACCAGCGCTAGCTCCATCAAAATAAACATCTACCATTATGGAGCCCTCCTCGGTTATTCGTACATTTTACTTCCAAATACTTTTTTCTCTAAATTTGAAAGACGTTGCAGAATATCGTAGTTCGTATTATTTGAAGAAGGAGCTGGACTTGATGCTTGTCTTACAGGTCTTTCCTGTAGCTTCTTATTTTCTTGACGAAGCTGTTGAAGCTCAAGCTCAAGCGCTTCAACTTTTTTCTCATAGAGCTCATAGTCTTGAATAATTGAATCCAAGAATTTGTCTACCTCGTCTGGGTTGTACCCTCTCATGCTTGTTTTAAAGTCTTTATTCAAAATTTCTTTTGCTGAATGTTTAATCTCTTGATTGCTCATTCAAATCACCCCTGCTTTTTCTTTACTGTAATATCTCACTTATATTTTTTCAAAAGTCCCGTCAAAAGTCAATTTTGTTTCTGTTTCAGAATTACCAGTCCATTTCTTCTTCTCTTCTAGCATCCTCAATATCCTCCGGTGTTAAATAAAAAATGGGATAGTCTGATGCACTGTTTTGTTTTTTTAGTGCTGGTTCCAAATAGAATTTCGGAGTTCCTGGTTGATCATGGTCATAAAGAAGGAGTAATGCATCTGATTTTTCAATTAAGAAATCATTTTTCAGCCGTAACTGTGACGGATTGTCATATACGCGATTCGTAATAGGTTTTACAAAATCAGCTTGATTTAACACATCACGATATCTTTCCTTGGACTCTTCCTTCCATTGACCTTCTTGCTCTAAAAATGGTGGTAAGACGGCAACTTTTAATTCAGGGTATAATCCCTTTAACTCGTATGCACATTCAGCAGCCCATAATTCTACGCCAGGCTGTCCACTAATAATAATCCATTCAATCCCTTCTTCGATTAATGGGATGTATCGTTTCTGTAATGCTTTTTTTATGTATGTAATCCCAATGTGTTTCTGATCAAAAATCCCTAATTCATGAGGTTTGTATCCAGTAACGAGTAAAGTTTTCATAGCATCCTCCTAAAAAAGACCGGGCCCAGAATAGGACCCGATACAGTTTACTCTATCTCATTAGTTTATCGTTTTTTACCAGATTGTGCACCCATTACTGGCCAGTTAGGCATGTTGTTCTGTGCTCCCATTACAGGCATGTTGCTTTGTGCTCCCATTACAGGCATGTTGCTTTGCGCTCCCATTACAGGCATGTTGCTTTGCGCTCCCATTACAGGCATGTTGCTTTGTGCTCCCATTACAGGCATGTTGCTTTGCGCTCCCATTACAGGCATGTTGCTTTGTGCTCCCATTACAGGCATGTTGCTTTGTGCTCCCATTACAGGGTTGTTACCCATGAATTGTTGGTTGCTAACATTTTGATGGTTAGCTTCTGTGTGCGGGCAGCTGTGTACGTGCTTATACACATGATTTGTTACGTAATCCGTGTGAGTTGGGTGAACCTCAGGAACAATATACTCACATGTTTTTTCTACTACACTATGCTTTGTAGGATGGATGACCGCAGGCATCATTTTTGTTGTTGTAGGCTTTTGCGTGTAAGCAGGTAACGTTGGGCAAGGGTTAAATGATTGACAAGGTTTACAGTGTTTTTTCTTTCCATACATAGGATTAGTGCCTCCTTTATATTTAGAATCACTAATAACCTATGTTCATGTCACTATTTGTGTACTAGTTGTATGACCTATTTTAGGTGAATCTCTTTAGAAGGCTTTAATCCACTACCTAATCAATCAAAATTCTACAGCTTTAAACAGATTTCTTATTTAATCCTCACAAAAGATGCTGAAATATGAGTGTTTATGCGCTTCCCCAGGAAATGATTCAATATTTTCTTTGCTTAGATTCGAGACGGTCTATTCGCTTTTCCAGGTCAGTTTGAAGCCTTATTCTTTTCTTAATCGGAACTGAAATTAATCCATCAATAGCAATTTGAGTAAAATCAATGGCGCTTGATAGATCTTTTTCTGAGTGCTCCATGATTTTTGCACACTCAAGAGCAGCTTCAGTGACTCGGTATTTCAAGTGAATGGATTTATGATAATAGGTAAAGGCCTCACGAAGGTTCTTTTGCTTTTTTAACAGATCAGCGTACTCATATATACTCTTAGACGCAATATCATCACGCGAACTCTTTATTCCTCTTTTTAAAAATTTGGTCGCATGCTCTGCTTCACCAATCGACGCATACCAACGTCCTAGCTCATAGTATTCCGATTCATTAGACTGCTCTTCAGGATGATCAGTAAGTTTAAACGAAAGCTTACAATAGAGAGTAATTAAGGATAACAGATCCCATTCATGATGCTTTAGAACACCTTCCATTAAAGATGGATCTTGCTCTTTCACGAAATCAAAGTAAAGCATTGGTACAAGATAACTAGGCGTATCATGTTTACGAATGAAGTTTAATTTATGTTCCTCTACTATAGGCAGCTTGCAAGAGGGCAGTTCATTACTCCACAATCGTCTAGCAGCATGTAGCAAATCAAAATGACCAAAAGCAGGCAGCTTAGGTACCTGATCTCGGACAAACGTATGGCGAGTTTTTACCTGGGGCCAATCAAACGCTTTACCATTATAAGTAACGAGATGACTTAAGTTATCAACCTCAGTTAAAAAATAGTAATACATAGCAGCTTCGGATTCAGGGCCCGGTAATAAATATTGCTTAATATGAACCCCGTCTGATTTCACCTGTGCATAGCCCAATAAAAAAATATGATGACCGGCTCCAGTGTATAGCCCGGTTGTTTCCGTATCAAAGAAAATCAATTTATCCGGTTCCACGTGTCTTGCTGAAAGTGGATGATTGCTATTACCTTGGCTCCAACGTGAACAAGCTTCAAAGAGCTGTTGAAACGTATACTCCCCGTGCTGCTGCGATAAGGGGTAAACGACTTCCCGAGCAATCACATATTGTTCATCAAGTTTTTTTATCATGGCACCAAACGTTTGCCACTGCTGTTCTACCTCGGTTAAAGGTGTAGAGTCTCCCCTACTTTTCTCTTTTTGAGATGGATTACTTTTCTCTTCAATACCCGTATGGACTTTTAAGCGACTTAGTTTTGAGCGAATATTCATAGTAAAACCTCGCTAACCGTTTATATCCTTCTATTATAGCGAATGTTTGTTTGCTTATCCACGTTTTCTCTTTCACACATTTTTCAATAATGATAGAGATTGATAAATTTTATTACAAAAGTTATTGTCTTATAATTGAGAAATTGTATAATAAACTGGTAAGTGTTGTTAGACCTTTACTAAGAGAATCCATTTAATGAATCTATACTTTTTCAGGAGAATGTAGATCTATAGGAGGGTAAAGTAGGATCCTGAGTCTATAATCTAATGATCACTCTATCATTTACAAAAATTTTACATGTTTTTAATAATGCTCTGTTATAATGATGTTTGTTTGCTAATCTTATACATATTATTAGGGGGTCTTTTTTAATGAAAAAACATTTGTATGGTACTGGATTAACATTTACATTAGCTGCAGCACTACTTGCTGGCTGTGGTAGTGGCGATTCTGACAATGATGAAACAACAACTGGTGGTAATGATGAAGGTACAGAAGGTACAGAAGAAGCAACAGGCTACGTTCCTGAAGAATTACGAGTTCAATTTGTCCCTTCTCAGAATGCTGACTCACTTGAAGCAAAAGCAAAGCCGCTTGAAGATTTACTAGAAGCAGAGCTTGATATTCCAGTTTCAGTAAGTGTGTCAACTGACTACAACACCATTGTAGAAGCTATGGCTTCTGAGCAAGTTGATGTAGGCTTTCTTCCTCCAACTGCATACGTTTTAGCAGAAGAACGTGGAGCTGCTGAAGTTATTCTTCAATCTCAACGTTACGGTGTAAATGATGAAGATGGTTCTCCTACAGATGAATTAGTAGACTTCTATAAGTCTCAAATTGTCGTGAAAAAAGATTCTGGTATTGAAAGTATTGAAGATCTAAAAGGTAAAAAGATGGGTTACCAAAGTGTAACATCATCAGCCGGTTATGTTTGGCCGGCAGCTGTATTAATTGACGCTGGTCTTGACCCACTTACAGATGTAGAGCCTGTTACATTAAAAGGCCATGACCAAGCGATTATTTCCCTGCTTAATGGTGATGTTGATGCAGCTGCAACATTCCAAGATGCACGTAATGTTGTTGAGGGTGACTACCCTACTGTTTTTGAAGACACTGAAATCCTTGAATTCACAGAGCCAATTCCGAACGACACAATCGCTGTTCTTCCAGACATGGATCAAGAGTGGAAAGATAAAATCCAACAAGCATTTATTGCCATTGGTAAAGATGAAGAAGGTCGTGAAATTATCAAGGACGTATATACACACGAAGGTTATGTAGAATCTGATGATAGCAATTTCGAAACCGTTCGTGAGTATAACGAAAAAGTTAAAACAGAGTAGTCTGTACTGAGTCGTCAAGAAGTGTAACTGTATGTTTGTGGCTGGTGGTTCCGTACCATGCGGAATCACCGGCCTTTTACGATTCCTAATAGAAGGTAGGATGTATCAATGATCGAATTTAAAAATGTTTCAAAAGTGTACCCAAATGGAACAAAAGGCCTTAATAATATGAATGTAACAATTGAAAAGGGCGAATTTGTAGTAATTGTTGGTTTATCCGGTGCAGGAAAGTCGACGATGCTTCGTTCAATTAATCGATTACATGAGATTAGTGAAGGTGAAATCTTAATTGATGGAGAGTCTATTACGAAGGCAAAAGGCAAAGGATTATATCGAATTAGACGTGATATTGGTATGATCTTTCAAAACTTTAACCTAGTAAGGAGATCTTCTGTTTTTCGTAATGTTTTATCAGGGCGTGTTGGCTATCACTCTACTTTAAAAATGATTTTCGGTCTTTTCCCTAAAGAAGACAAGGATCTTGCAATGAAAGCGTTAGAGCGTGTGAATATACCTGATAAAGCCTTCTCAAGAGCAGATGAATTATCCGGAGGACAACAGCAACGGGTATCCATTGCAAGAGCCTTGGCCCAAGAAGCAAAAATTATTCTAGCGGACGAGCCTGTCGCTTCTCTTGACCCATTAACGACAAAGCAAGTAATGGATGACTTAAAACGTATTAATGAAGATTTAGGGATTACAACGATTGTTAATTTACACTTTATTGATTTAGCTAGAGCGTATGCAACACGTATTATTGGTTTAAGAGCTGGTGAAATTGTTTTTGACGGACCAGTAGAAGAAGCAACAGACGAAGCCTTTGCTGAAATCTATGGACGTCCAATTGACGACAAAGAAATGCTAGGTGTAAATGCATGAGTCCATCTTCTCCAAAAACTAAATCTACTTCACGTTATCGGCAGAAAAAAACCAAACAAGCCTTCTCTGCATTGGCTATCGTAGTAATTCTTTGGTACAGCGGATACAATGTTGGATTCTCATTCTCTGATCTTCAAAAAGGTGCTCCAAATATGTGGGACCTCGTCAAGGAGATGGTCCCTCCAGATTGGGCGTACTTCACTCGGATAACCGAACCAATTTTAGAGACGATACGTATGGCCGTTCTCGGAACGACATTTGGTGCAATTCTTGCGTTGCCACTTGCACTCCTTGCGGCAAGAAATGTTTTGAAAACGCCGTTTATTAATGTGCCTGCACGTTGGTTACTGAATTTAATTCGGACGATTCCTGATTTACTACTAGCTGCGATCTTTGTTGCAATCTTTGGAATTGGAGCCTTTTCTGGTGTTCTTGCTTTAATTGGATTCTCACTCGGAATTATCGGAAAGCTAATCTACGAATCGATTGAAGGAATTGATGAAGGTCCACTTGAAGCCATGCGCGCAGTAGGTGCAAATCAGGTTAAATTAGTCATGTTTGGTGTTATACCTCAAGTAACAGCTCAATTTTTATCATTCAGCCTCTACTCATTTGAGGTAAATGTACGTGCAGCTGCTGTACTCGGTCTTGTAGGAGCAGGTGGGATTGGTTTGTATTATGACCAAGCACTCGGATTCTTTGATTATGCTAGAGTGTCAACCATTATTCTATATACCTTGATTGTTGTACTGATTATTGATTTTATCAGTACGTCTCTAAGGGAGAAATTATCATGAACCCACAAAAGAAAAAGATCTTTACACGTTTTGTTGTTGTGATTATTCTGATGCTCATTTATATTTGGGCATTTGCAGGTTTACCTACGATTGAAGTAAAAGAAACATCAGGCCAAATTGTTAGTGCAATATTCCAAGGGTTATTTAGTCCTGATTGGGGCTATGTGTACGATCCTGATGGCGAAGGACTGTTGAATAAACTACTTGAAACATTAGCAATCGCCATTCTTGGTACATTCATCGCAGCTGTATTCTGTATTCCACTTGCCTTTTTAGCTGCTCGTAATATTGTAAAGTCTCGAGTGATTTCACAATTTGGTAAATTCATTCTTAGTTTTATTCGCGTGTTCCCTGACATTATCTTCGCTTTAATCTTTATTAAAGCTGTAGGTCCTGGTTCTTTCTCCGGGGTATTAGCTCTTGGAATCGGATCAATTGGGATGCTAGGTAAGCTATTCTCTGATGATGTGGAAAGTGTGAATCTAAGTACAACTGAAGCATTAATTGCAACAGGTGCCAACCCGATAAAAACCTTATGGTTCGCGGTTGTCCCTCAAATTTTACCAAGTTATTTGAATTTCGTTATGTATCGATTTGAAGTAAATATTCGTGCAGCCTCTATCTTAGGGATAATAGGTGCCGGGGGAATTGGTACGCCTCTAATTTTTGCCTTACAAGTACGAGACTGGGAACGAGTGGGAATTATCTTACTTGGTATTATTGTCATGATTACCTTAGTTGACTTTATTTCAGGTAAAATACGAGCTAGGCTCGTTTAACCAAAAAAGCAGATCCATTTCGCGGATCTGCTTTTTTTTACTTCCAAATAACTTTCCAGTTTTGATTCACTTCAGAAGAAATGGTCTTATGCTTTTGAACGTATTGAATAATTAAGTCCGTCATATCATCCTGCATTTCTCGTACAACCGGTTTGTCTTTAAACATACTGTATTCCCCACCACCGCTTGCACGGTAGTTACTCATGACAACTTCGTAGGTTTGATCACCTTTAATTGGGTTGCCATTCGCTTCCTCTAATTGAACGACTCGTTCGCCCTCAGGGTTCCTAAGATCAATTGTGTAATTAATCCCTTCCCACATATCATAATTATAATGCTGCGGTTTAGGGTATAAGAAGTCAGGATTAATTTCTGGCTCCCCTTCCGTTAACATAAAGTAATTTGCACTTCGTTCTAGAGCTGCTTTTAAATCGTCCCCTGAAACTTCTAGAACCTTTAATGTATTAGGATAGATATAATTAGACATCACATCACGAATGGTTATCGTATCAGGGAATCCTTTTGACGTATTGTCAAAGAGTGCTGTGCTTGAAATAGCCGTTTGCGAGGCTTCCATTTGCACTTTATTAATAAACTCAGTAAAAGGATGCTCTTGTATACGAACGTGAAAAGCATCTTCTATTCGCAGGCTTCCCTCAACAAACCCAATTGGTTCATCAAGCCAGTTCTGTACTTCTTGTTCAATTTCTTTTGTAGCTTCTACAATTTCTGAGTCAGCTTTTGTATCTGATAATTCTACTAACTCGGTATCAATGCTGCTAATGGTCCATTGATCCTCTTTCTTTTCTAACTGAATGGTCGCTTTTCCTACAGTTGAACCGAAGTTTCCCGGTTGCAGTATCGGAACATCACCACACGTACCAGTAAGTAAACGGTGCTGATGACCTGTTAACAATAAATCAATTCCATCTACTTCATGACACAGGGCATAACCTTGGTTCTCTCCCGTTTCTTTTTCCTCAGGCTCACCAGTAACTGGATTTCGTTCAAATCCTCCGTGATATGAAACAATTAACACATCAGGCTGTTCATGTTCATGAATATAAGAAACCCATTGTTTGGCCGTTTCTACACAGTCTTTAAAAACAAGTCCTTGAATATGGTTGGGATCCTCCCAATTCGGAATATATTGAGTTGTCAGTCCTAATAAAGCAACCTTAGCACCCTCAAATTCTTTTAGTACATAAGGGGTGCCAAAGTAGCACCCGCCTGTTTCTTCATTTACTATATTTGCTGCAAGCCAAGGGAAAGCAGAATCACTTACAGCTTGATTTAATGTGTGCATCCCGAAGTTAAATTCATGATTACCCATGATCGCTGCATCATACCCTACTATGTTAGCTGCACGAATTAAAGGGTGCTGATTGCTTGAATCCTTTTTAGATACATAGGTTGTAAGTGGTGTGCCTTGAATCAAATCACCATTATCTATGACAAAAACATGAGGATGTTTCTCACGCTCTTTTTTTATTAACGTATTGATTTTCGCTAAACCAAGTGGAAGGTCATCTTCCGTGCGGTACCTGTGGGGCATGATGTGACCATGAACATCACTCGTTTCAAAAACATTAATTTGCAGGTTTTTCATACTCATCTCTCCTGATTGTTAATAGTGGACTTAATAAGGATCTGTCAGCCATTCCTTTAGTAATTGTTTGACTAACTGTTTAGTGTTTAATGGAGGAACTTGGTTTTCTGCGCCTACACATGATGGACAGCCTGATTGGCACGAACAAGATGAAATCAATTCGTCAACATGCTGTAGGACTGAATCAATCTTTTGGTAGATTTCTTTTGAAAGCCCAATCCCTCCCGGATATCGATCGTAGATAAATACAGTAGGCTGTTCAGAATGATCCGCTTTAATCTGCGGAACCACATGTATATCCGCTCGGTCACACATCGCAAAAACTGGACAAACCGCTCCCAATACATGAGCTAGTCCCATAAGTGCTGCTTCAAGAGCAGCCTCACCAAATTGATTAACTAAGGTAGGGGCAAAGCTAATCCACATTCCTTGTGAATGCAGTTCTTCTTCAGGAAGATGAATGGGACCAGATCCGATATTTTCAAATGTACTCATTCGAATCTTTTTGAATATTGTTGCTTTGGCATTAACCATAACATCTCCAAGCGAGAGACTTGTTGTATCATGTGACTTTCGCTCATCCTCTTCTAATACCGTTAACTTCACAGCCAGATTAGCATCGGTATAGTATTCAACAGATACCTCTCTTACAAAGGCTTTTCGTTCGTCCCAATCAAGATATTCAACCTGATACTGAACTCCTTGATGTAAGTAGATCGCTTCATCATGCAATAAGGTCATCGCACTAAATCGGTCCATCTCACCAATCACCGTATGGTTTGTTACATCACTTTGATCGATGATGACCACATTTTCCTGAGAAGCAGAACGAAGACTAATTCCATGCGCCGGAAAGGCATCATTCATCCAATACCATTTCTCGGCACGTTCATGTAGGACATGATGCTCTGCAAGATATTCAAGAATTTCTTCGATTTCAACGCCATCAAACGATTCGCCTTGTTTAAATGGAAGCTCGTATGCTGCGCACTTAAGGTGATCAATCAGTATCATTAAGTTGTCAGGATTTAACCTCGCAGACTCAGGAGAGCGTTCAAAAAACGCTTCTGGATGGCCGATTATGTATTGGTCAATTGGCGTGGAACCTGCCACCATAATGATGACGGATTCGTTTTTCCTTCTTCCCGCTCTTCCTGCCTGCTGCCAAGCTGATGCAATAGAACCAGGGTATCCTGTCATTAAGCACACTTGTAATTGCCCAATATCTACACCAAGCTCTAATGCATTTGTACTTACTACACCAAGAATCTCACCATTACGTAACCCTTTTTCAATCTCTCTACGCTGCTTAGGTAAGTATCCACCCCGGTAGCCTCGAATGGTATCCGGTCCAAACCGCTTTTTAATTAATTCTTGTAAGTGGCTTAAGATAACTTCAACTCGGACTCTGCTACGGGCAAATACAATCGTTTGAATGCCGTTTGTTAAGAAACGCTTGGCCAATTCATTTACTTCCACCGTCGCGCTTCGGCGGATATTTAAAGGTTCATTCACAATCGGTGGATTATAAAAGATAAAATGCTTTTTTCCTCTAGGTGCCCCGTTATTATCAATTAAACGCATTTGCTTCCCAGTTAACTCTGAAGCTAGTTCTTTAGGGTTCGCAATCGTCGCTGAAGTACAGATAAACGTCGGATTCGCTCCATAATACGCAGCGATTCGTTTTAAACGTCTAATGACATTTGCTACATGACTACCAAACACACCACGATACGTATGTAATTCGTCTATGACTACATATTCAAGGTTCTCAAAAAAAGAAACCCACTTTGTATGATGCGGTAATATAGCGGAATGAAGCATATCTGGGTTTGTTATGACAACATGCCCTGCTTTTCTAACAGCCTGTCTAATAGATGGAGCTGTATCTCCATCGTATGTAAAACAGCGTATTGGCACCTCCATCTCTTCAATCAGTTCGTTTAATTCACTCATCTGATCTTGAGCCAATGCCTTTGTTGGAAAAATATATAACGCTCTACTCTCATGTTTTTCAGAGATTTTTTGTAATACAGGTAAATTATAACACAAGGTTTTCCCTGAAGCTGTAGGTGTGACTGCTACAATATTCTCGCCTTCTTGAGTAGCTCTATATGCCGCTTCCTGGTGTGTATATAATTCTCCAATTCCTCTTCGTTGCAATGCCTGAACAAGCTTCGTATTCATATCCGGTGGAAATGCCTTTGTCTTCGCTTCCACTGCTTCGAGTTCATGCCAATGTACAATTTGTTCCCTAAAAGAAGGATTTTCTTTAAGGTCACGTACTATTTGCTGTAAACTTTCCTTAAACATACATGCACCCCTAATCATCTTCTCACTCTATTGTAGCGAATGTTTGTTTGTTTTTCTATAGGCAGACCTAGTACTTCACGCTAAACTTATACAGAAAATTAGTGTATACTACATTTAATTCGCTTTGCGAATAAAAAGGAGGAATGAAGAATTGAGTACATTAAAACACCGTTCAGAGATTGATTATTCTGAAACATGGGACTTAACTGATCTTTTTGAAACTAGAGAATTATGGGAGCAAGCACTGCACTCGTTAGCACCAGCCGTTGCAGGTGTGAAAAGCTTTGCAGGAAAGCTCGCGGAGCGCTCTGAAAATCTTCTAAACTGCTTAGAAGCAAGAGAATCCATTATGGAGCAAGTCGTTCTTATTTCTACATACGCAAACTTAAAACTATCAGTTGATGGGACGAACGCGTCTGCTCAAGCAGACTACGCAGTAGCCACAGACATTCTAGCCGACATCTCTGCTTCTTTATCATTTATTGAATCAGAAATTATGGCTATTCCTGACTCTACACTTACACAGTTTAGAGAAGAACAAGCTAGTTTATCAAAATATCGGGTTTTATTGGACACGATTCTATCAAAGAAGCCTTATGCTCTTAATGCCGAAACTGAGAAAGCATTACAAGCACTTTACCCAACGCTTTCTTCTCCGTATGCAATCTATTCTGCTAGTAAGTCAGCTGACATGAGCTTCCCTACATTTAAAGGAAAAGACGGCGAGGAAAAATCTCTTTCTTTTGCTTTATTTGAGGATCAATATGAACTGTCACCTGATACGGAAGAACGTAGAAATGCATATCTCGCATTTGATCAAACATTAGCAAGCTATGAAAATACGTACGCACAAACATATGCCACAGAAGTAGGTAAACATGTGACGCTTGCTAGACTTAGATCCTATGAGTCTGCTACTGAGATGCTACTTCATGAACAAAAAGTGAGTACAGAGATGTACACTAATCAGCTTGATATTATCTATAATGAGCTCGCTCCTCACATGCAGCGATTTGCGAAATTAAAAAAACGTGTCCTAGGCTTAGACGAATTAAAATTCTGTGACTTAAAAGCACCACTTGATCCTGACTTTCAACCAGAGACAACCTACCAACAAGTATCTGATTTGATTCAGGAAGCCTTGAAAGTGATGGGACCTGAATACTCAGATATGTTAGAAAAGTCATTAAATGAACGCTGGGTTGATCGCTCGAGTAACATCGGAAAACGAACGGGTGCATTTTGTTCAAGTCCATATGGGGCTCACCCTTATATTTTAATGACTTGGACTGGAAACATGCGCGGAGCGTTTATGCTTGCTCATGAACTTGGCCACGCTGGTCATTTCTACTTAGCGAATCAGCATCAGCCTTTGTCATCTGTACGCCCTTCTCTATATAACATTGAAGGACCCTCTACGATGAATGAATTAATTCTCGGTAATCATTTATTAAATGAGACAAATGATCCCCAAATGAAACGTTGGGTCATCCTGCAATTCCTAGGAACGTATTATCATAATTTTGTTACACATTTACTTGAAGGAGAATTCCAAAGACGCGTTTATGAATTGGCTGCTGCAGGAGAACCGTTAACGGCTACTACTCTTCGTCTGACTAAAAACCAAGTACTTGAAGGTTTCTGGGGTGATTCTGTTCAATTAGATGAAGGAGCAGGACGCACTTGGATGAGGCAGCCTCATTATTATATGGGCCTTTATCCATATACTTATTCCGCAGGGTTAACGGCTTCCACAGCTGCTTACAAACAGTTTGAAGCAGAAGGACAGCCTGCTATTGACCGTTGGTTAGACATGTTAAAAGCTGGTGGAACGAAATCTCCTCTAGATCTGTTTGCTGATGCAGGAGTAGATATGAGTAATCCAGATACGATTCGAACAGCTGTAAACTATGTCGGCGACCTTATTACTCAGCTTGAAGAAAGCTACGCAGAATAACACTTAAAGGCGACCTCTATTACTAAAGGGTCGCCTTTTTTCTAATTATAGTAGAATGTCATACTCCATACGTTTTGCGGTTTCTCTAGCACTTTCAACTCCTACTAGCTTTTTTACGAGATGAAAAGCCATGTTAATCCCTGCAGAAATGCCAGCAGAGGTGACAATTTTCCCCTCATCTACGAATTTCACATCACGCCAAACAGATACATCAGGAAAGTCTGTTTCAAACCGGTCAAGACTCGCCCAATGCGTAGTTGCTCGTTTTCCGGTTAAAAGTCCTGCCTCTGCAAGAAGTAAGGCTCCAGTACAGACAGATGCGAGAATATTGGTACGTTCATTCATCTCTTTAATCCACGTCAGAACCTGTTGATTATGAATTTCGATTTCTCTGGCCCCGTATCCCCCAGGTATGATAACAAGATCAGGATCACCCTCCCATGTTTCAAAACTGTAATCCGGTTGAACAGTTAATCCATTTCGAGCTCGAACGGCCTCCCCTGTTTCAGAGATGGTTTTTACGTTAAAGAATGGCTGGTTATTTTTTTGAGCTAGCGATAAGACTTCAAAGGGACCCGCAAAATCTAACACTTCCACTTCATTAAATAGGAAAATAAGAACCGTTTGTGGTTGGTTTGACATTTGTTATCACACTCCTTAATGAATCGGATTAATACAAGCAAATATGTAATGGTCCTCCCACGTGCCATGAATCCGTACGCTCTTTTTAGCTGTTCCTTCCTTAATAAAACCTGATTTTTCTAGGACACGAATGGACGCCTGATTTGATGGCAATACAGCAGCTTCGAGACGATGTAGCATCAGGTTTGTAAAAGCATATTCAGAGAGTAAACGGCAAGCTTCTGTTGCATAGCCTTTTCCATTTTCAGCTTGACTGACAGAATAGCCGATCATCGCTCGTTGTAACGGTCCTCTGTATACTTGAAAAAGGTCCACTACTCCTACAAGTTGGTTTGATTGGTTTGAACAAATCGCATAGTGGTATTCCTGGCCTTGTTTAGCAAGCTCATTAAATTGAGAAATCACGTGCTCTTGAAAAGCTAATGTATAGTAATTCTGTGGTCGTTCCATCGAAAATCGTTCAAAAAAACGTTTGTTCTGAATATGAACATTGAGTAGATCTTCCGCATCTTCTTGTTTAAGTGGACGTAAGGTTACGCAAGCTCCCTTCATTGCTTCAGTTCCTGTTTTGCAGTTGAACCAATTTGAATCCACGGGCGCTCGTCTCTCCAGTTTACATAAATCGGCATGCCAAAAGCATACGACAAAAGCTCATCCGTGAGTACCTGTTCTTTTTTATCGGCTGCTACAATCTGTCCATTCTTTAGTAGTAGCACATGAGTAACAGCTGGAATAATCTCTTCTGGATAATGGGTTACGTATAAGAGCGTTGGACTAATCTGTTTGGTATGTATAGATTCTAGCTTCGATAGAAAATGCTCTCTAGCAGCTAAATCTAACCCACTGGTTGGTTCATCCACAATCACAATTTCTGGTGCTGACATCAATGCCCGAGCGAAAAACGTTTTTTTCCGTTCCCCTTGCGAAAGAGTCCTGAGCGGTGAATGGGTAACTGCATTAAGGCCCATTTCATCAGCTAACTTAAACGCTTCTTCAATCTCTTGTTCTCCAACTGATTCATGTATGCCAACAGATGCATATTTTCCACTTATAATCACGTCCACACAAGAAAGACCTTCGTAATTTCGGTATTTCTCATCAAGTGATGCGCTTAGCCAGCCAATTCGTTTTCGCAGTTCATGCACTGCAGTATGACCAAATCTCTCACCTAATACATCGATTGACCCGGTTGTTGCCCACTCGTAGCCAGTTATTAATTTCAGTAGCGAAGTTTTCCCCGATCCATTTGCTCCTAAGATAGCCCAGTGCTCTCCTTTATGTACGTGCCAATTAACTTGCTCAAGAATTGATTTTGATTGCCGCCGAAAGCTTACTCCATTCAGTTTAATGACGATATCAGACATTGCTCTCCCTCCAACCCTTATCTTTTTTTGTAGTATATCATAGGTATTTTTACTTTTTTCGGATAAGTCATTTTATTTTGAGCATACTACAAAAAAACACAAAAAAGGAGCGAGCAGGGTGATCACTACGTTCGTTCAAACTGCCGTTATTGACATTGAATTCTTCGCCCCTCTTCTTTGCTTACTTGGACAATTATTAAACCGAATCTCTTATGTTAAGCTTCCGTTCCTCCCGTCATGGTGGCTTGCAGCAGGGTTATATTTATCAAAATGTATGACCTATCGTCAAAGCTCTGTGTTAGGCATCTTAATGGGTGTTTGCTATGGACTTGCTGCTATTGGAACAGTGTCTTCGCTAAAACAAAGCTGCTTAAGCTTTCGACTTTTTTTGTAAAGATACGCACCTGACCTTTACATTGGTTCAATAGTTGTTAACACCAACCAAATATGCACTACACAACCTCCTGTTAGAATGAACTTGTACCCCATTCAAAAAGGAGGATTCTTTCGTTGAAAAAGAAAATGAGTATCGCACTTGCTGCTGCAACACTTGTCACGGCTTCTATTTTTCCTTTGTACCACGCGTATGGATCAGACTCAGGTGGGTCAGAGAGTTCAGAAAATACCGTTGTAAAAAATGCGATTTTTTTAATTCCTGATGGATTCTCTACAGCTTATGCAGACAGCTATCGTCTGTATAAAGAAGATGGTGTACCAGTTTGGGAAGAACACAAAATGCTTACTGGGATGATTTCCACTCACTCTGCTGATTCAATGATTACCGATTCAGCCGCGGCCGGAACAGCCTTTGCCACTGGAGTGAAAACGAATAATGGTGTAATAGGCTTATCACCTGATGGACAAAAGCTTCAAACCATTGTTGATCTAGCAGGACAAGCCGGCAAGAAAAATGGATTAGTTGCTACATCTACAATTACTCACGCGACCCCTGCTGCCTTTGCAACAAGTGTTGATGGTCGTAACGATTATGAAGGGATCGCAAAGCAGCTTGTTCATCATGATCACCTTGACGTTCTTTTAGGTGGTGGACGAGAGCAATTCTTGGCACCTGAACAAGGTGGCATCAGAGAAGACGGTGTAGATTTAATTCAAGAAGCTGAGCAAAATGGATTTACATATATGGAAACAAAACGAAACCTTCTTTCAACAGAGGCAGATCCATCAAAAAAGTATATTGGATTATTTGCAGATGAAGCGCTTGAGCCTGATTTTGGTCCACTTCCAACCGAGCCCTCTCTCGCGGAAATGACATCGTTCGCGATCGATCATTTGTCGCAATCAGAAGAAGGATTTTTCTTAATGGTTGAAGGAAGTCAGATTGACTGGGCTGGCCATGATAATGATGCGACATATGCCATGAAAGATTCAGAAGCCTTTGAAGAAGCTGTAAAAGTGGCACTTGAGTTTGCAGAAGAAGACCAAGAAACGCTAATTGTGATGGCTGGTGACCATGATACTGGTGGTTTGTCTATTCAACCAAATGACGAGTTCAACCCAGCAAATTTACAGCAAGTGAACATGACTGGAGCAGACATGCTTTCTTTAGTTGATCGTAGTTACTCAAATCTTGAAGACGTATTGACTGAACAAACCTCTATGAGCTTTACAACAGAGGAATTAGATCACATTAAAGATTCTAAAGATCCAAAGCTTGCAATCAATACATTAGTTAGTGAAAAAGCAGGGATGGCTTGGACTAGTACTGACCATACGGCTATAGATGTACCAATCTATGCATATGGGCCAAAGGCTTCTCTCTTTAATGGCCATATTGATAATACAGATGTATTTCATGGCATTCGTCAGGCGTTACTCGGAGAATGAAAATAGAAATTGAATGGTGTGTTTTCTTATTTTTATTAGAATTTATGGATTCGTAACAAAAAGGCGAGCTTCCGAAAACGGAGTGCTCGCCTATTCATTATGATTTAATTTGTTCTGCAGCCTGCACCAATTCTTTGTAGCCAGAGCGAGTAAGCTTATACGACTCGTCCATATAGCTTGATTTCTCAAGTGATTGTAAGCTTTCTCTAGACAGCCTTGGGATCATTCGCTGGATTTCATCATTCAACTCAGACAATGTCCCATTTTCAATCACTTCTGAATCAAGTGATGCAGCAATTTCTTTCATTGGGTTATCTTTAACAAAGTACTTTTTTGTTCCTTCATACACTAATTGTAGCTTGCTAGGAGCATGACCAAGTTCTTCTCTTATTCGAGAAGTCTCAGACGTTTTATACGCCATATTTTCTCGATACTGCGTTTTTTCATGTTCTTCAATGGATGATCGGCTTAATAACTCTTCAAACATTTGTGTGCGTTCCAGATCTAACTGCTGCAATTCTGATTCTTTTTCTAACAACTCAGGATCTGAAAGGGGCGCTTCTTCAGCTAAACTTGTCGTCTCTGCGACTGTTTCTTTTTGCTGCAGGAGCACTTGAATCGCTGCAAGCTGTCGATACAGTAGAATGCCACCAGTGATTAACACAGTCAAAACAACAACTCTGTACCATACATCCTGAAAAATGGCTAAATAAATAACAGCTAACGTTATAATTCCAATGACACTAAATAAAATCCAATTTTTCCGCTTAGATAATTGCTCTTCGTTTTCATTGTTTTCTCGCATAATAGACCCTCTTTTCTAGCAGGAAATAAGTCTTTGAAGCCCCTTAATACTATAAATCCTTTTAAAGAAAGTCAACTACTTTCAGGAATTTCGCACGTTCTTACACAGATGTGCGTAAGAGCGTAGAGTTAGTCAAATACTACGACCATCGATCAACAGTAATTTAAAAATAGAAGAGCAACTGATTCCGTTAAGAATCAATTGCTCTTCTTTTTAAGCTTTACTAAATGAATCAAACCATTTTTTGGCTTCTTCAATTTCTTCTCGTCTTAACTCATGTCCACCCTCTGTCCAATACTCTGTTACCTCTGCTCCAGCTTCTCTTAAAGTAGAGATTAGTTTCTCGGATTCTATAGAAGGAATCATTTGATCTCTTTTCCCTGAGCTTACAAAGACAGATGAATGGATTTGTGAACTCAGTTGAACGGCTTCTTGCGGTTGCATGGCATGAAGAAGAACGGCACCTGAAAATGAGTCTGGAATGGTATATAAAGCATTTGCGGCGATGTTTGCCCCATTTGAATAGCCAATCGCAACTGTACGCGCGACATCAAACTGATAGGTTTTGGCAGCATCTACGATGAATGCGTGCAGTTCTTCCGTTCTTTTTGCCAAATCCTCTTTATCAAATACGCCCATTGCCAGTCTCTTGAAAAATCGTGGCATACCATTTTCAGAGACGTTTCCACGAATACTTAAAATCGAGGCATCCGGTGCAATCATGTCTGCAATAGGAAGTAAGTCATTTTCATCTCCACCTGTACCGTGTAACAAAATAAGTGTTGGTAAGCTTGAATCATTACCTTTTTTAAAGATATGCTCATGATG
Organism: Alkalihalobacillus sp. FSL W8-0930; assembly: GCA_037965595.1. Classification (NCBI taxonomy): domain Bacteria; kingdom Bacillati; phylum Bacillota; class Bacilli; order Caryophanales; family Bacillaceae; genus Alkalihalobacillus; species Alkalihalobacillus sp. FSL W8-0930. The sequence continues at coordinate 1,819,408 of CP150183.1, read as the reverse complement.
CATAAGACAAAACCCCTTTTCTGTTACGCTTTTGTTGTATTAAGCGGCTTAATAGTTGCTTCGATTTGCTCACGTTGGTTTTCAAGGTAAGGAGGCAAAGCAAGATTCTCACCAAGTGTTTCAAATGGTTCATCTCCTTCAAATCCTGGACCGTCCGTTGCGAGTTCAAATAAGATACCATTTGCTTCTCTGAAATATAAGCTACGGAAATAATATCTCTCTACAAAACCAGAGTTTGGTAATCCTGATGCACTAATGTGCTCAACCCATTTATTTAGTTCATCTTGATTTTCAACACGGAAAGCCACGTGATGAACACTTCCTCTTCCAGGTCTCTCACGTTGAAGATCATTTCGTTCTAACAAATGAATCTCTGCACCTGTACCGCCTTCTCCCGTTTCAAAAACACGAATAGCAGGAGTGATTCCTTTTTCTTCGTACGAACGTACTTCGCGGAAGCCCATGACGTCAACTAAGATTCTTGCTGTCACATCAGGACGACTAACTGTTAACCTGACCGGACCTAGTCCTACAACTCCTTGTTGAACTGGAACTGGACTCTTATCCCAAGGCTTCCCTCCAGCTACTCCTTCGTTATGTTCATCTGATACAAATTGCAGGCGTTGGCCTTCAAAGTCACGGAAAGCTAACGTTTTTCGTCCAGATTCTTCATTAATTCCTTCGTGTCGTACATCAAACTGTTCAAGGCGCTCTACCCAATAATCAAGCGCTTCGTCTGTTGCAACTCGCAATGATGTCATACTAATACTGTTTGTTCCTTCATAGGTTGTACCTGCATGCGGGATCTCAAAAAATGTTAAGTCTGTACCAGGATTTCCTCGTTCGTCCGCATAAAACAAATGATAAACAGAAGTATCATCTTGGTTTACTGTTTTCTTCACTAACCTCATACCTAGAATTTCGGTATAAAAGTGTAAATTCTCTTTTGCGTTTGCAGTTATGGCCGATACATGGTGAATTCCTTTAAGCGGCATGATATTCATGTGTATTCCTCCTAGTTATTGCGGAATTCAATCCCTTTTTGAAGTTTTTTTAATAATGTATTGAGTTGTTTCTGTTCATCCTGTGTTAATGGATTAAATAATGATGACTGAAAGGCTGATTGATCAGGACGTGCTTCTTTCATTAAAGCTTCTCCCTCTTCTGTTAATGAAATTCGTTTAATTCGCCAGTCCTGTTCGCGTTTAATTAAATTTCGTTGTTCAAGCTTAGCAAGCATTTGCGTGATGCTACCCTTTGTGACCAGGAGCTTTTCGGCCAGATCCATTTGTGAAATTGGCTGATTGGCCTGTGTTTGTACAAGTAAATCAAATTGACTAATTGTCAGATCAAACTGACCAACATTCTCATTGGATAATCGGTTACTTTGATGATAGAACCGAGCCAATCGAAACCATAAAAGTAAGCTAAGACGCTCTCCACCTGGTTGATCCATTAGAACAGCCCCCTTTCTTACTATCAGTTTAGCACTAAACTGATAAAAGTCAACAATATGTTTTATTTATTTGTTTTAGGTTATTGAGTAAGTAAGGAGGGATTTTGATGACGGATAAAAAAGACTATGATTCAAAAAAAGAAAAGATCGATCAGGATAAATTTAAGAACAATAAAGATGAACAAAGCCACCACGACCAGTCTTCTATGCCCATTGATGAATTGCCTTTAGAGGAGATTTCTCATGAAGAGAAAGAAGAACGTAAGCCTGAAAAAACGAAAGATCATTCATCTAGTGAATAAATAAATGATGTTGAATTCAAATCGGATTTATAGATAATGACTTGCATATTGCTGTAGCTTATGCTATTCTTTATCTATGCTACTTATTGTTTTATTAACGTGGATAGATGGAATACCTAATGTTGTTTCCTCTTGAAGCTTGATGGTTAACGTAAATAGTAATTCATTTACAAGGAGGAAACACACATGTTAGAAGGTACAGTAAAATGGTTTAATGCAGAAAAAGGTTTTGGTTTCATCGAGCGCGAAGATGGTGACGATGTATTCGTACATTTCTCAGCTATCCAAAGCGAAGGCTTCAAGACTCTTGAAGAAGGTCAAGCAGTTCGTTTTGATATCGTTGAAGGTAACCGTGGCGAGCAAGCAGCTAACGTTGAAAAAGCATAATTAACCAACCCCCTCTCTGAGGGGGTTTTATTTTGTCTAATAGATTAAAAGAAGAAGCTGTTCCACACAGATCGTGTGGTCAGCTTCTTCTTTTGTTTAATGCTATCTATATGCTGCAAGTGATTGATTTAATTCTTTTGTCTGAGCATACACTCGTCGGTAAAGCTGATACAATGCTTCGTATTGCTCTACTTGAGTCTGTTCAGGCTCATATATTGTTTCTTCTTTTATAAATAATGCTGCACACTCGTCTAAACTCTTAAACCAACCTACTCCATAAGCCGCAAGCATTGCTGCTCCCATCCCTGGCCCCTGGTCATTCGCATGCTTAACAACAGGTACATTAAAGATATTGGCCTGCATTTGTAACCAGACTTTACTTAGAGCCCCCCCGCCTATAGAAACAATTCGATGGACAGGCGTTTTTTGTTCTCGAAACAAATCTAGAGAATCTCTTAAAGAGAACGTGATCCCTTCAAGAACCGCTCGAACAAAATCAGCACGAGTGTGAGTTGAACTGACACCAATAAAACTTGCTCGTATCGCGGAGTCTCCGTGCGGCGTGCGTTCTCCAGTTAAATAAGGCGTAAAGAGTAACCCATTTGCACCGGGCTTTCGTGCTCCTGCTTCATTAACCATTTGATCAAAGGGAACATCGGGAGCAAATGTCTGCTTAAACCAGCTTAAACTGTAACCCGCAGACAACGTAACCCCCATCTTATAAAAAGCATTTGGTTTTGCGTGATGAAAAAAATGAACCTTTCCATCAACCTGTACATCATTTGTGTCCTCAAACGCAAGAACGACACCCGACGTTCCAATGCTTACTAACGTATCTTTTTCAGAAAGAATGCCTGCTCCAATTGCTCCACAGGCATTATCTGCTCCTCCTGCAAACACATTTGTTTTAACAGACAAACCTGTTTGCTCGGCAACATCCTTGGTAAGCCGTCCGACTGATGCATGGGACTCAATAAGAGGCGGGCATATGTTGATGTCGACTCCAACTTTTTCACAAATTTCTTTGCTCCAACACTGGTTTTTGATATCAAGTAACAAAGTAGCGCCAGCATCAGAGTATTCACTATGCAATTTCCCAGTCATGGCAAACCGGAGATAATCTTTTGGAAGTAGAAACATTGCGGCTTTAGAAAAAATCTCTGGTTCATTTTTTTTAACCCAAAGTATTTTCGGTAAAGTAAATCCTTCTAGTGATGGGTTTCGTGTAATCTCTAACAGTTTATCTGCTCCAACAAGCTGTTCTATCTCCCTGCACTCATCTGTGGTCCGTGTATCATTCCAGAGGATCGCCGGTCTAAGTACCTCGTTCGATTCATCAAGCAATACCAACCCATGCATTTGTCCTGAGAAACTAATGCCTTCGATTTGTTCAGGGTTCCCTTGAAATTGCTCCATCAATTCCGCTATTCCTTCAGTTGTCTGGATGACCCATTGTGCTGGATCCTGCTCGCTATAGCCTGACTTTTCCTGTATTAGAGGATAAGGTTTACTTACTTCTACCTCCACTTCCCCTGTTTTAGAAACAAGTAGAAGCTTAACAGCACTTGTTCCTAAGTCAATTCCAATTACATGTGACATGTTATACTTCCACCTCCGTTATCTATTGGTGTTATCTTTTTGCCATCGAATGCATCGTTTCAAGTAGATACTGATTGATGATACCTTTTAACTTTTCTTGCTTACCAGAGCGCGGTCTGATTTCTGTTAAGCTAAGCGCATGTTCTTCTAATAATCGCAAGCTGCTTCTACCTTCAACAATATCTAAGCCAATTCCTTCTTTGAAGCTTGAATAACGGTCTTCTATAAAGTCCTCAAGTACTCCATCCTCTAGTAGTTTCGCTGCTACTTTCAAGCCAACTGCAAAGCTGTCCATTCCAGCTACGTGTGCTTCAAATAAATCAATTGGTTCAAAAGAAGTACGACGAACCTTCGCATCAAAGTTTAACCCTCCAGTTCCTAACCCACCATTCTTTAAAATTTCATACATAGCCAAGGTACTTGAATAGAGATCTGTAGGAAATTCATCTGTATCCCATCCAAGTAACGGATCCCCTTGGTTTGCATCAACGGATCCGAGCATCCCATGTATTCGAGCTGTGCGTAGCTCATGTTCAAACGTATGTCCTGCAAGTGTGGCATGATTTGCCTCTATATTAAATTTAAAATGATTATTTAGTCCATAATTTTGCAAGAATGCAAGACTTGTTGCGACATCAAAATCATATTGATGCTTAGTTGGTTCTTTAGGCTTTGGTTCAATTAAAAATTGTCCTGTATATCCAATCTCCTTGGCGTAATCAATCGCCATGTGGAAAAAGCGGGCCATGTTATCCTGTTCTAATTTCAAATCGGTGTTTAGTAGAGATTCATACCCTTCACGCCCACCCCAGAATACGTAGTTTTCGGATCCGAGCTCTTTTCCCATTTCCAACCCTTTTTTCACTTGAGCTGCAGCATAGGCAAATGAGTCAGCAAGGTTTGACGTAGCCGCTCCATGTACATATCTAGGGTGGTTAAACAAATTCGCCGTGTTCCATAATAATTTGGTTTTACTTGTTTTTGAATACTCTTTAATCATCGCTGTAATCACATCAAGATTTTGGTTTGTTTCCTTTAACGATGATCCCGATGGCGCAATATCAACATCATGAAAACAAAAGTAAGGGACATTTAGTTTCTCAAACAACTCAAATGCAGCTTCTACTCGAGCTTTTGCTAGATCCATCCCTTTTAAATGAAGCCAAGGTCTTTCCATTACTGCTGCTCCAAATGGATCTTCTCCGCCTGCGGTAAACGTATGCCAATAAGCAACGGAGAACCTCAAAATTTCTTCCATCGATTGTCCATTTACTTGTTCGCTTGGATTATAATACTTAAATGCAAGTGAATTCTTTGAACCCGGGCCTTCATATTGGATGGACTGCACATCTTTGAATACTGACATCGATCAACACACCCTTATCTTTAGTTTTTGTTAGCGTTTTCATTATAAGGTGAGTATAACAGCTTGATTTAACTTTGTCTATTGAATAAACTAAGTTTATATATTCTAGTTACAAAGGAGATACAAATGGCGACACCTCAAAATCAAACGACGATTAAAAAAGAAAATAAACAGCTTGTCCTCCATTTTATAAGACAACATGAACCTGTATCCAGAGCAAGGATTGCTCAGGTTACAGGCTTAAATAAAGGGACCATTTCTACCTTAGTTACAGAATTAATCGAGGAGAATCTTCTGCTAGAGATCGGAACCGGAATATCAAGTGGTGGCAGAAAGCCTGTACTACTTCAAGTAAACAAACATGCTGGTTACTCCATCGGAATCGATTTAGGTGTACAACATATTCTTGGAATATTAACAGATTTAAATGGTGAACCAATCGTATCAGTCAGGCAACCGCTTGCTCAAACCTCTTATCCTTATGTGATAGATGTCATCACTTCAATGGTACGTAGCTTGATATCTAAGATTCCAGATTCGCCTTATGGCTTGGTAGGGATTGCAATTGGTGTTCCGGCAATTGTTTCAATGAAAGGTGAAATCATTCATGCACCAAATTTAAACTGGAGACATATTGACTTAACGATTGAGTTAAACGAGTTCCACGTACCCATTTGGGTAGATAATGAAGCAAACTTTGGAGCTCTCGGTCAACAATCAGCCGATCGAGTTGAACCAGCTCACTCATCACTTTACATTAGTGCAGGAATAGGTATAGGAGCTGGATTCGTATTAAATGGGCAACTGTACAAAGGCACACATGGCTTTGCCGGGGAGGTAGGTCATATGACAATCGATGGGAATGGTCCATTGTGCAGATGTGGAAATTTTGGCTGCTGGGAGATGTTTGCTTCAGAACAAGCATTACTTTCTTACACTGGTTTTGAATATACACTTGAGGAGCTTATAACTTCAGCAAAAAATGGAGATGTGAAAACACTGGCAGCACTAAAAGATGTTGCTACTTATTTAGGAATTGGAATTGTATCACTTATCCATATTTTCAGTCCCGATCAAATTATAATTGGGAACCGATTAGCACTGGCGTCAGACTTTTTAATTGAAGAAGTACAAGATACAATTTCAAGCAGACTAGTTACGGATCAACAGCATACTCCCATAATCTTTTCAACAGTACATACAAACGCAACAGCCATTGGTGCTACTTCATTTGCCATAGATCAGTTTTTCCAAAATGACACTGCACATAAAAAAGTGGCTGAGAATTAATTAATCATAAATGAAAAAAAGGCGAATGACTTCTAAAACCGAATCATTCGCCATTTTTATTCATTAGCATGATGTCTCAGACCTTTGTTCTAATCATAAACTAGAAACGTCAATTTCAGTTTTTACGACAATTGATTGGTTTCCACCAAGCGTTTGCACCCCGGTCAATTCTTTCTCTAATGATAATTTTGGTGCATTTGTTATCCATGTGTACGGTTCAGGACAGACATACCCTTTTGTGCCATCCGCATTATACACAACCCAGTGTTTAAAGAACTCGTCAGCTTTATAACGAATCTGAATCCGTTCGTCTTCAAGTGTGATGACTGCTTGGTTGGTTTCTAACTCATTTTCTTGCGCTAAAAAGGCATCATCTAATTCAACTTGTTGCAGGGACATACCCTCTTTAATGTTTGTGTAGGGTGTTGGAACGAGTTTTTCTGTCGGTAGCAAACGTTCGTTAAGCTCCCATTGTTTTTCAGCAGCTAATGAAAACTGACTTGTTTCTTCAGGGAATAGAAAGGTTGTATGATATCCAATGCCCCACGGAAACTCTTGATCGCCTAGATTCGTAATCATCGCATGTTTTTTCAATAATGATCCTTCTAAAATATAGACCATGTCAATTCGAAACGAATGGGGAAATTGTGCAGTGATATCTGGATGGTCCTTTGATTCAATCGTTGTTACTATTCTAGCCCGATCCCCTTCTACTTCTGTTTGCGTAACCTTCCAAGGCTTCTGATACACAAAACCATGAATATGATTGTTTTTATCTGGCTCGGACAAGTCAAAAGAATAGGTTTGTTCATTAAACGTAAATTCACCGTCACTGATCCGATTTGGTGGGAACAAGATAGGTACACCAAATTGAACGGGTGCTTGCTCATATTCTTCAATGGAGCTCGGACCTCTTAGTAATTCAACAAATTCATTTTCCTTTTTCCATTTCATTGAGATCGCATTTGATCCCCATTCAGGTACAATCGTAACTTCCATTTTACTTGTTTCCATCTTAATAGCTTGCATGCCCTGATAGGTTGTTTCATTGATTGATGCTGACAAAAAGGTCACCTCTATTTTTGTAGTGTTATGCTTTTTGAATATCTACCCACTGTTTTGTCTCTGCTGATTGCTCAATCGCTTGCAGTATAAGTTGATTTTGATACCCATCGTGAAAATCTGGTTTGGCCTGCCTGTTATTTAAAACGGCTTCACAAAACTCATAAAGCAAATGAATAAATGTATGCTCGTAGCCAATAATGTGACCCGCTGGCCAGTAAGCCCCTGCATAAGGATGCACCTCTTCTGTGCAATTTACATTGCGGAATCCTTGCATCCCTTCCTGATCATCAGTTAAATAGAGTTCTAGGTTATTCATTTGTTCCATGTCCCAACGAATTGAACCTTTTTCTCCATTTATCTCAATTGTATTTCGATTACGATTACCTGTAGCAAACCTACTTGCTTCAAACGTCCCAAATGTTCCAGAGTTAAACCGCACCATAAAGGCCACCGCATCATCTACAGTGACTTCACCCATTTCATTGCTACTTGCCGAAGCGCTTAAGCCACCCGACATTTCACCTAATGGACGTTCTTTAATAAAGGTCTGCGACATGGCCACAACCTCATCCATCTCTCCTACTAGATATCTACCTAGATCAATGCTATGTGCCCCAATATCACCTAACGCTCCCGAACCGGACACTTCTCTTTTTAAACGCCAGATAAGCGGAAACCCAGGGTCTATAATAAAGTCTTGTAAGTAATGGGCGCGAAAATGAAAGATCTTACCAAGCTTACCCTCATCAATCAGTTTTTTTGTGTATTGAATGGCAGGTACAAATCGATAGTTATGACAAACCATATGAATGACATTGTGTTTTTCCACTGCGTCCTTCATTTTTTTGGCTTCCTCTACTGTCAAAGCAAGCGGCTTCTCCGTGATAATGTGTTTTCCCGCTTCTGCCGCCGCAATCGCTATCTCTGCATGAGTATGATTTGGCGTGACAATATCAATGACATCAATATCATCCCTTTTAATTAACTCACGCCAGTCCGATTCAACAGACTCCCAGCCCATTCGATCTGCTGCTTCTCTGACTGCTTCTATATTTCGTCCACATAACGCCTTAAGTACAGGTTTAGCCTTAGTAGAGAAGAAAAAGGGAATATCTCGATATGCATGGCTATGAGCTTTCCCCATAAATTGATATCCAATCATTCCGATTCTTATGTTCATTCGTATATTCTCCTCTCAAGGTATTTGACTTAGTTATTTTTCAAGATCGTGCTGCCCACTTCATTCCCATACGCATCAAGCTGATAATCTCTGGTTGGTTTACAACTTCAGCTACGTGGCCCAGTGAACAATAATAAACGTTGCCTTTCCCCCATTTTTTCGACCAGACAACTGGCATTGAAACTGGCCCATTTACGGAATGCGGCCCATCTGCAATTGGAAATTGAGTTGTAGCATGTACGTTTACAGCCGGATCTATGTGCATATAATACTGTTCACTCACAACATCAAAGTCCTTTAGTCCTTTAGTTAATTCATGTGATGAGTCATGAATGTGAACCGTGTAATTTACTCCATCATTACCTGGATGGGCAACCCATTGTCCACCAACCATAAATTGATAGTCCGTTTCCTTCCTAAATGAATCTCCCATTCCACCGTGTAGACCTGCAAGTCCTGTCCCAGCTTCCACTGCTTCCATTAGCGGCTTAAGTTGTTCCTGTTTGATTTCTCCTTGGGTCCAATTCGGAACGATTAAATCAAATTGCTTAAGGTCCTCTTCCTCTAAAAAAGTGAGTGTATCACTGACCGTTACTGCGAAACCTTCTTCCTCCAGAATGCCCTTTAAAATCACAGCTACCTCGGCCGGCTCGTGACCTTCCCAGCCTCCTTGAAAAATGAATGCTTTTTTCATTCAATCACCTCATCCATAAAATGTCTATGATATTATGTTAGCGTTTTCAATACTATCCTACGTGAATTCAGTCAATATAGCAATAAAAGACCCTATCGGACTCAAAAAAAACGAACATCCCGTAACGTTAGGAGTTCGCCATTAAATAAACCTTCTATTCACTTTATACCCGTTACGTTTGATGAACACCAATTTCTTTTTCGAGTCTTTCAATATATTCTTCATAAATCTCAATAAATGCTTCTGCTTTATATTCGCGTTGATCTCGTTTCATTAAAGCAATTTTCTTTTGATACTCCTCGATATTCGGTACATGTTCCGCCATTATATTCTCTCCTTTACGTTTGTTTGTCTATCTGTAACCTTTTTAGATAGTTTTCAAACCTAAAATACACTCAATATGGTACGTGAAATTATTTAAGTTCGTATAAAGAGGCCCGGCTCACTAAGGCCGGGCAGATTTGAATTCTTCATTTAATCAGTGCGTTGAAGAATAGAAAGTTCGTGTTTCTCTTCAATCAAAACCGAATCTACTATACATATATTTCGATATTGGACCAAGTCACACTTTTGATCCCTTTTCATCTTTAAAAGTTGGGTTATGCTTTTTAAGCTATACTTGACTGTGTATTCTACATGAGTTTAGAACCACCGTCACTATTTAAGATCCAGTTTTTCCTTCCAAACAATGAAAGCCCTACCTCTCTTTCATCCTTGCGGCTCCGAAGACCGCGCCAGCTGAATGTAAGACGCCTAATGTTCCGGAAGATTTCAAACCGTTACTCTTTATCTTACCATAGGACCGCACAAGATACAAGCTGTATTTATGTATTTTCATGCTTACTTTTATTACATACCCCTAATATTCATGTTGTAAACAACGTAACCGTATACTTATTCAGCCATAAAATAAAGAAACAGGCATCCCTGTTGGGAAATGCCTGTTTCTTTAACAATTAAGCTTTCTCTATATCTGTGTATGTATATATCGCATGAGCCACGCCGTGTTCATCATTGGTCTCTGTTTGATACGTACACAGCTGCTTTACTTCATAAGCAGCATTCCCCATGGCAACAGGATATCCAGCCACTTTCATCATTGAAAGATCATTTAGATTGTCTCCAAGTGCCATAACTGACTCCATCGGAATACCTGCTTGTTTTGCATAAGCTTGTAAGGCAATTCCTTTTTGTGCGTCGATCGCGTTGATTTCCAAATTCCCTCTTGCTGATGCTGTTACGGCCAAATGTGGGTTTTCTTTTAATTGTTCTTCTACTTGGTCTAAAATCACAAGATTCGTTGAAAAAGCTAATAATTTTAAAATGGCATCAGATGAATCGGTTAGTACAGTTTCAAATTGATCAACAAACGAGATTGATCCATTTTGGATTCGTTTATTAGCCATTCGCTGCATTTCAATTTGAGTGCCAACAGCTCCTTTAATTGATTCCATAAGCTGTACGATGACATCCATCGCTTGTTCTTTGCTTTCACTATAAGTGCCTGACTGCAGATACAATTCAAAGTAAATGGCATGTTCACGAAGAAGATCCATTGCCTTAACTGCTTCTTCATAAGATAGTGGCTTTACATCAGCTACGTTTCCTTCGGCATCCCATGTCTCGGCACCATTAATACTAATGATGGGACATGATAAGCCCGCCTCATCCAATGGTTCCTGAGCTTCCTCCTTACTTCTTCCTGTAGCAACAATGACTTCGATTCCCTGTTCTTGTGCCGCCTTAATGGCTTTGATATTTTCTGGTGATACCTTTTTTTTATCATTTAATAACGTGCCATCCATATCAGTCGCAATTAATTGAATCATGACATCCTCCTTGTCTCACTTCCTCTATCTTATCGCTCTTGCCGACTAAGTTCAAATATCAGACAAATAAGCGTGTCGAAATCTAACTTTTTCTAGGGACTTCTGACATTCTTCGTAGAATCCCTTCCACTGTTGGGAAAATTGGGTATACTTAATTCGAGGTATCATTTATTCAATTTTGCTACTATTCTTTACGTTAGTTGAGGTGAATATATGAAGTATCAAGAGATTGAATTAAAACGTCGTCAAATGTTTATATTAGCTGAAAAATATGGCATGTCGTCGGAACGTACGATACGATGTAGTCAGGAGTTGGATTTACTCTTAAACGATATCCAACATAGACTCTCACCAGATGGTCCCACCTCCGTCCGCTGAAAATGTTTGCATTCAGGGCTTCTATTTGGTATGGTGAACTTAATAAAATAAATCTTTACTTCAAATTTGAAGTGAGGGTAGAGGTGCAAAAACCATCAGTATTTTTGTGGAGGAGAATGGGCTCTGTTGATACAAAATGAAAGGGGAATTTGCCGAAGCGTCAGGCTACTCATAGCCCCGCGCTGGGTCTGTATTTAATAGATACAGAACTGTCATATGGTTATTGATTGACTATATGGGGGGCTATCTTGAAATTGGTATGGGTTTACGTATCACCATGCAGCAATGAGTCCCTGTCATTGTTGTTTTTTTGTGATTTTAGATTCTGCCCACTAGTATAGTCAACACAACACAGAATCGAGGGTGATCGAAATGAATTTTGGAAAAGTAATAACAGCAATGATTACACCGTTTAATGAGTTTGGACAAGTAGACGTTGAAGCGACTGAACGTTTAATAGAGCATTTGATTGAAAATGGTTCAGATGCGCTTGTTGTTGGTGGCACAACTGGAGAATCTCCAACGTTAACAACTGAAGAAAAGAAACTTGTCTTTAAAACAACTGTGAAGGCAGTAAATGGACGAGTTCCGGTCATAGCAGGTACCGGTTCAAATAACACACAAGCTTCCATTGATTTAACGAACGAAGCAGCTACAATTGGTGTAGATGCCGTGATGCTTGTAGCACCTTATTATAACCGCCCAAGTCAAGAAGGGTTGTACCAGCATTTTAAAACAATTGCTGAATCAACCAACTTACCAGTTATGCTTTATAACGTGCCTGGACGTTCAGCTATTACCATTGATGTTGAAACAACATTAAGACTTGCACAAATCCCAAATATTGTTTCTATGAAAGAAGCAAGTGAAGATTTAGATGCAATGGCCTTATTAATTGATCAAGCACCAGCAGGTTTTACGGTGTATAGTGGAGATGATAGTTTAACGCTCCCTGTTCTTGCAATTGGAGGAGCGGGAGTTGTATCTGTCGCTTCCCACATTTTCGGGAAAGAAATGCAGCAAATGGCTACTCTATTTGAGGCTGGAAAAGTACAAGCTGCTGCGAGAATGCATCGTCAGCTCCTCCCGGGAATGAAAGCTTTATTTGCTGCACCGAACCCAGTGCCTGTTAAAGCAGCGCTTCAAATGTACCACATTAAAACTGGGTCTGTGCGACTACCACTATTGCCACTTACAGCAGAACAAGAACAATCGTTACGCGATACGCTTGAGCCTATCTGGAGTGCAACCATTGTAAGCTAACTCACTAGATCTAGTTAAAAGGAAGAGGAACTTTTTATAGTTCCTCTTCCTTTTTTTATGATAAAGATGATCGACTTTTTGCCTGTCTATCTTTTTTTGTTGTGTACTTTAATTGCTCTATGTAACCTGTACCGAAAAATACTCCTGCTACAATGAGAACAAAGCCACACCACTGATACCAGAAGATGGATTCATTTAAAAAAATCGCTGAACAAACGACGCCAAAGAACGGGACAAAATTTAAGAAGATCGCGCTTTTACTAGCTCCGATTCGACTAATGGATGCATTAAACAGAAGTTGACCAGCAGCCGTTGAACAAATGGCTGAGAAGAAGAAGATGGCATATAAGGCTGGTGAGCCCGAAGTAAAACGGTCAAAGCCACTTGGCTCTAATGTAAAGCTACAAATAAAGAGAACGATCGCTCCAATTAACAATGTAAATGTAGTAACTTGAAGTGGGTTCATGGTTTCTGAAGCCTTACGGATAAAAAGAAAACTGACCGCTTGAACGAGAACAGCAATTAAAATATATACCGATCCAGTTCCAAACTGACCAATTCCTCCTTGGACAAATAGCACACCTAAAAAGGCTAACCCAATCCCAAGGAACGTCCATTTGGTAAATGACTCTTTTAAAAAGAGAATGCTACAAATGGCTGTAGCGACTGGTACAAGGCCTAACAATAATACAGCAGTCGAAGCTTGTACGCTCTGAAGTCCAAAGGCTAAAAATAAATGGTGTGCAAAAACACCTAAGCCACCACCAGCTATCACATATCCCCACTCAAGCCGACTTAATTTCTTAGCTTTTCTTATAAAAACAAGCGCTACGAACAAGACCAACCCAGCTGTGCCTATTCGAAATGCTGTCATGGTTACAGGCGTAAATGATGTAACGAGAATTTTCAAACAAACGATGTTTACACCCCATAATAAGGTGGCAACCATCACCAACAGATAATGGATCAAAAGTCCTTGCTTCCCTGTTTCTTTCATCTTTTTTCCTCACTTAAAAAAACGAGTCGCTTTTTAGGAAAAGCGGTACTCGTTTCGTAATTCGATTAAATTTCGTTGACTCTTTTTCGCCCAATCAGAGCCGTCCTCTTCTAACTGTTCATATTGTGCATTCCAAGCTTGTTTTAATGAAGCAAGATATGCGGGACACTCTTCTTCATACGGACGTAAGGTGGAAAGCGGCACCCACGTTTTTTCAAACTCTGCTAGTGCCTTGCGTTCATGAAACAAAGGAACATCCACTTGTTTCGGGTTGTGTAAATCCCCTTGTGTAGGGTGCTTTAATACGGCACGTACTTTTACTAATGCTTTACGGTTAGACTCGTCCGTTTCTAAACGTTCACAGACATATTTCCCTGTTTTGTATACCGTGCGCTCGAGTGACATTTATCTCTCTCCTCTACATTCATTTAGTACATTAAAGTCCAGGAATAAGCCAAGTAAAGAGATTCCAAAGAGCATTTGTAAGAGGAACCAAATTAGATTCAGTAAATTCATTTAAATTAGATGTACTTGAAAACGTATCAATAATAACAAGAATAAACGTTCCGAGTAATACAATAATAGTAATTGATAAGATCGTAGCAAGCAGCAATACATAAGCTAATACGATACGGATTAACCATTTTAACCACATTGGCTTTGGTCGCTTGGCATGCTTTTCTTCTTTTGTTGCTTTTGCTTCCACTTTAACCCCTCCATCACACGTCTCTTTCTATCGTACCAAAACGGATAGGGAAAAAACATTATTATTTTTGTCTAATCCATGAACAGAATAAACCGTCCCCCTAGATCATCAATTGATCATACGAGAAACGGTTTAGTGTTTTATGCTTTCCATAATGGAGGAACGTCTTTTCCCCAATATATCGAAGCCAGAGGATAGTGATGCTCATAATTATCTGATGCTACATGATAATGAAAATTAAACCAATGTCCTTGTTTAGGTGGCTGATCCCGCCTAACATGAAAACGTATAAGGTCTTCGCCTGTCTTTAACGAAAATACATGTACAATCTTTTCTCCACGGCCCGAAGAGGGATGATTGGTCACTTGTAGATGCTCTTGCTCCTCAACTGATAATGACGCCATACGTTGAGACAAAGCTTCTTCAAAGGCAGTTAACACAGTTCCTTCAAACAGAGGGCTGATTCTACCCTCTATCGTTGAACCGAATTTCAGGTAACTTTGCTGTTTCGCTTGCTCAGTAAATTGTTTAGCTAATTGTTTTGCATGTTCCTCATCCCGATGGATATAATCATGCACATCTGAAGGGAATACGGAGTGAAATAAACTATAATCATGCTCGTTAATTTTGTAAACAAATGACTTTGCAGCTTGAGGACCCGTATCACTTTTCTCAGATGAAAAAAGAGGAAGTGTGTGTGACGTTTGTTCATAATCCGAGAGTCCAAAAGTCATTAACGCAGACGCTACGAGAAAAAAATGCTTCATCCATCCCAGCACAATCGTTCCTCCTTAAGGTTCATTTGAGTTTACGGAAGGTTAGACGAACCCATCAGGTAACGGTCACATTCCCTAGCTGCTTCTCTTCCTTCATGTATTGCCCATACAACAAGACTTTGCCCTCGACGATTATCGCCTGCTGCAAAGACTCCTTTTTTACTTGTTTCATAATGACCGTATTCAGCATCAATATTAGATTGTTTGGTTGTTTTAAGTTTCATAGATTGAATGATTTCTTCTTCAGGTCCTGTAAAACCAACAGCCAATAAAATAAGATCAGCTTTCCATACTTTCTCAGTTCCTTCAATTGGATGACGTGTTTTCACACCATTCTCATCGATTGAAGTAGTAACAGAAATCGTGTGTAATGCTGTCACATGACCGTTTTCGTCACCTTCAAATCTTGTTGTATTTACTTGATAAGCACGTGGATCCTCACCATAAACGGCTTTTGCTTCTTTATGGGCATCTTCACTTTGATGAACAATCGGAAACATTGGCCATTGGTTATCATCCGTACGTACTTCTGACTTCATTTTATTAATGTCAAATTGTGTAATCGATTTAGCACCATGTCTTACAGAAGTAGTAATACAATCAGCACCTGTATCTCCACCACCGATGACAATGACATGCTTGTCTTTAGCAGAAATATAGTTACCATCTTCTAGATTTGAGTTTAAGAGACTTTTTGTATTGCTCGTTAAAAAGTCCATCGCATATTCAATTCCTTTAAGCTCGCGTCCTTCAATCCCTACATTTCTTGGTTTTGTTGCACCAGTACAAAGGATGGTAGCATCAAACTGCTGTTCCATTTCCTTTGTTGTAAGATCTTTACCAATTTCAATATTTGTTTTAAACTCAATACCTTCTTTACGAAGAATATCTACGCGTCGTTCAACAATATGGTTTGCTAGCTTAACATCCGGTATTCCGTACGTTAATAAGCCTCCAATTCGGTCTTCACGCTCAAACACAGTCACTAAGTGACCCGCTTTATTTAATTGAGCCGCTGCTGCTAGTCCCGCTGGACCTGATCCTACAACAGCTACTCTTTTACCTGTACGTTTTGCAGGTGGTTCTGGAATGATCCAGCCTTCTTGGAACCCTTTTTCAACTATACTAAACTCTATGTTTTTAATTGTAACAGCTTCATCACTAATTGCAACCGTACAGGAACCTTCGCACGGAGCCGGACAGACTCTTCCTGTAAATTCAGGAAAATTGTTTGTTTTATGCAAACGCGTGAGCGCCTCTTTCCATTTTCCACGATAAACAAGATCATTCCACTCTGGAATTAAATTGTACACCGGACAGCCAATTTCACCTGAGCCAACCATAGAGGTCCCCGCCTGGCAAAATGGGATTCCACAATCCATACATCTTGACGCTTGCTCTTGAAGAACGGGATCAGGCGTTAAAATGGTGAACTCTTTCCAATTTTTAGTGCGTTGAAAAGGATCTTTTTTTATCGGATTCTCTCTTTTATATTCTATGAAACCTGTTGGCTTCCCCATCGCTCTCAACTCCAAATCCCATTAAGTATAACGTATGTTTAGCAAAATGGGACGCATACGCGCCCCTTTGCTTATTTTCCACCTACTCTAGACTTATCACTTTTGTTTTCTTCAAAGGCGACCATAATTGCATCATTTTCAGGTACACCATCTTGTTTAACACGATCAATGGCTGCAAGCATTCGTTTATAATCTTTTGGAATGACTTTAACAAATCGCGTTACAAACTCTTCCCAATCGCCCAAGATACGTTGCGCTTGGTAGCTGCCCGTTAAGCGCGCGTGCTCTTCAAGTAAGCTCTTAAGCTCGAGTTGATCATCTTTTTGAACAACGTCTTCAAGTAGCACCATTTCTTGATTGCAACGACTATGGAACGTTCCTTTTTCGTTTAATACATAAGCGACTCCACCGGACATACCAGCTGCAAAGTTTCGCCCAAATGAACCGATGTTTACAACGACTCCACCAGTCATATACTCAAGTCCGTGATCTCCTACTCCCTCAACCACTACTTTTGCTCCAGAGTTACGCACGGCAAAACGCTCACCAGCTATCCCTCTAATATAAGCTTCACCTGAAGTGGCCCCGTAAAAGGATGTATTTCCAACGATAATGCTGTTCTCGGCAATATACGTGCTTTCCTTCGGCGGGAAGATCGCTATCTTACCACCAGAGAGACCTTTACCCGTATAATCATTGGCATCACCCTCAAGTGAGATGGTTACACCAGAAGGAAGAAACGCCCCAAGACTTTGTCCAGCAGATCCTTTTAAATCAATGTGGATTGTATCATCAGGAAGTCCTACTTTCCCGTATTTTTCAGTGATTTTAGAGCCAAGTATTGTTCCAACGACTCGATCTACATTTCGCACAGTTGCAGATAAACGAACTGATTTCCCTTCATTTATAGCTGGTAAACTCGGTTCAAGAAGTTCACG
This sequence comes from Alkalihalobacillus sp. FSL W8-0930, assembly GCA_037965595.1. Taxonomy (NCBI): domain Bacteria; kingdom Bacillati; phylum Bacillota; class Bacilli; order Caryophanales; family Bacillaceae; genus Alkalihalobacillus; species Alkalihalobacillus sp. FSL W8-0930. The sequence goes on along the minus strand of CP150183.1, from coordinate 1,801,662 downwards.
CATATCTAGAGATAGCTCAAGCTGATGATCTTGTTCTTTTGTTTTAAAGTTTTTCTTATGATTAGCCGGATCAGGCTGGTATAAAAGTGTCGAAAGATCAAGATTACGAACCTTTTTGTTTTGAACATTTTCTCTCACTTTTAATAAATCAGCACGACCAATTAAGTCATCTAATTTCGTTATTCCTAGCTCTGCCATGATCTCGCGCATTTCTTCAGCAATATAACGCATAAACGTTTCTACATGCTCAGGTTGACCCATGTATTTTTTGCGTAGCTCAGGATTTTGCGTTGCAATTCCGACCGGACATGTATCTAAGTGACAAACACGCATGACAATACAACCTAGCACAACTAACGGCGCCGTTGAAAATGCATATTCTTCCGCACCTAGTAATGCGGCAACAATGACATCTTTACCAGTCATTAGCTTCCCATCTGTTTCAATTGTCACTCGGTCTCGTAAGTTATTTAAAACAAGAGTTTGATGGGTTTCAGCAAGTCCCATTTCCCAAGGCAAACCAGTATGCTTTAAGCTTGTTCTAGCTGCGGCACCAGTTCCCCCGTCATAACCACTGATGATGATTCCATCAGCACGACCTTTTGCAACACCAGCTGCAATCGTTCCAACCCCAGTACCTGCAACAAGCTTAACGCTCACCTTAGCATTTGGATTCGCATTTTTAAGGTCATGAATCAATTCAGCCAAATCTTCAATTGAATAAATGTCATGATGCGGAGGTGGTGAAATTAATCCCACACCAGGTGTAGATCCTCGGACTTCAGCAACCCATGGATATACTTTGTTCCCTGGAAGCTGTCCGCCTTCACCCGGCTTTGCTCCTTGTGCGACTTTAATTTGAATTTCATCTGCATTTACAAGATAGTGACTAGTTACACCAAAACGTCCAGACGCTACCTGTTTAATAGAACTTCTTCTTAAATCGCCATTCTCATCAGGTGTAAAACGATTCGGGTCTTCTCCACCTTCTCCCGTATTACTTTTACCACCTAGACGGTTCATCGCAATAGCAAGTGTCTCATGAGCTTCAGCTGAGATAGATCCAAATGACATCGCACCTGTTCTAAATCGTTTCACAATATCTTCAACCGGTTCAACTGCATGAACTGGAATAGGCTGATCGGCTTTCTTAAATGCAAAGAGTCCTCTCAACGTTGTTTGCTGTTCTGTTTGCTCATTTATGGATGCTGAATATTTTTTAAAGAGATCATATTTTTCATTTCGACATGCGTTTTGAAGCATATGGATGGAATGTGGATTGTATTGGTGCGGTTCTCCATTTCTTCTCCATTGTAAGTCGTCACCGGGCTCAAGCGTATCCTCTTTTCCTTCAGATGGCGCAAATGCCAAGTTGTGACGAACTAATACTTCTTCTGCGATTAAATCAAGTGTCACTCCACCAATTCTAGATGTAGTCCACGTAAAATACTTGTCAATCACTTCATTTGATATTCCAACTGCCTCAAAAATCTGTGCGCCTCTGTAACTTTGGATAGTAGAGATTCCCATTTTTGAAAGGACTTTCATCACAGCTTTTGAAGCGGTTTTGATGTATCGATTAACGGCTTCCACGTAAGAAACAGATTCCATTAATTGGTCTTGAATCATTTCGTCAATGGAATCAAAAACCAAGTATGGATTAATCGCTTCTGCTCCATAACCTAATAATACAGCATGATGATGAACTTCTCGCGGCTCACCAGATTCAAGTAGGATGCTTACTTCTGTTCGCGTCCCTTTTCGAATTAATTCATGATGTAAACCAGCAACAGCTAATAAACCTGGAATCGCTGCTTTTGTTTCATCGACGTTTCGATCACTTAAAATGAGTAATGTGTGACCTTCTTGAATGGCTAGTTCTGCTTGATCAAACAAATCTTGCATGGCCTTTTCTAAAGTACCTGGCGCAAGACTTGCATCAAATAAAATTGGAAGAACTTTTGATTTGAAGCCATCTAATTTGTTATCTCTTAGCTTAGCTAATTCTTCATTATTAATAATTGGATATGGTAAATGAATATGGCGGGCGCTTTGTGCGTTCGGCTCAATTAAGTTACCTTCTGCTCCAATTGTTGTTCCAAGTGCCGTTACAATTTCTTCACGAATCGCATCGATTGGTGGATTCGTTACCTGCGCAAACAATTGCTTAAAATAGCTATATAATAATTGAGGCTTCTGTGATAAAACCGCTAGTGGTGAATCATACCCCATTGAGCTGACTGGATCGACTGCGTCTCTTGCCATTGGCAGAATAACCTTTGAAAGCTCTTCATACGTATAACCAAAAGCTTGTTGTCTCACTCTAGCTTTTGCGAAATCTGTTTGATGAACCTCAGAAGACTCCAGCATGTCTTCAAGCTGGATATAGTTTTCTTGAATCCACTCTTCGTATGGATGCTCATTTATAATTTGCTCTTTGATTTCTTCATCTGGAATAATCTTTCCAAGCTCAGTATCAACAAGAAGCATTTGACCCGGGTGTAAACGTTCCTTATATAAAACATTTTCTGGAGCAACATCAACGACTCCAACCTCGGATGAGAGGATGATCATGTCATCTTTTGTTACATAATAACGCGACGGACGAAGACCATTTCTGTCTAAACAGGCCCCTATTTGGCGACCGTCTGTAAATACGATAGATGTAGGTCCATCCCATGGTTCCATTAAGGTACTATGGTATTGGTAAAATGCTTTTTTCTTCTCGCTCATTTCAGAATTGTTTTGCCAAGGTTCTGGAATCATCATCATGGCAGAATGAGCAAGCGTTCGACCAGATAACGACAAAAATTCAAGTGCATTATCAAACATGGACGAATCACTACCGTTTTTATCAATGATTGGTTTTAATGAGTCAAACGAATCACCGAACAAGCTAGATGCGAACTTCGCTTCACGAGCATGCATCCAGTTAACATTTCCGCGTACCGTGTTAATTTCACCATTATGAATCATGTAACGGTTAGGATGGGCTCGTTCCCAGCTTGGGAATGTATTTGTACTAAAACGTGAATGCACAAGAGCAATCGCTGATTCAAAACTAGGGTCATTAATATCTAGATAAAATTGACCTACTTGCTCCGTAGTCAGCATTCCCTTATAAACAATTGTTCTACTTGAGAGACTAGCAAAATAGAACGATTCATCACTAGTTACTAGAGTTGTCAGTTCATTCTCCGCTCGTTTTCTCAGCGTATATAATTTGCGCTCAAATTCAAGTTCGGATTGTATATGATGAGGCTTTTTAATGAATACTTGTTGAATGGATGGCATCGATAACCTGGCCGCATTCCCAAGCATCTTATAATTAGTTGGTACGTTTCTCCAACCAATAATTTCAAGAGATTCTTCTTCTGCGATCTCATTGACACGTGATACACAGACGCCTCTTTTCTTTTTATCTTGAGGCAGAAATAGCATACCCACACCGTAATCGCCAGCTTCAGGAAGTTGCATGTCCATCGTTTCACTAATACTTTCAAAGAAACGATGAGGAATTTGAAGTAAAATACCCGCTCCATCTCCTGTATTTACCTCATCGCCCTGACCACCACGGTGTTCAAGGTTTCGGAGCACATGAAGTGCATCCATAATGATCTGATGAGACTTTTTCCCTTTCATGTGCGCCAAAAAGCCAATGCCACAATTATCGTGTTCAAATTGCGGATCATAAAGCCCTTGTTTCTTCGGATATCCTGCATTCCGCATAGGCACCCACCTCTCTCCAAAAAGTTATGTCATCAACTCTCCCCGTTTAACTTCGAGTTAATATACAAGTATCCTATCATTTTTCTGACATTTCGGCAAACTCACATTTTTATATGAGTACTTATCATTCGTGCTCCAATTATAGGTTTCTTTTAATTGCTTCTATTTAGATAAACAAAAAGCCAAGAATGAAACTGCATATTTATATACAAAAACGGTTTTTCATTCATTGGCATTATTTGTTCTTTCACAGTAGACAATTGTGTTAACACGAACAATTATCGATATTATATAAAAATCATTCACATTCTACAAGATTTTTATTTTTGATCGTTTAATCTACTTGTCTCTATTAAGTTAGAGAATATTTTATCAAATATATTCTCTTTCGTGTAGTGATATCCCTTAATAAATATGAAGAACCTTTCTCCGCCTGCAGAATGATTGTAAAGCAAGGGCGATTGCTTCATAATAAATAACAAAGAGATGGCCGTATTTGAAACATTTTGCGTTTCAAATCGTATGACTAGTAAACCATTCATACTGTTATTTTAAATTAGGGGGTTTTATAAATGAGCGACAACGGGTCCAACTCCGTTTCAAGCGAAGTTATACAAAAATATAAGCAGGATGAAGATCTTGATAGCTTACTTCAGTCCTTACAGTCATTAGGTGAGGATGAACAACGCGAAGCCGGTGAATCATTAGAAGCCTTAAAGCGCCCTGTTCGTGAAATGATGGGTGATAACTCAAATGCTCTTCCAAATCAGCTACATGAGCTTAGAGAGATGGTTTCTATGCTTGAGCCTGATCACTTAAAAGATGGGCAAGTAAAAAAATGGATGAATAAGGTATTAAGAAGAAATCCAGTTGAGCAATACGCTAAAAAGTACCAAACTGTTGAATCTCAGGTTGATCATATTATTGAAGGGCTTTTAACAGGAAAAGATAAACTTGAAGAAGATAATGTCATGCTTGTGCAGTTAAAAGGAATTGCCAGAGAAAGAATCGAGAAACTTAATGTTCAAATTCAGCATGGCAAGGAACTACATGAGCTGTTAGATCAAGAAATGGTTTCTGAGCAGTGGAAGGACAATCCGAATGAGTTGAAAAAAGGCCAGCTTAAAATTACTACACGTGTGAAAAATATGTCTCAAGCTGTCATGGTCCTTCAACAATCTCTTGCTTCCGTTGATTTAATTATTGAAAATAACGAAAAGCTGGAAGAAGCGATCTTTAATGCGATCACAATGACCAAAAACATTATTACCGTTACAGCTTCTATTCAATTGGCATTAAACAACCAACAAAAAGTGATAAAAGCGGTTCGAAATGTGAATGAAGCTACTGAATCGATGCTTTTATCGAATGCTGCTCTATTAAAGCAAAACACCGAACAAACGCTTAAAACACTTGAGGAACCTGCTATCGCACTTGAAGCCTTCCGTAAAGCCTATCAGGATGTATTTGATGCCATTGAACTAACAGAGCAGTCAAATGAACGGATTGTAACAACCGGGAAACAGTTTATTGAGGAAATGGAAGAGCTTAATACAGAAATGAAAACAAAACTGATTGGCAAGTAATGACGTCTATCGCACTTGGCCATGGCTTAAGGAGGAATAATCATGCTTAAATCGATTCAAGACTCTGCGTTTATGCGTTTTTTCACACCCTCACATAAAAAAACAATAGACGCTCACCTGCTAAGTGATGATACGACATCTCGAGTCATTGCCGATACAGAACGTTTTCTTGCAAAACTGGTTGATAAAGCAGATGGCCGGAACCAAAAACGGAATTTGCGACGCAAGCAAAAAGAGTGGACGATCAAGCTTCGGATCCAATATAAGTTCATTAAACTTCAGATTAATGACTCAAAGTATTCAAGCTCCCCCGTTCATAAGCGAGCAACAATCACCATTCATCGGAAGTATATTAAAGCTGAAAATGGGGTTGCGGCCATTAAGGAAGCCAAAATATACTTTTTAAAGGATGGCAGGTCCCATGTGCGTAGTTTAAAAGATTCCCCTCAATTTAGAGGTGTCTTTTACCAATTATTTCGATTGGACCATGCTTATGTTCATGGCGGCAAACAGGTAAAGACCTCTCTTGAACTGTTATCAAATCAGGAAAAACAACTAAGCGCATCGTACACAGATGATATTCGCTTACTTGTTGAAGAAGGAAAACGGTATGTGGAGACGGTCAAACAATTTTCCATTGACGGTCTTATCGAAAATCGATTAATTCGTATTATCCAGCATACTCAAAAGCTTCAAGACGATTTTCATTTTCTCGATTTTGAAGAACGGCATACTGTAAGAAGAATGCTGCGTGAGGACATTCCAAAACTACTTAACATGTATCTAAGCCTTTCGTTAAAACATCAGCTTGAGCAAAAAGAGAATGTCTTTGTTTCTCTTTCTAAAATGGAATTGACTTTGATTACCTATACTCAGTCTCTTGAGGAAGTTCGACTTGAACATATGAACCATTTAATACGACTTCAGTCAAAACGATATAGTGCGCCAAAAAACTAACGAAAAAACACGATTAAACCTTTACGGCTTTATCGTGTTTTTTTTGTTCTCTCTTGCGAATTTGGCTTGCAGTTGTCATAATAGATTATACTTAGAAACGGAAAAAACGTACGTATTAACGTGTTGAAAAGGTGAGGGTGGCCATGGATCGAATACAGGCACACAAAGCAATTGGAAAAACAGTGATTGTAGATGAAGGATTAGATGGAACGTACATTGGTGAATTACTTAATGTGATTACTGAACCAAAACGACCTTGGAAAGGAGAAGTTCGAATTGATTCAGTTCTCTCTTTGCCAGAAAGTATGTTTAGTGAAGGCCAAATTAATGTAAATAGAATGAAATTTAAAGAATCACAAGTAACTGTCATTCCTGGTTCAAGAATTGAACTGGCTCCATCGAGTATGGAACAGGAGACATTTTCTCAATCTATCGCTTCAGGATTACGTACATTGTATCAACAGCTTAAACAGAATCCGAACGGCAAGGAAAAACTATTGCTTACACTTGAGCAGTATATGAACAAATTAAAACCCATGAAGCAACGAGCTGATCGAAGTCAGAAGCCAGTAGAAGCTCCTTCAGAATCTTTAGCTAAATACACGCTTCAATCAAATGAATCTTCCTTTTATTTTGTGAATGAGCAAGGGGAAATTTTGCCGCTATCCGGATCAACCTTTGAATTTACATGGAACCACCATTCCTCTTGGTACAAAGGAACGTATGAGGCTAATGGAATTTTTGTGAGTCACGAAGGACAGCGTTTTACAGCTAAGGAAGGCGACATTTTTTATATGGATGAACAGCAATTTAATCCATTTTATATCTGGAAGCATGAGCTAGAACCAGCAGCCTTACAAGCATTTAAGCATAGCTTATCTTCATTCGATATGTCAGAAGATGACTTAGTTCATTGTCACAATGCTCTTCTCCATCAATTACTTGGTAGTCAGGATACAACTTCATTTAAAGGAGTTAGTTTTTTAACATTTACCGCACCTGACCAATATGTCCTTGTCCAACATCATTTTGAACGGACTTTATTTAAAGACAAAGAAGATGAGATATATGATCGCTTTGAATTTACGACAGACGCCGGTAAACGCTCCGTTGTCTTTTACTCAAACGCATTCTCAAAATAAGGAAGAACTACATAAAAAGGATGAGCTTAGTGCTCATCCTTTTTGTGTATGCGAGAATACCAAGCTAGAAGGTGATCTGCTTGTTTATCAGTCAAGTTTGCTAAATGAAATGATTTTCCTGACAAGCTAGATTGAACGGTGATTTTAAAGGTAGAAAGTCCTTGGAATTTCTGTATAACAGATACTTGCTTCTCTGCTGCTTGAACTTTCCACCTAGGCGCAATCACTTCAATTAGGCTGATTTCACGATATCTTAACCAGACATAATGATCCCCAGCTCCTGATCCCCCTGCTTTAAATGTGAACCAGGCAAACGGAATGGTAACGATTAGAAACATCAGTCCAAACAGTCCGTATGGAAAGAAAAAATACGAAGCGATTGCAGTTACAACAACTGGAACAATAAATGCTTGGGTGATCATCTTCCAAAGCGCTCGAATAGGCAAAGGACGATACTCTCGTTCAAACGAATACTCTGGTAATATGTCAGCCAAAACGTCCTTTAAATCTGAGTCTTTTAGGATCGGAATCAGAAGTGTGGATGCTTGTTCATCCTTTGATCCCCCACCTGCGCTTTCTACATATACAGACACAAAGCCTAGTGGCTGACGCAAGAGGTTTCGAACAAGTCGTACACTTGTGATTCGATTGACTTGTAAGGTTAATTGGCGTCTCTCAAGCAATCCTCTTGTGATAACAAGTTCTTTCTCATACTGTTCAATTTGAAACCCACCATACTTTAAGATGGTAATCACACAGGATATCGCCCATGAAACAAGCAAAGCCAGAAAAACAATGCCTGTAATTGCTAATATCGATGAAAGTCCCACACTTGTCACAAACCCTAATGATTGATCTAACCATACATCAGGTATAAATTGATAAAATTGAGTAAATAACGCACCAACCGCCGAAAAGATTAACCCTACCCCACTGGAGGTCATGGCCGCTGCGACAAGCCGTTCTGTACCTAACTTCCAAGTAAATGTTGGACCTTCTTCTACAATCTCTTCTTCTCCTGATTCCTCATAACCTTCAAGCTCCTCGTTCATTCTCATGCGGCTAGACTCTTTACCTAATAGCTCTTTACGGATTGCTTCTGCCTCTTCTTTTGTAATGGCACTCAAATGCGCCTCAGCTTCAGACGATCCTCCAGCCGTTTCAATGTCTACGCCAACCATTCCAAACAAACGTTGGAGGACCCCCGCTTTTACATCAATACTTTGGACGCGTTGCCGTTGAATATACCGTTTCTTTTTTACAAAGATTCCTTTTTGAACATAAAGTTCCCCGTTATCTAATTTGTAATAAAACGTTACCCAACTTAAAAATGAGCTTATGATTGCAAATGCCAATATAGCGATCCATACATATTTTAAAAATGGATTTGAATTTGCAAATCCAATGACGACGGATCCGATGATAGGTATAATAGAGCTTTTAACTGCAGCGATTAACGAAATAAGCATCGCTGCAGGATGTAGTCGCTTTAGGTCATTCATCTATAGCCACCGCCGCTAATCGCGCAATTTGATCACGCAATTGATCAGCTTCTTCGATTGGTAACACTGGAATCCGATGAGTGGTAGCTGCGGTTTGGATTTCGACAGAAGCCATTTTGTATCGTCTTAAAATTGGACCTTGTTCTGTTTCCACATGCTGAATGCGTGTCATTGGAACGAGCGTACGTCTGACAATGAGCACTCCTTGAACGATGTCTATTTCTTGCTCAAGCACCTGATAGCGAAATCGTCTCCATTGAATAGGAGGCCAAATTAAGACAAAAGCGATAAAATAAAGAACTAAGATTACGAGAAGGATCGTTAATATCCAAACAGGCCAATCTACATATTGCAGAACCACACCATAGATAATTGGCAAAAGAACAAGAATGAACCCTTCCAAGCTGCGTTGGATTCGCCAAATGGTAATAGATTGTTTTGAAAGACGCTGTGTGGGTTCCTCCCTCATTACTCTTCTTCCTCTTCATCATCTGTAACGTAAATCAACTCAACTCCTTGTTCCTTTAACCATGTAAGAAGTAGTTGATTTAATTCTTGATCATAGAGCAGTCCAATCGATTCAACCAGCTCTACTTCCTTTAAATGACCTGATTTTGCGTCCTCCATCATTTCAATTAAATCTTTCATTTGTTTCTCTTCAAATTCCTTTAATAGCTGCTCTTCAATTGACATGTTTGTTCCTCCTATTGGTTACGCGCTTCCGTCATTTGCTTCCAAACGGAGCCTTTTGCTTCTTCTCCGCCTTCAATACGTTCTAAGGCCATTTTAGCTTGTAGGGCGACTTCGAATTCCGGATCAGATTCTGCTCCTTTTAATGCTTCTATGGCTGTTTCATCTCCCTCTTCGTATAAAAACATCGCTGCTCTCCATCGAACCAGCTTACTTTTATCTTGAAGGGACTCAATCATTGCAGGAATAGCAGCTGGATCTCCTAGATCAGACACGCAATCTCCAGCCGTTCGTCTTACAGTAATCGATGGATCGTTTAATGCTTCCACTAAATAAGGAAGAATGTTCTCCTCTTCTAGCATTCCAATATAAACGACAGCTAATCTGCGAATTGATGCCTTTTCATCACGAAGCGCTTTTTCAAGTACTGGTAAATCAGATGGTTTCGGATCCATTTGATCAAGCGCCGCATAGCGTTCTCGCCAATCCTCTACATCTAGCATATCAAGTGTAACCGTGTAACGGTCTAGAAGCGCTTTTGACTCCGTCTCATCTGTAGATGTTGCTTGTTTCACTAATGCATCTAGACGTTTTTCTGAATAAGCCGCAGCTACTTCTTCCGCCACATCTGAAGCGATCGTCTGTAATTCGCCGTAACGAACGCCATGGTCCTGCCATTTTCTCTCCATAACCACATTATCCTCTGGTTTTTGTGCAGCTGCTACAGCCTGAGCAAACCGATCAGGGAGTCCATGCCTTACTTCTTGTTCTCCATCTGTTAACTTAATTTGCATCGGAATTCCTTTAAACAATTGAAGCTGAACCGTTACCTCGCCAAACCCATCAAGAGAAGCTTGTTGGTTTGAGTCAGCTTGTCCTTCTTCTCCAAATACTTCACGTACTTTAGGCAAAATTGATTTCCAATCTACCTTTGGATGACGATCAATTGCTAGGAAATCTGCAACATGATAAACAGATTTAACACCTTCTATTTCAAACATCGCTTTAATGATTTCAGGTGCATCCTCGTAATTGGACTTGTTGTATGTATTCTTAGACCCACCTCTCAAGTGCTCACTTACAATTAGCTTCATTGTATTTGGACTAGGTGTTGGTTCAATAGAAATAATTTTCATAACTGCTTCCTCCTTTTACACGCTTTACAGCCTGATTTTAACATATATTTATGTAGTCGAACAATGAAGCCCCTCAAGCAACAGGTTTGTACACGCTTTTTTTTGGAAACTCTGTTACACTATAAAAAAAAGGAGGTAATATGATGAGACTTGCTTTTTTATCAGATATTCATGGAAACGCGACCGCACTTGAGGCCGTTTTAAATGAATTAAATCAACAAGAAATCGACAAAATCTACATACTGGGTGATCTCTGCTTTAGAGGTCCGGAGCCCAAACGCGTACTTGAATTAATACAAGGGTTGGACAATGCAGAAGTGATCAAAGGAAACGCTGATGAATGGTTAACTGACGGATTCCGAGACGGTGATTTCCCGGAAGAAGCCAAGGAGCTATTAAACGAAGAACGTAATTGGACGTTACAACGATTGTCTGAAGAAGACCTTTCGTATCTAAAGAATCTGCCAGAAGAGTTTGTTTTGGATGAACTTGATTCTATTATTCATGCATTTCACGCTACTCCTAGTAGTTTGTATGATGTTGTTAATGTGGATGACACTGAAGCGATTGAAAATGAGATCATGCAAAAAGATGAAGCCGATATTTATATTTATGGACACACTCATATTCCATATGTTCGATCATTACATGGTAAGAGTGTTGTTAATACAGGGAGTGTAGGTCTTCCATTTGATGGTCACCCACTTGCCTCCTACCTTGTTGTGGATGTAGAGGAAGGCAGACACCGTTTCCACTTAAACCGGGTTCCTTATAACCGCGAGCATGTAGTGGAACTCTATCGCCAAAGCGCATACCCTAACCTAAAGCAGCTTGGAACGGTTATCTTTTACGGGGTTCGTCCTTAGGTTGCTAGTGTGTTAAGCCTAGTTTAAAAGAAAATTCGGATAAAACATGAGATTGAGTACAAAAAAATAGGCTGGGACAGAAATTTAATGTGGATAGCCAAACACGAACATAGCACCAAATCCGCTACAGGAGAATCCCTCGCACCTGCGGGAACGGCCTCAGCCCCTTTGCGGTAAAATCGCCGCTACAGTGTCTTCACCACGTTCTGTTCTGTAGGAGTCTCGGGTTCTCCTTCCGCTCGTTTTACAACAAAAAATATTGAAAGCACAAATGGCGAATGATTCAGTTATAGAATCATTCGCCATTTTCTCATTAATTTAGTTAGGTCCAAAACTTTTTTATTGCTATTAAGTTAACAAGGTAGCAAGTGCATTTGTTACATCTTGAAATGAAGCTTGTTCGCCTAATGTAGCAACAATTTGACCATCTGCATCAATGCAGACCGTAGTTGGGACTCCTGCACATTTAAATTGATCGTAAACGGTTCGTCCATCGTCAAGCAAAACAGGAAACGTATACCCCTGCTCCTTAACGAAGTCTCCTACGTTATTAATTCGTTCTCTCCCTGTCACATTAATCATAAGCATTTCAAGTTTGGAATAATCCATAGATTGATACAATCTTTGCTTAAGGGAAAGATCTACCCGAGAATCCGGACACCAGCTTGTCCAAAACGTTAGCATGACCGCCTTACCCAAGTAGGACGATAATGTATATTCATCCTCTGTAATTGCGTGACGTAATGAAAAGTTTGAAGCTTGCTTCATGATTAAGCTTCTTGACAATGTTCGTTGTAAGCTAGGGCTAAATTACGAATAATTGTCTCAGGCTCCTGTCCTTCAATCTGTTCTCTAGGAATGAAATGAACGAGTTCTTTTCCTTTAAGTAACGCCATCGATGGAGATGAGGGCGGGACATCAGTTAAATACGAGCGCATTTTTGCAGTCGCTTCTCGGTCCTGACCTGCAAATACTGTAACCAAATGATCCGGAGTATGGTCATGTAAAAGCGACGTAACCGCAGATGGTCGCGCAAGTCCAGCAGCACATCCACAAACAGAGTTAATTACAACAAGTGTTGTTCCTTCGGCTTGCTCCATATACGAGTCAACATCTTCATCCGTAAGAAGCTCTTTGAACCCATTCTCTGTTAATTCTTTTCTCATTGGTATAACGACTTGTCTCATATATTCATCATAATGCATTGACATGTTGTCACTCTCCTTTAATTTTAGTCTTCTGAGTTGATGAAAGATAAGGTTGAAGGATTTTGTATACATCCGCTATAGACGGAAATGAATATTGTCTACAAACCCCAAGCCCCTTTTGAAAGACGAGCAAGCATGGAACACTTTTTATCTGCCATGTTTGCGCAAACGTAGGATATTGATTGATATTTAGTTGGTCAATCGTAAGTGCTTCGTATGATTCTTCAAGAATTTGAAGCATATTTGCTACATACTTACATGTTCCGCATAAAGGCGTATGAATAAATACAATGACGTCTTCCTTGCTCTCGATGCGGCTAGTTATTTCCTCTAAACTGCGTTCAATCATTCTTACTCCTCCTACAAGCTTGCAATCCTCACCTGTGGAATCTTTCTAAATGAAAAATGGACAAATCGGTCGCAATCCATGTTTGTTTAAAATAAGTCATCGCTTCTTCTGTAAATGCATCTTCTTCATTTAAGTAGCGAGAACTAATATGTGTTAAAATAAGTTGTTTTACTTTTGCCTCAGTCGCCACTTCCGCTGCATCTTGTATCGTTGAATGTCCAAATTCATGAGCATTCTCCTCTAATCCACTTCTAAAGGTAGCTTCATGAATTAATACATCTGCTTCAGCCGCAAACTTAACCATACCATCAGTTGGTTGTGTATCTCCTGCAATGACAACGACTCGGCCATTACGTTTAGGTCCAATGAATTCTGTTCCATCAATTGTTCGACCATCTTTAAGAACAACCGTCTCTCCAAGCTTAATCTTTTGATAGATAGGACCAGGTGGAATGTGTAATGCTTGAAGCTTACTTACATCTAACTCACCCGGCTTATCCTTTTCTTCGATTCGAAAGCCAAAGCTTTTCATTGTATGCTTTAATTCACATACCGAAACCGTTGCAAAACCTGTGTCAATGGTTTGGCCATGATAGATTTCAACAAAGTGAAGATCATATCTAAGATACGTACCTGATATCATTAAAGCTGTCTGAATAAACGATTCAAGCCCTTCAGGACCATAAATGGTTAGAGGGGTTGTTGCTCCTTGAAAAGACCGAGTGCCAAGAAAACCAGGTAATCCGTAAATATGATCCCCATGCAAATGAGTAATAAAAACGCGATCAATTTTTGAAGGAGAGATGGCCGATTTCATCATTTGATGCTGAGTCGCTTCTCCGCAATCAATTAACCATTGAACGCCTCTTTCTTGCAAGAAACGAATCGCTAAACTGCTAACATTTCGCTGAAGCGATGGGACTCCTGCTCCGGTGCCAAGAAAATGAAACTCCATGATTCGTATTCTCCACTTTCATTCATTAATTTTGTGATACATAATCGGCAAATGCTTTAGCGTATGCCGGTAAATCTGGTGGACGACGACTTGAAATAATATGACCATCAATAACCACAGCCTCGTCGTACCAGGTTGCGCCTGCATTTTCCATATCATCTTTAATTCCAGGTGTACTTGTTACCTTTTTACCTTTCAAAATGTCAGCTGAAATAAGGACCCAACCCGCATGACAAATTTGACCAATGGCTTTTTGATCTTGATCCATTTCGCGAACCATTTGAAGTAATTTAGGGAAACGTCTTAACTTATCAGGTGCCCAGCCTCCTGGAACAAGGATAGCATCATAATCGGCTGCCTCTACTTGGTCGTACGAGAACTTCGTTGTAGCAGGGACACCATATTTTCCTGTATACGTATAGCTAGCTTTTTCACCAACTAAATCAACCGTAGCTCCCTCTTCCTGCATACGCAAAATGGGATACCATAATTCTAAGTCTTCGAATTCTTCATCTACAACAGCTAAAATCTTTTTGTTTTCTAAACGCATTCTACCAAACTCCTTTGTTGCCGTTTCCTCTCAGTATAGCATGTGTCAAGTTTAACCCCAAATGAAGCCTCTTATAAACAAAAGCAGCACGGCATGAATGAAATGACCGCGCTGCTCTACTCTTACAAATTAAATTAATAGGTGAAATAAATGCTCGTCTTTATTGATTTCTTGATAGTCAAAATTCTTTTCTTTTAAACGATCAATTAAACGACCATAGTCCTTGTTATAAGCCAGTTCAATACCGATTAAAACAGGTCCATTTGACCGGTTATTCTTTTTTGTATACTCAAAGCGAGTAATATCATCCTCAGGTCCGAGTACTTCTTGGATGAATTCTCGAAGCGCACCAGCTCTTTGAGGGAACTGAATCATAAAATAGTGCTGTAGTCCTTCATAAATGAGTGAACGCTCTCGCATTTCTTCCATTCTTCCAATATCGTTGTTTCCTCCACTTACAATACAAACCACGGTTTTCCCCTTGATCTGCTCACGATAAAAATCCAGCGCCGCAATTGGCATCGCACCAGCTGGTTCTGCCACGATTGCATTTTGATTGTACAGTTCAAGAATTGTTGTACAGATCTTCCCTTCAGGTACCAAAATAATGTCATCAAGCGTTTCTTTACAAATATCAAATGCTAGATCGCCAACTTTTTTAACCGCAGCACCATCAACAAATTTGTCGATATGCTCAAGCTCAACTACTTGTCCCTGTTTTAGGGATTCTTTCATGGAAGCTGCCCCAAGTGGTTCACATCCAATCATACGAGTACTTGGGCTTACACTTTTTATATATGTACTTACGCCGCTGATCAGTCCTCCCCCACCAATCGATGAGAAGATAAAATCAATCGGACACTCAGTGTCGTTTAATATTTCCATTCCAACTGTCCCTTGACCCGCAATAATTTTCTCTTGGTTAAATGGATGGATGAAAGACATGCCATGTTCATCGCAATACACCATGGCTTCGTTATAGGAGTCATCAAACGTATCTCCAACTAACACAACGTCAACATATTCCTTACCAAAAAAGTTCACTTGATCAACCTTTTGTCTGGGCGTTGTAGTTGGCATGAAAATCGTCCCTTTAATCTTCAGTGCCTGACAAGAATAAGCAACACCTTGTGCATGATTTCCTGCACTTGCACATACAACTCCTTTACTTAATTCATCATGTGGCAAGCTGGAAATTTGGTAGAAAGCGCCTCTAATTTTAAAGGATCGTACCACTTGTAAATCTTCTCTTTTTAAATACACATTACAGTTATAGCGCTCTGATAGAACCTGATCTAATTGCAGGGGCGTATGCGTCACAACATCTTTAATGCGTTGATGCGCAATCATTATATCTTCTAGGTGAACGGAATTCATGTTTTAAATCCTTTCTTCGCTTGCCCGTAAAGTTACTGACAGTGACTGATCTAATTTTTCAGGCGATTCATTTAAATATGACTATTTTAACACACTGAGCAGGGTTTGGTAAGTGTAGTCTGAGTGTTTGTACAACTTATTAAGATTAAATGAATTGTCGTTGCCATACAGATCATTCTTTTTATATACTATGATTAGACAAAGAAATGGAGGGATAAGCTTTGCGAATGAAATCTATCTGGATGGCATGTATTGCACTTCTACTTACACTCGTTCCATTGAAAGCGGTTAACGCGGCTTCAGAAGCAGCTGCTGAAACTGAAACAATGGGCACATTTGTTACTGTACTCGCAATCTTCTCTTTTGCAACACTAGCACTTATGATGTTTTACTGTGTTCGGGATAATGGCTAATACTAAAAACACGTACACTCCAACATGTGGAATGTACGTGTTTTTTTATAGAAGCTCCTCTACTTGCTTAAGCACATATTCTACGGCTTTAAATGTCTCTATTTGTTTTTTCCGACTTGTTTCCGGATAAAAGGATTTAATCGCTACAACCTCAAAGTTATCAACGGTTTGTATAAGCTGATTTTCATGCAGATCTTTCGGTTGTTTTTCTTGAACCCGTTCGATAGCAAGTGGTAACCAATGCTCTGTTTTTTCTTTCACTTCATCAGCAAACGGTTTAACCATTCCAAAGAAGTCAACAGAGTACGACTCTGTTCTCACTTCATTAAGATACGTAGCTTCTGCAAATTGATTCATCTCAAGCAAGCGCTTGTTAAGTTCCGTTAAGTGTTTTAATGTGTGCGTGTCCAATATGATCCCTCCAGCTACAAGTGTAGCAAAGGAATTTGTTTTCTAAAAGGAAAAGAATTGAAGCAACGTTTTCCACCCTTTTCTACTTGTCCCACCTGATGCCATTGGAAGTACCTCTTCCTCATTTGATTGTTTCGCTTCCATACGGATTAAACGGTTCTCAAGTCTTCTTAGCATCGCTGACATGTCGTCTAGTTCCGAGCGGTGCTTTAACAGTTGATAACTAACAACTTCATCCGCTTTTTGTGTTAATTTTTGCTCAATGTCTTGGATATGTGTCATCATTTCCTGCAACTTTTCTTCGTATTCGGCAGATGGAACGGCTTGTTTTACCGAACGACTAGGTTCTTGTGTGGCCATCAGCTGTCCAACATCAATCTGAATGTCTTTCATTTTTTTTCCTGCTTTTAATTCCTGATTAATCTCGCTTAGCACTAAAACCTGTTCTTCAGTATAAAAATAGTGACCGAGTTCATTTTGTTCACATGGGATGTTAAAAAACTTCGTCCATCTTTGCACAGTGGTAGGGTTCACACCTAATCTCTCTGAAATGTCCTTCGTTTTGATATATCCGTCCATCTGCCTTCCTCCTTTTAAATTCACGAACTAGCCGAGTCACCGGCACTTGTCCTCTTCATTCTCTCTCTCCCTTCCTCAAACCTTCATGAGTGACAAAACTAGTTTTCATTCGGCAAACAAAGTAAATCTCGTGTTTCATTCGACTTTTTCTACATGTTTTACATGCGGTTCGCCATACTAACGATATGTTCATGAAAGGAGAGTGATCAGTGTGAAATCAAAACAAAACACGACAAGACAAACGGAAAAGCAAGAGAAAAATACTGCGAACCGTGCTTCTATCACAGATAAAAAGCTTGGCGGCCCAAATAAACCTGCTGAGTAATTAAAAGACGTTGAGACATAACATGAACGTGGATAGCAAAACACGAAGATAGCACATTATCCGCTGCGGGAGAATTCTCCACTCGTTATGGAAAAATTCGAATGGCGAATGATTCAAATGTAGAATCATTCGCCATTTTTAAAAATTTTTAGCTTTGTCTCAGCCTCTGTACTTTCATCCATTAACTCATCCACTTTTTTAGCGTCTTAGCCATATAGATCATCATCCACTTATGCTGTACCCATTGATCTCGCGGAATTGGTTTCCAAGGCTTCACAGGAGTAAGGTATTTAGCCACCTTCGTATACTTGTAGGACCAATCATCTCTTTTTGTCATTTGATGATCAATAACTGGATAAACGAGGCGCAATGGTAAACTATTTACGCGTGGAGCCCAGCTCATGAGCTCATCATAATCATGTCTTGATCCTGTATGCGGACGATGCATCATAAATGAATGAATGGAATGATACGTATCTGGATGAAACAATAAGTAAGCTAATTGTTTTCCAAGTTTAATTCGATTTGAAACCTTCTGGAATGGACGAACGTATAATGTATAGAGGCATCCATCCACACTCGGCAATAACACATAACTAAGATGTGTATGCTGTTCTAGATGAAAGAAAATTTTTTTAGAGACAATTTGTTTGAACAAAGGTTTTTGCAGCACCGCTTCTTCAAGAACAAATTGTTCGTTAATAATTAATGCTGTGCATAATCTCTCTTCACTATGTTTTTCCCAAAACATGTGCCATTCATTAATGATAAAACTTGATACACCAAATTCTTTTAATAGAAAAAACAATGGTTTTCCAAGGCGTTTTGATTGTTCATAGATCATGAGCTGTGGACAGACATCTTGGAATATTGTCCAATTACTTACCTCATATATAGCAAACAGTTGCTCTCGATCTTCTTGTTTTAAAAGTGTTCGGAACCACTCATTAACCAGATCTGTCATGTTCCATCCTGCATTTCGGGAAACCAGACCTGCTAGCAGTGCCCACCTTATTTCAGGATGCTGATTGTAAAAGCGTTCATAATAGCTTGTTCGAGTCAGGTTGTCCAAATTGAATCGCTTTCGTTGTACATGAATCGTTTCAAAAAGAGAAGAATATTGTTGTGATTGATCATTCAAAGCCTACCCTCTCCATTTCTTAATTTTTCACGAACTTATGTTTTCATTACACACACTTCATTGTTGAATGTGGTATGATACGGTTTGAGCCTTTTTGGCATAGGTTCTACGCTTTTAGGTGAAAACATACTATAGATGCTTGGGAAGGGTGATTGACGGTATGGCAATCCGTTACCCAAATGGAAAGAAATTTGTAACTAGTCAAACGAAATCAACGAAACCTAGGAATGCTAATCGAATTAATACATACAGTAACCGTGGAATGACACTAGAGGACGATATTAATCAGTCAAATGCCTTTTATGTAGAAGCGGGAATCGCTGTTATTCATAAGAAAC
This sequence comes from Alkalihalobacillus sp. FSL W8-0930, assembly GCA_037965595.1. Classification (NCBI taxonomy): domain Bacteria; kingdom Bacillati; phylum Bacillota; class Bacilli; order Caryophanales; family Bacillaceae; genus Alkalihalobacillus; species Alkalihalobacillus sp. FSL W8-0930. Next base: position 1,782,408 of record CP150183.1, on the reverse strand, counting down.
CTACCCCCGTTCAAATCGTTGATGTACATTATCCTAAACGAAGTGCTGCAGTCATTAAGGAGGCTTATTTTAAACAAGCGTCTACAACTGATTACAATGGCGTATATAATGGGCATTACATTGATTTTGAAGCAAAGGAAACAAAAAATAAGACGTCCTTCCCACTTCAGAATTTTCACCTACATCAAATTACACATATGAAGCAAGTTGTCGCACAAAAAGGCATCTGTTTTGTTTTATTACGTTTTTCACACACTGATGAAGTGTATTTAGTAGATGCGACGCATTTAATTGCTCGATACGAAGATCAATCAGTACGCAAATCTATTCCTAAACATGAAATTGAATCGTTTGGTTATAAGGTTGCTCTCGGTGTTGCTCCACGCCTTGATTATCTGCGTATCGTACGAGAGGTATATTTCTAATAATTAACAATTGAAAGGAAGAACCATTTATGTCTGATCAAAATACAAGACAAGGTCGTAGGCAGGCACGAATGCAAGAGTCTGTTAAAAATAAAAAGAAGAACACTAGTGGAAAACCTAAACGAGGTTTATTTAAGAAAATATTTATGACACTTGTTGTCTTACTAGCAGTTGCTATTATTGCAGGAGGCGTAACGGCAGGCGTTATTATCGCTGGCGCACCTGATCTCGATGAAGATAAATTAATGCTTGCGCAACCTATTCAAATATATGACCAGGATGATGAGCTAGTCTCTCTTCTTGATACAGGGGAACGCCGAATTAATGCATCTTATGATGAGTTACCAGATTCACTTAAGGACGCCATTGTTTCTGTAGAGGACATGCGTTACTACGATCACTTTGGGATTGACTTACGTCGCCTCGCTGGAGCTGTACGTGCAAACATCACAGAAGGATTTGGTGCTGAGGGTGCCAGTACCATTACTCAGCAGTTAGTTAAGAATTTATTCTTAAACCAAGAAAAAGCGTTAACTCGTAAAGTGCAAGAACAGTATTTAGCGATAAAACTTGAACAGCAATATTCTAAAGAACAAATTTTAACGATGTATTTAAATCAAATTTATTTAGGGCGTGCAGGATATGGAGTGAAGATTGCCGCAGAATCTTATTTTGATAAATCACTTGAAGAATTAACGATCGCTGACTCTGCTCTGCTTGCTGGGATTCCACGTCGCCCAAGCTATTATGATCCCATTCAAAATCCAGATAACGCTGAATCACGACGCAATTTAGTTATCGGTTTAATGGAGCAACAAGGAAAAATTACAGCAGAAGAAGCAGAAGAAGCTAGAAATACACCAATTGAAGATCAAATAAATTATCAAGAAACGGAAACAACTTCTCCATATGCTGCTTTCTATAGTGAAGTCTTAAAAGAACTTGAAGAAAATGATGAGTTTACTGTTAACGATATTTATAACTCAGGCTTAAAAGTGTATACAAGCCTTGATCAATCGGCTCAAGACCACGTTGAAAATGTGTTAGAAAGTGATGAATATATCACAAACTACCCAGACAACCCAGATTTTCAAGCTGGAGTCACACTTATTGATACGAAAACAGGTCAGATCAAAGCCATTGGTAGTGGCCGACAACAATCAGATAATCGGAATGATTTTAACTACGCAACGGATATTGAGCGTCAGCCAGGTTCAACAATCAAGCCTATTTTAGATTATGGTCCTGCCATTGAATACTTACAGTGGTCTACTGCACATATTCTTGTGGACGAACCTCATACGTATTCTAATGGAAAAGAATTTGGAAACTATGGAGGAACGTATCGAGGCGCGATGACTATGCGACAGGCGATGTCTAGTTCTCAGAACGTTCCAGCTGTAAAGGCTCTTCAGGAAGTTGGACTTGATCGTGCAGAACCTTTTGCTAAGCAATTGTTAACTCTGGCTAAAGATGAACCTTTTCACGAATCCTATGCGTTAGGTGGATTTAATACAGGTGTCTCAACAAAAGACATGGCCGGTGCATATGCTGCATTTGGTAATGGTGGTACCTTCACTGAACCACATACCATTCGCAAAATTGTTTTTGCTGATGATCGTGAAATTAATCTTGAGCCAGATTCGGTAAAAGCAATGGAAGATTATACAGCCTACATGATCACTGATATGTTAAAAACAGTCGTATCATCTGGTACTGGGCAATTAGCTAGTATCCCTGGTGTACCTGTTGCTGGTAAGACAGGTACTACAAACTTTGATAAACCAGTCCGAGATAAGTATAATATCCCAAGTAGCGGCTCCCCTGATTCTTGGTTTGCAGGTTATACAACCAACTATACTGCAGCTGTTTGGACAGGATACGCGAGAAATGGTGAAGGTAATTATATCAACCGTGACAATAATGAGAACCGCATCGCTCAAAATATTTTCAAAGCAGTCATGCAAGATGTTTCAACAGGAATTGAAAACCCTGATTTCGTTAAACCTGATTCGGTTATCGAACGTCGAGTAGAGCGAGGAACGGAAAAACTCCCTAGCTCTGGCACACCACAAAGTGAAATTGTAACTGAGCTGTTTGTACGTGGTGCTGAACCAACTCAGGAATCGGAAACGTACGAAGAAGAAGAGGAAGAAGAAGAAATTGAAGAGCTTCCAAGCCCAACTGGCTTACAAGCCTCTTATGAAGAATCAGCTGATCAAATTATTGCAACTTGGAACTACCCAGGTTCTGTAGATGTTGATGTTACGTATGATGTTCAAGTAACAGCTGACGGCGGTAGTGGTCAATCCATTGATGCTGGTTCGAATCAACAAGCAATCTTCTCAAATGTTGAACCTGGTATGTCATATTCTATTTCCGTAACAGCTGTGTCTACAGAAGATTCAAGCTTGCGGAGTAGTCCAGCAACAACAACCGTAACTGTACCTGGCACTGAGGAAGAGGATGAGGAAGAAGAACCGGTTGAAGAGGAACCACCTGAGGAAGAAGATCAGCCTGAGGATACACCGGATGAAAGTAATGAAGGTACTCCAGATGAGGATAACGGGGATAATGGTGAAGATACACCTGGTACTACTCCTGGAGATAGTGAAGATGGATCAAATGGTAATGGAAGCGGTAATGGCAATGGAAACAACGGTGGTGGCGATTCCGGCAATGGTAATGGTAATGGCAATGGTAATGGCAACCAAAACGGTGGCGGAAATGATGACACCGGTGGCGGCGACTCGGATGGTGGCAATGAGACACCAGCTGAACCTGAGCCTGAGCCTGAACCCGAACCAGATGCCCCGTCAGATGATGAATCGGATCAATAATAAGATAAAAACATGCAAAACGGTGGATTTCCTTTAAGGAAGATCCACCGTTTTCTTTTTTATTTTTTTCATAGTCGTATCTTAGTGAACCGGCTGCTTCGTTTGAATCTCTTGATACTCGGCTTCCAGCGCCACAATTTCCTTTTCATTTGTTAGTGCATCCAGTTGACTTAATTCTCGATTTAATGCTTCTTTTAGGAGTGCCTTTATGTTTTGCTCTTCCTCTGCAAGACTTACTCCAAGTTGCTCCGTTGTTCTCTCCTCTTCAGTAAGTAACAGCGTTGAAGCAGAAGCAGATGCTTCTTTTACTAGCTGTTCCTTTAGAACTCGTATTTGTTGTCCTTCAAAAAATGCCTTGTCCGTTGTATAAATCGTTACATATTGGTCTGGGTGAACGTATAAAGTGAACTCGGGTTTTTGAAAAGATGGATCAAACTCATTAAGTGAATCCCCCACGTAAAAACTCGGCCGCTTTTTTTGTAATTGAACTTCCCATTCTTTTAACCATGTAGAAGCCGCTTTTGACATGGCCACATTTAGACGCATATGAGTCGCACTTGTCTCCTGTTCTAAGAAATAAGTAGCTTCTTGAGTCCACTCTGCAATCATTTGTTTTAGTACCTGTCTTTTTTCTTTACGGTTTCGTCCGCGAATGGTTGCCACATTTATATGCTCTGAGAACTCGTCTCTTAGCCTGTATCCGACTCGATCTCGTAAATACAAAAATAGTTGCATCGCTTCTTGTTTTATTTTGTTTTGAATGGACTGAACAGATGAATCGTCTATCTCCTGTTTCCACTGTGCGATGTCTTCTGCAAGCTTCTCTTTCATTTGAGCTTGTTGAGTTTTCTCAGAGCGAGCAAACTGAATGCTCTCTTCTACTTTCTTCAAATATCGACTTAATTCATCTTCTACTAAGCGATAACTTAAGGATTGTAATTCTTGAACGATTTGCTGATAGAAATATGCTTCAAACTTTGCAAAATCAGTCTCTATGTTTGTTTGTTCAAGCTTTGCTTTTAGACCTTGCTTACTTGAAACGGCAAAAAGTCTCGGCTCCTTAATTCCTAATGTTTGAAGCTGAACTACGACGTGCTGCTTTACTCCGTTTAATTCACGTTCATCACTCGCCAAATCAGCGGCATTTACAATGAAATATAATTTATCTGTTTGAAAAGATTCGTTGATTTTACCCATTTGTTCTAAAAAGAGTTGATCAGATTTAGAAAAGGCATGATTATAATAAGTCACGTAAAAAATAGCATCTGATTGTCTTAATTGATTAAAGGCTACATTCGTATGTCGTCCATGGATGGAATTCACACCAGGCGTGTCAACTAAAACAAGTCCCTTCTTCGTAAACTCGCAATCATGAAACACCGTAACAGAGTGTAATAAGCAAGCATAACGCTCATCCGCTACTAGCTCACCAAGTTCATCATGACTAACAGAAAAAGCTTCCCCTAATGTCCACTCCGTAAGAGCTAAGCTTTTCTTTAAAACGGTTAAGTACTCTGCGTACGTTTTTTGCCAGCTAGTTAATTGACCTACATCCGTTTGAACCCAGCTCGTTATCGTTTCAACTGTTAGTTCAACATCAAGCTTTGAAGCAACCATTCGTATTTCTTCGGCCAGTTCTTCCCTTGATTTCACCTGAACGGTTGCCGTACCATTTGGATGATTTACGTCAGATTGTTTAACGGTACTAACTGTGGCTGTTGTCGGATGTGGTGATACTGGTAATACAGACTCTCCTAATAACGCATTCGCAAAGCTAGATTTGCCAGCACTAAATGCACCAAACAAAGAAATAACAAATGATTGTTTTTGTGCACGTTCGATCCGTAAACGAAGTTGATCTCTCTCAAATTGTAACGCTTTCGTATCTTGATAGGACAAAAAAGTCGCTTTTACTTGTTCCAACCAGCTAGCATCATAGCTTGATGATGAAACATTTAACTCTACTGCCACTTCCTCAGATGTATCAAGCCATTCTGCTCCCTCGTTTACCTCCGTCCAAACAATCGGAGCTTCGGACTGATCTGGAACTCCCTTATTTTTTGCTTCATCAATTTTTCGTTCAAGTAACCCTGAATCATCGAACTGTGCTGCTTCTTGTTCACATTGTTTAATCAAGAGAGTCGTTTCAGCTTTAATTGAATGAACTTTGCGTGCGAATTCTTCTACTTGTTCTAACCGGCTCAGTTCTCTCTCTACCTCTTTAAGCTCATGCTGCCAATAGTTGTGTTGTTCATCTGCCATTTGTTCGATTAATTGTCTAGCCTTTTCACGAACCTCTCGAACGATTGCAGCTGTTCGTTCTCTTGTAAATGTATACACATATTCTCTATTTTTCGTTCCTGCTTTAACATGAGGCAAAAAGAACTCAGGAGTTACATGATATGAGAATGATTGAATGGATTCGTCAATCGTTTCTTTATTAGTGAGCTTTGATCGATCCAATCCTTCAAACAACTGCTGCAAATGAAAAATGAGCTGACTATTTACTTTATCCTGAGTTTCTTGTATTAACGCATCGAGTCGTTGCTCACGCTCCTGCTCTGTTTTTTTCTTTGAGAACAATAGACCCATTTTAAACGATGACTCCATTGACTCCAACCATTCTCTCACTAGATCTGTTGTGGTAGCAGGAAAGATCGTGACTTGTTTAAATAACGGCTCCCAACCCGCTTCAAACTCCTCTATAAAGTTCTTTTTTGCCGATTGAAGCCACGCTTTTTGTTGGAGCAGTTCCTCTTGTCGCTCTAAGTCTGACTGTTGAAATCCCCTTTCTTGCATATCAGAGAGTACCTCTTCAGTCTCAGCTTCGCCTTCTTCTCGTGCCCTTGCAGCTTGACTTAAATAAAAACCTTGTTTCAGTCGGGTAACGGAATGCTCAGCCAGCTGTCTACCCTGATACAAAATTGATTTAAGCTCACGTTCTAGCTCTGTAAATTGGTTAAGAGGATGATTTCTTTTTTTCATAGTTGTATAAAAAATTCGTGATGTTTGAATGTTCCATTGATCAAAGACGGTTTTAACACTTGTTTGGAAGGTATGAAATGATAGCTCCGAATCATCATGCTTGTCTACCTGATTAATCACTATGTATAGTGGTTTCTTTTCTTGGCTTAATTGCTTTAAGAAATAAAGGTTCGTTTCTGATTGTACATGGTTATAATCCATTACATAGACAATCATATCCATTGAGTAGAGCGCTTCCATTGTAATTGATTGATGCGTCGGATCTGTAGAATCTACTCCTGGAGTATCAAATACAGCCGCATCATTCTCAAGGAACGAAAGAGGCGCATGGATTGCCACTTCTTCAATCGCAACTCCGTCTCTACCCCACTCGGCTACCTTTTCCCATGGGATATGACCTTCCCACTTTTGTTCTTGTTTTTCTCTCGATTTAACAACGACTCCTAGGTCGCCATATTGAATCGATATGATATTTGCACTTGTCGGAATAGGGCTTGTCGGCAAAACCTTTGAACCGATAAACTCATTAAGCAGGGTTGATTTCCCTGCTGAAAAATGACCACAGAAGGCCATTTGGAATCGCTTATTTGTTTGTTTGTCTGTGATGACATTAAACCGTTTCTGTTCCGCGTTCGTCCACTGGATCTCAGATGTCTGCATTTAAAAGGTAGCCCCTCTCAATTTGTGCTTTTTGCTTCGAGCAGTTTTACTCGAGCATATAACTTCTCAAGCTCTTCCATAAACGATTTCATTTGAACAAAACTACGATAACGCTGAGGTGCTAGTAGTACAAAGGCAATCCGCTCTCGACTGTTAGGCGGAGTATATGATAGTTGATCAACCTCGTCTTCAATATGTATGAGTGAAGGCACTAGTTGGTTGTTAATCCAAAAGAGTGCCTCGAGTACTAAAGCTGTAAATTCCGGTGTGATACTTGCCACCTTAGCTTTGTCTTCTTGCTCATGGTAAACAGATAATATTTGATCAAGCTCATGCCACCGCGTGAATAACAGCGGTAGATAGACATCTCTAGTCCAGGAACTCGCTTGATCACATAGATTTATATCAAAAAAGAAAAGAGGCCATTGATTGGGTTGATCTGCTTTAAAGGAGTCACAATTGATTTTTGAATGAGGCTCATAAAAAGGAGAACGCCAAAATGCTTCAGGTACACTGGTCATACTTCGGTAAGCCTCTCTTTCATTCTCTTCTTACCCTCACGACACTCATCTAGCAATGGGCAGGTTGAGCATTTAGGTGATTGTGCTTTGCAGTGGTAGCGACCAAAAAAGATCATTCGGTGGTGCGCATCAGACCATATCTCTTCTGGAAGCTTTTTCATTAGCGTCTCTTCCACAACTTTTACGTTGTCCTTCCAACGACAGATTCCAAGTCGTTTGCTTACCCGTTCTACATGTGTATCAACGGCTATTGCTGGTACGCCAAATGCAACAGAAGTGACTACGTTGGCTGTTTTACGACCAACACCAGCGAGCCCCACTAACTCATCTCTTGTTTTTGGGACTTCGCCGCCGTACTGATCAAGTAAAGAGTGTGAGAGCTTTTGAATGTTTTTCGCTTTACTTCGAAACAACCCGATCGACCGGATGTCATTTTCAAGCTCTTCTACAGGTACACTTACGTAGTGAGCCGGCGTTTGATATTTTTCAAACAGTGCCGGTGTCACTCGGTTTACAAGTGCATCCGTGCATTGGGCAGATAACACAACGGCGATTAATAATTCGAACGGGTTTTTGTGAACTAATTCGCATTCCGCTTCGGGAAAAAGTTCACCCATCACATCGATGGCATGTATCGTTGCTTTTTTACTTAACATGCGAGTGGTTCTCCTTTTATTAAGGTTGCTCGAGCCAGTTGAACCCAGGCACAGAATTGGTTTGAACAGGTTCTTTTTGTGTTTTTCTAGTCTGTGTATGGTTTCTAAATTTTTCACTATGCGTTCGAGCTTGCTCTGGTGTTCTTATTCCATTTTTCTTCCATTCAAATAGAATTCGATCAATGTATCTAAAGTTTAATTTACCAGAAATAACGGCTTCCTTTAAAGCAGCAAAGATTAATTCAGGCTGGTGCTTATCCTGATCAATCCACATGGATAACGTTTCACCTTCGATTGGTGATAATGGTCGTCCAAATTCTTGTTCTACTTGCTTGTAGAGCTTTCCTTCAAGCTCGTTAGATTGAAGTTCAGTTGAACGCTGACTTTCTTCATCCATACATTCAATCAAGCGTAGCCATAAAGGCTCTAATGAATAGGTTTCATAAAACATACCAGTCTCGTCAGAACTCTTTTCAAGCGAAAGCATTTGAGAGCGGATTAATTTACTTAAAAGCTTTGTACAGTCCTCATGACTGAGTGTCATTCGTTCACATAACTGCATCGGGGTCACAAATTTTTCTCCATGATCTAGATAGGATTGTATATGAAGGAGTGCCATTAGCTCCTGTTCGTTTAATCCGAGTGCTGTATACTTTTCGAGTAATAATGCAGGGATGGTTATATGCTTTTGAGCCATCCACTTTGCAAACTGATTCTTGTTCATTTTTAACACCTCACAAGCTATTATAACATGGAGTGGAACAGGCTTGACCATAGAGAAAATGAAAAAAGAGATCGGTAAGAGTTACCACCGACCTCCATGCTATTTTCCATTAAGGATATAAACGATTTAACAAACGTGGGAATGGAATTGTCTCACGAACATGCTCAACACCTGATAACCAGGCAACTGTGCGTTCTAATCCAAGACCAAATCCAGAATGAGGAACAGATCCATACTTACGTAGATCTAGATACCATTCGTATGTTTCCTCAGATAAATTGTGCTCGGCAATTCGTTGTTTAAGCAACTCATAATCATGAATTCGTTCAGACCCACCAATTACTTCTCCGTAGCCTTCTGGCGCAATTAAATCTGCACATAATACCACATCATCACGATTAGGATCTGGCTGCATATAAAATGGCTTCAATGACGTTGGATAATGCGTAATAAATACCGGCTTGTCATAATGCTCGGCAATAGCCGTTTCATGTGGTGAGCCAAAATCATCGCCCCAGCTAATATCATCAAAGCCTTTTTCGTGTAAAAGCTTTAACGCTTCATCATAAGTGATGCGTGGAAATGGCGCTTGGATCGCTTCAAGCTTAGACAAATCTCTTCCAAGTGTTTTTAATTCAATTTGATTATGCTTTAAAACAGAGGCGGCTAAATGAGATACATACTTTTCTTGCCATTCTAAGTTCTCATCAAATTCAACAAAAGCCATCTCCGGTTCAATCATCCAGAACTCAATTAAGTGACGACGAGTTTTCGACTTCTCCGCACGGAAGGTAGGACCAAAGGTAAAGACTCGACCTAGTGCCATTGCTCCTGCTTCTGCATACAATTGACCACTTTGTGAAAGGTAAGCATCTTCGTCAAAATATTTTGTTGCAAATAGTTCAGATGTTCCCTCTGGAGAGCTTCCTGTTAAGATGGGTGAATCTAGCTTAGAGAAGCCATGCTCATGGAAAAACTCGTATGTTGCATGGATGATTTGATTACGAATCTTCATAACGGCTTGTTGACGTTTAGATCGCAGCCATAAGTGGCGGTGATCCATCAAAAAGTCCGTACCGTGCTCTTTAGGCGTAATCGGATAATCTTTAGACTCACTGATTACAGTAAAACCAGTAACCGTTAATTCATAGCCTGATGGAGAACGCTCCTCGGCACGAACAGTACCCGTAACATATAAAGCACTCTCTTGCGTGATGTTTTTGGCTTGGGCAAATAATTCTTCTCCAACATCCGCTTTTACAACAACACCTTGAATAAATCCAGTTCCGTCACGAAGTTGAAGAAAGGCAATCTTTCCGCTTGAACGCTTATTTGCTAACCACGCACCAATCGTTACTTCTTGATCTGCGTGCGCTCCAATTTTTGAAATTGTTGTTTTCATTTCAAATCCTCCGATATCTAATTACTTTCTATGTAGGAAAACAAAGGTTGTTATCCTTTTGTTTTCGTTTGAACAAATCGCTCAATTCGATCAAGTGCCGCTAAAAATTGATCAAGTGATGTTGCATAGGATAAACGAACGTTATCCGGTGCACCAAATCCTGATCCAGGGACAAGCGCTACTTTCTCCTCTTCTAGTAATGCTTCAACCCATGCATCTACATCTGCATAGCCGCATGCTTCAACGGTTTTACGAACATTTGGGAAAAGGTAAAATGCTCCCTTTGGCTTCACGCATGTAACACCAGGGATTTGGATGAGCTTTTCATACGCTGCATCCAATCGTTCTTCAAATGCCTGGCGCATCGTTTCAACGGAACCATCATCTTCCGTGTAAGCAGCAATGGCACCATACTGCGCACTTGTCGTTGGGTTTGACGTACTATGACTTGCTAAATTCGTCATTGCTTTAATGAGTGTGGCATCGCCCGCAGCATAACCAATTCTCCAACCAGTCATGGAATGAGACTTAGATACACCATTAATAATAATCGTTTGTGCACAAAGCTCAGGGCTTACTTCTGCAATCGATGTATGTGTGGCGCCATCATAAATCAATTTTTCATAAATTTCATCGGACACAATTAGAAGATCATGCTTCAAAGCAACCTCTCCAAGAGCTTGTAGTTCCTCTTTAGAATACATCGCTCCTGTTGGATTACTAGGTGAGTTTAAAATCAACGCTCGTGTTTTTGATGTGATCGCTGCGTCCAACTGTTCTGGTGTTAGCTTAAATCCAGATTCTTCATGTCCTGTCACATAAACGGGTTCACCAAAAGCCAATTTCACTTGTTCCGGATAGCTTACCCAATAAGGAGTTGGAATGATTACTTCATCTCCCTCATCTAGTAGGGCTTGAAACAATGTATACAAAACATGCTTGGCACCTGTTCCCACAAAAATCTGTTCAGGCGCATAATCAAGCTGCTGATCCTGTTTCAATTTATCGATAACCGCTTTTTTTAAAGAAGGAAGACCGGCAGCAGGGGTATACTTTGTATGACCCTCTTCCATCGATTTAATAGCCGCGTCTATAATGTATTGTGGAGTATTAAAATCTGGCTCTCCAGCCCCAAGTCCAATCACATCATGGCCTTGCGCTTTTAATTCTTTTGCTTTGGCTGTGATGGCTAAAGTGCTTGATGGTGTTAGTGCGTCTACTCGTTTTGCTAATTTCATGATTCCCTCTCCTCTCAGTATCCTCTTTTACTATAAGTTGACTACGTTCGACATTCAAGTGTTAGTCATTATTTAAACTAAACCGTTTAATAAATGAACCATCTTGAAAGGCTACATAGTAATACCCTTGCTGATTTGATTCTGTACGATATTTTACTTCATATAGAGGAGTATTGCCTTCTTTTCCTAATTTAATGGACTGAATTTTAGACGGATTGACTGCAGATTCGGTTAGGTTTTGTGCGTCTTCTGCCGAAATACCGTCTGCTTCTTTAAAGACAGAGACCGTGTCATTTTCTTCATCCTGAGGTACCCAAGCGATCGCATCATCTCCATCCGTATCGGTTCCATATATCACATAAAAAGCATCTTCCCCGTGATAATAGGATACGTCACGAACAGACTCAAGCACTTCTTCATTTATAACCTTTTCACGGGCCATGTCATACCCATCTGCAAGCGGTCCCCGAACAGTTGTATATGCGTATATAAAAAGTGCTAAGACAACAATTACCAGTCCTACAGAACTCGTGATGATCCATTTTTTCATGATGCTGCCTCCATTACGTTTTATAAATCGTGAACACCATTTTCTCTTCGTTCTCCTCATCTAATGCGAGACCGAAAAGCAAATCGCGATCCTTTAACGTTCGATTTAATGAATCGACCATCTTATAGACGTCTGGAGCTTTTTGAATCTTAACTGTTGATAGGACTTCTTTCTTTGAACCCATACTTTTTCCTCCTAAATGTGGACATTTCATTCTATACAATGCAGGTATTGCCTGTTATATCTCTTGAGAGTTAACCCATACTAAGTGTACGCCAGTGAAGGGGGGCGCGAGTATGGATCAAGGCAAAGGCGGCCTGCAAACAGCCGATTGGTATCAGCTAAACAAACATTCCATGTCACTCTTAAGTCGTCAAGGTGAAACGCTTGAGACGATATGGCCAGTGACTATCCGTCAAACGGAGTTTCCGTACTCTTATTTTCAGACTGATCATCAAACAATTAAACCATAATGGCTGAACCAATCTAAAAACCTTCACCCATACCTCAGGCGGGTGCGCGTTACTTGAGTAATGCGCGCCCTTTTATAATGAACGAACCGTTGATAGATATTGGTTGTTTACCTCGTAGCGAACCTTCTCTTCATCTAATGTAAGCAATTCACGATTTTTCATTAAACACTGTCCTTGTACATAGACATCGCTCACATCTGAGCCTACTGCCGCGTAAACAAGATGCGAATGTAATTGAGCTTCGGGCTGAAGATGTGGTGACGTGTGATCAATCACGATAAAGTCTGCTTCTTCACCAACCTGAATCATCCCTTTTTGACCCGTTTGGAGTGCACTAGCACCTTCACTCATAACCATTCGAAGCGCCTGCTGTGTTGAGATAGCATCCGCCCTCTGAACCAGTCCTTTTTGTAGTAGGACAGCAGTGCGTAATTCTTGCCACATATCCAGGTTATTATTAGCAGATACCCCGTCTGTACCGATTGAGATAGGGATCCCTGCCTCTAAAAAGTCTATGACTGGAGCGATACCAGATCCAAGCTTTAAATTGCTCATTGGGTTATGACTTATACTCGATTTGGACTGGGCAAGTAAAGCTATTTGCGGCGAATCTAAGTGAACAGCGTGCGCGAAGAGCCACTCCGTATCTTCAAGTAACTTATATTCTGCCAAGTGATCTAATGGATGCTTCCCAAACGAAGTATAATAATCATCCACTTCTTTTTGTGTTTCAGCCAAATGCATATGTACAGGCAAAGAAAGGTCACGTGCCTTGTCCACGATACGCTCGATATAATCGATTGGACAAGTATATGGTGCGTGCGGAGCAAGCATCGTGTGAATCCGATTTTGTGCCGCGCCGTCCCAACTTGCTGCAAAATTGGCTGACTCGTTTAATTTTGCATCCTGTTCTTCTCTAGGGCATAATCCAATCACAGAACGTGTTAGTAAGGCTCTCATTCCAACCTGTTCAATTCTAGCTGCAAAATCATCCATGTTTAGATGATACATTTCTAAGAAGCCAATTGTTCCAGACTTGATCATTTCAACCATGGCTAAGTCTCGTCCAGCAGCCACAGCTTCTTTTGACAGTTTTCCTTCAAAAGGCCAAATTCGTTCCTTTAGCCACCTGTCTAAAGGAAGATCATCCTCATAGCCACGCATCAATGTCATCGCTGCATGTCCATGCGTATTATAAAGCCCAGGTACGACCCACTTCCCGTTTAAATCTGTTGTAACATCTGCTTGTTGCAATACCTCTTCAGGTGGCTGACCTTCGCCAATTTGTTTGAATGTTTTATCAGAGATTAATACATAACCCGATTCAATCGTTTGAAATGAGTCATTCATCGTCGCAATACGTGCATTTGTTAATAGGGTATTCATTACCATGCCACCTTTATTTGATGCTTATAGATACGATTGATGTTCTTCTAGTAAATCCTCTAATTTGCCTTCATGTACTGGGACGTTTGGTAAGGAATTAATAAACAAAGAGCCATACCTAGTTGTTGTGATTCTTCGATCAAAAATAAACACACAGCCCTTATCATGTTGAGTCCGAATCAAGCGACCAAACCCTTGCTTAAACCGAATAATAGCTTGTGGCAGTGAAACATCCATAAAAGGATTTTTACCAAGCTCTTTTGCCTGTTCAAGCTGTGCCTTTAGTAACGGCTCATCAGGGGGTGAAAAAGGCAAGCGAACAATGATAACGTGTTTTAACTCATCACCTGGCAAATCAATGCCCTCCCAGAAACTGCTTGTGCCAAACAGAATACCTACATCTGATTGTTTAAATAGTTTCATGAGCTTAGACCTGCTACCACTTGTCATTCCTTGACCAACTAGTTGAAAGCTTTCATGTTCATTAAAGTCTTTCACATGTTGATAGACTGTTCGTAGCATCTCATAAGAGGTAAATAAAACCATTAGCTTACTTTTACTTGCTTCAGCAATTCGCCAGATCTTAATCGCAACTTCCACCGCAAATTCTTCTTCCGTTACATCCTTAATCGCTGGCAGGTCAGAAGGAATAAGAACCTTGGCTTGATTAACATATGAAAATGGAGATTCAATTAATGAGGTCTCAATACCAAAATCCTGTAAGCCAAGCCGGTTCTTTTGATAATTAAATGACCCGTTTACCGTTAATGTAGCGGAAGTTAATATCACACTCTTCTTTCGTCCAAATAAATCATCCGCTAAGCGCTCCGATACGTCGATTGGCTTACTATAAAGAAACGTCGCGTTTCTTGCACCCTTTGGCTCTGCTTCAATCCAATACACTTGGTTTGGATCATACTCAAGTAGAAGCTCATACAGCTGCTCATCTTCCTCCAAAAGCGAAGCGATCAAACGCATACCATCTGACCAAAGTGCACGTTCACGGTACGTGAATGTTTCATCGTTTGCGTCAATACTGCGTGAGATGGATTCTAGTTGCAGACAAACATGGGACAAAGATGAATGCACCCGCATCGTAATCTCTAAAATCGCTGACCAAAGTTCTCCAGCCTCATTAAAGGATTTATACGTATAACGAGTTCGTCCTGTGTCTGACGAAGCTTTTTTCTTCGCTTTTAGCGCATAAGCATGGATCATTCGAAACAAATCATCCAACTCTTCTTTTGTTTCACCTAACTCAACAGCAGATTCCAACCAAATATCGGACTGTACGCCTGCTTTCTTCGCAAGTTCCGCCATCTTTACGAGCATACCGTCCTCACTTGTATCACCTAATCGTTGCATCAGAAATGCAAATGAAAGGTAATCTGTTCTGAGTCCTAAACGCTCGCTAGCCGTGTCCTCTAAATGATGAGCTTCATCTAAAACAACATGACTATATGATGGAAGCAAGGATTGCTTATGAACAACATCAGTAAGGAGTAATGAATGATTTGTAATAATCACATGAGCATCATGAGCTTGTCTTCTAGCACGATGATAAAAGCATCTTGAGAACCATGGACTAAACCTTCCTAAATCAGAAGCTGCATCGCTTTGGATCTCAAACCAAAAACTCCTACCACCTGATGGAATGTTTAATTCCTCAACATCACCAGACTCCGTTTCTGTTAACCATATTAAGATTTGTGATTTCATGAGGATCACATCATACGAACACTCTTGAGTAGACTCTAAGCTTAATTCGAATTTACGCAAATCTAAATAATGACTTCGCCCCTTTAATAAGGCTACTCGAATTGGGAATGGAAGTAGTTGCTTTAAGAGCGGAACATCTCTAGATAATAATTGGTCCTGTAATGGAATGGTTTGAGTACTAATAATAACAGGCTTTTGATCCTCTAATGAGTGGATGGCAGCAGGAATGAGATAACCTAAGCTTTTCCCAGTACCGGTTCCTGCTTCAATCATCGCATGAGTGTTATCTTTAAATGATTGATAAACTGTTTGAATCATTTCTTTTTGTCCTGGGCGTTGCTCATAGTGCTCAAACACATGTTGAAGTGACTCTTGCTCTGTAAAAAGGGCTTCTCGAAACTGTTGAATTTCCTCGTTATCATCTTGAGTTTCTTCTATCATTTGTTCTGACTGTTTTTTTAAGGCAAGCCCACGAAAACAATCGAACTCTTTTTCTCCAGTGGTTCCTACCTTTAACTTCTCTGCAATCATCTCTTGGATCGTTGACTCAATGTGACTTTTATATCGCTTACTTAAAGGCAATAATTGCTGTAGCGTTAGTAAAGGTAATTGTCGTAACTTATTAAGAATATGAAGAAAAATCATCGCTGTTGCCTCTGCATCACTATCCGCCTGATGTGGGCGATCATGCGTGAATCCCATTCCATCAGCAAGCATACCTAGCTTGTAACTCTCTTCTTTTGGCAGAAGGATGCGGGCAAGCTCAACTGTATCGTAAATCGGCACATTCGGAACCACATATCCCTCTAGCTTTAATTGAGCAGAAAGAAAACCCCAATCAAATTGCACATTATGAGCTACAAATGAACAATCCTTCATAAAATCAAGAAGGTCAGAGGCTACATCTCGAAATAAAGGAGCATCATACACATCCTCATCACTGATCCCTGTTAGTTCTTGAATAAATGGACTGATTGATTGTTCAGGATTCACAAGTGTCATATACCTGTCCACGATTTGATCGTTTATTATTTTCACTGCACCAATCTGAATGATCCGATCTCCTCTATTCGGAGAATGACCTGTTGTTTCTAGATCAAGTACCACATATTGCTTACTCATCTTTACACCTCTATCTTACCGTACACATCTCAATTAAAACTGTTTCTTTTCTTCAGCTAATTTGCCAAGATGCTGTAAGGATCTTCTTACATGCGGGTCATTGGGATGTTCCTTTAAAAGTCGTTCAAAAATTGGCCAGGCTAACCTGAGCTGATCATTTAATGCCAAGTTCCACGCAAGCCCATGTAATGCAAACGCTTCTTTTGCCCCTAAGTCAATCGCCTTCTGATAGCATTTAATTGCGATCTCAAAGAAACCGTACCACTCACTCATTAACGCAAGTCGAATGATTTCCTCCGATGTGGTGTACATGCTGAGCGCACTTTCCCACAACTGTTTGGCATGTTCATATTGACTTAAACGAGCACGAACCAATCCATGAAAGCATAGAGCTTCAGCATCTTGCTTTACGTGCTTCGTATATTGTTCAAAGTGTTCTGCTGAGGCATCCAATGCACCTATTAAATAATAACATACACCTAAATTATACACGACATCAGAAGTAGGAGTGAGTGATTTTGCCTGCTCAAACAACCCCGCGGCACGGTCAACCTGATCATTAACTGTGTAATAGCATCCTAATCCCGCAAAACTAAAATGACGAACACTCTCATCCTTGGCTGATTGAATCAAATACATAAACTGTTCAATCGTTTTGTTCGAAGAACCATTCATTAAATGAGCATAAGCAAGAAACAAACGTCTCCACTCTTCATTTAATCCTTCTGCCTGCTCTTGTTCTAATGATAATACGGCTCGTTTTAATTGATTCTGCTCAAGATAAACCGTACCCATGGACTGATATCCTTCAGAACTTGGTTCAAGTGCTAACTGTTCTTTAATAAGCGCAAGTTTTTCATCCATGACTGACCACAAGTCCAATACCTTTGCCGACTTTTGCTCTAATTTATCTAGTTCAATCCATACATGGTTCGTTTCACCTTTTTCAATCAAGGTACAAATTTCTTTGTAGGCATCCTGCCAATCGGTCATCCATTTATCCATAAGAAAACCCCTCTCCTCTTGTTTTACTCAGTTTGCATCGGGAGAAGGGTTTTATGCGCTTTATAAGACGGTATAAGCTGGTTCTGTACCAAGCAATTGTTTAACTGTATTGTCTTCGTTCATAATTGCGACATTTGGTTTGAAATCAGCAGCTTCCTTAGCATCCATCATCGCATAAGCAATGACAATGATTGTATCACCGGGTTGAACTAACCTTGCAGCAGCCCCGTTCACACACATCTGTCCGCTGCCTGGTTCCCCTTTAATTACATACGTTTCAAATCTGGCTCCGTTATTGTTATTCACAATCTGGACCTTTTCATTCTCCAGAACGTTTACAGCCTTCATAATTTCTTCATCAATTGTGATACTTCCAACATAATTCAAATCAGATTCAGTAACGGTGGCACGATGAATCTTTGATTTCATCATTGTAACAAACATTTGGTTCGTCTCCTTTATAACTCAACTAAGATGTGATCAATTAACCGCGCTCGGCTAAATTGATAAGCAACAGCGATTATGATCGTTCCCGTTAACTTTTCGCTTGCCGCAAGTTCTGGATACGTTAATACATCAACATAATCAATGGATCCTAGTTCAAGTTGATTAAGATCTTCAATTACATACCTTATTAAATCAGTCCTGCTGTAACCTGACTTCGCTAACTCACTCGCCTGTTTAAGAGTTGTATATAGGGCAGGAGCAAGATTTCGCTCGCTCTCATTTAAGTTTACATTTCTTGAGCTCTTTGCGAGACCATCCTCTTCACGAACAGTTGGACAAGCCATAATTTGAGTAGACATGGACAAGGTTTGAACCATTTGTTTGATAACCGCCACCTGTTGAGCATCCTTCTGTCCAAAATAGGCAGCATCCGGTTCAACCATATGGAGTAATTTTAAGACAACGGTTGCTACCCCGTCAAAGTGTCCTGGTCTACTTTTACCGCACAGCACATCGACACCCTGAACCACTTTAATTTGTACAGAAGCTTCTGTTGGGTACATCTCTTTAACAGATGGATAAAAGAGAAAATCAACGCCCGCTTCGGAGCATAGTTGTTGATCACGCTCAAGATTACGAGGATACGATTCAAAATCCTCTCCTTCACCAAACTGTAATGGATTCACAAAAATACTAACAACCACTACATCATGATTCTCGCGTGCCTGGTGAATGAGCGAGAGATGACCTTCGTGCAATGCTCCCATCGTCGGAACAAATCCTACACTTTTGTCATCAGTTCTCACTGAATGGATCTCGCTTCGTAATGATTGTACTGTTTTAATGATCTTCATCATGACCTCCTCCGTATAAGCCGGAGATGACGTCTTCACTTACCGTAAAACTATGTTCAGCTGACGGGAATGCACCTTGCTTCACTTCATCATGATACTCTTTTAATGCTGCTACAATGGATTCACTCACGTTTAAATAGGCCTTTACAAATTTCGGAACATGTACATCGCCATATCCAATCAGATCGTGATACACCAGAACCTGACCATCAGTTTTAGGACCTGCACCTATTCCAATAACAGGTATAGAAAGTCTTTCTGAAATGAGTGCTGCTACCTCTGTAGGTACACACTCAAGAACGAGACTAAATGCACCAGCTTTTTCAACAGCCAATGCATCCTTTAACAAGGCTTCGGCGCTTTTTCGATCTTTTCCCTGAATACGATACCCACCCATCACAGCAACTGATTGAGGAGTTAAGCCAAGATGTGCCATGACCGGGACTCCCGCGTCTGTTAATGCACGGATTTCATTTATAACGGTTGCTCCTCCTTCAAGCTTCACAGCATCAGCTCCTGCCTCTTGAACAAGGCGGCGCACATTAGCTAGTGTTAAATCAATGCTTCCGTGATAGCTTAAATGAGGTAAGTCTGCAACTATAAACGTTGACGAAGCCCCACGTTTAACTGCCTTTGTATGCATTACCATATCGTCCATCGTCACTGGAATCGTAGAAGTATATCCTAGAACAACCATACCTAAAGAGTCTCCTACTAAAATAGCATCAATTCCTGCTGTTTCTGCGAATTTCGCAGAAGGTGCATCATAGGCTGTGACCATGGTGATCGGTTCGTTTTCACGTTTTCTTTTCTTAAAGTCTGCTGTTGTTTTCATCACACTTCCCCTTTCTGCATATACGCAAAAAAACCTTCTCTGCCTAAAGAAAGAAAGGTGTGAGCAAGTCAAAAATACTTGTATGGTTAACAAGCTTCAACTTGATTCAATTCTTTCTGTCCCTGTCCAATTGGATCAAGGCAGCATTATTCTTAAACATAAGAAACTTGGTATTGTTTACAACTGTAATACAACCCACATCATTCATTATAACAAATGGTTAAAGTGACGACTACTTCTTTGATTTCACATCAGCAGAATACACCTTATGTATGGTGCCCTGCGTATCCTCAAGTAAGAGCGCTCCCTCTTCAGAGATCCCAACAGACCGTCCAGAAACCGTGCCATGAATACTTTTTGCTTCGATATCCAAACCGATACTGATCGACCTTGCTTCCCAAAGCAATTTAATTTCTCCAAACCCGTGTGTAAGATAGGTCTCATATAACCATTCAAATTCTTCAAGTATGTTCGCTAACAGCTCTGCACGATTAATTAATTGCCCTTTCTCAGTAGCGAGAGAGGTTGATTGGTTACGATTATCATGAATAAGTTCTTCGTCTGTTTGGTTTGCATTGATCCCTATTCCAAGGATGACCACATTTGCAAGTCCCGGTTCAGACTGCATTTCTGTTAGGATCCCAACAATCTTTTTTCCATTCAATAGGATATCGTTAGGCCATTTTATATCAGCATCAAGACCCGTTACTTTTTCTATGGCTCTTGTTACAGCAACTGCTGCCACTAGTGTGAGTGGAGGAACATTTTCAGGTGCGAGTGTTGGTCTAAGTAACAAGCTCATCGATATGCTTGTGCCCGCTGCCGAACTCCAGTTTCGTCCAAGTCGACCACGTCCACTCGTTTGCTCATCTGCTACTACAACATGTCCCTCTGGCTCTCCTGCTTGTGCTAACTCATGTGCAATGGCCTGGGTGCTCGGAACAGAAGCAAAGTACGACACCTTTTGACCAAGTCGCTTTGTCTGTAAGTATAAATGAATATCATGCTCTTGTAAGCCATCAGGGCGTCCTATTAATTGATATCCTTTTTTAGGTGCTGATTCAATCTGATACCCATTTTTTTTGAGAACCTCAATTTGTTTCCAAATAGCCGTTCTTGATACACCTAAGGATTCACTAAGACGTTCACCTGATACATATTCACCCTGATGTTCTACAAGCTTTTTAACGAGTTCACTTCTCATCCTGTCTCCTCCTTTCAATCGCTTCAAAAAGAGCCGCCTTCGAATGTGTGATTGATTTATTGATCACTTGCTGTTCAAGCCATTCAAGTTCTTGTTTAATCCATGGACCAGAGGGGATCTTACGACTCTCCATGAGGTCTCTTCCTGATATTAGTAAATCCTTGCTTGAATGAATCGGAAGATACTCCCACTTTTCCAGAATTAGTTGATTCTCAATCGAAGACATTTGCAATACGCTTCGCAGCTGTTCAACGTCCTGAATAACGGATAAACCAAACTGATACAGAATCCAATCCGTTAATGGGTGCTTTTCGCGATACTCAAAAAGAGTGAGGCGTGATTTAATCTGTTTCTTTGTTTCATTAGACAAAGGTAAGCCTTGTGCCGCTTCTTGTGATTTCTTTTGAATCCAAATGAAATATAATACCCACCGATTAACAGAAGTTAATTTTACTAGCTTTGGTATGCGAACAAGTCGCTCCACCTCGTCTATGGATAAGTTTAGTCCAGGAAGGTAAGCATAGAGCTCAGTTTGTTGTAGGTAGTGAAACGCTTGTTGCAGGTTGCTACCTTTTAACAACTTGTACCACTCAGCAACAATTCGCTCCCCCGCCACATGTTGAATCAACGGACTCTGATGCTTTATCACTTCCAAGAGATTTGCATCAATCGAAAAGGATAATTCGCTACAAAACCGTATCGCTCTGAGCATGCGAAGAGGGTCCTCTTCCATTCGTTCGTTCGGTTGATAGGAACGAATAACTTTTTTCGACAAATCCTCTTGTCCGTTGCATGGATCAATGATTTCTCCGTCAAAAGTTTGAGCCAACGAATTGATTGTAAAATCTCGACAAGCGAGATCTTTTTCTAATGATTGCCCTCGTTCGGTTGTGACCTCGATGTGCGAACCGCCTATACGAACTAAAACCGTTTGATGAGCCGTGTTCATTTGATGCGCTTTTTTGAACAGAACGCTAACCTCTTCTGGTCTAGCAGATGTCGTAATATCGATATCAGATACGGTCCGTTGCAATAATTTATCACGAACAGCTCCACCAACGATATGAGCACGATACCCATGCTCATGAAGCGTTAGGATAACTTGTTCTGCCGCTTGTTTAGCCAAAGGATTCAAGAGTTACTCATTCCTTTCCGCTAATACAACTCGGTAAATGTCTTCATACTCAGCTACGATTTTATCTGCATTAAATCGTTTAATCACATCCTGCATCGCAGCTTCTCTAAATTGTTGAAGTGTACTTGGATCCTCTACTAGCTGAATCGCTCGCCTCATGACATCGTCAACATCTCCAACTTCACATAAAAAACCGGTTTCACCGTCTTTAATGACTTCAGGTATTCCTCCGATCCTTGTGCCGATCACAGGTACACCACAAGCCATCGCTTCTAGTGCAACTAAGCCAAAGCTCTCTTTTTCACTAAGCAACAACATTACATCACTAATGGATAGAAGCTCAGCTAAATGCTTTTGACTTCCAAGAACAAGCACCTGCTCTTCCAAACCGAGCTCGCTAATCAATTCTCTTGCAGCTGGAAGCTCTTGACCGTCCCCAATTAAGAGCAATTTGGCTCGAATGGATTGGTGGATAAGCGAGAAGCTTTTAATCACATCCTGAATTCGTTTCACCGGTCGGAAATTAGAGATGTGAATAAATACAGCCTCATCCGTTTCAATTCCATACCGTTTCTTTAAGTCACCTGTTTCTACCGGATGATACTGCGACTCATCTATAAAGTTGTAAACGGTTTGAATATCCTTAGATGATTGAACTAATTCATAGGTTTGTTTGATTAAATCATCTGATACCGCTGTGACAGCATCAGATGCGTCAATTCCATACTTAATTAACGGTTTTAATGATTGATCGACACCTAAGATTGTAATGTCTGTTCCATGCAATGTGGTAACAATCTTTACAGGATGCGTAGCCATCTGCCTCGCCAAAATCGCACAAATGGCATGAGGCACAGCATAATGAACATGTAAAATGTCGAGCTTTTCTCGGTCTATCACTTCTGCCATTTTACTTGCTAACGTTAAATCATAAGGAGGGTGCTGGAAAACTGCATATTGATTCACTTGCACCTCATGATAATAGACGTTTGGATACACCCGGTCTAACCGAAAGGGAATACTCGAAGTGATAAAATGAACATCATGACCCTTGCTTGCAAGCTGTTTCCCAAGCTCCGTGGCTACAACTCCTGATCCGCCGACCGTAGGATAACAGCTAATTCCGATGCGATACTTCATCTGTTACTGATTCCCTTCCAGTAAATTTGAGACAACCAAGGGTTTAACCGTTTGGAACCCTTCAGCTACCTGAAGACCCGCTTGGCTGCCAAACACTTTGTCTCTTGCTTCCACGCTTTGAATATACTCTGTATTAAGTGGTGTTTCCACTGAGGTTGCGGAGTGTTCAAACTGACTCTTATACGCGCCAAGTGCGTTTCTCTTATGCTCAGTCCATTCAGCAATATCCACCACAAAGTCCGGCTGCGCTAACCCATTAATAAAATAAGTGAACACGTCTCGAACTTTGTGCGCTGGCAAGTTCTCGCTACATTGATATTTGTAAATACGTGCATTAAAAACAGCTTCTTGAACTAATCGTCCAGCATGAACGTGGTCAGGGTGCCGGTCAGGACTTCCTGGCGCAAACACAATTTTAGGCTTATATGTACGGATGACAGACGTAATTTCAGCTAAACTTTCTGCTTCATTTAGACTTAATCCTCGGTCCGCCAGTTCAAGCTGTAAACGTGTTGTCAGACCTATATGCTTAGCCGCTTCCTCTGCTTCTTGTTGCCTGATATCTACTGTACCATTTGAAGACAATTCAGCCTTTGTTAAATTACATATTCCTACCTTTTTCCCCAAGCTTGCATATTTCGCAAGTGTGCCTGCCATTCCAATCTCAACATCATCCGGATGTGCACCGAATGCTAGGATATCAAGTGAATCCATCGTCTCATTCCTTCTTTTACAAAACTTCCCGCCATTTAAAATCACCATTCTTAAGACCTATTATTAAAATGTCTGCTGTCCCTAAGTTCGTTGCAAGTGGGACCGACTGCAGATCACAAAGTCTAACAAGGGCTGTAACATCTGGTTCATGCGGTTGTGCCGTTAATGGATCGCGCAAAAAAATGATCAAGTCAAATAAGTTTTCAGCAACGCGTGCACCAATTTGCTGATCTCCGCCTAAAGGGCCGGACTTGAATAATGTAACAGATAAACCCGTGGCTTCTGAAATACGAGTACCTGTGGTTCCCGTCGCATACAATTCATGTTCAGCTAAAATATCTTTATATGCAAGTGTAAACTCCACCATATCATCCTTTTTCTTATCGTGAGCAATAAGTGCGATTCTCATGTTTTATCCCCTCTACTCAATAATGTGTTCTAATCCGTATACCAATGTATCTAATGAAAGTACTGTTTCCACAGACAAACGTACACCTGGCATAAAGGACGCTCGATTAATGGAATCATGACGAATCGTTAAAGTTTGACCAGGTCCACCAAAAATAACTTCTTGATGTGCAACTAACCCTGGTAAGCGAATGCTGTGAATACGCATGCCTTCCATCTCTGCACCGCGCGCTCCTTGCATATCTTCTGTTTCATTTTCATGGCCTTGCTTTTTCGCTTCTCTTACTTCAGAGATCAATTGAGCCGTTTTATGAGCGGTTCCTGATGGAGCATCAAGCTTTCTATCGTGATGCATCTCAAGGATTTCGACATCAGGCATGTAACGAGCTGCTGTTTGAGCAAATTTCATCATTAAAATGGCGCCAATCGCAAAATTAGGAGCGATGATCGCGCCAATCCCTTTCTCTTCCGCCTTTGTACGCAAACGATCAATTTCTTCTTGCGTAAAACCTGTAGTTCCAATCACCGGACGAACACCATGATCTAACGCAGCTTCAAGATGAATTTTCCCAATTTCAGGTGAGGTTAAATCAATGAGTACGTCTGGTTGTTGTTCCGTAAAGCATTGCTTAATATCCGTATAAACAGGAATGTCTAATTCAGGCATTCCTTCTACTTCAGATAGACGACTTCCATTATGTTTAGAATCAACAACTGCAACCAACGTAAAATGTTCCGTTTCCTCGGCTAATTTAACGGCTTCACGCCCCATATTTCCTCTAGGTCCTGCTATGACAAGTTTTATATCGTTCATCTGTATCACCCTTCTTTTACAACTTTCACATCAATCAATTATGTATTGTTTGTTCATTTACCATGTTAGCGAATTACGTGCCATTTCGCAATTGTATAGCTATATAAACATGCCGAACGCACTGAATATACTAAAAAACCCACCCGCTCCATTAAATTAGGAGCAAAGCAGGCGATTAAATAGGTTTATGTACGTAGGGGTATGATTATTCTTTTTCCATAACATGTTCAAACTGAATGAGCGTTATATCAGATGAATCCGCTTCCTTTTTCATTAGTTCTTCACGGATTAATTGAATAAAATCTTGATCATGATCGTTTAATATAGCCTGCCGATACGCAGCCCTTAACACTTCGACGGATAAAAATTTGTCCACGGTCTAACCTCTTTTCTACAAAAATTTATACTGTCTCTTTTCCCAACTTAACATGACTTAAAACCTAATTAATAGAAAATAATAAAAATGAAATTAATTTGACATCAATCTGAAATAATTTCAGTTCTTTCGTCGACCATATATGAGGTCGATTAGCGCTACCACATTCCACAAACCAAGTACAAAGCATATAATTATCACTACTATTCCAGTATTTCGATCGATCACTGTCCATTTTGCTATAATTATACAAATAACACCTGTAAAGGTAAGACTGTTTAAGCATAAAATAAAAAATAATGAAAAGTACTGTTTCAAGAGTGACCACCTCGCTCTCATAAATGATCTATATGATGAAACGAATGGATGTAAAACGAGATCATTTCACATGAAAGCTAGCTTTTTTTTAAAATGTTATATAGAGTAATGAAAGGTAAAGGAGGAGAATCATGATCTATCAACATATCCGCAATCTCTTTTTTGTGATTGTTGGATCCGCACTTATGTCTTTTGGTCTTGTCTATTTTAATATGGAAAATTCATTAGCTGATGGTGGATTTACTGGAGTTACTCTTATTTTGTTTTATGCTTTTAATCTTAATCCGGCCATTTCAAATTTAGTCTTAAACATCCCATTATTTTTTATCGGTTGGAAATTACTCGGTCGAACAACGTTTGTATATACGATTGTAGGGACCGTTGCAGTCTCTGTTTTTTTGGACTTATTTCAACGGTTTCAATTGGTTTACATACCGCTTCACGATGACTTAACATTAGCAGCATTATTTGCTGGAGCCTTTATCGGTGTTGGATTAGGACTTGTTTTTAGATACGGCGGGACAACTGGAGGCGTAGACATTATCGCTAAGCTTTGTCTGCGTTACTTTGGATGGAGTATTGGACGTACGATGTTTGTGTTTGACGCATGTGTCATTGCTACTTCACTTCTTTACATTAACTATCGTGAGGTGATGTACACATTAGTTCTTGTATTCATCGCTGCACGAGTGATTGATTTTATTCAAGAAGGAGCGTATTCCGCCAAAGCGGCCTTTATTATTTCTGAGCAAATTCCTGATATTTCTGAGGCTATTTTACGAGAAATGGGACGGGGTGCGACCTCTTTAAAAGGGACTGGAAGCTTTACGGGCTCTGAAAAAGATGTATTGTATTGCGTTGTCGCAAGAAACGAGCTAGCACGTTTTAAGAACCTTGTTCAACGGATAGACCCACATGCCTTTGTCACCATTAGTAATGTAACAGATGTGAGCGGAGAAGGCTTTACCTTGGATGAGAACAAGCAGCCACTGCATTTATAATCATTTTTAAAATTTGACTATCGATTTAATGATAAAAATGCGATTGATACCTAACTAAAATTCAATTTAAAAATGGCGAATGATTCTATGATCGAATCATTCGCCATTTTTTTTATGAAAACGAGCGGAAGGAGAACCCGAGACTCCTGCAGTAAAATACGTGGTGAAGACACTGGAGCGGCGTATTTTCCGCGAAAGGGGCTGATGCCGTATCCGCTGAAAGCGAGGGATTCTCCTGAAGCGCATTAGATGCTATGTTCGTTTTTCATAAGCAATTAATTGTTTGGTCCCAGAATCTTTCACAATTAATCGTCGTTCATATTCATAAACATAAGAACAAAACGTACAAGTTCAAGTAAAGCGACTAGCGCACCAGCTACATAGGTCATAGCGGCTGCATTTAGTACTTTTTTCGTTTCGCGTTCTTCGTTGTTTCGAATGATACCGGATGAAACCATTTGCTCCATCGCACGATTACTTGCATTAAATTCAACTGGTAGGGTGACGAGCTGGAATAATACTGCAGCCGCCATAAAGATGATCCCTACAAAAACGAGATTTGATATGGAGAAGATCAAGCCTGCAATTAAGAAGAAAAAGGAAGCATTTGATCCTAAGCTTGCAACTGGTGCAAGCGCGCTTCTAAAGTTTAGAAACGAATAATTCTCAGCATCCTGAATCGCATGTCCTACCTCGTGTGCTGCCACTGCCGCCCCTGCCACAGATGGTCTGTGATAGTTCTCAGAGGACAAACGAACGGTTTTAGCTCGAGGATCATAGTGATCTGAAAGCTGACCTTTTACTTCTTCAATTCGCACATCGTATAATCCATTATCATCAAGGATCTTACGAGCAACCTCTGCTCCCGTCATATCAGCTGAATTACGAACCTGAGAGTATTTGTTATACGCTTTTTTCACTCTACCGCTTGCCCATATCGGAATAATGAGCACTAAAGCAAAATAAACAAGAAAAGTAATTGACACCGTACACTCACCTCATCCTTTTACCTGGAATTACTATATGATTATAGTGTACGCAAAACGTCAGGGAAAGTCAAAGTATAAGACTTCTACATACTACGAGTTACATTTTCTCTTTTTCTTTCTCTTTTTCCTTTTCTTTCTCTTCCTGTTTCACATGAGAGGCCGCGTACTTTCTCCAACCTACATAAGAAAGAGATACTATAATCATTCCACCAATCGTAAAGATCATCCACCATAAGGATGGGTCTGCTTCTTCTTGATCATATTCTTCATACATTGTTTGAATATCTTCTTGCAGTTGTGCGGCATATGCCGTTCTAGCACTTACATCCAGCTGCTTTTTTGAAGATAAAAATGTATCCAATTGAGTATCAATGAAATATAAATCACTAGCTGCTTGAATTGATAAAGCTGGACGAATCACTTGATATTGACGATTAATTTCATTTAATTGTTGATAAAAAACGTCAGCTGTTTGATCCTCCGCAACTACTTTAAGTTCCTCTGCTGCTCTGAGTAGCGATGTTTCACTCAAAAGCCATAGGGGTTGACTATTATTTGAAACAGCGTCAACAGCCAGTCTAAACGTTGTGACTCGGTCCACTCGCTCTACTTGTTCCATATCTGTTGATTGTAATGCCACTTGTGCTTGTTGCAACGTTAGAGAGATGGCTTGTTCACTCTCTGTATCAAAAAAAGGAGACTGCTCATGATTAACGCTTTGCCATGTATGATTAAATGATTCAAGTATTTGATTGGCCTCAGATAAATTTTCTTGCTTTGTTAATTGTAAAACTAGATCGGCTGTTTTACTTACATCGGTCCAATGGTTTTCAGAACTTGCTTGTACGCTCTGTCCCCCTAACCATCCAAAGAAAATAAGAAAAAGTAAGATTCCCTTCAAGTGTCGCACAGTATCCCTCCCCCATTCCTTACATCCTATGAATGGTAGGACAAGAGTAGACCAGGAATTCTATACCCAACCGCACTAGATCGTCAATTGCAACCGGTCCTTACGAATGCATAACCAATAGATACATCCAACGGAAAACAAACCAAGCCAGAACGTAAAATATCCGATTTGTGAAAGGTACGGCATAAGACCAGATGACAACCACGGGAACATTCCAAATACATAGTCGATGATGTCATTATGTACAGTCCAAATTAAAGCTACGATTAAGTGCCATGGCTTTATACGAAAATACGGAGCATAGATCAGTGCTTGAATGGCCATTCCAGCGTGAGAAAGATTCAACATAATGATGTCTGACGTAAGTGGTGCACCAGCTATAACAGATGAACTATTCATCACCACTGCCCAAATCCCGTATTTTATTAAAGTGACACCAGCTAACGCTTCAAATATAGGCCAATTTTTTTTCAAGAGAAAAGCAACAAGGACAAAGACAAAAAACAAACTGGCTGTTGGACTATCTGGTACAAAAGGCGTGAAATACCACGGTGTCGCTTTTAACTGATTCCAGTACCATACATAACCATAGATGGTACCAGGAACGTTAATCAATAGAAGTAAAATAAGGACATACGGCTTTCTGAAATAAGCTAAAATCGGAAGAAACATAGGATACCCTTCTTTCATGTTCAGGTAAAATAAAAAAGATGCCTACTACAATCACAAGGTAGACGCTAGCTTGAACCAGCAACCTAATTTGGATTATGCAGACATCCTTATTATACCCTTATTCTTCTACATCGCCATGATTTGCAATGTAATCTGCCAAAATCTCAAGCTCTTCTTCTGAGCCTTCAAACTGATCAGCAGGCATCGCACCTTGACCATTATGAATCACATCAATAATTTCTTCTACAGACTT
Organism: Alkalihalobacillus sp. FSL W8-0930; assembly: GCA_037965595.1. Lineage (NCBI taxonomy): Bacteria > Bacillati > Bacillota > Bacilli > Caryophanales > Bacillaceae > Alkalihalobacillus > Alkalihalobacillus sp. FSL W8-0930. The sequence continues at coordinate 1,752,632 of CP150183.1, read as the reverse complement.
CTCTGTTTCAAGAAGATTTGGTCCCATTGCCGTCCCCGATAATGTTTCCCCGTGACAATTTAAACAAGTCGCTTGGCTTTGATAAATCTCATAGCCCTGGGCTTCCATATTGATGTCAACGTCACCTTCTTCAACTAATTGACCTTGCTCGGCAGCAGCTACCCAGTCATGTTGGTCAACCGCTTCCCATGTTAGGAAAATCGTTGCAATCACACCAAGCAGCATCATAGACGAAGCAATTGGTCTTCTTTGCGGACGACGTTCCTTGCCTGTATCAAGCCATGGGGCAAGTAAAAGCGCACCGAACGCAACCCCTGGAATAATAACCGTTCCAAGGACATTGTAATCTCCGGAAGCATACGTATACTTTAATAATTGATACAAAAATAAGAAGTACCAGTCAGGTAACGGAATATAAGCAGAGTTTGTTGGATCAGCTAATCCTTCAAGTGGTGCAGGGTGTGCTACGGTTAAACACAAGTACCCCATTAAAAACACCGCACCTACCATCCATTCACGTAATAAGAAGTTTGGCCAGAATGCCTCTGTTTTACCAGGATATTCTGAGTAATCCTTTGGAATGTTTGGTTTTCTGCCATTCACTTTTACCCTGGAATCTCCAACAAATTTCATTCCTTTTCCTCGATGCATCTTGTTCCCTCCTTTAGCCTGGAATCACATGTTTTGTTCTTACAACGGTCCAGAGATCCCTTGTTTACGAATCATAAAGAAGTGAGCTCCAAGTAACCCAAGAAGTGCTGCCGGTAAAAAGAATACGTGTATGGCAAAGAAACGAGTTAACGTAGCCGCGCCAATAATATTTCCACCTGCAAGCAATGTTTTTGTAAAGTCACCGATAATTGGCACACTTTCAGCAATTTGCAGTCCAACGACCGTTGCGAAGTACGCTTTGTTATCCCATGGCAGTAGGTAACCGGTGAAACCAAGACCTAACATTACGAAGAAAATTAATACACCTACAACCCAGTTTAATTCACGCGGTTTTTTATATGAACCTGTGAAAAAGACACGTAATGTATGTAAGAACATCATAACTATGACTAAACTAGCTCCCCAGTGATGCATTCCTCGTACAATGACACCAAATGCTACCTCGTTTTGTAAATAATAAACGGAAGCGTGGGCATTAATAATATCAGGAACATAATACATGGTTAAAAACATACCAGATAAGATCTGAATAACTGTTACAAAAAATGTCAATCCACCAAAACAATAAACAAATGCTGAGAAATGATGAGCAGGATTGACATGCTCAGGCACTTCATGGTCAGCGATATCTCGCCACATAGGCGTAATATCTAGACGTTCATCAACGTAATCATAAATTTTTTGAAGCATCCACTACGCCTCCCACTAAGTTTGCTGATTCACTTGTCCTACTGATACTCGTCCATCCTCAACTAACACTTCAAACCTGTCCAGTGGACGCTGTGGAGGTAAATTCGGTACGTTTTTACCATTTTTCTCAAATCTTCCACCATGACATGGACAAGCAAATTCTCCTTGATCTTCCTGATACGCTACTGTACAGCCTAAATGAGTACAGGAAGAGGATAAGGCGATTACATCATCACCTTGTCTAAATATGTACGCTTCATGTTGCACTTCTGACTCATACCAGGCGTCTACTTGATCATACGAAAAAACAAATCGTTGTGGTTCTTCAGTCAAGTCATCTAGATCACACACATAGTGCATGTCTGATTCAGCACTTGCTTTTAGAGCCGGATCAAGGGCAAATCTTGCCATTGGCATTAGCATTCCTGCTGCCATAAATCCACCAACACCTGTAAGCGTATACGTCAAAAATTGTCGTCTTGACACTTTGTGCTCTTTCTCGCTCACGGTTCTCCCTCCTACCAACAGATTGTAAGCCCAATCATTGGACATAAAACGAAATAATACTAGGACAATGTAATGATACTACAACCGGTTTCATAGCGCAATATCTCATCACGAGAGGTTTGGTTCCGTTTTCATATAAATGTGACTTTATAACCACTTTTTTGTTAAAATTGAAGACAAATCTTGAGCCACATCTGCGCTAAGATTTGCTCTGTCCTTGGCGCTTAGTCCATGTAGCTGAATAGCTGGTACCCACTCAATCCGCTCCGATACATCAACATCACGCCAATTTGAATCACTCGTTAATAATAATATATGTTTTGCTCCATCTTCTCTCCAAGCCTCTATCCACGATTCTAATCGATTCACTTTCTCTTCTTTTTTTTCACCAGAATAATAGGTAAAGGGTAAGCTAAGAAGTATTCTTCCCTGATACATGCGCTCTAGCTCCATAGAGATGCTTTCAATATATTCACTAGCTAGTACAGCTTTGGTTTGTTCCTTTTGAAAAGCTAGAGGCATAAGTGGAATTAATACCGTATCAATGTACGTTTTTTCTTTCTGATAAACTTGAATGTCTTTTGATGACCATTTCATCTTTATTCACTCCTTTTTCTATATAAAACAAAAGGCTCTCAGTTGAGAGCCTTCTACGTGCCTTTATGCTCAGCATCCAACAGACGCAACGCTTCCGTGAATTGATTGAACAATGTCTGGTCTCGCGTATCAAGAGCTTGATCAATCTGCTCTAGGAGCTTTGAGCGGTTAAACATGTATAATGAATGAGAAAGCAGCTGCTCTGCTTCATTCTCCATCACTTCCGCCCGTTTTTGATTCTCAGGTAAATATGGATTATCTTCTAGCACGGCAAGGTATAACGAGTAGCTTTTTGCCCCTTTGAAATGAAGTTCAATATAGATTTCTTCCGTTTGATTTAAACGAATATCGTGAAATGCTTTCTCAGCATCGGTGGTGACATGCTGATTTTTTCTAAATGAAAAGGGTATGGTGCTTACACCTTGAGCTGATATAACAAGAGCTTTTGGTGTTTGCTCAGCTTGTTCAATAAAATGAACTCGTTCCATTAAGTTATCATCACTCATGAGGTAGTTTAACAGCCATGCGCATTCCCGACGCTTAAGCTCATACTGTTTTAAGAAGCTTTTTAGAAAGTCCTTCTTTTCAACAACTGGAATCGTATTTCCCATTCCGTCCCCTCCTTTAAGATCAACCTAACAGCTCATTTTACACTTGAAACAAGTTACTAGGTATACTCTACATTTCTGTGCGAATCAAAGAAAATCCTCTTTTTTGTTACGATAATTTAGAATTCCTCAAGCAGTTCAATGATATCCGTTCTTTCAGGCTTTTGTTCAAGAAGCTTTTTAAAGTACATGTAAGCCAAGTCTCTCTTCCCATATTCCATAAGAAAGTGAGCGTATTCTTCAAGAAAATCTACATCGTCGCTAAATGCCTGTAACGCTTCTTCATACAATGGATAAGCTTTCTCATACTCGTCTAATGAACGTAAGGCAAAGGCCTCATACCAGTCGAGCATCGCGTCTTCCTCACCGTATGACCTGGCATGGGTACAAAGCTCAAGTAATTCCTCAAATTGTTCATCATGGCGAAGGAACGCTGCCAGTGTTTGAAGAGCTTCCATATTAGATGGATTTAATGCAAGAGATTGACGAAGATTTGTCTCCCCTTGAATGGGATCCTGCTGTTTAAAGTTAATCTTACCTGCCAGCAAGTAAAGTTGATCATTAAATTCATCCGCAGACATTCCATCTTTTAAAACCTCAAGTGCTTCTGTTAATCGGTTCTCAGACTCATACGCTTTTGCTAAATAAGGGTACAAGCTTGTAAAATCAGAATCCAGTGATTTTAGAGCTTCAAGTTGTTCAATAGCAACTGTCATATCTCCCGCTTGATACGCCGTAAAGCCAAACCCAAAGAGAGCGTCAGGTGTCATTGATTCATCTATACCCCGTTGATAGTAGTGTAATGCATCCTCAAATTCTCCTGTTGCACTAAAAGCTTCAGCAAGCTTGAGTTCAACGGGCACTCCTTTTAAGTCTTCTTTATGATGAACCGCTTTTTTCAAGTACGGTATGCTCTTTGCGTAATCTCCTCTTTCCAGGTAAAACTCACCAAGACCGTATGTGATAATGACCTCATCAGGTGCATGCTCACTAGCCGCAAGAAGCTTCTGCTCAGCTACCTCATCTAACGATTGCATTTGGTACAAATCAGCTAATAAGATTTGTGCCTGCAAGTAAGATTCATCTGAAGGCGCGATATCAAGAAGCATTTCAATCGCTTCATCTTCTCGATCATCATCAATCATCATCTCAGCCGAAAAAACAGACAAGCTCCCCTCGTCAGGATATAAAACCAGTAATTCTTCAAGTAGGGCTTGTGCTTTTTGTGTATGACCTAACTCATAAAAAAGCTCAGCTACTGTAAATTTATCTTCATGATTATCGGTTTGACTAGCGCGTTCAAGCTTTTTTAACCCTTCTTCGGTCTGTCCTGCTTCAATTGCGCGAATCGCCTCTTTAATTATAGTCATGTACTAATCATATCCTCCATTTATATTACTCGATTCAACTCATCCTGCACGTGCTGTATGCCTATTGTGGACGTCGCATATTCAATCGACAATAAACGTCTAGGCTTAGCGATACTCATTGGGTTCCCCTGATTATTTAGGAAACAGGATGGACCAGCCTTTAATACGTGTCCACGACGAACAACGATTGCTGGCTCATCCCTATCATAATCAAGATTATCGCTTGCCGCAACCATTCGGGCTCGCCTAGTCGGATAATGTTCTACATGCTGATGGAACAATAGATAATCGGCATCGCTTCCGATTAAAAGCTCGCCTTTTGTTGGATATAATCCACTTTTTTGTAGCGTTTCCTTTGTCCAGACCTCATCTATGCCTGTTGTAGATATTCCATATTGAGTACAATAATCCTTCCACTTTCGCTCTATTCCTCGGTTTTTAGAAGCCTGTCCACTAAAATGCGGTAAAAGCATGGTTTGATAACTCACTAACGCATCTGCCAAATGACTCCAAGGTAGTTGACTTAACGTATCTTCCTCTATCATGATTTGTAAAAATGGGATCTTTAAACGACGACATTGATATAGAAGAGACGGTTTTAACAGTCGTAAGGGGATCATCATACCAATTACATAATCGAGAGTGCTTCCGAGCATTTGCTCGTGTGCCCTGTAAAAAGCCTCTGGAAGAGATCTCTCACTGTGAGCGTCCTTAGTCAATGCTAGCGTTGTCACTCCACGTTTTAGCCACTGACGCTCCATCTGAGCTCTATTCATCGTTTGATCCGATGTTAAAAACGAGGATTCAAATCCTACTTTGCTAGGCGCAAGTACAAAAGAGGATGAGTCTACTCGCCATTTGTTCCAGTAAGGCATTCTTTCTTTAATATAATCAACCTTGCCCTCTTTGATTACGTAAGAAAGCTTGCAAACTTGACCATGTTTAATTCTTACTGCTTCGTTTAACAAATACATTGGCCTGCCTCCTTACGATAAAATCGTTATTAAGACAAGCTATGTTTGCGGAAGAAAGAAGAGAACAAAAATTATTAAAGACTTTTTTTAAAGATGTATTGACAATGTAAGCGTTTTCTATATAATAAAGGTTAAGCGTATGGTTTCTCTCCACTCCTATCCATACTATTGAATCAGCACATTTGCTGACCCTGTTATTGTAAGCGCTATCGCCTATAATAACAGGGCTTTTTTTATGCAGAAAAGCCTCTAAGGAAATTATCCCTAGAGGCAAAATGTTATAATGTATAACTTTCAAATGTATGAAGTCCCAGCTGTTCTCTTGCTTGCTCACGGTCTTCTTCAGAACGGAAGCTTAAGCGCAGTACGCCCATGATATCTTCACGTGTCTCTAAAATTCGAATGTTTGTTAAGCTGATGTCAGACTGAGCAAGTATGCTCGTCACATCAGAAATGGCACCTGGATGGTCAGGTACATCAACAAATAAATCGTAAAAAGCAGGGATCGCCCCTTTTTTTCGCTCTGGAAGCTTTTCACGAAAGTGTTTAGCCCGCTCAAAATAAGTAAAAATACCTTCGCTGTCGCGTGACTCGAGCAGAGTCCGGACTTTTTGCATTTCCAGTTCCCACGTATTAAGAAGTCTTAGTAAACCCGACTGATTTTGAAGTAAGATATCACGCCACATTTCAGGACTTGAGGAAGCAATTCGTGTAATATCACGAAATCCTCCAGCTGCAAGTCTTGTCACATTTGGATTCCGATCTTCTTCTGTTTCAACATGATGCACTAAACTAGCTGCGATGATGTGTGGGAAGTGACTGATTGCTCCTGTAATTTCATCATGTTTTTCGGGTGACATTTCAAGAAACGTGGCTTTAGTCCCCTTAAGCCAATCCTTCAACATATCTAATACCTGTGGAGAAGTCGCCTCATCAGGTGTGAACACATAAAACGCATTTTCAAATAAATGTACTTTCGCTGCGCTCACACCACTTTTATGAGAGCCTGCCATTGGATGACCGCCAACAAAGGATACTTTATTTTGTAGTTCCTTTGCCTTTGTACAGATGGTTTGTTTGGTGCTTCCTACATCTGTAATAATGGCACCCTCTTTAAATGTAAAGTCTAACATATCTGTTAAAAGCTTTTCTGAGGCTGCTACAGGTACAGCAAGTACAATTAAATCAGCTGTAGCTACAGCTGATTCAAGAGAATCGGCTTTTTCGTCAATAATTCCGAGCGACACGGCCATTCTGACTTGATCATCATTGATATCAAAGCCGACCATTTTTACATCATGTTCTTTTCTAATTCCAAGGGCAATGGATCCTCCGATTAATCCAAGCCCAATCACTACTACTTCACGCTTCATCCATTTCACTCCAACATCTTTGTTCCTATGATTCAGATCCTTGTTTGTGATCTTGTATTAGATCTTCTAGTGCCTGTAATACACCCGCGTTTTCTTCTGCAGAACCGATTGAGATACGGATGCATGTTGGGAAGCCGAGTGCTTGTCCCGAACGTGTAATATATCCTTTCGACAAAAGATACGCAAAAATATCATCCCCAGGCATCTCTAAATCAATTAAGATAAAATTGGTTTGTGAAGGATAATAGAACAAGTCATGTTTTTGACAAAATGCCTCGAATTTTTCAAGTTCTACTCGATTTTTCTTAGCTGACTGTTGAACAAATTCTTGGTCTTCAAGTGCTGCAATAGCTGCTGCATGAGCATAAGCCGTTGTATTAAAAGCAGGGCGAAGAGGTTCCATCACTTGAATTAACTCAGGGTGCGCAACCCCGTATCCAATTCGAAGTGATGCAAGTCCATACGCTTTAGAAAATGTACGTAGGATCACTAGGTTTTTATATTTGTTTAATAATGGAATTGTATTAGGATAGTCCTCTGCCACTGTGTATTCAATATACGCTTCATCACTTGCCACAATTACGTGCTCAGGTACTTGACTTAAAAAGTGTTCAAATTCTTCTTTTCCAATATAATTTCCAGATGGATTGTTTGGATTACACACCCAAACAATTTTAGTATGCTCATCAATTTGATTCAGCATCTCATTTAGATTATGCTCTCCAGTCTTCGTTAAAGGAACTTCACGAATCTCTGCTCCTTCGATGGCCGCATTTAGTTTATATTGAGAAAAAGTCGGATCTGCCGTGATCGTATTATCGTTTGGTGTTAAGAAAGCACGACAAAGAAACTGAATGACCTCATCGGTTCCATTTCCAAAAATTAATTGGTCTACGTTCACATTTAAATGATTCGCAACCTTATTTCGTAACTCACCGGAATAACCGTCTGGGTATATCGCGGAATGATTAACAGCATCGATAATCGCTTGTTTCGCATGTTCAGACGAACCATAAGGATTCTCATTTGATGCGAGTTTGATCACTTTCTCAAGTCCTAATTCTTCTTTTACTTCACTAATTGGCTTACCCGGCTTATAAGCGGGCAGTCCGTAGAGCTGTGGTTTAGCCTGCATCATTGCACCTCTTTATCGTCTAAGTATCTACTTAGACTATGTTACTCTGAAATGAGTGCTTTGACAAATGATTTAATACGTTGAAGCGCTAATTCTTTTTCATCAGAATTCTTTAGACTCTCCCCTTGTTTCTCTATTTGTTCAACAAGCGCGCTTCCTACGACCACTCCGTCTGCTAGCCCTTGAATGGTTTGTACCTGTTCCCTTGTTGAAATGCCAAAACCAACAGCTATTGGTACCTCACTTGCCTCTTTTACTGTTTTTAAAAATGATTCAATACGTGGATCAAGGTCCGTTCGTGCACCTGTTACTCCCAAGGAAGATACACAATACAAAAACCCTTGAGCACGACTAGCAATTTTTTTGATCCGTTCTTTAGATGTCGGGGCTACAAGCGAGATTAACGACAAATTTTCGTTTTCACAATACTGACTAAGTTGATCGCTTTCCTCGTAAGGAAGGTCAGGGACTAAGATTCCGTCTACTCCAAATGCGGCTGCTTCTTCCGTAAAACGCTTTATGCCATATTGGAATAGAGGGTTCACATACGTGAAAATGATGACAGGAATTGTTAGCCCTCTATCTCGCATCTCTGGAACAAGTTTTAGAGCATCCGTTAAACTCATACCATTTGAAAGCGCTCGTTTGGACGCAGCTTGAATCGTTGGACCATCGGCTAATGGATCAGAGTAAGGAATGCCAAGCTCAAGAATGGAGGCTCCAGCTTCCTGCAATGTAAGCGCGAGATCAATCGTAACCTCGGGAGTTGGATCACCGGCTGTAATAAATGGAATAAATAGTTCTTTATCTTGATTTAATTGATTTTGCAAACGCTCACTGCTCATGATCGTCCCCTCCTTGTAAATGTTTGCGAATGGTATGAACATCCTTGTCTCCTCTACCTGACAAACAAACAAGAATAATCTCATCGTTTGAACGATTTGCAGCATGTTCAAAGGCAATCGCTAATGCATGGGAGGATTCAATCGCTGGGATGATACCTTCCTCTTTTGCAAGTCGGCTTAAGGCATCAAGAGCCTGCTGGTCCGTTACTGATTTATAGTTCACACGCCCCTCGCTGGCAAGAAACGCATGCTCGGGACCTACTCCTGGATAATCAAGTCCGGCAGAAATGGAATAAGGCTCAATAATTTGGCCGGCCGCATCTTGTATTAAATAGGTTAATGAGCCGTGAATCACTCCAGGCGTTCCTTTGGTAATCGTCGCAGCATGCTTATCGGTGTTGACACCTAGGCCTGCCGCTTCAACGCCAGTAAGGACAACATCGTCTTCTAAGTAAGGGTAAAACGTACCGATTGCATTGCTTCCGCCACCCACACAGGCAATAATTTCAGAAGGCAAACACCCTTCTGCTTCAAGAAGCTGACGTTTTGCTTCATCTCCAATAATTCGTTGAAAATCACGGACCATTTTTGGATACGGATGTGGACCAACAACCGAACCAATTAAGTAAAAAGTATCTTCCGCATTGGCAACCCAGTAGCGGATGGCTTCATTTGTAGCATCCTTTAACGTACGGCTTCCAGACTCAGCGGGAACCACCTCTGCTCCAAGTAATTCCATTCGAAATACATTAAGTGCCTGGCGTTCAATATCTTCTGTTCCCATAAACACTTTGCACTCTAAACCAAAACGAGCCGCAATCGTTGCCGTTGCCACGCCATGTTGACCTGCACCTGTTTCTGCGACAATCTTTGTTTTCCCCATCCGCTTTGCAAGCAGTGCTTGACCCATTGCATTATTTAATTTGTGAGCACCTGTGTGAAGCAGATCTTCACGTTTTAAATATATTTTCGCCCCGCCAATCTGTTCACTTATATTTTTAGCATAGGAAAGGGCTGTAGGGCGCCCTGCGTATTCACGTAAATGTTCATGGTACTCATCAATAAACGCTTGATCATCCATGGCTTCTGCTAAGGCTTGTTCAAGCTCTTCAATGACACTCATTAGCGTTTCAGGCACATATTTACCACCAAATTCTCCAAAGCGTCCATTTTCATCCGGATTATAGTTCGTCATCTCTGAACAACTTCCTCTCTATCTCTCTAATCACTTCTTGTGACTTTTTATGGTCTCTCTCTAATCCACTTGATAGATCAATGCCATCGGGCTTATAGCGAGCGAGTATGGCTATATTCTCTGCATTCACTCCACCCGCAATAAAAACAGGAACAGACTGACGTTTTCCTTCATTCAAATAGTCAGGTATACTCTCCCAATCAAAGGTTTGACCGGTTCCTCCCCAACTTCCTGATACTTTCGTGTCAATAATATAACCGTCTGCAATCCCCTCATATTCTTTCATCTGTGATACGCCGTGATCGTGATGATGAATCACTTTCCAAACATCTTTCTGAGTTGCTTGTTTAATTTCAGCAATTGTTGTACTTGATTCTGTACCGTGGCATTGAATAATATCAATCGGACAGGTGTTGCAAACCGATGTAATCGTCTCAGTTGATTCATTCACAAATAATGCGACTACCTTCTGCTTTGTATCAGGATGTTTCGTTAACCACTTGTTGACTTCTTCTGCCCGTACAAATCGTTTTGTACCTGGAACGAAAACAAATCCTAAATAGTCGGCTTTACTTTTCTTTGTAAGAGCAAGGTCGTCCTCACTACGATTCCCACAATATTTGAGTAAAGGGTTCATCTATTTTTCTCCAAAAAGATACTTGATTCCAAGATTCGGAGATTCTGCGCGCATAAGAGACTCTCCTACGAGTACTGCGGAAGCTCCCGCAAGGCTCACTTGATTAAGATCTTTTGGAGTATGAATACCACTTTCACTTACAAACATTGTGCCCGCTGGTACTCCTTTAGCAATCTCCTCTGTTTGCTTGAGAGATGTGACAAATGTTTTTAAGTTACGATTATTAATACCGATTAGTTGTGGAGTAAAAACCTCAAGTAACCGTGTAAGCTCATCAGCAGCATGAACCTCAACCAAACACTCCATCCCTTTATGATGAGCAGATTGATACAGCTCGTGTAAGGCTTCATCCGTCACTGTTCCAGCTATGAGTAAAATGGCGTCTGCCCCGATGCGTGCACTTTCTTCTACTTGCTGTTCATCAATAATAAAATCTTTGCGCATAACTGGAATGGTTGTTTCTTTCTTAATGGCTGTTAAATAATCACGATGTCCTTGAAAGTATTGTTGATCAGTTAAAACCGAGATCGCATCTGCTCCAGACGCTTCATATGCTTGAGCAATCTCCACAGGTTGAAAATCTTCTCGAATTAATCCCTTTGATGGTGAAGCTTTTTTCACTTCTGCTATCAACCCTACTTGTCGGTTTGGCTCTCTTAATGCCCTGTACAGAGATCTTTTTGTCACCTGTTGTGTCGGTGGTAACTCAAGTGATAATAACTCTTGTTTTTTTGTTTCCAATATAGTCTCAAGCATGTTTAAAATCCCCCTGCTGCTGTGTGTTTAAAGCTGACATAAAAGCTAACACCTTTTTTGACTCAAGTAGACCTCGAGCCCTATGAACACCTTCTTGAATGCATGAAACGTGATTTGCCGCATATAAGGCAACTCCTGCATTTAATAACACAGTGGATGTAGCTGATTGATTTGCACATCCTTCAAACACTTGTTGAATCAATACCGCACTTTGTTCAACACTTTCCACTTGTATATCTGATAGCTCACCCGCGTCTAATCCCACTTCCTGTGGATCAAGCTCATACACCTGGATTGTGTCTCCAATCACGTCGACAATTTGAGTGGTCCCATAGACAGAGCACTCATCTAGATTATCTTTGCCTGTTACAAGGACGGTATGAGTGGTTCCTAATCTTCGAATCGCTTCACCCATTTTTAATGCATGTTCTCTACCTGAAACCCCAATTAACTGATGAGGCGCTCCAGCAGGATTCGTAAGTGGACCTAACAAGTTAAAAATGGTCCGAAAGCCAATCTGTTTTCTTGCAGGTGCGGCATATTTCATAGAAGAATGGTAAAGGGGAGCAAATAGAAAGCTTAAGCCCTTCTCACTAAGTGCATTCGCCGCCTCTACTGGCGTCTGTTGAATGTTAATCCCTAAATACTCAAGCACATCAGCACTACCACTCTTAGAGGTTACGGCTCGATTCCCATGCTTTGCAACAGGGACGCTTGCAGCTGCTGCAACAAATGAGACTGCTGTTGAAATGTTAAAAGTTCCAAGGCGATCTCCCCCCGTGCCACATGTATCAAGAACACCTTTTACCTGGTGAGGTATGGAAATGGCGTGTGCTCTCATCGCTCGTGCAAATCCAACTAATTCGTCTACTGATTCACCTCTAAGTCTCATCATACTAATTAAACTAGCAATCTGACTAACTTCAGCCTTATTTTTCATAATTAGGTCCATCGCCGCATAAGCTTCATGTTCATCTAAGAATTGACCCTCTGCACATTTTTCAAGGAATTGTTTAAACATGATGAGATGCCTCCTTTTTTTGAAACATGGACTCAGCTACTTGAACGGCACGGATTAACGCTTTCGCTTTGTTTTGCGTTTCCTTGTACTCAGATTCCGGATCCGAATCCGCCACTACACCAGCCCCTGCTTGAATCATTGCTTTTCCATTTTGAATGGTCATTGTTCGAATAGCGATACATGAATCAATATTGCCGTCATATCCTAGGTAGCCAATGGCACCAGCGTAGATGCCTCGTTTTGTAGGCTCAAGCTCTTGAAGAATTTCCATCGCTCGGATTTTAGGAGCTCCTGAAACGGTACCTGCAGGAAATGAAGCCATGAGTGCTTCTAATGGTTGTGTATCCGCATGCAGTTCTCCAGTTACTTTTGAGACAATATGCATTACATGTGAAAACAATCCGATTTCTACTAATTTAGGTGTTTTAACGGAGCCATAGGTGGCAATACGGCCAACATCATTTCTCGCAAGGTCTACAAGCATGTAATGCTCTGCTCGCTCTTTCTCATCTGCAAGAAGCTCCTCTGCTAATCGTTTATCTTCTTCAGGTGTATTTCCTCTCGGCCTTGTACCTGCTATTGGATGAATTTCAACATGACGATCTTGAACCTGAACAAGTCGTTCCGGCGAGCTTCCAACAATTTCAAGCTGATCATACCGAAGATAAAACAAATAAGGTGAAGGATTAATTAAACGTAACACTCGGTAAATATCTAACGCAGAAACGGTTACGGGCATTGTAAATTGCTGCGATAAGACGGCTTGAAACACATCCCCCGCTTTTATATAATCCTGAATAATCTGAACATCTCTCATAAACGACTGCTTCGTGTAATTTGATTCAACGCCATCGAACGATACGTCTGTATGGTTTTCAGGAACACCCGTTGGAGAAAAATGTGAAACAGATTTCTCAAGTTGCCCAAGAACGGTTGCTACTTTTTGTTCTCCTTCTTTATAAAGAGACTTTGAATCTGTTTGCTCCTCTACTGGCAAATGCACCATAATAATTAACTCTTTTTGCACATGATCATAGGCAAGCATGGTTTCACAAAATAAGAAGTGGTAATGAGGGACTGCATTCTCGCTATCTCTTTTTAACTTGGGTTCAATTGTTTCAATGGCATCATAGCTCATGTACCCAACTGCGCCTCCTCGAAAAGGAATTGGCAAATCAACTGGCTCTACATGTAGATAACTCATCGTGACGTCCAACGCTTCCTTAAACGAGTCTTCTTCTATAATTGGATGACCACTTTGATTAAATGTATAATATTTTCCATATAATTCTTTTAACTGGTAAAGTGGGTTTAAACCGATGAACGAGTAGCGTGACCATGAAGACTCGTCATCTCTACTTTCAAGTAAAAAAGCAACTTGATCATGAAGCTGCTGAGTAATATGGATTGGTGTTAAGCCGTCAACGAAATAACGTGCGGAATAGACAACCGTTTTGTACGTCTGAAAAGCTTCTTTGAATGTTTCATAGGAAGTGTGTTTCATGTCTCTCGCTCCTCAAATTATGAGGGCTGAAGTGGAAAAAACGAAGGAGGAATGAGGCAGATATTATAAAAAAACGCCCACTGAGGCTAGCTCAGGGACGTGTCATTGGTAAAAGAATCTCGTCTCTGCTCAAGCTCTGCTCTTCTCATCTCAGCTCTTCTCATTAATGGGTAAATCTCAACTAAACTCTCAACTGAAGCTACAGACCCTCTGGTCCGTACACTTTTGTAAATTGTACCTTGAACACTTTTATTCGTCAACTATTCATACTTGTTTTTATTAAATCAGGTCTAAGCTTAGTGGCTTCATTTAAATACACATGATGAATCTCTTGTTGAGTCTTAGATGTATTAACCGTCATTAAAATGCGTACACATTGTGGCAGGCTTCCTGGAACATTAATTTCTTTTGCACACGTTACCGGAACAAAATCCCAGCCAGGCAGTCTGCGCATTGCTTTTGCAGGAAATGTCGCATTTAAGTCGTCTGTAACTGTAATTAGGACTTGCGCTACGTCCTCTGGATCAATTTCATTGTGTTCTGCAATCGCTACAAATAAACGCTCTGTTTCATTTAAGATATCGTCTTCTTGATTAACCTTCACGGTTGTTGCGCCACGTATTCCTCTAACCATTACGTGCCTCCTTACTGCTCGTTTAAGAATGATAGAATGAGATTTTCGTCTATTTTTTCAACTGAGGCTTCTCCAATTTTCTTGAGTAAAACCATTCGGATTGAGCCTGCTTCTGTTTTTTTATCTTTTTTCATCGCTTCTAAAAGCATTTGACGATCTAATTGGCTTGGAATCTTGGTTTCATACCCTAAACCTTCTACCCACTTGGTAAAGTCTGAGATCTTAAGATCCGTTTGATAATGCTTTTCACTAATCTTCATTGCAAATACAATCCCAATGACGACAGCTTCACCATGTGTGATTGCGCCATACCCAGAGACTGATTCAATCGCATGACCTAGCGTATGACCTAAATTAAGATATGCACGTATTCCTTGTTCTCGTTCATCCTTTGAAACCACTTCTGCTTTAATTGCAATGGAACGAGCCAATAATTCACTCATATAATGATCCTGAATCGGTAGCTGTTGAACGTGATCACCTAACCATTGATAAAACGGTCCATCAAGGATTAAACCATGCTTAAAGACTTCAGCAAATCCAGATCTCCACTCTTTATCAGGAAGAGTGGCTAACATCTCAGTATCATAATACACAGCTTCAGGTTGATGGAACGCACCAATCATGTTTTTCCCAAGCGGATGATTAATCGCCACTTTTCCACCTACACTACTATCCTGTGCAAGCAATGTGGTAGGCATCTGAATAAAGCGAATGCCTCGCATGTAAGTGGCAGCGACAAATCCAGCGATGTCGCCAACCACTCCTCCACCTAAAGCAATCAAAACAGATTTACGATCAAGACCAGCTTTTAACGCTTCTGTTAAAAGGTACTCATATTCTTTAAATGATTTAGACTGCTCGCCACTATCAATCGTAACACTCGTAACGTTTAACTCTTTTGGTAATCCACTAAGAACATCCTCTAAGTATAAAGGAGCTACCGTAGAATCAGTCACGATAAAGAGTGAAGATGGCTGTTCACCTAAGCTTTCTTTTAATAACTCACCAACACGAAACCTGAGTCCCTTATCAAGATAAACCTTGTAAGCATGGTGTTCAATGTCTACTGGCACTGTTTTCATCATTAAAAGTCCTTTGCTTCTTCATTATGGCGACGAATGTTTTCAGCAATTGAGTCAACTCGGTCAGCTCCAAATGTTTCAAGAAGTGCATTGGCTACTTCCCAGGCAACGACCGCTTCAGCTACAACGGATGCTGCTGGAACTGCACAGCTATCAGAACGCTCAATGCTTGCCTGGAATGGCTCTTTTGAATCAATATCAACACTTTGAAGTGGTTTGTATAACGTTGGGATAGGTTTCATCACACCCTTAACGACAATTGGCATACCATTCGTCATTCCACCTTCAAAACCGCCAAGATTATTTGTTTTACGAGTGTACCCGTCTTCTTGGTTCCAAAGAATTTCGTCGTGAACACGACTTCCTGGTAACCTAGCTGCCTCGAAACCAATCCCGATTTCAACACCTTTAAAGGCATTAATGCTCATCACGGCACCCGCAATTTTTGCATCAAGCTTACGATCATATTGAACATGGCTTCCTAGTCCAATTGGTACTCCTTGAACAACAACTTCAACCACTCCGCCTATTGAATCCCCGTCTTGTTTTGCTTGATCAATGGCTGCAATCATTTGTTCTGAAGCTTGTTCATCCAAGCAACGTACTTGAGAAGCCTCCGAACGTTCTTTTAGATCTTCTACAGACGTGTAATCCGTATCAACTGCACGAACTCCACCGATTTCAAGCACATGACCAGCTACTTCAATTCCGAATGTCTTTAGAATTTTTTTTGCGACTGCTCCTGCTGCAACACGAACAGTCGTTTCACGTGCTGAGGAACGCTCAAGTACATTTCTCATATCACGGTGACCGTATTTAATCGCTCCATTTAAGTCTGCGTGTCCAGGTCTTGGACGAGTCAGCTTACGTTTTACTTCCTTTTCTTCATCTTCAGAAATCGGTTCTGCACCCATTACTTTTGTCCAATGCGTCCAATCTTTGTTTTCAACAACTAAAGCGATCGGCGCTCCCGTTGTTTTCCCGTGACGCACTCCGCTTGTAATTTGAGCCTGGTCCTTTTCAATTTGCATTCTACGACCGCGTCCATATCCTCCTTGACGTCTTGCAAGCTCTGTATTAATATCTTCAGCCAAAAGCTCCAGTTGAGCTGGAAGGCCTTCTATTATGGTTGTAAGTTGTGGTCCGTGCGATTCACCTGCTGTTAAGTATCTCATTTGTACTTCCTCCTATTCGAATAACCAACACTAAATTCTTTATCGCTTTTATGCGTTAAATTATAACATAGATTTAGATGTCTGTCTTGTCCCTATGCTTTTTCTTACATTCAAACTATACCTTCTCATAGAAAAAGGTTTCCTTACTTTTAAAACCGTATGTATCAGGATTAAAAATTTGTTCGGTACTCCCAACAAACAATATCCCACCTGGACGCAGCGCACGACTAAATTTTTGATAAAGCGTATGCTTTGTTTCTTCTGTAAAATAAATCATGACATTCCGGCAAATGATTAAATCATAGTTTGAATCAAACGAATCGGTTAATAGGTTCTGTTGCTTAAACGTAATATATTTTTTGAGGGTAGGATCCACTTCATAAATGGATTCTTTTTTAGTGAAATATGTATGTAGCATCTCTTCTGGGACTTCTTTTATCGAACGCTCTCCGTATAAACCTAATTTTGCTCGCTCAAGAATCACTCGGTCTAAGTCTGATGCTAGAACAGTGAATTGATTTGGAGAGAGGTGTTTTTGTAAAGTCATTGCAAGCGTATAAGGTTCTTCCCCAGATGAACAGGCTGCACTCCACGTTTTAAGTGATCGCGTCGATTGTAGCAACGATGGAATAATCGTTTGATCTAATACGTCCCAACGCGAACGATTTCGGAAAAACTCAGACACATTAATGGTCATTCTCTCAAGACATTCCTCAAGTAACGCCTGATTGCCTTTCATCGCTTTTACATAAGAATCAAAATCAGCATATCCTTTTTTCTCTCTAAACGAAGTTAATCTTCGCTTCATCTGAGCTTCTTTATAAGAGGCTAAATCAATCCCGGTCATTTGTTTCATTGCATGAATAAATCGCTCGTAGTCGTTGCTGCTCATGATGTCTCCCTTTTCTTGATCTTTTGCTCATCATACCTTATCTCTATGAATGGCTCAACTAGTCTAAACAATAAAAAAACCTGTTCTACTTCAGAACAGGTTTTGTGCGATCAGATTAAATCCACTGCTTTAATGTTTTTTCATATGTAATGAGTTCATCACTTGTGAAAAAGAGATCGATCTCTCTTTTTGCACTTTCTTCTGAATCAGAGCCATGAATGATGTTCATTCCAACATGAACACCAAAATCTCCTCTGATTGTTCCAGGTGCGGCTTCAGTTGGGTTGGTTGCGCCTACTAATGTACGTGAGGATTTGATGACGTTGTCACCTTCCCATACCATCGCAAATACTGGTCCTGAGGTAATAAAATCAACAAGTTCTCCAAAAAAAGGACGTTCTTTGTGCTCACCATAATGAGTCTCGGCTAGTTCTCTTGAAATTTGTTTGAATTTTCCGCCCACTAATGTAAAACCTTTTGATTCAAAACGCGAAATGATTTCTCCGATTAAACCTCTTTGTACACCATCTGGTTTAACCATTAAGTATGTACGCTCCATATGTATACCCTCTCTTCTCTGTGAAAAAGTATCTTGCATCCGCTTACATAGATTAGTATAGCAAAAGAGCCAGCTATTGACAATATCAGTAACAGGCTCTTCACAAAGTATTAGAATTTACGTCTTCCAATGTATGCAGCTAGTTGCAAGAAATAGGTTTTTGCTTCTACATCAGGTAGTGCTTCTAATTGCTTAAACGCTTTAGCTAGATATTGATCACTAACAGAGACGGCATATTCAATTCCACCTGATTCTTTAATCCGGTTAATGATTGAATCCATGTCTGCATGATGCTGATCTTTAGATAACGTCTGAACAATCTCTGATTTTAATTCTGGGTCGTGATGCATGGCATATAACGCAGGAAGCGTAACATTCCCTTGTCTTAAATCACCGCCTGCTGGTTTTCCAATCTGTTCCATTGTACCAACAAAGTCTAAGATGTCATCGGTAATTTGAAATGACATTCCCACATAATATCCAAAAAGATATAACCTGCGTTGAATATCATCTGAGGTTTCTGCAGCAATGGCTCCTAGCTTGCAGCTAACAGCAATTAAGAGTGCAGTCTTTCGTTTTATTCTACGGAAATACGTTCGTATGTTTTGATCCCAATTAAATTGATCACGAATTTGTTCTACTTCACCAATACACATTTCCATAATAGCATCAGAAATGATGAGATGAATCGAACGGTGGTCAAAATAAGCTGCCGTTTGAACAGCTTTTGCAAAAATATAATCCCCTGCATACATAGCCACACGATTGTCCCACTGCGACTTAATCGTTTTGCGTCCACGACGGAGCTCAGCATCATCAATGACATCATCATGTACAAGTGAAGCCATATGGATAAGCTCGAGTGATACCGCAATATGCTTTAATGCATGAATATCATAATTTCCGAATCTAGCGGCAAGTAACACAAATACTGGTCGAATACGCTTTCCACCTGCATGAAGCAAGTCTGTTGAGGCTTTTCGTAACACGTCATGCCTTGCTTGGATGGTTTCTTCTAATTCTTTTTCAATGACTTTAATATCTGTTTGAAAATGTCCATAGATATCTGCTAGTTTCATTCTTTCACCTTATCCTACCCGCCATATCAGGAGTGGACCTTACTCCACACACTGATTGAGTGAATTGACTTTGACAAGAATCCATACTCATAAGCAAGCTTATAATAATATAATAATCCACGTTTATTTTCTTCATTAAAATGATACCACAAATTCTGAAAATATGATTGCCAAAAGTCAAAGGTTCCACCTTGTTTTAAGACAAATCGATTCGATAAGTCCTTGTAGTCGTTATGATGACTCAAGATTTTACTTTGTACGAATGCTTGATAAATGGTGTCTAGCTCATCTGAATGAGTTGATAAGACCTCATTTCTCACAGCAAACACTGCATAGGACATTGGTAAGCCAGTATGCTCATACCATAACGTTCCAAGATCATATTGATAAAGAGTTGTGTTCGTTCGCGCCGCTCGTATCGCATCATCACCAATAAGTAAGGCTGCATCATGCGTTGTGAGCATAACAGATAGATCCGGCTTCATTGTCTCATATTGTACATGAAGCTCATAAAACGAACGTAAAATGATTTTTAGAAGATGAACAGTTGTCGCTGAACTCGCTGTTAAAGCAACTCGTTTTGCGTCAAGCTGTTCAATTGGAACTTTCGAGAACAAATATAATGAACGAACTTCGCCTTTTGAAGAAACGGATAAGTCCGGAAGCATCGTGTATTCATCTGCATGCTGAGCAAAAGAAAACGAAGAAATTCCAGCAAGATCAACGGCGCCTTCTGCAAGACGACGGTTCACTTGGCTTGGCACATCTGTTATTAATTGAAATCCCTTTTCTGAGAGTCCCTTTCGGTCGAGCTTATCAAAAAAAGGTTGAATATTCGCATACTCAATTTCACCAATGCGAAGTGTCATGATTCACTTCCCCACCTTTTAAACAATTCATGCTCTACGCCCAACACGTCTAACGCTTTACCTACCACAAAATCAATGAGTTCATCCATTGTCGTTGGGTTGTGATAAAATCCAGGCATGGCTGGTAATATCGTTGCTCCTGCTTTTGAAAGCGTCAGCATATTCTCAAGTTGAATTTGGTGAAGAGGTGTTTCTCTAGGAACAATCACCAATGGACGCCTTTCTTTTAGCATTACGTCAGCGGCCCGTTCAATGAGATTACCTGAAGCTCCAATTGCCATTCCAGAAAGAGACCCCATGGAACATGGAATAACAACCATTCCTTTTGTTCGGAAAGAGCCGCTAGCAATCGGAGCGGCATAATTATGAAGATCATACACATGTAAGTTCTCTTGATGTTTATTAAATAATTCGTTTATCACTTGATCTCGGTCCGTTATATCCAACTTCATCTCTGCTTGAAACACTTGCCAGGTTGCTTCTGTTAACACAAGGTGAACATCATGTTGCGTTCGGAGTAGCTCTTGAACCAGTCTGATTCCATAAATAGCTCCGCTTGCACCTGTCATTCCAACGATGTACGGACCCTGGGAACTCATAAGAAGATGTCTCCTAGCGTAAAGAGAAACATGACAACACTTAATGTTCCGTTCATTGGAAAGAAGGCAAACATCACTCTTGATAAATCATCCTTGGATACGAGTGCATGCTGATAAATCATCATCCCACCAGCTATGACCACACCAACTAAATAAAGCCATCCTAGTAAACCTGTCATAAAAAACAGGGCTAGAAACAGGAAAAAGCTTACCACGTGAAAGCCTCTAGCAATGATTAAAGCCTTAGCTACACCAAATCGACTAGGAATTGAGTATAACCCTCGCTCTCGGTCATAATCAGCATCTTGTGTTGCATACACGGTGTCAAAGCCTGCAAGCCAAAAGGCTACAGCAAAGTATAAGACGATCGCTACCCAAGTAATCTCACCAGTTACAGCAATCCAACCACCAAGTGGCGCAAATCCGATCGTTAAACCAAGTACGATATGACAAGCCCAAGTGAATCGTTTTGTATAAGAATAGAATACTAATAGAAAAACCGCTAATGGTAAAAAGATAACTGCTAACGGATTTAACTGGAAGGCAGCTATAATAAGTAAAGCGAATGATGCTACAATAAAGACCAATACTTCAACCTTTGACACTAACCCTGCTGGAATGGCACGATCGGCAGTCCGCGGATTATGCCGATCAATCTTTTCGTCAATTAAACGATTAAGAGACATCGCTGCACTTCTTGCCCCAAACATAGCGACAATAATCCAGATCCAATCCGTCCAAAGTGGAAAGCGATCATTAATGATTAAACTCCCTAGAATCGTACCCATAAATGCAAACGGCAGTGCAAACACCGTATGCTCAAACTTGATCATTTCAAGAATGATCTTTAACTTTCGTATCACAATATCTGCTCCTAACTCTTCTTGCGCGGACAACAACGACCACGTTTATCTATACTCTACTAATCACTTACTCTTTCTTCCATAATGCACCGCTGCCGCTCCACCTGAGTAGCTCTTATACGTTACATTCGCTAATCCTGCTTCTTGAAACAACCCAGCTAATTCTTGCTTTGATGGAAATGTTTGAGTGGATTCTTGTAGCCATGAATACTCCTTATGACTTTTTGCAAAAATTCGACCGGCAAGAGGCATCAGATGTCTAAAATATAATTGATAGACTTGTTTGTATACAGGCATTGTTGGATTTGAAGTCTCCAGACAAACAACCATTCCACCAGGTTTAACAACTCGCTCCATTTCTTTTAACACTTGAAGATAGTCTGGTACATTACGTAGTCCAAAACCGATTGTTACATAATCAAACTGATTATCTTCAAATGGGAGTTCCATTGCATTTCCGTGGTGAAGCTTTATGTACGTAAGATCGTTGTCTTCTAGCTTTTTTTGACCGACATCAAGCATATTCTGACTAAAATCTAACCCTTCCGTTCTCCCATTCGCACCTGCTGCTTGTCCAAGAGCAATCGTCCAGTCGGCTGTTCCGCAGCATACATCAAGTGAAGCATCTCCTGGTTTTACGTTCATTAATTTCATGACATCCTTGCGCCACACCTTATGAAGCTGGAGACTAATGACTGAATTCATTCGGTCGTATTGAGTGGAGATCGATTCAAAAACTTCGTGAACTCGTTCTTCCTTTGTTTGTTGCCCCATCTATCTCACCTTTCTTTCCATTTCCTCTATAGGAGCAGACGGAATGGCCTCACTTAGAAATTGATCAATATGATCAGTAAAGTCAGAATGGCTTACGTATAATTCTTGAATAGAAGAACGTAGCTCGTCCTGCTTTTGAAGTAACGCATCCTGTTGCCGCGAGACGTCTGTATGCTTAAGGAATGTTCGAATTAAGCTTGAGTCTTGGTCACCGGTCCATTTATTCCATTCGTCCATAAACCGTTTGTAGAAAAAGAGTTTTTCAAAAATCTCTTTATCCTCTGATAGCTCGAATTGCTCAAGAAGCTTCCCATATAACCCGGATTCAATGAATCTCACATGATCAGCCATTTCCACGTAATCAGCATGATGAACCTCGTACACGTTCATTTTTTGTTCATTAATCTCTTGAAGCGTGTGACTAAAGAGACGCGTTAATGGCACATGATCAGCACCGGCAAGTAAGTAATAATATAAACTACTATAATAATCTCCAATTAGCACGTGTAATTGACGGTTTTTTCTAGCATCGTCTGAGTGGACCGGATGAAGTGTAACTTCTTCATGTACATCAAGCGCTGCTTGAACAAGCATCGCGCATAACGTAATGACAAACGCATCCTCTTTAGACGTTTTTTTCGACAAAGATGCATAAAACAAACGACATTTCTCATCATCAATGCCTACAGATGGAATGTATTTCTCTATATAGGGATGATAAGTGAGTTGGTTAAATTTCTCTATAATTGCTGTTACTTCTTTGGCTAGGTGGCTGGGATTCACCATGTATATATCCTCCAGTGTATAACAAATTCATAATTTCAGTATAGCATAGTCTTTATGTCCCAACCATGCATGACCCGACTTTACCTATCGAGCTTTTCTATTAGTCTTCTTGCCCTGAGGTAACATCGCCATGAGTGGTTTGAATCTCCGCTTTGCCTCGTACTTTAATGGCAGACGTATGATCAGTAAACTGAGCTACTAATACTTCCCCTTTATCTAGCTTTTCGGAGTGATGAAACCTTGTATCTGTTCCACGTGTAAGACCAATCACTGTTACTCCGTTCTCTTTTGCTTTAATGACAATATAATCTTTTTCGTTACCCATCTTAATCGCTCCTGACTCTGCTTAAACGACGCCCGTTTAAACGCTATTCTGCTGTAAATCTTAGCATATTTGGCTTAACAAAAGCAAAAAGGAACTCTTTAAAGAGTTCCTTTTCAACGTTATAGGATGATCGCAATCAGTCCACCTGAACCTTCGTTAATAATTCGTTCAAGTGTTTCTTTTAATTTGTAACGAGCATTCTCAGGCATGAGTGATAGCTTCGCAGAAATCCCTTCTCGAACGATTGAATTTAAGGAGCGACCAAAAATGTCTGAATTCCAGATAGACAGTGGATTTTCTTCAAAATCCTGCATTAAATATCTGACGAGCTCCTCACTTTGCTTTTCTGTACCGATAATCGGGGCAAATTCAGATTCAACGTCAACCTTAATCATATGAATAGAGGGGGCAACAGCTTTTAACCTGACGCCAAATCGTGCGCCCTGACGGATGATTTCTGGCTCATCGAGGCTCATATCAGATAATGCCGGAGCGGCAATCCCATATCCTGTTTGTTTGACCATTTGAAGCGCATCTGAAACTTGATCATACTCTGACTTCGCATGTGCAAATTCCTGCATCAATGATAGCAAATGGTCTTTTCCACGAATTTCTACACCGACAACCTCTTTTAGCACTTCATCATAAAGAGTATCTGGTGCATAAAGATCAATTTCTGCTATACCATGACCCATTTCAATACCCGCAAGTCTAGCGTCATCAATAAAGTCAAATTCCGTAAAATGACCAACCACCCGGTCTACATCTCGTAATCTCTTTATGTCTTTAACTGTTTCACGAACGGATTCCTCATAGCTTTGGCGCAGCCAATGGTCTTGATGAAGAACCATGACCCAGCTTGGAAGATTGACATTTACCTCATGAACTGGGAATTCAAACAACACTTCACGCAGCACATTCTGAATATCCTGATCAGTCATGCTTTCAATACTCATTGATAAGACTGGAATGTCATGTTCTTCGGCTAATTGAGCGCGAAGCTTTTCCGTTTCCGGGTGGTAAGGTCTCACACTGTTTACAACCATGATAAATGGTTTACCAACTTCTTTTAACTCTTCAATCACTCTAGTTTCGGATTCAACATAATCGTAACGTGGAATGTCTCCAATGGTTCCGTCACTCGTAATGACTACACCAAGTGTTGAGTGTTCTTGAATGACTTTACGCGTTCCAATTTCAGCAGCCTCTTGAAAAGGAATCGGTTCTTCATACCAAGGCGTGTTAATCATTCTAGGGCCATTCTCATCCTCGTATCCCTTGGCACCGGGTACAGCGTATCCAACACAATCCACTAAGCGAATATTTACATCTAATCCATCACCAACATGGATGGAGACCGCTTGATTTGGGACAAACTTCGGTTCTGTAGTCATGATGGTCTTTCCTGCTGCCGATTGTGGCAGTTCATCCTGAGCCCTTACTTTCTCTGACTCATTTTCAATATTCGGCAAAACAACAAGCTCCATAAATTTCTTAATAAACGTCGATTTACCTGTACGAACGGCACCAACTACACCTAGATAAATGTCTCCGCCTGTGCGTTCTGCAATATCCTTAAAGATGTCGACTTTTTCCACGTGATCCCCTCCCGATCATTTCAATATAAGAGTGCTCCCATTTGCGCTTGAAATCCTCACATAGTTCATGCTATGAGCGTTGTCCCAAAAATATGATCTACTTTTTGGATTTCCACTTAAACGGTCCACTCTTTTTCGGGAAGGGGAGCCCGACCAACAAAAAAATGCCCCTTCCATTACCGTATATATATCTAATGGAGGGGCGAAATAGAACATTTTCTATTTAATTATTTTCTTCGGCTTCAAACGATGGATTTAGCTCAGGTTCTCCTGATTCAGACAATGTATAAGGTACCGAATGAAATGGAACAAACGGAGCTTCCTCATATAACAACGGACGCAAATCCTCATCTGTATTCACTTCATCCAGATCATTAAGGCGTATATTAATATCACTGGCATAATCAATGACAAGCTCACCTGTATTTGAGTAAAGAAAAGGAAGACTGTTACCAGAATAAGGGCTTATAATCACCGGTTCTTCTTTGTATGATAGCTTTTCAAAGTCAATTTCGAATAGTCCATCTGCCGCAATGTCTTTAACAGGTGCATATGTATGCTGTGACCGATAGTTATTCAATCGACTTGTTAGTTCTTGAATGGTCTTCAACGAGTTTAAATCAATTAGTTTAACGGTTGGATTCTCTTCAACATTAACAAGTGTGTATTGATACATTCCCCCATTTTCAAAGGCAGTACCTGGTGGCTCCTGCATATACCTTGGCACTAGTTGTCTAAAGTCAATGACGTAGCGTTGATATGTAGGTGTATGTTCATCAAAGGTTTGGATTGGCAGGACAGCCGTATCCTCTTGAAACGAGTCAACAGCTGATTGAACCGAAGCCAATTGATCCAAATAAGCTGCTTTAGAAGCTTGTCGCTCATTTTGGGGATAAAAGCACCCTGTAAGTAAAAGGAGACTCCCCAAAAACAACGCTTTCAAAAGTTGTTTCATCATGTACCTCCTCCTTAGCTTGAAGTTGGTCCCCCTACTACAATATAAAAAACAATAATTCCGGAAACCATTAAACAAATAAATGAAATGGACAAAACAAGCTTTTGAATGATTCCCTTTAATTTCGTTCGACTAAAAAGAGCGAGTCCAGCAGAAACAAACATCAAAATCATTCCAGCAAAAGAGATGTACATATGAAGCATGGCTTGAGACATTCTTTTCCTCCTAGGTAGACTTCACTTAAGCTTGTCCACGTTATTAATTAAATCGGAGAAAGTGGGGCCTTTCTCCGACTCATGACAAAACCCTAATGTGTTAGCCCTATATTTGTGTTCCTTACAAGTATATGCACGACTCATGGTTGTGCTCGAGCATATGCCTAACGGAGTGCTATTTTTTATTAAACATTTTTGAAAGGGAAGCAAAATCAGCAGGTACGTTGTTTTTAATAATGGCCTGAACAAGCTGATCTTCTTTTTCTTTTGAAACGGGTTTACCTGCTAGCTGAGACACTTGATGAATTAATTGACGAACAGTTGCTTCATCTTTTAAGTTTGATTTGCTTACAGAGTTTGCTAGTTTTAATAGTTCATCAGGTCGAACCTTCGTATTCTTTTGAATCTGGTCAAAGAACGATGAATCTCGGTTTTGAGTCATGTGCTCTCTCCTCCTCCGTACGTAGTATCAACATATCGTATGCGTACGGAGAAAGATGGTGCATGTTAAATGCCTAGAACATGTTAGTCCGTTAATTTTTCTTCCTCGTGTTTTTTCACACGGCCCATTAACTCACCAGCTGCATCTTCTGGCTTTACTCCATTAAAGAGAACATGATAAATCGCACTTGTAATTGGCATCTCCACTTCAAAACGATTAGCCATTTCAAATGCGGCTTGTGTGGTTCTAACTCCTTCAACAGCCATACCCATTTGTTCTAACACATCATCAAGTGATAGACCTTGTCCAATAAGTCTGCCTGCACGGAAGTTTCTTGAATGTACACTAGTACATGTAACAATTAAATCACCAAGTCCTGATAATCCCGAGAACGTTAATGGATCTGCACCAAGTTTTACTCCCATACGAGTAATCTCAGCGAGTCCTCTCGTCATAATAGCAGCTTTTGTATTGTCACCGTAGCCTAGTCCATTTGTTACACCACATACAAGCGCAATAATATTCTTTAACGCGCCTCCAAGCTCAACGCCAACTAAGTCTGAGTGAGTATACACTCGAAAATGCTGGTTCATAAATAAATCCTGTGCATATTGAGCTGCCTCAAGATTCGTTGAAGAAACCGTAACCGTTGTAGGCTGACGACGGCTTACCTCTTCCGCGTGACTAGGACCGGATAAGACAACAACAGAGTGAAGATTAGTATGACCATCGGCCTCTTCTTCAATCATTTCTGAGACCCTTTTTTGTGTTCCTGGTTCAATCCCCTTACTTACGTGAATAATCGTAAGCGGTCGGGTTGCGATTGCAAGTAGTCTTTTTGTTTCTTCACGAATCGCTTTTACCGGTACAGCCAGCACAACGACTTCTACAGGTTGAACAGCTTCCTCTAAACTTGTAAAGCCAACCATACGCTCTGGAAGTGCAACGTCTGGCAAATATTTATGATTTGTTTTTTTAGTATTCATCTCTTCAATCTGTTCAGCACGTCTAGCCCACATACGAACTTCGTGTCCGTTATCAGCCAAAACCATTCCAAGTGCTGTACCCCAGCTACCGGATCCTACCACAGCAATCGTAGTCATATGAATCAACCCCTTATCCCACGCGTTTTATGCACCTTTTTTTGAACCTAGTTTGTTCTCTGTACCTGTTGTTAATCGTTTTATATTTGTACGATGCTTCCAAAAAGATAAAAGTGCTACTGCTAATGTTAAATAAAAGAATTCAATCGGTATCGAAAATACATCCATAAATATCCATGTAGTAAGTGGAGTTAGTCCAACAAATAACAAAGACCCAAGTGATACATAACGCGTAAACACAATACTTAGAATCGCAATGACTCCTGCAGTTAGTGCAGGAATTAATACAAGGGTGGCAATGACACCTATTGTGGTTGCTACACCCTTTCCACCTCGAAATCCAAAGTAAATGGGCCAATTATGACCAAGAATTGCGGCGAGACCTGCTAATGCAGGTACCCACGCATTGCCAGCGCCCAGCCATACGCCGATCCAAACAGCAGCAATACCCTTTGCAATATCTAACACTAAAACAGAGATGGCTGGGCCTTTCCCCATCACTCTTAGTGTGTTTGTAGCCCCTGCATTCCCACTCCCCATTGTGCGAATATCTAGCTTTAGTAACTTACGACCAATGAGATAGCTAAAGCTAATAGACCCAAGTAAATAACCAATAAGTATGGAAACCAAAAGGCCTATTTCCATAAATGTTCTCCTCCCATTGTCAAAATGTTAATCATTCTTTTTACGGGCAATGATTTTCACAGGTGTGCCCTCTAATTCAAACGTTGCACGCAAACGATTCTCTAAGAAACGTTGATACGAAAAGTGCATTAATTCTGGTTCGTTCACAAAGAAAACAAATGTTGGTGGTCCTACAGCTACTTGAGTCACATAATTAATCTTCAAGCGTTTTCCTTTGTCTGTTGGTGTTGGATTCATAACAACGGCATCCATTACCATGTCATTTAATACATGAGTAGCCACTCGAAGTGTATGATTCTCTGCTACTTTGTTAACAAGCGGCAACAAATGCTGCATCCGTTGACGAGTTAAAGCAGATAGGAATAAAATAGGGGCATACGTTAAGAACAGGAATTCTTCGCGAATCTTACGCTCGAAGTTCTGCATTGTTTTATCGTCTTTACCAGGAACCGCATCCCATTTATTCACGACAAACAAAATCGCTCGTCCCGCTTCATGCGCATACCCAGCAATCTTTTTATCTTGCTCAATGATGCCTTCTTCTGCATTTAATACGACTAAGACAACATCCGCTCTCTCAATTGCCTTAAGTGCTCGAAGGACACTGTACTTTTCTGTCGTCTCGTACACCTTTCCACGTTTACGCATACCCGCTGTATCAATAACCACATAATCCTGGTCATCTTTAGTGAACGGTGTATCAATCGCATCACGAGTTGTACCGGCAATGTCACTTACAATCACTCGGTCTTCTCCAAGCATTCCATTTACTAATGAAGATTTACCTACATTCGGACGACCAATTAATGCAATACGGATCGTATCAGGATCATACTCTTCCTCTTCCTGATCTGGGAAATGGCTTTTTACCTCATCTAATAAGTCACCAAGACCAAGTCCGTGTGAGCCAGAAATACCAAACGGTTCTCCCATTCCTAATGAATAAAATTCATACAGATGCTGTTGCATGTCCACGTTATCAATTTTATTCACTGCAAGAACAACTGGTTTTTTAGATCGGAACAATAGCTTGGCTACTTCCTGATCTGCATTAGTAATGCCTTCACGTCCATTTACCATAAAGATAATGACGTCGGATTCTTTAATAGCAAGCTCTGCCTGAGCACGCATTTGCACAAGCAATGGCTCGTCTCCAATTTCAATTCCGCCTGTATCGATCACCTGGAACTCTGTATCTAGCCATTCACCTTGACTATAGATACGATCACGAGTTACACCAGGAATGTCTTCCACAATCGCAACTCTTTCTCCAACAATACGATTAAAAATTGTAGATTTTCCGACGTTAGGACGCCCTACAATGGCCACAACTGGTTTAGTCATAGCGCCACAACCTTTCTCTAAAATGCTGATCCTTTCACAATAAAAGGAGACAGTCATTGTTCATACGAAAAAACGACACGAGCTCACACCTTTATAAGTGCATTCTTTGCCGTTTCTAACTTACTCATCTTACTAAATCTAACGGTGCTTGTCGACCCTATCAGAAAAGGTTTTATAGGCTCTCTGTTGCACTTCGCCATTTCTCTGTCGCATCTTGCAAAACTCCAAGGATTTGTTGCAGAAGAATATGAACGCCAAGTATGATCAGACTTAAAGCCAAACCATCAAAAAATAAACCACTTCCAATCTCAAAAAGCCCCCATATATTTGCTGTTACAAGGTGTGTCAACACTTCACCATGAATCATACCTAGTGTAACAATCGTCACCCGTAACAAGGCGTTTTTCATCAATAATATCGATAAAAGAAAAAGAATACTAGCCATCATCCATTCCTTTTGGACAATAACAATGATTGGATCAAACATAGCCCATAACGAAAACCCTGCATAGACTGCCGCAATAAACCATCCAAACATAAATGAAAGAAATAACCGTTTTCTAACTTGTGTATGAAACATCCAGTAACACCCTAAGGCTAGCCAAACAAAGCCTAGATTAATGATCCCTTTGGGTAGGGGAACCTGAATGGCATACATGATAATAAAAAGTAGAATAAAACCCGCAATCATCGTTCTTTTTTGTGACTTTGGCATTAAAAACGTGACGATAATCCACGCAACCCAGCTTAACCAAAACATACCTAAACCTTCCATTTGGTTTCTCCCCCCTAGTTTCATAAGCTAGTATGGGCAGAAATGGTAGACACTAAACCTATCTAAGAGAGGAAAAGCATAGAAAAGTAGCGCACATATTAAATAATATGTGCGCTACTCCCTACTAACACTTATTTATACTTTTTTAACTGATCGCCAATCATATCTCCTAATGAAAACCCACCAGAATCTTCTTCTCGAGATTTTTCATATTGAGCATAATGCTGACTACCATCTTCATCTTCAAGCAATTCTCTGATACTTAAAGAAACACGTTTGTCCTGAGCACTTACTTCAAGTACTTTTACTTGTACGGTTTCTCCTTCAGATAATACTTCACTTGGCGTACCGATGTGACGGTTTGCAATTTGTGAAATATGAACCAGACCTTCGATTCCTGCAGCAATTTCAACAAAGGCACCAAAGGATACAAGTCGTTTGACTGTTCCATCTACCACGTCACCTACAGAAAATTGCTCGGCTACTTTTTCCCACGGTCCCGGTTCTGTATCTTTAATAGATAAAGAGACACGCTCACTGTTTGTATCAACAGAAAGAATTTTCACCCTGACACTCTGACCTTCAGAGACAATCTCAGATGGGCTCTCCACACGATGATGCGCTAATTGAGAAATGTGTACAAGGCCATCTACGCCTCCTACATCAACAAAGGCACCGAAGTTTGTTAAGCGTTGAACGGTTCCCTCAACTGTGTCTCCCGCCTTTAATGAATCAAGAACCTGGCGTTTATTTGTTTCAACTTCTTCATCAAGAACAGCACGTTGTGAAAGAATGAGTTTATTGTGCTCACGATCAAGCTCCACAACTTTTAATCGAAGTGTCTGACCTTTGTAGTCAGAGAAATCTTCAACAAAGTGACGTTCGACAAGAGATGCTGGAATGAATCCACGAACGCCTACATCTACTACAAGTCCACCCTTTACAACATCAGCTACTTCAGCCTCAATAATTTCCCCTGAAGAATAGGCGTCTTGAAGTCGTTCCCATGCCTTTTCAGCCTGTACAGCTCGCTTAGAAAGGACCAACTCTTCATCAGTGACTTTTTGAATTTTGAGCTCCAGTTCATCATCAACTGCTAGAACATCACTTACGGTTTCAATGTGTAGGCTAGATAGTTCACTAATCGGTAAAATCCCATCTACTTTAAAGCCAACATCAACAAAGGCTTGTTTCTCTTCAACCTTTGTTACCTTACCAGTCACAATGTCTCCTACAGAAAATGATTTCAGTTCTGATACTTCATTATTCATATCTTCAATCATTGACATTTGCCTCCTTCAGTACCCACCAACTAACAGTGGTAATGAAACTATATTTATAAAAAACTTTCAGCTAAAGTGAAAGCATTTTAATCGTGAGGTTGGTTATGCGTATCTAATAATGCTTGAATTTCACTCATAATCAGTTCTGTGACTTCTCCTGAGCTTGCTTTGGTTTCTCGTTGTTGGGTTAGGTCTAACGGTTTTCCATAAACAAGCTTTAAACGTTTCCCGCGCTTGTACGTTCCAATAATTGCACATGGAATCACAACCGCATCCGTTTTTAATGCAAAGAAACCTGCACCAGCCAAACCTTTTCCAAGCTTGCCATCTTTACTTCTTGTTCCTTCAGGAAATAATCCTAAAATTTCTTGATCATTTAAGTAGTTCATTCCTTTGCGTAATGTTTGCTTATCAGCTCCACCACGCTTAACCGGAAATGCACCAAGCTTAGGTAATAATTGCTTTAGGATTGGTTTTTCAAAAAGCTCCTGCTTAGCCATATATCGTGTAGGGCGTTTAATGTAAGCTCCAAGAAACGGTGGATCAAAATTACTAATATGATTACAACATAGTAACACTCCACCCTGCTCAGGAATGTTCTCTTTACCTTCAATTTCAATTTTATAAAGTGTCGATAAATACGTTCGACAAACAAACTGACCAAATTGGTATAATCCCATTTAGCTTGTTCGCTCCTTCGCTAAATCAGTAATAGCTTGGGCAACTTCTGAAATGGATAAAGTGGTCGTATCAATCTCAATTGCATCCTCCGCTTTTTTTAGCGGGGCAAATGCTCTTGTTGAATCAAGCTCATCACGTCTGGCAATGTCGATTTTAAGTTGTTCGTAATCAGAAGGCATCCCTTTTTTAAGCTGTTCTTCGTGACGTCTACGTGCTCGTTCTGATACAGACGCAGTTAAAAACACTTTTAATTGAGCATTTGGAAGAACATAGGTTCCAATATCTCTGCCATCTAATACGCTATGCGTTTTTTGAGCAAGTTGGCGTTGACGCTCTACCATTTCAACACGTACAGCTTCCCAGCTTGAAACGAGAGAAACATTCTGATTGACTTCAGGAGATCTGATGTCTTTTGTCACATCTTGATCGTTAAGAAGAACACTTGCGCCCTCAGCATTTACAACTAATTGTATGTGGCAGTTACTAAGTAAATGGCTAAGTTCGCTCTCACTGTTCATATTAACATCTTCTCTTAATGCAGCAAACGTTAACGCTCGATACATAGCTCCTGTATCAATATACAGAAACCCTAATTCTTCTGAAACTAACTTTGCTACTGTACTCTTTCCAGCACCAGCAGGCCCATCAATGGCAATATTCACCGAATCACTCATTTCTTACACCTCATATTATTTCACAACACATATCATCTGTTCGTACTTTCTAAAAACCGCTATTTAAACGGATATCTTCCCTTTAAGTGTAGCATAGATGAAGATAGTGGTCTAATGAAAATCCAGTCCCTAAAGCTTCATTTTCTTTTTTTCCATTAGTTGTTTTTCAAAAATATACGTCATTATTTTTTCTCGATCCCGCTTAGCAAGTTGAAGAAATTCAAACGAAAGACGTTCCTGTGAATGTTCAGACGGCTGTATGACTCGAACAATATCAGCCTTCACTTGAAGATAATCAACTGTACCAGAAGGGCGATGTAACACTAAATAGAGCATAACCATTTCACCTATAGGTGGGCATTGGTAATTACGTGGCAGCGTGATGGCACAACCGCCACCGCTAATGTCAATTGTAGTTGAGGCAAACGGATAATAATCTGTATGGAATGGATGAACAGCAACATCTGCTCTTGCAGAGATTCTGACATATTCCCTTCTCTGTAATTTAATCACTTGATCTGGCAGCGGCTGATTCAGAATTAAAATAGGGATCTCTGATTTCTTACGTCCTAAAATTGTCGCTTCAAACGAATACACTGCATTTTCTTTGGCTACCCACCACGCTTTAAATTGCGTACCATCATAGAAAAATGCCGGTTTCTTTGTTGTCTCATTGATAGGATAATCAATCATAATCCGTCCTTCTTCCAGATCAACCACTCGACAGCGATAAACCGGTACCGGTTTTTCCATTTCTTGATGTTTTGCCTCAAGATATAACGTCATTCCTACTTCCACACGTTCGCCATCCTCTCTCTATCTTTTTCCTTTTATTATCGCATGATCTGACAAAATGGCAAGGTATGAAACGAATATCCCAATGCAAAAATGAAGGACCTAAAAGCAATGTTTTCGCTTTTAGGTCCTACGTGCTTTATTGGAAAACAGGCTCTGATTGAATCAGACGTTCTACTTTTTCTTCCTGCCCATCTTCAGCGTTGATGAAAATACGATACGTATCATCATCTAGTACACCAAGAAATTCATAACAAAGTACTTCTTCATTAATATTGTTCTTAATGACTCCAATGTGTTCTTCCATAATCTTCACTTTGGGATTTACTTTTGTCTGGGCTTCCTCACGACTTAACTTTGGCTCTGCGATATCACGATTCTTCTGATGATTGATAATGTATCCTTTTGATTCGTAGCTGACAACATCCCCGTTATCTAACGCTACGCCAATCAATATAGAGTCCGGATAAATTCTAACATCATCTTGTTTATACACATATTCAAAGACTCCAACAGAATCGTACTGTGTACTATCAATTAACTCCATGTTTTCTTTTCCGTGTTGCTCTAAGAAATTGCTTGCTTTCTCAGTAGCCTCGTTTAGTCCAATCGTTTGTTCACCAATCTCACGTTCCTGCATAAACCAAATGGGCTCTCCACCATTTATACTTATGTCCATATAATAATTCGCTTTATGATCTGGATCATCGATGACGAGAGTATAAGCCGGATACTCTAACCCTTTCCCTGTCTCAGTAATATCAACGTTTGATTCTTTTCCAACACCAGCATAGCTTCTACCAATGTCCTGAGCTTCTTTTTCACTCACTTCTTTTCCTGTTAGTGCCTTTTTAAGCTCACCGTTGATATTACGAATGGAGTCTTTACTCGCTCCCCAATCGACTTCACTAAATCCTTCAACTGACTTATTCATCAGTTCAAATTGACCCGGAACACTTTCCTCTCCTTGTGGAGCATTTTCATTCGCACTCTCATCCACCCAACGATGCTTGTTATTCATCGCTTGCGCCTGCAAGCTACGCATACTTTGGCGGATTTCACCTGCATGCTTGTGCAGATCGGTTAACGTCTGATATTCCTTTTCTGTTAATGGCTCTTTGTCTAAATCACGCACAGATGTACGGTAGCTAAAGTCACCAATTTTGTAAAGGAATTCTTCCGTATCACTTGTCTTTACATTTTGCATAGGTAATTGTGCTAGGTTTTTCTGTGCTAAGCTTGTTATACGCCATACTTCAGCAAGAGATGGTGTTAACTGCCTTCTTGTATTCATAGCAAGTGTTTTACCTAGTTCATCCTCAATCTGATCTAGGTTAAAGGTTAGATCATGAAATGCTCGTTGGTAGTTATTTTCTGCCTGAATTCTAAGTTCGTCGCCTTCTGATTTCTGTTGATAGCCCCACACGCCTGTTCCAATGACGGCCGCGACAGCTATTCCAATAAGTATATTCCGTATCAAATCCTCACACCTCCATTAACTAATAACAAAAGATATGCTTACCTATTTGTTTAATTTGTTCACGTGACCAGATCCAATCAGAAGTAGCGGTTTCCGGATTAAAGTAATAAATGGCATTTCCGGTCGGATCTTGACCATTTAATGCATCAATTACCGCTTTTCTGGCTTGTTCATTAGGTTCATTGTAAATTTGACCGTCAGCTACTGCTGTAAAGGCTCTTGGTTCGAAAATAACTTCTGAGACTGTGTTCGGAAAAGTTGCACTGTTTATCCGGTTTACGATAACAGCAGCAACAGCTACTTGACCGACATATGGTTCTCCACGTGCTTCACCATAAACGGCTTGAGCCATTAGGCGAATGTCATTGTCTGAATATCCTGATGGAACATTATTCGCTTTTTCAATTGTCGGCTGGTCGTTCTCAGGCTTTTGAGGTTGTTCATCTCCGCCAGTCCCTTCATTTGTTCCGCCTCCTCCTTGATTTGACGGAGCTTGTGGTTGACTTACGTTACCACCTGAACCATTACTGCCTGATCCACCTTTGGAAGCACCATTCTTAGCTCCACCCTTTGCACTTCCCTTAGGGCCTTGCTGCTTTTCTTTTGGTGTTCCACCATAATGCGAGAATTTTCTTCCTTCTTTTAAGGCGTTTTGGACAAAGCCTTCATCATATTTTGTTGCTTTTGCTAGTCTCGTTTTCATTTTGTCGCCGACTAGTCCATCGACATCCATTCCAAAATCCTCTTGGAAGTTACGAACGGCCCAATACGTTCCCCATCCATAAACTCCATCAATTTTCCCTGTATAAAAACCGTTGTACTGTAACCGTGCTTGAAGCTCTACCACATCATCCCCAGTTGATCCTTTTTGAATCACTCGTTCTGAGAAGGCTAAAGCTTCTTCACTTATGACGAAAGGTAAGCAAAGTGCTGCTATGAGAGTGAATAAAATACATCTTGAACACATTGACTGCTTAAACTTGCTCATTTGTTTTTTCCCTCCTATTACATTTATCCGCTAAATATTTCTGCGTGAGTTTAGTCTTTGTTGGAAAAATGGTTTTATTCATTTGTTTTTAAAAGACAAATGTTTTAAACATGAAAAAAACGGATGCTCCAATGATGGAACATCCGTCTTACTCAATTAATTAGATTGTTTGATCACATCTGTCCGTTCTTTAATATACTCAGATAAGGTAACGGTTAAGTCGTAATGCATGAATGGAGTGATTAAATAAATTCCATTAAAATATTCACATGCTGCATCAACAAGTTCTTTTGCTATAGCAAGCCCTTCGCGTTTTGAAGATTCTGAATCTCCTTCGTGTCTTGCCATGACTTCTCGAATACCTGATGTAAGTTTAATACCAGGCACTTCATTATGAAGAAACTCAGCATTTCTCGAACTAACAATCGGCATAATGCCTATATAGATCGGTTG
Source organism: Alkalihalobacillus sp. FSL W8-0930 (assembly GCA_037965595.1). Classification (NCBI taxonomy): domain Bacteria; kingdom Bacillati; phylum Bacillota; class Bacilli; order Caryophanales; family Bacillaceae; genus Alkalihalobacillus; species Alkalihalobacillus sp. FSL W8-0930. The sequence goes on along the minus strand of CP150183.1, from coordinate 1,715,677 downwards.
ATCTAGATGTTTTGTTTCATCATAAATCGCTTTAAGCTGATTGATATCATAGACGGGCTGACTCATAAAGTAATCAGCACCACTTTCGATTTTCTTTTCTAATCGTTTAACAGCTTTATCAATGTATTTTACATTTGGATTAAAGGCCGCACCTACAGTGAAGTCCGCTTTCTCTCCCAATTCTTTTCCTGAGAAAGATATCCCTTCATTTAACTGCTTGATCATCGATATTAATTGATAAGACGCTAAATCGTAAACGGAACTAGCTCCAGGGAAGTCACCAATTTTTGTTGGATCGCCCGTAATCGTTAATACATCATGCAACCCTAATGTATGTAAGCCCATAAGGTGCGATTGGAGGCCGATCAAGTTCCGGTCGCGGCATGTTAGATGAACTAGAGGTCTTGCTCTAATCTGTTCTTTTACCATTGTGCCAAGCGCTAAATTATCAACTCTTGGTGACGCAAGTGAGTTATCTGCAAGAGTTAATGCATCAATGCCTGCTTCTTTTAATGCTTTTGCACCTTGCATAAATTTTGAGACATTTAATTTTTTAGGAGGATCTAATTCAACAATAATGGAAGAACGATTCTTTACGATCTCTGTTAACTTCTCTTCTTTTCTGGCTGGACGATCTGATACGAGCGGCTTGCGAATAGCAACTTTAAGCTTTTTCTCATAAACCGGAACTCGTGAGCGTGCAGATTCGGCGATTGCTTTAATGTGTTCAGGCGTTGTTCCACAGCATCCACCGATCAGGCGTACGCCTTGATCAATAAATTTGTCAGTCATCGCAGCAAAGTAATCAGGATTTGATGAATAGAAAAAACGCCCATCGCGGTAGTCGGGTAAACTGGCATTTGGATATACAGCCAAAACATGGTCGATTGGAATTGGAATTTCTTCAAAGGATCTGAGCATATGTGCGGGACCCATTCGGCAATTGAGGCCAACAATGTCCGCACCTGCCGACGTCAACTGTTCAAAAGCTGTGGCAGCATGAATCCCTCCACTCATCACACCAATATCTCCTAAACTAATGTTCATGATAACCGGCAATGAGCTATGCTTTTTAGCAATTGATGTAACAAGTAGCGCTTCTTCTAAATCATAAAATGTCTCAAATAAAAGACCATCTACCCCTTCATCAATTAAGACAATGATTTGTTCAGTTAGTGCTTGCTCAATTTCACGGATCGTAGATTCTTCCATTTGAAATCTCCGGACCCCACCAACCGTGCCAACCACAAATGCTCGATTCTCCGCCGCTTGCTTTGCTAAAGCAACGGCACGGCGATTAATTTCTGCTGTTTTATCCTCGAGTCCATATTTTCCAAGCTTCAGTCTATTTGCAGCATATGTGTTTGTTTGAATGACATCTGCACCTGCTAGAAGATACTCTGTATGAATGGAGATAATCTCCTCCGGGTGGCTGAGGTTCACCTCTTCAAAGCATTGTTGTTCGATTCCGCGTTCGTACAAGAGCGTTCCCATCGCTCCGTCACCTACTAATACATCCTTTTTAAGGCGCTCTAACAACTCCACTTAAATCTCCCCCCACTTTAATAGTGAATCATCCTACAACTTGGAAAATGCTTGGTTTAAGTCCTCTATTAAATCCTCAGCTCGTTCAATTCCAACTGAAAAACGAAGTAAACGATTATCTACGCCATTTGCCATTCTTATTTCTTCTGGAATATCAGCGTGAGTTTGTGTAGCCGGATAGGTCATTAAGCTTTCAACGCCACCTAAGCTTTCTGCAAATGAAATAAGTGTAAGATTTTGAAGAATCGGATTAATCCAATCCTCACTACCAACTCTAAAGGAAATCATTCCACCTCTTCCAGGGTATAACACGTCTTCTACAACACTTGATTCTTCTAAGAACTGCACTAACTCTTTTGCATTTTGTTCATGCTTTTCCATACGTAATGCTAAAGTTTTCATGCCGCGAATCACAAGCCAGGAATCAAACGCTGATAATGTTGCACCAATTCCATTATGAAAATATCCGATTTTCGCTGAAAGCTCTTTGCCTTTTGATACAATTAAACCTGCAATCACGTCATTGTGACCACTTATGTACTTTGAAGCACTGTGAATGACGATATCGGCTCCGAGTTTAATAGGTTGTTGTATGATTGGTGTGTAAAACGTATTATCCACGATAAGCAGCAGATTATATTTCTCTGCAAGCTTAGCTAGCTCAGGAATTGAAGCTTCTTGCATAAGTGGGTTTGTTGGTGTTTCAATGAATAACGCTTTTGTTCCAGGTGTGATTGCTTCTTCAAAGGTCTTTATATCACGAGGATCAGAATAGTGGAATGTGATGCCCCAATGATTCCACCCCTCTTCAAACAATCGATAGGTTCCTCCGTACAGATCTTTTGAAGCGACAATTTCATCCCCACTTTTAAAGATAGACAAGACTGTTTGAACAGCAGCCATTCCCGAGCTACACGCAAACCCTTGGTCCCCTACCTCTAGCTCAGCGATAGCTTGTTCTAAGATCTCTCTTGTTGGGTTTCCTGTTCTTGCATAATCATATCCGGTTGATTCACCTATTCCTGTATGCCTGTAAGCTGTGGAAAAGTAGACAGGTGCGTTCACAGCTCCTGTTCGATTGTCTTTTCGATTTCCAATTTGAACTAACTTTGTTTCTAACGTTTTATCACTCATTTTTGATCGTTCCCCCTAGATATCATTTAAATAGAAAAAAGCGCCTTTCTCAAAGATAAGAGAAAGGCGCTTATTAATTCCATATAAGCTTTCTCTTATCTTAGCAGTATACACTGCCGGATTTAGCACCTTGCCCAAGCAGGCTGGTTGCTGAGACTTCGCAGGGCCTTTCCCTCCATCTCTCTTGATAAGAATACATGTTAAATTATGAATATTCACTTAAACATACATGATAACTGTTTAAAACGCAAGCCTTAATTCTATGTTTCTAGTGTGGCTTCAATCTGAAGTTGATCTTCATTACCACAAACACAGCGTTTAAAACCCGTTTCATATTCTCCAAACTCATTTTTATGACCTCGAAGAATATATTTTTCCCGACAAAGTGGGCATCTAATAACAACTCTATATCGTTCGCCTTGCATGATTTAATTCCTCCTTATTCGTGGTGATTGTTGATCAAGCCTTCGAGCGAGTTTCATTTTATAGATGGCGAAAGCCCATAGCATCAGCATAAAAGGAATTAATCCAAAAAACACATAATGATTAAACAAATACACAATGTAGTCATACAAACTATGTAAGAACACTGGGATCCATAATGAATAGCTCAGATACTTTTTTTTATGGCTTGGTGAAAGCTTTGCATGACTTAAATAATACCCCATGATTATTCCAAAAAGTGCATGACTCGAGACTGGTAACAATGCTCGTCCGATCGCCGTCTCAATACCGTGCGCAATCAAATAAAGGATATTTTCCATGGTTGCAAAACCAAGCGACAGTGATACTCCGTATACAATGCCATCATTCCGTCTGTTAATCGTTCCTAATTGGTAAGCAAAAATATAGAGAACAAACCATTTAAAGAACTCCTCAGTAAAACCGTACAGAATAAGAGCCTGTTGCCATTCGAAAGGAAAAACATTCTCTTCAATAAACGCAAACTGTAAAACCATAACAGGAAACACTAACAAGAATCCCATTAAAAAGGTTCGGATAATGGTTCCATATATCGCACGACGATAATCCGTTTTAAGATAAAAGTAAGTTAGCAGTCCGATTGCAGGTGCTATTGCAGCCGTTAGCAACGAAAACATCTACGACCTGCCTTTCCGACGTACAGATTACCCACTTGCCAAGTCTTCATCAAGAAAGGTGCTGTTCATCGCATTCAGTAAATCCATTATATTCCTCTATCCCATACTTGACAAGAAAAAGCCATTAATTCAAGAAACCTTGTGCGACATCCTGTTTTGAGGCCATTAGCACCATTGTTTTAATACGTGCTTTCTTACTATCATAATCCGACCCTAAAATTACGCCTCGTTGCTCTAAATCATGGGCACTGCCCGCATATTCATAGGTTGGATATACCTTTCCTTCTTCAGAGGACGTTGTCATGATGATATGTTTATCTTGTTGTAATGCTTTACTTAACATAGGTACGAGGTTAGGTGGAACCTGACCCCGGCCAACACCTTCAAGTACAATTGCATCAGAATGAGTAACGACACTTTCTAAAATGGATGAGTCCATTCCTAAATATATTTTTAGAATAGCGACCTTAGGCAATGCATGCTCAATTGAATATGTACGGCGGTTTAACGGCTTTTGGTACATAAAGATTGTATCATTATCGATAATACCTAAATAACCGAATCCAAAGGCATTAAACCCTTGAATGTTTGATGCATGTTCTTTTTTTACATATCGCGCTGCGAATAGGCGTTCATTAAACACCACAACTGTACCCACATCTCTAAGTGATTCATGACAAGCAGCATAGATGGCATGACGCAAATTAATAAACGCGTCGCTTCCTAACTGTTCTGGACCACGTTGTGAGCCTGTTACAATAACCGGACGCACGTCTTGTATCACTAAATCCAGAAAATATGCCGTCTCCTCTAATGTATCCGTTCCATGAGTAACTACAACACCCGACACTTCTTCATCAAGAAAGGCATCTTCCACCTCTTTTTTTAGCTCAAGCCAATCATCTAATGTAATGTGGACGCTTGGCTTTTGTAGCATAGAGCGAACGGTGACATGAATATCGTTTGGCAGATTACACAAATTAGCGAGCTCCTCACCTGTTAGTTCACCTGCTACTAATTTCCCTGCTTCGTTCTCTGTACTTGCAATGGTTCCACCTGTTGTTAGTAACACAACCTTTTTCATTCAGTCATCTCCTTTTGATTGGTACGAATTTCGTCAATTCTTGTGGCAATACCTTTACCATGCCACCGACCATTCTCTATAAAAATTTCATTTGCATTATTTCCTGCAGCAATCACGCCCGCAATAAATAGACCGTCCACATTCGTTTCATACGTATCTCGATCGAAAGTCGGTCTACCCGTTTCATCATCCACGATTACACCCATACTTTTAATAAACTGATGATCAGGGTGATACCCTGTCATTGCGAACACATAATCTGCCTTAATCGATTTTGTCTCTCCAGCAACGGAATATTGAACCAGATCTTTTGTTATTTTATGAACGTCCGCTTTAAACTCAAGATGGATCTTCCGGTGCTTTACGAGTGAAATGTACTCCGGTAAAATCCAAGGCTTAACACTTGGCGAATAATCCTCACCTCGATAAAGAGCTGTTACATAGGCTCCTGCTTTTTCTAATTCTAATGCTGCATCAATTGCTGAGTTCTTCCCACCTATCACAACAACGTTTTGTCTGTAATAAGGATGAGCTTCTTTAAAATAATGATACACATGAGGAAGATCCTCACCTTCGATATTCATGTAGTTAGGCGAGTTGTAGTAACCTGTTGCAATAACCACAAACGACGCCTCGTACGTTTGTTTCTCCGTTTTCACAACAAATGTACCGTCCTCCTGTTTATCAACATTTAAGACAGCCTCACGCGATTGAATCCGTAAATTTTTGCGCTCTGCTACACTTCGATAATAAACAAGTGCCTGATTTCGATGAGGTTTTCGTTCTTCTGTTACAAAAGCCACATCACCAATTTCAAGCTTTTCGCTTGTACTAAAGAAGGTTTGATGAGTAGGGTACTTGTAAATTGAACTCACAATGTGATCCTTTTCTATAATAAGCGGTTCAATGCCTTTGTCCTGACAAGCAATGGCTGCCGCTAATCCGCATGGTCCTCCACCTATAATGATGACTTCTTCCTTCATACTCAAACCGTTCACACTCCAATCCTGCATTTACTTCCTTATGATGCCGCATTTTAGACAGAAAAAGTATAGCATATTAGCCCACTCTCATGCAGGTTTCACGAACCATATAAAAAAGCAGTGAAATCATTGATTTCACTGCTAACTCTATCACTCTATACCCAACCTCTAAATCTTGAGGCTTCGGCCATCTTTCGTACACCAATCATGTAGGCTGCTAATCTCATATTCACCTTCCGTGATCTGGAAAGCTGATAGATATTATTAAATGCGCCTTTAATCATGACCTCAAGCTTTCTTTCTACTTCATCATCAGTCCAGTAATACCCTTGATTATTTTGGACCCATTCAAAATAAGAAACAGTTACGCCTCCAGAGCTAGCTAGCACGTCTGGAACTAACAGAACGCCTCGTTCAGCCAGAATCTCTGTAGCTTCCATTGTCGTTGGTCCGTTTGCTGCTTCAACAATAATAGACGCTTTTATTTGATCTGCATTCTCTTTTGTAATTTGATTTTCAATAGCCGCAGGAACAAGAATATCACAATCAAGTTCAAGAAGCTCTTCGTTTGTAATGGTGTTTTTAAATAGCTTTGTCACTGTACCAAAGCTGTCCCTGCGATCTAATAAATAATCAACATCTAATCCATCAGGTTCGTACAGAGCACCGTATGCATCACCAATCCCAACGATTTTTGCACCAGCGTCATGCAAAAACTTAGCAAGGAAGCTACCTGCGTTACCGAATCCTTGAATAACGATTCTAGCATCTGTTAACTCAATTCCTGCTTTTTTACAGGCTTCATTGATACAAATAGTGACTCCTCTTGCTGTTGCTGATTCTCTACCATGCGAACCACCAAGAACAAGTGGTTTACCAGTAATAAAATTAGGTGAATCAAATTCGCGTATTTTACTGTACTCGTCTAACATCCACGCCATAATCTGCGAATTAGTGAACACATCTGGAGCTGGTATGTCTTTTGTTGGACCTACAACTTGACTAATTGCTCGTACATACCCTCGACTTAACCGTTCAAGCTCACGGAAAGACATTTCACGCGGATCACAAACAATCCCGCCTTTACCGCCACCATACGGAAGATCAACAATCCCAGACTTTAAACTCATCCAAATCGAAAGTGCTTTTACTTCACGCTCGGTCACGTCAGGATGAAACCGTACGCCACCTTTTGTTGGACCCACCGAGTCATTATGCTGAGCTCTATATCCAGTAAAGATTTTGGTAGAACCATCATCCATACGGATTGGAATACGAACCGTAAGCATACGTAAAGGTTCACTTAATAACTCATACATTTCAGTAGGGTATCCTAGCTTCGTAAGTGCTTGTTTAATTACCGTTTGAGTCGATCCTAGTACATCAAGCTGATCAATCTGTTTGTCATAATCATCCATTTCTTTCACCTCTGAGCTGTGTATCGCTTGCGTATCTTTCTACCAAGCAAGCCTCTCCCCTTAACTATAATGAACAATGTGTTAGATTTCCACCATTTTAAGGTTTTTTTCTAGATAATCTATCAAAAGAATGTTCGACAGTTTCATTAAACGCAAATAAGCCTGCAAGATTTAAAGTCTCACAGGCTTAAATTGATTAACCGTTATTTTTTTAATGATAACTGTAATAGAGTTTCAACCATTTCTTCATAAGGTAAATCAATTTCTTTGCAAGCGTCCGGGAAAAGACTCGTTGGCGTCATTCCAGGTAATGTATTCACTTCAAGAATACAAGGCAGTTGCGTTTCATCTTTAGGTACAATAAAGTCAACTCGAGAGTAAACCTCACAACCAAGAGTCTGATGAGCACGAACAGCATGCTTTTGTACATACGCCGTTTGCTCAGCACTTAGTCTTGCAGGAATAATATGTTCACTACCACCTGCCGCATATTTCGCTTCATAGTCATAGTATTTGTTTTTAGGCACGATCTCGATAACAGGCAGAGCTTTTTCTTCGCCTTTATCACCAAGAACAGCAACCGTCACTTCGATCCCACTAATAAATTCCTCAAGCATAATCGTATCATCGAACTCAAAGGCCTGTTTAATGCCAGCCATAAGCGTGGCCTCATCCTCAGCTATCGTTAATCCAATGGTTGACCCTTCTAAGTTAGGTTTTACAACGATTGGAAAATCAAGCTCAGCCGTAAATGTTTCTTCGTTAAACGTATGCTTCATTAAAAGCTGCTCTTTTGCAACACGTGTGCCTTCTTTTTCAAAGAACATTTTTGATTTAGCCTTATCAAGAGCAAGTGCTGATCCTTGAACACCTGATCCTACGTAAGGAATGCCTAAAAGATCCAATAACGCTTGAACCTTTCCATCTTCTCCAAAACGGCCATGAAGAGCGATATAAACGATATCTACATCTAATTGAATGACTTCTTGTAGTCGATCAGGGTGAAAATCAATTCCTGTTACATCATGTCCCTTATTTTTTAGGGCTTCCATTATTCCTTTTCCAGAAGATAGCGATACTTCACGCTCTGCTGATATTCCACCATATAAAACGGCAACTTTCATTTCATCCACTCTCCTGCTATGCTGTTCTTTTTTACTCTATTCGCCAATCCTAATAGTGAAACTTGTCAGGCAAAAAATCAACTATTATCTTCTAAGGTTGATAAAAATCCATCTTTTCGACGATTTCAGTCGCGTCTTCTGCTGTAAAATCTCCATCAAAAGTCGCTAAATACTGTAACCCATCTTCAATCCAATTGACCGATAAACGATTTGCATCATTAATCAGTAATGCGCGTTCATCCCGCACAGAAATCTCTTCTTCAATTCCGTAAACAGTCTGTAATCCATACTCGTGCTCAATATAAAGCTCTAGGTCCCCACGTTCATCCACATAGTTAAGTGTTAATGTATAGTAATCCTCAAACATAAGATCTTCTACCATAGAGCTTGAATCAAGTTGCATCTCATCCTCTACTATAAGAAAAGGAATTTCAAACGCCTCATTCGCTTCACTAAGCGTCACAGGCTCTGGAGTAAATATGTCCTCAAACGATTCTTCAGGAAAATTTTCTTCATTATCCATGACAAACGTTCCTTCTGGAAATGCCGCAACAATTTCAAAGAGAGTAGCCTCCCGTTCATACACGTCTTCTCCATCTTTAATACGATCTTTTAAGATGACCCATGTTTTTGAATCTACCCATAAATCAATTTCTTCGATCATACCAATATCACTTTCCTCTTGAACTTCAAAACGCAAGTGATAGGTTTTTCGATCAAGAACATCCTCAGTGCCTTCTAGTTTAATATCAAAATCACCACTATAATACGATATAATCTCATGCATCTCTTCATTTGGGGTTGGTGAGGCATTCATATTTGTTGCTGCAAAATCCGTATAGACAATCGTTTCATCTTCATAGTCTTTATAGCTCGTTTGATCATCATAACGCACAATAACATCTACTAACGCATTATTGCTATATTTCTCTGTACGATAATTACCATCTTCATCACGCCATTCAACTAATGTTTCGGCGTTTTCCTCTCCGTTTGTTTTTGAAGCAAGTTCAAGATGATAAGCTTGTTGATTTTCTCCGTTTTCAAATGTTTCAAAGATAATATCCTCCGCTTGCATTTGTTGGAAGCATCCTGTTAACAAAGCACTTCCTGCAATGATCGGAATTATTCGTTTAATCATTCTTCATCGTCCTTTCTGTTCGGGGTGTCTGATAGGCATGGAATAGAAAAATAGAACGTACTTCCTGTGCCCTTAGAATATACATTCATGGAGCCACCGTGCTTTGTAACAAGCTCCTGACAGATTGATAAGCCTAAGCCGACTCCTGTTGAATGGTTTTGTTTTCTCGCATGTTCAATTTGATAAAATGACGAAAAAATTCGCTCCTGCTCTTCTTTAGGTATTCCCCTGCCACGATCTGACACCAGAAAATATAAACGGTCAGGCTGATAAGCAACAAACGTCGGCAAGTAAGAGCTTTGATTTGTAATCAATATGGAAACCTTTCCATCCTTATCTGAGTAACGGATTGCATTTGTCACTAAATTATCCATTACTTGAATCAGCCGGTTTACGTCACAACGAACCGTTGATTGCTCCACAGCTGTTGTGAGTGAAAACGTAACGGAACGGTCCTGTTCCTCGTACCCATCAACCATTAATTCAGCTAATTCTTCTGCTTCCACCTCAGCTAAATCAAGTGTAAAGCTTGATGCTTGAATTGCGGAATAGGCCAGTAAATCATCAATCAATTTTTGCATAAAGGCTGTTTTAGTTAAAATAACTTTTGCATAATCTTCCTGTTTATCGCGGTGTACATTCATTCCTTCTGCATAGGCCCTAATAGATGTTAGAGGTGTGCGTAAATCATGGGAAATCGCAGCAATTAGCCGTTGCTGATTTGCCACTTCCTCTTCCTCGTTCTTCTTCGCCTCGATTAGACGATGGTTCATATCCTCGAATCCTGAGATTAATTGCCCCATCTCACCTTTTTGCTTTTTGACAAATTGTACATCTTCATTTAAGTTTCCTTCGCCAATGCCTCGCATTTCACCGAGCAAATAATTAATAGGTGAGATCATTCGACGCTTTAACCAATAATGAACTAATGTAAGAGTGCCTAGTACAGCAAATAAAAACACAAGGATGGCAATCCAATACGTTTCAATTGTTTTTTCTTGAACAGCCGTTCGCTCTGTTTCTAGTACAAAGTAAGCGACGATGGACCCGTTATTGCTGCCAAAAATCGGTTCTTTATATGTATGACCACGTATGGTTGTTTTTAGCTCAAACAAACCCCTCATTACTTGGTTTGACGTTCTTCCTTGACTAGAGACACCTTGTTCGCTAGTCGTGAACAATGGGTTGAAATTTGATGAATACACAGTAATTGATTCATCTGGTTCCAGTTCGTCTTCAATTGCCTTTTTCAGTGCACCGCCTTGGTGAACTTTATCACTATTATTCTTCATTAACGCACTGATTTCCGACGCGCGTAGTAGGGCACGCATCTCCGAGTCAGACTTCTCTACCTCATACCAGCCTGTTAACTGAACATAAAATAAAAATGTAACAATAAATGGAGTAATAGCTGTAAAAATTAAAATAATGTATAAATTAAGACGAATACTCATGTTGATGACCTATAAACTTGTAGCCTACTCCCCACACCGTTTCAATATATTTAGGAAACTTCTTTCCATCCTTTAGTTTGTGACGGATATTTTTAATGTGGACCGTGACGGTTCGAATGTCCTCATAATCTGCTTGGTGCCAAATCTGCCTATAGAGTTGCTCTTTTGTAAATACTTGACCAGGATTTTTTGCCAAAAAGATAAATAGCTCGTATTCTTTAGCTGTTAGCGGAATATATTGGCCATTAAGTGAGACGGTTCTTCCACTTTGATCGACGCTAACCTCTTGAAAGCTTAATTCTCTTTGTGTTTGTTGGAGGAGTTTAGATTGGTAGCTATGATGACGCCGAATTTGCGCTCTGATTCTCGCCACAAGCTCAAGTGGACTAAATGGTTTAGTTACATAATCATCTGCCCCAATACCAAGGCTATGTATTTTATCAAGATCACTTTGTTTTGCACTTACAACAATAATTGGAACTTCGCTCGTTTCTCGAATCTCCTGGCAAACTTCAAATCCATTTTTTCCAGGTAGCATTAAGTCAACCAATACTAAGGAAAAAGGTTGTTCATGAAAGGCGATCAATCCTTTATCTCCTGCATCCTGCCAAACCGTTGCATATCCTTCTCTTTCTAGATAGTCTTGTATGATTTTCGCAATTTCCTGATCATCTTCTATGATTAAAATAGAGTTTTCCAATTTTAAGCTCACCTCATTTCCATTTTAGCAAATTATAGATCAATAGACTGTATTTTTTTGAAAGTTATCTGATAAAAATCCAAAATAAAGAAATAGTAAATGACTTAAAGCCATTCACTATTTCCTAATAAAGTAATCATATAGTTGTTCAACTGCGTTTGTTTCCATCAATTGCTTCCCGTACTCATTCACCCTAAATGAGGAAATCGTAGAAGGATTCCCAAATTCAGCAAGTAAAGCAATAAGAGCTGACTCGTTGACATCCTCAATATCGTATTCATCAAACTTCATAAAATAGCGATTCTGGAAGGAATACAGTCTTCCACCTTTAACGCCAAATGAATATAATCTAGAAGCCAAACCGATTGCTGCTTCAAAGTGATCAAGTTCATAAAAGATCTCATCTGTCTCATCGAGGGTTACTTGCATCTCGATAAAGCCTTCTTCAAATCCTTCATCATCAAAGTCATCATCTGCTTGACCCTTGCTTACAATAAAGACCATTCCTTGCGCTGGCATGGCAAATACCTCAACAGCGATTGGACCGTCCACTTTAAACCCTAGCTCATCATCTGCTTCTAACATCATGTCACGAAAAAGATCATGTACTTTTGGAACATCCTGCCATAAATCTTCTTTCGTTATCCCTCGATCTTGCATATCATCAAAAGTTAAAAACACTTTAAATTTATCAACAGCTAATCGCTCTAGACGCATCTTGGTCCCTCCCTTATCACGAAACCATTCCTCATACCCGCAAAACCGTTTCTTCTAACATACGGTATGTTATAAAGCGTCATATGGTGCTTATACAGAAGCCCTTCTTTTCCGAATTATAGGGAGCTTACCCAATGGTTGAGCCATTCTTCCCATTCAACTTGACTCGATCCGATTGATAGATCAGAATCAACATCCTGTAAGCTCTTTTCTCCTCCTATAGCAAGCCCCATTTGAGGAAACAATTTCTCTAGTGTACGATTAAGTGAAGAAACACTTTCGATTTGATCATGACTTTGATAAAACGTCACACACATTGCCGGTTTCACTTCACGTATCATTGTTTCGACGTCATTAAAAGAGATTCCTTCTCCTAAGTTAATAACATCCATCCCTTTTTGTCTTAAAAATAATGCGAAAAGTAACCACTGTAAGCTATTCTGCTTCTCTTTACCATATAACCAAGTGACAACCTTTGGAAAACGACCATCAATCGGTAATGTAAGAAATAAATGTTTAATTTTTGTTTCAACAAATGATGACGTTACGTATTCATGAGCGGCTGTTATTTGATTTGTTTCCTTTAAGGCTCTTACATCTTGGTAAATGACACCCAAAATGTCTTGTGCGACTTTCTCAATGCTATAGAGACTGAATGCTTTATTTAACAATTGGGACGCTTCATATTCATTAAATTGTAAGAGGGCCTGTTTCATTTCACAAGCTAATTGATAGGTGAAATCCTCTTCTTTTTGCACAGTCATTGGGTTCGATTGTTTTTTATCCATTTCAAACCATTCAACTGCTTGTCCAATTGTAAATCCTTGATTTACTTTCTCGATGAGCCAGTGTAAAACATGTAATTGTTGCTCCGAATAAAGTCTATGACCAGCAGCATTTCGAGTAGGCTGTATCACCTTATACCTACGTTCCCATGCACGTAGAGTTCCTGGTTGGATGCCTAATCTGGTGGAGATTGCCTTTATATTATATTTCCCATCTCGTGGTGTCATATTCACACCCCCCAAGCTCTTTAGTCATTGTGTGATAGACTCAAACGTCATAAACAGTCGGATGTTCAATTGTAGTCGGTCCAGCCTTCAAAGTATATAAATGCGTCTCTGGTAATGCACCTAAGCGCAAAGGCAACTTGCTTGTACCGTATCCGTTACTAACCAACTGAATAACATCATTTACTTTTTTTATATAACCTTTTGGAGCTGGACTTAATCCAATGAAACGAATTTGACCACCATGCGTATGCCCACTTAATAAAAATGAGAATGGATGATCCGGTGGTAATTCCTTAAAAGCTTCAGGAAAATGACAGACAAAAAATGAGCATGAGTATGTTGCTGCCTGTTCAATTAACTTTTGATGCAGACCTTTACGTAATGGTTCTACTCCACCTGCAAGAAAAAGACGTTGATTCTCTCTTTCAACCACAACGCCTTCGTTCATTAATTCAGTTACACCAACTTCTTGGAGCAAGGACCGAAACGTCTCTTCATCTACCTCAACATCATTATTTCCCCACACAAAATAGGTGGGTCCACATGCAGTTAACGCTTGTAGATTTGATTTCACTTGTTCTAAGGAGACTCCTTTCTCAAGTAAGTCTCCTCCTATAATAACGAAATCACACGTCCCTACTTCTTTAAGCAAATCAGGAGATACGATTCGTCGATGAATGTCTGATATAAAAAACAGCTTACTATCATTAAATGCTTCTGGTAAGCGATCCATATAAATGGTCTGTTTGATCAATCGATGTCTAAGCGCCGTTGCGTGCATCTGTTTTAAGACCGGAATGGAGAGTAATCCGGCTGCGCTTATGAAAGGAAACCAACCCACTAGTCTCGCCTCTTTTCTTTCATAACCAATATACACTACAGATGATTATTTGCCCAATCATCCGCTTATGTACGTCTATTCTTGGTACGTAAGCGCTGCTTGAATTAGTAACTTTCCTGCTGTTAGCATAGCTTGTTCATCAAAAGTGAATTTTGGATGATGGTGTGGATAATCCGCTCCAACATCAGGATTTCCAGAACCCGTAAAGAAGAATGTACCAGGTACTTCACGCAAATAATAAGCGAAGTCTTCGCCGCCCATAACAGGTGCCGTCTCCACAACCTTTTTGGGATCATGAATGGCTTTGGCCACCTCTGCAAATCGTTCAGTTTCTGTTGCATCATTCACAACTGCTGGATAGCCCTTCACATATTTAAATGAATACGTTGCTCCCATCGCTTCACACGTGCCTTTAATCATTTGTTCCATCTTCTCAATGACTAAATCTTGAACATCTTCATCAAAACTTCTTACAGTTCCAATTAATTCTGCTGTATCCGCGATCACATTAAAAGGCCCACCAGCTTGGAAAGAAGCGGTTGTGACAACAGCAGACTTTAGAGGGTCAACCTGTCTGCTAACAACATGTTGTAGATTTTGAACAACTGAGGATCCAACAGCCACCGCGTCCACCGTTTCATGTGGTGATGCACCATGGCCACCTTTTCCTTGAATCGTTACTTCAAAGCGGTCGGCCGCTGCCATGATTGGGCCACCAAGATATCCTACTTCACCTACGGGAATCGGATTCCATAGATGCGTACCATAAATCACATCAACACCATCTAAGCAACCATCTTTAATCATTGCAATGGCCCCACCTGGAGCTAACTCTTCAGCGAATTGATGGATCAGCACAATCGTTCCCTTTAATTGATCACGGTTTTCCATTAACACCTTTGCACAAATAAGTAAAGTAGCCGTATGTCCATCATGTCCACAAGCATGCATCACACCAGGAGTTTTAGATGAAAAGTCCAACCCTGTATCTTCTTGAATCGGAAGCGCATCAAAATCGGCTCTCAGTGCAACTGTTTTCCCTGGCAGTTCGCCTTTAATATAACCAACAACTCCACGTCCTCCAACATTCCGTTTTACTTCAACTCCAAGCTCTTCTAAATAGTCTGCAATGAATGCAGGCGTGTTAACTTCATGGAAGGAAAGCTCTGGTTCAGCATGTAGTTTTCTTCTAATATCCACCATCTCGGGATATAACGTTTCTAAACGATCAAATAATGTACTCATATATGTATGCCTCCTTCAAAGTATAGAACTGATTAAAAAAAAGCTGATACCCTGCATAAGAGTATCAACCTGGTTAATCTGATTTCTGTGATAGTTTCAGTAAACCAATTGCCATAAATAGTGCAAGTAAAACGGCTAGTCCACCGAACCCAAGGACTGCCAAAAATTGACTCATTGACATGATTGATCACTCCCTAACCTCATCTATCTCTAGTTTAGCTGATAAATGAAGTTTTTGTCAAAAGCATTTCTCATGAACACCCTTTTAACGGTAGAATACATTAATATCATGCGTATTCTGAAGCTGTGTAAACACCTTGTGGCGTTCTTTCCAATTTCGATCGTCCTGCCAAAATTCTTCTTGCCGAGAAATAAATTCTTCCCGTAATTCCTCGAATTCTTTATCTGCTTTTTCCGTTTTCTTATTAAAATGAACCATGCGGAATAATCCTATACCCATTGACATAGCTAGGAAGATGCCGAAGAATCCATTTAAGGATACTGGTAGTCCCAGCATTCCATGCCCTCCCCAGCTCACGCCAAACAGAGCAAATACAAGACTTAGTAGTAAAACAATAAGGCTTGCTTTATTTTTTCTTTTTTCAAACTGATCAAGTTTTGTTTTTCGTTTGATTAGCTCATCAACAATTTGTTTAGCTACAGGGTTGTCCTTTAGGTTAGGCTGAACATTCATTCAAGTAGCTCCCTTTTTCTATCTACTATATAAATGAATGCCATGCTTTAGAACTATCTCGAACCTAAAAAGATTGCCATTCCAACTAATCCTAAAAATAAAACAAGTAATACCCTTGCTAACGGAAAGGTCGCACTCTTTCTCTGGCGTTGCCTCTGCTCTCTTCTTTCAGCTCGCGGAGGCAATGTTTCTGACATTTGTTCATTCACTTCTTCAGATCGCGTTTTTCTCTCAGCACTCAATGAATCTCACTCCTTGTTGATTTCTTTAAGGGAAAACGAATAAACAACGCAGCAATAAAGTTAATAAAAAAATGCGCGGTGATTGGTGCCACTAAATGATTTGTCCATTGAAAAAGCAAACCCAAGCTAAAACTAACGGTAACCATTACTCCGAAGAGTACAGGTTTTCTTAAGTAACGCACATGAATAATAGCAAAGAGCAAGCTTGCCCCCACTAAACCAATCAGCGTTTGAATGACCGCCCGGAATAACAATTCTTCAACTACACTTACTAATAAACAAAAAATCAAGATATGAATAACGGACATTCGTCCAAAAATTAGTTTATTGATGCCCCCGTCATCCAGGGCCTCTTTAGAGACAATTTTCGTTAATACCCACTCGCAAAGTAAGACGATACCTGCAACAAGCAGACCTATTCCTATCATTGAAAACAGAACTTCGGACTGTAAACGAATCATTTGTTCTAGAGGAATGTTAAAAACCCATATCAATGCTCCAGCAAGTAGCAAAAGAACGACCTGCGTCAGATACGCGTTAAGATAGAGAATTCTCGTCGACATATATTTTATATTTTTAACATTCTCTTCTTTCATTGTTTCACGCCTTTTAAAAATAGGAGATCAAGCTGGTCTCGCCAATTCATTGCTTCATCATTTGTAGTTTCCTCTATAGGTTCCTGCTTAAAGGAATCCTTGATTCGTAACCCACACGACGTACAACAAGCGTCCGGCTTATGTTCCAACTCTTCACTAAAATAATGAAGGATCGTTTCTCGTTTGCAGTCTTCTGTTTTTATCCATTTCCACATCGATTGTAGTCGTTCTTCCATCACTTTTACATGTTCATCAAGTTTACTTTTTATCAATGGATATACCTCTTCCACTACAAACGCTTTCCAATCGTTTTTATACACATACCCCGCGTTTTCTAACTCATGTTTCACGATCTGATAGGCTGTATCTGAACAATGTACAGCTGCACAAATTGATCTCTCCTCAGGTTCACTTAAAACTTTGCCCCTCGATACCTCTGTTAAGATTGTTTTTAGCTGAAATTCATCCAGCGTATCCTTTTGAATCATAGAATGCGATAACATAAGGTCTTCATGACTGTACATAACAATCGATATACTCTTTTCCCCATCTCGACCCGCTCGTCCACTCTCTTGCAAATAGGATTCAAGGTCCAGTGGCGGTTGAAAATGAATGACGTACCGAATATCAGATTTGTTCACACCCATGCCAAAAGCACTTGTACAGCAAATTAACTGAAGCTTACCACTCATAAATTGTTGTTGAATCAATAAACGGTCTTCATGAACCATTCCACCATGATAATAGCTCACTCCATTATGTCCCTGCTGTCTTAAATAATCAGATGCTGACTCTGCCCATTTTCGAGTTTGAAAATAAATAACACCCGGGCCTGACAACGACCCGACATATTCACTTAGTTGTTCAAGTTTATGTTGATTAGAAGACGCTTCCTGCACGTGCTGAGCAATCGTCGGCCGATCCACACTATAAAGATAAGTCTCTACAGATTGAAGCTCCAATTGTTGAATGATATCAACTTGAACTAATTTAGTCGCTGTTGCCGTAATAGCCAGACATGGCGGATTTCCTAATTTCTTACGAACAGGTGCAAGTTTTCGGTAATCCGTCCGGAATGATTTCCCCCAGTGCGAAATACAATGCGCTTCATCTACAACAATGTATGTAACCTTCACTCGATTAATCCTTGCAATAACCCAATCTGATTGCAGCATTTCTGGTGACAAGTACAGCAATTGGTAGCGATCAAGCTGATTGAAAATCTCATCTCGTTCATCTGATTGAGTCATACTATTTAGTGCGGCCACCCGCTTAATTCCATTACTTTTTAACTCTTGAACCTGGTCCTGCATAAGAGATAACAATGGTGAAATGACGAGTGTTAATCCATCTGACATCAAAGCAGGAAGCTGATAACACATTGACTTTCCCGTACCAGTTGGAAGCATTGCAAGAACATCCTTACCCTTTAACAGGGAGTGAATAATTTCTTCTTGTCCCATTCTAAATTCGGAATACCCAAACCATTCATAAAGTGCTTTGTGCAGATTCATATGAAGAATCCTTTCTTGTTAACGCAATCCGAATCATAAAATAACTGATTGAATGACCTACGTGTTCTCTTAATTGCTTGAGCTTTAAAGTGTTTAGCTTTTCTGCAGCTGCAATGATTTGTCGATAGTCCGCTTCGGTAATGTAAGGACGAATAGAAAATGATGGATCATATAAAGCCAGTTCTACTACATGGTCTTCGATCGTATTCCTCTTTAATCTTCTTTTTTCGACAATCTCATCAATGGTTAACCCTCGTTTTAACAACTCTGCTGTTTTGTTTGCTGTTTCAGTTGAAAAATGATGCTCTTGAAGCTCCCCAATAAAAGGCCGCAACGATGGATATTGACCGTTTAGTAATGTTCGAAATAACTTATGTAGGGTTGCTCGATGTAAAACATAGACGTAATCTTCATTAACATGAAGCTGTTCTGCTAGTTGAAAGATTGTTAACCCTATTTGTGAAGGAGAAGAAAGCTGACCTACAAAGATTTTTGCTTCAAGGTCTGAACAAGTGTCAAGAAACGCTAACAGATCCCGATAGAGAGAATCTAATTCCTCTTGCTGTTGAACTTTATTTTTTAGTAGTTGTCGTTTTACCCATTTCTGAATATCTCGGTTAGATGTAATGGGAATAAACGATGATTGATTTAAGTGAAGTTGAGTAAGTGATTGAATGCAAAGAGTTAATCTTAACCAAAAAGATTCGGTAAGCTTAAGGTACTTCCAGCCATCTAATTGATGAACAAATGCATGTTCTTGTTTAAATGACTTTACTTTAGCCTTTCCTTTATCCGTTAACGTCGCACGGTGCTCCTCACCTAAAACGATCAATTGTTTAGATTCAAGTGAGGTAACGAGTTGTTCTACTTCTTCTCTCGTTATCTGAGGGAATAAACGAAAATAAGGAAGAAGAGAAAAGAAATGACCGTCCTGGATCGACTGCGCGGACTTTTTTCCTTGTAATATATGCTGGGCTCCGTAAATCGTACGCTCACCCTTATAGGCCGATAACATTGTCAGAAGTATCTCTTCCTTCATATTCTTAACCCCTTACCATCCGTTCTTCTTCTACATATTGTACCAAAATTCTTGCTGATATTGTTCGATTAGGCTTGTTTTTCAAGTAATTTCATCCTATTGCATAGGATTCTACCAAATGATTGTACGATTCAGTTGAAAAAAAAACGGGTACACTTTACAATAGGTAAAGATAATGCACTCCCTATGATCGACATACTGTCTTAGTGGGAAAGTTCGCTTGAATGGAGGTATACATAAATGGCTAAATATACAATTGTAGATAAAGATACCTGTATCGCTTGTGGCGCCTGTGGTGCTGCAGCTCCAGATATTTACGATTATGATGATGAAGGCATTGCGTTTGTTATCTTAGATGACAATGCAGGAACTGCTGCGATTCCAGAAGAGCTGGAAGAAGACATGATCGATGCACATGAAGGCTGTCCAACGGATTCAATTAAAGTGGCTGATGAATCATTTGATGGCGACGCACTTAAGTATGAATAGAAAAAAGGCTTACCTCTTTTTAGAGGAAAGCCTTTTTTTATAGCTCTAGTCCTTTTAAAGCAAGAGGCACATTATTTGTCCAGATCTCTGAGAAAGACTGTGGTGGGAGTGGATTTATTCCGGTGCCTACCTCAATCGTAAAGCCTGATCGGTTAGTTTCTTTAATAAACCAATCTTTAAAGCCTGCATCGCTATCTGCTGTATGCACCGCCGTGTAGGAGCTAACCTGACACAGCTTATCAACCATCTCTTTGCTTTGTTTTGATTCTAAGTTCCGGTAGCCCCAATAAATAACCTGACCCTGTGAGTGGAAGGCTAACACATAATCTGGTTCTATTCGTTGAACATACTGATAAACAGCCATGGCTTCAGGCTCAGATAATGGATGTGGTCCTCCGTAGTGACGTGGCCAGGGCTTCTGCGGGCTTCCTTTTGCTTCTTCATCCCATCCTGCTGGCCATTGATGATTTAGATCGACCCCACGAATATTTGCTGACCAATGATTAAAACGCTTGATTCCTTGATTAATCTCAAGTACATTGCGTTGATGTGGATGACCATCATATATTCCCTGCAACACTAAATCAATTCCATCAGGATTCACCATAGGTACAATGTGAAGCTGAATGCTTGCAAATAAATCGGTTAATGAATATCCTTGCCATTTTTTATCTTGTTTAAGATGTTTAACTGCGTTAAGAAGGAATCGACTTAAAAATTTTGACGTATGCCATTCATTTGCATGCCAACCTCCAGAGTAAAAGCATGACCGTTTGCCCACCCCAATTCTCCATGCATAAATCGGCTGACCCATTACGGAATGGCCAATGATGGTTGACTTAAGACCTAGTTTCTGAAGTATGAGTCGGTCGTCTTCGAGCTGAGCGTGACCATATTCACACAACAAATCATCTTCTTCACTGCTGGTGAGTTGAAGCGATGCATGTTCAGGAATTTGTACTCTCATCCCTGGATAAATATAATCCTGTTCAAAGCGAATGGATGGATTAAGTAAAAGAATATCAATGGGTCTGATGCCATGTTTAAACGCAATGATTGAAACGGTATCTCCAATAGTGGCAAGGTACGTCCTCAAAAATCCCCCTCCTTTTTGTACGTTCTACTCTAATTAACTCATTAAAATGGTCTGTTGACAGGGTTCATTCATTATGATAAATTATCTTACAATTAGAACTTTCAAATTATCATATGAATAAAAACATTGAGGAAGAATGAAAAAAAGGTTTCTTTTTAGAGAGCTGACGGGTGGTGAAAGTCAGTAAGAATCTTTTTGGATAGCCCTTCCGAGTTAATACATTGAACCTTTAGTAGGTGTATTCGGGTTTACCCGTTATCGTTATTGAGATCTCTATGAGAGCTGAACGTTTTTTGTGTTCAGATGATGAGGGTGGTACCGCGGACTTCGCCCCTCACGACATTTTGTTGTGAGGAGCGAAGTTTTTTTATAGATTAACGCTTTCACAGTGCCGCGACAAAGTAATATAGTACTCAAAGGAGTGGTTGGAGAATGGAACATCAAATGGTAGCAGAGACAGAAGAACAAAACGTGAAAACAGGTGTGTTTCAGATCCTTGTATCTGATGCAATGAGTAAAGAAGGACTTCAACCTTTACTTGAAAGTGATCTTGTCACATGTGTACAGCAAAATGTGAATGATGTAGAGGACTTATCTGTGTTTGATGCGCTACTTATTCGCAGTGCAACAACGGTAACAGATGAATTGTTGTCAAAAATGCCTAATTTAAAAATTGTTGCAAGAGCTGGTGTCGGTGTAGATAACGTTGACCTTGATGCAGCAACCAAGCACGGAGTTGTTGTCGTTAACGCACCAGACGGTAACACCATTTCAACAGCTGAACATACCTTTGCCATGATGAGCTCGTTGTTACGAAATATTCCACAAGCGAACGCTTCGATTAAAGCTGGTCAATGGAATCGTAGCAAATATCAAGGATCTGAGCTTCGTTTAAAAACACTTGGAATCATTGGTTTTGGTCGAATTGGCTCACAGATTGCCCAACGTGCAAAAGCATTCGAGATGAAGCTTATCGTATTTGATCCATTTTTAACAAAGGATCGTGCCGAGAAACTTGGCGTTGAGCTTGGTTCTGTTGACGAAGTGTTAGCTGCCGCTGATATCATTACTGTCCATACTCCACTAACAAAAGAGACTAAAGGTCTTTTAGGTATGAAAAACATCGCGAAAACAAAACCTGGTGTATTCCTTATCAACTGTGCACGCGGTGGAATTATAGATGAGCAAGCATTAAAGCATTACTTAGCGAATGGTCATGTCGCCGGAGCTGCACTAGATGTATTTGTTGAGGAACCTGCAACAGACCGTGAGCTCTTGGATTTTGATAATGTGATTGCTACACCTCATATCGCAGCATCTACAAAAGAGGCTCAATTAAATGTAGCATCACAAGTATCTGAAGAAGTTCTTCATTTTCTACAAGGTTCACCAGCTACAAACTCAATTAACTTACCTACACTCTCAAAAGAGGTTTATGAAAAAGTAAAACCATATTATCAACTAACGAAAAAAATGGGGAATATTCTGTCTCAGGTTCTTCGTACGCCTGTTCAAGAAATCGATGTACATTATAGCGGCAATGTCGCAAATTTTGAAACAACCATTACGACAAGAAGCTTAATTGCTGGATTCCTGCAGCCTAGAGTAGATGCTGCAGTGAATGATGTAAATGCTTCATTAATTGCAAAAGAACGTGGCATCAGCTTTGGAGAAAAACAAGTGTCAGATACGTTTGGTTACTCAAACCTCATTCACGCCGTTGTTAAAGGAGAAGAACGCTCTTTCTCTATTCAAGGAACGTATGTAAAAGAATATGGCGCACGAATCGTCAATATGAATGGATTCTCTGTTGATTTCATTCCTGAGGGACATATTCTCTACATTCAACACAACGATAAACCAGGTGTAATCGGAAAGATGGGTCAACTTCTTGCCGAGCACGATGTAAATATCGCAACGATGCAAGTAGGTAGACAAGAAGCAGGTGGTCAAGCCATCATGCTTGTAACCGTAGATAAGCTTGTTGATCAAATTGTTATTGATCACCTACAAGAGATCGATGAGATTCAATTTGCAGAAACGATCGAATGTTAACTACGAAGAGGCTCGGACATAACATTATGTAGCGAGATAAAGCACGAATATCGCAACAAATCCGCTACAGGAGAATCCCTCGCACCCACAAGAACGGCCTCAGCCCCCTCCGCGGGAAAAGCGCCGCTACAGTGTCTTCACCGCGTTCTGTTCCGTAGGAGTCTCGGGTTCTCCCTCCGCTTGTTTTCTCAAAAACACAAATGGCGAATGATTCAATCGTAGAATCATTCGCCGTTTTTTCATTATTTATTAGTTATGTCACGGCCTCTTTTTCTTTGATTCCTTTTTTACCGGATGTAACCCAACTTATAATAATAATGAGAACGAGCACTCCCCAGAAAATAAGCTTCCATGTCGTTGATTCGGGAAAATGCACGGGCAGTACGCCTAGATCAGGATGGCTTAACGTAAACACAGCAAGCTTCACTCCAACCCAGCCAACAATAACATACGCACCTGTTTCAAGATTTGGCCTTTTCTCTAATAAGCCCACGAATTTACTCGCAGCAAACCTCATGATGACAATTCCAACAATCCCCCCAAGTAACACAACAAAAAATTGCCCACCATCCATTTGACCAATTCTCGGTAATGGAGTCTCAGGCAATGTCATGGCAAGTGCTACTGCAGCAAGGATCGAATCTACCGCAAAAGCAAAATCAGCGAGTTCTACCTTTAAAACGGTTTTCCAAAAACTCGCAGGAGCCTTTACAGATTTAGCCGATTTCGTTTTATGAAGAATAAATTTTCTCCAGATATAATGCAGCGCTAAATAAAGCAGGTAAATTGCACCGATCGCTTGAATTTGCCAGACATCAACTAAATAAGAGATTAAAAATAACGATGCAAAACGGAAAACAAACGCACCTGCAAGGCCATAAAATAATGCTTTCTTCCGCTCATCATCAGGTAGGTGCCTGATAACCATGGCTAAAACAACCGCATTATCAGCAGCAAGCACACCTTCTAGCCCAATAAGAACAACAAGTACCCAAGCATATTCAAGCCATACCGTGGTATCCATTCGTGATGACCTCCAATAAGTACAACCTAAACAAGATGATGTTTGGTTGTAATCTGATTGGATTAGTTTGTGCGTTTCACTCGCTCATATTCATGACCAGATGTGGGTAAGGATTTGTTCGAGTTGATCTTCCTTTGATAAAGTTAAATACATTTTTCCTTTAGGCGAGAGAATCATTTGATTTTGATCATGCATGAGGAATTCTTCATGAAAAGCAATACGGAGGTAAAATTCATGCATCTGTTTGGCCGCTTCCACATCTCTTTTTGTACGGATACGGTAACCAAATGCACGATGATGAGCTCTCCAAAAGCGTGGGTGAAACTCTTTTGAACCTACTGTACGGAGGTTTGTTTGTGCATTTACTTTCTTTAACATAAATACAAAACCATCAACAATATCGATTTGTGTACTTGATAAATCCATTCTTTGATTAAACCAAGATAGCAATTCAGCTTTTAAGCGTGGGTCAGTCATGGAGTAGAACCTTTCTATGAACACATTCTTTTCTTTTATTTTATCATAAGAAAAAGCTAGCTGTCTCACTAGCTTTGGACGTATCATTCTTCAGGTTAAAAAGAAATGTTTGGTCTTGATTTTGCAACGTTTGAGCCCCGATAAACAAAAACCCGATCACTAATGCCAATACTAAAGCAATACATACTCTTCTTGTATAATCAACCATAACGTTTAGCTACCCCTTCTCTCATTTAAGGTGCGTTTGATACCACCCGTACAATAAGTTCTCCTTGATTAACCTCTGTTTGAATCATCACTGGCTGCTCAAATGAGTTTTGAAAAATAAAATCAGGTCCGCCCCATGAAACCGTTGCATCTCGTCCGGACGCGACATAGCCCACTTCTCTGGAATGAGTATACCGATGTACGACCTCTAAGCCCGCAGCGTCAATGGCATTAAATAAGGTTGATGAGGTTTGGCAAATGCCTCCACCGATTCCAAGAACAAATTCTTTATTCACAATTTCCATCGCTTCTTGATAGCCACGTTCTATTGTTCGTTCACCAACAACCTTATTAAATGAGAATTGATCTCCTGGACCAAGTACATATTGATTGATTGCATCAGCTGATATTTGTATATTCTTTGTTCTACCCTCTACGCTTGAATCAAAATATGTACGAAAGCTTGCCACTTCGTATTCATCAATTCCTTCAAGCTGTTCACTTGTAACAGTTGGTTTAGTTACATAAATCGGGAGCTTTAAGGTTTTTATACGTGGGGAAAGAGCATGCAAGTCTTGAATCAGTTCTTCTTCAGATAAGATGACTCGATTCTCTCCTTCAGTTATAGTTCCAAACTCATCAATAGTAGGGTTTTTCATGGGTGTATCAATCGTAGATGCTAATTCACTTGCAAACTCTATCATTGCTTCTTCATTAAGATCACTCGTTAAATCAGTGTTAGAAAAGCCAAAATCGGCTAATGAAATGGTGATCTTATTTTCTTGGTGATCGATTAACTCCAGTTCATCCCATACAATCCGTTCTTTGTGAAAGCGATTGGATTCCTCTTTTAAAGGAAGCTGTTTTGAAACAATGTGAGTTGGTTCAGTTTGACAAGCGATGAGCAAACTGACTGATGCTACACTCACACCGATCAGAAAAGACCATTTCCTCATTGATTTCTCCCCCCCAAACGTATATCTATGCCTGGGGGAGCCAAACCATGACACTTATTACCTATTCTTCTTTTTCAAAAAAACGAAAGACATCGGTACCTCGTTTGTATTCAATGTCGGAAGTTGATTGATGAACATTTGCTACTCTTGCCACAACAAAAAAATAGTCAGATAAGCGATTTAAATATTGTTGGATAGCTGGGTTGGCTGCGTCCTTCTCAACCAGACATTTTGTTAATTGCCTCTCTGCTTTGCGAGCCATTGTACGACAAACATGCAAGGTCGAGGCCGCTTTTGTTCCACCAGGTAATATAAACCGCTTTATTGATGGCGTAACATTCATCCAATAATCAACGCGTTGTTCGAGCCAAGCTGTTTCTGTATCTGTAAGCTTTTTTTCTTGGTCATTTTCAAGTTGTTTATAAGAAAGGTCACTTCCACAGTCAAAGAGTTCATGCTGAATTTTTAACAATTCATGTTCGAGTTCCGGATAAGCTAACTCAGCACGAGCCAGTCCTACAAAACTGTTTAATTCATCAAGGGTTCCAAGTAATTCAATTTGACTATCATGCTTTGGAAGCCTTCCTCCAATGAGGGATGTTTCACCTTTATCACCTTGTTTTGTATAAATCTTCATGTGTTCATAACTCCTTTCATTTGAAAAGAACCTTAAGACTTAAATTAGTCAGAAGGTTCTTCGCTGCTATTATTCAAAATCCTCTGGATATACAAGCTCCGCTAGCTCTCGGGCTCCTTCTGCTAAACGAGGACCCGGACGGCTAACAAGATTGGTATCAATATTGAAAACTCGATCCTGTTCTACTGCTTTTACCCTATTCCAGGCTGGTCGTTCTTTAATCGTTTCTGCTCCATCATATGTAGAGATAATGACATCAGGATCATAGGTAATCCCTACTTCTTCACTTAACTCTACCCACCCCTCTTGATCGTCTGCTGCATTTTTGGCATGACCTACACTTAATAATTCATCAAGAAAGGTATCTGTTCCAGCAACAAATATCGGTTGAGGTGATATTTCAACCCAAACAGAGCGTTGATCATCCTGCTGTTTTTGGGTTCGTTCCGCTAACTCCTGAAATTGACTAGCCATTTCTTCAACTACTTCTTGTGCATCCGATTGTTTATTAAGCAGTTCACCAATTTGTTCAATGGTTTCATAGACAGCCTCAATTGTTTGAGCGTCTTCTACAACATACACAGGGTATCCAGCTTGATTTAATTGTTCAAATGCATGTTCTGCTTGAGCTGCACCTGATTGATGAGCCAGAACTAAATCTGGATCAAGATCAATAATCTTTTCTATATCGAATTCCATCCCACCAATACTCTCGACATCAAGCACTTCAGCAGGGTAATCATCAAATTCCGAACGGCCGACAAGCCCTTCTCCCGCTTCCAACGCGTAAAGAATTTCTGTATTACTAGGAATGAGAGAAACGATCGACTGCGGTTCCGCATCGATTATAACGTCGCGTTCTAATGCATCTGTAAGCTCTAATGGATAGCTTGTATCAAGCGTCTCCTCTGATTCCGATGTGTCCTCAATCTGTTCTTCATCTGTTTGATTCGTACAGCCCGCAACGAAAGTCACAGCAAGAACAATCGCGATTCCAAACCTGTATTTCACCGTTTAACACCCTCCACTTGTTTCGTATGGAACAAGATTTTTCTTTATTTTTCGCTAGGATGGTCAGGTTTTCGTGGAAGAACGATAGAAAATGTGGTTCCTTTGTTCATTCGACTGTGAACCGTTACTTCACCCTTATGAGCTGAAATGATATTTTTTGCAATGGCTAGTCCCAGGCCTGTGCCGGAACGACCTCTCGTTCTGGATTTATCACCTTTATAAAACCGCTCAAATACAAATGGTAAATCCTCTTCTGGAATGCCACTTCCTGTGTCCGTTACATCTAGTTCAACCGTGTTTTCAAACAAGCGAACATTTAATGCAACCGTTCCACCTTCTTCTGTATGTCTTATGGCATTATGAAGCAGATTGGTTAATACCTGTTCCATTCGATCCGGATCCATTTCTACTTCAGGATGCTCCCCTTCGATATGAGTCGTGAGGGTAATTCCATCATCATTCGCATACCCTTGAAACT
This sequence comes from Alkalihalobacillus sp. FSL W8-0930, assembly GCA_037965595.1. Classification (NCBI taxonomy): domain Bacteria; kingdom Bacillati; phylum Bacillota; class Bacilli; order Caryophanales; family Bacillaceae; genus Alkalihalobacillus; species Alkalihalobacillus sp. FSL W8-0930. Next base: position 1,687,663 of record CP150183.1, on the reverse strand, counting down.
TCCGAATCACTCGTCCAGAGAACTCTTTAATATTAATGAAGTCCTTGTTAAGCTCTGTATGATCTGCTTCCATTCGTGCTAAATCGAGGAGTTCATTTACTAGCCTTCCCATACGCAAGGACTCATCGTAAATAATTTTTGCCAGTTCTTTTTGATCCTCTACGGTTCCAGCGAGATCATCTACAATCGCTTCACTATATCCTTGAAGTAAGGAAATTGGCGTTCTTAGCTCGTGTGAAACATTCGCGATAAAGTCTTTTCTTAATTTGTCATGCTGTCTTTCTTCTGTCATATCACGGATCACAGCAACCGCACCACGCACGTCCTTTTGATCATATAACGGAGCCATAAGAATGGCCCAGCTTCTACCTTGTATCACGATCTCTATGAGTTCTTCTTCTTCTTCACCAATGACATTTAAGTAGAGCTGACTCATTTCCTCCGGTAGATTAGATGCTACTAGTGACTGATCTTCCACTTCATAGCGCCAATCCTCAAAGAATCGCTCAGCAGGTGGGTTCATTACTACAACCTCACCTTTACGGTTAAAGGTCATGACACCATCAGCCATACTACTTAATATTCTGGCAAGCTGCTCCTTTTCTTGATTGAGGGCAGCAATATTTCGGTTGAGCTCTCTTCTCATTCGGTTGAAAGCAATGGCTAATTGTCCAATCTCATCATGAGTGAGGATAGGTACCTTTGTCTGAAAATTACCTTCTGCTACCTCAAGAGCTGCTTGGCGCATCTTACGTAATGGGGCAGTAACCCTTGACGAAAGGAAAAAAGCAAAGATGGTTGTGAGAACGATGGCAATTCCTGCAGACAAGTACACTAATCTTCTTGTTTCAGTTGAGGTTTGTTCAAAAGCTGATAAGGTCTGATACATAAAAACACCACCGCCCGGTTGACCAGCCAGTGGAACTCCTACAACCATGATTTCATCTTGACCCGTTCCTGATCCAGAGAAATCACCTTCTTTGACAACCACTTGATTGTTTTCAATCACAGTTAAGAGCTCTTCATCACTTAAGAAAAAACTCGCAGGCAGGGTAACATCCAAATGATTCTCTGATCCCCAGCTTTTTTGACCCTCTTCAAAAATAGCAATATTAATATTAAAATTTTCGCCATACTGACGGATCATTTCATTTCTACTTGGCTCGTTCCCATGTTCCTCGTATATGGAGGCAACCATCGTTGTGTGTTTTTGCAGCTGTGTTTCCGCTTCCTTAAGATTAAATTGCTCCAAAGATTGGAGCAATAAAACCATTAAGATAGCCAGAACTGCTGATACTAATAGTAAAATCGTAAACCATAGCTTACCAACAACACTTTGCCAAAGCATTACTTCGCAGCCTCAAACTTATACCCAACGCCCCAGACTGTTGCAATCATCGAGGCTGTCTCTTCTGATACTCTGTTTAACTTTTCTCTTAATCTTTTAACGTGTGTATCAACCGTTCGTAGGTCCCCAAAGAACTCATAGTTCCATACATCTTTTAACAGTTGTTCACGTGAAAATACCTTGTCCGGTGATTGAGCCAAATAATACAATAGCTCATATTCTTTAGGAGTAAGTCCTATATCTTGTCCATCTACACTGACTCGATGCGCATCATTGTCGATGGTTAATTGATTAAAAACAAGGAGATCCTTTGTCTGAACGTCCGTTTGCAGAAACTTTGTTGTTGAAGAACGTCTGAGTAAAGCTTTTACTCTAAGCACAACTTCTCTCGGGCTAAACGGTTTAACAATATAGTCATCCGCGCCTACCTCAAAACCTTGTACGCGGTTTCCTTCTTCCCCTTTTGCCGTTAACATCATAACAGGAGTTGCTTTTGTTTTTCTTAGTTCCTGGCACATCTCAACGCCATCCATTTCAGGCATCATCACGTCAAGCAGGATTAAATCGTATTCAGTCTCAAGGGCCATTTCTAACGCTTTTTGGCCATTTGTTGCTTCTTCAATTGAGTAATTTTCTCTCTCTAAATACATCCGGAGTAAGCGACGAATTCTTTCCTCGTCATCTACAACCAATATTCTTGCTTCTTGTTGATCCATAAGGCTAGGGCCTCCTTCAAGTACTTACAAGCTCTAATACTTGTAGTGTACCATGTCTTCATTATTTCAGTCACATGAAGTGATCTTATGCATACGAATGCAGACCAGCAATGACTAAATTAACAAATACTAGATTAAACATAATGATGGCGAACCCGATAACACATAACCAGGCTGACTTTTCTCCATGCCATCCATTTGATAAACGTAAATGTAAGTATACAGCATAAAATAAAAAGGTAATAAGCGCCCATACTTCTTTTGGATCCCAACCCCAAAAACGTGTCCAGGCAATTTGAGCCCAAATCATCGCAAAGACAAGCCCGCCTAATGCAAAGATCGGAAAACCAATGGCGATGGCGCGGTAACTCACTTCATCCACCTGCTCAGGGTTCACTGATTTTAATAGAGGTTGAATGGCATGTCCAATTCTTTTTCGTAACACAAGGCGTAAAAGTACATATATCACAATCCCGGCAATAAACGACCAGATAACTGTATTTAAGTCATCACTACGAATATCAGCCCACACATGAAACAAGGGCTGCATACGTCCATCCGTTAACAGTTCCCCTTCGTTTGGTCCAACAATCGCAGGTAAGGTGTATGTCATTTGAGCTTCTGCATCAAATTCATTTATGTATTGAAAGACAGCTTCATAATTAAATAATCTAAATAAATATCCAATCCCAATATAACCAACTAAACTTGTGATTGCATACATAATCCACTCAAGAGCTGCTGTTTTTAATCCAGGCTTGGAGTAATCCAATGTTCGAATTAAATAAACAAGTCCGGCTGCAAATCCGATTGATAAAATTCCTTGACCAAGAGCCGTTGTAATGACGTGAATCTTTAACCAGTTACTTTGTAGGGCCGGAATAAGTGGTGCAACCTCTCTTGGAAAGAGAGACGCATAAGCTATTAAGAGCATAACTGTTGGCATGGTAAACATACCGATTACGTTGTTACGATAGAGACTATAGATTAAAATGAATGCAAGCCCCATAGCAATGCCTAAAAACGTCATATACTCGAACATATTACTTACAGGTGGATGTCCAGCAACAGACCACCTTAGAATAAAATAGCTTAAAGAACAAACGGCAGCAAGTATACTAAAAATAAAGCCAAATGTTCCCCAGCGATTCCCCTTCATTTCTCCTTGTTTATTTCTCCACTTCTTCCCTGTAACAGCAACTGCAAATGCAATCGTTGAAGCCAAATAAAGAAAAAACGCAATAAGCATAAGTGTTCCACTTGCTGCAGCCATTATGAACCCTCCTGAGCTTCTTTCTTTTTCTGTTTATCTTCTGACTGATCGACTGTCTCGTTCAGGCCCGTACCCTCTGCAACAAATCCGATATCACGTTGCAAGGCAAGCCAGCTTTTATTTGTATGGCCAGCGATCCACCATTCATTGTCAACCTTTTGTAACCAAATTCGACGATGCGTCCAATAAGCTCCTTGGACTAAACCAATCATAAAGATTGCTCCACCTACAATAAGGAATGGAATCGTATAATCCTTACGCACAGTCAAAATACTTACATTTTTCATTACAACATCCACAAACGTCATCTTGTATTCCGTTTCACCTAGTGGTTCCCGGTTATCTTGGATTCCTACGAAGCTTACTTCACCCTCTGGTGTATCAGGCGTGTACATTTTAAAGAAGAAATAAGGATTATCGGGCACACGCGAACGAGTTGACGGCTGGTTTTGATCGTTCATAAAGTAATCAGGGAAATACCCTAATACTTCGACTTTATATCCTTCTTCAAGTTCATACACTTCTTCAGGATCAAACAGATCGATATCCATTCGACCATACGTTTCGCCTGTCTCTTTATTTTCTAATGTAAAGGACAATTCATTAAGTTCATTTAACTTATACTGTGTCTGATATAAGGAAAGACCTTCATATGATAAGGGTTCATTTACACGAATTTCTTGTCTGGCTACTTCCTTTTTCTCACTTGATTCACCGATCACTCCCGTTTCTTCGGTCGCTAGCAAAACGGCATCGGTTTGAAACGTTTTAACAACGGGATCACCATTTCGCTCAAGCGCTTCTTGAAACGTTGGATCTGATTCATCGTAGTACTCAACAAAAAATCGTTCATTATGTACAAACAGGGTTGAATCCGTTCCTGGGACTCTTGCTTCCTCCCCCTCACGAACCCACATTGATTCATCAACATACATACCAGGAAAATACCGCAGCATACACCCAATTAGAAAAATGATAATCCCTACATGATTCACATAAGGGCCCCATCTAGCAAAGCGGTTTTTCTCGGCTAGTAGATTTCCATTTTCCTCTCTAATTTTGTAATGCTTTTTTGATAAATTTGATTTTACGGCGTTGATCATTTGCTCTTGATCGACATTACTTTCTTCTGTTTTTGAAAAGAGTCGTTGCTTTTTTAAAAACATCGGATGGCGTGTAATTCGCTGCTTTGATAAGGATTTATAAAGAGGAACCACACGATCCAAGCTTGCAATAATTAATGACACCCCAAGTGATGCCAATAGCAGCATATACCACCACGAGCCATATAAGTTATGAAAGCCAACATCATAATACAGCTGACCTAAGAATCCATACTCTTCTTTATAATAGATTGATGCATTCTGGTCCGCAGGGATAAAAACCTCCTGTGGAAAAATACTCCCTAATGCAGAAGCAAATAGTAGGATTACTAAAATCCAAATTCCAACCTTAACTGATGAAAAGAACATCCAGATTTTATCTATGATTGTGCTCGTGTATGTTTTTGATCGACGAGCAGCTCCTTCATATCGCATATTAAGCAATGGTGCTTCGGTCTCCGTTTTCTCAAGAGGTTTTCCACACTTTTGACAAATTAGCGTACCTTCGGAGTTGGCTTGACCACATTCACACTGTACGTTACTCAACTTCTAACACCTCGCTTACTCGTTAGGCACAATTGAATCTAAGAATTCATTAATCATGGCCTCGTTCATTTCACCTTGATGAACCTTCGTAATCATACCGCTTTCATTTATTAAAATTGTCGTTGGAAGCGGCCGAACCCCATACGCTTCTGATACTTGCATATTTTTATCTAGTAAGATAGGAAAACTAAGATCATAGCGGTTTACAAATGTGTTTACTGCAAGTGGCGCTTCATTTACATTGACTGCTAGAATCTCAACACCCTTTTCCTTGTATTCTTGATATTGAGATTCCATATAAGGCATCTCACGTTCACATGGAGGACAGTACGTTCCCCAGAAATTTAACATTACGCCTTTTCCTTCATAGTCTGATAGTTGGTGAGTTTCATCATCTAAATCCTTAAGGGAGAAGTCAATTGTCGCATTTCCTGCTTGGGCAATACTATGATCTTTCATAAAGTTAAAGTAAATGGTTGCTCCTACTGCTACAACTATGGCAAATAAGATAGACGACCTCATAATTAACCGTTTTCTTTTCATCGTAGCTACCTCCTATACGTACAAAGTTCTCACATACTGCATGAAAGAATGAGTTAAAAACAGGCTGATGCCAGCCTGTTTCTAGTATAGCGTTATCTTGTACTACTTGTCTTTTTGTTTTATGACGGTTTCGTGACAGCAAGCTCACGAAGATGCTTAACCTCAATTGGTTTAAGCGGACGCACGTCACCTGGGTTCATCCCTTTTAGCGTCAGGAAGCTGTATTCCTCACGTTTTAGCTTCTGAACTCCATGGCCAACTGCTTCAAACATGCGACGAACTTGACGATTGCGACCTTCGTGAATGCTTAATCTCACAATCGCTGTATTTTTTTTCTTGTCCACGGTCATAAGCTTAACTTGAGCTGGGGCTGTCTTCCCATCTTCTAGCATGATCCCCTTTTCAAGTCGTCTTAAGTTTTCTTTTGTTGGGATACCTTCTACCTTAGCTACATACACCTTGTTAATGGTGTGTCGAGGATGCATGAGAAGATTGGCAAATTCTCCATCGTTTGTCAGTAAAATTAAACCGGATGTTTCATAATCTAAGCGTCCTACAGGAAAGACCCGCTGTTCCACTTGAACATAATCAGTGACTACTTTTCGGTCGCGATCATCACTTACACTTGAAATGACTCCACTCGGTTTATATAAAAGAAAGTAAACAGGTTCTTCCTTATCGATCGGAACACCATCCACTTCAATTTTATCTCGATTTGCTTGTACTTTTACACCTAATTCAGTCACGGGTTTTCCGTTCACTGACACCCGTCCCTGGAGGATTAATTCCTCTGCTTTTCGTCTGGATGCAACGCCTGCGTGGGCAATCACTTTTTGTAACCGTTCCATTATCATTCACCTCACGTACCATCATACCCCCAGAAGCGTCATTACACAAGATTAGACAAAAAATTAACGTAGATCAAGCATGGGTGATTACATAGTTAGGCAACATTCAAAATAAAAAAAAGACTAATGACATCACCTAGTGATCATTAGTCCTATGCGAACTCATACTCCATGGAATAAAATCGTAATAATAACGATAGAAGCCACAATACCAACTAAATCAGCGAGCAAGCCTACTTTAAGCGCATCTCCCATCTTCTTTACACCGACAGCTCCGAAGTAAACGGTTAAGATATAAAAGGTAGTATCGGTACTACCTTGCATCGTCGCTGCCAGTCGCCCGATAAATGAGTCCGGCCCGTGAGTGGCAATTAAATCACTCATTAAGGCAAGCGCTCCTGTTCCTGAAACAGGACGCAACAATGCTAGTGGCACGATCTCACCGGGAACACCTATTAAATGAAACAGAGGTGACATCGCGTTCATTATAAAATCAAGGGCACCCGAGGCTCTGAATACAGAGATTGCCACCATCATTCCCACTAAATATGGAATAATGGAGATCGACATCCCAAACCCTTCCTTAGCACCTTCTACAAACGTTTCATAGGTTGGAACTTTTTTAATCGTTCCATACACTAAAATGCCGCCAATTAAAAAGGGAATAAACCAGATTGAGAGTTCCGTTAACCAACTCATATTGTTCGCTGCTTTCTCATCTTTCTCATATAAAAGATGCGATCAATGATTATGGCTCCAATGAATGCACAAGCAGATGCCATAATCGTTGGTCCGACAATATCTGTTGGAGAAGCAGAGCCGTAACTCATCCGAATTGATATAACGGTTGTTGGAATAAACGTAATACATGCCGTATTCAAAGCGAGTAGCGTCACCATGGAGCGACTGGCTGAATCTCGATTATGGTTAAGTTGTTTTAATTGCTCCATTGCTTTAATTCCCATTGGTGTAGCAGCATTCCCAAGACCAAACATATTAGCCGTGATATTACTTAGGATATACCCCATTGCCGGATGGTTAGCAGGAACCTCCGGAAAAATCTTTGTAGCAAGAGGACGTAACATTTTAGCAAATGTTGCGAGAAGACCAGATACCTCGGCAATTTTCATTAAACCTAACCAAAATGCGAGTACACTGATTAGACCGAGACAGATGGCAACACCCTCCTTTGCACCTGAAAATATGGCTGCATTCACTTGGTCCATCGTCCCATTCCAGGCTGCAAAAAGAACGCCAATCACAAACATCGACATCCAAATTTTATTGATCATTTGCTTGGACCCCCACTACGACCTGGATCACTCCAAACAACCGATTCCAAAAGGAGCGCTTTTCTTCTACGGTTGGAGGATCATAATAAAGTGGAATACTTGTCAGAACTTCTTGATCCATTTTCACAGTTAGCTTGCCAACAGGTTCAGTCAATTTTTCCTCAGCTACGGGAGGTGTAACGAGTGTTACTTCTTGATTTAACTTGTTCAACTCGTTTTTCTTAATCGGGTAAAAATACGATTGCTTTGAATAGACTCTTCCTTTATAGTACTCGTCCTTAACAAGTGAAATAGGCCCCTCTTGAACAACCTCCTGAAGCTTTACTTGATCAAATGCCCAATTAAAGAGATTCATATGATCATCCCAATCACTTGGCGCATCAAGTGTGACAACGATCAAATCAAGATCGTTTTTAGTTGCTGTTGACACAAGCGTCCGATGGGCCAGCTTCGTATATCCTGTTTTTCCACCAGTTGAATACTTATAAAGCTGGGTAAGTAGCTTGTTCTTGTTGTGAAATACTCGAGTCGTTCCTTCTTTTGTCCGATAATCACTTGTACTTGAGATCGTTTTATACGTCTCATTGGTCATCGCATACTGAGTTAGAAGAGCCATGTCATATGCGCTGGAGCGATGATTTTCAAGATCATCTAAGCCATGTGGATTTTGAAACGTTGTGTGCTCCATCCCTATCTCTTCTGCTTTCTGATTCATAAGTAGAACAAAGCCCTCGACGCTTCCTCCTACATGTTCAGCAATAGCCATTGCCGCATCATTGCCACTTCTCATCATTAATCCATACACCAAGTCTTCGAGTAACACCTTCTCCCCAGCTTGTAGGTAGAGTGAAGATCCTTCTGTTCCAAATGCTCGATCAGACACGGTAACAGTCTCATTTAGTTTACCGGACTCAATGGCGAGAATGGCTGTCATGATCTTTGTTATGCTTGCGATCCGCATCGGTTCGTGTTCGTTTTTCCCATATAACACTCTGCCGGTAGACTGCTCCATTAAGACAGCAGCTTGCGCAGAGACCCCAATGTTTGCTTCTGCTTTTACAAGCCCGGTTGTCCATCCCATCGTTAACAGCAATACGGATAGTACTAATAAACTGATCTTTTTTATCATCTGCTCCTCGCCTCGTTCCTGTCTTCAAGGATTGTCCCCTGACTTCTTACCAACATGTCTATGCCGGACAACCTTTTTTATGACGGGTTATAGGGTTTAGAAAAAAGAGAAGTGAGCAGACTAGCTAAAAAATGAAAGAGTGATTCGGGTGGTAGAAGAACTAAAAGATTTAGGACTCATAATTTTAAGAATCATTACCATTTTCCCTTTACTTCTCGTTATGACGATGTATATGGGAAAACGTTCGATCGGGGAGCTCCCCATCTTTGATTTTCTAATCATTATTTCTCTTGCTTCTGTTGTTGGAGCAGACATTGCTGATCCTAGTGTAAAACACCTGCCAACAGCCTTTGCTATCATCTGCATCTGTTTACTTCAAGTCTTTGTGTCAAAGCTAGCTATCCGAAATCGTACCTTTGGAAAATGGATTTCATTTGAGCCAACAGTTGTCATTCGAAATGGGAAAATTCTAGTCCAAAATATAAAAAGTATTCGGTACTCTTTAGATAACATTTTAGAAATGGCACGAAGCAAAAGCGTATTTGATCTAGATGAAATAGAACTTGGTATTATTGAAGCGAGTGGTGAGCTCAGCATATATAAGAAAGCAGAGAAACAATCTCCTTCAATTGAGGATCTAGGGATTCAAAAAACGCCTGGAGGGATCGCCTACCCTGTCATTATTGAAGGTGAAATTCAAGAAGAAATATTAAAGAGACTCAAAATAAACAAAAAAAACCTCCTGGATAAATTAAACCAGAAGGGTATTCAGACGTACGATTCCATTTTTCTTTGTACCATTAATTCAAATGGTGAGATTCAGCTTGCTTACACAAACCATGATATTAAATACGAAGCCATTCAGCATTAGCCTTTTGGTTTAAAGATAAGAGAAGCTAAGAAACCAAAGATAATCGCGGCAGAAATCCCGGCACTTGTCACCTCGAATATCCCTGTTAATACACCAATGATACCGTTTCGAGCCACTTCATCCATCGCCCCTTGAACAAGGGAGTTACCGAAGCTGGTAATCGGAACCGTTACACCTGCTCCAGCAAAATCAATGAGTCGATCGTAAACGCCAATTCCATTTAAGACGGCGCCGCTTACAACAAGTGTAGACATGGTGTGAGCTGGCGTTAGACCACCTACATCCATTAAAAGTTGTCCAATGACACAGATTAACCCTCCAACGAGGAAAGCCCAAAGAAAGATCAAGCTCTCACCCCCTCTGCTTCGATTGATACAGCATGTGCAATACAAGGGATGGATTCCTTTTGTTGAAATGAAAGTGGCGATAAAAGAGCACCTGTTGCAATCACAAGAATGCGATTTAACTCACCTTTTTTCATTCGGTTTAACAGATGACCATATGTAACAACAGCGGAGCATCCCGGGCCACTCGCTCCAGCAAGTACAGGTTGATCTTCCTTATAAATCATGAGGCCACAGTCTTTAAACTGGTTTTCCTTTAACACGATTCCTCTTTGCTCACACAATTCTTTGGCAATGGCGAGTCCAATCTCACCTAGATCACCACTCACAATCAGATCGTAATCCTCAGGGCTTTTTCCAGTATCACGAAAATGTGCTTCTAGCGTATCAACCGCAGCAGGTGCCATCGCTCCGCCCATATTAAATGGATCAGACAATCCCATATCAATAATTCGCCCAATCGTTGCGGCCGTCACTCGTGGACCATTACCTTCATGTGATACAACAGCTGCACCTGCTGCTGTTACCGTCCATTGTGCGGTTGGCGGTTTTTGCCCACCGTACTCAGTTGGATAGCGAAATTGCTTTTCTGTGGCTGCGTTATGACTGGATGCTACAGCAACAGCATGTTTTGCTCCCCTTGTTTGAATGAGGTACGCAGCCATTGCAAGACCTTCCATTGAAGTAGAACAAGCACCAAAAAGTCCGAGATAAGGAATCTTAAGACTTCTTCCTGCAAATGTCGAAGGAGTTAGTTGATTAACCAGATCGCCAGACAACATAAACTGTATTTGATCCTTTGTCAGCCCACCTTTCTCAATCGCCTTTTCACATGCTTGTTCAATTAAAACGGTTTGTGCTTTTTCATATGAACCCTGGCCCATCCAAAGGTTATCATGCAACAGATCAAATTCATCCGCCAAACGACCATTCGCTTCAAAAGGTCCACCTATTGTCCCGGTTGAACGAATAACCGGTTTGCTTTCGAATACCCAGCTTTGTTTTCCTACTAGCATTTAAAACCCTCCTTGAACGATGGTTTTAATAATGGCCACAAAAAATGCTGCAACTGTCCCAAATACAATAACTGAACCTGCAAGTTTGAACATATTTCCACCTACACCCAGCACATATCCTTCTGTACGATGTTCGATCGCCGCAGATGCAACCGAATTTGCAAACCCCGTGACAGGTACAGCCGTTCCCGCACCAGAGAATTGAGCAATTCGATCGTAAACGCCAAAACCTGTTAGTAAGGTAGATAGTAAGATAAGAACTGCGACGGTTGGATTACCTGCTGTTTTTTCAGTGAAATCAAAAAAGGTATAAAAGAAAATAGAGATCCCTTGACCTATTACACAAATAAGACCTCCAACTAGAAATGCTCGTATACAATTCTTAAGAACAGGTCTTTTTTTCTCATGCTTTTTGGCAAGTTGCTGATATTGCTTTTGTTCTGGGTTTAATTTATTTGTTGCCATCTACACTACCCCTTCATATCTTCTTCTAGTTTCTCTAGTTTCTTCTTTAATTCATCTGCCGCGATCTTTTCATCTGCTAATTGTTGTTCCAGTTTTTCAAGCTCCATGTAAATTTTTCGATCTGTGGACACATGGACTTTTGATTCAGGAAACTCATCCTTTACTCGTTTAAAAGCCTCCTGTCGGATATGCTTTAGCTTAAGACGATCCAGTTGCTTCACTTTTGGATCAAGGAATAATAAATGTTCATATTGAATTCCTTTAACATCAGTCACTTCTTCCATTTGAAGCACGAGCTCTTTTGCTTGATTTATGTCACTTTGGCTTACGACAGGATTCATATCTTCGCCTGAAAGAGACTTTATATTCTTTGCCCCACCACAAGCCGTGAGAACAAGTAGGCTCATCACCCAAATGCTTATAACCCTCTTATACATAACATCCATCCTTCACTTATTTGCGTCGATCATTTCACTTAGCATTTGAGTTAGTGCGTTATTTTATAACAACAAACGCATGTTTTTTTCTCGGATAACAATCGGCTTTTCGTTCAAACTAAGAAACACGTTAAATGAAAGGAATTGTTATATGCTTGATTCTACTTATGGTTCTCTGACTGTTGAATTAATTGTTGGCTTTTTTGCTTTATTATTATTAACAAAAATTCTCGGGAAAAATCAGCTATCACAGCTTTCTCCCTTTGACTTTGTCTCAGCCTTAGTTGTTGGGGAACTCGTTGGTAATGCGATCTATGATGACGAGGTGAGTATTTTTAGGGTGCTTGTTGCCATTGCAATCTGGGGAACGTTGATTTATTTGATTGAAATCATTACACAGAAAATTAGAAGATCCCGCTCATGGCTTGAAGGCAGCCCTTCCATTGTGATCTATAAAGGAAAGGTTGATTTTAAAGCGTTAAAGAAAAATAAATTAGACATTAATCAGCTGCAGCATCTGTTAAGGGATAAAGGAGCTTTCTCTATTAATGAAGTAGAACACGGAGTCCTCGAAACCGATGGGACCATTACGGTTTTAAAGAAACACCCATTTGACACGCCAAAGAACCAAGAGCTTAATATCAAGCCTTCTCCTGTCCCTCTTCCATTGTTAGTGATCCTTGATGGAGAGATATCAAAGAAAAACCTAGAAACAGCAAACCTTACAGAAACCTGGCTCCAAAAAGAAATTCATAAACAAGGTTATAAGAAGTGTGAAGAGATCTTATACGGGGAATGGATTGAGGGCGACGCCTTGTATCTCCAAGCTTATGAAGAATCATCTTCATAAACGTTCACAAGGCTATTGATTTTCATTTTCGATAAAGTAAGGTAGTATTAGGGTTAGATAACAGAATAATCTCGTCAGGCGTTTGAGATTAACCAGGAGGAATGTGATCATGGTCAGAAGTATATTGAATAATGTGTATTCACTTGGTTTAGGTGCTGCCGTAGCTAGTAAGGAACAAATTGAAAAAGCGGTAGATGATTTAGTCAAAAAGGGCGAGATCAAACGTTCTGAATCAGAAAATCTTGTGGAAGATTTAATTGAAAAAGGAAGTCAAACTCAAAAACAAATTGATGGCATTGTTCAAGAACGTGTTCAACAAATGCTTCGTTCTATGAATATCGCAACAAAAGAAGAAGTGGAAGCATTAGAGCGCAGAATTAGAGAATTAGAACAATCCATTCCAAAACAGTAAAACAGATACTCAGACCAGAAACAAAAATGGCGGTTCTTTTTAAAGATCCGCCGCTTTGCGTTTTTTGTCTCTTTTTATAGAGTTGGAGGTGACCAAGCATTGATTAAAAAACGCATTCGCTATATTCAACGATACCAAGACATACTGACAGCTCTTTTTCATTATGGGTTCGGTCACTTAGTTCGTGATCTTGGACTTCTAGACTTTGTGAGAACACCGAAAAAAAAGAAAGACCCAAATTACTATCGCTCTACTGCAGAACGACTTCGCTTACTCTTAGAAGAGCTAGGACCTACGTTCATTAAACTTGGGCAAGTGGCAAGCACTCGATCTGACATTTTTCCGGATTATTTAATTAGTGAATTGAGCAGACTTCAAGACCATGTCCCACCATTCTCCTATCAAGAAGTAAAGTCCATCATTGAAGAGGACCTTCACGCCCCTCTACATGAGATCTATCACGATTTTGATGAGGAGCCTATAGCAGCAGCCTCTATAGGTCAAGTACATAAAGCTCTCCTTCCATCAGGCGAGCAAGTTGTAGTTAAGGTAAGACGCCCAAACATTGAGAAGATTGTCTTAACGGATTTAGCCATTCTTGAAGATTTACTCAGCTTAGCCGAGGAGCGCCTAATCTGGGTGAAACAGTTTAACCTTTTAGATGTGTTCCATGAGTTCTCGGAAGCTTTAAAGTTAGAAATGAATTACCGGGAAGAAGCGCAGAACACGGAAAGAATACTCCGTCAATCTGAAGAGGACCCGTTTGTTGAAGTTCCTAACATCTTTAATGAATTCTCAAGCAAACGAATCTTAACCATAGGTTTTGTTGAAGGAGAAAAGATTACGTCTATCACAGAAGAAGCAGGCTACAACTTAAGCAAAGTGGCTGAGAACTTCGCCAAAGGGCTGTTCCAACAAATCTTTGTCTTTGGGTTCTTTCATGGAGACCCCCATCCGGGTAATGTATTTGTTAAAAAAGACGGAACCATTGCACTGATTGATTTTGGGATGGTTGGAAGACTTTCGATGGAGATGCGTCAAAACTTAGCGTTATTAGTCATCGGACTAAAAAGCAGACATACAGATAAAGTATTAAAGGCATTAAAAAACATGAAAATTGTGCACGACGAAGTGAATCAAGTTCTTTTAAAGGATGACTTAGACGCGCTCCGTCTTAGATACTATGACGTGCCGATTAGTGAAATCAGTCTTGGAGAGGCTGTACAGGATTTGTTTACTGTTGCAAACAAACACAATTGTAAGATCCCCTCCGATCTCACGATACTCGGGAAATCATTATTATCAGTTGAACGAATTGTTTCAACTTTAGATCCAGAGCTTAGAATCATGGATTTAATTGAACCTTTTGGGAAAACACTGATCAAAGAACGGTACGATCCACGGCGGCTAACTTCACTTTTAAAAGATGAAGTGATTGATTCCATTGATCTTGTGAGAGATCTCCCTAGAGAATTACGCGCTTTATCAAAGTCCGTTCAGCATGGGAAAATTAAAGTCGAAATTTCTGTACCTGAGGTAGATCGCTTAATTAACAAAATTGATAAAGTAAGCAACAAAGTGTCATTTGCCATTGTATTAATGTCCTTTAGCGTCATAATGGTGGGAATCATTGTTGGGGCTTCTTTAACAAGTGAACCGACGATCCTACTACAGCTTCCCGCTATTGAAATTGGATTTGTGATCGCCATTTTAATGTTCCTGTGGATCATCTTTTCTATTATTCGATCGGGACGATTTTAGCAAGAAAATACAAAGTTGGCAGGTATGTATATGACAATTGAATTCGACATTATTAACACACTCGCAATTATCTTGTTTATTGTGAATCTCCTCCTAGCCACAGTGCTCATCTTTATCGAAAGAAAAGATGCCACATCAACATGGGCATGGTTACTTGTTCTCTACTTTATTCCGTTTTTAGGCTTTATCATTTATTTATTAATTGGTCAGACCTTATCGCGGAGAAAGATGTTTGAGTGGGAAGGTATTCAAAAGATTGGCATTGAAAGTGTGATTGAAGAGCAAAAAGAACATATTAAGGACCCTGATTTTGCCTTTAATGAACCGGTTGTTGATGAGAGTCGTGACTTAATCTATATGATGCTGATTAATAACGACGCGATTTTAACGAAGAATAATGAGGTTCGTCTATTTACGGATGGTCATGAGAAATTTGAGCAGTTGCTTTTAGATATCAAAAACGCAAAATCATTCATTCACATGCAGTATTATATATTCCGGAACGATGAAATTGGTAAGAAGATCATTCGAGCACTCACAGCCAGAGCTCGTGAAGGCGTTAAGGTTCGTTTCTTATATGATGATTTGGGATCGCGAAGTTTAAAAAGAAAGCACCTTTCTGAGCTTGAGCAAGCGGGCGGTGAGATTGGTGTGTTTTTCCCCTCAAAGCTTTCACCTGTGAATCTTCGTCTTAATTACCGGAACCATCGCAAATTAATTAATATTGATGGATCTTTAGGATATGTGGGTGGATTTAATGTTGGAGACGAATACTTAGGAAAAAGTAAAAAGTTCGGTTACTGGCGCGATACGCATTTGCGATTAAAAGGTCCTGCCGTCCATTCGATTCAAACTCGGTTTATTCTCGATTGGAACCAAGCCGCCAAAAATTATCATATCTCTTATGAGGATCGCTACTTTCCAACGATTGAATCAACTGGATCCACTCCGATTCAAATGGTATCAAGTGGGCCTGACTCAGAGTGGGAGCAAATTAAAAGTGGCTACCTAAAAATGATCATGAAGGCTGAAGATTCCATTTATATTCAGACTCCATACTTTATTCCAGACCAAACACTGCTTGATGCGCTAAAGGTCGCTTGCTTAAGTGGAATTAATGTTCAAATCATTATTCCAAATAAACCTGACCACATGTTTGTTTACTGGGCCACACTTTCCCATGTAGGCGAATTATTAAAAGTGGGAGCAAAGGTTTACACATATGAAAATGGGTTTATTCATGCGAAAACCTTAATTGTCGATCGTAAAATAAGCTCAGTTGGTACAGCAAATATTGATATGAGAAGCTTTAAGCTAAACTTTGAAGTCAATGCATTTATTTATGAAAAAGAGTTGGCTGAAAAGCTTTTAGCGAAGTTTGATGAGGACTTAAAGCTTTCTAAGCTTTACACGTTGGAGATCTATGAGCAACGACCAAAATGGATTCGATTTAAAGAGTCCATTTCAAGATTACTTTCGCCTATCTTATAAAAGATAAACACGAGACTGGGACATAACATGAATCTGGGTAGCAAAACACAAACATAGGAATAAATCCGCTACAGGAGAATCCCTCGCTTTCCACGGGAACGGCCTCAGCCCCTTCCACGGGGAAAGCGCCGCTACAGTGTCTTCACCGCGTTCTGTTCCGTAGGAGTCTCGGGTTCTCCTTCCGCTCGTCTTACTAAAATAAGATAAACACGAATGACGAATGATTCAATCTTAGAATCATTCGTCATTTTCTAGTTGATTTATAGTTTTGTCTTAACCACATTTTTTATATATTCTACCACCCAAACCCTTCATGTTGAATACGTCATGACAAAATGGAGAACTGCTTCTTCGTTGGAGCGATTTTCATACGCATGCTCCACATCTGCTTCAAACTTAACGGCATCATATGTAGACAATTCAGTTGGCCGCTCTTCAATCCAGACCGTGACCTCTCCCCTCATGACCGTTACATATTCAACAACGCCTTCTTGATGTTTTCCAGGACGATATGTGCTATTCGGTTTTAAGAACGCTCGGTGAACCTCCACTGGTCCATATACTCGGTCATCAAACATTGGCTCGAGAAGACAAACGCCATCTACACTATATACTTTGTTCCCATCATGACTACGCGAAATTTGTACATCTTCTGTTTCTTTTAACAGAGCGGATATCGGTATACTTAGTGCATTTGCGATTTTCCATATGACAGCTAAGGATGGATTTGCTTCCCCTCTTTCAATTTTACCAAGCGTTAACGCACTTACCGAGGAGCGGTCAGCTAGCTCTTGAATGCTTAATTGCTTCTCCAATCGGACCTTTCGTAGCGTACTTCCTATTTGAGTGGTGAATTGCTTTTCATTTTCATATCGATTCAAAGGGTATAAACACTCCTTTTCTTTTTACACTTATGATACTATAATATACAAAATATATATTATAGTATATGAAATGAGGCTATTATGAAAGAATTATTGATTGGCTTACTTGCTTCTGCATTCTTTGCTGTTACATTCATCTTAAACCGTTCAATGGAGCTGGATGGTGGAAGTTGGATGTGGTCCTCTTCTCTACGCTTCTTTTCCATGGTACCGTTTCTTTTCATTCTTGTATTGTTTCGACGTAAACTGATGCTCTTACTTCAAGAAATGAAAAAACAGCCGATACAATGGCTTATCTGGAGTTTTGTAGGCTTTGTTTTGTTTTATGTACCGATTACATTCGCCGCATCCTATGGACCAGGCTGGCTGCTCGCTGGAACTTGGCAGCTAACCATCATATGTGGTGCTTTACTTGCTCCGTTATTCTTAATGAAACATGGATCAATCACAAAACGATCTACCATTCCATTATCAACGTTAGCTGTTTCAATCTTTATCTTACTTGGGGTCATACTCATTCAAATTCCAAATGCACGATCGCTATCAACAACAGAAATTGTACTCGGTATTGGTCCGGTTGTTATTGCTGCTTTCGCCTTCCCGCTCGGTAATCGCAAAATGATGGAGGTTTGTGGCGGCCGACTTGAAACCATTGAGCGCGTCTTTGGCATGACCCTTGCAAGTTTGCCGTTTTGGTTCATTATTGCATGTATCGGTTTTGTGCAAACAGGCTTGCCATCAGCCTCACAAGTTACGCAGTCAAGCATTGTTGGGTTAAGCTCAGGAGTCATTGCCACAACACTATTGTTCTATGCTACAAACCAAGTGAGGCACGACCAAGCTCGTCTTGCTTCGGTGGAGGCTACACAATCCATGCAAATTCTCTTTGTTATTATTGGAGAAATGCTTTTATTATCCATTGCCCCACCAAAAGGGATTGCCTTGTTTGGTATTGTTATCATTATTGCTGGATTACTCCTACACGCGTACCTCACCTATAAGAATACCAAAAAGATCTTGTTCAATCAGAAAGCGTCATAGAAAAATAAAAGAGTGAAAGAGGCCGGGACATCATTTTAAATTAAAGATTTTAACACAAATATAGCAATAAATCCGCCACAGGAGAATTCCTCGCACCCACAAGAACGGCCTCAGCCCCTTTCGCGGATAAAGCGCCGCTACAGTGTCTTCACCTCGTTCTGTTCCGTAGGAGTCTCGGATTCTCCTTACGCTCGGTTTCTCAAAAACACAAATGGCGAATGATTAGACCGTTAAATCATTCGCCATTTTCTTATTGATTTTTAGTTTTGTCTTAGGCTAGTTTGAATTCTTAGACTTAATAGGGCTGCCAGCGTAATTTCTTGGCTTCAGCAAATCGTTTTGAAACCTCTTGCCAATTTACAACATTCCACCACTGCTCAATGTAATCCTTACGTACATTTTTGTATTTTAAATAATAGGAGTGTTCCCAGACATCTAGCACGAGTAATGGGACTTGGTCCTGCTGCGATAGGTTTTGATGCTTCTCTGCCTGAAGGATTTCTAGACGATGTGATCGTGGGCTCCAAACGAGTATTGCCCAGCCTCCCCCTTCGACCTTTTCTGCAGCAGCTGAGAAATGAGCTTTAAACTGCTGGAAGTTTCCAAAATCCTTTTGGATCTGAGTGGCAAGCTCCCCCATAGGTGCTCCTCCGCCATTAGGAGACATCACCATCCAAAACAAGGTGTGTAAATAATGACCTGCCCCGTTAAACGCAAGCTCTCTTTCCCAGTGCTTCACCAAATCAAAGTCACCTGTTCTTCTTGCCTGCTGAAGCTCAAGTTCAGCTTTATTTAAATCATCTACATATTTTTTGTGGAGAATGTCATGATGAATACGCATCGTTTCTGCGTCTATATAAGGTTCTAATGCATTTGCTTCATAAGGCAGTGGTGGAAGAGTATGTCCGCCAATGGGTACAGGGTTCTCATCAACCACACCGTTTTGCTGACTAAAATTTTGCAATAGATTCCATTGTCGGTACGCTTCATCCGCTAATTGTACGATAAACGCTTCATCATGAGAACGATAAGTGAGTCCTTCACGTAAATGAAAAAGTGCTTGTTCAAATGGGTCTGTAACAATTTGGTTGCGCTTTAGTGACACTATATTCTCAAGCCATTTCTGTTCCAAATGCTGCGCCCAATTTACAATGGACTGAATGTATTCACTCAAAACAAAGCCCCCTAATTTTTCGTTTGGGTTATTGTATGTGTTAATGCCTAGATTGTGATTAGGATTTTAACAGGATAAAGTGCATAAAAAAACGAACGATTCATGGGTATAAATCGTTCGTTGCTTTTTCCCTTCCATTCATTGATCTTCTGATTCATTCATTTTTTGAAAGAAGAGGTCAGCTTCATCTTCAGAGAATTCATCATTATCTCCTTCAGGTAATGGAGGAAGTTCCGAGAGATCTGTTAGTCCAAAATGGTCTAAAAAATAATCCGTTGTTCCGTAAAGAATGGCCCGTCCAGTACCGGAGACCCTTCCGACGTCCGTGACAAGGAGCTTTGAGACAAGTGATTGGAGTGATTTCTCAGACTTTACTCCTCTCACTTCATCAATCTCAACTCTAGTAATGGGCTGCTTATATGCAACGATTGCGAGAGTCTCCAGTGCTGCACGTGATAAGCCTGAATGGATAGGTGAAGATGCAAGCTTCTTAAAATAAGATGTATGTTCAGGAAGAGTTGCAAGCTTTAAAACACCAGCTGTTTCAATGAGCTGCAACCCTCGATTCATGTCAGAAAACGATTGCTTTAAGCTTGTAACTGCCGCGTTCACATCACTTTCCTCTAATTCTAGTACGTCCGACAGCTGTTGATAGGTTAAACCCTCATCGCCTGTCACAAATAGCAGTCCTTCTATCACTGCATGTAACTCTTCTTTCTTCATGCACTAATCCCTCCGCCAGCCTGGTAAATCAAAATATCCGAAAAGTGATCGTGCTGTTCACAGCGAATAACGTTTGTTTTCATAAGCTCAAGTACCGCTAAGAACGTCACGACCAGCTGGCTTTTTTCACCTGATTCAAATAAATCTTCAAATCGCTTGGGACCCTGAGTTTGAAAAATCAGGTTCATCACTTCATCCATCTTTTCTTCAATTGAATATTCTTGACTTTTAATTGTTCGTGTTTGTGGTGTACTAAATGTTTTTCGTTTCATCAGCTTTTGATAAGCAGATAGCATATCAAACAATGAAACGCCTTGAATGGCAAGATCCCTGCGTTCCTGTTCCGTTATGTATGGATCAAGATCCTCAGGTGGTTTTGTATGAATTAAACTGCGCTCTTGTTCCTTATCTTTAAGCGTCTCAGCTGCTTCTTTGTATTTACGATACTCAATGAGCTGATACATTAATTCATCTCGAGGATCGTCATCTTCTTCCATAGACCATTCGTCTTCAAACAGCTCTGTTGATTCTTTAGGTAGGAGCATTTTACTTTTTATCGCAAGTAGCGTTGCTGCCATCACCAAATATTCGCTTGCTATATCGAGTTCAAGATCATTCATTGTATGAATATAATGTAAGTATTGATCAGTAATTCGCGCAACGGGAATATCATAAATATCTAATTCTTCTTGATTGATTAAATGGAGAAGAAGGTCTAGTGGTCCTTCAAATGCATCCACTTTTACACTATAGGAATTCATTTATATCACGGCCTTTTGCATACGTTCAATTGGAGTATACCATACTTATGATTACGGTGGAACGCTTGCTATTTAAGAGCTACAGTTGGTATATTGTATCCATTAAGGTTGTTTGACGTGGAGGTTTGATCATGCACTATCCAAAAGCTTATATTGATTTTCTTATCTATTTTCATACAGATCGAGACTATTTTGAATGTCACGAGGTACTAGAAGAACATTGGAAGACTACGCCACGCAAAAAGGGAGATCATTATTGGGTCGCTCTCATCCAACTAGCCGTCGGGCTTTATCACGAGCGGCGCCAGAATCTTGAAGGGGCAAAGAGAATGTTCACTAGCTCGCGACGAATCATTCAAAACGATCCGCATGCTATTAAAAAGCTTGGTTTAGATTCCCATCAGCTTCTAGAAATGATCAATGATCGTCTGAACCAAATGGAACATACTGAATCATTTTCAGATATGAACTTACCCATCGATGACCCTCGTTTACTTTTAGAGTGCCGTAGCGCTTGTGAAGCAAAGGAACTGGTTTGGTGTGCACCGAGTATGCTTGATCGAGAAGAACTTGTTCATAAACACTCGCGAAGAGATCGAAGCGAAGTCATTGCCGAACGTGCGCTTCAACTAAAGAAACGAAGAGAATTAAAACAAAGAGGCTGAGAAAAAACTATAAATCAACTAGAAAATGGCGAATGATTCTACAATCGAATCATTCGCCATTTGTGTCTTTCGTATTTTAGTAAGACGAGCGGGTGTGAACCCGAGACTCCTACGGAACAGAACGCGGTGAAGACACTGTAGCGACGTCCTTTCCGTAAAAGGGGCTGAGGCCGTTCTTGTGGGTGCGAGGATTCTCCTGTGCGGATTTATTGCTATGTTGTATTTAGCTACCCACATTAATGTTATGCCTCAGCCTCTTACCTTTTCTTAAGCGTCAATTGCTCGACTAAGATTAGCCATCTCAATGGCAGCAATCGCTGTTTCTGCCCCTTTGTTTCCAGCTTTTGTCCCAGCTCGTTCAATCGCCTGCTCAATCGTGTTTGTTGTTAATACGCCGAAGATGACCGGAATACCTGTAGATAAAGCCAGCGATCCCACGCCTTTAGCAGCTTCATTACAAACATAATCAAAGTGTGGAGTCGATCCTCTAATTACTGTACCGAGTGTTAAGATGGCATCGTATTTGCCAGTGTCAGCAAGCTTTTTAGCCGCAAATGGAATTTCAAATGCTCCAGGCACCCACGCTACTTCAACATCAGCGGCGTTAACGCCATGTCTTTTTAGTACGTCCTCTGCTCCAGATAGCAGCTTACTTGTAATAAATTCGTTAAACCTCGCGACAACAATCCCAATCTTTAATCCTTCTCCTGTTAACTTACCTTCATAAATCGTTCCCATTTTACTCTCTCCTATCTCTGTTTAAAATTTTAATAAATGACCTAGTTTATCTGATTTTGTTTTCAGATAGTTCTTGTTTTCTTGAACATGTGGAAGCTGAATCGGCACACGTTCAGCAACTTCTAAATCATAGCCAGCAAGACCCGTAATTTTGCGTGGGTTATTGGTTAACAGCCTCATTTTACGAACACCAAGCTCTCGTAGAATTTGAGCACCAATACCATACTCTCTAAGGTCTGCCGGAAAGCCTAATTTCTCATTTGCTTCAACTGTATCGTAGCCTTCTTCTTGAAGCTTGTAGGCCCGAAGCTTATTTAATAAGCCAATACCTCTACCTTCCTGTCTTAAATACAGTAATACCCCCTGGCCTTCTTCTTCAATTTGCTTTAGAGCAGCATGCAGTTGAGGACCACAGTCACATCGGTGAGACC
This sequence comes from Alkalihalobacillus sp. FSL W8-0930, assembly GCA_037965595.1. Classification (NCBI taxonomy): domain Bacteria; kingdom Bacillati; phylum Bacillota; class Bacilli; order Caryophanales; family Bacillaceae; genus Alkalihalobacillus; species Alkalihalobacillus sp. FSL W8-0930. The sequence goes on along the minus strand of CP150183.1, from coordinate 1,664,801 downwards.
CAAATACATCACCCGTCAGACACTCAGAGTGAACTCGCACTAGAACGGGTTCTTCTGTTGTAATGTCTCCTTTTACTAATGCGACACTTTCTTTTCCCTCCAGCGTATCGGAAAAACCTACAATCTTAAATTCACCGTATTCTGTTGGTAAAACTGTCTCAATTTCTCTAGTAATGAGTGACTCTTTTTGGTGCCAGTACCGAACAAGATCTTTAATCGTTATCATTTTTAACTGATGCTCATCCGCAATTTTTCGAAGCTCAGGTACTCTAGCCATTGACCCGTCTTCGTTCATAATCTCACAAATCACACCCGCCGGTCTCGAACCAGCAAGTCTTGCAAGGTCAACAGCCGCTTCGGTATGACCAACTCTTCTTAGAACTCCTCCGTCTTTTGCAATTAACGGAAAGATATGGCCCGGTCGTTTAAAGTCACCTGACACAGTTGCCGCATCAGCCAAAGCGCGAACCGTATCTGAACGCTCGTGTGCCGATATACCTGTAGTACTTGTCTGATGATCAATGGATACGGTAAAAGCCGTTTCATGAGGATCTGTGCTATCCTGAACCATCGGGCTTAAATTTAATTGAGAAGCAATCTCTGAACTTACAGGTGCACAGATCAGTCCACGTCCATGAACAGCCATAAAGTTGATTACCTCAGGAGTTGCCTGATCTGCAATCGCTACAAAATCACCCTCATTTTCCCGATCCTCATCATCACAAACAATGATGACCTTTCCTTGTTTTAATTCGTTAATCGCTTCTTCTATTCGATCAAACGGTGATTTCTCCATATGTTCACTTCCTTCCCTCTGTTCCTATGATGTAAATCCATGTTTTTTTAAGAATCCAGAAGTGATCGGACCTTGCCGCGGGTTCTCTAAAAATTGCTCAATGTATTTTCCGACGAGATCACATTCTATATTCACGATATCTCCGACTTCTTTATTTCCAATAATGGTTTGTTCAACGGTGTGAGGAATAATGGAGATCGTAAAGCTTGATTCTTCTACGCCAAATATCGTTAAACTCGTACCATCCACTGTGACGGAACCTTTATGTATCATGTACCGTCTGAGTTCCTTTGAAACTTGAATCGTATAATAAATAGCATTTTGCTCAGCCGTTTTCCTTACAATGGTTCCGATCCCGTCAACATGACCTGACACAAAGTGTCCGCCAAAGCGTCCATTTGCATGCATCGCTCGTTCCAAATTCACTTTAGAGTTTGTTTTTAGTGCTTGAAGACTTGACGCTCGAACCGTTTCCGGCATAACATCTACCACAAACTCATGATCCGAGTATGAGGTAACGGTTAAACAGACACCGTTAACGGCAATGCTATCTCCTTCATGCACATCTGTTAACACTTCTTTAGCTGCGATGGTCATCACGATGGCTTCGCCTGTTTCCTTCATTGCTTTAATGGTTCCAACTTCCTCAATAATTCCAGTAAACATGTTAGTCACTCCTTACTCTAGATAGGATCCTTATGTCTTCTCCAAGCTGTGTAACAGATTGAATCTGCAATTGTAGTGCATCATTTAAATGATTGATCCCTTCTCCACCTACTACAGGAGAAGCAAGTCTTCCTCCAACAAGCTTTGGCGCGAGGTATTGAACCACTTCATTTACATAGCCCTCTTTAATGAAGCTGCCATGGGTTTCTGCTCCACCCTCGATCAAAATGGTTTGAACCTCACGTTTTCCTAATTCAAGAAGTACATCACCAATTGTTAGTGTTTTAAGTCGAATCACTTGAACACCTTGATTTGTCAGGTGTTTCTCTCGTTCTTCAGAAGCCGTTTCCAATGTGAAAATGACCGTTTGTATTAAGTGATCCGTGACAATCTGGGCATTAAGTGGTGTGCGTAGCTTTGAATCAAGCACCACACGCATAGGATGGCGACTAACAGCTCCTTCCAAGCGTGTGGTAAGCGATGGGTTATCCGCGAGCACCGTTCCAACACCCACTAAAATGGCATCATGATCATGCCTTAACCGATGCCCATCCATCCGAGCCTCTGCGCCGGTAATCCATTTACTTTCACCTGATACCGTTGCCGTTTTCCCATCGAGCGTTGAAGCCGACTTTAGTGTGACATAAGGGCGATGGGTCTTAATAAAGTGAAAAAAGGCACGATTTAGTTCAAGAGCTTTCTTCTCACAGACTCCTACTTCAACCTCGATGCCAGCTTCCTCAAGCATCTTGACTCCCTTTCCACCTACTTCGGGATTTGAATCAACACAAGCAACCACTACGCGTTTAATGCCTGATTCAATAATTCGCTTTGCACAAGGAGGTGTTCGCCCGTAATGACTGCAAGGTTCGAGTGTGACATAAATCGTCGCTCCCTCTGCCTGATCTTGTGCCATATGTAAGGCATGAACCTCTGCATGTGCTTCCCCTGCCTTAAGATGCGCGCCTGTTCCAACAATCCGTCCATCATTCACCACAACCGCACCAACCATTGGATTTGGTGATGTTTGCCCTTTTGCTGATTGGGCTAAGGTTAAAGCAAGTTTCATAAATTCTTGATCCATCCACATAACACCTCGTTCGTAAAATATAGAAAAAACCTTGAAGGCATCGCTTCAAGGTTTGAATGAATAAGCATAGAATCGTACAGCAAATAGACACTCTTAACATCGATTGTTAAAAATGTGCTGCTCGAACAAGCGATTTCTCTACACATTTTTGTGTTTAGGAAACCACTCGTTTGCTTTTTCCTTCTCCCATCCAGACTGTCACTGTCGGCCCTGGAGTTTCACCAGATCCACCGCTACACAACGTGTAACGGGTCACGGACTAAGAGACTAACGCCTCATCACCGCCGGTCGGGATTTTCACCCGGCCCCGAAGCAAAAAGATATGAAGTTGATTTGAATAATAGCACTAGCATTCTAAAAATGCAAGTAAACCACTCAAGATTAATCACTTATGATTCTATTGATCTTCTGAAAGAAACGTTTTTGCCATATGCTGATCAAGCTCTTCAAATTGGTCATAGGAAATGGTCGAGTATAGCTCACTTCGTTTTTGCATTTTCTCCAGACTTCCTTTTTGCGTACCTTGTTCTTTGATTTCAGAAAAGATCAATTCGTATGCTTTCGCAGCGACACGTATCGACGTTACCGGATAGATGACCATAGCAAATCCCCATTGCTTAAACTCATCAGCTGTAAAGTATGGGGTTTTCCCAAACTCGGTCATATTTGCAAGTAACGGGATATCGAGTTGCTCTGCGAACCATTCAAATTCCTCTGCTCCCTCTAACGCTTCTGGAAAGATCGCATCTGCACCAGCTTTCATATAAGCAATACTTCGATCTCTTGCTTCTTGCTTCCCTTCTACACCTCTAGCATCCGTTCTAGCCACAACGTAAAGTGTCGGGGCGACTTTCTTAATCGCTCTAATCTTTTGTACCATTTCTTCCGTTGAAACCAGTCGTTTCCCGTTAAGATGACCACATTTCTTTGGAAGCTGCTGATCTTCAATTTGAACAGCTGCCACATCTGCTTCAACCATCTCTGCGGCTGTTCTAGCTACGTTTAACACTCCTCCAAATCCAGTATCAATATCCACTAAAAGAGGTAGATTTGTCGCTCGAATAATCTCTCTAGCCCGTGCTGCAACCTCATTTGATGTAATGAGACCGAGGTCCGGCAGTCCACGGCTCGCTGTGTAGGCCGCACCAGATAAGTATAAAGAGAGAAAACCTGCTTCCTTTGCTACGAGTCCTGCCAGCGGATCATGCGCACCCGGAATTTGCAGAATGGGATCTGCTGAAACAAGACGCGCAAACTCATGAGCTAGTTCTTTTTGCGTGAGTGGTGGGTCGACAATCCAAGCCATATGTCACATTCCTTTCGTTAAGACGGTATAAACAATTGCATCAGAGCCGGAACCGTTAATTTTTCCACATTTGATTGAGTAGAAAATGCCTCTAAAATACTCTCATATTGCTTCTCTACATAATGTACCTGGAGATTTTGTTCAAATTTCCGTTCAATATGTGGAATGGCTTCCTTCCTTCTAAAACGATGACCGAGAGGATATTCACGTACAATTTGATCTGTTTCCGTTCCATCCTTAAAAATAACTTGTACGGCATTCGCAATTGAACGTTTGTCGGGATTTAAATAATCCAATGTATAGTCTTTGTTTTCAACAACATGCATCTTGCTTCTAAGTTCATCTACCCTCTCGTCATCTGCTTGCTTTTGTTCATAATCGTCTGCAGTGATTGACCCTTTTAATAAAGCTATAGCCGTAATGTACTGCAAACAATGATCCCTGTCAGCTGGATTTGTCAGTGGTCCTTTTTTATCAATGATTCGTATGGCTGATTCGTGTGTCGAAATCGTAATGGTATCAATCTCGTCAAAGCGTCCGGCTACATCGGGGTGCAAATCAATCGCACATTCAGCTGCTGTTTGCGCATGAAACTCCGCTGGGAACGACACTTTAAATAACACATTCTTCATGACATAGTCATCGAGCTCTCTTGTGAGTACTAGCTCTTTGCCTTTGAAAAGAACATCTTGAAATCCCCAACCTTTTGCACTTAGGGCTGTTTGATAACCCATTTCTCCCTTTAGAGCAGTCATTGCAAGAAAGACACCTCTACTCGTTGCATCCCCTGCCGCCCATGATTTTCTCGATCCTGTATTAGGCGTGTGTCGATACGTTCTGAGACTTGAATTATCAATCCATGCATGAGATACGGCGTTTGCGACCTCTTGCTTCGTTCCACCCATCATCGCGCATGTCACAGCTGTAGTAGCGACTTTTACAAACAAGACATGATCTAATCCAACTCGGTTTAAGCTATTCTCGAGTGCAAGAACTCCTTGAATTTCATGTGCTTTGATCATGTAATCAAGCACGTCCTTTACCCGTAATGGCTTCTTTCCCTCTGCTACACAAGCCTGGCTTATGTAGTCACTAACCGCGAGAATGCCACCTAAGTTATCAGAAGGATGCCCCCATTCCGCAGCTAACCACGTATCGTTATAATCAAGCCACCTAACCATTGTACCGATATTAAAAGCAGCCTGAACCGGATCAAGCACATATGGGGTCCCTGGAACTCTTGACCCTCTCGGAACAACGGTCCCAGGGACAATCGGACCAAGAAGCTTCACACATTCCGGGTACCTCAGAGCTAGGATGCCGCAGCCCAATGTATCAGCTAATACATATCTTGCCGTAGTATAGGCTTCTTCACTAAATGTTCGTTTGGAGCAAGCATAATCAGCAATTTTCTCCAGAAGCACGTCGGTTTTCTCTGTTTGATTTAATGTCGTCATGCAAGAACCTCCTAGTATTAGATCGATTGATAAGGTGTCCCTTTATACTGAACTCGCGGCCTGAACAAACGGTTGTTTTGATGTTGCTCAGTAATATGAGCACATAATCCCGCGGTTCTCGAACAGAAAAAAATCGGTGTGAATAAGGCAATGGGGATGCCTAACATGTAATAAACAGGAGCAGCATAATAATCGAGATTCGGGAACAACCCTTTCTCTCGTTCCATCAGTTCTTCCCCTGCCTCGCACATTCGTAAAAAGCGATCATCCCCGCGCTGATCGCTTAAGTCGATCAGTGCCCGCTTCATAATTAATGCACGTGGATCCATTTTCTTTGCGTAGACCCGGTGACCAAACCCCATGATCTTTTCTTTTTGACGGAGTTTTTCTTGGAGTAACGTTTCGAACGCCTCTGGTGTTTCCACTTGTAATAAAAGCTTCATTACCTCCTCATTCGCTCCCCCGTGTAAAGGACCTTTTAACGAAGCAACGGCGCCCGTTAATGCCCCGTACATATCAGACAACGTTGAGGCAATGACTCTTGCTGCAAAAGTTGAGTTTGGCAACTCGTGCTCAGAGTAAAGCAATAAGGACAAATCAAAAATACGTTCCTCAAGCTTTGACGGGACGCGACGGGTGAGTAAGTATAAGAAGTTAGCACTGTACGATAAGCTCGAATCCGTTACGATTGTCGGCTGACCATTTAATAGATGATACGAGTTTGCTGTAATCATAGGAAGTGTGGCGAGAAGGCGATACGCCCTGTTTGTGTTAGCTTGAGGTGAACAATCATGAAGTGAGTGATCAAATCCAGCTAATACAGAAAGTGCCGTACGTTGTGCATCCATAGGATGAGTTTCTTGAGGTAGCTCTTTGAGGATGGACCAAAGTGGTGTTGGAATGCTGCATTGGTCCTTTAGCTTTTGTTCTAAAGCGTTTATTTGTTTCTGATCTGGGAGCTGATGTTCAAAAAGTAAATGAATCATCTCTACATATCCAATGTGTTGGGTTAACTCCATTAAATCAAAGCCTTTGATTAAGATCTGTTCTCGATCTGTATCAAGATAAGAAATAGTGGTATCAAGCGCAATGACGTCCTGCAGTCCTGCTTTAGACAATGGTTCGGCCGGCATATAATTCCTCCTCACGTTGTCAAAACCCAGATTTTAGTGAATACCAAATTAAATAAAGCGCTTTCATTACTTTCTAACCATACTTTACCATAGGTGAGGTGTTAGCTCAATATAAAAAGAGTGTGACACATAACATTAATGCAGATAACAAAACACAAATATAGCAAAAATGCAGGAGAAGCCCTCGCACCTGCGGGGACGGCCCATAGCCGTCAAGTTAAGAAAGGAAAAAGAAAGAGCTCATCCTTTCTCTTGTAGTGGATCTAGTATTTTCCATCAGGGTACGTATGGGTAGATTGGCTCTTTTTCTATTTTTTTTTGCACCGGATTCTACCGTTTTACTCCACACGCGCATGTGTTTCATAGGCGATCTGTAAGATGTCATAGGGACTTTGATGGCGGTGGCGATGGTCTTTTCGTCCATGTCGGTAAATGCTCTCGTAGATATTTTCTAGAACGTCTTCTAATGAAGAACGATGATAGAGAGCGTATCCTTTTGACTCTTCTATAGCCCTTTTGGCATGATGGATACACTTGTATTCACTGCCTTCGAGGTGGTGCTTTTGATGAAGATAGAACCGGCATTGAAACGCCACCATCGAGGAAAGCAGAATGTGTATAAGTTTCCCATACATGTGGCAGAGAAACCGATCTGGATTCATCGCGCGCACGTGATCAATGGCGAAAAGGGATTTCCACGTTTTGAAAAGAATCTCGACTTGCCAGCGTAAGGAATACATCGGATACAATGCTTGCACATCCATTTCTTCCTGTGTTAGGTTAGTGGCAAGGATTTGGGTATGATCCTTTTTGTCGGCGGATTGGGTATGACCCCCTTTCCGTCTTCTTTTTCGTAAACCGGCTTTCCTCTTGTTTTGTTGATCCTCTGTCAATCGTTGCACGATGACACGGGTTTGAAGGGTGTTCTTTCCTTTGACCCCTAATTGGATGACCCCATAATCTTTGATCGCTCCCGGTTCTAGCTGCTTCGCATCTTCTTCTGGTTTGATTTGGATTCGTTCCCCTTGATCATCTCTAGTCCAATAGGTCATATTGGCCGGCGTCCGCGTGATATAAGAAGCGCCTGCACGATCGATTTGTTTCAAATGGTCGCCAGAAAAGTAGCCGAGATCACGGATGATCAAATCACCTGGTTGAATCGTATCGGCTAATGCATAGGCGGCGTGATGGTCACTTTCTCTTGAACCGGAAAGTAAGGTATGCAAAAATTTCCCCTCATATAGCTCATACTCTAAATGAATTTTCGCTCCATCTGAAGAAGTACCATCTTTCTTTGGTCGTTCAAATGAAGTCGCATCTAAGATGCGGATCCGAGAAAACGGGGTCTCAGGAAGAGGTGGCATGGCCATCAACTCTTGTTTGGCCGCCAATTGAAAAAACACATGCTTCAAAAAAGCCGCTCCTTTTTCATCGAAGCGTTGATGTAAGGCTTGTTTGGAAAGGTGGGTATTGGATTCACGTGAAAGAGCCCCGCAAAGCTGTGTTAACTCTGTCGCACCGACGGGTTGAGGAAGAAAGGAACAAATACTTAGGAAATCCTCAGGTTTTAATTTCTTTAGACGCTGTACAAACCCAACATCTCGGGCAGATTGGCGAAGGTTCGGTACAGATAAAACGTCCAACACGGTTTTCGCAAACGTACTGAACTCCTCTTTTAAAGACACAAACGATCCCTCCCTAGGACTGGTTAAACCCCCATCCTAACGAAGAATCGTCTATAGTTAAACCGATTTTACTTAACTTGACGGCTATGGGGGACGGCCTCAGCCTTTTTCGCGGAAAGGGCGCCGCTACATTAGCTTCACCGCGTCCTGTTCCGTAGGATTCTCGGGTTCTCCCTCCGCTTGTTTTAGTTATGTCCCAAAATCTTCTTCGTTTCACTATTTTTTACCCATGTAGATAAACGATTTTGACCGAGACGAAGCTTGTTTAAGCTGCCAATCACCGTATGTATGGATCTCGTTAAACCCTGTTTGCTTTAAGGAGAGGTCAATCTCTTCTTTAGCTTGGAACCGTAGTTGCAGACGCTCCTTTTGCAAAATCTTACCAGTAGAAACCTGTCTCACTGACTCAAAAAATGTATACACATCTTCTGTAAAGCCTTCGTAGTCCGTAAGAATTTCAAGAGCCTCCCCTGTCTCTGGATGTTTTGCATAATCAGGACTCAAATCCTGCTCCCACTCCTCCCATACCTTAGCAAGTGGATTTCTTACGTCAAAGATCATGTGACCTCCTGGCTTCAGTGCCCTATAAACATCTGAGAGCATTTGCTTCCAGCTCTCACTTGTTAAGAATACCTGTGCCACATTTGCGGTCATCACGACTGCATCATATGTATTATTTTTAAGATCTTTACTGTCCCCAAGAATCCATTCAACATTGCCTTTGAATTCTTTTTGGGTCGCCAAATTGAGCGCTTCTTGGTTCGTATCAATCGCTGTTACATGATATCCTTCTTTAACAAATTGTTCAGTGATACGACCTGTTCCACAGCCCAGATCTGCTATCATTTTTGCATTTGACTTCTTTAAAAGGGTACAAAAAAACATCGAATCAAGCGTGCTTTGATTTAATTGATCATAGACAAGGGGAATCATATTTACTCCTTTATGAAGAGTAAACAACGAGAACATTCTCGTTGCTTACCCGTTGTTTTCATCTTTTTTTGTAAACGACAAGCCTTCACGACTTTTACTAATCTCAAATAAACCTGTCGCTGATAAGCCTGCGAGTGTTCCTGCCCACAATCGCATAGAAAGAGCAAGGTCAGAAAAAGGGTAGGATAATGCTCCAACAACCAATCCAACCACCACAGCAAGTAGTGGAATAAAACGCTTTGGAATTTGAATGGTTCGTTTAACTAGCTCGATTAAAGCCAATACAATTGGACTAATAATTGTAGCCAAGATAAGAATAATCTCCAATCGTAAACCCTCCTTTTTAACAGTACATGCTCAAAAAGGAGAAACGAAACGGCTTCTATATTGGCTAGTATAAATTATGTATGCATTAGTTTTTGAGCAAACGTGAGTAACTTTTTATCCTGATGGGCTCCTGCAATAAATGATAATCCAATCGGACCACTTTGCGATTGAATAGGAATGGTCAACTGAGGTAGTCCTGCCAACCCTGCAATACAGCTTAATTGCAGCGTGCTGTTGCGACGTTGTTCAACCTGTTCTGGTGCCAGGTTCACTAAATGTGCAGAACCCGGCACAGTTGGGATGGCAAATATCGTATCGGCCGGTAAAAGTGATACTAGATGCTCCGTTATTTTTGCCTGCTCATGTACCGCTTTTTGATACTCTTCCTCGGTAATTGATTTTGCCATGCAGAACCGCTCAGCGATCCCCGGACCAAAAGCTGGATTTGTATTAGTAATCCATTCACCATGGGCCTGCCATGCTTCATAAGCTTGTGCAATTCGGAATGTTTCCTTCCATTCATTTAGTCCATTTTTAGTAATGGAGAGCGTTTTGGAACACTCTGTATTATTTTTTAACGTTTGCAGGGCCTCTTGTAACGCATCAGTACTTTCTTCTTCAATTAGAGCCCAGGCTTCGTCCGGAAGCAGAACAGTTGTAAACGATTCTGTGCTCTCATCATGCTTTTGGAGCAAAACCTCTCCTACTTTAACCATGGTTTGTATCTCTTGTGCCATCCATCCAACCGTATCAAAGCGTTGAGCAAGTGGAATGACCCCATCAATTGGAACAGCGCCATGTGTAGGTCTGAATCCATATAGTCCGCAGTACGCAGACGGAATTCGAACAGAGCCTCCCGTATCCGTTCCAATCGCAAAATCAACATCTCCTGAAGCTGCCGCAGATGCTGAGCCACTTGATGAGCCTCCCGGAATATGACCTGGCTTTTTCGAATTTACTGGCGTACCGTAATGAGCATTTTCCCCATTTAAGCTATACATCAGCTCATCTGTATGTGTTGTGCCCTTAAGTGTGGCACCTGCTTTTAAAAGCAATTCAATTGAAGTTGCATGACTTGTAGCTGCATCGTGTGTTCGGAGCCAATCAGGATTACCTGCACTAGAAGTCACACCCTTTAGGGCAAAGACGTCCTTCACCGCAAACGTGAACGAGTCCAATGGACCAGTTGAAGTTGGTTGGAAACAAACAGATGGATCTACATATGCGTTCGATGTACTCATGAAAAGCCTCCTCACATCCTTTTTATCTATATCGCCTAAGTTACCTGAAAGCCCCGAGTGTATGTTTAGGTTTGTTAGAATTCCTAACACACATCCTCATACTTCTTCTGTTTTTGAGACATACTAATCACTCAAAAAGGAGGGATTGTATATGGCAAATCCAGATAATCGAGCAGATAATGCAAAGCGAATTGGTGAAATCATTAGCAATACAGAACAAAAAATTCATGAAACAGAAGATTACATGGCCGCTCATGATCATCAATTAGATGAGCATGACAGACAAGACATTATTGATAAAAACAAACGAAGAGAAACAAGTATTGAAAGCTTGCGTAACGAGATTAAAGACGAATCATAAATGATAACTCGCGGGCCCTTCTTGAACGGAGGGCTTGTTTTAATGTAAAAATAACCTTTTATCAGACAAAAATATGGTATAATCTTACTAATAATGATTGATGAGGAGACTGAAGATGGAATATACAAGAATCGACATCCCATTTGGCTCAATCTTTTTCCAGATACTCGGTTTTGTCTTTTTGATTGCGCTTATCTATAGTGGATTTTTGGCGATTAAAGCGTTGAGAAAATATGTAAGGACGTAAGGAGGTATATAATGATTTTTTTTATATTATTGGCTCTGCCTTACTGATAACTAGTGGTTTACTCACTATTTTCTCAGATTCTAATTCGTTATTTTCTATTCCAACCTTTGGCGCGGCATTATGCTTTATCATTTCAGGCGTACTAGATCGAAAACAAGAGAAAGATGAGCTAAAGAAAGAATCTTAATTGGAGAATAGACTAATTACTCCAGTGACGAATAATATCAGAATGAAAAGAATGCCAAGTACGTAGCGCCAGCGAGCAAACTTAATTTCATTCGTATAATACGTATTCAAAAGAATTAGTCCGTACGTAAAAGCGATTAAGATTCTTGAAATCCCTCTTACATAGGGAATGTCCATCGTGAAATGTATGATGATTAAAAGTAAACTGATGACAGCAAAGAACGGCCACCATCGTGCAAGTTTCGCTAACAATTTGAACCCTCCAGATTTCTGTTAAAAGGTAAGAGCGCACAAGTAGACTTGAGCGCTCTTACTTTTTTATGATGTGGAATGTCCTGCTTGAGCTCCGTAATTACGTAAAATCATCGCGTTTGTTTTAAACATGCCATGCTTCTCATAATAAGGAACGAGATCATCATCACATCCAAGATCAACCATGTAAAGATGACTGAGCTGCTTTTTCATTCGCTCGACTAATTCGTTACCAATACCTCTGTTTTTATAAGCAGGTAGTACCTCTAGTAACGGGATATAAGCAGACAGAACTCCATCACTAATCGCTGTAATAAAGCCCACGACTTGGCTCGCGTCCTCGTCAATTGCTAAAACAATATAACTGCTTTGCTGCAGAAGCTGAATGTGTGCAGCGGGATCTGGATGACTTGGCCAATCAACAAAAAAACCTTCTACCATGCTAGGTGTAATTCCACTTGTATCATAAATAAATTGAATCATTCATCAACACTCCTCGTCGTTTTTTATTGAACTATTAGACGTATAGGCAGTGGATGAATCAATAAAAAAGTAACAAAAAATACCCTCCTAGTTTAACAATAAAAAGAATGAATGATATGTAAAAGATAAAATGATGAATTCCTATGTATTAAATGCAACTCTAGTATAAACGAAATAGTCTAAAAAGGTAAATACTTCAAAGGAAATTTAATGAAAAAAGGAGGATAAAATTGGTTTTTCTTTTTCATTGAATACCGAACATATATTCGCATATAATAAAAACAGCGAACCAATGTGGGAGTGTGTATCATGCCATCTTTCGAAGAGCTTGAAGAATATAAGACGTTTTTACGTCGAGGAAACTTAACGTGGGAAGGCAGTCGGATGATGCTTCCTGAGCATAAGGAACGGATCCGTCTATCTAATGAACGAGATTTCCGTGTGGAAAAACATGAGCTTGATCCTGATGAGCTTGAGCGAATCGGGCAAGTTGTGATGGATTCCTTGCATTACACGAAGTGGGTTAAAGTTACCTATTGGGAGCAGTGGGCTTATCACGAAGCGATTGGCATTATTGCTCAGGTGAGTAAGGATCAGAAGCAAGTAAAACTTGAGCTTGAGAATGGTGAAGTGATGTACATAACAGTAGACTGTTTGCGGTGGGCGGAATTGGTTTGAGCACTGATTTAAGAGTGCGTGTCTTAGACTTCTGGGGGAGGATCGGTTGTTCTTGATAAATGCATTGTGCTTCTTGCTGAACGGAGCCTCCTCCTTTGTGAGTTACACTGAGTTCTTGCTAACAGTCTTCTCTTCTTGGTAAATCTACCGTTTTCCTTGCTGATAGCCTCTCGTTCTTGATGGAACATTCTCTGAACTTGATTAAACTTCCATTCTTCTTGCTAACGCTCCTCTCTTCTTACTTAAATGTGCAAAGTCCTTGGTTCCCGTTGCTTTTCTCTTGTTAAGCAGCTCCTTCTTGGTGGTCAGGTCATAGTTCTTGCTGAACGGTGCACTTCTCTTAGTGTTGCTTCCGAACTCCTTACTATTAGCTATGCAATCTTGGTATTTCACTTTTTCTCCTTGCTATTGGCTCCCTGTTCTTGATGGATCATCCTCTGAGCTTGATTAACCTCCCTTTCCTCTTGCTAACGTTGCTCTTTTCTTATTACATTCTAAAATGTTCTTAATGCCCGGTTCTTTTTTCTTGCTATGTAGACGGGTCTTAGTACTCACGTTGTTTTTCTTACTGTACAGAGCATTTCTCATCCAATGTTTTGTAAGCCCCTCTCAGGGTACAAGAACAATAACGAGGAGGTCGTTATGCTACATAAAAATATGTTTATTGATGCATTACTTTCGTTTACAGTTTTTTGGTTTTTAAGCGCTCTCTTGAGGCTTCTTTTTGACGGGGGAAATTTTATCTCTATTCTTCGCGACACTCTCCCTATAGCCATAGGATTTGTGTTGTTTATAACATTTTTTAAACTTTTATTGAGAAGGCGTCTTTAGATTCCCTATTATCATCTTAAAAATATAAAATGGAGGGTCAATCCATGCACATGTATAACGCCTGATGGCTTCTTGCTGTAGTCATAGCTTTTATTGGTGGACTTGCTCAATATTTCATCGTTCAACTTTTCGGAATCGAACCAAATATAGAGTTATTCACCGCGGCTTTTTAGGAATATTTATTTAGCGCATTATTCTATTTTAAAGCATTCCACATCTAGTGATCATTCCCAGTTAAAATGGGAGAGGAATAAATCAGTTATTATAGTATAATTTTGTCATTCGTTTTTTGAAAGGATTGTATAACGCATCATGAGAAAAATAATTATGAACATATATTTATTTGTTTTCAGTCCATATTAATGCTCTCCATCAGCGAACTTAAGCACCATAAAAAAGTAAATAAAGAAAAAACATTCCGTAATATTAGTGAATCTATAGCTGAATTAAAACATCTTACTGTTAACCAAAAATTAAAAGGGCAAAAGATTTACACCAACAAGCAAAGAGAGCTCACCGAAATACTAATAAAGTACGAAGATAAAGAATTGAATGAAGAAACAAAACTTGAAGTCAGTAAAGAGTGTGTGGCTCTCATTGCTAATAAATATGATTTGTTTTTAGCTTGCGTTTACTTTGTTGTTTTTGTATCTGCTTTCTTTTTCCCATTTTGGGATTATTACTTTGCGCTTTTATTTCCATTCTTAATAATTAATTTAGTTTTGATAGGAATATTTGTTTTAGGATTAGGAATGTTAGTCCGGTTTAGTTTGAGACAAAAATTATTCGGAAAGATCTTTGTATTTACGATACTTGCATTTTTTCTTATAACGGCTATAGTCCCATAACACTAAAAAAGAAGGCTATCATGTAGGTAGCCTTCTTTTTTAGTGTTAAAATTCGTTCTCGTCCACGTTTAATCTAATTCAATTATAACAAAAAAAGCTGCCCACAATGGACAGCTCTCATTTTATGCTATTACTCTTCCCAAACCTTCACTTCACTCATAACATCGCCTTGCTTGATGCGAGTGATTAGGTCTTCACCTTCAATAACTTGTCCGAACACAGTGTGCACGCCATCAAGGTGTGGTTGTGCTTCGTGAACAACGAAGAATTGGCTACCGCCTGTGTCTTTACCAGCGTGCGCCATAGATAGAGCACCTTTTACGTGTTTGTGTGGGTTGCCTTCTGTTTCACATTTGATTGTGTAGCCAGGGCCGCCTGTACCGTTACCAGCTGGGTCTCCGCCTTGTGCTACGAAGCCCGGGATTACACGGTGGAATGTTAATCCGTTGTAGAAACCGCTGTTTGCTAGTTTCTCGAAGTTTTCAACATGTCCTGGTGCTG
The DNA here is from genome assembly GCA_037965595.1 of Alkalihalobacillus sp. FSL W8-0930. Lineage (NCBI taxonomy): Bacteria > Bacillati > Bacillota > Bacilli > Caryophanales > Bacillaceae > Alkalihalobacillus > Alkalihalobacillus sp. FSL W8-0930. The sequence continues at coordinate 1,649,780 of CP150183.1, read as the reverse complement.
CTTCTGGGTAAAATTCAATGACTAATTTTTCGCCGTTTTCGAATGCGATGTGTCCTTTTTTCATATGAATCATCCTCATTTCTTTAAAGGTTTGTCTTATCTTTTATTTGCTGTTTAGACAGCCAGATTCTATTGTACACCATCTTCTTTCAAATAGAAAATGATAGTGACTATCCCTTACTACTTATCGGGATAGAGGAAGATCTAAGCGAACAAGGTCTTCATAGTCTTCTCTTTTAACTACGAGCTGAACGTCACCGTTTTCGACAAAGACAACGGGTGGACGTGGGATACGGTTGTAGTTGTTTGCCATAGAGTATCCATAGGCCCCTGTACAGAAAACAGCTAAGATGTCTTCATGGTTTGCTTTTGGCAAAGGTAAATCCCAGATTAACATGTCTCCACTTTCACAGCATTTGCCTGCAATGGAGAAGGTGTCTGTTGCTTCTTCATTTGCTCGGTTCGCAAGAATGCCCTCGTACTCTGCTTGATAAAGGGAAGGTCTTAGGTTATCACTCATGCCCCCATCAACTGCTAAGTAGTGACGAACATTCGGAATGTCTTTTTGAGATCCGACTGTATACAACGTCGTTCCTGCATCTCCAACAAGGGAGCGACCAGGTTCAATCCAAATTTCCGGTAAGGCCATTTCCGCTTTCTCGGCATATTGCTTCATGACTTTAATCATTTGATATACATATTCTCCACCAGGAAGCGGTTCGTCTCCTTCGACATAGCGGATTCCAAATCCTCCACCAAGGTTTAAGACACTTGGAATGAATTTAAGCTCTGTTCTCCAGTGCTCAATGTATTCAAAGATCTTCTCAACAGCCATTACAAATCCTTTTGTTTCAAATATTTGTGAGCCGATATGACTATGTACGCCTAAAAGGTTCATATGCGGACTCTGTAGTGCTTGTTTAATGGCCTGGTCTACTTGGCCATTCGTAAGATCAAATCCGAATTTTGAATCTTCTTGTCCTGTTGAAATATAGTCATGAGTGTGTGCTTCTACACCAGGTGTGATTCTAAGCAATACATCCATCGTTGTATTGTAACGAACGCATGTCTCTTCAAGTAATGTCATTTCATAGAAGTTATCTACAACGACACATCCGATACCTGATTTCACCGCAAGATCAAGCTCCTCGGGACTTTTGTTATTTCCATGGAAGTGTATTTTGTTCATCGGTACTTCTGCTTTAATCGCTGTGTAGAGTTCTCCACCCGATACCACGTCGAAGCTTAACCCAAGTTCATTCGCCAGTTGATACATGGCGATACAGCTAAATGCTTTACTGGCATAGGCTACTTGATAAGGGACTTGTTCTTTTTCAAAAGCTTCCTTGAATTCTGCTGCTTTCTTTCGAATAAGAGCGACGTCATATACAAACAAAGGGGTTCCCTGTTCCTTTGCTAGGGCGACTGTATCCACTCCTCCGATTTCTAAGTGTCCCTGAACGTTAATCTGACTTGTTCCGTGTAAATACATGCTGACCTCTCTCCTCTTGCCAAACGAAAAACAGTTGATGCAAAATCACCAACTGTTCTTCAGTCAATTCCCGATTGTGCAAGTATCCATTTTTCTATCACTTTATCATAATTTACTCTTTACGGCTATTAAGAGTTTTCTTACGAATCAGAAGGTTGCTGACGGATTTTATCTTGCGGGTTCACAATGGACGGTCTCCATTTTAATGATGGAACGGATGCTCTAATAAGAATCTGCCACATTTCCGGAGGAGAAAACGGTAGTAACGGCCACAAGTAAGGTTTATTAAAAGGTTTTGTAGCTGTAAGAGCAAGAACAAAGACAAGAAAAGCAATGACAAAACCCGAGGAATCAAAAAGCGCTACCGCAAATAAAAAGAGGTAACGAACCATTCGAAGAGCAACACCTAATTCATAACTAGGTGTGGCAAACATCCCAATTGCTCCAAGTGATACGTATAAAATGACCTCAGGTGTCAAATAACCTACTTGAACAGCCATATCTCCTATTAGTAGTGCTGCAACTAGTCCAAGTGCGGTTGCGAGCGGTGAAGGCGTATGAATGGCTGCCATTCGGAGTAATTCAATCCCCATTTCTCCAAAGACGATTTGAAGAACAATGGGAATGTTTTTGTTCTCTTCTGGCCCAATAAATTCTAGCGCTTGTGGAAGCAAATCCTGGTTTGTTGCGAGCAAAAGCCAAAACGGCAATATAAACAACGAGAACATAATGCCCGTAAAACGCATAAATCGTAAGAAGCTTCCAACCGCCGCGGACTGTCGGTATTCCTCTGCGTGTTGGACATGGTGAAACAGTGTGGTTGGTGTAATGATTACGCTTGGTGTAGTGTCAACAATGATGACAATATGTCCTTCCAACAAATGAGTGGCTGCAACGTCTGGTCTTTCGGTATAACGAACAAGTGGGAAGGGATTGTATCCTTGTTTTACGATATATTCTTCTATCACTTTGTCAGCCATCGTAATTCCATCAATTGTGATGTTTTTAAGTTCCTTCTTCACAATCTTTACGAGCTCTGGGTCTGCCACACCATCAATATAAGACACACAAATATCAGTTTTTGAACGAACTCCTACTTGTAGAATTTCATTTCGCAACCGTTCATCTCGAATACGTCTACGGGTTAAACCGGTGTTTAAGATGATATTTTCTGTGTAGCCATCTCTAGCTCCTCGAACGACTCGTTCAGTGTCTGGCTCTTCTGGTCCGCGGCTTGGATAGGCACGTACGTCTACAACAAATGCTTGTTTGGACCCTTCGTGGATAATAAAAATTAATCCAGACAGCATCTGAGTAATCGCATCATCCATTGAATCGGTTTCTTCCACTTGAACATGTGTTAGATGGTTTTTAATCGCTGTATGTACGTCACCCGTTTTTTTCCCTCTTGCATCAAGTTCCATTAATTCCTTTAGGATCTCAATGATGTACTCATTATCGGTTAACCCCGTGACATAATAAATCCCTACTTCTCGGTCAAGGATCTTTAAATTTCGTACGCCGACATCAAATGATATATCTAACGCCAACCGCTCTTTTAATCGTTCAACATTTTCTGTATAAGACTCTGTAAATGCCTCTTCCTTCTTCTTATACATTTGTCCCACGATATCCACTCCTTTCTAGAATCATTTCTACTGCTTTTTTTGTAATAGGGCATCCTTTTTTTGTTTGGTCCTGTCCTCTCATCTTTCCAATATCTCCAATACCAATGACGACGGGAAGCTTTAACTCGTCTAAAATATAAACCGTATCTCCATTGATTCGATTCACTTCCAGATCTGCCAAACCCTCTTTGTCTACTCCAAGATGAGTTACTTCTCCATACCTGTCTATGCTAAAGTGAACGTTAGACCATTCACTTGAATGGGTTTGCGAAGCCACTGCTACAGCACCAAGAACATGAATATCCTCTCGTGCCCATAGATACCGCATTAATTGCTCACCTGGTCCCTCATCGCGGTATCCACAGTCATCAAACATGACTAAAACAGGAGAATGCGGTGTACGTAAAACGAGAGAAGCTAATTCCTCTCCAGTTAAAGTAGAAGGATTGCCTGCTGACGCACTAATCGCCCTGCATCCAAGCTCACGCGCTACAAACTCAACGGTCTTTCGCGCAGCTTCATCTCCATCTGTAATAAAAATGACGTCTCTCATACGTTCCACCTTTCTTCACCCACGCGGTTTACATAATAATGCAACTCCGAAACTCATGACGATTGATACGGATATACTTGTTGAAGCTAGCGTAAATAACCCGGCTCCTATTCCAAGAAATCCATGTCCTCCTCCTTCACTCATCGCACCGTGCACAAGAGCGTGTCCAATACTAGTAACAGGAATGATGGCACCCGCTTCCGATAGCTCTAGCAGCGAGTCATAAAGATGAAAGCCATCTAAGCATGCGCCAAGTGTAACTAGAATCACTAAGCATTGAACCGGAGTGGCCCTTGTTAAATCAAGTAAACACTGTCCGATAAAACAAATACATCCGCCAATCAAAAAGGCCAATAGATAGTCCATTTATTATGATTCAACTCCTTCTAACGCAATCGCATGAGCAACTGCTGGAATTGTCTCCCCAAGTTTGACCGTTTCACGGCTAAACAACGCTCCTGTTGCGATAAGTAAGACTCGTTTTAACTTTCCTTTTTTTAATCGTTCTAATACATTGCTAAAGGTCACAACTGCTGCACAGCCAGCTCCACTTCCTCCTGCTAGAAACACATTCGTTGAACGAAAAATGCGAGCTCCACCATCCTCATGTCGTTCATCCAATAAAACTCCGTGCTCTCTTGTCCACTTTCTGAATATCCCACTTCCTACTCGCCCTAAATCACCAGTTAAGATCAAGTCGTAGTCACTAATCGTTCGATTGGTTTCGCGTAAGTGGGTAAGAAGTGTATGACCAGCAGCGGGTGCCATAACCGCCCCTAAATTTGTTGGATCCTTTAAACCCATATCTATTGTTTCACCCACTGTTGCTGATGTAATTTGCACTGGGCTTTTCTGCTTACCTAGTAGAACCGCACCCGCACCGGTCACAGTATATTGCGCGGTTTGTCTTCTCTGAACCGCTGCCTCTGTAGGATAGCGAAACTGACGTTCAGCAATTCCGTGATGGCTGCTCGCACAAGCGACAACATAATTAGCCAGCCTCGTATCAATCAGTAATGCAGCAGTTAATAACGTTTGCGCAATCGTCGCGCAGGCACTATACATCCCAAACAGAGGAATCGATAGGTCTCTTGACGTAAAATTTGAAGCAGTTAACTGATGATCAAGGTCTCCTGCAAGTAAGTAATCTATTTGATTTTCTCTTACGCCACTTTTATCAAGACAGGTTTGAAAAGCGGTTTTCATTAACTTTCGTTCGGCCTGTATGAATGATGATTCACCACAGTATAAGGTTTGAAATGATGAATCAAACCATTCACCAAGAGGCCCTTTTTTCTCATCTGGGCCAACGGCCGTACCGGAAGCTTGAATGTAAACGGGGGTTGTATACTCCCATGTATGTTTGCCAAGCTTGTTCATAAACCGGTTCCTCTCTATTTAAGATCATCCACTTAAGATTGCATGAATGATTAACCGAACTGCACTTACTACGTATGCCATCACTACTCCTACTACAACAACCGCACCAGCTAGCTTTAATACATGTCCAGCGACTCCTTCGATGATACCTTCATTCCGGTGCTCCATCGCAGAGCTTGTCATTAGATTTGTTAGTCCTGTAATTGGCACTAGAATACCTGCACCAAATGATTGAGCCACTTTTCGATACCAGCCTAAACCGGTCATAAATGAAGAAACAAAGATTAGTGTGACAAGCATCCATTGAATAGCATCCTCACGTGTCTGAACAAGAAACTTATCATAGAAATTAATAATGATCTGTCCAATTAAACAAATGAGCCCTCCTAAAATAAAGGCCTTACCTCCTGAAATCCAAATCGATGGTTTATGCTCATAGAGCTTGCTGTTTTTAGCATAGTTTTCTTGTTTTTTTGTTGGCATTCGTTAAGTGTCCCTTCTATCTAATAAACCAAATCCATTGAAATAGGGAGCCGGCGATTTTTCCAAGTGCGATGGCCATTAGGAAGATGATAATTTTTGAACTCATGCCCATTCGTTTTACAAGGATCGGCCATACATTTAATACCTCTGTTAAGGCGGCGGCAAGCATACCGACAAAGATACCAGCTAACAGCCCAGTGAATGCGGCAATAATCTTGAACGAGCTCACATGGAAATGATAGAAGCTGGCCCACGTTCCAATCTGGATCCCAATAATCCCAGCCCACTCATAAAAACGAATCATCGCTTCTGACCTTGATAGCTGTGCAAGCCTTGGTATAACCCCGAGGACGGTAATAAATGCGACCAGTCCTCCTCCAACAGCAAGTCCTCCACCGAGTCCAAGAAGCACCAATGTTAAGCGACTAATGATCATGTTTATCTTTTTGGACTACATACTGGTCTAGGTTTTGCTGATAATTAAACATTTCTACATCCAGCGGGCTAGGTTCATCATTAAATCGCTTTTTAAAGAAATGATTAAAAAACAACACCATTCCGATGCCGAGTCCTAGTGAATAAGGAATCTGCAACCATAAAGGGTAAAAGGTTTCCTCACCTGTTACTAAGTAATACAATCTGATATGAACGGCTCGCATACTAACATCTTCATGGAAGTTCATGACCGCAAGACCCGAACCAACAAACAACAGTAACCATACTAAAGCGATGTAAAGCGGTCTTAATCGTTTTTGAGGTTGTCTTACATACACGACCGAATTCACACTACCAACAACCTGTATATCAAGATTCGGATAGATTGAATGTATCGATGTGATCACCTTCATAATATCAATCTGAACGCGTGAACCATCAGTCGGCTGAATTTGATAAATAGCTAAATGACCAATTCGTTTGATGATCGCTTGGTCACCTGATAAATTAGCCAGTTGATGTAATGTCAGAACCTGATGCAGCGCCGCATCAATTCTTGGTTTCATACGTACAAAGAGTGTAGTATCCTCCAAACTTATCACGCCCTTCTAAGAGCTTCCTTCGTAGTATGCTAAATATTGACTATGTTCATGCGCACAAAAAAAGCGTATTGCGAAAATGCAATACGCTTCACTCTTTATTCATCACTAGCGAAAATCCATTCCTCTAGCTCGTTTACAACAATGTCATGTTGCTCCTCTGGCGTTAGTGGGCTAACGAGGTCGCCTTTTTGCGGACCATAATCTCCAAAATTCGCATGGTTTCCTTTTTCAATCACTACTTTTGTCGTTTCCTCAGGAAGATTTTCATCGTATTCAGCGTTTTTCTCAGGTGTAGCTAACCCATCTAACCCACCAGAGATATCCAACACTCTTACATCTTCTTGTGATAAATCACTTGCTGAGAACGAACCAAGTAAAAATAGTCCTGAGATGGTATCCGCACGGTCGGCAACAAAAGATGAGGCCATGGCTCCTCCAAGTGAATGACCCCCAATATACCATTCGGATATCTCAGGGTATTCCTCTATGACATCATTCGCTTTTGAAGGACTTAATACGGCTAAGTTTAAAGGCATTTGAGGGATTACAACGAAATACCCTTCCGCGCTTAGTTGATCGCCTAAGTAATTATAGGCATCTGGTTCTACCTTGGCTCCTTGATAGAAGATGATCCCTTGTTTGGCATCACTATCTCCAAACACTAGACCAAGTTCCGTCTCCTCACCTGCCATTGCCTTTGCCTCATCCATCGCTTCAAATGAATTGGAGGCCCAAATCAAGCCACCCGCTAATGCAATCACAATGATTGCCGCTACTACAAGTAGTAGCCTTACTACGATCTTTTTCATACGTTCTATGTTCTCCTTATGCAGCTTTATGTTTAAAGAAACGGACCACTTGATAGATCATTGCTACTGCAATAACTGCAATAAGAATCCATAATAAAGTGACAAGCTGCGTTCTGTCTTGTTCTTTTACAATAATCCCAATGAAAGCCCAGATGACGATGGCTGGATACATGATATCACGATGCCGAAGTGTGACAAACAAAGTAATAGCTGTCGCAACGACTAACAAAATCACGGTCCAAGCAAGTTCATCTAAACCAAATAATGAATCAATACCAGATGCATTTGTCCAAGCAAACACATTCACTATAACCGCTACTGTAATCCAACCCAGATAGGCTGAGAATGGTAATCGATGCCACCAAGGTGTTCCAGGTGTTGATTCGATCTTTAGATAAATGATTAATACGGTTAAAAAGACACCTGCAATCACAAAGACTGACGGACCAATTAGTTCACTTTCAAAAACAAGAATCCACAAACTATTTAACAAGATATTTGCAGCAAACCAGCCACCAATCTTTTTATAGCTTTCCGCTTCATGACCTTTCGCGAAAAACATACGAATGAGCCAAATCGTAATCAATAAGTAAATGAATCCCCATATTGAAAACGTGTACCCTGCTGGCTGTATGATGGATCCTAGTGCATCTGCCACATTTCCTACATTTTGTGAAGAAGGAAAGAGATAGTTCATTCCTAAAGCCACAATAAATGCTGCTATGTTAATGATGGCGAGCGTACGAAGTTGTTTCATGTTGAGTTTCCTCCTTTAGATGTATCGTTCATGTGATAAGGAGAGAAAAACAAAGAAATTAGTCTTTTTTATTTAAAATGCCATCTAAGTAGACAGTGACCAGAAATTCGGCCCGGTCACGAGCGACGTGTTCATCCACATTTATTAGCCGATCCATCTCAGGTAATTGCTGATGCACCATTCCAAGATATACGTGCGCGAGTTTCGTTAAATGATATGGATCTTCTGTTAAATGTGTATGAAGGGATGACTCCTTCAACAACTGTTCAATTGGTGATAGATAAGCATCTGTCCAATACTTTCGAATCAACAACTGCTGCTCTTTATCCATGTGTAACCTCATATCACTATTAATTTGCCCTAAATTCTTCGGACGATTTAATAAAATATAAATGGTCATTTCTAAAAGAGCGTCACGAATCGATTCATTACGCGCAAAAATGGACTGGATTGCTTCTTCTGTTTTCTTAAGATCGGTTTGCAGGACAGCCAAATAAATGCTTACTTTGTTTGGATAATGATGATATAGCGCTGGTTGAGTCAGACCGCATTCCTTGGCAATCATACGTGTTGATACGTTTGCATACCCCTTATCCATAAACAGCTGATGCGCCGTTTGTATAATATTGATTGAGGTATTTAGTTTTGTTTTCGTTTCAGATTTCTTTTTCTTTTTCATGATTAGCATCCCTCACTTATCACATGATAAGCTAATTCACCGAATCAATCAATTCTAAACATTTTTCTTACAACAAAAAAAGTAGTTCTAAAAGCTTAGAACTACTTCATCCCCTTATTCATACCCGTCCATTTCCATTTTCATGTGCTCTAAAATCTTTTTCTCAAGTCTTGATACCTGCACTTGGGAAATACCAAGCCGTTCAGCCACTTCAGATTGGGTCTGATCCTTGTAATACCTTAAATACACAATAAGTCTTTCCCGATCCTCAAGTTCTTTGATGACTTCTTTTAAAGCAATCTTATCAAACCAGCGACTCTCTGAATGATCGGCCATTTGATCAAGAACTGTAATTGGATCTCCGTCATTTTCATACACCGTTTCATGAATAGACGTGAGCGGCCTGCTTGCCTCACCAGCAAACACAATTTCTTCAGGGGTCACCTCGAGTTGTTTAGCCATCTCATTGACTGTTGGTGTGCGTCCGAGTGTTTTTGTTAATTCATCTTTCATTTTACGAACTCGATTTCCAAGCTCCTTAATGGACCGACTAACTTTCACCGTTCCATCATCGCGTAAAAATCGTTGAATTTCACCTATTATCATTGGTACGGCATACGTAGAAAATTTTACATCATAACTTAAATCAAACTTATCAACAGATTTAATTAATCCAATACACCCAATTTGAAAGAGATCGTCGGCCTCGTACCCTCGATTCATAAATCGTTGCACGACTGACCAGACAAGCCTTGTGTTCCGGCTGACAATCTCATCACGAGAGCTCGCATTACCATCTTGGCTTTCTTTAATTAATCGTTTCACTTCCGCGTCTGTAAGCTGACCTGACTGATTTTTTTTACGTTTTACCTCCACATCCATAGGCAAAACTCCTTAATTGTATATGGCTTTTTTAGTTGATAGTTGCTTCTTTAAATAAATCGTTGTTCCGAGTAATGGCTCAGAAGTTACTTTCATCTCGTCACAAAAATTCTCCATAATCGTAAAACCCATCCCAGATCGTTCAAGCTCAGGTTTTGTTGTAAATAACGGCTGCCGGGCTTCATCAAGGTCTGCGATTCCCATGCCTTCATCACGAATAATTAATTCAAGACACTCTTCTTCGATCGATGCGGAAATATACACTTTCCCCTCAGGCTGATTTTGATAGCCATGAATAATCGAATTCGTGACAGCTTCAGAGACCACCGTTTTAATCTCTGTAACTTCTTCCATGCTTGGATCAATTTGTGCGATAAACGCTGCGACCGTTACTCGCGCGAAGGATTCATTTGAACTAATCGCAGAAAAGCTTAAATCCATCCGATTTTGCATGTTAGGCCACCCCCAATGTTTCTAAAGCAAACTGTTCGTTTGCTTCAAGACGTACAATTTTAAAGAGACCAGACATCTCAAATAACCTGCGAACAGCTGGAGAAATCGCACAAACGACCATTTCTCCCCCATTCGCTCTAATTTGCTTAAATCGTCCTAGAATCACTCCAAGACCCGAGCTATCCATAAAAGAAAGGAATTCAAGATTTAGAACAAGATGAGTCACTTTACCTGTCTCAATTTGTTCCTCAATATCAGCTCGTAGTTTGGCAGCAGAGTGATGATCTAATTCTCCTTCTAAACGTACAAGTAACACACGGTCTTTTCGTTCCATATTGATTAGTAAGCTCAAAGCAAGACCCCTCCTTAACATGGTGAACAGGCTATCCTGTTTTTCCTAGTTTAGAACATTCGCCTTTTACAGGTTCTCCTCCTGCACCGTGACAAAACTAGTCATCATCCTTGTTAATTGGTGTCAATCCGCTTAATTCCCTCCGAAACCGCCAAGTACACGTTTAAATAATGTCCACCAAGATGCCTCTAATACCTCATCCTCAGCAACCAGAGGGGTTTCGCTAACAACCTTCCCGCCGTTTTCGACAATAAGCGTGCCAATCTCATCGCCTTTTAAAATAGGAGCCTTCATATTCTCGTTTAATTCAATCTTTTCTACTACTTGATCAATCGATTCCGTTTTCTTCGTTAAGATCGAAATAGATTCACCCGTTACAGCCTTTACGTTTTTCTGTTGGCCTTTACTGATTTTCACTTCACCCACAGCTTCATTACGCTCGTGTAGCTTATGTGTTTTGTATTGGCTAAATGCAAAGTCGAGCATGGTTGTCACATCCGCATTACGTTCTTTAGGTGTTGGTGAACCCATGACTACAGCAATAATACGCATGCCATCCTTCTCTGCTGTTGCGGTTAACCCGTATTTTGCTTCTTTTGTAAAGCCTGTTTTCAATCCATCTACTCCAGGATAAAAACGAACCAATTTATTCGTATTAACGAGCCAGAACGGATTGTCCGTATCTTGACGCAAATAATCTTCATAGATTCCCGTAAACTTTGTGATGTCTTCATACTTTAAAAGCTCTTTTGCAATAACGGCCAGATCATGAGCTGAGGTGTAATGATTTTCAATTGGTAACCCATTTGAATTTGAGAAATGCGTTTTTTCTAGCCCAAGCTCCTTCGCTTTTTCATTCATCATGTCTGCAAAACCTGCTTCGGTCCCGCCCAAATGCTCAGCCATTGCAACAGACGCATCATTTCCAGATGCAACAGCAATACCTTTTAACATATCTTGTACAGACATTTCTTCGCCAGGTTCTAAGAAAATTTGTGAGCCTCCCATTGAAGCTGCATTCTCACTTGCTCGGATCATATCTTCATATTTAAGTTGTTTTTTATCAATGGCTTCCATAATTAAAAGCATGGTCATTATTTTAGTCATGCTTGCAGGAGGTAAGGACTCTTCACTATTTTTCTCGTAAAGTACTTCTCCAGTATCTCTTTCCATAATGATGGCAGATGAAGCATTTTCTGCGAATTGAACCTCTGCTTTTTGTTCCTCTTTCTCCGCTGCCCACGTAGTTGGCACCATCATACCTGTGACTAATATGAAACTGATTAATACAGCTATCACTTTTCTCATATCTCTTTCCTCCATCCAAGTCTTTAAACTATCAGCCATTTTTCCCACATCAAGTTCTTCTTATACGTCAAAAAAAGATTCTACTCACTTAATCCGAGTAGATCGTTAACTGTCACAAAAGTATACCCTTGCTTCTTCAGCTCTTTTATTTCCTTTTTCACAGCAGTTACAGTGCCTGTTAGATCTGTATCCCAGTTTGATCCATCATGGTGAAGAATAATTGATCCTGGCTTGACGGTTTCGAGTACTGTTTCAACAATTTGATCAGGCGGAGAAGCTTTCCAATCTTCTGAGTCAACTGACCACAAGATAATTGAATAGTCCAGTTCCTTAATCACTTCTACCTTTTGCTCGTTTAAAAGGCCAAATGGAGGTCTATGTAACGTCGTTTTCACGCCAATAATTTGTTCAATTACTTGCTGGGTTTGCTCAATTTCAAATGTCGCTTGCTGATCAGATAACTGAATGATTGGGTTATGCCAGTAACCATGATTTCCTATAAGGTGCCCTTCCTTATGCGTGCGTAGCACCAGATCTGGATAGGCTTTAGCTCTCGCTCCAAGTAAAAAGAAGGTTGCAGGTACTTCCTCTTCCTTTAAGACATCTAAAAGGTCACTCGTAACACGTGGATCTGGCCCATCGTCAAAGGTTAGTGCAATCTGTTTGTCGTTCTGGGGTCCTGAGAAGAACACTGTATCCGGATATCGCTTAGCAAGAATTGAATTTGGTGTAGGCTCCTTGTTATCAACGGTTGCAGATTCAACACTACTTAAGCCATTAACTGTTATCAAAAAAATAAGCCATGCCATAAAAATTGGTTTTCGTAGGTTCAACTCTTCTTTACCTCCTCAATTTGTTCAGTCTATCCGTACTATTCACGTATAGGGAAACTCTTATACGAAAAGGGACACTGAATTGCCAGATCAAATCACATGTGCTATACTTAATACATAGTAAACTTATAGGAATAATCAAAAGGAGGTTTTACAAATGGACCATTCTCTTCTTTCGCTTCAAATACATGATGAGACGCTTTCCGGCGCCATTCATCTCCCACAACAAACGATATCAGAGCAGCTACCTGCCATTGTGTTTGTACACGGATTTATCGGAAGTAAAGTGGGTGAGCATCGGTTATTTGTTAAAGCCTCACGCTATTTTGCGGAAAAGGGCTATGCTTGCTTCCGGTTTGATTTTAGCGGATGTGGAGAAAGTAGCGGAGAGTATCGTAACCTAACAGTCAGTAAACAAATAGAAGAATTACTTGCAATCATTCAATACATGAAGAGCCAATCTATGATTGATTCAGAGAAGATTACGGTTGTTGGTCATAGTCTTGGAGGAGCAACATCTGCACTCGCTGTAAGCCAAATTCCGGTTCATCAGCTTGTTCTTTGGTCAGCTGTAGCCAAGCCTTATCAAGATATTGTTCAGATTACAGGTGCGTCAGCTGTTAAAGCCGCCCAAAGAAATGGCTTTTATGATTATCATGGATTTGAGCTAAGTCATGCTTTCTTTGAAGATTTAAAGATTCATGATCCTTTAGCTGCTATCTCATCTGTAAAAAGCCCTGTGTTGATCGTTCATGCAGAAAAAGATGAAGACGTGGCAGTCAGTCATGCCAATTTGTATGCAGAACACTCTGCACATCTTATGGAGCCCCCTATTTATATCGATCATGCATCCCACACATTTGCATCAAGCACATGGGAAGATCAGCTTTTTGAAAAAACGTTTACACAGTTAGCCAAGACAAAGATTCCTGCTAAACATTAAATAAAAGAGGAACAATCCAAATGGATTGTTCCTCTTTATGTTTTAAAGCCAGGATTGTATAAACTGGTAGCTCCAAATGATCAACCATCCGAGTAATACCAGCTGGACAACGCCTTCAATCTTACCGCCTGTACGTATGTATAATGGCAATCGAACCCTCATCGAGAAAGGAAAAAACAATTTAACCCCTCTTACTGTGGCCATATCTAATAGGATATGGCTAATCATTCCGGCGAAAAGACCGACATGTACATTTGATGCGTCTGGTAAGACCACATCAAGCAACACATGTACGAGAAACAGAAAGAGAAGACTGTGTGTAAACGTACGATGACCAAACGCAAACGAAACGAGTCTTGATATCAGCGGTAGTCTTCTTCCAATTGTTGAATGCACATGACAAATATCAGGAAGAAAAGCGCCAACCATCCCTCCAATATAAAACAATGGACTAAAGTCATTGCCGTCTATCACTGTTTCAACGACAGCACAAGCCGCAAGACCTCCCATTAAATGGGTTTTTCCGTTCATTCCTTAAACTCCGTTCTATTAAAGATAAGGAACAAGTATAACACGGAACATTTGTTCTGTATATAGTTGTATAGAAGAGGGCGCGACATAACATTAATGTAGCGAATAAAACACTAATTTCGCAAATAATCCGCTACAGGAGAATCCCTCGCACCCACAAGAACGGCCTCAGCCCCTTCCGCGGGAAAAGCGCCGCTACAGTGTCTTCACCTCGTTCTGTTCCGTAGTAGTCTCAGGTTCTCCCTCCGCTAGTTCAAATAAAATCACGAAAGGCGAATGATTCTGCAATCGAATCATTCGCCTTCAAAAAGTGATTTTAAGTTATATTCCTGCCTATTCTTACCATTATTCAAATACTTGAGATTCAACTAACTCATTGGATGCATCATATACATCAACTTTACTTGGTTGATCAGAGGCAGCTAATTCCTTAGCCTTCTCAACAGCGTCATCACGCTTATCAAATTCGTGAATTGGCGCAACGTCTTCCGCCTTTACCATCCAAGTTGTTGCATCTTTGTTTGCTACTACGCTAAATTCTTTCATGTTTAGAACTCCCCTTTAATACGTTGTCTACTTCATTGGTTCCCGCATACGAGGAGTCTAAAACATACTATTTCTTATGAATGATCTGTTGCAGGCTTTTGAGTTGAACTTGTTCCATACGTTTGTTTTTGCATTGGTTTTTTGTTGTTGGACTTGATGAAGAAGGCGAGAATAAATCCAACAAGAGCAATACCCGCTGCAACCATAAACGCAGTGTTCACTCCAGAAATCTGAGCATCAATCATTCCTACATTCCCACTCTCTGCTTCGTTTAGTGCTGCGGTTGTCATGACAGACACTAACACGGCTGTACCAATTGAACCAGCAATTTGGCGCATCGTATTATTCATTGCTGTACCATGTGGGATCAAATGTCTTGGCAATACGTTAATACCTGCAGTTGTTACAGGCATCATGACAAGAGCTACACCTAACATCCGGAATGAGTAGACGATCGTCACGTAGAGCATAGAGGTTGAATCCGTCAGATTCGTGAACATCGCTGTTGTGACAAAAATCATACCAAGACCTATAATTCCTAAATATCTAGCTCCTACTTTATCAAAGATACGACCCGTAATTGGCGACATAACCCCCATCACAATCGCACCAGGTAAAAGCATTAAACCTGATTCTAGAGCGGTGAAATTATGCATGGTTTGCATATAGATTGGAAAGATCGTTGCTGCTCCAATCATCGACATAAATACGATCATTCCAATCGCTGTTGTTAATGTAAACACCCAGTATTTAAATACTCGGAACTCTAAAATTGGCTGAGCTAATCGTAACTGTCTTAGAATGAACCACGTAAGGGTAACTGCACCTATTACAGTTGGAAGTAGTACATTTGTAGATAACCATCCGTTTGCCCCTGCATTACTGAATCCAAAGAGCAAACCTCCAAATCCGAGTGAGGATAATATGATTGATAATGTGTCAAGCTTCGGTGAACGAAGCGTTGTTACATTTCGTAATACGATGTATGCCGCAATAATATCAATCACAATAATCGGAAGTAAGATCCAGAATAAAACCGTCCAATGATAGCTTTGAACAAGCCAGCCTGATAATGTCGGTCCAATAGCCGGAGCAAACGAAATAACCAGACCAACCATACCCATTGCCGATCCTCGTTTTTCAACTGGAAAGATTAAAAGCAAAACGGTTTGCATAAGAGGCATGGCTATTCCAGCCCCAGCTGCCTGAATCATTCTACCAGTTATAAGGAATGTAAAGGTTGGGGCAATGGCGCATATGAATGTTCCAATACCAAAAAGAATCATTGCTGTCAGAAACAGCTTACGTGTAGTAAATTTCTCAATTAAAAAGGCTGTAATTGGGATCATTACCCCATTCACAAGCATAAAAGCCGTGGTAACCCACTGGCCTAAGTTAGCGTCAATATCCAAATCTGCCATAAGAACAGGCAAAGCGGTTGTTAAAAGGGTCTGATTCAAGATCGCTACAAATGCCCCTACTAACAAAACCGCAATGATTGGTAGTTTATTCACATTTTTTAATACATCATTTTGTTCGGTACTCATGTACTATAACCTTCTTTGCATTGTCGATTTTTCAAAAGCTGTGTGATGCGTTCGATTTCGTCTTTAATTGAAACTCTGGCATCAATATAAAGACAAAGAGCCTCAATTAATAAAAAGTTGTCTTCATCGCGTTTCAAGTAATACAAAAGCTGTTGGATTGCATTCTGAACTTCATTCTTTTTTTCAGGTGATAGTGACTCCGCTTTATGTGAGATATGACTAACAATATCCATAAAAATCTCTTCCTCTGAGCGCTGTTTGTCAAAAAGATTAAATGTCTCATATTCGCTCATAAGTGAGGTCGACAGGACCGTATGTTTTTTGTTGAAGCTCGCTACAATGGCATCAAAGTGCGAAACTAATAGCTCTGCAATATTATTCTTATCTAATACCTTGTAATCATCCATCATCAATACAATATATTCACGGATGGTTCCTTGAAAAACAACAACAAGATCCCAAACAAATGGGCTGATCTCTTCTCCATAAGCTTCAAGCAAACTTCTTTTATGCCAATTCATTAATGCTGATTTGGTACGGCTCATCAGATCTCTTACTTTTTGATTTTGATGAACAGGCATCGCTCGTATGATTAAATTCACAAATGCTCGTTGTTCTTGATTGACCTCAAGCTCAAGAATAATCTTCTGAACAAATCGCTCTCTTCTAGAGAGAGAGTCATTTACAGTAATTTCTTGCGCTTGTTGAAACATACTAGTAAGACTTTGTTCAAAAACTTGAATTAAGAGCTCTTCTTTAGAATCAAAATATTTATAGAGAGAGGCTTTGGAAATTCCACACTCCTCTGCAATGCTTTGCATAGACGTTGTTGTATACCCTTCTTTTGAGAACAATTGCAGAGCTTGACGAATGATTGTTTCTTTCATGAATGCTTGTCCTTCTTTCCCTTAAAACTCATCGGTCACAAAAAAACTATCCAGTTTCCACTTTAGAGATTATATTAGACTCACGAAATATAGTCAATGAAAAAGTATCTGTTTGATTTCTGTTTTTGAAAACCAAAAAAAGAACGATCGCTTGGGACCGTTCTGTTAAAACCTCTTTGTTTATCTAAGAAGCAAACAATTCATTGATGATTTCATTTGATTTTAGTTTCGTTAAATTTTTCTTTACAACTTCAACGTTATTCATTGTCAGTTGCTTTTCAAAATCACTTGTTTGATCAGGAGATCCCACAAGATATACGCCATTCCAGCCATTTTTCTTTGCTTTTTTCTGAATTTTTGCGGCTAATTGCTTAAACCACCTTTGCTGATTGGCTTCGAATCGTTGATCAAATTGATCTTTATGAATGGCTGCTCCAGCTACATTACTGGAGCTGGACCCTTGGTACATCTTCCAATCTTCACTTTCGGCATCCCACGAGTAAACATTCTCTGCTTCAACTTCACCGAGAACCGTTTCAACTGCAACAACATCTTGTTTTTGAATTAAAAGGATGCCTGTTTTCGGGTACGCCTCAAGCTTTTGTTCTAATTGGTCAAGTACAGGCTGTTTTTCCCACCTAAAATCATTCTCAAGTGGCACTTGCAGCTTCTTAAGCTGCCAGTCACCATCGGATGACCCAATAAATACAAGTGACTTGGTTAAGCTTGTTTGGTTGTTTAAAATCTCTTCTTCTGCGATTTTCCGAATGGATTGATATGAACTTATTTCATCCGTCGAGCTACTTTCTAAGTACTCTTCTAGTTTCTTTAATCCATTCTTTAAACGAATTTTCCATTCGCCTTTCTTCTGATCCATCTGACCTTGGTCTGTGCTTAAGTAAATCGTCAAGCAACCGTTTTCGCATCTTTGGTCTCTCAATTGTTGGAGTTCTTCTGATTCAATCATGGGTAGTCCTCCTTAAATTGTTGATCTCAAACTGCCTTACACCATTTGCATTCCTTCTTGGCGCTTTCACTAAACCCATAATTCTTATAATGAGGGAAATGTATAAAAAAACTTGTCAGACTCAACGTGGAGATCTGACAAGTTTTAGATAAATTATTTTGTGTCTACAGTTAGCTTTACATCAACATTTCCTCGTGTTGCTTTTGAATATGGGCAAAACGCGTGTGCTTTTTCAACTAAATCTTCAGCTTCACTCTGTGAAACGCCTCCGATTAGCGCTTTTAATTCTACAGCAATTTTGAATCCATCATCTGATGTGTCTTTAACAAGACTAACAGCCGCTGTAATTTCAGAATCAATTTCTTTGTTTTCTTTTGAAGCAATTAGATTAAGGGCTCCATCAAAGCATGAAGAGTACCCTGCTGCAAATAATTGTTCGGGATTTGTTCCGCCAGATGTTCCTGGTTTCACTAGATCCATATCAATATTGGAATCACTCGATTTCACGTGACCTTCTCTTCCACCTACTGCTGTTGCTTTTGAAGTGTATAAAACATCTGCCATCTTTTATCTCTCCCTTTATCAATAAAATCGTTCACACAGATATGTATTCACCTTTCATCTTTCTTTTAAACATCAAAATCAACATGTTTCATTTTATATCTTTTCAGGAATACTACTTCTAGTTAAACCTTGAGGAGGTAGAAAGAAAATGAATCAAGAAGAACTAAGAGGAAAGATTGAAAAGATTATGGACGAGCACTATACAGGAACATTGGCAACGGTTGTACGTGACCAGCCACTAACACGTTATATGACGTTTTTCCATGAGGGATTAACTCTTTATACGCCTACAAGTATTGATACACACAAAACGGACGAAATTGAAGCGAATCCAAATGTTCATGTATTACTTGGCTACGAAGGAGAAGGCTTTGGTGATACATTTATCGAGTTTGAAGGAAAAGCAAAGATCAAAGAGGATAAAGAGACAAAGCATGAGCTTTGGAATGATCATCTAGAGAAATATTTTGAAGGTCCAGACGATCCAAAGCTAGTTTTCCTAGAGCTAACACCAACAAACATCCGTTTAATGAATAAAACAGGTGAGCCACCGTTGTCGCTTGATTTATAAAAGTTGGTAGAATGATTAATGAGGCTGTCACAATACTTTAATGTGGTTAGCAAAACACGAACATAGCACAATATCCGCTACAGGAGAATCCCTCCCTTTCCGTGGGTACGGCCTCAGCCTCTTGCGCGGAAACCCACCGCTACAGAGTCTTCACCGCGTACTTATCCACAGGAGTGTAGGGTTCTCCTTCCGCTCGTGTTACTAAAAATACAGAACATACGAATGGCGAATGATTCAACCATAGAATCATTCGCCATTTTCTCATTGATTTTTATTTTTGTCTCAGGCTCATTGCTTCTTGATTGATATTATAAAACAAATCCAGTCCCTTGTGACGCTGTGATTTCTTCGTAAATCAACGTAGGAGCTTCAATGTGCTCATGAGCGATATCGTAGGCTTTTTGAACAATTGATACGACTTCTTCTGCTTGTTCTTCGCGGCTATGTAACGTAACGATCGGATCGCCCACTCTCACTACATCTCCAATCTTCTTATGAAGAACGAGGCCAACGTCGAGAAGAATATCATCCTCTTTCGTTGCACGGCCTGCTCCAAGCATCATCGCAGCTGTTCCAATACGATTTGCTTCAATTGATTTAACCATTCCTTCTGAATGAGCCTTTACTTCAATCTTATAAGGTGCTTCAGGGAATTTAGTCACATCATCAACAACAGATGCATCTCCACCTTGTGCTTCGATGAATGTTTTTAACGTCTCGATTGCTTTTCCAGAAGATATTGCTTCTTCAAGTGCCTTACGCGCTTCGTCTACGGATTCTGCTTTTTTAGCCATAACGACCATATGACTTCCAAGCGTCAAACATAACTCAAGTACGTCCTCTGGACCTTCGCCTTTAAGCATTGCAATGGCTTCTTTTACTTCAAGAGCATTCCCAACAGCAAGACCTAACGGCTGATTCATATCAGAGATAACTGCCATTGTTTTCTTTCCAAGCTTAGTACCAATCTTCACCATTGCTTGTGCTAACTGTTTTGAATCAGAGAGCTCTTTCATAAAAGCGCCTGTTCCCGTTTTCACATCAAGTACAATACCATCCGCACCAGATGCTAGCTTCTTACTCATGATAGAGCTCGCAATAAGCGGGATCGAATTGACCGTACCCGTTACATCTCGGAGCCCATAAAGCTTTTTGTCAGCAGGTGTTAAGTTGCCTGTTTGTCCGATAACCGCCAGTTTGTTTTCATTTACCTTTTGAATGAACTCTTCTGTTGTGAGTTCAATATGAAAACCAGGAATGGACTCCAGCTTATCTAAGGTCCCACCAGTATGCCCCAGTCCTCTACCGGACATTTTAGCAACAGGTACACCTACAGATGCAACTAGAGGGGCTAGTGCAATGGTTGTTTTATCACCAACGCCTCCGGTGGAATGCTTATCTACTTTTATTCCTTCAACAGCTGACAGATTAATCTCTTCACCTGATTTAACCATAGCCATTGTTAATGCAGCACGTTCTTGGTCATTCATATCTTGGAAGAACACAGCCATAGCCCACGCTGACATTTGGTAATCAGGAATTTGATCTTTTGTATATCCTTCAATAATAAATTGAATTTCCTGATCTGTTAGGACTTCACCATTGCGCTTTTTTTCAATTAAATCAACCATTCTCATGCCAACATGTCCCCTTTTATTCAGGTTTTGCTTGCGCGACTAATTCTTTAACGAGCTTAATAAATAATGGTTTTGTACGTGTAGCTACTTCCATCACTTCTTCATGCGTAATTCCTGCAATCTCTTCACCAATTGCCATATCTGTTACGCAAGAGATACCAAGGACGTCCATCCCTGCATGGCTTGCAACAATGACTTCTGGAACTGTTGACATGCCGACAACATCTCCACCAAGATTACGGAGCATAATTAACTCTGCACCTGTCATGTATGTAGGACCACTTACACCAGCATACACACCCTGTTGAACCTTAATATCTAATGATTTAGCTGTTTGAAGTGCTAGATCAACATATTTTTTTGTATATGCTTGACTCATATCAGGGAAGCGAGGACCAAGCTCAGGTGCATTAGGACCGATTAGCGGGTTCACTCCTGTCATATTTAAATGATCTGTAATAATCATTAGATCACCAGGTTGGAAAGATTTGTTCATCCCTCCACATGCATTTGTCACAAACAATAGATTCACACCAAGTTCTTTCATCACTCGTACAGGAAACGTTACTTGTTCAAGTGGGTATCCTTCATAGTAATGAAAACGACCTTGCATCGCGATCACTGTTTTTCCCTGAAGCTTACCGATAACTAGCTGGCCTGCGTGTCCTTCTACTGTAGAAACAGGGAAATTCGGAATATCTGCATAAGGAACTTTAGCCGCTCCTTCAATCTCGTCAGCAAGCTCTCCGAGACCTGATCCTAAAATTAATCCAATTTCAGGCTTATTCTCAATAAAAGATTGTAAATATGATGCCGATTCTTTAATTTTCTCAACAAAGTTACTCATTTAACTATCCCCTTTTTTACATTTCTTTTAAAATTGATTTTACTAAACCTAGGAAAGACGAGCGAACTCGCTCAGTTACTTCAATTACTTCCTCGTGATTTAAAGGTTGCGCTAGTATTCCTGCTGCCATATTAGATAAGCAAGAAATACCTAGAACCTCGAGTCCAGCATGTCTAGCAGCTATGACTTCAGGTACTGTAGACATTCCCACTGCATCTCCACCGAGAGCACGTGCCATACGAACTTCAGCAGGTGTTTCATAGCAAGGTCCTGTATTGGCCACATATACTCCTTCCTGAAGAGCTAAACCAAACTTGGAAGCTTGTTCATGAGCTAGAGTGCGTAGTTCCTTCGAATATGCGTTAGACATATCTGTAAAACGCAATCCAAGTGAAGGATCATTCGGTCCAATTAACGGGTTAGCACTTTGATTGTTAATATGATCACGAATAATCATAAGGTCTCCAACGGAAAAGCTTTCATTAACCGCTCCTGCCGCATTTGTCACGATTAACTGTTCCACACCAAGCTCTTTCATGACTCTTACTGGGAACACAACCTCTTCCATAGAATAGCCTTCATAGTAGTGAAAACGGCCTTGCATCGCTATGACTTGTTTCCCTTCAATCGTTCCTACCACCAATTGTCCCGCATGTCCTTCAACTGTTGAAACAGGGAAATTCGGAATATCTTCGTAAGGCAAGCTTGTTGGATTTTCGATTTCATCTGCTAGGACACCCAGTCCTGAGCCAAGAATTAATCCGATTTTAGGTGTGGCTGAAAGCTTACCTTTGATATAGTCTGCCGTTTGATTTAATTCTTTTTTCACGCTTAACCTCTCCCATTTGTGTTACTTTTTTAATTGATTTAAAAAGCTTGTCCCATACTCAGGTGCTGTTACACCAAAATTATCAGCAACTGTCGCACCTACATCCGCGAATGTTGAACGAATACCCAAGTCCACAGTATCCGTTTGATCTGGATCAAATACTAATAATGGTACGTACTCACGTGTATGATCCGTTCCTTTATGTATAGGATCATTTCCATGGTCGGCCGTAATCATTAAAAGATCTCCGCTACGAAGCTGTTTAATGACATCCTTTAATCTAAGATCAAACTCCTCAAGTGCCTTGCCATAACCGATTGGATCTCTACGATGACCGAATAACGCATCGAAATCAACAAGGTTTAAAAAGCTTAAGCCCGTAAAGTCCTGTTCCATACTTTCAAAAAACTTATCCATTCCGTCATCATTAGATGTGGTACGAATGGTTTGAGTAATTCCTTCACCATCATATATGTCAGAGATCTTGCCAATGGCGATGGAATCAAACCCACCATCCTTTAATTCATTCATGACTGTCCGACCGAATGGCTTTAATGCATAATCATGGCGATTAGGTGTTCGCTTCCAATCTCCTTTTTCGCCTACAAATGGTCTGGCAATCACACGGCCCACCATGTATTCAGGCTGCAATGTGAGTGCACGTGCCTTTTCGCAAATGTCATAAAGCTCATTGATCGGAACAATGTCCTCATGAGCAGCAATTTGAAGAACAGAGTCAGCAGATGTATACACAATCAACTTGCCTGTTTTCACATGCTCTTCTGCAAGCTCATCAAGAATCTCTGTACCAGAGGCTACCTTATTCCCAAGAAATCCTCGACCAATCTGCTTTTCTAACTCATTTAATAATGCATCAGGAAACCCATCAGGAAACACTTGAAAGGGTTCAGTAATGTTAAGTCCCATAATCTCCCAATGACCAGTCATCGTATCCTTTCCATTTGAAGCTTCTTGCATTTTTCCATAATGCGCTTTTGGTTTGTCAGCAGCCTGAAGGCCTTTTATTTCCTTAATATTAGCTAAACCAAGCTTTTCAAGCGTAGGTAGCTGTATGCTTCCCATTGCTTGAGCAATATGACCAAGGGTGTCTGCCCCCACATCATCAAACGCGGCGGCATCTGGTGCTTCTCCTATTCCTACTGAATCCATAACAATTAAAAAGACTCGTTTATACGATTGTTCGTTCATCTTATGACCCCTTTCACTTCTCAATGTCTGATGTCAGACAACATTGAGATTGACCTATGCTCTTGGATGATACATAGAATAAACATCTCTCATCCGACTTTTCGTTACATGAGTATAAATTTGAGTTGTTGAAATATCTACATGTCCTAGCATTTCCTGAACCGCCCTTAAATCTGCACCATTTTCTAATAAATGCGTTGCAAATGAATGGCGTAACGTATGAGGGGTTAAAGGCTTATCAATATGTGCCTTTAGCGCAAGCTGTTTCAAGATCTTCCAAAACCCTTGTCTGGACAATTCACCCCCACGGTGATTAACAAACAATGTATCGTGTCGCAGACCCTTCAGTAAATGTGGACGTGCTTTTTCTAAGTATGTATGTACAGCCTCTGTTGCTTTTGATCCTAGAGGAATAATGCGTTCTTTGTTTCCTTTTCCAATACAACGCAAAAAACCCATTGTTAAATGGCAATCAGACGTTGTTAACCCAATTAATTCACTAACCCTTATGCCCGTTGCATACATGACTTCAAGCATCGCTTGATTACGCAAGGCAATTGAATCTCCTTTACCTGGTGCCTCAAGTAACGCTTCAACTTCCTCAGGGGATAGAACCTTTGGTAATCGTTTAGGTGCCTTTGGAATTTCAACATGAACGCTAGGGTCATGACCGACCCTTCCTTCACGTAACAGAAATTGATGAAGTCCTCGTATCGAAGCAATACTTCTCGCAATCGTTGTTTCAGCACGTCCCTTTTCCATTAAGAAAAAAAGGTATTGAACAATGAAAGAACGATCCACATCTGAAAGACGAGAGATCGTCTCCACATTTTTTAGATAAGCGAGGTAGGACTTTAAATCATTTCGATAAGAAGAAATCGTATTCTCTGAATATCCTCTTTCAACCTGCAAATAATGGATATAGTCTTCTACATCATCAACCATCGCTGAGTCACATCCATCTTCTAAGCATTTATTCTCCCAATTGATAAAACCAGCCAAGTCTAGTTAAAAGAGACGGGTGATCGGGTTCTGAATCCGTTTCCGTTGTTACTTTCACCGCATTTCCACTCGGAGAATCATAGCGATAGTAACTCTCATATTCTTGACTTACCCATAGAATACCATAATAAAAGAATAACGTGCATCCAATAAATAAAAGCATGACTTTAAATGTTTGTAATCCAGCGATAACCCAGTCTTTCATTCTAACCTTCCTCCTCTTTAAAACAAGCATCTCTAGTTTAAGGTATGCCATTTTCTAAGAGGAATATACCTTCTATATGAAAACATACAAAAAAGACGCTATGAATAATCATAACGTCTTTCTTATAGCCTTATTAAGCTTGGTTTTGCATTTCTTTTGTCTCTTCTTCTGACTCATCTGCGTATTGATCCTTGCAACGATAGCAGATTCCATGAAACGTTAAACGATGATCCTTTATTTTAAAGTTGTAATCTCGTTCTACTACTTTCTCAACGTCTCCTAGTAAATCCTCTTCAATCTCATCTACTGCTCCACATTCAATACATACTAAATGATGGTGAAAATGAGCCGCTCCTTCTTTTCGAAGATCAAAGCGGGATACCCCATCACCAAAGTTAATTTTATCAACAATTTTTAGCTCTGCTAAAAGTTCTAATGTCCGATACACTGTTGCCAAACCAATCTCCGGAGCTTTGTCCTTTACGAGGAGGTATACATCCTCAGCACTCAAGTGGTCTTCTTCATGTTCAAGTAATACCATCACTGTTGCTTCTCGTTGAGGGGTCAGCTTATAGCTTTGAGAATGAAGGTGCTTTTTTATTCGCTCAAGACGATTTTCCATCAGTACTCCTCCTAACCCGACTTCCATTTCAATACGTTTATTATAATCTTATTGAAAAACAGTGTCAATTGATAATGATTATTATCTATTAACTAATAATCATTATTATATGAAAATGAGTATCACTTATCCAACAACTAGTTTCATGAGATAAGGAGAAACGTACGCCTCAAGAGCAGCAGCAACTGACAAGGCCCCTCCTATACACAAAAGTAGTAATGAATAACGGAGAAATTGAGGAAAAACAGGCTGATGAACTTTTTTACCAAATTGCTGACGGATCATCTTCAAACAAAAAGATACACTCACCGTTCCAACAATAATAAAGGCAGGAACAAGCAAAAGATTCTGCGGTAGAATTGAGACAGCCGCTAATAGAAAGCCTTGAAATCCCATTTGATTGACTAGAAACCCAACTGTAAATCCAACGACAACTCCTTTTAAAAATAGGAGAATTAAAATGACTGGAAGTCCAATGAGAGATAAACCTAAAATCCACATCAAAGCAAAATACTTACCATAATGAATATAACTCTGACTAAAGATTTCTTTTGAACCTGCTATGTTCCCATCTTGAACTTGTACAAAAAATTGATTTAGATACATATATAAGTCATTCTTCTGATTTAGATGTAAACTATTGACGATGATTGCACCAAAGACGATACCAATTAGAAACAAGACGGTTGTAAACAAATAGATTGTACGATTTTCTTCAACATGTGTCAGGATGACTTCCTGAATAGTCCGCTTTTTCATCAAATGGCCCCCTCATTAACCTATTTTAGGATATGAGGACAGGCCATCAGATATGACTATGACTACTTCGCTTGGGCTTGTTTTAATAGAAGGTACATGATGGCATAAGCCGTTTTGGCATCATGAATGGTTTGATCATCAACTAAAGCTTGAGCCTGCTCAAGCGTTACTTCTGTAACCTCTACAAATTCATCTGCATCCGGGTTCGCCACACCTTGAATTAATTCTTTTGCTTCATATAAATAGATAATCTCATCTGCAAATCCAGGAGATGTATAAAAGGATGTAACAAGCTCTAATTCTTTTGCTTCGTACCCTGTCTCTTCTTTTAGTTCACGAGCAGCTGTTTTAATTGGTGCTTCACCTGGGTCAATTTTGCCTGCAGGAATTTCTAGAATGGCCTTTTCAAGCGGCTTGCGGTATTGATTCACAAGCACGATCTTCCCTTCATCTGTTACTGCAATAACAGCCACCGCTCCTGGGTGCTTTACGAGCTCTCTTTTGCTTTCATTTCCGTTTGGAAGGGTAACCGTGTCAACCTGAAGAGAGATAACCTTTCCCTTAAAAATTGATTCTGTTGAGATGGTTTTTTCCGTTAAGTGTGTCATGACTCAAACTCCTTTGGTCTATCAGTATGAATTCTCTCATAAGAGTGTACCATACGTAACAAAGAGGAGTGATAGTATGAATATTCACATTCATGAAGATGGTATTTTAATGGTCGGAAAAGCATGGGAAATTAAAGCTAGATTAAAACAGCAACTTAAGAAACAAGTATATGTGTCAGAATGGATTCAAGATGTTTATCCTTCAAGGCAAAAAGAAACGGCCTCAGATACAGCTTCAAAAAACACTGGGTCATCATTGTATTCACGTCCCATTGTTTTAACCTTCCCCACTGCTAAGGCACGTTTTACAGCTTCCTCATTAGATAGTTTTGACGAATAAATCATACGATGATTAGCCTTGCCAGCTCCAGTCAATTGTGATGCAATCAGCTGCTTTTGTTCGCTTTGTAACGGAGGAAAGACAAGCACACATGGACAATAGGTGAAATCAAGTAATGGAGTAATGGTATGATGACTTAGTCCATAATGCCGTTCTCTTTTATCTGCAAAAGAAAGTCTAGGTATCCATACCGGACAACCACTTAACGAACCAACCGTATTAGCCCAATTCGCGATATCCATTGCTGAGTGACCGTATTTAGTCCCAGTTCCTACCACACCCGGTCCAACGGAAATAATAATTAGATCTGCCTGAAGATAGCCATGAGCAAATTGAAGAGCTGTAGCTAGACTAACCGCATCGTACTCTCCCCCTACACATTGACCAACTGTAATTGAATGAAAATTGCTCAACAATTGAAGTCTACGAATATGCGAACTGATCTCAATCGTTAATGAAGCACTGTCATCGAAAATAAAACAGCAGGATGTAGCAGCATCAATTTCAGTGGCTACATCGTAGATAAGAGGAACCATACTGTGTAATTCCGCAAGAATGATTTTTTTGTTTTGTAAGGAAAGGTGGTTTTCAAACAAGGAAGATAGTTCTTTCATTTCTTCTACACTGTTTCCGACATGCTGCAAAGAGGTATATCGCAGCTTCATAATATGGTTGTTGCTTTTAGTGGGCTGTCTTTTACTTGCCATCACATGCTTTACAAAATCATACCCCCCCGATCCGAGTTTAAGTGCTGTAGCTGTTTGATTAATTAAAAGTCTCGTGCCTATTGAGACAGCGGGAAAAAACCGCTTGTAAAGGACGGCAGGATAGGAAGTATCCGCAGTACGTATAATTTGAATGGTTTCATCCTCAAATAGAATGGAATCAGTCACTGTCCAGCATTCCTGTTCCACGTTATCCCTCCCCTCACGTATCGCTTCATCTTATGTATCATACGCATAAAAAAGAAGATCCCTAATACAAGGATCTTCTGTTATTCTCTAGCTAGGAGGTAGGAGCGGTTCAATCATTTCTTGAATCATTTCGTAATGAACCTCTCCTTCAATACGCTTCACGATGGTTTGGTCTGCATCCACTATAAATGTTGTCGGTAACCCTTGCACGCTGTATGTATCAAAAAATTCACCTTCAGAGTCTAAAAACACAGGTAATGTCAGCTGTTGCTCTTCCATAAATTCAAACGTATGCTCAGGTACTCGTTCAAACTTTTGAGCATTTAACGTAACAACGTCAACGCCTTTTTGATTGTAATCTGATTCTAGCTCCATTAATGCTGGAAGCTCACGTACACAAGGTTCACACCATGTTGCCCAAACATTTAATACGGTTACACGATTTTTCGGTTCAAACACATCAGCTGTTTGCCCATCCGCCGTTTTTAAATGAATCGATTCCGTTTGCATTCCTTCTTGAGTACCAACCTGTTTTGAGCCATTAACAAGTTGATTAACGAGCAAACCCGCTCCAATACAAATTGCAATAATGAATATGAATATTGTTAATTTACGTTTCATAGACAGTCCGCTCCAAATGATTAATAGTATATTCAGTATATAGTCAGCTGTTTCGTTCGGCAAGATGGTAAGAACATGTATAAATTTGAAAAAGCCTTCACGAACGAGTAAATATTTGCTAGAATGAAGCAGCTAGTAGAACATATACATAGTAAAGAGATGAACAGCGAAAGAAAGGAATATGACTATGACAATACTTGAGGCCATTGTGCTAGGATTGGTACAAGGACTTACTGAATTCCTTCCAATCTCAAGCTCCGCCCACCTTGTAATTACCCAATTGCTATTTGATATTTCTTTCCCTGGTTTTGGGTTTGAAATCTTACTGCATCTAGGCTCTGTTTTAGCGGTTATCATTTATTACCGAAAAGATTTAATTGAATTAATTATTGGCTTTTTTGGTTACATTAAGAATCGTTCAGAGGAAAATAAAACGAGCTTCTGGTTTTCAATTTACATACTAGTAGCTACAGTGATCACTGGTGTAGCAGGTATTCTATTTGAAGATTACATTTCTACTGCACTAAAAGGTCCAACAATGATTGCCATCTCACTTGCCATCACAGGGATTTTTCTCATTATCATTGAGCGTGTGGTTCGAACAGGGAACCGTACTGAGAAGGATATGACTCTGTTTGATTCAGTCCTTATTGGAATCGGACAATCTATTGCTTTAATCCCTGGACTTTCTCGGTCAGGAACAACACTTGTTGTTGGAATGTTTGCTGGATTAACTAAAGAAACTGCTGTACGTTATTCCTTCATGTTATCCATTCCAGTTATTCTTGGATCAACCGTACTTGCCATTAAAGATTTACTAAACGGTGAACTGCTTGCTGTTGCAGGGGCATTCCCATTAATTGTTGCGTTTATCGTTACGTTTATCTCATCTTTACTTGGAATTGTTTGGTTTATTAACTTCTTAAAGAAAAGCAAGCTTGTGTATTTTGCAGCTTACTGCTTTATCCTAGCATTGTTTGTGTATTTCTATCTCGGAGATGTTGACCCTAGCCAGTTTTAAGTGAAAGAAAACCCCGCTCCATATGGAACGGGGTTTTTGCTTATGATTGTTCTGCATTCTTTTTCTTTTTTAAATACTTTTCTCGACGACGCTTCATTGCTTTTGTAATATATCCACCTTTAAAGCTTCTCGGTTCAAAGGAAACGATAAACGCTGCTGGTTCGTATTCAGTCACCACGCGAATAAATTCCTTCTCTCGATCTCGTCTCGCTGTACAGTCTAGCTGATAACGAGTAGATGTCATACCTTCTACAGCTGAAGAGGAAACACTAAAACCTACTTCTCTTAACCTATCAATTAACTCTTGATTTCTTGTCGGAATATTTACTTCAAATGTTAGATATCCAATTGCCAGCTTTTCTTCAATGATCGCTCCGATATAAAGACCTACAGCGAAGCCTAAAGCATAGGCAATCATATTATAATAGTTACTTAAATCACTGAATACTATTCCCAAGGCCACAACGTAAATAATACCTTCCAAAGCGCCCATTGCTGCCGCACGTTCCTTCATTCCTTTAACCATCATAATTGTTCTAATGGTTAGAATAGGAACATATAGAAGCTGCACAACAAATACGAGTAAAGCTGACATGCCAACACCCTTTCTTAATACATACAACTATCGTAGTGTAACAGGAAAGATGGAGAAAAACTAGCATGTATTTATGGATTCTCCGTGACGATTTTAACGCTTGTATTTAACAGTTAAATGCGCAGTGGAGCCCGCCTCTGAAGCGCCTGACGTTTCGGCCTGAATTCCGCCTAGATCCTCATGATTGGTTACAACAACTGGAATAAGCGTGCTTGATGCCTTTTCTTTTACAAGCTCAAGATCATATTCCACAAGAAGTGATCCAACATCTACACTGTCTCCTTCTTTTACGTGGGCAGTGAATCCTTCCCCATCCATATTTACAGTCTCAAGACCAATATGAATGAGAAGCTCTGCTCCACCCTTTGTACGTATGCCAACCGCATGACCAGTTGGGAATACTTGAATAACTTCTCCCGCTATCGGTGCGACCACTCTGCCATCCGTTGGCTCAATTGCCGCCCCGTCCCCAATCATTTTTTGTGAAAATGTTGGATCTGGTACATCTTCAAGTGCAACCAACGTTCCATTCGCCACTGCAAAAACCGTTTCTTCCGTTGGAGTTTCTTCCGTTGTTGATTGTTGATTTTCATTTTTGTCTAACCCAAACAATTTTTTTAACATTAAGAACACTCCCCTTCAATTGACTTGTTAATAGAATAACTCACTACTTTAGTTTACTATATCAATCAGCCCTTGCCTAATAAAACGCGGTTTGTGATAAATGGGCGTTAGTGCCCACGCTTTTTTCATCCTGCTACATAGTATACAGTAGGCTACAATAAAGGAGTGTTGACAGTGGGCGGATATGAAAATGGTTTTGCGTTTATCGTTGTTTTATTCATTCTTCTAGTGATCGTTGGCTCAGCTTACAGCTACTAAGTCAACCTATCTTTGTGTTTAAAAAGACCTCACTGATTGATGTTGATGTCAGTTGAGGTCTTTTTCTATTAAACTGGATTCGTTTGCTTTTGTTGTTTAGAAGATGGGGAAAGTATCCGCTCGATCCACCCCATTACAACGTCAGCTAAGATGGCCATCAAGGCAGTTGGAATCGCACCAGCTAAAATAATGGCCGCTCCATCGGTGGCGTTTGTTCCTCTGATTACAATATCGCCAAGTCCACCAGCTCCTATAAACGTTCCAATCGTCGTAATTCCAATTGAAAATACTAAAGCCGTGCGCAAGCCCGCGGTAATGACTGACAACGCAAGAGGCAGTTCAAGCATATACAATAGCTGCCATCTTGTCATACCCATCGCCCTCCCCGATTCCACGAGTGAACGATCGACATTTTTAATACCGATATACGTATTTCGTAGAATGGGTAGCAACGAGTAGAGAAACAACGCTAACACAACCGTATTAGCACCTAAACCTAATACAAGCATCAAAACAGCTAGCATCGCAAGGGCCGGGATCGTTTGAATCACATTTGTAATGGTTAAGACCACACCACTTAGCCTGCTATAACGAGCAATAAGAATACCAAGAGGTATGGCAACAAGAGCAGCAAAGAATACTCCATACGCCGACATTAGAAAATGCCGATAAAATTCTGTCCATACATACCCCCCATTCTGAGAGTAATATAGAATTAAATCTTGTATGATGTCCATTTACTCAACCCCTTCAGCAAAAAACTGATTCTCATCTAAAAACTCTCTTGCCACAACGGCTGGTTCTTTCATAAAGAAATCCGCTTCGTAATTCAATTCCTGCATTTTCTCTGTATCGATCGTTCCAACTAATCGATTTAAAATGGCTTCAAGCTCCGGGTGCTCTCTTAATAGTTCGTTATCTACAACCATAGACGCATCATATGGCGGAAAGAACTGACGATCGTCTTCAAGGATTTTCAAATCATATGCAGCAATTCGTCCGTCTGTGGTATAAGCAAGAACTGCATCCATACGTCCGCTTTCAACCGCGTCATACACAAGACCGATTTGCATAGGAGATATATTTTCAAATCCAAAATACGTTTCTTGGAATCCTTCATATCCATCTCCGGCTCGATTGATCCATGATCCATCTACGCCAACACGAAGCTTATCAGCTTGCTCCTCCAAATCACTAACTTTTTCTAAATTCTCCTGGTCCGCCATGTCATTCGTTACTGTAATGGCATATGAATTCGCAAACCCATACGAATCAAACCATACTTGATCATATCTTTCCGGAAACTCTTCTTGTACGACCTTAAGGGCTTCTTCCGGATCCATCACTGGTTCCAAATTTAAGGCACCTGCTATATCAGTTCCCGTATAACGAGTAGCTGCAATGTCTACATCCCCATTCAACATGGCTTGATGCATGACGATGGAAGAACCTAAGTTATTGATCATCTCAACTTTTAAATCCGTTTCCTCTTCAATCAGCTCCTTTATCATATTTCCAATGATCATTGACTCTGATGTATTAACCGCACCGATCTTTACAGTTCCGCTTGCCGGTCCACTTAAACCAGGTAACGAACAACCAGTTAAAACAGTTGCTAGTACTGATATAGCAACCATTGATTTTATTTTTAGCATGATGAACATCTCCTTCTGTTACACGGTTTTCTCATGTGTTTGAATGCCTTTAGGTGTAACAGTCTTTTCTATTTTTCCAAAAATCACATCAGTTAATAGAGCTAAGATTGTTACAGGCACGGCTCCCGCTATGATAAACGATGGATCGTAAAGGTTTAACCCACTAAAAATAAAATCACCTAAGCCTCCAGCTCCAATAAAAGATGCAAGAGCAGCCCAACCAATTAAATACACCGAGGACACACGAATGCCAGACATTATGACCGGAGACGCAAGAGGTAATTCAATCCCCTTAATTCGCTCCCATGTGGTCATCCCCATTCCTTTGCCAGCCTCTATTAAGTTTGAATCAACCTCTTTTACACTTGTGTACGTATTACGTAGAATTGGTAAAACGGAATATAAGAATAAGGCAACAACCGCGGGTACAGTTCCCACTCCTAGAAAAGGAATAAAAAAGGCTAAAATAGCAAGACTCGGAATGGTTTGCAAAACACTCACTGTACCTATCACCCATTGCGCAAGTTTTGGGACACGAGTTAATGCAATACCTAAAGGAATAGCGACTAAGATCCCAAGTAAAACAGCCAAGTAAGAAATATAAATATGTTCCCAGGTTTTAAGAAGAAGTTCGCTTCCGTTTGCTTGTAAAAACTCCGTCAACTCATTCATGGTTTACTCCCCCAACTGCAACACTTTCATCTTCTCCCCAAATGGAGTCATACACCATATCAACCAAACTAGCTCGAGTCACTATCCCAACTAGCTTATCTTCGCTGTTGACGACGGGAGAATAGCTCACTCCACGTTTTAACAACCGGTGAATCGTGTCTCTAATTAAGGCATCTTCTTGCACTTTATGAACACTTGGTTTAACTAAGGAGTCGATGGATTCCAATGATCGATTGCGGTCAATAGACTCAAGATCAATGTATCCCTTTAAGATACCAGCTTCATCCGTTACAAGGAGCGAGTCTACTCGTGACTGCTTCATTAGCTTTAAGGCATTCGCCGGTGTTTGTTCCCCGCTAATAGAAATTGGTTTTTTACTCATGACCTGGGCGATCGTCTGTACATTTGGTCGTCCTTGTAATAGACGTTCTCTACCAATAAAATCTTCTACAAATTCGTTCGCTGGATTACGTAAAATTTCTTCGGGAGAATCCACCTGAACAATTTCTCCATCTTTCATGATAACGATTCGGTCAGCTAGCTTAATTGCTTCATCCATATCATGTGTGACAAATACGATGGTTTTATCCAATGATCGCTGCAGTCGCTTAAATTCTTCCTGCAAGGAATCCCTGGTAATCGGATCAAGCGCTCCAAATGGCTCGTCCATTAAAATAAGTGGCGGATTTGCGGCCAAAGCACGTAATACCCCAATCCGTTGCTGTTGACCTCCACTTAGTTCATGCGGATATCTATTTAAATAATCTTTAGGCATATCAACTAATGATAATAATTCCTCAGCTCTTTTTGATTTCTTACTCGAAGTCCATTTTAATAATCGAGGAACCAAAGTGATGTTCTCTTCAATTGTCATATGGGGGAATAACCCAATCTGCTGAATGACATATCCAATCTTCCTTCGAAGCTTTACAGCATCCTGTGTCAACAAATCTTCATCGTTAATATAAATTTTGCCGTTTGAAGGTTCGATTAATCGGTTAATCATTTTCATAGTAGTTGTTTTACCACAGCCACTCGGGCCAATAATACAAATGAACTCTCCTTTTTGAATATTGAGTGATACATTGTTTACAGCTTTTTTTCCACCTTTATAGGTTTTGGTCACATTTTCCATTCGTAACATTTTCTGCACCTCCGAATAAATTAACAGGTTCTATTATAAACTATATGCAATAAAAAGTTTACAAAAAGTTTATAAAGGATTAATTTGCAACATTTTAAATTGAGACTTCTTTTAGAGAAAAAAATATGGTACATTATCTCTGATAATAAGTGAATGAGGTGCGCAGGACATGAAAGGGGCTTCTTCTGAATTCTTACAAAAAATCGAAGAACAGTATATTGAGGGTATTGCTGATAACATGCGGACATACGGTGTGTCTGCTACGGTTGGCAGGGTACTTGGAGTAATCTATACAAACCGTAAACCAATGACGCTTGAACAGTTATCTATGGAAACTGGAATGAGCAAAACAAGAATGAGTCAAGTTGTACGCGAAATGATTGACTTAAATATCGCCAGCAAGGTATATGAAAAAGGCGTAAGAAAAGATTTGTATAATGTCGAAGAAGATTATTATCAAACCTTCATCTCACTTTTCACCTCTAATTGGCAGAAGGTTATACAAAAAAATAAAATGATTGGCAAACGATTGGCTAATCAATTAAACAAGGAACTTGAAAATGATCAGTTAACCGAGGAAACCGAAAATGAATTAAACCTATGGTTAAACGAAACAAAGCAGTGGATGAATTATTACCAATGGCTTGACGAATTAATTGATTTCTTTGAAAGCGGCGAAATCTTTAAACACGTCCCTAAACCAGAATAGATCATAAGAAACCCCTACCTTGAGACTGGTAGGGGTTTTCTCTATCCTATGATTCATGTACTCCTAGTGCAATCTTGGCGTATCGTGACATCATACTTTTAGACCAAGGTGGATTCCAAACGATGTCCACCTCTACCTCTCCAATATCTCCAATTTCCGTTAATTCATTTAGTGCTTCCTTCACTGAACGATGAATTTCTCCAGCTAATGGACAGCCCATCGCTGTTAGTGTCATGACAACTGTAACATTATTATCTTCATCAAGTTTAATCTCATATACAAGCCCCAAATTCACAATATCGATCCCGAGTTCTGGATCAATGACTTGTTCTAACTGCCCCATTACTTGATCTTTTGTTTGTTGCTTTTCTTGCTCTGTACTCATCCTTACACCTCATCTCTTTTACTATACCCTTAGCAGGTAAGAAGAAACCTCTTTTTAGTGCTCATAAATCATTTTTTTCGTCATTCCACCATCAATTGTTACATTTTCACCTGTTATAAATGTATTTCTCGGATCTGATAAAAATAAACATACACGTGCAATATCTGATGGCTCACCAACTCTTTTTGAGAAATGCTGTGTATGATCTACATCTCTTAATTCATTTACGTCACCTGTATGAATCCAACCAGGACTAATACTGTTCACTTGGATATGCTGATCTTGTAAGGAAGCAGCAAGTGCGTGCGTAAGCGAGACAATGGCTCCTTTTGAAGCAGCATATGCTTCGGAATTTGGCTCACTCATCGTTGCTCTTGTTGAAGCCATATTAATAATCGACCCACCATGAGCGCCCTTCACCATCAGCTTAGCGGATTCTTTACTACATAAGAATGTTCCTTTTGCATTTGTATTCATCACTTTATCCCATTCGTCTTCCTCTAACTCAAGTGGTGACTTCCACTTTGAAATGCCTGCATTGTTAATGCATACATCTAAACGTCCATACGTGTGATCAATTTGATTGATCATTGCCTTCACTTGGTCACTATTCGAGACATCACAGGCAATTGCAATCGCTTCCCCACCAGCTTCACGAATTTTACTTACAGTACGATCTGCATCTTCCGCAATCACATCTGAAACAATGACTTGATCACCTTGTTCTGCAAAAGCAAGAGCTACTTCGGCACCGATGCCATTTCCGGCACCCGTCACGAGTACAACACGCTTATTCATAGCCATTCCTCCTCCGCTCATTGTACAATGAGCATAGTGTCTACATATAGTTTAGAGAATTTCTGGGAGGTTGTCATGTTAGAGAACTTTGATCGGTTCATTTTTCGTTTTTTTGTTTTTTGGTACATATGTGGTGTGATTCTTCTTACGTTTGATATCCTTCCACCAAGCTTAGAATGGGCAAATACCGTATTTCTAGTATTAACCGGAGTGCTCGGTGCAATCTTTCTTATTAAGCAATACGGAAGAATGCTCGGAACGGTCTTATCCATTTTAATTGTCATTATCACCTTTATTGTTGAGGGTGTTGGTGTACACTACGGTATCCTTTTTGGAGATTATTTTTATAATCCTGATTTTGGTTTGATTTTGTTCGAGGTGCCCTTCACGATTGGAGCAGCATGGTTAATGGTTATTGCTACAACTCATGTGATCGCTCGTGCCTATACATGGAGAATCTCGAATAAATGGTTGGAATGGTTGACATACACATTACTTGGCTCGACAGCCGCTGTCATTATGGATATTGTGCTGGACCCTGTTGCTTTTCAGGTGAAAGAGTATTGGATCTGGACAGCCGGGGGATTTTATTACAATATTCCTTTCTCTAATTTCTTTGGTTGGTTTGTACTAGCCTTCATTTTACATTCGGTTGTTTATCTTACACTCCAATTGGCCGGTAAATGGACAGGTTACAAAGATACATATTGGGAGCCTCGAATGGTTTGGCTCTATCTAATGGTCGTGGTGATGTTCGTTATTTTAGCCATCACTCATCAGCTATGGTTAGCTGTTCTTATTTCCATGGTTCTAAGCGTTCCGTTAGTATTTGGATACATCAAGTGGAAGGAATCATAATCTCATGATCAAAGCACAAAAAAGTGCATGGTTTAGTCGTGCACTGCATTTGTATAACACATATTGGCTGCTAAAACGCTCTTTTTCTAGCGTATTAATTAAGGGAGCATTTCATAAAGAAGATACGGGTGTACTCATCTTAGCCAATCACTCGAGCTGGTGGGATGGCTTAATCACCTTTTATTTAACTCAAACGGTTTGTCCGTATCATAGCTATGCGATGATGAGTGAAAAAGGGATGAAGGAATTCCCCTTCTTCAAACGAATTGGTGCGTTCTCCGTTGATGTAGAAAAGCCCCGTGCCATTGTAGAAACACTTGCCTACGCAAAGGGGCTTTTGCAAGATCAAAAGGCTGTTTGGATGTTTCCACAAGGAGCCGAGCAACCTTTGGAAAAAAGACCACTTGAGTTTAAAACAGGTTCAGCGCATTTAGCTACAGGGGACAAAAAGGTGACGATTTATACCGTCACCTATTATTACACGATGTTACATGAACAAAAACCACGTCTTTATATCGAGATCAGTTCACCAATCCAGTCCATTCAATTCAATAATCAATCGCGTCAGGAAGTGACAGCATTGCTCGAGACAACTATGACTACTCAACTAAATCAACAACGAGATCAGATTTCCTGTGAGGATGCGTCCGATTATACTGTGCTCCTTTCAGGTAATCGCTCCGTTAGTGATTGGTTTAATACATTGTCAGGTTCAAAATCATGACTATAGTTGTCTTAATTTTCATCGCGCTTTTAAGCTTGCTCTTTATTTGGGTTCTTTGTAACCAGTTCTTTATGCCAAAGCTCTCACACCAATCAGTGATAGAAGAGAAACCATTGGTTAGCATCTTAGTCCCAATGAGAGACGAAGAATCAAATGTAGTAGAGCTCATTCGGAATTTGTCAGCCTTAACATACCCAAATCTTGAGTTTCTCTTCTTAGACGATCAGTCTACCGATTCAACAAACAAGCTTATCCGCCAAGAAGCACATCGTTTAGCAAATGCCAGCTTGATAAGTGGTAAGAACCTTCCATCAGATTGGGTTGGCAAGGTACACGCCTGTCACCAGCTCAGTCAGCAAGCTACTGGTGCTTATTTACTCTTTTTAGATGCCGATGTAAGACTTGCGCCTAATACCATTGAACAAGCCGTTTCGCTAATGAAAAGTCAAGGATCTGGCCTATTAACGGGCTTCCCGAAATTCCCGGTTACTGGACTTCTCGCTAAGCTTCTTGTTCCTATGCAGCACGTGCTGATCTACTTGCACCTGCCATTGTATCTCGCAAACCGAACGTCTTATGTGGCGGCGAGCGCGGCTCATGGTAGCTTTATGCTGTTTGAAACCATGACCTACCGCTCAATCGGCGGACACACATCTGTCAAACAATCTCTAGTAGAAGATGTTCATCTAGCAAGAGCCATTAAAAAGTCGGGAGCTAAAGCGTGCTTAGCCAATGTGACAGACCATGTAACCTGTTATATGTATCATCAGAACCGCGATGTATGGCAAGGCTTTTCTAAAAATGCATTTCCGGGGATCGGGCGCTCTTACTTGTTAGCTATTTGTATCATTTGTTTATATAGTGCTCTATTTATTTTCCCATTGTTTCTTGCAGGGTTCGCATTTACTTCCGCATGGTACTATGCTCTCCCTTTACTCATTAGTCTTGGCATTCGACTTTTGATAGATCAGTTAGCCAATCAAAGAAATTGGATTTGGCTGCTTATGCCTTTTTCGGCGCTCGCTTTTATTCTTATCCTTATAAGGTCTATGGCACTCGCTTGGAGTAAGTCAGGTTTCACTTGGAAAGGACGTACATATTCATGAAAACAGTTGTCATTATTGGCGGAGGATTGGCAGGATTAAGCTCAGCAATTTCACTTGCTCATAAGGGCTTTCAGGTGAAGCTTTTTGAGAAAAATGCGCACTTTGGTGGAAAAATGAGAAGATATCAACTAGGAACCGCTTCTTTTGATTTCGGACCAAATACGATCACGATGCCCGAAGTATTTAATCGAGTCATTCGGGAATCAGGGGCTGAGCCTAAAGATTATTTCACGTTCAAGCGTCTTGATACTCATACTCGCAATTATTTTACTGATGGCACATATCTTGATATGACGGCAGATCAAGATGTGATGAAACAAAATCTAGCTTCATTCAGCATCCCTAGAGAATCGTATGATCGTTATTTAAAAGACATTTCAACCCTTTATGCACTGTCAAAAGAGCATTTCTTTCCACGTACATTTGCAAGCTGGAAGGATTATCTTTCACCTTCCTTAACAAAGGCTCTATTACAGGTGCATCCATTCACTTCATTAGATACGTTTCATCGCCGGTATTTTACAAATGAGAAGGTTGTGCAAATGTTTAATCGTTATGCAACGTATATTGGTTCCTCTCCTTACTTATCACCAGCAACCTTCTCAATGATTGCGTATCTGGAGTTGATTCAAGGGGTCTACTATGTTAAAGGTGGAAATCCAGGTATTGCCGAGGGATTTGTAACAAGGGCAAAAGAATTAGGTGTAGAGCTTTACACCAACACAGAAGTGGTCCGCATTCAAGTATCTAACAAGAAAGCAACGGGTGTAGAATTGGCAAACGGCTCGCATGTTTCATGTGATCAATTGATTATGAATGGCGATTTGCTACAAGTATATCCTGAGCTAGTTGCTGAAAAAGATCGCCCGTCGTTCTCTAATCAAAAACGAGACAAGCTTGAACCTTCCATTTCTGCATTTGTCATTTTAGCTGCCTTAAACAAACGATTACCGAGCCTGATCCATCATCAAGTATATTTTAGTGAAGATTATCAACAAGAGTTTAAGGATTTGTTTGAGAAACGAATGTATAGTGATCAACCTACTATTTATATCTGTAACTCATCTTATACGGACCACAGTGCCTCCCCTGATGGAGATAACTTATTTATCCTTGTGAATGCACCTGCCCTACAAAGTCATGGAACAGCGAGAGATGTAGAAGAGTACAAGCAGCATATATATCATGTGTTAAAAACCGTATATGGTCTTGATCTTGCCCCCCATATTGCCCAGGATCAAGTTATATCACCCAAGCACATTCAAGGGGATTACAATGCCTACAAAGGTGCATTATATGGGGTCTCTGCTAACACAAAAAAGAATGCATTCTTACGCCCTGCTAACCGTGCGAAAGATGTAATTAATCTGTATTTTGTTGGTGGGTCTACTCACCCCGGTGGAGGGTCGCCGATGGTTGTGTTAAGTGGGTTAAATGTGGCTGATTTGATTAATGAAACGTAATGTAAAAATGGCGAGAGATTCGATAAAGAATCCCCGCCATTTTTACAAATGTACTATTGATAGTCTCTTCGTATTTTTTTGTTCCACGTTTTAGTGAAAATTTCTTGATCAGATTCAAATGCTGTGACAACATTCTTCAGATAAAAATACTCTTGGTCTGATTCCATTTGACTGAATGTCTCAAGTCTTGTTTGCCACTCTCCTCTTCCTACAGTTAAACTCCACTCACATGTCGCCTTAGCCGATAATGGATCGCCTTCTTTTATGGTATAAACATTACGATTCGTGCTACCATATTCAACTCCATTTTCAATAATCTTTCTAGCGCCCTCATCAGAAAAGTCATCCAGTACCCATTCTTTACTGAGCAAGTTATACTGAATCACACGCTCTCTTTTCTCTTTGCGTAAGACCTCTTTTTTTGCAACAGCAGCTGCTTCTGGTGCCTGAAATGGCCAGCTCTCCTCTTCATTGTCTGCTCTAGTTCGGGTAGGTAATTCGAGTTTTGTATTCTCATCAGTAAAGAGTGTAAGAGTGACTGGTTTTTTGGATGGCCACGCATGCGGCCAATACGTAGGTGATACACATACCTGCAGCTTATGACCCGACGGGATTTTTTGTCCCACTGCATTTAACTGTACATCCACTTCAAACTTTTCACCAGGAACTAAATCTTCTGGATGCTCGTGTCCTTTAAGATGATTTAAATTCATCATTCCCCAGCTAATTAGCGTGGACGCCCCATCTGGTGCGATATCACATAAACGAACAGCTATCATCGCTTCTTTTTGATCAGAGGAAACCGTAACCTTCATTTCTGGAAATC
The DNA here is from genome assembly GCA_037965595.1 of Alkalihalobacillus sp. FSL W8-0930. NCBI lineage: Bacteria > Bacillati > Bacillota > Bacilli > Caryophanales > Bacillaceae > Alkalihalobacillus > Alkalihalobacillus sp. FSL W8-0930. The sequence goes on along the minus strand of CP150183.1, from coordinate 1,608,147 downwards.
CTAGAATCTCCATCTCTTCTTTCAACGCTTCTGAGGTAAAAGTAACAGCTAGTCCATCTTCCATTCGCTGATCTGACGCAAGGTCTCCTGGTTGACCAAAAGGACACCAAACTCCACTATATAAGCCATGTTGCTGTACGCTTGAAATGTTCACTTCAGTTTCTTCATTATAATGATCTAGTAGATTCGCTTTATCTAGAAAGTATCTTCTGGTTTCAATGGATGTAGCAGGCCAAGACTGTTCTTCAATCCATCTTCCAGGCCGCTCTTCATAATCCACCTCTGGAGGTGCATAATCCTGCATCCAAGCACGCAAAACGGGTTCATCCATCATTCCAGTGTCTTTATCCTTTAACCAATGATCCCACCAGCGTAAGCACTCCTGTAGAAACCCAATGGCCGGACCAGGCACAGCCACCTCAGGATATTCATGTGCCCATGGACCAATTAATCCTTTTTTAGGTCCTTTAAGATTCTCTAGTAAACGAAAAATTGCGTTGGTATACCCATCAGCCCAGCCACCTACTGCAAACACTGGAACGGTCATTGCGCTATAATCTTCACACACAGACCCCTGTTTCCAGTAATGATCTCGTCGTTGATGACTTAACCATTCTTCTACAAAAGGAGGTGTTTTTTCAAGTCGATCAAGCCACTTGTCCTTCCACTCATCGCCGACGTATGCTGGGTCTGCTGGTCTTGCATTGTATGCTAGCATAGTTGATGACCACCACAGCATATCGGAAGCCAGAATATTGCCGCCCATATAATGCACATCATCAGCATAACGATCATCGGTGGAGCATAATGTAATCACTGCTTTTAATTGCTTTGGTTGATGAGAAGCAACTTGTAATCCGTTAAATCCTCCCCAAGATTTTCCGATCATTCCCACTTTTCCGGTTGACCAAGGTTGAGCTTCGATCCACTCTAGTATCTCTAATGCGTCTTCTTGTTCTTGAGGCAAGTACTCATCATACAAAATCCCATCCGAATCTCCACTTCCCCTCATGTCAACTCGAATACTTGCATACCCATGACCTGCAAAGTAGGGATGTCTAATTGAATCTCTTAGGAACGTAAAATCATTTTTTCGATAGGGTAAATATTCAAGAATCGCTGGTACTGGAGTTTCTTCTGCTCCTTTAGGTAACCAAATCTTTGCCGATAATTTAGTACCATCTTTCATTGGAATCCATATATTCTCTATTTCATGAACATTATTCGGAAAATCCTTTTTGATGTGTAACTTCGAATCACGTACGTTAAAAACCAATGTAATCCCTCCAAGTAATCGTTTCTTATTGTTTAGGAAAATCTTCTTTTAGCCACTTTACAAGAGACAAAGTTAATAGAAGATAGATAATAACTATAGGCACTGCTGCTATAACAGCTGAAGTCTGAACCACTTTTAAGCCTCCAACACTAATTAAGGATATGGCCAAAGCAGCAAGCGTGAAGCCCCAAACCAGTCGATGCCAGCGTGCTGGTTCTTCCCCATCCTTTAGTTCTTTTGTGGCGATAGATGAGAGAACATATGTGGCTGAATCAAGAGAAGTAGATAAAAAAATGAAAGCCAAAATTAAGAAAAAGACCAGAACAATTGTACTGAAAGGTAATGATCTTAAGACTTCTACAATAACAGCTGTCTCATCACTATCAGTTAATACATTCGTTAAGGAGATGAGCCCGTTCGTCTCTAAATGAAGAGCGTATCCTCCAAATACAGCAAAATATAACCAGCTTCCAACGGAGCCCCATAATAAAATAGAACATATTAATTCTCTTATCGTACGTCCTTTTGAAATTCTTGCAACAAAAAGCCCAATAAATGGAGCAGTTGCTGCAAACCATGCCCAATAAAATACAGTCCATGTTTGAGGAAATCCACTTTTCCCATTTGGATCAGTATAGAAACTCATCTGTAAAAAGTTTTGCATCATTAGTCCAAAGCTATTTGTAAAGTTTGAAAGGATATATAAAGTAGGACCACACACCAGAACAAATATTGCTAGTGCTAACGCCATATATACGTTGATATCACTAAGCTTTTTAATTCCTTTATATAACCCAAAATAAGCACTTGTACAATAAATCACTGTCCAAATTAAAATAATACTAATACTTAAACCGATCGACTCTTCTATTGTTAATAACTCACTTATAACAGCTGATACCATTGGAACACCTAATCCAAGAGATGTACCTAATCCACCAACAAGGCTCCAAATAACTAACACATCAATGGCCTTACCAAGAAAACCATCAGCGTGCTTACCTAGAACTCCACGGCAAGCTGAACTAATTTTAAGCGATTTTTGTTTCTTTATAAAAAAGGAGTAGGCAATAACTACAGTGGGAAGTGCATATAACGCCCATGCAGAGAGCCCCCAGTGAAATAACCCATACGTCACTGCCCAATCTGCCGCATCATTTCCACTTGACTCTAAACCAAAGGGCGGATCCATATAATAATAAATAGGTTCGAGTATTGACCAAAACATGATACTAGTACCCATACCAGCACAAAATAACATAGCTCCCCAACTGAATGTAGAAAACTCCGGCCGACCTTCACCTAGTTTAATTTTGCCGAATCGACCGAATGCCAGCCAAGCTAAAAGGATAAACAATCCAAATGTTAAAGCTTGAAACAACCAATCAAGGTTAAAGGTAATCCCTGTCATGACTCCATCTAAAAAGGGTTCTGCAATTTCGCGATTTACAACGAGTAAAACGGACGACACAGCAATGACAAGAATGGAAGACCAAAAGATATAAGGGTCTACTTTTGCGTTTTTCATATAATCACCTTTCTTGTGATCATGATTATAAAGTAATCATGATTATTTTATGAACGTGATTATGTTATCATACTATGTATAGTGTGACAAACGGGATCAGCGTTTATCTTTCACTAAATCAGTACTATAATAGATAAACATGCTCTTTGAAGGAAAGGAGACAAATGATGGAGAAGCGTACAATTAAACGTCAGCGAATGTGGAAATACTTTATTGAAGCGGCCGCAGACATTATTAATGAAGAAGGATTCGATTCAATTACAATTCGTAAAATTGCGGATAAGGCAGGTTATAATAGCGCAACGCTCTATAATTATTTTAACGAGTTATCTCATGTTATTTTCTTTGCATCTATGAGATTCCTCAAACCATATACGAATGACGTCGTGAACTATCTAGAAAAAGGTGATACATCCATTGAGAAATATATTTTAGCTTGGGAATGCTTATGCAAGCATTCTTACAATCAACCCCAACTCTTTCACGCCATTTTCTTAATGGATATTGGCAATAAGCCTGATACTCTTTTTGAGGAATACTATTCAATGTATTCTAGCGATATCATTGATTTTCCAGAAGATTTAAAGCCGGTGTTATTCCAAAGAAGTATGGTAAAACGAGGAGTCTCCTTATTAGAAATGGCAACAGATGAAGGATTAATCTTGGAACACCAAATCGAAACGATTAATGAATTAACAACACTCGTCTGGCAAGGAATGCTCACAAACCTTTTAAATAAGAGACAGGAACTGACAATGAATGAAGCGACGGAAACAACAATGAGATATATCCGGCAAATTGTATTGAATATCGATTCTTTATCTCCCAACGACTAAAAAACGATTGAGCGCCTCCGCTCAATCGTTTTTCCTTTATAATTGCGCTAATATTTCTTTTTTCTCTTCTTGAGTAATAAAAGACCGAGTAGTAAAAACCTGATAATGATTGCGTCTAACTGAATTTAAGATGGCTCGGTACATAAACGCCGCACCTTTAACTGGTAGCCTGGAGTCTAAAGGATAATGCTCAATACTTTCAAGGGCAATACTGTATAACTCTTCAGCGCGTGTCGCCATATGCTCCCATAGCTGAATAAATCCTTCCGTTACGTGACCCATTTTAATTTGTTCTACTGTTACTCCGTATTGCATCATTAGATCACTCGGTAGATAGATTCGATTCCGCTCGATATCCTCTCCAATGTCACGTAAAATGTTCGTGATTTGCATAGCCGTTCCCAAAGCTTTTCCACCTTCTACAAGACGTGTATGGTTGTTCGGAGCTAATACAGGAAGCAGCATAAGACCAACCGTTCCAGCAACATAATAGGAGTATTCTTCTACTTCGTCCATCGTTTGATAACGATTTTTAAAAAGATCCATCTTTTGACCTTTAATCATATCTTCAAATGCTTGTTGATTGATCTCAAACCGTTTAAACACATCATCTAGAGCTAACCACATTGAATCCTGAAGTGGTAATTCATTGCGTAAGAATAAGTGAAAATGGTCCTCGAATTGTGCTAATTCCATGTGAGGATTAGCTCCCTCGTCTACAATATCATCTACACTGCGACAATAAGCATAGATGGCCCAGACCGCTTTTCTCTTAGAAGCAGGCAGTAAGCTAAATGCCTTTGCAAAGGTTTTAGAGTGGCGATTAATGATACGATGACAATCCTCATAGGCTTCTTCTAGCTTTCTCAAATTGAATTCTCCTTCCTAGTAACTGAATCTGTTTCTTCCTCCAGATAATCAGATAACAGTTTTGCTCCTTGCATCACAATAGGGATTCCTCCCCCAGGATGAATGGAAGCACCAACGGCGTAAACATTGTGTCGACCAAAAGGTTTAATCTGTGGCCTGAAGACTCCAGACTGCTTTAGAACAGGAGCTAAGCCAAAGCTACCACCAAGGTAAAGCCCCTCTGCTTCAGCGTGTTTTGGTGTACGCACGTCCATCCACTCAATATGTTCTCGCAAGTTCGGGAAATGCCATGATTCCAGCGTATCAACGCACATGTCCACAAATTCATCAATCTGCTCCCAATTAACAGATGAGCCAGATGGAACGGGTACCAACACATACAGTACACCTTTCCCTGCAGGCGCTAGAGACTCATCAATTTTAGATGGGTGAAAGGCATACAAAGATGGATTTGAAGGGATCTTTTTATCAACAAAAATCTCTTTCATGTTCTGATTAAAATCCCGAGACATGTAAAACTGATGTACATTTGCATCGTCATAAATCGTATCTAAGCCAAAATAAAGCAAAAGGCATGAAGAAGATGATACATAGGACTGTTTTTTTGCTTTCTTTTCAGGAAACAATGTTTGCATCAGTGGTACTTCCCCGTTCAAGACAAACCGGTCAGCATTATAGCGTGTATCCTTTGAATAAACTGCTTGAACGTGATTGTTACTTTCTTCTATTCGATCTACCGCAGTATTCAGATGAATTTCCACTCCACGTTTTCGAAGTTCCTGTTCAAGAATCGGAACAAGACTGCCATATCCACCTTTAATGTACCAGATGCCATGATAATGCTCACTAAATGAAACAAGTGAATACAGTGCTGGTGATGTGGAAGGTGCTCCTCCTATATACAGGGTTTGTAAAGAAAATGCCTCTTGCAATCTTTTATCCTTAAAAAACTGGGCCGTTTGCTTCTCTACTGACTGATACGCTTTTAATTTCAGTAAAGCAGATAGGGACGTAAGACTAAAAAATTCACGTTTATTCATAAAATGTCGATCCAAAAAGACGGATTTACCTAAATTAAATCGATCATTCATCGTTTCAAGGTAATGGATAAACGATTGTTCCTCACCTGGAAATACGCGGTTAATCTCAGCTAATTGTTTTTGCTTGTCACTCCACTTTAAGAAAGTCGTGTTGTCTGAATAAGTTAACGAGTAGAGAGGATCAACGCGGACCATTTCAACTTGATTAGGATCCACTCCCACTTCCTCTAAAATTGTACGAATAATATCTGGTAATAACACAATGGTGGGACCCTTATCAACTTTAAATCCATCTCGTTCAATTAGCGCTAGACGTCCTCCAAGCTTCGTATCCTTTTCAAGGATGACGACCTCTTCACCACGATTAGATAAGTAAAGAGCTGTGATTAGACCACCAATACCTCCTCCAACAATGATGGTTTTCATCGTTGAACCAACCCCTTTTTATCATGTTCCATAATTGAGTTGGCTGTAATTCTAGCAGACTCAAAAATAGTCGGCAGCCCACTTCCGGGGTGAGTACCTCCACCAACTAACCAGCAGTTCTTTAAACTCTGGAACTTGTTATGTGGTCTAAAGTACATCATCTGACCTAAGTTATGAGCCAAATTAAACGTAGCTCCCTGGTAGATGTGATGCTCTTTCTGCCAATCATCCGGAGTTAAGAGTTCTTCAAACACAATATGATCACGAAGGTTTTTAAATTCCGTACGTTCTTCGATAATTGAATAGATTAAATCTCTAAATTCAATCTTGTGGTTTTCCCAGTCTAATAAACTAAAGTTATTTGGTACGGGTGCCAGGATGTAGAGACCGGACTGCCCCTCAGGAGCTAAGCTTGAATCCGTCACAACTGGATTCTGAATATAAATCGAAGGGTCAGCCGACAAAGTCTTTGTTTTTGTAATTTCTTCTACATTCTTCTTATAATCCTTTGAGAACACAATTGTATGGTGCGCCTGATCGTATTGTTTGTCTAATCCCACATAAATCATAAAGGATGAACAAGAGTATTTCTTTTTATCTAGTTTTTCTTTTGAGTACGATTTAAGATTAGATTTATTTAATAGTTCAGTCATTGCATAGGCAAAATCCGCATTAATCACAACTTCATCATAGTGACGTTCTTCTCCGTTAGGTAATTGAAGTCCGTAGACCTTTTTATTCTTCGTAAGTATTTGCTGAATCGGAGTATCCAAATGGATCGTCCCTCCGTGCTCCCTAATCACTGTCGCCATCGCTTCAGAGATTTGATTTAAACCACCACGTGGATGCCAAACACCATATTCATGCTCCATAAACGAAAGAATACTAAAAGCACCTGGGCATTCCCATGGAGACATCCCTAGATACTTAGACTGAAACGTAAAGGATAGCTTTAACCGCTCATCGTTAAAATATGAATCTAGTACTTCGTATAATGATTGATTAAGAGATAACTCAGGAAGTGCTTTTAATGTACGCCACCTCGCATAGTCAAGGAGCGATCCGTGTCGGTTCTGTAAAACAGGGAGAAGTGCTGCCATCTTTCTTCTCGTATCTGTCATAAACCGCTCATAGCCTTCTTCATCTCCTGGGAAGAGTTTTTTAATTTGATTAAATGTCTCCTTAGGATCTTGAGAGGGACTGAAGACCAAATCTTCAAATTGTAACTCATACATCGGCTCAACCTTTAGCAAATCAAGGTAATCATCCAGCTTGCGTCCGACAAAATCAAACAACTCTTCAAGTATGTAAGGCATGCTTAAAAATGTTGGTCCCCGGTCGAAAGTAAAGCCATCTTTCTTTAATGCAGATGTACGCCCACCCACGTAAGGATGTTTCTCATACACATCTACTTTGTATCCTCTACCAGAGAGAAGCATGGCACAAGCTAATCCACCTGGACCTGCGCCGACTATTGCTATATGTTTTGCCATTTAGAGTTCACCCTGTCCATTGATTAGTGATTTAGATTTAGTTATATAAAAAGACATGCAAGAGCATGCCTTCAAAATTCCCTCTTATTCTATATAATAAACCTTTTTACTCCTCTGGCATAACAATTTGGCCTATTTTTTTATCACTTGATAAGGTTTTTTTAATGATATGTGACAATTCCTGCGGTGGATAAGGCTTTGTGAGGTATTTACTTACTCCAAATTCTTTTGCTTTTTCCCTTACTTCATTCAATGCAGATGAAATAAATACAGGCACATTTTGGGTTTCATCAAATTGCTTTAGGGCTTTAATAAAGTCCCACCCATCCATTCCTTCACCGAGCATCAAATCAACAACAACCGCATCTATTTGCTGTACTCTTATTCTCTCTAGAGCAACGGTTGGACTCAAATAATGATGAACTTCAAAACCACTTTGCTTAAGTTCTTCCGCTAATAATAAAGCAAGACTTTGATCATCCTCTAAAATAGCTACTCTGTATCGGTCTTCCTGATCATCATTTATTGAGGATATAGGTAAAAGTGACTCCTGACTGTCGTAAGGAAAAGACAGAATAAATGTACTCCCCGCGCCTAATGTAGATTTAACAGACACACTTCCACCATGAGCTTCCATAATTTCTTTAACAATTGGTAGACCTAAGCCTGTGCCGCCGATCTTTCTTCGATCACTGTTGTCAATCCGGTGAAACTTTGTAAACAATTTATCAATCTCAGATTCAGGTATGCCAAGTCCTTCGTCATTAATGTGAATGTGAAGCTCTGTTCCTTTATTGACCATGACCACTTCAACATGGCCACCATTCGGAGAAAATTTAACTGCATTACTTACTAAGTTAACTAGAACTTGCTCAATTCGATTTGGATCTGCCCATACAAACGTTTGATTGGCTAAATCGCGAATCATAAACTGATGTTCTTTATACATTGGTTCGTATTTAGCAATGACTTCAATCACTAATTCTTTAACATTAAAGGAAGATTTGTTATAGGATTGTACATTTGATTCCATCCGCTGCAGATCAAGGAAATCGTTAATCAAATTCGTTAAACGATTGGTCTCTTTATGAATCGTGCGTAAGTATTTTTCTTGTCTTGCTGGTTTTAACTCTCGATCAATCATTAGTTCAGTGAAGCCTAAGATACTAGAAAGTGGTGTACGAAGTTCGTGGCTTACTGTACTCACCAATTCAGACTTCATTTGATCCACTTCATACTCTTTTGTAATGTCACGATGAACAATGATGGTTCCTTTTCTTGTATCATCTTTATATACAGGTTCTGCATAGACTTCAATCATTGTGACACCGTCTGATAACTTGTATCTAGTAGTTAAGCTCTCATTTGTTTTTGCACACAATACTTGGTCAAAGAAGGAGGCCAGTTCCTCTGTTTGGTCAACATTTTTCAGACATTCTTCTTTCCATAGATCATAGCTATAACATGTTGCTTCTACATCTAGATTAAATTGAAACATTTTACGGAACAACTTATTTGATCGTAACAAAGAGCCGTCTCGATCAATAAATTGAATGCCTTCATTTACATTATCAATCATATCTTGATTCAATTGTCGATCATTTTCAGTTTGTTCATATAACATGACTCGCTCAATCGCAATGGAGATATGCCCCATCACTCCTTCAAGTTCTTCGCGTTCTACCAATGAAAAACCAGAACCAATGCGGGTACAACAGAACACAGCCATGAGCTCCTTTGTGGATGAAAAAACTGGCACATATAAGTCAAAAACGTCAACAGGTTCTTCGGCGATGCCTTGCTCATATTTTGAGGATTTCCGTTTTACCTGATGGCAAGACTTTTTCTCTTTTAACAAAACTCCGAGTCCATCTTGGAAATTCGCCGATAAATCCTCTACTACTTTGTCACTAATCCCCCGTTTTGCAGATCGTTTTCTGCCTTGTAAGGAGACAAATCCCATTCGTTCAACTGGGTACAGTTCGCCCATATGGTCAATAATTTGATCAAAAAGTTCTTGCTCATTTAATGTAACGGAAATGGTATGATTAAACCGATTGTATTTTTCAAGTACAAGACGAACCATCTGTGTTTCCTCAAAAGCAGACCTCAGTTTATCTTGTTGCTCTTCTAGTTCTTCCTGCTGACTAATTAATTCTTCATTTTGCGCAACAAGCTCTTCTTCTTTTTCCTGTAAGGTTAAGACCATTCCATTAAACGTTCGTGAAAGGATTCCAACCTCATCGTTTCGATTGGACTCAATTAAATGGACTTCCTTCCCGGCAGCTAATTGTTCACTCGCTAATGTGAGATCCTGAAGAGGATTCCCAATCTTAGTGAAAATCCGTCTTAGAATCAGAAACAAAGTAGCGATAAAAGCAATGATTAACCCAAAGATTAACCAAAGAATCGTACTGTTTGCTACTGTATAGTCTGAACTGAGGTTAGCAAGTTTGTCATTTGTCTGCTCTAGATTGGACGCAGTTAGACTTGTTAATTCATTAACAAGCGCTCCTCCATCAGCTACACCTGTCTCTTGAACTTCGCCAACATTACCATTATCAATTAACTCAACTGCTTGTGGTATATAGGCTTCAACCTGACTTATTAACTCGTCAACAGAATTTATAAATTGAGATTCATCAGGTTCGAGTGTTAGCTGGTTATACTCATCTATTGTTTCATTAACGGATTCAATTCGTGCCAGTAATGAGGAATATTCTGACGTTGATTGAAAGGCAAAATAACCTCTCAAGTGAATAAACATCTGATTTGCATTGTTATCAATTTGAAACGCGAGTCCCTGCTTGTGAACAAGAACTTCTCTTTCTGCAATATAGTTACTTTGAATCACGCTAACATAATAAACAAAAGCCGACCCAATAATGGTGATAATCAGCATAATGATCGCCATAAATGAAACAAGTTGACGATTTAAACTCTTTTTGAAATAGTCGTTCATCCTAAAATCTCCTGTACACGATCAACTAATGCATTAGGACTAAATGGCTTGGCTAAGAAGAAATTAGCCCCTTTTTTCATAATTGTATCTTGATCGGCCTGCTGACTTTTGGCAGTCAACATTAGAATTAATACATCCTTTTTGTCTTCCAGTGATCGAACGTGTTCAATAACCTCAAGTCCAGTTAGTTCTGGCATCATATAATCTAATACGAGAAGGTCAAAGTCATGTTGATAGATTAAATCTAACGCTTCTTGACCATCACTCGCCTCATGTACATCAAGCTCTAAATCCTCTAGTGTATCGGTAATTAACATTCTTAGTACTTCTTCATCATCAGCAACCAACACTTTTTTCATATGAATTCCTCTTTCCTTTTCACTATAATAATGTCCGCTGCAGCAACCGTTGAATACGCGCACGTAGCTCATCTGCCAGAAACGGCTTTGTAATATAATCATCGGCTCCTGCGTTTAATGCTTGTACAATTTCCTCTTCATTTGTTTTTCCTGTTAACATAACAACAAGAATATCTAACTCAGGATAATGTGTGCGAATGTAAGTAAGTACGTCTAACCCATCCAATTCAGGCATCATTCGATCTAAGACAATAAGAAATTTCTGTCTAGGCTGATACCAGTCCGATTTGATAAAATCTTCCCCGCTTTTAAATGTTAAAATCCTAAAGATGGAACCTGGAACAACAATCATTTGAAGCTGTTCTTCTACAACTTCTCTAAGAACATGATCATCATCAACGATACAAATTGTTACAACTTGTTCTGCTTCATATACTTCATTTGGATTATAAATTAATGCTCTGTTACGACCAGCGCGTTTTGCTGCATACAGGGCTTTATCGGACTGATCGCTTAATTCTTCAATTTTACGGATGTCCTTACCTACTTCAGAGATCCCTGCTGAGGTCGTTACATGGAATGTACTATCATTGCTTGTAAATAATAATTCTTGAAATTCCACTCTGAAACGATCAACCATTTGAAGTGCTTGATATTTATTTGTATTTGGAAGCAAGAGCACAAACTCTTCCCCACCGAGACGAATGACGAGGTCACCTTCTCTTTTTTTGCTAGTTAAGAAGTCCGCAAATCCTTTTAACACGTCGTCTCCTGCTAGGTGTCCATAAGTATCATTAATTTTCTTAAAGAAATCTAAATCAAGCAGCACAAGGGTGAAGGTTGTGTCATATCGATGGAACAATTCAAGCTGTCTTGTCCCTTCAAGTCTTAAGTATCTTCTGTTAAACACACCAGTTAGGTCATCATACATCAAAGACCGCTCAAAATTACTTCTCAGCTTTATTCTATTTTGGATACGAACTGTTAATTCAGACATATGGACTGGCCTTACAAAATAATCAGTTACTCCATTTTGATAGGCTTGGTTTTGAGCCTCTAAAGAGCTTTCATCACTTAAAACCATTACGGGAACAATCTCAGACCATAATTTTTGAGATAGAGAACGTAAATCTGAAGATGTAATGGATAACTTTCTCGGTTCAACTAATATCACACACTCAGGATTCTGGTCGTTTAAGAATTGATTTCCTTTTTCCAGACTGATTGCTCCGGACACCATAAATCCCTGCTCTTCCAGATTTCCTTTAAGTTGTGCAAGATATCGTCCATCTTCAGAGATAATTAGAACTAAAGAAGGTTCTACATGCGTACTCAGAGCTTCTTTGTTCTCTCGTTCCATTAATACGGTCTCATTTAAATAGTCGACAATTTCAGCGTAGGACCAGCTTTCTTTATCAGAGGGAAGCAATTCAAGCTTACCTCTCGCTTCTGCTGAATGTTGTGGTAATCCAATGGAAGAGCCTGTACCTGCTATTGAATGTAGAAATCGATACAACTCATCATAGGAGACGGTGTGTTGGGCCTCCCAATTATCTAAAGTTTTTACGATCTTCTCTTGTAATTTGATTTGATATTTTTTCATGGTTAACTCCCTTCTAACCATTGCTCAAGAACTAGTGGTTGGATGGAATATCCAACATTCTCAATCTATTATAGTAAATTTTAATTAAGAAATCATGAATTTGCTTAAGATAGATTTGTCAATATATTGAGGGAGAGAAACAAAAACTTAAAATTGACAGCAAAATCTCTCTGTGCTAGGATCTTCTTATTAAAGCCGTGTATTCCTGTACGAATTATTGAAATGATATTGTTAATGGTATAAGGTTTAAACCTTATTCCACTAAAAAGGGGGAATCTTTATTTACAAACGTTCTCTAAAACAAGTGCAATCAAAAAAAGTGAGCGATTTCATCTATGAACAGCTTGAAGAAGCCATTATTTTAAAAGAATTCCTTTCAAATGAGCAGCTACCCTCTGAGAGAGAGCTTTCTACATTATTTAACTGTAGTCGCCTAGCACTAAGAGAAGCATTGGCTGCACTTGAAAAACAAGGATTAATCGAAAAAAGATTAGGTGCTAAAGGTGGAACATTTGTCCTCCCCACCACAAAACGATCAAATCATCGTTCGAGTTCAGACATTGAATCTTCATGGAAAGATTTAATAGACGTTTTTGAATATCGTTCCATTATTGAGCCTGAAGCAGCAAGACTCGCTGCTTTGAGAATAACGGACGAAGAATTAGATTCCCTTCAACTTATACTGGATCAAAGTCAACATCAGTTGATTGAACGTGAAGAGTTTCGATCTCTTGATGTAAAGTTTCACCTTTTATTAGGTAGAGCTTCAGGTAATCCTTTTCTTGATGGCGCCATTCGTAAAATACGCACACGCATTAATCCAGCCCTTGACTTGATGCCATATAGCCATGAGGTTAAAACGAAAACAATCACCGACCACAAGCATTTGCTTGCCGCTCTTCATGAGAGAAACTCAAACCTTACGAAAGAAATGATGTTTAATCATATAAAAGGGAGCACTAAAGCTATTTCTAATCAATTTTCGAAACATTCCATCACCAACGATGAGACATAAGAGGAAAGAAGGAATTATATTGAAAAACCTATTTACTGTTTCTTTACTTGCTGGAGTACTTTTGCTTACAGCATGCTCAAGTGATTTAACCGAGCCTTCAAACGATACATCCACGATTGATGAAGTTGGAAGGGAGATAACTTACTCACTAGCCACAGATATTCAGAAGCTTGATCCACATACAGAAAATGTAGTTGTTAATTGGAAAGTTGGCTTTAATGTATATGATCGGCTAGTTACCCAAAATGAATCGATGGACCTGGAGCCTGGACTTGCTACTGAGTGGGAATCAATTGATCCTACTACATGGGAATTTAAGTTAAAAGAGGATGTAACCTTTCACGATGGTACTAAATTTAATGCTGAAGCAGTAAAAGCAAATCTAGATCGCAGTCTTGCCGAGGAAACGATCTCACCTACTGCTTACTTATACGATCGCATTGAAGATATAGAAGTTGTAGATCCTTATACGGTTCGGTTTCATTTATCTGAACCGTTTGCCTCTTTACCTGCACACCTTGCTCAATATGGTGGTTCTATGCTGAGTCCTGCCGTTATTGAAGAAGATAACGAAGCAGTAGCAAATGGAGAGGATCCTGGTAGTGTTGTCGCAAATAAACCAATTGGTACAGGTCCTTTTAAGTTTGAATCATGGAATCCAGGTTCAGAAATTAAATTGGTTCGAAACGAGGATTATTGGGGCGGAGCACCTAATATCGAAGGGGTTACGTACAAAATTGTTCCAGAAGAATTAACACGAGTGGCAGATCTTGAAACACAGGCATCAGATATTATTGATTCAGTAAATCCTAATAGCATGGAACAAATCGAAAATAGTGATGCTGCCGAGATCGTAGAAACAGACTCAACTTACGTGAATTTCCTTGGATTTAACACTAATAAAGAACCGTTTGATGATGTGCGTGTTAGACAGGCCATTAGCATGGCAATCGATAAGGAAGTGATTGTTGATTCTATTTTAAATGGCGTTGGTACAATAGCAAACAGCCCACTTTCACCTTATGACTTTGGATTTGCTGACGTTGAGGCATTGCCATATGATCCAGATGAAGCAAAAGAGTTACTTAATGAAGCAGGTCAAAGCGATTTATCACTAGAATTATCCGTGAATGATGATCGGACACGTGTAGACATTGCTACTTATATCCAACAAGCCCTACAAGACATAGGCGTGAACGTTACAATCAGTCAAATGGAGTTTGCATCTTTCGTAGAATATACCGGACAGGGTGAAGCAGATTTGTTCCTACTTGGCCGTTCAAGCCCAACAGGCGATGGATATAATGCACTGTTTACCATTCTTCATTCTAATAAACAAAGCAGTAATCAATTAAGATATACGTACGCGAATCCGTCATTTGATGAGCTTGTTGATCAATCCATACAGACCACGGATGAGGATGAGCGTAACGATTTGTTTGAAGAAGCGCAACAAATCGTAGCGAATGATGTCCCGTTTGATTTTCTATATTACCCTGTGGATCTACTAGGTGTTTCTAATCAAATTAGTGGCGTAAAAACTCTACCATCTGGTATCGTGTTACTAAAAGATGTTGAAGTGGTACAACAATGACAAAACCAGTGAGACTTTCAATGCCGATTGCTTTTTTAATTGAAAACCTTCGAACAAGCGGTGTGTCTGATGATAAGCTGATTCAGATCATAAAGAACCTTGAGTTCAAGTTCATTGTAGATCAAGTTGTTGATTCCACGATGAATTTCGATGAACGAATTCAAACGGCAGAAGAGCTTAGCGAACCCTGGGAAGAAGCGATCAAAGAAGGATACAGTTTTAAATTTTTACATCTTAATGGCTTAAAGAAACTTCTTGCGCTCCGCTTTAACAAAAGCGATGGAGTTGATTATAGTCAACAAGATCATAAATTAGTTGGAATTCATCTCTCTTCATCAGAAGAGATACTATTGCATGAACTCATTCAAGGTAGTTGGACTGTAACAAAGAGTTCTAACTTCATTACCATTACACCAAAATATTAAAGTAATAAGGGACTGGGACATAACAGTAAATGACTCACGAAAACACGAACTTAGCAATATATCCGCTACAGGAGAATCCCTCGCTTTCCACGGGAACGGCCTCAGCCCCTTCCGCGGTAAAACCGCCGCTACAGTGTCTTCACCGCGTTCTGTTCCGTAGGAGTCTCAGGTTCTCCTTCCGCTCGTTTCATAAAAACACGAATGGCGAATGATTCACTCATTGAATCATTCGCCATTTTCTCGTTTATTTTGAGTGATGTCCTACCATCTCTTTAACCTTATTCTCCCCAGAGCTCGATGCGGTTTTTAATCAATTCTGTATATTCCTTCTCTGCTTCTTCTGCACCTGCTGCGAGTAATTCATCTTGGAACTCATCCCAAACTGCATCAAATTTCTCAGGATCGGCGAGGATGGCCTCTGGTATCTTACGTTTCATAATGTCAAGGCATCTTTGCATGACAAGTTCTAGATTTGATCCAGCAGGTACAGCCATGTTATAAGCGGCTCCCCAAGGCTTTACCGGGAACTCATCCTCTTGAGGATAGAGATCCTTCCAAAGTTCAGCATCATACGCTTCGAGCACTTCTTTTTCTTTATCCGTATACGAATCCTTAATTTGTTCAGGACTTGCGATTGTATATGTTTGACCTGTTGAGTCTTCGGCACCATTACCATAAACCGGGCTAAATCCTTTTAATACGCCAATACCTGTCTGCTTAGAGAAGTTTGCGTTATTATTACGCTCTTCCATCTGTTCTTCACTGATCACTCGCTTGCCATCTTCCATTGTATAATGTTCTCCCTCGATTCCCCAGTTTTGAAGAATCTGTCCTTCCTCTGAAGCGAGAAAATCAAGGAATTTAATGGCACGAACAGGATTCTCACAATCTACTGAGATTCCAATTCCCCATCCACCTAAATAACCGGTTTGCTGGAAGTTTGGATGCTTAAATTCGTCCGTTAAGGTAACTGGGTACATTCCGTGCATGCGTTCCGTTTTCCCTGCTTCTCTTAATGCATTTTGTGCCTGATCCACTTGCCAATCTGCATCAATCAAACCGAGCACACGACCAGATGAGATCTTAGCTAGATATTGATCGTACTTCTGTACAAAGCTCTCTGGATCAAGTAACCCTTCATCATTCATGTGGTTCAACCAACGGAAATACTCCTTTTCCTCAGCACGTCTGTAATGGAACTTCGCCTCATACGTATCTGGATCAATATAAAATTCACCATCATCTGGTGCACCTGTCGCAAAAAAGGCCGGATTTGTTGTTGAAATCATGATGCGCCAATCATCCGCTAGTAAAGATAACCCAACGGTAGGCTGACCATCAATAGTTGGATTCTTTTCTTTGTACTCTCTGATTGCGTTCTCAAAATCATCTACCGTTCGAATTTCCGGATAACCTAGTTCCTCTACAACAGCATGCTGCAACATGAAACCAGTTCCTGGCTCCCAATACGTATGATCCACTTCTGAGGTTGGTAGGATATAAATGGATTCATCCTCATTACTCCATTTGAGTCGATCAAAATAATCTCCATAAATCTCTTTTAAATTTGGAGCGTGTTCTTCTATTAAATCAGTTAGATCAAGAAACGCTCCTGCATCAACAAGTGTACCTGCGTTTCCTTTTGGCCAAATTAAGTCGGGATAGTCTCCGCTAGCAGCCATTAAAGCGATTTTCTGATCGCCTCCGTTTACATCAAATTCACCATTAATCGTAACACCAGTTTTTTCTTTCACAACCTGACTGACTGGACTTTCCATGTTATCCCATTGAGAGTGCAAATCTCCACTAAATAGCGAGAGCGTAATATCACCTTCTGGATCTTCATCTTCCAAGTTCGCTGTATCTTTACTACATCCAATTAAACCGCTTACCAAAACAACTGAGGTTAAAAACATTCCTGTTTTCCAATGCTTACTCATTTAACATCCCCCTTAACGTGTTTTAATGTGTAGCGTTTAACTTCCGCCCCAAAGCTCTACTCTATTTTTGATTAGCTCTGTGTATTCTGTCTCCGCTTCTTCGACACCAGCACTTTCTAGCTCACTCATAAATTCATCCCACACACGATCAAAGTCTTCGGGATTCGCTAAAATAGCCTCTGGTACTTTTCGTTTCGTTATATCTAGGCATCGTTGCAGAATCAACTCAAGATTCGATCCAGATGGAACTGAAATGTTATAAGCAGCGCCCCAAGGTTTTGGCGTAAACTCATCTTCTTGTGGATACAAGTCCTTCCATAGTTCTGCATCATAAGCTGCAAGAACATCTCGTTCTGTATCCGTATACGAATCCTTAATTTGTTCTGGACTTGCGATCGTGTAAGTCTGTCCTGTTGAATCCTCTACGCCATCTCCATACGCTGGCGCAAATCCCTTCATTACACCAATGCCCGTATCCTTCTGGTAATTAGCATTATTATCTCGTTCCGCCATCTCTTCCTCACTAATGACTCGTTTTCCATCTTCAATCGTAAAATGCTCTCCTTCGATCCCCCAATTTTGCAGGATTTGCCCTTCATCCGATGCGAGAAAATCTAGAAATTTAATCGCTCGAACCGGGTTCTCACAATCAACAGAGATACCAATTCCCCATCCACCTAGATAACCAGTTTCCTGAAAGTTGGGGTGTTTAAAGTCTTCGTTTAGTGTCACAGGATACATTCCATGCATCCGCTCTTGCATCCCGGCTTCACGGAGCGCCCGCTGCGCTTCTCCTACCTGCCAGTCAGAATCAATCAGCCCCAAAATTCGTCCAGAAGAAATCTTAGCCAAATATTGATCATATTTTTGTACAAAACTCTCGGGATCAAGTAAGCCTTCGTCATTCATGTGATTCAACCAGCGGAAATAGTCTTTTTCCTCACCTCTCCGATAATGGAGCTTGGCTTCATACGTATCTGGATCTACATAAAACTCTCCGTCCCCAGTTGATCCTGTAGCAAAAGCAGCAGGGTCTGTTGTCGATATCAAAATTCTCCAATCATCTGCCAGTAACGATAACCCAATTGTCGGTTGACCATCAATCTCAGGATACATTTCCTTATACGAGCGAATGGCCTCTTCAAAATCGTCTACTGTCCGAATATCAGGATAACCGAGCTCCTGTACGACATCGTGCTGCAGCATAAATCCCGTAGCTGGCTGCCAATATGTTTGGTCCACAGGAGGTGTTGCGAGAATGTAAATGGCTTCATCTTCATTGCTCCACTTAAGCCGATCAAAATAATCTCCATAGATCTTCTTAAGATTGGGAGCATGCTCTTCAATTAAATCCGTTAAGTCAAGCAGTGCACCTGAGTCAACAAGTGTACTTGCATTTCCTTTTGGCATAATGAGATCCGGGTAGTCGCCACTCGCTGCCATCAATGAGATTTTCTGATCTCCTCCATTTACATCAAATTCTGCATTAATGGTTACACCCGTTTCTTCCTTCACTACTTCACTCACAGGGCTCTGCATATTGTCCCACTGAGAATGCATATCTGCCCCAAATAGACTTAACGTAATTTCTGCTTCAGGATCCGCGTCTTCCATGCTCGCTGGATCATTACTGCACGCAATTAATCCACTAACACTTACCAACGAAAGAGTAAAAAGGCTTTTCTTTAAAAAGTTCTGCATCTCTTGATCAATCCCCCCTTAACTTTTCACTGCGCCTAACGTCATTCCCTGTACAAAGTATTTTTGAAGAAATGGATAAACTAATAGGATCGGAATAATGGTGACCATTGATATCGCCATCTTAATCGACTCTGGTGATACCTGCTTGGCAGCTTCTTCTCCAGCAACCCCTCTAAAAGAGTTTGCATCCGATGCCCCCATGTTTGTATTTTGTAGGATTTTCATTAGCTCATATTGCAACGTCGTCAGTGATGGATTTGAGCTGTTGTATAAATACGTGTCAAACCAAGCATTCCACTGCCCTACAGCAACAAACAAGGCAATGGTTGCAAGTACTGGCATACAAAGAGGCATAACAATTCTCCAGAATATCGTAAAATCACTCGCCCCATCCATTTTTGCAGATTCTTGAAGCGCATATGGTAGACCGTCCATAAAGGAACGAACGATAATGATATTAAACGCATTCACCATTCCAGGTAAGATATAGACCCAGAACGTGTTAATAAGGTTAAGTTCTCTCATTAGCATGTAGCCAGGAATCAAACCACCTGAAAAGTACAACGTAAGGACGATAAAGATGGAAACAAATTTTCTCCCCTGAAAATCAGATCGGCTCAATGTAAATGCAACCATTGCTGACGAGAACACACCTAGTACTGTGCCAAGCACCGTTCGAAGAATAGAGTTAATTAACCCCGTTACGAGATTGTCATACTCAAAAATAGTCTTATAGTTTTCTAATGTGAATTCTCTTGGCCAAATATGAATGCCTCCACGTACGGTATCTGTAGAGTCATTCAACGAAATCGCTAATACATTTAAAAAAGGATACAAGGTGACAACAAATACTAGGATAAGAAACGTATAGTTTACAAAATCAAAGATCCGATCGCCTTTTGTTAACCGGTTTCGGCCTAACTTACTCATACATCCTGCCCTCCCCTCTACATGACACTTTGATTCGCATAACGCTTAAAGATGCCATTGGCTATAAATAAAAGCATAATACTTACAAGTGAATTAAAGATTCCAATGGCCGTTCCATAAGAGAATCGTCCAAGTCCAATCCCATAATTCAAGGCATATAGCTCTAACACTTCAGAAAAGTTAACAACAGTTGGATTCCCCAAAAGGAATTGCTTCTCAAACCCAATCGTGATTAAGTTTCCAATTGAAAGAATTAACACAACTAAAATAGTTGGACGAATACCGGTTAAGGTAATATGCCAAATTTGTCTAAAACGACTGGCCCCATCTACTTTTGCCGCTTCATACAATTGCGGATCAATTCCGGCAATCGCTGCTAAAAAGATAATAGAGTTCCAACCCATTTCCTTCCACAAATCAGCTAACGTAACGATTACCCAGAAATATTCGCCTTTCGTCATAAATTGAACGGGTTGATCAAGAAGACCAACAGCTACAAGTAAATCATTAATAACTCCACCATCGACAGAGAGCATCTTTGTCACAATACCTGCCACGATTACCCACGACACAAAATGGGGAAGGTAAGAAACGGTTTGCACCGTACGTTTAAATGCTTTTAACCGAATTTCATTTAGGAGTACCGCAAACATAATGGGAACGGTAAATCCTACAGTTAAACCCATAACGCTCATTACTATAGTGTTTCGTAACACAAGATAAAATCGTTCATCTTGAAAGAGTTCGATAAATTGCTGAAAGCCTACCCATTCTTGTTCAAAAAAACCAAGACCCGGTCGGTAATTTTGGAATGCCATCACCCAGCCTCCAAGAGGTAGGTAATTAAAAACAAACACCCAAGCGACAAACGGAAGCGACATTAAATAAAGGATTTTTTGTTGCTTGAATATAGTCCAGAAACTTTTTTTCTGCAAAGAAACGCCTGGTTTTGAATGCGTTTTCATTTTTGTTTTCATCTTTTCTCTCCTTCCTATGAATTATCATATACGGAATGTGAAGAGGAAAATACATGATACATTTCACCGAAAATCAGATAAAAATTAGTGGTACAAATGTACAAAGAAAAGCGATAGGTCAATAATGGACCTATCGCTTTATTGAATCCTACTTTGCTTTAGATTTTCGAGAGTTAGCTGTTGTTTTTGATACACTCTTGGCGAAATACCCACATACTTTTTGAATTTGCGGTGAAAATAGTCAACATCTTTATAGCCAATTTTTTCAGATACTTCATAGACTTTAAATCCTTGCTCCAGATACATTTTTCCATACTTGATCCGACTTTTATCAAGATAGGTGTTAAAGTACTCTCCTGTTTGTTCACGAAAGACCTTTCCTAAATAAGCCGCATTATAATTAAGCAATTCAGCGATTCCTTCGAGTTTTAAATTATCAGCAAATTGCTTCTCAATTAACTCCATCATTCGTTCCACTGTACTCGTTTTACTTTCCGCATACACTAGATTCATGATCTCGATAAATCGGTTTGCCATAATATCCTCAACCTCATAAATATTAAATTGTTCATAAATGATGGAGGGGTTAAAAGGTAACGATTCAATCAGTGTTAACTTTTTAGAGTCATGGAGCACTAATCGGTTCACCACCAGTGAATACAGATGTATCATTGTTTTTTGGACACTCTCTGGCTGAGATCTCCGTTCTATCAACTCATCTGTTAATTCTTGGATCAGATCTCTGCATGAAGCTGCTAGTCCAAGTGTAATCATGATGGAAAGGTTTTTAACGTAATCATCTAGATTAAAATCTTTATCCGTTTGTGCACAGTGGGTTTTATTTAAATGATCATTTGTCAAACAAGTTGATTCTCTAAATAAAAATGAATAGGAAAGTAACTCCTTTGCATTTGAATATGATCGCATCAGGTCAAGTGGGTCTGTCACAGCTTCTCCGATGGCTGCGTAGCCCGATTTCACTTGGATATAGGAGGTCAGATGTTTCTCCGCGTCCCTTGCTTCATCTAATAGTATTACTCCTACTTTAGGGCTTGAGAAAACAAGATTACTCGTTACTGTTCGTTCTATATGCTTTAATTCTCTTTCGGTAGATTCGTTCCGTTGGTGCAGTTTAAGAAGTAAAACACGGTAGCTTTTAGCCAACAAACCAAACTGCTTACATTGCTCATGGAATTGATCCTTATTTATGTCTTCGGGACGCGTGAGAGTTTGTGCAAGGAAATGATCTTTCTTTTTCAGAAAGTCTTTTTCTAACATCTCGTTTAACGTATGTTGTTGAAGCAGCTCTGCTTGTATTTGCTTAAGCAACGGAATGAGCTCTTCCTCATCTAACGGTTTTAATAAGTACCCGTCAACTCTATAAGTCAATGCTTCCTTTGCATACGTAAAGTCAGCGTGACCCGTTAAGATAATAAATCGTGTGGTAGAGTCCGTTTGTCTGATCGTATGAATTAATTCTAACCCGCCCATCTCCGGCATCCGAACATCTACAACCATGACATCCGGTTTCAATCGCTGATACATGTGAAGTGCTTCTTTCCCATTTTGCGCGGTCCCCAAAACATGAAATCCATATTGATGCCAAGGTATTAATGAACATAACCCCTCCCGAATCATTGGCTCATCATCTGCTATTAAAACCTGATACATCATTTCCCCTCCCAAGGTATACTAAATTGGATATGTGTCCCCTTCCCTTCCTGACTGCTAATATTGAGTCCTGCATCCGCGCCATACATAAGTTTCAAACGTTGATGTACGTTCCTCAATCCGATCCTGTTTTGTCCATTCGTTTCCTTTTCTTCAAGCATTGCGTCAATCTGCTTTAATCGTTCATCAGTTATTCCGACTCCATTGTCAAGGACTGAAAGAATCACTCGATTATGTTCAAGATAAGATGAAATAATAACTTCCCCTCCGGTATCCTTGGCTTCTAGACCATGATACACAGCATTTTCGACGATAGGCTGTATGGTTAATGGCTGGATGAGCATCTCTTTTGTGTCAGGAGCTATATTTAACTGGTAGTTAAGTCGATCGCCATAACGAAAAGTCTGAATATCGAGATACGTCCGAACAAGCTCCATTTCATCTTTCAATGGGACAGGCTTTCCTTGTGTATCAAGACTTTTACGTATAATTTGCCCAAGCTGCTTCACTACATTTGCAATCTCTTTCTCTCCTTCTATATGTGCTTTCATCCGAATCGATTCAAGCGTATTAAATAAAAAGTGAGGATTGATCTGACTAGCTAGCATTTTAAATTTCATTTCATTTTGATTGACTTCAATTTGATTTTTTTGTCGATTGGTTTCAATTACCTGATCAATCATTCCTCTTAAATTATCAACCATTTCATTAAATTGATTGGAAAGCTGACCAATTTCGTCCGTCCCATCAATATTAACTTTTGTTGTTAAATCTCCTGCTGCAACTCTTTCAATTTTTCGACTTAAATTCGATAGTCTATTTGATAACATTTTTGAAAAGATTGTAATGAGAATAACAGCCAATGTCACACCAATACATGTAATGAAGATACCTGTTAACCCCAGGCGGTTCGCTCGTTTAATGACTTGATTGTTTAATGTAACGGTTACAATTGATAAATCACTTTGGCTCATCATTGGATTAAGCAAGTCCACAGTTACTTGGGCAGGCTCACCATTTAAAGAGAGTTCATAGGTACCAGGCGACCATAGTAACTCACGATCAACTTGCTCCGTTAATGAAACCCCCTTATATTCAGGCTGATTTGATGAGATCACCTGACCTTCTTCATCTGTTAGAAACGTCAGCAAGGATTCCTGCTTTAAAATCGCATCCAACTGACTTGGTTCAATGGTAATGACAACAACTCCAAATGTTTGATCCTCTATAAAGTTAATTCGTTTGACTAGACTTAAAAAAATTTGTTCGTTATTTGTTTCATCAGGTAATAGTCTCCATCGATTGTATCCAACATCCGCTTCTACTTGCTGGTACCACTCTTCATTACGAATTTTCTGATCTACAGGAATGAACTCCCAGTTATTAATTAATGTTGGATTGTCATAATAAAACCGGACTGATTTAATTTCACGTTGAGTATAAAGGTATGATTGAAAATTCTGATACTGATAATAACGAGAAAATACATCAAACGTTGATGTGTAGTTTGTTGTGACAAGCTCTTCTAATTCCCTATCAAGCTCAAGACTATTTGAGATAAAGGTCGGGATTTTTAGTAGCTCGTAGGTTCGTTCTTTTACACGCTCTGAGTTTGACTTTGATTGCTCCATCATATC
The DNA here is from genome assembly GCA_037965595.1 of Alkalihalobacillus sp. FSL W8-0930. Classification (NCBI taxonomy): domain Bacteria; kingdom Bacillati; phylum Bacillota; class Bacilli; order Caryophanales; family Bacillaceae; genus Alkalihalobacillus; species Alkalihalobacillus sp. FSL W8-0930. The sequence continues at coordinate 1,583,864 of CP150183.1, read as the reverse complement.
GTCTAAGGCAATGGAGCGCAGTTCTTGCGTTAATAAGACCCCAACCAATGTTATGGGGATCAAGACAACAACGATAAAGGTTAGCATGAGTTTCTCTCTTAACTTCAGATGATTCATCCAGTTGAGAAACCTCGTTCGTAGCAAGACAGCTCCCCCTTTTATAAGAAAGCGTTTTCATATTATTATACCTTATCTTTTCTACATTTAAAGTCATTTATTAGCGTTTATTTCATAAAATTTTATTATTCAGGTATATCTTTTACATAATGATTGCGTTTGCTTTTTACTGACTATTATTACTTTTGACAAACTGCTCTTAAAAGGAGTATTATTTCAAAATACTAAAGGAGTGTGTAACATGTCACAATTGGATAAACAAAAAGTGATCGAAAGTGTACCTCAAAGAGGTTTCTTTGGTCATCCTAAAGGATTATTCACCTTATTCTTCACCGAATTTTGGGAACGGTTCTCATATTATGGAATGCGAGCTATTCTTTTATTTTATATGTATTATGAGGTTTCCAAAGGCGGTTTAGGCTTACCTGAAAATTTAGCGCTTGCGATAATGTCTATCTATGGGTCACTTGTTTATATGTCAGGGATCATCGGAGGCTGGCTAGCTGACCGGGTTTTCGGTACGTCAAAAGCTGTTTTCTACGGCGGGGTCTTTATCATGCTGGGACATATTGTACTTGCCATTCCAGGTAATGTTCCATTGTTCTTTATTTCCATGGTTTTGATTGTCCTCGGTACGGGTCTTCTTAAACCAAACGTGTCCAGTGTAGTTGGTGATCTATATAGCGAAACAGACAACCGTCGCGATGCTGGATTCAGTATTTTCTATATGGGAATTAACCTTGGTGGTCTAATTTCACCATTAATAGTTGGTACTGTCGGTACTGAAGTAGACTTTCATCTTGGGTTCTCTTTAGCAGCTATCGGGATGTTTATTGGTCTTGTTACATTTTTACTGACTCGTAAAAAGAATCTTGGGCTCGCTGGGACGTATCCACTTAATCCCTTAAATCCAAATGAGAAGAAACGTGTTAGTGTCATCTTTACTATTGCGGCTATAATTATTGCACTATTCGTAGCATTTGGTCTCTATACAAATATTCTTACGCTACCCGTTTTCATTGGACTTATTGGAATCCTCGGATTTATGATTCCGACTATTTACTTTGTTGTGATGTATCGCAGCAATAAAACATCATCAAAAGAGAAATCAAGAATTCTGGCATATATTCCATTATTCCTTGCGGCAGTGATGTTCTGGGCGATTCAGGAGCAGGGCTCAACGATACTTGCAAGCTATGCAGACAAACGAACAGAGTTAAGTATTGCTGGAATATCGCTTTCGCCAGCCCTATTCCAATCTTTAAATCCACTCTTTGTTATTTTGCTGGCACCTGTATTTGCTTGGCTATGGGTTAAGCTTGGAGCGAAACAGCCATCCATTCCAAGAAAGTTTTCATTTGGACTTTTCTTTGCAGGTCTCTCTTTTCTCGTGATGCTCATTCCAGCCTACCTATCCGGTGGAACAGGACTTGTAAGCCCACTTTGGCTTGTACTCAGCTACTTTATCGTTGTTTTAGGTGAGTTATGCTTATCTCCAGTAGGACTATCTGCCACAACAAAGCTTGCACCAGCTGCATTCTCTGCTCAAACAATGAGCCTATGGTTTCTATCAAACGCGGCAGGACAAGCAGTAAATGCACAAATTGTTCAGTTCTATCGCATTGAAACAGAGGTTGTTTATTTTGGGGTCATTGGGGGCCTAGCCATTGTGCTTGGTGTTATCCTTTATCTTCTTACTCCATTTATTCGTAAATTCATGCAAGGTGTACATTAATACAAAATGAGAGCGGAACATCACTTTAAATTGAGGATTAAAACAAGAACATAGCAACAAATCCGCTACAGGAGAATCCCTCGCACCTGCGGGAACGGCCTCAGCCACTTCCGCGGAAAGGGCACCGCTACAGTGTCTTCACCGCGTTCTGTTCCGTAGGAGTCTCGGGTTCTCCTTCCGCTCATTTTTTCATAAAAACACGAATGGCGAATGATTAGACCGTCTAATCATTCGCCATTTTTTGTTAATTATTAGTTTTGTTTCAGGCTCATTTTCTATATACTTACTTTACTTTTTCTTTTTTCTTTTCTTGCTTACTTCTTAACTGACCACATGCAGCGTCAATATCTGCCCCTTGTTCAAGACGAACACCACAGTTGATTCCTTTTTTCTTTAATGTATCAAAGAATTCAGAGATCGCTTCTGGAGTACTGCGTTGATAATCTCCATGCTCATCTACTGGGTTGTAAGGAATCAAATTCACATAGGACAGGTGACGCTTATCACCAATCAACTCAGCTAATTGAAGAGCCTCTGCTTTATGGTCGTTCACATCACGAATTAAGATATACTCATAGGTGACGCGACGATTTGTTTTTTCAAGGTAGTAATCAATCGAATCCATAAGCTTCTCAATTGGGAAGGCTTTATTGATCTTCATGATTTTTGTACGTAGTTCATTGTTCGGTGCATGAAGTGATACAGCTAAATTCACTTGAAGTTTAAGATCTGCAAATTCATAAATCTTGTTTGCAAGTCCACTAGTTGAAACCGTAATGTGACGAGCACCGATCGCAAGTCCTTTATGGTCTTTTACTACTTCAAGGAAGTCTACCGTGTTTTGGAAGTTATCGAATGGCTCACCAATTCCCATTACAACGATATGGCTTACACGTTCATCCTGCCCTTTCGTATCAAGGTGCAGCTGTACATTCATAATTTGTTCTACGATTTCCCCACTTGTTAAATCACGGTTTTTCGTTAGAAGTCCACTTGCACAGAAGCTACATCCAATGTTACAGCCTACTTGAGTTGTTACACAAACAGACAGACCGTATTTGTGTCTCATTAAGACTGTTTCAATTAAATTTCCGTCCTGTAAACGGAATAAGAACTTGATTGTGCCGTCTTTGGATTCTTGACGCACGTGTTCTGTAAGTGTTTGGATGGAGAAGTTCTCTTCAAGAACATCAATACACTCTTTATTGACATTGTTCATCTCAGAAAATTGAGTGACACGCTTTCTGTATAACCAATCCCACACTTGAGACGCACGGAATTTCTTGTGACCATGTTCCAGTAACCAAGCCGTTAATTGATCTAATGTTAATCCATAGATGGATGGTTTATTCATTTTATACCCTCATTTCAGTTCTCATTTACACATTTATTTAAAGGATCACTACATATCATCGTAACAACCATTTATTATAGCATGCATATAAGCAAAAATCCAGAAGCTTGATAGCTTCTGGATTTATTTCATGATTCATTTTCAGAATGACTTGAGTGAGCCACCGTATAGGCTTGTAGTTCATTTGAAGGTGCAGCAGGCTTGTCGCTACTTCCCTTTTGCTGATGGGCTCGTTTAAATGCGTCACTCTCTAGCCAATTTTCGTAGTCTTTTTTTGATTCCCATTTTGTAAAGACTACTTGTTTTCCATCATCCTTTTCATTGTCTAAGAACAGAAATTCCAAACACCCTGGTACACGCTTCATATTTTCTGCAGACTTACCAAATCGTTCTGTCAGCATCGCTTTTCGTTCACTTGGGACATGTAGCTCATTCATAACAACGTACATCCTGACTCACCCTTTCAACTTTTACTACCTTAACTATAAACAGGTTTGTCCTAAAAAGAAAAGTGATTATTTTGTGATTTATTTAACTTATATCATGTATAATGAGTTTGGTAAATTAACGTACGGAAGGATAGGATTTTTATGTTAAAAAGAGGGCTTATGTCTGGCCTGTCGACTACTTGGACATTGAGTAAGGTTATTTTTCCGATCACTTTATTTATTACAATTCTAAGTTACACACCAGTTCTCCATTGGCTTGCTTCTCTTATCTCCCCACTCATGAGCTTGATTGGACTAACTGGTGAAGCTGCCATTCCTTTAGTGATCGGGAACGCCCTCAATCTCTATGCTGGGATCGGTGCCATTCTTAGTTTAGATTTAACTGTAAAAGAAGTGTTTATTTTAGCCATTATGCTTTCATTTTCTCACAATTTATTTGTGGAATCCGCAGTAGCTGCAAAGGTTGGGTTAAGAATTCCAATCATTCTCGCCGTCAGAGTTGGGCTTGCCTTAGTGTCAGCTTTTGTTATCAATCTTGTCTGGCAAGGTGGTGGTGAACAGGCTGTCTATGGATTTGGTTCCACTGGGGCAACTGAAGCATCTGTAGCAGCTGAACCATCCGGCTGGCTTGCGATCCTGGGCGAAGGTATTCTTGCTGGTGTAACTGGAATTGCACAGCTTGCGCTCATTGTGATCCCACTTATGCTTATTGTTCAAATTATGCGCGAGAAAAATTGGCTGAAGTTGATTGCGAACGGTCTTGCTCCTCTTACTAAACTAATTGGAGTTGATAAGAACACATCTGTTACGTTAGCATCCGGTTTGTCTATCGGTCTTGCGTACGGTGCTGGTGTGATGATTGACGCGGTGAAAGAAGATAAAGTGAAGAAAAAGGACCTTTATATTGTCTTTATCTTTTTAGTCGCTTGTCATGCGGTTGTAGAGGATACATTAGTCTTTCTAATTTTAGGTATCCCTGTTTGGCCGCTTCTTGTGATTCGATTAACTGCAGCATTAGTGTTAACCATTGCGATTTCTCGTATCTGGAACTCCTACGATAAAAAAAGATCAAAGCAGCATGAAGAATCGTTTGCACATTAAAAAAGGTAGAGCGCATCGTTGCGCTCTACCTTTTTTCTTAGTTAAAACGTAATGACAATCTTACCGACAGCATGGTGCGTTTCGCTTAATGCATGGGCATCGTATATACCTTGTCTACCAAACAGGAATGTAGATCCTACAATAGACTTCACTTTTTTCTCATCTAGTAAGTCAGCTATTTTTTGCAGCTGCTCTCCGTCCGGCTGAAGCCAAATGCCCTTTGCTGTTACGTTATGAGCTGAAGCTGCGTCATGATCTGGTTCTCCTACAATCGTAATGAGTTTCCCCGTGTTTGGTTTAAGGACTTTGTAGCTTTTATCAGCTACTTCTCCGCCCATTGTATCAAAAACAAGGTCTACATCTGACACGACTTCTTCAAAATTTTCTTTTTTGTAATCAATGACTTGATCGGCACCTAATGAGTAAAGGAGCTCATGATTCTTCTCACTTGCAGTCGTGATTACTTTTGCTCCAGCTTGTTTAGCTAGTTGAATGGCGTAAATCCCTACCCCACCGGCACCAGCATGAATTAGGACCGTTTCACCCTCTGACAACGAACCATGCGTAAACAACGCTTGCCACGCGGTTAATCCTGCTAAAGGGACGGCCGCAGCCTCCTCAAAAGAGATGGAATCCGGAATGGCTGCAAGTAGATGTTCATCCACAGCAGTGTACTCGGCATAGGTACCAAAACGCGTTGTATCCGGTCTAGCAAAGACCTTGTCTCCAGCCTTCCATTTTGTTACGTGTTCTCCTACCTCTGTGATAACGCCTGCTGCATCCCAGCCTAAAATGATTGGGAACTCCCAATCAAACATTTCTTTTAAATAACCTTCTCTAAGCTTCCAATCAATTGGATTAATGGATGTAGCTTTTAGTTCGACCACCACTTGATTCCCTTCAGGAATAGGCTTTTGTACTTCCTGTTCAACGAGCTTGTCCTTACTTCCATACTCATTAATGACAACAGCTTTCATAAATGAAAACACTCCTTTAACAAACGAACTACGTATACTATTCCCGATTCATTTAAAATCAAGCATGTGTTTAATGATTGGCTGGTGTCTGTGCGTTTTCAGCAACAGCAGCTTCTACGTAATTCAAGTATTTTCTTAGCTGTTGTGTGGTTTCCCTAGATGTGCTGTTTTCTTGAAATAACTCTTGTGTGAAGCGACGCATCTCTTCCATCACTTGATAATGAAGGTCTAATACTTGATGTTCTAAGACTGGATCAAGATCCGTCTCACTCATTCGAATTAACACTTTTTCGTAAAGGGGGATCAACCTTGATGAAGCGATATAACTATCATCAGATTTTAATCCTTTTTGTAATTCAAATATGATTTCCGCATAGATCTCACTCATAATCGCTCGAACTTGTTTCGTATCATTCTGACCTAAATTATTTCGTTTTGTTCCAGGAAATACTCGCTGAGCCAAGCCCTTCAACCGAATCGCAAATAATGAGAGTCCTGACTTGTTTCGAAGTAGTTCTTCAACCATTTGCAGGCGCAGTTGCAGGTACTCTACTACTGGTTCGCTTAACTCTTCATTTTTCTTAAGTTCTTTTACAAGCAAATTACGCTCAATTTGGAAAGCTTTTAAGCGAATTTGATGCTCTTTTTTATTTCGGCTAAATTCTCTAGCCCCTAATCCGCCATACATCATATCACCAGAAGTCACTGAGTATTCCTTAGATAATCTACGGACAGCTAAACGATTTTCACTTGTACGAAGCTTTTGAAGGTATGCTTTTCCTTCTTCCCATGCACGGTTAGCAGCATCCTCGAAGCTTAATTGTTTTTGATCTACATTATTTCCTGATGTTTGCTTGGAAAGTATCGGTAGAAAAACACTTGCAATGATTAGCGTAAGTAAAATGGTTCCTGCAGCTAAAAAGATAATGAGATCTCTTTCTGGAAAAGGTGCCCCACCTGAAATCACAAAAGGTATAGAAAATGCACCAGCTAATGTAACTGCACCACGAACACCTGAAACGGTAAGTGTGGCAATCGCACGATACTTCGGCAAATCACTTTCTTTAAACGTGAGTAGTGGCTTAATCTTCTTCCAGAAAGCCGTTAACCAAACAAATCGCAGAGCTAACAGAACAACCGTTATAGCGAATATGTAACCTAAAACTTGTCCATTTGCTAAATTCGGATCCTCAATTATCACACGGCTCGCATCAGGAACCTGGAGTCCAAGCAGAACAAAGACAAGCCCATTTAAAATATACAGAATAACGGACCATGTATTATCCGATACCTTTTGAAGTTCAAGCGTACGTGATTCAGACCTCTCTCTTTCAATGGCATGAATGACACCAGCTGCCACAACAGCTAAAATCCCTGAAAAGCCTAACTCTTCAGCTAAAATATAAATAATAAAAGGTGTCATGATTTGGATGAGCATATGAACTGTAATATCCTCCAGACCAAATCTCCGCAATAATACTTTGATCCAAATGATAAACAGCGCAAAAACCGCACCTGAGACAAGTCCTCCTAGCGAGATAAGAAGGAAGCTTCCTGTAGCTTGGTAAATAGAAAAGAAGCCTGTCACCGTAGCTGCTACTGCAAATTTAAAAGCAACTAATCCAGACGCATCATTCATAAGACCTTCGCCTTCAAGCAGCCTCATAATTCCTTTAGGCATATGCATACGACTGGCAATTGAACCAACGGCTACAACATCTGTTGGTGAAAGAATTGCGGCAAGGGCAAAAGCAGCTGGTAGCGGAATCGAAGGAATTAAAAAGTGGATAAAGGTTCCTCCAACAACAACTGTTGCAAACACCAGTCCAAGAGCCAACAAAAGAATGGGTCTTCTTAACTTCCACAGTTCATCTCGTGGCGTTACTTTTCCATCGTTAAATAATAATGGCGCAATAAATAATACAAAAAATAATTCGGGCTCAAGCGGTATATGCAATCCCGAAGGACTAATCGATATGATGACACCAATTGCTATTTGAACCAGAGGAAGTGGAACCGCCGGAACAAACCGTTGAATAACATTCGATAATCCAATAATAAAAAATAACAATAAGACCGTAAACATGACATCCATTTCAATCCAACCCTTCACTTAAGAACAATCATCACACTAGGTAGTATGAGACAAATTTAATCCTATCATAAATATGATTTAAATTCCTTTTGACATACTTTAAATAAAAAATTGGGCGGGATATATTATTAATGTAGCGAGTAAAACACGAATATAGCAAATAATCCGCTACAGGAGAATCCCTCCGCTCGTTCAATTAAAATCACGAAAGGCGAATGATTCTGCACTCGAATCATTCGCCAATTTCTAGTTTATTTCTTTCTCCCAGTTTCTTATGGAGCAGTTAAACGAAAACCGCTGCCTGTCGCTCTTGATCTAGTGCTTGTAAAGCCGCTTTGTTAAGATAATTCCAAGGCTGATTGTAATGAGGCTGGAAAAAGAAATCAACAAAGGCCAGGTCTTCAATTGTCATATTCTGCTGGATGCAAGCGGATAATGTGTTCATCGCTTGGGTTAAATCCACTTTGGACATAATTTGCGCTCCCACTAAACGAAGTGTTTCAGCCCCATATACTAATTTTAATTTTACATCCTCAGCTGTAGGCATAAAATCAGGGCGATACGCTTCATCAATTGTGATTGTTTTCACATTCAATCCGAAAAAGAAAGCATTAGCTTCAGTCACTCCCGTTGAAGCCATATTCAAATCATAAAGCTTTAACCCTGAAGTTCCTTGCGTTCCTCGATACTTAATCGTTGGACCTGATATATTATGTGCAACTAACGTACCCATCCGCACGGCATTTGTAGCAAGCGGAATGTAAGCATGTGTCTTTGCAGGATTATAATACACGGCACAACTATCCCCTGCTCCATAGATATCCGGATGGCTTGTTTGCATATAATCATTCACAATTAAAGCGCCATTTGGTAACATATCTACTTTACCTTTTAATAGATCCGTTTTCGGCTTAAATCCAACACACAGTAACACTAGATCTGCCTCGTATGTGCCTTCTGAGGTAATGACTGACTGGACTTTTCCTTCCGCGTCTCCTACAAATTGCTCTACAGTTTCATTAAGAGCTAGGTTTACTCCATGTTCACTAAGTTCTTGCTCAATAACCTCAGTGAATTCGGCGTCCAAATATTTATTTAGTACTCGATCTGCGCCTTCAATAAAAGTTACGTGTTTCCCGAATGCTTCAAACGCTTCTACTAATTCAACACCGATATATCCAGCACCAATGACTGCAATATTTGTCGCATTTTCAGCTTTTTTTATGATTTCTTTTGCTTGATGATAATTTTTTGCAAGCTGAATATTTTGTAGGCCTACTCCAGTGATAGGCGGGATAATTGGAGATGAGCCTGTAGCCATGACCAGTTTATCAAAATGATCCTCTACCATACGATCCGATTCGATATCACGAACCCTTACTTTCTTCGCCTCTGTATCAATGCTGAGAACCTCATGCTTCATTTTCATTGTTACTCCAATTTTTTCAAGCTCTTCCGGTGAAGAATAGAAAAGATCGTCCGCTTGTTTTACAACACCACCAACATGAAGTGCAATTCCGCATGATAAAAATGAAACATTATCATTTCGTTCATATACAATAACCTCAGCGTCCGGGTGAAGCTTCTTCATATTTGTAACAGCTGCTGTTCCAGCATGTGTGCATCCAATAACAAGTACTCTCATGTTCCATTCCTCCAATAAAATTAGTATGTGAAATAATGAGCATATAATTGTTCAGTATTTCACAAAAGAGTTTTTATTATGCTCTTCTCTGTGTTTCTGTATATAGATTATCACATTGTGAAATGATGAGCAAGTAGTATTTTAAGATATAATCAAAAAAACTCTGCTTATCCTTTGAGCAGAGTTTTCTTCCTACATACTAGGATAATAGATCGTTACACTTAATTTAGCCATCACTTTACCAGTATTAAGATATGTATGAGGGCGATCTGCTCTAAAACGAATGGAATCACCTGTCCGTAAAACATACGTCTGTTCATTCACAGTAATGGTTGTTTCGCCTTCATAAACGGTGATATATTCCTCTGTTCCATCCTTGTGAGCAGAGGATACGTTTTTCCCGCCTTTATCAATTTCTAGGCGATACACTTCAAATCGCTTTTCCTCATGAAAAGGAAAAATCGGAAACACACGATATCGTCCTTCATCCTCCGTAGCAGCTCTTACGTCTTCTCGTAGGATCACTTTGCTTTCAGGCTGCGGATTATCAATTAATGAAGAAAAGGATACTTTAAGTCCGTTCGCAATTTTCCAGATCGTTGTTATGGTTGGACTTGAATCTCCACGTTCAATTTGACCAATCATTGTTTTACTAACTCCACTTAACTGCGAGAGTTTTTCTAGGCTTAATTTTTCTTTTTCCCTAATTGTCTTTAAGTTTCTAGCAAGAATGAATTGGATTTCCTCCATTTTTTCTCCTTTCAATCTATACAATATAACGTTCATTGTGTATTATATATAGAACGGTCGTTATCTTACCCTTTATGATCATTATACTACACGAATGTTCAATTTCACACCTAAGATCGTTGGAAAGGAAGTAGAAATGGCTATTGAAAAAGCATCTCCTTATGTACTTGAGTCAAACACGTATGTACAAGGTGTTAAAGACTGTATTCCTACTTTGTTTGGTTACATGAGTGTTGGCCTGGCTTTTGGAATTGTCGGCACAGCTTCTGGCTTAAGTGTTTGGCAGCTCGCCCTTTTATCTATTTTTGTTTATGCTGGGGCAGCCCAATTCATCATCTGTGCTCTAATTGTTGCGCAAGCTCCAATCTCCGCCATTATTCTTACAACCTTCATCGTAAATTTAAGGCACTTACTATTATGTTTAACATTAGCTCCTCAATTCAGGAAGCACTCATTGCTAAAAAATATTGGGATTGGTGCATTAATTACAGATGAAACGTTTGGAGTTGCATCAACAAAAGCTGCCAAAGATCACTCTTTGCAAGATAAGTGGATGAATGGACTAAATATTACAGCTTATTTATGCTGGACGCTCGTCACGATTATCGGAGCGCTGTTTGGCCAGTGGATTACAAACCCCGAAGCGCTCGGATTAGATTTCGCACTAGCTGCCATGTTTGTAGCGCTTCTTATTTTACAACTTAACGCAGTGACACAATCTAAGTTCACACATTATTTAAAGATCGTACTATGTGTGGCGATTTTAATGATTGGGCTTAGTCTGTTTATTCCTTCACACATTGCTGTGCTTTTATCGACAGTAATTGCAGCTACAATTGGGGTGGTGACTGAACCATCATGAATGCTTACTTTTTCTGGATCATTATCGGTTGTGCACTCGTCACACTACTACCTAGAATCCTTCCGTTTATTTTCGTGCGACAGTTTGAATTACCTGACCCTTTTTTACGGTGGCTTACCTATATCCCTGTATGTATCTTAACTGCATTAGTTATGGATGAACTCCTTTTAGACAGTGAATTTGGCGCTGTCCATATCAACGCAACAGCAGTTATGGCAATTGTTCCTACGCTTATTGTTGCTCTTACTACAAAAAGTTTATCTTTTACCGTACTTACAGGTGTGATAGCTATGGCGGTTATTCGGTTATTTGTATAGTAGTTATATAAAAAAAGAACCATTCCTTATCTGGAATGGTTCTTCTCTAACTTAATTTTCAACAAACTGTCTTTTACCACCTGCAAGGAAGCTCAATACGTATCCAACAATTCCTCCAACAATAGCAGGTATTACCCAACCTAAACCTAGACTATAAAATGGAAGGAAGCTCTCAAAAAATCGATGAATGAATGAGATCGATAATCCGGCCTGCTCTAAGCCGTCAAATATACTCACAATTAACGTAAAGAGAATGGTTCCTTGATAGACCAAGCGACTACCTTTAAATAATGGATGTAAAAAGGTTAAAAAGATAAGCACAATGGCAACAGGATAAATCACAGTCATTACCGGTACTGAGATCGCAATTAATTGCGTTAGACCTACGTTCGCTACAACCATACTAAAAGCAGATAAAATCACCGCAAATTTCTTATATGAAATAGATGGGAATAGCTTATTAAAATAGGTGGAGCATGACGTGATCAGACCAACACTTGTTGTCAAACAAGCAACAGTTATCATCAAGCCAAGTAGAATCGCTCCATATTCACCAAAATAAATCGCTGAGACCTGCGCTAAAACAGTTCCCCCATTATCCGCATATCCAATTCTCTCTACGCTTGAAGCACCAAGGAATGAAAAAGAAGTATAGAGTACAATTAAGATCACTGCCGCAATTCCTGCTGCTTTTAAACAAACAGCCATCATTTGTTTCTTTGTACTTGCACCTTTTTGTTTAATCGCTTGGATAATCATAATTCCGAATACGAATGAAGCGAGCGTATCCATTGTCAAATATCCTTCTTGGAACCCTTTGAAGAAAGGTTGTGTAATATAAGGTCCTACGGGAGCTTGAAAGCTTCCGAGTGGATTAACAATGGCAACAACCACTAAGATTCCGATAAAAACTAATTTAATAGGAGTTAGTATTTTTCCGACTATATCAATAATTTTATCTGGATTCAGAGAAATCAAACAAGTTAAAGCAAAGAATAACAGGGTAAAGATGATTAAACCAACACTTGCCATACTCTCGGGCAAATAAGGTTTGACACCCACTTCAAATGAAACCCCACCGGTTCTCGGTATCGCAAAAAATGGTCCTATGGATAAGTAAAGAATGGTCGTAAAAATCAATGCAAACGTTGGATGAATTCGACTTGCTAAAGCCTGAAGATCTTCCTTACCAGAAAATCCAAACGCTAAAACACCCAATAGTGGCAACCCTACACCTGTAACTAAAAAGCCTGCATTTGCCGTCCATAAAGACTCACCAGCTGACTGACCAAGCATGGCTGGAAAAATCAAATTTCCTGCACCGAAAAATAATGCAAATAACATTAAACCAATGACAATCGTAAATGAAAATGGAACTTTATTAGACACCAAAAAAACTCCTAATCTTATGCTATTCGACAATCTTCGTAAGTTTGTCCGCCAATCAGTATAAAAGAAATTCAGACTAATTGCTACATTTAAAAAGTTTCCAACAAGTTTAAGATTTTATACAATAAATCTAGATCTAGTTAAACACGAACATTTAAATGAATGAGTGACGGAGCTAATTACGATAAACTCTCTCGTACCATGAATTGTTCGTTTCTAACTCTCACAAAAAACACGAAACCCGGATGTCCTCATGTGAGAATCATACGGGTTTCGTGTGTTGAATCTTTTTTTATTTATTTTTCAGCAAAAACAATGTAAACCCTTACCTGATGCCTGCTTCATATTGCAGTCGTTTTGATAATTCTCTGAATTGCTCTTCATCAAATCCTGGTGCGAACTCTTCGGGTACCTGATCCAGATCTGGTATCTCAGCGCCTTCCGGAGTTCCATCCACAACTTCCAATTGACCCTCTGGACCAATCGGTGTTGGACCTGTCCAAATTCGGTCTAATAATTTATAATCATCGTCACTAAAGCGATACAGCTTACGGTGTTCACCTAATGCCTCATATTTTCTTGCATGATCAAACTTACTATTATCCAGATTTGGGACAGGGAGCATTTTCATCATGTTGACTCCTGTGACCTCTTCAAGGGCTCTCGCATAGGCTACAGCATGTACACTTCCTCGAACCAATAAGTATCCAACTAGTTCTCTTGCTGTTTCATTCTCTGTCATTTGATAGACACGCATCTTATGTGTTCGTGCTCCACACTCTAAGTAAAAATTGTGCAACAGATCATTTACAAGGTTTCCACTTGAAAAAACGTTGTCGCCTGTCCAAGGCTTCCCAGTAGAATCTGCTGGAATGGCATTCTGTCCACCGAGTACAAAGTTAAACTTGTTTCCAAGTCCAAGTGCGGCTCCGAGTGGGGTATCGTCAGGATTTGTACTTCCGTTTCCAACAGACCCATCAAGACAAAGATTGATCGTATTGGATACGAGCTCAACATGGCCGAATTCCTCTGCCGTGATACTCGCAATTAATTCATAGAAAGGTCTTAGTTTCTTCTTACTTCTAAAGTTAAACGATTGAAACATGTAATTGTTCAGCGTCGACATCTCACCAAATCTTCCACCTAACAGTTCTTGTACAACCCCTGCTGATTCTGGGTCCGGCTGATCCAGTTTCGGTAAATCAATCTGAAGTTTGTCAATCCGTTTAAACAAATAAAAACCTCCTATAAAATAGAATCTCTCCTCCTCTTCCCGTTATTCCCCACTTAAAACATGAATGTTCAGTGAATTCACAAAAAAAGAAGAATGTCTTATTCGACATTCTTCTCTTATCCCTCATACAACAGGATATTCAGGCTCAATACGCGGATTTGCATAATAAGGAGGTCTTGGGCCAATTTTCGGTAAGCTGAATGTCGATTCTGCAAATTGTACTTGAACCTCCTCATCTGATTGGTTAATGAGTAAAAGTGTTATGTCTGGATAGATGACAACTGGATTCATCACATGTCCCCCTTTTTAATACCCTATTCATGTATCGTCACAACAGAGACTGTCCTTTTTTTCAAAACAAAAAATGCACGGGTACATCCGCCCTTACATACGCTGAAAGGAGTAAAATGAGTAGGAGGTTTATCTATGAGTAAAAGAGAAATGCCAGAACAACCAACACCAGAAGAGCTGGATTATATTAAAAGAATGCAAGACTGGTTTGAAGAGCATAAGCAAACAGATCCTTACCCCATCTATCCTCAGTATGGAACCATTACGCGCTACGAAGAGGTTCCATTAAGTAATCCAGAGCAGCGTCAACTCAGGCAGCCTGGGCTTGAGGGGCTAATGGTTCCTAAGCCAATCATTGAAAACCCTAACTATGTAGGAAGTGGAAAGTTGAAAGGAAAAGTTGCGCTTATTACTGGTGGAGACAGTGGGATTGGCGCTGCAGCAGCGATTGCCTTTGCAAAGGAAGGCGCAAATGTTGCCATTTCGTACTTAGATGAAGAGGAAGATGCCCAAAGAACCAAGAAGCGAATTGAGCACTTTAATCAAGAATGTCTTTTGCTCCCTGGAGATGTACGTGATAAGGCGCACTGTGCCAAAATCGTTGAGGATACCGTAGCGAAGTTTGGGCAGCTAGATATACTGGTGAATAATGTAGGCATCCAGTTTCAGCAACTAGACTTAATGGATATAACGGATGAACAGTTTGATGATACGTTTAAAGTAAATATCTACTCTCATTTTTACACTACACGAGCAGCACTCCCCCATCTGAAAGCGGGAAGTTCTATTATTGGTACCGCCTCCGTTGTAACGTATGCGGGACAGCCACAGCTAATCGATTATACTGCCACAAAGGGAGCCATGGTCGGCTGGACTCGTTCTCTTGCGAAGAATCTCGCTGATAAACGCATTCGAGTAAATGCCGTAGCCCCAGGAAGAATATGGACCCCTCTTATTCCCGCGAGTTTCTCAGCAGATCAAAACGCATTACATGGTGGAAACCTGTTTGATCGAGTCGGCCAGCCGTTTGAGCTTGCACCCACTTATGTTTACTTAGCCTCCGATGATTCAAGGCTTGTGACAGCTCAAGTGCTACATGTGGATGCTGGTGAATCAACTCATTCGTAGTTTTTAAATGTATATTTTTTATAGAGCTTTAATTGTTTCTTTTATTAATTCATCCTTCTCTTCATTATAAATGGAATGGATTTCAAATGTGCCGGGCTTAAAGAACAATTCCAGCCTTCGCTTAAACCAATCTTGCATCGGTAAGTTGAAGGCTTCTTCTATTGAAACCCAGTGCAAGTCTCCTTCAGGTGGATTTTCTAATAACTCACCTTCAAAGGATGTGGAGAGATAATTAAAGACCATATACCGCGTTCCTTTATCAGGATCTGAATGCTCCTCAAGACCTTTGTATTCTAAATCACGAACGTGCAACCCAGTTTCTTCCCAAACCTCACGAATAGCTCCCTCGGTTAAACTTTCTGGGAAATCTACTTTCCCACCTGGACCAATGTAGCCCGGAAAGCCCAGCTTATCTGGGCGATTGATAAGAAGAATTTCCTTTTTTTCATTTTGAACAATACATAATGTATAGAGCTTTACGTCTGACATTAGATCACCTTACTTTTAACGTTATGTTTTTATGATGTTAATGTTCCCAGTCTTCTAGAATACTCCAATTCATTGCAGGCTGACCATTCTCCTTACACATAGATCCAACGTAAATAGACTCTGACTGCTGGTGCGATTTGTAATGAGCAATCAGCTCCCTTGTAGTCTCAGATACCTCGTTTAGATTGAGATTAGAAAAAGACACCCATTCCACTGTTCCCTCTTCGCTACTTACTAGAGGCGAATGGGTAGAAACTTTTCCAAAAAAGACGTACTGAACTCTTACATCATGTAACCCTTTGATTCTATGAATGATATATCTCAAATGAAGATGTTCAATTTGATCTTTATGTAAGCCTGTTTCTTCATCAATCTCACGATAACAGCTACGTAGAGGCTCATTTATTTCAACCGGTTCCATATGGCCTCCTACAGGTACTAAGTAGCCTGGTAAAAATGTGGCGTTATCTTTTTTTCTTAAGAACAAAACCTCTTGATATTCATTTATAAGAAAGGCTACAGCCATTGGTCTAAGAATCATAGGCTTCTCATCTCCTAGTTAGTCGAGAGATCATCAGTATTAAACATTCGACAAATTCTCTGTTATTCCTTCTTGTCCTTGGAACCTCGTCTCATAATGTTGTTTCTATATTCCATCCATTCAAAAGGATTTTTGTTACATTTTATGTTACATTAAATGAAACGGATAAAAAAGGACAGTGAAATGTATGTCAAAGCAGGAGATAAAGCGTTCGTTGGATATTCGATCATTGAATGTTCAACACGTGGACCAATCTGCCGAATTATTAACCTATGTTTTTCAAGTAACAAATCAGGATCTTGCTCAAATTCAAGGACAACATCCAATGCAATGGAAAAAACCTGTGCTTGAACAGTGTGATGGTCTTGGATGGTTTGCTGGGGAGAAGCTAGTCTCACAATTAGTTATTTATCCTTTCGATGTGAATATTCATGGGAAAGCATTTAAGATGGGCGGCGTAACAGGAGTTGGAACGTATCCTGAGTACGCAGGACTTGGACTCATGAATGACTTAATGAAACAAGGTCTTAAAAACATGAGAGATGCCGGGCAACACATTTCGTATCTCTTCCCTTACTCCATTCCTTACTACAGAAAAAAAGGCTGGGAAATTATCTCTGATGTCATCACCTATAAAGTAAGAGATACACAAATTCCGAAGCCTTATGAAGTCGCTGGGCGAATGGAACGCGTGAAGTGGGATCACCCAGATATCAAACAAGCATATGATCAATTCTCGCGAAAAGAAAATGCAGCGATGATTCGGAACGATTTAGCCTGGGATGAGCATTTCCGTTGGGAACGCGAGGAGCTCTCCGCTTGTGTCTACTACAACGAACATCATGAACCGACCGGATACATGTATTACAAAGTGGAGAATGAAACCTTCTATGTACGTGAAATGATCTTTAATAATGAAGATGCAAGAAGAGGATTGTGGAACTTTATTGGAGCGCACTTCTCTATGGTTTATTATGTTGAAGGGAAAATCTTCCAAAATGAACCATTGTCCTTTTTTTTAGAGGATGGCGAGATAGAAGAAAAGATTTCTCCTTACTATATGGCGAGAATCGTTGATGCGAAGGAGTTCTTATTGGAATTTCCGTTTACAAATCAACCTAAATCCGGCTTCACACTTGAATTAACCGATCCGATACTTGAATGGAACAATGGAACGTTCTCATTTGAGTGGGACAACAAAAACAAACTAACCGAATCAAAAGAGCAACAGGAGCATGTGATCAAGACAGATATTCAAACGTTGTGTACGATGCTACTCAACTATAAAAAAGCATCCCATTTAAAAGAGGTTGGGCGTCTTTCTGCTTCAGAGGAAGCCATTCAGTTCTTAGAACAGATTATTCCAAATAATGAGCCTTGGTTCTCGGACTATTTTTAAATCATTAAAGCATTTGCTTTAATGATTTTTTCTATAATGCGGACGCTTTTCCCATGGGGATAGAACTCCAATGATTGTTGATTCTGCATCCTCTTGAATTGCTGCAATAACTCCTTTAGAGATTTCTGAGTGAGTCAGCCATCTTGAGTGTGCCCCGTTATATTGAAAACCTAAGATGACTTCGCGGTATAAACAATTTGCAGGCACAGGCAAGGGGTTATTTTTTAATGCATGAGTGCTTCCTTTTATATGAAATAAACGATAAGGAATATGCTGATGTTGTTCGATTGTAGTTAAAACAGATGGAAGTGCATCAGGAGCTGTTCCACTATGTACCCAGGCAATGATGTAGTCAAAGGGCGCTCTTGTATGAATCTGTTCAATGGTATTTATAAGTTTCTCCGTGTCTTGGTAATCTACTTCATGAAAAGTAAATTGGGACTTGTGGTTTTTAATTAATTCATGAGCCTTTCTTTTATCTCGTCCAATAACACTCAAGTGTTCAAAATGCCCATCCAGCCAACTCGTTGCTACTGTTAGCATTCCAGTTCCACCAATGCTTAGAGCATGTGTCATTCAACCACATCCTTCCTAAAGATTTACACTACCCTACTCTCTTTTGGCATTTTTTCTTATTTCTCACTTTTCGACAAACATTACATCAATCCTTCCATTATAATAAATGGAATAGTATATGGAGGTGAACCGTATCTTTTATAAATTTTCCATACCAATCGGCTTATGTTTGATGCTCGCAACTTTTTCGCTTATTATGACTTGGTATGTAGGGACGGAATTACGTTTTAGTTTACAAAGATTTGACAAGATCATTGCCCCAAGTGACGTTTCACATCTGGAATACATTCACTACGCATTTGATCGGCACTTTTTCCCCTACCCTTTCTTATTTGCTAGTGCAAGTCTAATGGCTTTCTTTTTACTCCTTCTTGCCGTATTTGTTTACATAAGAACACACAAAAAAGTAGCTGGATGATTGAAGCAAATCAATCGACTAGCTACTTTTTTTACATGCCAAATGATTAAGAGCGGTTTATTCCAATAATATAAGAGTCGATTTCAATTATCTTTGACTTTGAACCAGCACTTTTAAAGAGAAAGGTTGTTGAAAAATCGATTTCATTAGTATCTTCCAGCTTAACTGTTCCACTGACAGATCCTAATTTCCCATGTGTAATAATTGTTTTTAGAGTCAGCGTGTTAAGTTGTTCTAACGAGAACGATTTAATCTTATGTACAACGTTTTCTTTTCCTTTTATCTGCCTATCGCCTATCAGATTCCATTGTACTTCTTCTTCGATGCTTTCAATAAAAATCTCCAGATTCCCCTCAATTAACGACTGAAAAATCTCCTTCAATCTTACTGTTTTAGGTGAATTCCCACAATCGTTTGGATAGATGAATGAAATCCCTGGTTGGTCGCTTGACATATACTTGCTCTCCTTTTCACGAAAGAAATGACTCTACATATTGCACCAATCGCTTTGAATCCTCTGTCTGAACATGTTCAGATAAGCGAGCTGCCGCAATGATTGGCAACCATTGCAAAATTTCCTCTTTAGTCTTACCACTTCGGTCACAATAAATCTCTAGGTATAACTCAGCTAGCTCTATTGAATGCTGTGTATACAAAAGATACGAACGACATACATCGGCGCGTGAATCTCCCATGGAAGCATCAATCCAATCAATAATTGCAATTTCTTTAGTAGAGGTTTTTATTAGATTAAACAAATGAAAATCCCCATGACAGAGCGTATCTCCATTAAAAACAGAGTTCATGAGTAAAAGACAATCTTTTTTCTGTGCTGTACTTAGTAAAGGAGCCTCGTAAATTTGTCTTGTTAACTTATCACTCATTTTTTCTAACGACTTAGTGCTTGTAATCTGGTGAATAGCCCTTTGAACGTCTATAGATTGTTCAAGATAACTTCTTACCTGTTCATCATTCTCTTGAAAAAGCTCACCGAGTGTCGTCCCTTCTATGTATTCCATGATTATCGCTTGTTTTCCTTCTACCTCACTCAGTTCGATTACTTCAGGGACATAGAGACTTGTCTGGAAAACGATTCTTTGCTTAGTCGCTTCATATTTAACATATTTTGCATCCAGATTTTGATTAAACACCTTAACCATTTGCCCATTAACTTTATACATGGTTGCAGTGTTTCCTTTAGCGATCGGTTTTCCTAAATTCATATGGCCTCCTCAGATGAAAGATTCAAATGCGGTACATGAAATTATTTAATAAGTTGATACGACTGATCTCTTACGACAACTGAATTTGGGGTAAAACAAATGAGTAACCAGTCAGAGTCACCTAAAACCGCTTTAAATCTAGGATCCCAGTGTTTTTCGTGTCCCATGTATTTTTTAAATAACCTCTTTGCTCTATCCTCTTGATGAGATTGGAGCTCGGCTTTTCCACGTAACCCTACGTGATGAACAAGTCCAGTCTCTCGATTAAAATCTACAATACCTACTGCGCAATTAGGTTCCTTTTCAATACGTCTTGTAAATGAATTAGATTGGTAGCTTCCCAGAATCCATATCCTTTCATTCTCCCACAAAAACCATACTGGTGAATCACGTGGTTCGTTCTTCTCTACCGTGGATAAATGTGCAAAAAGAGGGCGAGATAGGATTTCTTCTAACATGTCATTTGAGCCATTTACTAGATTCATACCTGATCTCCTGTATAAGCTTTTCTCCAGTGATAAGGTTGAACGATGGAGAGAGCTTTAAACTCTAAGTCCAACTCAGGCTTTGTAACCGCCACTCGCACCTCATCTCCCCAATAAAAGAGTCTTTCCTGGCAGACGCCACAGGGAGTTAGAACCTTTGGTTTCGCGCTCTCATCTTCTCGAGCTAAGCAAATAGAATGTGTTACGCGCTTATTCCATTTATGAGCCTCAAGAATAGCACCCGTTTCTATACATAATTCTGTACTTGCATTAATTACTTCAGGGGCTACACTTGTTAGGATCGTTCCATCCTCCAGTGCCAAAGCAGCAGCTCCTCCCCAACCTGTTGGATAACGAGTGTTAAGTAGTTCATTCGCAGCATGATAAAGTTGCTCTTCAATATTCATGTTCTTACCTCCAAACTTACATCTCACTTAATGCTTTCTTTAATTGGTTTTTAATCGTTACAAATTGCTGCTTAAGATGCTCATTATCAAACGGCTCATCAGAATAAAACGTAGCAAACGATTGATCTATAAAGCGCGGAACAACATGCAAATGAAAATGTGTTAATTCACTAAACACGCCTCCATTTTGACAAATAGTTATTCCATCAGGTTTGTATAACAATTTTAGAATCTTAGAAATGTTCATAGACGCTTTTAAAATCGATTGAGCAGTCGCTTCATCTAGTTCGTCTAGATCTTCCACATGATTTTTTGGAAGAATTAATGTGTGACCTGCGTTGAATGGGTCATGATCTAAGAAACAACTAATTAAATCGTTCTCATAAATTAAGTGAATAGGTTCTTTTTTATTTGCTAATCGACAGCCTAAACAGTTCATTCGGAACACCCTGTTTTTAAATACAGTTGATTCTCCGAAATGATCTTTCTAGCAGCCTCTTCCGCACTAATATTTGTCACATCCAAGCGAAAATAATAGGGTTCTTTTATTTCGCCCGGTAATGAGTTCAGCCGGTGCTTTTGATTACTTGTTAAAAGCTCCTCTTCACTTTGCTTCAGATCTCTTTTTGAAGGCTTTTTAGCCAGACGGTTCTCTGATTGGTTTCGTCGTAAGCGTTCCTCAAGTGTCGTTTCAAGCTCTACAAACAAAACGTCAACTCCAGAATCCGTAAAAATACGTTTGAATCGCTCTACTTCTTTAGAATCTTCCTTATGATCGAGCGCCCATACAAATGTGAAGATTAATCCCTTGTTATCTTGCTGAGCAACCATTTCACGAAAGATATCTTTCCGTAATTGATTGGACAGTTCAAATGTTTTTTTCGTCCATCCTAAAAAAGGAGCTATGGCATCTAAAGTCATGTGATTGAATAATAATGGTAAATCCAGTTCCTTTGATAGAATTTCACCAATTGTCATCTTACCAACAGCTTGTGGGCCGAATAAAAAAATGACCTTCATCTGTATCTCCTCCACAACTATTATGTATAATCTATATATTACCATTTATACAGTCTCTTATGGGAAGTAGCACAGATGATATTAATTGAAGGATTACACTTTGTTAGTAGAGGAGAAATGAGTTCATGCTAGAAGTGATGATTCATTATGGAAAGAGTGGATTTAATGGAGTTATTACAGTTTATTTTTTCATTTATATAGCCATTTCTTTTCCGGTAATCTACCTTATTTATAAGATGGCTAAAGACAAAATATATCTTTTTGCTCCTCCAGTCATTCTTTTTGTTCTTTACTTTGTGATGGAGGCAAATGGAAGGTCCAAGTTTGCTAAATATACCGATGAGTTATCAAGATATGGTGAGGTACCAGATACAATGTCGGGGCATGGCTCTACACTTTTACTATTTGCTTTTTTGATTTCTCCTCTTATATTAACAACACTTGTTTGGAGCATTTTCTTTTTTATTATGAGTAAAAGAAAGAAGAATGAACGACTTCTATAACATAAGAATATCTTTATGTTCATGTTATTCTCTTTGCTATCTTTTCTAACAAGCCAGTTTGAGTCATGTAATTTAAGACTTGCATTGATAATACTAGACCAAGTAACACACATATTGGGAGTTCAATAGGAAAACCAACAATATCATGCAAAAATAAAGGAACTAAATATCCTCCTACTACGCCAAAAAACATAAATGCAATCATTAAAAGAAAACTCTTCATCCTGACACTCCTTACATATCCTTTATCTTATCGGTAATAACATAAGACCATACCATAAATTTTTTTTGGTTTGTATTTCATAGGAAACAACCTTTCTTTCTATAACTAAAAGATGAGTCTAGAGCTTAGATTTAGAGAAGATCTTCTACAAGACCTCTCTTAAACCCTTTTAAATGGCAACCATTCTTCACCATTCCTTACTCTAGACTCTCTTATTGGTTATACTTGAATCGCCTTCTTATTCGCCTTTGCAACCTTCCACTGCTTTCTCCACGATGCCTGCGCAAAGGCTAAAATACCTACAGCTAGCAGAGTGACCATCGCAAAAACGATAAATCCACTTGCATACGTACCCGTCAAATCTCTTAAAATCCCAAGAATATTCGGAAGGAAGAAACCACCGATCCCTCCTGCTGCTCCAACAATTCCCGTGACCATACCGATCTCTTTTTGAAAGCGTTGAGGGACTAGCTGGAACACTGCCCCATTTCCCATACCAAGGCAACCCATGCCAATAAATAGAGCAATCGTTACAAAAAGAAGCGGTGGCAACGTACTGACAGTCAGCATACAGATTGTCATCCCAACAAATAAGAAATAAAGTAATTTTGCTCCGCCGATCTTGTCCGCAATAAATCCTCCTACTGGCCTTAGAAAACTACCTGCTGCGACAACAATGGTCACGAATTCACCTGCTCTTACAGGAGATAGAGTGTATTGACTGACAAAGAAGTAGCTAAGAAAACTCGACAATCCAACGAATCCACCAAAGGTGACGCTATAGAGTAAACAGAAAAACCACGTATCACGTTCCTTAAAGACCACAAAGTATTCTTTTAAGGGCTTTGGTTTTGGTTGATTCGGTGGTTCCTTTGCCATAAGCGTGTATGAAAGTAAAACGAGTGAGAGTGGAATTAATGCCAGCCCCATTACTCCATTCCATCCAACAATCTCTGCAAGTCTAGGACCAAATAGTGTGGCAAGTAAGGTTCCACTATTACCTGCTCCAGCAATCCCCATGGCAAGCCCTTGTAATTCTGGAGGGTACCAACGACTTGCCATTGGTAGTGAAGCTGAGAAACTGGCACCGGCTACACCTAATAGAATTCCAATGAGATAAAGCTCAGCAATGGACGTGCCAAGTAGCCATCCCCAAAGTAAGGGAATCATCGTTACAATCATTCCACCGATGCTGGTTTTTTTAGGACCAAATCGGTCAGTTAATACCCCCATTACGATACGGAACACAGACCCTGTAAGAATAGGAATAGCAACGATTAATCCTAATTGAGAAGCACTTAACCCAAAGTCATTTGTAATGTACACACCCAACGCGCCAAGCATAACCCAAATCATAAAGCTGACATCAAAGTATAAAAAAGCAGAAAACAATGATGGGGCATGGCCACTCTTTTTTAAGTCTGATAGTTTCATCTCTCTCACTCCACTCCTAATATAGTTAGCCTTAACGATCTAGAGGTTCGACTTGAACAGCACTCACTTTAAATCCTGGCATGCGGCATGTAGGATCGAGCTTGTCTTCTACAAGTCGATTGACGTTTTGCTTTTCATCCCAATGAAATGGAACAAAGACCGTATCTTTACGAATGGTTGCGGTCCATTTACTTCTAACGACAATGGAGCCACGCCTTGAAGTGATTCGTACAAGCGTCTGATCGGTAATATCCATTTGCTTCGCCGTTTCTGGGTGAATTTCCATAAACGATTCAAAATGTCTTGCGGAAAGCGACGAGCTTTTTCTTGTCTGGACACCCGTCAAATAATGAGCCATCACTCTTCCCGTGGTTAAATAAAGTGGATATTCTTTACAAGGCTTCTCCTTCTCGATCTTCGGTTCATTTGGTACAGCCACCATCATGGCTTTTCCATCCGGGTGAGCAAATGACTCTTCAAACAATCGACCTGTTCCAGGATGGTCTTCAGAAGGGCAGGGCCACAAAATTCCCTCGTTACCACGTAATTTGTCATACGTAATTCCAAAGTAATCCGCAATACCTCCTTTGCTTGCTTGCCTTAGCTCATTAAAAATATCCTCGGCACAGGAATACGAGAAGAAACGCTCCTTGCCCAAAGCTTTAGCTACATCACAGATGATCTGCCAATCATGCCTCGCTTCTCCAGGTGCTGGTTTTGCTGCTTCGCGTAACGTAACTCTTCCTTCTAGGTTGGTCATTGTTCCTTCATCTTCAAGATAAGATGTAGTTGGTAAGATCACATCTGCAAGCTTAGCCGTTTCCGACATAAACAGATCAACCGCTACAAGAAAGTCTAGTTTTTTTAATGCCTTTTTGACGAACCTGGCATTTGGGTTGGAGACAATTGGATTCGAGCATAAAAGAAATAACCCTTTAATCTCGCCTTGATCCATCTTTTGAATCATCTCAAAGGCTGATACTCCTTTTCTCGGAAGATCATGCGCTTCCACTCCCCATACGTCCGCAACATAGGCTCGGTGTTCATCATTTTCAATGGAGCGGTACCCTGGCAATTGATCAGCTTTTTGACCATGCTCCCTTGCGCCCTGACCATTGCTCTGTCCTGTTACTGCACCGTAGCCACAGCCTTGTTTTCCAATCTTGCCTGTCGCAATCAGAATGTTAAGAAAATTACGCACTGCAAGAGATCCATCTGTTTGTTGCTCTACTCCTCTTGCGGTTAAAATCATACCTGTTGTTTTTTGCGCAAATGTTACGGCGGCACGATAAATATCTTTGTGTGCAATTCCTGTCCTTTCACAAATATCGTCTAATGATAGGCTTTTTAAATGTAGCTGCACATCCGCAAATCCATTAGATCTACTTTCAATAAAGGCCTCGTCGATCATCTGCTCCTCAACGATGATCTTTAGTAACCCATTTGCAAGAGCTGCGTCTGTTCCGGGTTTAAGCTTTAAATGTAGGTCAGCGAGTTTTGTTGTTGCTGTTTCGCGTGGATCAATGGCTATAATAAAGGCTCCATTTTCCTTTGCCTGCTCAAAATACGGCATGATTGTCGGCTGACATTCAGCTATATTGGTTCCAGCTAAGATGATACACTCTGCATACATAATTTCTTCCAATCGATTGGTTAAGCCTCGGTCCATCCCAAATGTTTGCGCACCTGCTGAGGCAGCCGCAGACATACATAATCGTCCGTTGTAATCAATGTATTTTGTCTGGAGTGCCACCCTTGCGAACTTTCCCATTAAATAAGCTTCTTCATTTGTGATTGAAGCACTGCCATATACAGACATTGCGTTCTTTCCATGGTTGTCTTGAATATCCTGGATGTTTTGCGCAATATAGTGAAGTGCCTCATCCCAGCTTACCTCAACAAACTCACCATCTTTTTTAAGTAAAGGCTGGGTAATTCGATCCGCATGTAAGGTATGCTGATGAGCATGTAACCCTTTTATACAAAGTCTCCCTTTTGACGTGGGATTCATTAAACCAACCGTACGATAAGACTTTCTCGTCACACTTGTTTGTTCAACTAATTGCATTTTGCACTGAACACTACAAAAGGGGCATTGTGTAGGATACACCTTTTCCTTTTGAGTTTGCTTTTGTTTCTCTCGAAAGTAGCTTAATAGCATATCTGCCACTCTAAACACTCCCACCCATCTTGGTTAAACCAATTCCTTCATATCCTTCATATCGAGGTTTAAATGATTTTTCACATACATTCGTGTTTTGTTAAGGTCATCCATTCGATCTATGGCAAAGCCTGTGTCATAAAGCATTTCCCTTACATGAATCAGCCCTATTCTGTTTATCCAGCTCCCAATTGACTCCTCATAATAAGCGGTTTGCCGATAATACTGGATAAAGACTGGTAGACATTCAATCACTTCCGCTTCTGTTTGTAGAACGTAAAATAATTGCTTCTCTCCCCCTTCACCAACTTGAATCTCCCAGCCAACAACCGTTTTTGAAATTTGAATATCACCATGCAATACTCCATGTGAACAGCTTTGCACAGCCAATGTTGTTACGCGTGGCATTGGAATCCATGCAAACGAGTCACTCACCTGCTTTGAAATGGTACGTGCAGCCGATTGATCACATGTGCACTGATTATGTGAGTGAGCCATGAGCAATCGATTTTCTAAAGGAGCCTTACTCGGAATCGAAAAGATTTTCCATACGTTTTGGAGCTCGCTCTTCTTTATACCTGTCAGCTGTAACTCAGAATAACCAGTTAGATTTGCTTGAACTTGAGGGTATAATTCAAGAAATTGTGCGACCTGCTGAAACCTTTTTGCATCGTTTGTTCCTTGGTTAAAAGGAAGGGAAACCGCATAATGTCCATCTGCTTGCTTCACTACATTTTCTTGTAGAAGAGATGGAATGTATAGTGGTTCCAACATGCTTAAATGATAAGCGAGTGTTTCATCACATGTATCACAGCCGTCAGCTTTTCTCCAAGCATAAAAAGTGTGAATCGCTTCTTTAGAAGTGAGTTGGTGTTTATACATTCCTTCTACAATCTCGGATTCCGTATATGTTGTGCAGCCACATAACACAGGGACACTCTCCTCGATCTCTTCAAACTGATCACTTTGAATGTAGGTTAAAAGGGTACCAACAAGTGGTTTACATCCACCACATGAGCTTGCTGCTTTTGTACAGGATTTGACCTCATCAACTGTCGCTAAGCCTTCTTTTTGTACCGCTTGGATAATTTCTTTTTTTGAAACTGCATTGCATTGACAAACGAGTTCACTTGAAGACATATCGGCAATAAGGGAGTCACGGTCACCTTCTGTATATAAAAGCTGATTCTTTTCAGTAGCAGACAATTCTGTTTGTTTTGATACCAAATCGACAAGTCCTGTACTACCGTGTGTCTGTCCATAGAGAATGGCTCCTGACAGGCAGTCTCCCTTAAAAAATAAACGTTTATAATGGTTGTTGGCTTCATCCATATACATGATCGAGTTTGTTGTATCACTAGATGTAACCTCACCAACTGAGAAAAGATCCACACCAGGAATCTTCAACTGAGTAGAGAGAATCGTTCCCCTAAAAAGCGCACCATCTAACCCGCATAGCTCTTGCGCAAGTACTTTACTTTGTTCGTAGAGAGGTTTAACCATGCCATAAATCAATTCTCGATGTTCCACACATTCGCCAACTGCGTATATGTCTGGTGTCGATGTACACATCCGATCATCAACAACAATGCCACGATTCGTTTTGATCCCATTTTTTTCTGCAAGAGCGATGTTTGGTCTAACACCAGCCGACATGACTACAATGTCTGTATCAATGAAGCCACCATCAGAGAAGTTCACTCTTTCCACGCGATCACGACCAGTTATACTTGTCGTTTCCTTATTAAGATGAAATCGCATTCCTTGGGCTTCAAGTTCTTGCTGAAGCAGACCTGCAGCTGTCTCATCGAGTTGACGCTCCATTAAAGAACTGGCCCGATGAACAACATCTACGCTCATGCCCATACGAAGAAACCCTTTTGCAGCCTCAAGGCCAAGAAGACCACCGCCAATCACCGTTGCTCGCCTAAACATAGTTGATGCCTTAAGTAACTGGTGACAATCATCCATCGTCCGAAATGTATACACACCTTCTTTATCATGACCAGGTATTGGTAGCACAAATGGACTGGAGCCCGTAGCGATAATTAACTTATCATAAGGAATCGTGCGATGATGATCCGTTAGAATGACTTTTTCATCTGAATCAATCCATTCAACCGATTCACCTAGAAACAATGTAACCTGATGATCTGAAAACCATGTTTCGGTCTGTGAGTAAATGGAGTCGACCGTAGCCTCCCCTTGAAGAGCAGACGAGAGTAATATCCGGTTATAACTTCTAACTGGCTCACTCCCGATAATCGTAAGTTCAAAGGAATTAGGCTCAAGAGCAAGAACATCTTCTACTGAGCGCATCCCGGCCATACCATTTCCTATCCAAACGAGACGTTGTCTTCTTTTCTCCTGTGACATCTACAAACCCCTTAATTTTTCAGAATTCATTTAATCTTCTATTATCATAACGAGCCTTTTTTCATACTTGGTGATTTATGTGATAAAACGTGACATAGTTTTTATCCAAATCTGCGATAATCGTATTGTTTTGGTGCGTTACATGGATAAAGGGAGTCAGGAGGTTTGAATGATGGATAATGTGGAAATAGATCTAAAACATGAAAGTAGGAGATCACAATGCCTTGGACACTGAATGATTATCCGGATTCATTAAAGAATCTAAACAAAGCGACAAGAAAAAAAGCAATTGAGATTGCAAACAGTATGGTTGATGATGGGTATAAAGAAAAAGATGCCATCCCCATTGCAACAAAACAAGCAAAGGAATGGCATTCAAATTCAAGTGAAAAAGAAATTCAATCGTTTTTAGAAAACGGACAAGTGAAACCTTCAAACAATCGATCGAGCTCCTCGCGACCTGAACTAAATGAAAAGCCACAATTTGTTACTCCTCATCCAGATGGTGGTTGGGCCGTTCAATCTGAGGGCGCAGACCGACCTTCTGATGTGATGGATACAAAAGCTGAAGCCGTTAAGCGAGGAAAGGAAATCGCCAAAAACAAAGGAACACAGCTTATCATTCATAAGCAGGATGGCAGTATAGATGAGAAAATTCAATATGAACAATAAAAAGAAGTGAGCGAGGCTCACTTCTTTTTTGATTCTTTAATTAGATCAATCAAAACCTGAGCATCCTTTTTAAATTGCGCCGGATCCTCATCCTTCACAAATTCCAGTAAAAAATGTTGATCAATCTGTTGATCCACTAGTAAAAGCTGATCAAGATAAAGTTGCCAAACGTCAACACCTTCAGCCAGTGCCAATCGATTATACTCCTGCCAGTTGAACACATGCACATGTCTTATAAAAGGTTTGACTTCTTGAATGGTTGCTAAACGTTCCTCTACAGTAAGACCGACTGCTGGTTGCCAGTAGAGCGCGACATTGGAATGATTAATTTCTTCCATTAACCTTTTTGCACTGTCGCTCGTGTCTGTTAACGTACCTCCATGATATTCAAGATGAACCTCAATACCAACCTCACTAGCAAGTGTTGCCACGGCTTGAATGTCTTCCACTACCTGCTTTCGTTCAGTCTTCGTTACTTCGTCAGACCCCGCTTCACCAGCCCAAATTCGAATAGAAGGTGCACCGAGCTTTTTGGCAGTTTGAAGTATGGAAGTAAAGGGATAGTCATGTTGCGTAGCCCCTGCCCTATAATAAGATCCATAGGACAACACTTCTAGACCTGCCTTCTGAGTTTTTAGTGCAATGTCTTCTGCCTGTTCAAGGTCTCTCGGAATCACATGAATATCTGCTCCCCATTCAATTCCATTAAGACCTGACTCTTTTGTCCATTTGATCACCTGATCCACTGATTCCTCTCGAAATGTGACCGAACACATTCCTGTTTTAATCATGGTATCGCTCCTTTATCCAAAAGATTCATTTCCTTACGCGAGATCCTCATTCACTTCTTGATTTTTTAATGAATTCTTTAGCAATTTGGTTTGTAGGTTCGAGCGCTATGATCTTATAAGCAGCATCAGTTGCTTCTTCAATAGAGACAACCTGATCTGGAACTTCCGATAAGAAAAGCAACATCTCTAAGTCTTCGATACTTTGATAAGAAGTTAATTCTAGAGCTCTTCTAACGTGGTAAAGAGCTGAAAAGTAAGCCCCTTCTATATGACAAAGCGGATGAATAAGAAGCTTAGTAGCTAGGGAATGAAGGGATTCAGTTTCGTCTTCTGAAAGTAAGCACAAGACAAAAGTATAATAACTGAGAGACGGTTGTTCAAATGCTTCAAATAGTATTGAATCATAAAACGTTTTAAAGTCCATGTTTCGATAGAACTGTAAAGCCTCCGAAACATTCCCCCTCAAAATATGTTCATGAAGATCTGTCAATTCATTCATATTAAATAACCTTCCTTTTTCTAGGCAACATGTCTTGTTCGCCTTTTAATACGTCCTCGCTTTGATACAAGCACAGCAGAATACAGTACAGCAAGAATACCTATAAGCTGCCAGATATTTAAGGCATCATTTAAAAACAATACACTGGATATCACTGCAACAACGGGTTCAATCGTTGCAAGAATCGAGGCCTTACTCGCCTCTAAATGTTTTAAACCTGTAGTATAGAAAACATAGCCTCCTACTGTTGAAACAAGTGCCAATAACAAAGCCGGTACTAAAACAGACGATGATGTGAACAAAGATGCCTTTTCAGTAATGGGACTGGCCACGAGCATAAATACACTCGTATATAAAAAAGTGTACGTCGTAATCGTTAAGGGTGAGTACCTACTCGTGATCGGTTTGGTAAAAATACTATACAGCGCATAGAAAAAACCTGACAGGACTCCCATGATAATGACTGATCCAGGAATACTTGATGTACCAAATGGCAGCAGCTGCACAACAAACGCACATCCGATTAATGACAATATGAGAGCTAGCACCTTGTTAGGCGTTAGCATCTCTTTAAAGAAAACTCTTGATAGCAGTGCTACAAACATAGGTCCTGTATATAAAAGCGTTACAGCGAGTGACAGATTTGATTGTGCAAAGACCTCAAAATAAAAGTAATTAAAAAACGCGATGCTGCAAATACCTGAAGCAGCGAAGATTAAATGGTCCCGTGCTCTTGTTCTTAACTGATTTCTAAACCATATGCTCATAAAAAGAAACAGAATGACAAACGTGAAGATTCCACGTATTGCTACCACTTCCCAAGGAGTAAATCCTTCTTGGTATAGCGGATCGACAAATAGTCCGATCAGCCCCCAGCAGGAAGCTCCCAAAATCGTATAGAGATAAGCTTTCAGTGTAGACATAGTTCCTCCTGCATTTTTAAGTAGATTCATTAGGGGATTCATTTGGTATGATAAACAAATAATCTTAATTGATAAAATTAGAAAATAGAATGGTGGTGGTGTGAGTGACCTATGCTTCTTTTCTCATTCGGCTTAAAGCATTTATGTACGATTATATTCTGATCATTTGCTACCTCGCCCTACTTGCTTTCGTTAATCTACTTGTTTTCCCTTCGCTACAAACCTTTTTTGCAGGCTCTTTAGTGGTTGCGCAAGTAACTGGTTTTCTAATGGTGACTCTACCAATCTCACTTTACTTTATTCTAAGTGATTCAACCCTCTTTGGACAATCATTTGGAAAAAAGAAAGCAAACATTCGTGTGGTGGATCAACACGGAAAATCCGTCTCTGTTTTAAGACTAACCATGCGTACAATCTTAAAGTTCCTACCATGGGAGCTTTCGCATTATCTTGTGTATCGACTTGTATATCTTGAGGAGGGTTTAGTACCAGTACCTTATACCCTAATGGGAATTCTGATCTATGCACTAATGTTTCTTTATATTGGTACCGCTCTATTCACAAAGAAGAAGCAATCGATTTATGATCTCCTGACGAGAACTTTTGTGGTGAGAGTTTAATAAGCTTACTATAGAAGTGGCTTCTTATTTACTTTCTCCCCATTCAGATTAATTTTGAATTTCTAAATATTTTTTGTCTAGTTTTGTCGAATGACTATGACTAAAGTATTATCCTAGTTATAATGTACTACTGTAATTAATACATAAATAAAAGGGGTACTATTATGAAAAAATTATTTTTATCTGCTGGAATTATAAGCGTGCTTGGATTAGCTGCTTGTGGAGAGACAGAAAATACAAATTCAAATTCAACTAACGATACTGAAAATACAGAAACAACAGAAGCCACTGAGACTTCAATTGATTCTTCTACTGATGAAGAATCAACTGAAGACGGTAATGAAGATGGTTTTGTTAAAGATTTAAATGAAGCTGTAACTGATAACGATAATTTCAAAGCTACTTTAGTTAGTATTGAAAAGGCATATGATGATTTTTGGGACGAAGAAACTATTACAGTAAACTTTGAAGTTGAGAATAAAACTGATTCCACGCTTACTTTCCAAGCTCGAGAGGTTTCAGTAGATGGAAAAATGGTAGATGAAACGCTGTTAACCATGAGCCAAGACGTATCTGGTGGCAAAATTGCAGATGCAGAATTATCTATCCAAGATTACGAAGGTGGAGACTTACCATTATTTGAAAGTGATTTCGAAATGTTGCTACATGTATTTGATATGGAAACATATGAAACTGTAGAAGATGTTGAAGTAGCAGTTGAATTTTAATTTTATTAGAGCCTTTAATGGCTCTTTTTTTATTCCATTTTTCAGATATATAAACAAGAAAAAAACATTAATTTAATACATTTGAGTTTTTCAAAATAAAAAGATCATTACATATAAAGGCGCTTTAAAAGTTTTGCTTAACAGATATCGATGCCTCTGGCGGGATTCGAACCCGCACTCCTTTCGTAAGCATAGGCTAGGGGGAACACGCTTCCCTACGGACTTTCACCGGCTAGGAATTTCACCTGCCTCAGCTGATTTGCTTTTCGGTGCTTCTGAAACCCTTACCTTGCGACCCGGTTGCACATTGTTTTCCGGCGCTCTTCCCTTCTAGAGCTACAGAGGCCTGTATGACTTACATTTTACTACAAATGCAGAGGAAGGTCTTTCCTTTTTTAAGACTAAAGTTGTAGATATTTTCCTTAGGATGACCGATGGCTGTATCCGATTTCACGTATAAAGTAAGAGCTATCAACCATAAGGAGTTTTTACATATGAAAATAACCCACTTAATTTTACTAACAGACCACTTGCACCAGCTAAAATTATTCTACTCAGAGACTTTACAATTCCCATTACTTAAAGAAAATACCTCATCCTTTCAAGTAAAGATCGGCTACACAATCCTAGAGTTTAATCAGTCATCTACTAAAAGAAGCAAGCCATTCTACCATTTTGCAATGAATATTCCACGAGATCAATTTCCCGAAGCTAAGCGATGGATCCAGTCACTTGTTACCTTAAATAAGCATGATGAAAGTGATGAGGTCTATTTTAAGAATTGGGATGCTCATGCTCTTTATTTCACGGATCCAGCTGGCAATATTGTAGAGTTTATTGCTAGAAACAAGGACTCCACTAAACTAACGAATGCACCCTTTAATGCTACAAGTATTATCAACATTAGTGAAATTGGTATCGTCTCCAATCAAGTTAGGTCACTTGCCAACAGATTAAATGAAATCGACATACCTAATGCTCGTGAAGGGAGTGAGTTTTTCTCCCCTCTAGGAGACGTTAACGGGTTACTCATTCTTGTGAAAACACATAGAGTCTGGTTCTTCTCAGAGAAAAAGGCTGTTTTCTACCCCGTTCGTCTAACCATTGAGGGCATTGGTCTCATTCATTTTAATGAAATCGACCAATTTCAACTCTCTCGCTAGCCCAATCAGTCACTTCCCCCAAACCATTTGAAAAGTTCTTCATACAATATGGTGCAAGATAGTTTTTTTAAAAGGGGTGAAAGAAATGAACTGGGATCATTTTATGTTTGGTAAACCTAAACGTAAAGAACATCACGACGACCACAACAAAAAGTGGGACAAGAAAAAAAAGCATGACAAGGAAGAGAAAGAGCATGATTCATGCTCATGTGGCAAGCACCATGATAAGCATGACAAGTGTGATAAACACGATGATAAAAAAGGTCACAAAGACGAGCATAAGAAGTGCGACAAGCACGATGAGAAAAAAGGTCACAAAGATGAGCATAAAAAATGTGACAAGCACGATGATAAAAAGGGAAATAGAGATGAGCATAAAAAGTGTGACAAACACGATGAGAAACCTAAGCATTGTGAAAAACGCGATTTCTGTGGCAACTCATGTGAGTGTCGAAAGAAATAGCTAATTGAAAGCTGTCCTTAGTGGGCAGCTTTTTTATATTAGAAGTAGGAGAATAAAAAGTGAAAATGGCACAAGGATCACGGATCCACTTATTACAGCTGCACCAGAATGGGATATCAAAAAGAGTTGCGGATCTTTAGTCGGGGAGACTAAATACCTTACAAACCGATCCCAATTACCTGATTTTAAATGGATGTCTGGTTCTTGGACATGGTATTCATCTAACCTTGACTTAATTTCTTTAAAACGGTCCTGCTCCATCGTAATCTACCTCCAATCTTTCTTTTAAACCTTTTATTGCTGTATGTAATCTTGATTTCACCGTACCCACAGGTATCTTTAAAACGTTAGCGACCTCGTCTTGTTTTAGAACATGATAATAGACAAGTAGAATAACCGCTCTCTGCAACTCTGGTAATGAATCGATTGCTGCTTGGATCGTTAATCGATCTGCGATAGACACTTCTTGTTTATCTAGAGGAATAAGAAATGGCAAGATATTTCTCCATTTTTTTCTTCGATTTACCTTCGTAATCATCACTCGATACGCAATTTGAAACAGGTAGGCTTTTAATTGACCTTTACTCTGATCAAATTGTCTTTTTTTCGTTTGTAATGTGACAAATGTACCTTGAACTATATCAATACTTAACTGTTCATCTCTTGAATACCTGTACAAAAAGCGATAGAGCGAATCACGGTATCGCTCAAAGATACGCTTAAGAGCCAGCTCGTCACCGTTCTGGTATGCAATCATCAATTCGTTGTCATCATACATAAGCCTACTCTTCCAAACGACATTGTATAGATTTTATTGTATTAGATACGCGCAATGATAAATTAAAGATCGAAGCAAAAACAAACCCTACTGATTGAGTCGCAAAAAACTGTACAAAAGAATTTTCAATTGTGAGCCCTCCCATAATAAGAAAACTAAGCGCAAAAACATTAATGGAAGAATAGATTCCGAGAATTACGTTAATTGAATCTAGAACATTCCAACGAAGATAAATGGTTGTTTCCTTAAAATCAACTTCATGATTCCATTTTCGTTTAATATACTGTTTTTCGATCGTTCGATTGGCTTTAATTAATATTCCCATAATAATGATTAAAACGATTCCTGATAAAATGTATCCCCATGGAACTTGCATATTCGTCCAACTCCTTTTTCAGCTTATACTTGATATACAAATGGGAGCAGGAAATGGTTCACTTTTTTTCAATAAAAAAATCCCTTACCCACATAAAGTAGATAAGAGATTCAAATGTAATCAGCTTCCTGCTAAGCTTTTCTTCGCTTGTCCGACAAATGCAGCGGCATGCTGCTCTAGTCCTGACCAGTCCTCGGCTTCAATTAAATCTTTACGTAGAAGTGGTCCACCGGCTCCAACAGCAGTTGCACCTGCTTTGATAAATCCATCAATCGTTTCTAAGTCCACTCCACCAGTCGGCATAATTTTGATATGAGACAGAGGTCCTTTAACTGCTTTGATGAATGCTGGCCCTAATACGTCTGCAGGGAAAGCTTTTACCATATCTGCTCCCCATTCAACTGCCTGTTGAGCTTCTGTTGGTGTAAAGATTCCTGGAATCATAATCTTTCCATGGCGTTTAGCTGCACGAATGGTTGGTTCGTGTAAGATCGGAGCAAAGATAAATTCAGCCCCGGCTTGAATCGCAGCTACAGCTTGCTCTGCATCGAGTACGGTTCCCGCTCCAATCACAACCTCATCACCAAACTGCGTGCGAAGTTCTGCAATGGCGCCTAGTGCATCCTCTGAATCCATTGTGACTTCGAGTCCGGACACTCCACCACTCACAAGTGCCTTTGCTAGAGGAACAATATTCTCTCTAGGCTGTTTCCGAATCACGGCTACTACACCTGAACTAATTAATGTTTCAAATCTACTCATCGTAATACGCCCCCTGCATTTCCTTCTTTTTGTTCAATGTAATCAAGTACTTCATCACGTGTTGGTAATCCTTCGATGTCACCAGGTGAGCTCACAACAAGCGCCCCAACTGCTGCCGCAAAATGAACAGCGTCACTTAGACTTTTTTTATCAAGTAGTCCTGATAAGACACCTGCCGCAAATCCATCGCCTGCTCCAATGGCATCAACGATTTGTTTCACTTTAAAGCTCGGAATTCGACCCGATTCTCCGCCTGCTTCTGCATAGAAGGAATACTCTCCTCCATTTTTGATAACTACTTGTTTTACACCAGATTCAAATAACAAATTAGCCACTTCTTGTTCGTCAGATGTGCCAAATAGCCATTCTGCTTCATCCAGGCCTGGCATTACAAGGTCTGCTTTCTCTGCTATTTGTCGGATGACTTGACGAGCTCCATCTTCACCAAGCTCACCCATTAGCGTGAAGCGAAGATTCGGATCAAAGGAAACGTATACATTGTTCTCTTTGGCAATATCAATCGCTTTGAACATCGCCTGACGACACGATTCACTTAATAGCGCAGTGATGCCTGTTAAATGAAGAATGCGTGCCTGTGAGATCTGTTCCCCGTCTAAATCATTCTCATTAAAGAAACTAGCCGCTGAACCAGCACGGTAATAAACCACACGCTGGTCCCCCGGTCTACGCATCTCTTTTAAATACATTCCAGTTGGTGCACTCGGATAGGTTTTTACAAAATTGGTGTTAACACCTTCTCCTCTTATCTTTTGGATTAGGAATTCACCAAATTCATCTTTCCCAACCTTGCTCATCCATAGCGACTGGTGTCCTAGCTTAGACAATCCAATTGCCACATTTGATTCTGCTCCGCCATATCGCTTTGTGAATGATTCCACGTAACGAAGAGGACCACTGCTGCCTGCTTCTAGTAAAACCATTGTTTCTCCAAACGTTACAACGTCTGCACCCATTTGTCTCTCTCCCTTCTAAACACCTGAATATGACATAAATCCTCCATCAACTGGTACAATGATTCCTGTTACAAATCTTGAGTACTCTGAATCGGCAAGCCATAAAAGAGTACCTAGTAAATCCTCAGGTTTACCAAAACGGCCAGCTGGTGTGTGGGAAATGATCTTCTCAGCACGTTCTGTTAAACTTCCGTCTAAATTTGTTAAGAGATTACGATTTTGATCTGTTAGGAAAAAGCCAGGAGCAATCGCATTTACACGAATGCCTGCGCTTGCAAAATGAACGGCTAACCATTGGGTGAAATTATCAATTCCTGCTTTAGCTGCACTGTATGCAGGTACTTTGGTCATCGGTGATGGCGCACTCATTGACGAGATATTAATAATTGTCGTTCCCTCTTGGTTGATCATTTGTTTTGCAAAAACTTGAGTCGGTAAAACGGTTCCAAGTAAGTTTAATTTAAATACATGATCAAAGCCCATCATCGTCATGTCAAAAAAGCTCTTAATCTCTGGATCCGATATGTCTGATTCGGAGAATGTCTCCTTCGATGTAATGGCGTCAGGGTGATTTCCTCCTGCTCCATTTATTAACACATGACATGGTCCAAGCTTCGATAAGATTTCTTCACTTGCTTGTTGAACACTTTCTTCATTTAATACATCGCAGGATACAGCTAGTGCTGTTCCTCCAGCATGAACGATTTCCTCTTCAAGCGCTTTCCCTTTTTCTTTTGAACGATTTAAGATAGCGACTTTCATCCCTTGTCTAGCAAGTTCATTAGCCATTTGACTACATAAGACACCGCTTCCACCAGTGATGACTGCTACTTTTCCAGCTAACGAATTATGAGTTGATAGCATTTGAGTTGCCCCCTTTTTTTACATTCTCATATGCGTCCCATAATCCCCACAAATGCATTATACCAAGAGCACGATCATACAAGCCATAGCCAGGTCGACATTCTTCATTCCAAATGTGTCTTCCGTGGTCTGGACGTGCATATCCAGTGAAACCATTTTCATGATAAGCCTTTACAACATCAGCGATATCAACCGATCCATCCTGCGAGCGATGAGAAGATTCAATAAAATCTCCGTTCTCATAAATTTTCACGTTGCGAATATGTGCAAATGGAATTCGGTCGTGGAACCGACGAATAATCTTAGGAATGTCATTTGATGGATTGGCTCCAAGTGATCCACTACATAATGTAATGTTGTGTGACGGACTATCAGAGAGAGAAAGTAGTCTCTCTACGTTCTCCTCACTTGTAATAATGCGTGGTAATCCAAATACAGACCATGGTGGATCATCCGGATGGATCGCCATTTTAATATCATGCTGCTCACAAATTGGTAGAATCTGCTCTAGAAAGTATTGCAGGTTATCCCATAATTGATCCTCGGACATCCCTTTGTACGCTTCAAACGACTTTTCAATTCCAGCTAATCTCTCTGGCTCCCAGCCTGGCATCGTGAAGTTTGAGCTTGTTGTTTGTTTAATTAAGTCTTGTGGGTTCATTGAATCTACTTTGGCTTTTTCATAGAATAATGCAGTTGAGCCATCCTCCATCTCTTTAAAGAGATCCGTTCTTGTCCAATCGAAAATCGGCATAAAGTTATAGCAAATAACCTTCACATCAAACTTAGCTAGATTTTTAATCGTCTCTTTATAATTTTCAATATATTGATCTCTTGAAGGAAGTCCTAATTTAATATCCTCGTGAACGTTGACGCTTTCTACTACATCGAGGTGAAAGCCGTATTTATCTGCTTGATCCTTAATTTCTTGGATTTTCTCTACTGGCCACACAACGCCTGCAGGCAAATCATGTAATGCCCAGACAAGCCCCTCAACTCCAGGAATCTGCTTAATTTGCTCAAGTGTAACAGAATCGTTACCTTCTCCATACCATCTAAATGTCATTCTCATGATTTTTCACCCTTTCATAGAATTAAAACGTAAGTACGATTTTTCGGATTTGGTCAGGTTCTTTTTCAAGCGTATCAAAGGCTACCTGCACATCGGCCATCTTATATCTATGAGATATCATTTCTTCCGGCTTTAATACTCCTTCGTTGACCAATTGCACCATGTCTTTAAACTTATTTGCTTGAAGTCTAGACCCAACAATTGTTAATTCCTTTTTCGTTATAAATAATGAAGCAATTGGTGACGGTTTCTCATTAAAACCAAGAGCTACAACTGTTCCGGCAACCGATGCAAGGGTTACCGCCTGAGCAAACGTTTCAGCTGTTCCTACTGCATCAATGACAACATTAATCAATTCACCATTCGTTTCATTAGTAATGATTTCATGAACGTCAGCCGTTCCAGCATTGATTAGAACATCAGCACCAATCTCTTTTGCATAGTCTAATCTCGATTGATTAAAATCTGAAATAAAGACTTTGGCACCTTTTTGCTTAGCCAGAATTAAACAGCTTAACCCTGTAGGTCCGGCTCCCATAATAAAGACGGTGTCACCAGCTTCAACGCCTCCACGAGAGGTTGCCTGAGCGCCAATGGTTAGTGGTTCAACCAGTGCAGCCGCTTCATAAGAGATCGATTTGTTTAATTTGTGCCATTTAGATACTGGAGCTACCATCCATTCTCGCATACCTCCATCTTGATGAACACCAAACACTTCTAATTTCTCACAAACATTCTGACGTCCTTTTCTGCATGCATAACATTCACCACAATAAGAGATGGGTTCTAACGCAACCGTGTCCCCTATGGATAAATCATGAACATTCTCGCCTACCTCTTCAACAACACCTGCTACTTCGTGACCTATCACTCGTGGATATACAGTAAATGGATTACTGCCATGGTAGATGTGCATATCTGAGCCACAAATACCAGCAGCTTTAACTTTCACTAATACATCTGTTGTTTCTGTAAGCTCAGGTTTATTAACTGTTTCAATCAGTAAATCTCCTGGTTCTTTTACGGTTATTGCTTGCATTTACAACATCTCCTTACTCAAATAAACTTGGTAAAAATAGTGACAATGATGGGATATAACTCACGAGTAAAAGAATAAAGATAGCGACTCCAAAGTATGGAATTAATTCTTTTACCGTTTTGCCAATTGGTACTTTCGCAAAGCTAGAGGCAACAAACAGACAGACGCCCACAGGTGGAGTGGATAAACCGATCATTAATGTTAAGACCATAACAACACCAAAGTGAACCGGATCCATCCCTACACTCGTTGCAACCGGTAATAATACTGGGAACAAAATAACTAACGCAGCAATGGTTTCCATAAACATTCCAATCGTTAGAAGCAAAATAACGATAAGTAGAATAACGAAAAATGGATTTTCAGTAATTGATAAAATTCCATCTGCAATTAAGATTGGTACACCTTCACTTACCAAGATCCATCCAAATAGATTCGCAAATCCAACTAAAAGTAAGATAGACGCTGTTGAGCTAAGCGTGTTCGTAAGCAATGCAGGAATATCTTTTAGCTTTAGCTCTCTATAGACAAATCCACCAATTATGAAAGCATAGATCACACAGACAACGGCAGCTTCCGTAGGTGTGAAGTAACCTCCCAAGATTCCCCAAAGGATAATTACAACCATAATTAATGCCCAGAATGCACCTAAGAATGATTTACCTACAACGGATAACGGTTGACGTTCTCCTTTTGGATAACCTCTTTTTACAGAAATAATGTACGTCACAATTAAAAATCCAATAGCAAGCAAAATTCCTGGGATGGCACCTGCTAAAAAGAGATCTCCGATGGAGACGCTTGCAAGGGTTCCAATAATAATCATCGGTAATGAAGGTGGAAGCATCGGACCTACAGTTGATGAGATCGATGTAACCGCAGCCGAGAACCCAGATCCATACCCTTGCTTTTTCATAGCCGGAATCATTACAGACCCAATACTCGCTGTATCTGATAAGGCAGTACCCGAGATTCCTGCAAATCCAAGTGAAGACGCCACATTCGTAAGAGCTAATCCACCTCTTATATGACCAACCACTGCATTTGCGAAATTAATAATTCGTTCGGTAATGCCACCTGCATTCATTAAATTACCAGCTAGAATAAAGGCAGGAATGGCGAGTAAGACAAATGAATTAATTCCTGAGAACATGGTTTGCGGAATAATCGTTAATGGAATACCAGCTAATAATAGATATAATAGCGAAGCAAGCCCTAAACTAAAGGCAATCGGAATACCTATCATAATAAAAACTAAGAAAGAACCTACTAAAAGAATCGACATCATGGTTGTTCACCTTCTGACTTTTGCAAAGTAAATTGATCAATGATAAAAAGGATCGAGTACAGAACAATTAAGAAAGCAAGAATTGGAACAGAAATATAAACATAGCTCATCTGAAAGCCAATGGTTGGCGATGAGAATTCTGTTCCTAATTGAAAGAATCGAATCCCCGTCACAAATAAAATGATTCCAAACACGCCGACGATTGCATATGTTACACATTCATAAATTCTTCTTATATGTGCAGGTAACATCGTTAAAAGCATATCCACTTTTATAAACTCATTCTTTCTAATGGCAAGCGGAGCAGCAACTGTAATCGAATAAACAAACAAATACCTTGAAAGCTCTTCCGTCCAAATCGCACTGTAGGGAAGATAACGACTCATTATTTGAATAACTACAACAAGGAGCAAACTACTGAATAAAATGATCGTTAAATAGTTTAATAGTTGATCTAGCTTCGCTGCTTTTTTCATTAACGATCCACCTCTATTCCTGATCCTTGTTCAACCATTTCTAAATATAGTTCGTATTGCTCGTCCCCAAGATTTTCTTCTAAAGCCGGTAACATCGCTTCACGGAACGCTTGTTGATCAACATCCTCATTAAAGGTCATCCCACGCTCAATTAGTAAATCGGAAAGAGCTTCTTGTTCAGCCTCTTGAAGATCTCTTGCATATTCCTGAGCTTCTAATGCGGCTTCTTC
The DNA here is from genome assembly GCA_037965595.1 of Alkalihalobacillus sp. FSL W8-0930. Lineage (NCBI taxonomy): Bacteria > Bacillati > Bacillota > Bacilli > Caryophanales > Bacillaceae > Alkalihalobacillus > Alkalihalobacillus sp. FSL W8-0930. Next base: position 1,541,447 of record CP150183.1, on the reverse strand, counting down.
TACAGCTAGACGTTGATCTTCTGGTAAACTCTCAAGCTGCTCATTTCCAACGACAACGTAGATCCAAGACCTTACATGCTCTGTTACATTTAAATAGTCCTGCACTTCGTAAAATCCATTACTATAAATTAAGTCATTTGGATTTTCTTGACCGGCAATGACTCCTTGTTGAAGACCCGTAAAGACTTCATTTAAATTAATAACCTGTGGCTTTGCACCTGCTTCAGCCCATGTATCTAAAAACAACGGAACATTTGGCACCCTCATACTAAAGCCTCTTAGATCGTCTGGAGAAGAGATCGGCGTATTTGATGTCAGGTTTCGTGGAGCACGTTCCATGTAGAACAAAGGAGTCAGCCCAACATCATCTTTGATATCGTTTTCAATTGTTTGACCAATTTCTCCTTCGATCACATTTCTCATATGCTCTTCGTCTTCAAATGCGTATGGAACCGCTAACAATATTGCGTTTGGTGTCCATACTTCAAGTGTTTCTCCGGTGATTGTTAAGTCTGTTGCTCCAAACTTTATGCTATTAATACTATCTACTTCATTTCCTAATTGACTATTAGGAAACACTTCAATTTGAACCTTTCCATCTGTTTTCTCTTTTACACGGTCTGAAAATTCCAAAGCCGTCTTATGCCACAAATGACTAGCATCCGAGATATGTGTCATTTTCCAATGGGTTACATCATTCTCACTAACGGCTTGCTGTGAACATCCTGCTAATAAAAGAAAAGACGTTAAGATTATACATTTCTTAAACATTGCGAACACTCCTTGCCACGTATGCGTTTACATTTAATGTTCAAATAGACACGCTATTTGAAGTAAATCGGGAATTGCTCCTTTAAAGCGATTTGGTCAACTGTGATGAGTGAAAGATGTTCTTTCATAACTTTTTCAGCTTGATTCGCATCTTTATTAACGATGGCATTTAAAATGTTTTGGTGATGCTTGTATATGGCTTCCCAGTTAAGATTGGAAGATAAGCTAAGCATCCGCAATCGATCAAAATGGACATTCATATGTTGTATCATTTCAGCTACCTTCGCTTTTCCACAGCTTGAGGCTATCAAACGATGAAATTCACCATCTAGTTGGAATAATTCATCATACTTCTGATTCTTCATCATTTGCTCTTGAAGGATTAGATTGGTTTCCACCTTTTGTTGATCATCTGCAGAAAACGTAGAACAGGCTAAACGTACAATTCCTACTTCAAGCTGCTCCCTGATAAACCGGGCGTCTTCTACTTGATCTAAGTCAATTAACGTAACAAATGATCCTCGCTGTGGTCTAACTTCTAGTAACTGATCATGAGCTAATTGCAAGAATGCTTCTCTAACTGGCGTCCTGCTAACATTTAATTCAGCTGCAATTTCTTTTTCTGATATCGCAACACCAGGCTTTAAATTTAACGTTGTAATGCTTTGTCGTAACGTTTCATACACAAACACTCTTGATGAAGTTGAAGATGATGGACGATTCACAGATGAGTTCAACGAGCGTTCCTCCTTTATGGTTTCTATACTACCATACTACCATACAAGTATGGTAGTATTAATTCCAAAAAAATAAGCAGGCTAATCCAAAGTGGAAAGCCTGCCTAGTTTACCGTTTATTTTTTTCTTCTAAAGCCTGCAAGTGCTCCTAAAATGACTCCTACTACAAGTACAGCTCCCACAATCCAGATAATCGTATTGCTGCTCTCTTCTGTTTCTTCTTCCTGCTGCTCATCAGCTACATTTGTCTCTTGTTCCTCGGCTTCAGCTGATTCTTCAGTCTCAGCAACTTCTTCTTCGTTCGCTTCGTCTTCCGTATCTTCTTCAGCAACAGCTTCTTCTGCATTGACAGTAAAAGTGAACTCCCCTTCAACAGGGTGTGTATCTGCGCTTAACACATTATACGCAACACGGTAGTCTCCATTTGCAAGAGGCGCCGCTAGCTCCGCTTCAATGTTTGGACTATTCACATTTACAGCACTTATGTCAATTTCTTCACCATCAGCAGTAAACAGTTGAACAGTACTCGCTTGCTCGATCCCCCCATCAAATGACAACTCAATTGTTTCCACTGCTTCTTCAACCGTTTGTCCTTCCTCAGGAACAGATGATTCAAAATGGGAGTGTGCATATGTAACACTAGGTGAAACTCCTACTAATAAACTAACTAATAATGCCAAACTAACAACTTTCTTCTTCATCCGAATCTCTCCTACTAAATGTTCATTATTTTGTTCAACTGAATCGTACTAGATAAAAGTGAAATTGTCGTGAAGTTTTGATATGACATAAATTGTTCACTAATGCTAATGAACGCCTTTTAAATGGATGCTTGCAATCGTACCTTCATTCTCAATCGATTCCAATGAAAAAGTACCCCCATGCTTCGCAATAATCTGTGAGACGATTGAAAGTCCAAGCCCCGTGCCTCCATCCTTACGCTCTCGGGCCTTTTTCACACGATAAAATCGTTGTTTCACAGCATCAATCTCTTTACTCGGTATACCGATGCCTTCATCACGAACTTGTAAGGTAACGTCCTCTCCTTTTTGCTCAAGCCTTACCTCTACTCGTTTGCCTTCCGGTGTATACGTAAGGGCGTTATCTAAAAGATTCCTTACCACTTGCTCAAGTCGATCAGCATCACCATAAACAATGCATTCATCGTTTAAGTGACGCAGTAGTTTAATGTCCTTTTTATTGGCTATAAAGATAAATTGATTAATGACTTCATCAATAAGCTCTGCAAATGCGATTGGCTCCCTACGGATTTCATATTGCTCTCCTTCAAGCTGGGCAAGATCTAGTAAGTCGTTTACCAAACGATCCAATCGGTTGGCTTCCTTTTGAATAATGCCTAGACCCTTTTCCTTTGAGATTACGCCTTCTTCAACCCCTTCAGCATAGCCCTTCATATAGCTTAAAGGGGTGCGAAACTCATGTGCAACGTTTGCTAGAAATTCTTTGCGATTCTGTTCCACCTCATCAAGTGAGTTAGCCAGACGGTTAAACGAGTCTGCTAATTGACTCATTTCATCGTGTCGTTTTGGTAGAGTGATGGTTTGTTTAAAGTCCCCCTGCTCCATCTTTGTGGCCACATCATTCATTGAAATCAATGGATTCACTACGTCCCGAATCATTTTTGAGCCTAAAAATAAGATCAGGACAACAAGTAAAAGAATGACTATAACCAATAACCATTGTACCTCTTGAAAAGGTTCATTAATCGTTGCCAGTGGTTGTGAAAGAAAGACCGCTCCCGCTAGATTCGTGCCTTCAAATAAAGGAATAACAACTCCTACAATTTCTTGATTAAATCTCGGGTGAGCACGTTGCATAATCACGGTCTCACCATTTAATAAGAGTTGTCTCTCTTCAAATGTGATCAAATTGTACTCAGATTTCGGATCAATTGGATCACCACTAGCTAGGAGCATCGGATCATCTGTGAATAATACATCAGCCTCCATACTTTGATTGGCCCAGTCAACTCGTTCCAAGAAGTAGTCATCACTTCCATGTTCCGTGTAGACTGTTGTTAGCTTCTCACCCTGCATGGTTAACGTATCAATCTGTTTATCTACGTATAGTTCATTGTATAAAAAGTAAATTAAAGACGTTGTAGCTGCCACAACAATTAAAATAATGGCAGAAATCGTAACCCAAACCTTACGCTTAATGGACCAACGACTCATGATGGGTCCTCAAATTTATAGCCTACACCCCAAACAGTCTGAATAAAGCGTCCCGCTGATTTTAATTTTAAACGCAATGTTTTGATGTGAGTGTCTACGGTTCGTGCGGTTTTATTATGGTCCGCATCCCAAAGCCTCATTAACAGATGATCACGCGTAAACACCTTGCCTCTTGATTCGTATAAGAAAACGAGAAGATCATATTCCTTTTTCGTCAACGTGGTTGGTTCATCCTCGACAAAGACCTTGCGACCGCTCTTTTCTATTAAGAGTTCGCTGATTTGAATTCGCTGTTCATCAGGTTGCCCCACTTTCATCCGTCTTAAAACAGCTTCTACTCTAGCCATCAACTCTCTCGGACTAAAGGGCTTAACCACGTAATCATCTGCGCCCAACTTTAACCCGCGAATGCGATCCTCTTCACTACTTTTAGCCGTTAGCATCACAACAGGAATACTGGATGTTGCTCTGATTCGCTTACATAATTCAAACCCGTCCATTCCCTCCATCATAATATCTAGAATAACGAGATCGATGGGTTCTGTCTCAAGTAGATGAAGCGCCTCATACCCATCACTTGCCATAAACACTTCGTACGATTCATTCACTAAATACGTGGCGACAAGCTGCAGAAGCTCCTTTTCATCATCAACCACCAAAACACGTGTCTGCTGCATTATGAATCTACCTCCGATAACAGAAAATACGGCCCCTGGGCAACAGGCACAGTCTTCATTAATGTTAAATCAGTCGCATCTATAATTGAAATGCTATCACTATCAAAATTAGCAACATAGAGCGTGTTTTCAACCCTTTTCACATCATTTGGGTTCTGACCCACTTCTACTTTACCAACAACCTCTTGAGTTTCTGTATTGATCTTATATAGCGAATGGTCGCCATGACATAAAACAAAAAGCTCGTCTGGTCGCTCGCCGTCTGTGATCGCTATTGGCATAAGCCCTACCTCAACTTCCGCTGTTTGTTCACCAGTCTTCGGATCATACGCATAGACATTTCGATTCAATTCACCATTCGAACCGTGTCCACCCAGCCAAACATCTTCTGTGCTTTTATACATGCCTGCCGGACTCGCATTTACAGAAAAATGAGAATGGATCTGATCCGTAATGGGATCATAAATAATGACCTCATCTTCTTCCGTTGTTAACACATAAAGGAGCCCGTTTTCTCCTAGCTTTAGCTCTTTAGGAGCAGAATCCAGCTGAAAAGTGGATTTCTTACTTTCCGCCTTTACATCAACTACATCGATGCGATTCTCCTTAAGGTTTGAAATATACAGGATGTCCGATGAAGAGTCATACGCAAGTTTACTCATACCTGCGTCAAGCTCCATAAATGTTCGTGCCTTACCCGACTTCAGATCCAACTCTTGAATTCGAGCGTCACTCGAGTTAATCCCAACAAATGATTCGTCTGAAAGCTTGATTAGATCCGTTAGAACATAAGGAAGTTCCGTTGATCCAATCTCTATATTTTGCTCAGTATTTAAAAAAGAAAGGGTTGCTTCCTTCGCGTGTGTAATATACATAACAGGTTTCTCAGAATCAGGTATGTCAATGGCTTGATCGTTACAGCCTGCAAATAGAAGTACGCTAAAGATCATTGTTAAACCGAACCACTTACGTTTCACATGGCACCTCCAAACTCACGTACATTGTACATAGTAGTATACCAAATGGTTCTACCATCTATTTGTGAAGTTAGAGTGAATTTACAAAAAAGAGCACCCTTTTAGGCACTCGATTCGTAGATTAGATAAAAATTAAACACCATTAAAAACTTCATCTATTTCTTCCCGGTCATAATCTAAAATCCAGTCATTAAATCTTTTGTATATGTCCTTTATATCCAGGGCAGATGCTGCAATTAGATCGCAGCCTCGATCGTCATATACGTGGAAGATGGTCTTAGTTCTTTGGTTAATAAAATATACTCTATTAGACTGATTTGGGGTTAGCCCAAAGTCTTGGTTACAAATCGCTTTTAACAGGTTAACATGACGTAGCTCTCCAGCTTTACAAGATAAAGTAAAGCGATGTGTCTCTATACAATCTTCTTCCTCTTCTGGATAAAGCGAAAGAACCTCATGCTTTAACGAATACAAGAGACTTTTTTCTACATATGGATGAAAGTTCTTTAGCCTTCTTTTTAATTGACGAAAGCCAGAAATAGTATGTACATCAATTAAAACAAAGATATCATCATCCTCTTGATGTAACACTTCAAAAAGTGTAATGGCTCGTCTATAACATCCCTGTATATAAGGGTTATTGGGAATGGTATAATCAACATCCATAGCTACACCAACCTCAAACCGAATGCCTACTGACCAATTGTAGAAAAGTGGCGGCCGAAGAGTTAGACCGGGGTAATATGTATTCAAAAATTTGTTAAGCTCCATGTTCCACCTCAAGGTTCTAATAATCATATAGGAGAATTATACCATTTCATTCAGTTGAATTGAGCATTTAGCAACAAAAACAGACGGGAGTCATTAAAATGAAAAAATTAATCATTACACTACAAATCTGCTTTAATATCACTTTTCTACTCTTTATAATCAAAGACTTTTTTCCAAACCTGCCCTTACTGAACGTACTCACAACACCTATATTTCTAACGACTATTCTTGTTTTAGGTGTTCTCGAGGCAACGATTAGTAAATGGACTAAGATAAATACAAACAAAGAACACTTTTATATCAACATCATAGCGCTGCTTTTGATTATTATCTTCTGTATAAGCATGGCTCTTCAAGGCATCCAATCTCAATCTGAATTTATATCTCCAGCGCTTCTTATCGTTCTACTCATTTCCATTGTACAAACGTATAAAGAGTGGAAGGAATTGAGAAGGCCGGTTTCAGAGCAGGTATAATGTTTAAGGGGAATAACGTTTTAAAAAAGCGAAAGGAGGATTAGAATGAAAAGATTATATCTAGCAATCATATTGTTACTCACAAGCTTTATCTATGTTATCCATAAAGTGACACAAGAAAATCTATATTTAAAGAAATTTTCGTTCCACGCTGAAAACCCAGTAAAGCATGATTGGAATAGCATACGAATTGATACTGGTTTTATGGAAAACTCATCAGACTCTTACTATTTTATTTGGATGACTCCGGTATATTTTCTGATCTTTATAGCATTGGCTTTAACCCTATCAACTTTGTTTAAGAAGAAGTAAATGATAGGGTGAGGTGTGAAATGAAATAAATCTATGTTAATCATCCCAAGAGATATCGTGATAAATATCACCAAAATGATGACCATCTATCTTGCCTTTTTTAAATAAAGTCTTCGGATTATCAAAAGTTTGAGTATAAGCATCACTTACTCTCGTTAAATGGTGTTTGTTATCAGGAGTATTACTTATCCAATATTCATTTCCTTTATATTTAAAATTAAGTTCTTCACCAATATCTATTAGTTTTTGAAGATCTAAATATTGTTGATGAGTCATATTATTCATCTCCTGTTTGATAATGCGTTCATCTTCGATAGTGCAATGTGTTTCATTTAAGCAACTTACGAGATCAACGAGGCAAAGAACGTAGAAAGAATAGAAATGATAAAAGAAATTAGGAGCCAATGCTTTATGGTAGTGCCTGTCTTTAATATTAAGTTAAGTACTCCATTCAAAATAAAAACGACTATAAAAATCATAACAAATACATACAAATACTCCATCGGGTTGCCCCTTTTCAGGTACTGTTTGACATAATGATTTTGAGCATATATGGCTTTGCAAGCTAGATACGATAAAACTATCTTAGATTCATTCTTGATGTACAAATCACAATTTACTATATTACCCATATCATTTATTCTTATTATCATAGCTAATTTATGTTTTTACAAGACGAAAAACTTGATGCCTAAAAATAATCCAATGTGTTAAGGGAATGATTAAAATCCTAGAATTCTTGTTTGACGATTTTCTATTTTGGTTCATATGGTTACCACTTGTATATGCCATTTCTATCATCGTTGTTTTTAAAAAAGATAATAAGAGGTTTTTAAGACCTTTATTCATCTTCTTAGCTGCCTATTACACTGTCAGATCAATCGCTTATTTTTTTGTTTAGTAATGGCTTTGTAATTGATAACCAATTCATAAACTATGCTTAAGATGCACCACACCACTTCTGAAATCTATGTTTTCTCTTTTAAATCCAAAAAATAAATCAAGCACCCTAAAATTGCATCTAATAAACCATTTGTTATTACTAAGGCTGAAAAGTCATTTTGAGAAATAAATGTTAAAAAAGAACCGATAAATGCACATATTATTAAAGCATAGTATCTTTTCATCTACTTACCCCTCCTTAAAGTTATTGCTTATTAAACCAATCCTTTCAGATCTATGCATCACCTAAATACCTCTAGAATCTAACTGAATTATTTTCTTACTCTTTCAACTGGAGCTTTTGGTGAAAGTCATTATTAGCAATAATATCAATTTCCCCCGCAACAAACACAAAAAAACCTTCCCAGTACACTCACCAGAAAGGTCTCCAACCTACTTATCTTCTATTTTCACATTGTATTCATTCAACCAATAATCCATCTGCACGAAGTGAGCGAGAAGCTGTGGTCCAGCCATGAGTTGCCCGAAGTATGGCGTTCCTGTATCAAAGCCACCTGTTTCGTTAATGGCTTTGAGTTTGTCTTTGTTTACAAACTCAAACAATGGAGCGTCTTTTTGCTTTAGAACGTCATCCATTAGGTGTTTAACCGTTTCTGCGTACTTTGGATGGTGTGTTTTAGGGTAAGGGCTTTTCTTCCGATAAAGAACTTCATCCGGGAGAACGCCTTCCATTGCTTTACGGAGTATTCCTTTTTCTTTGCCTCCGTAACGCTTCATTTCCCAAGGGATATTCCAGACGTATTCAACGAGTCGGTGATCTGAGAAAGGTACACGTACCTCAAGGCTTGCTCCCATGCTCATACGATCTTTACGATCTAATAAATTTGTCATAAACCAAATAATATTTAAGTATGAGATTTCTCGTCGTCTTGCTTCTTCCTTTGAGTCACCAGCAAACCGTGGTGTTTCGTTAATGGTTTTGCGGTATTGGCTTTGAACATAATCTTTTAGCTTTAATTTAGACTTCCACGAATCATTAAGGAGATCTTCTCGTTCGTCAATCGACCGCATCCAAGGGAAACCATCGATATTCATAATTTCTGGTTGATGAAACCACGGGTACCCGCCAAAGATTTCGTCTGCACATTCTCCTGATAGGCCAACGGTTACATCCTTCTTAATTTCTTTACAGAACCAAAGTAAGGAGGAATCGACATCAGCCATTCCTGGCAGGTCGCGAACCTTTACGGCTTCTTTTAACTGCTCCGCTAATGTATCAATGGAAATAATAGCATTTGTATGATCCGTTTTTAAGACGTCTGATACTTTCTTAATCCACGGGGCGTCTGAATTCGGTTGGAATGCACTTGACTTAAAGTATTTATCATTTTCATCGTAATCGATGGAATAGCTTCGGATTGATCCTCTTCCTTCTTGTTTATAGATATCGGCAGCAAGTGCTGTTAGTGCGCTTGAATCCAGTCCTCCTGAAAGGAACATCCCTACAGGAACATCAGCAAACAATTGTCTTTTTACCGTATCGGTTAAAAGCTCACGAATATGAGCGGCTGTCTCTTCTGCATCCTCTTTGTGCTCGGTGCTTTTAAGAGACCAATAACGACTCACTTTTGCTCCGTTCCGGTCATAAATCAACATATGACCCGGTCTGAGCTCGGAGATGTTTTTGTAAATGCCTTGCCCAGGTGTACGTGATGGTGCAAGCCCCATCACATCAGCAAGCCCCTCACGATCAACGACTGCATCAAGCTTTGGATTAGCAAGTAAGGCTTTTAGCTCTGAACCAAAAATTAACGCACCATGTAGGACAGAATAAAATAATGGCTTCACACCTAAGCGATCTCTTGCCATAAACAAGCTTTGATCTTGCTCATTCCAAATGGCAAAAGCAAAGATGCCGTTAAACTTCTCTAGACATCCGCTTCCCCATTCAATATACGATTTAAGGAGAACTTCGGTATCAGAATGCCCTAAAAAGGTATGACCCTGTCTTAGTAGCTCGCTGCGAATTTCTTCTGTGTTATAAAGCTCTCCATTATAAACAAGTGTGTACTCTTTATTATTTACGGTTCTTGTCATCGGTTGAATACCACCTGCTGGATCAACTACAACTAACCGCGCATGACCAAATCCAGCATGAGTTGAAGTCCATATATTCAAGTCATCAGGACCTCTGCGATTTAGAGTTGTTGCCATCTTATGAAGGGCAGCTGTCTCTTTCCGCATATCTTTCCGCCAATCTATCCACCCTGTAATGCCGCACATCCATAATCAGCCCCTTTTGGGTTCTTTAATTACCATTCCGCTCTTGTGCACTTCGTTTGTACATAACCTATGCTATTCATTGGCTTAGGCAAGAGTGTCATCTGAATTTACCTAGATATGATTGAATCGCCCAGAACCCTTATACATGGCGTATCTTAAGTGTTTTTATCTATTAATCTGAATAATCTAATTAAATAAAAAATACACCATTATCCACTTGACTTCTTTAAAGCGGCGAATTATACTTAGCACATTATATGACATTGCATAGAGAAGGATTAGTATTCTAACGAACGTGATTAGAGAGTGGGTTCACCGGCTGAAAGACCCATCACCGCTTCATTAGGAGAACCTGCCTTTGAGCATCCATTAAAAGATGGACGTCACTCTTACGTTACAAGAGCTAAAGTGGACATGATATATGTCAAACAAGGTGGTACCGCGGATAACACTCCGTCCTTTTTATGAGGACTGGAGTGTTTTTTATTTATATTTTTTAGAAAGAGGGATTAATCATGGGTCGGCAACGAATTGTTGTAAAGATTGGAAGTAGTTCATTAACGGAAGCAAATGGCTCTCTTAGTACACTGAAGCTGACAGAGCATGTAGGAGCACTTGCTGCATTAAAAAGTGAGGGCCATGATGTGATTCTCATCTCATCAGGTGCTGTCGCAGCAGGGTTCCCGTCACTTGGCTATCCGGTCCGACCCGTGACGCTATCAGGAAAACAAGCAGCTGCAGCCGTTGGTCAAGGCCTCTTGATGCAAGGGTACACGGAACAATTTGCACCATACGGCTTGACCCCCGCTCAGCTGTTGCTCACACGAGATGATTTTTCAGATCACGCCAGATTTGGTAATGCCAATCGAACCATCACTGAATTATTAAAAAGAGGCTGTATCCCGATCATTAATGAAAATGATTCAACGAGTGTAGAGGAACTGACTTTTGGCGACAACGATATGCTTTCTGCCCTTGTGGCTGGTTTTGTTCACGCAGATATGCTGATCATTTTAACGGATGTGAACGGCATTTATTCAGACAATCCAAATAAGAACCCAGATGCAACGCGCTTTGATCATCTTCCTGAGGTCACCGAGGAATTATTGAACTTGTCGGGTGAATCTGGAACAACGGTTGGCACTGGTGGAATGAAATCTAAGATCACAGCAGCACAGACCGCCCTCTCTCTAGGAGTAAACACGTTCATTGGAAAAGGTGAGGGTCACGAAAAACTGTTGACGATTCTTAATGGAAACGGAGATGGAACGTATCTTGGGAGTTTTTCCAATCACACCGTCATGCCTACAACAAAGCAATGGATTTCCCTCCATTCTCATGCAAATGGTTCTATTGTGATTGACCAGGGCGCCGAGCAAGCTCTTCTTATTAAAGGAAAAAGTCTGTTGCCAGCAGGCGTCCTATCGGTGCATGGTACCTTCTCTTCTGACGAGGTCATCCATGTTTATAATCAGCAAGGCACGATTGTCGGTAAAGGCCGAACAAACGTATCATCAAAAGAGCTATCACAAGTACTCGGACTTGATAGCGCACGTGCACAACAAATTACAAAAAAAACAAGAAAAGAAATTATCCATCGAGATCAATGGGTAGCTTCTAATTGGAAGGAGTCCTGTCATCATGAGTGAAATCATAGGGAAAGCTAAACGTGCAAAGGACATTACGTATCACCTAGCAAGCTTAACAACAACACAAAAAAATGAAGCATTATACACGATGGCTCAAGCCCTTGAAGCTGAGAGCGATGCCATTCTAACAGCGAATGCGCTTGATGTAGAGAGCGGGCAGGCGGCCGGTCAAACCAAAACCTTACTTGACCGACTAACGTTAACTGATTCCAGAATCAAAGATATGGCCGACGGACTAAGACAAGTCGCTGAGCTGACAGATCCAATTGGAGAAACCATTCAAACAATCGATCGTCCAAATGGATTACGTATTGAAAAAAAACGAGTTCCTCTTGGTGTAATCGGCATTATCTATGAAGCCCGCCCAAATGTAACCGTTGATGCAGCAGGTCTTTGCTTAAAAACCGGTAATGCGGTCATTTTACGGGGAAGCAGTACAGCAATTCATTCGAATCGTCAAATTGTTCAATGTCTACAAGCAGCACTTGCTAATGCAGGTCTACCAAAGGAAGCGATTCAATTAATTGAAGATACAAGCCGAGAAGCAGCATCTGAATTGTTTACATTAAATGAATATCTTGATGTTCTAATCCCCCGGGGCGGCGCATCATTAATTAAAACAGTTGTCGAAAAAGCATCTGTTCCTGTTCTCGAAACAGGCGTTGGAAACTGTCACGTATTTATTGATGAATCGGCCGATGTAGAGATGGCTCGCTCTATCGCCATCAACGCCAAAACTCAACGTCCTTCCGTTTGTAATGCAGCCGAAACGTTGCTAATTCATCGCACATGGGCCAAAAACCATTTACCTGCCCTTCTTTCTGATTTGCATGAACATGGCGTTGAACTGTTTGGTGATGAAGAGCTTCTGAAATGGGACTCTCAAGCAACGATCGCAGGCGAACATGATTGGGCTGAGGAATACCTTGATTTAAAAGTAGCGGTTAAACTCGTTAACTCAACAGAAGAAGCAATGGCTCACATTCGTACGTATGGAACAAAGCATTCCGAGGCGATTGTAAGTGAAACAGAAGAGCATGTGCTCACGTTCTTAAACGGCGTCGATGCAGCGGCTGTCTATCACAACGCGTCCACTCGTTTTACTGATGGCTTTGAATTTGGGTTCGGTGCTGAAATCGGGATAAGTACTCAGAAGCTTCACGCACGTGGTCCAATGGGACTGGAAGCTTTAACATCAACAAAATTTATGATCTTTGGTGAAGGTCAGATTAAACCATAAGGAATGATTGCCTCATGAATATCAATAAGTCTATTACGTTTCTAGGTGCTGGTTCGATGGCAGAAGCAATTATTGGCGGCTTAATTACACGTCGAATTGTCTCTCCTCGCATGATTACTGTAGCGAATTTGCAGGACCAGGACCGACTTGATTACATTAAAAACACATACTCCGTAGAAATAGAATCTGATCGCTTGCAGGCCATTAAAGGGTCAGACATCATCGTGCTTGCGATGAAACCGAAGAATGTGCACGACGCGATCTCTCACATTAGGGAGCATGTGACTAGTTCACAGCTCATTGTTTCTGTAATTGCAGGGATTCCTACAACCCTGATTGAAGAAGAGCTTGGATCAACAAATCCAGTGATTCGAACGATGCCAAACACATCTGCAAAAGTTGGTGAATCTGCTTCTGCTATTTGTCCTGGCGAGTATGCAACAGATGCTGACTTACTCACCGTCGAGGCGTTATTTAAAGCGATCGGTACAGTCTCAATTGTTGATGAAGCACAAATGGATGCCGTGACAGGTGTTGCTGGTAGTGGCCCTGCTTACTTCTATTACATGGTTGAGGCCATGGAAAAAGCAGCCCAAGAGGCTGGGCTTTCGGAGCAACAAGCACGAGAGTTAATTACACAAACAGTGGTTGGAGTAGGAAAGCGACTTCAACAAACAAGTAAAACGCCTAAGGAATTATATAAAGAAGTGATGAGTCCTGGCGGCACAACCGAAGCAGGCATTAATGAATTATCCTCTCACGCTACACAAGAAATCCTGCAGAATGCTATCGGTAAAGCTGTAAAGCGTTCAACAGAACTTGGTTCGGCATACACACCAACCAACCATTCATCCTAACAAACATGCGAAGCCTCTAAATGAGCTTCGCATATTTTGTGTCTCCATTCATTAAAAACGAACTGAGCATATATTTATACACAAACTTTTAGTAAAATAAGGGTGGGAAACAGATAAGAAGGAGCCTTTTACATATATGACCACACTCAAACTCTATCAATCTCGTTTAGATCGGTTCGTTGAAAACAAATGGTTCACTGGAACAATCATCACGTTGATCATCATTAATGCCATTATTGTAGGAATGGAAACATCCCCCTCTCTTTATAAAACCTATCAACCACTTTTTGCATTCGCTGATAAAACATTGCTGTATTTGTTCACTATTGAAATTATTTTGCGTTTTTTAGCCGTTCCTCCAAAAACATTCTTTTCAAAAGGATGGAATTGGTTTGATTTTATCATTGTAGGTATGGGACATTTATTTGCGGGGGCACATTTTGTAACGGTCTTAAGGATTTTACGAGTGCTACGTATACTTCGAGCTATATCCGTAATCCCTTCCCTCCGTCGCTTGGTTGACGCGTTAATCTTAACCATTCCGTCGATGGGAAACATCTTTGTATTAATGTCAATTTTCTTTTATATCTACGCGGTGATTGGAACGATGCTGTTCTCATCTGTCGCCCCTGATTACTTTGGAAGCCTGCCCGTTTCATTAATGACTTTGTTCCAAATTGTTACATTAGATTCTTGGGCAAGTGGGATTATGTCATCTATTCTCGAAATTTATAAGTGGTCATGGATTTACTTTATCTCATTTGTGCTACTCGGTACGTTTATTATCTTTAACTTATTCATTGGGGTTATTGTGAACAACGTAGAAAAAGCTAACGAAGATGATGAGAAGCAAGCAAACGGAGAGCAGCCAACAATGTCTGAATTAAAGCAAGAGCTTGATGAGATTAAGCGTTTGTTGAAGGAAAGATCATAAACAAAACCCAGGTCTATCTATGGACCTGGGTTTTGTTTATGATTGATGAAAGACCAACTAGCCTTTACTAGTTGGTCCACTTCATCTTATTTATTGAATTGTTCCGTCTGATGCACCGAAAAACTCTTCGTAGAGTGCCTGCACTGCACGATCAGCGTCCTCTTGATGAACTCCTAACACTAAACTAACCTCAGATGAACCTTGGTTAATCATCTCAATATTCACATGTGCACGAGCCAGCGCCTGGGTTGCACGCGCTGATACACCAACTGTGTTGTGCATCCCTTCTCCAACGATCATGACCATTGAAAAATCCTTCTCAATGTAGACATCATCAGCATGAAGCTCGTTCTTAATCCGTTCGATTATTCGTTTTTCAATATCTGGCGTTAATTGATGTTCTCGTAAAATAACAGACGTATCATCAATACCAGAAGGAATATGTTCATATGACAAGCCATCATCTTCAAGAATTTGTAGAAGACGACGACCGAATCCAACTTCTCGGTTCATTAAGTATTTTCGTACATAAATAGTAGAGAATCCGTCATCTGCAGCAATACCAATCACTGGATTAAAGAAATATTCTCGCTCCGCAATAATCATCGTTCCTGAAGAAGATGGATTGTTTGTGTTTTTCACACAGACAGGGATCCCATTTCGGAAGGCAGGAATCAAGGCTTCATCATGAAAAACAGAGAATCCCGCATAAGAAAGCTCACGCATTTCACGATATGTCATACGCTTAATTTCTACCGGATTTTCAACAACTGTTGGATTGGCTGCGTAGACAGAATCGACATCGGTAAAGTTTTCATACAACTCAGCTTGCGTTCCAGCAGCTAAAATGGCACCTGTAATATCCGAGCCTCCGCGCGGGAATGTCACAAGAGTGCCTTCTGGTGAATACCCAAAAAATCCAGGAAACACAATCACTTCTTCACGATCACGCAATTTAATTAAATGCTCGTAGGCTTCAGGTAATACTTGAGCATTTCCAGGCTCATCACTCACAAGCAGCCCCGCGTCCTTAGGATTTAAATAAATCGCATTCATACCTTCGCTCTTTAAGAAAGCTGCGATTAATTTCGCATTATTATCTTCTCCACTTGCTTTGATTGCGTCCATAAATACACCAGGCTTATCTCTGTTCGTTTCAAGACGCTCGCGTAAGTCCGCTTCTATTACACTAATGACTTCACGATCGACCTTTAAGTCATCAGCAATCAAACGATAGCGTTCTATAACGGCTTGTAGTTGCTCCTCAGCCTCACCCGTTGAAAGGCTTAGCTCACCTAATTCAATTAACAGATCCGTTACTTTTGAGTCATGTTTGTCACGTTTTCCCGGAGCTGATACGACGACAATTTTTCTTTCTGTATCTTCTGCGATAATTGCTGCAACTTTACGGATTTGCACCGCACTCGCTACAGACGATCCCCCAAATTTTGCAACCTTCATATTCCCTCTCCAGCTCCTAACTTATATCTCTCTATTCCGTATTCTTAACATTCCAAATATAGCATAGTTATGCACTTTCCGCAAAGATGCTGAGGGTAGAAAGAATGGAAAGATAGCCTATTTAGAAGCCTTAAAAGGGTTTAGCTAAAGAGAATGAGGGGTTCCTGCATAAAGGGCGCTTATTCTTCAAAATCATGCGTTTCAATATAGAAAAGGTATAGAAATTCATAATCGTCATTAGGTTGGGTCGCATGTTCAACGTCAAAGGTTCTAAAGCTCCCATTAGGACTAATGGTCAGGTGTGCGATATAGGTTCTTTTATCCTCTTCGTTACTATCCAGTAGATTGACTGCATCTTCTCCAATAATCTCATCAGACGCATAGGCTTTTTCCTCAATGTCAATTGTTCCAATCTCCGCTTTAGTTAAAGAGACAAAACCGTTCTCAGAGGTTACTCGGACATCCACTGACATTTCAGATTCGTCATCTTCATTAATCATGATAAATAGTTTTTTATAATCCTCATCACGATCTTCCTCTTCATCTGCATATCCCCCAACAGATAAATAGCCTCGATCCTCTTCCAATTCCCCATAGATATATTCTTCTACACCGATGCTCATCGTCTTACCCGTTGGTAGTTCCCCTTCTAAATCAAATAAATAGGTTTCTTTTCCGATCGAGTCAAATAGTAGTTCTTCATTATCGGTTAGTTCTGCCTCTTTAATTGTTAAATCTGACTGTGAACACCCAACTAATAGTGCACCTAGACTCATAACATAAACTAATTTTTTTATAGATTTCAAATGTGTACTCCTTCACTCATATTCAATGTAAAACGCAAGTAAATGTCCTGGGCTTTGCATCGATTCGATATCTTTCAGTTCAACCGGCGTGATCTGATCTCCAATTTGAAACGAACCAATATAGTTTTTTTCTTCTTCCTTAAGTAATACCCCGTCTGCCTGTAGCTCGGTACCTTCAGATGAAGCATAATCAAATGTCTCTAATGATCGATTAAAATCAATACGAGCCATTCCATCTTTATCATTCACTTGAACAATTCCATCTAACTGGTCATCATTTTCTCCATTAATGTTAAGAGCAATGAGGATCGATTCGGTTTCACTTTTTAAATCTGGTTTCATCTCAAATCCTTCTTCCACACGTTCACCATCTATATAATAGTCCATGCCAATCATTACTTGTTTACTCTGATTTATTTGACCAACATCGATCCATACGCCATAGTCTGTAATGGCGTCCAATAGTTCATGCTCATTGTCTGAAAGTTGCTTTGGTTTAATTAGATCTTGGTCTACTTCAGCGGCTCCAACCTGGCATGCAGTAAGCGCAAGTAGCAAGAAGCCCCAGCCAATCATTAATTGATGTTTCAACTCTTACATCCCTCCTCAATCTAAGCTTTATTTTACATTGACTTTTAAAAATAAATAGCGGTTTCCGCTTTAATTTAGGAAAATTTTAGAATTAGTCTGAACAGCTAGTTAAGGTTTCATAGATAAACAAAAAAAGCAGCTATGGATTTATAGCCGCAGCTGCTTTTTCGTAATTATACATAGTGATAAACAAGCTAATATTATAAACCATCCAGTATAAATTATTTCAATCTTTTGGAATGTAATTAATCGCTAGAAAGGCTTAAACATGTTCTGCAATGCTTTACCATACAAGTTAAGAGGGACACGATCTTCGGCAATATAATGAAGAGTGGCCATTCCATTTCCTAAAGATAAAATGGTCCATGCAAGTTCTTCAGAAGATTGTATTTTTAGACGATCATCCGTCTTCATCATTTCTTCAATTCCATCTGAAAGTTGTTCGACCGAATCTACTATCATGGCTGTCCATTTTTCTCGTACAGATTCTTGACGCATGGCATATAAAAGAAATTCCATGTTAAGGATGCTCCACACTTTGTTCGTTTGTCTCTCTAAGTCAAAAAAATAATCTATTTTTTTAATGAATTGATCCACGGATTGGTCTTGTTCCATAGCTTGATGAATCGTATCTACATCACTTTTCATTTTCTCTTCTAATAAGGCTAGGAACAGTTCTTCTTTTGAATTAAAGTTGGCGTAGACGGCTCCTTTGCTATATCCTGCAAATTCCGCAATTTTATCGACTGATGCCCCATGAAATCCTAATTGAGCAAAAACTTCCGCCGCTGCCTCCAGAAGCATCTTCCGCGTTTCTACTTTTCGCTCCTCATGAGTCATTCTTTTTCTATTCATTGTCCATCCTCCTCTTGACAATAGTATCATATTACATTAACATACCAATCAGTATTTAAATACTAATCAGTATGTTTCCAGTTCAAAATGAAAGCTATAAAAGGAAGAGGCATGAATATGAATAAAGATCTCTACGAAGAGTTTGCTACATCACTTATAAGCACTCATCAAACCCCAGCAGCAATCATTGCTTTAAACAACCAACGTTACGAAGGAAGCTTTGGCTTTCGTAATCAGGAAAAGCAGTTGCCTGTTACAACAGACACGATCTTCGGTATTGGCAGTATCACAAAGTCAATGACAAGTATAGCAATCCTTCAACTACAAGAAATTGGTAAAGTTTCTGTGCATGACACCATTAAAACATACATACCCGAAATCACTTTTGAAGGTAGTGATGATATCACACTTCATCATTTACTGACCCATACGTCCGGTATTCCACCTTTAAATACACTATTTTATGCTAATAAGGAGTCGATGGAGAAAGATGGTTCCTTCGAGTTACAGATTAAGATGGGAGTCCCCCTTGACCGTGAGCAAAAGAGCATTGATCATTACGAGGATCTTATTGCCTATCTGAATAAAATTGAATTCTCTGCACTTGACCAGCCTGGACATTCATTTAGCTATTCAAACGACGGCTACGCTTTACTGGGTATGATCATCGAACGTGTTAGTGAGTTATCATACGAGGTATATATAGAGAAAAACATCTTTGAGCCATTAGGGATGAAAAATAGTTTCTTTCACCTTGATCGTATTGATGAGCAGGCAGCTTGCTTGTACAGTGTGGATCCATTTACCGCAACGGTTGAACCCTCACCTGTTTGGTGGGATGCCCCTCCTATGAGGCCAGCGGGTTACGCAAAGTCAACGGTACATGATATGCTCCGTTTCGGGGATGTTTTTCTAAAAGAAGGGAATGGCATTTTAACGTCAGAAAGCATTACTATGTTAACCTCCAAACATATTGAAGTAGAGCGTGGTGTGTATTACGGTTATGGGCTACTCATCATACCTGATTACTTCGGTAAAACGCTCATTACTCATGGGGGGAGTATTAAGGGTGCATCAGCACAATTTGCCGTATTACCTGATAGTGATATAGCAGCTATTTGTTTAACAAATATTGCAGGTGCTCCTGCTGAGGCTCTTCTAAAAGGGGCTATGCAATGTGAAATGGATATTAAACCGGATCAGGCCACATTCACGTATGAAGACTATGTGCTCTCTGAGGCAGATCGTCAGGCGATCATCGGTACATACGAGTCTAGTGAGGGTCTAGCGATTAAAGTTTATGAAAAAGACGCTATCCTTACTGTGGAATTCCAAGGTAATGAGATTCCACACCGTTCAGTCAGCAATAGGGCTGTCACGATTACCATGCAAGGCACTGAGTTCTTGCTACAGTTTACAGATGATCGCCTTCATTTTGGGTTTAGACAACTCTTAAAAAATGAAGAATGATTAACAGTCAAACCTTATACTAGTTAAGTTTGAAAAATTATAAAAATAAATAACTACACTTAAGAAGGTTTTTAATCATTCTTAACTGTAGTTATTGAATACGTATATAGTAATTCTAATTTAAGCCATCAACTTCACTTTTAATACAATTCCCGGATACTTTAACCACATCTTCACTGTATCCCGATAAAGTTATTGTACCAATATCGCTACTATTAAGACCCATCTTCATTCTTAACAGACTAGCAAATTTATCGTTATGAGTGCTTATTATAACTTGTTTATTTTGGTTCAGTACGATCTGACTTAACACATCTAAAAACGAGAAGACATTAATATCATCTAAATTTTGAAAAGGATCATCTATACCTAAAAATTTAAGACTTGTCCACTTTTGAGAGTAATTTAATGCTAAGAAAATGCAAACAGCTAGAACATTAGATTGTCCTGAACTGAATTTTAAACTAGCATTAAATTGTTGTCTTAATTCAACTTCTGACATCTTTCTTAGCTTACTATTTTCACCTTCTTCTTTAGTCAGTACAATATATAGATTTTTTCCTTTGGGGACTAAATTTACATATTTATAAATTGCATGTGGAGTGATTTGAGAAAATAACTTGTTTATATAATATGAGTGATTTTTTAAATAATTAGATACCAATGTACTACTAACCTTAATGTGGTGATTTTTTAACACCTCTGTATCGGTATCTATTAACTTATTATATTCACTAATTACTTTATTGCTGTCTTCAACGTGATTATTCATATTATTATAATGTATACGTTTTTCTCGAAGATTATCTGTTTTTAATATTTGATTTATTTGATTTATCTTTAAGCCTAAATTATATTCGAAATCAACATACTGCTTTTTTGTTTTTTCAATTTCAGTAACCCATTTTAAATGATCTTCAGTCTTAAATTCTTCTATTATTGATTTAACATAATTATTAATGCTTTCATATTCCTTTAGCTCCATTTGAAATTTAGAAATTTCATCATGAATATTGTTTATTCTTTGTTTGTAGATTGTTTTTTCTTCTTCAACCATTGTTAGATAATTATTTAGACTTTCTAATTTATTATTGATTAAGGACTCTGATGATATAATAAATCTCTTATACTCCGGTGAATAGTTTGCTATTTTCTCCATATTTAGTAGTTTTTCATTATAAGATTTATTAATGTTTAATGATTCCTGTTTAAGCTCGTTTAAATCATTAATTAGACTATAAGCTAATTTATTTTCCTCCAAATACTTTTCAACTCTTGTTATATTTTCTATGATAACTTCCTTTGATATATCTAAGCTATCTTCAAAATTATTCTTACTTTTTATCTTTATTCTTTCTACTTCTAATTCTTCTAATATTTTTTTATTATCAGATATCATCATTGAAGTGCTTTCGATTTGATTGAAAAGTTCTTTGCTCTTTGTTAGATTTATATTCAGAGTTGTGTTATACGTTAGTAGTTTTTGTTCAGTGACCGATAGACTTTCATTAAGTTCTTCAATTTTAGATTGTATTTTCTCTTTTAATCTAGAGTTAACTTCAAAATCTTCACCACAAACCAAACAGTGACTCAAATCATCTTTTCTTTCTATTAAATGCTCTTGAACTTGACGTACTAATTGATTAACTGTCCCCTCTTTACTCTCTAGCAAGTGCTCATTTAGTTTTTCTATTTTCTCTTTTATCTGTGCTTCAGTATTAATAAGATTTGTTTGTTCTCTCGTTTTACTTAGGACTATTTCTTCAGCATGTTTAATTTTAAGCTTCTTTGTTTTAATTTCATCAGTTATACTTAAAAATTTTCTCTTTACTTTTAATAAGAATAACTCTGATTCTATACTATTATAATATCTAATGAAATTATCTTCATTATCATACTTATTTTTCACAAATATCAATTTTTCACTTTGAGAAATTTGATTTATACTTAATTTTATTTTTTCATTTTCAAGTAACAAGTTTTTTTTCTCATCATCAAGTTTATTAAAATCAGCTTTTCGACTTTTAATAGTCTTTAAATCCAATAATTTATTCTTAACTACTTTTTCATATTCTTCTCTCTTACTTAATTTCTTATTTATTCTATTTATATCATCTCTTTTTATTAAGATTTCATTCTCAGTATAGTCTTTATCTAATTCAAAAATAGACTTAGACCTCTCGAGCTTTATATATAAATCAGTATATTTGTCTATCTCTTGCAAATACTTTTTTCTGATTTCTACTAGTTTTAATAATAATTTTTCATCTAAATTATTAATCACTTGAGGATCAAGTCCTACAAAACGATTTGATAGTTCTTCCTCGAATATTAAAACTTTTAAAGAGTGTAAAAGTTCTCTAGGAGAAATTTGTCCAGTCTCTATCATTAATTTCTCTTTTTCTAAAATTTCATATTTCAATTTCATTAAATCTTCTTTAGGTTTCACCAATTTTTCTTCTAACGAATCCAATTGATTTTTTGCAGTTTCTTTTATGGTTCTAATAAATTCTTCAAAATCAACTCCATACTTTCTTATACCTAATATACTATCGATCAATCTATACCTTTCGTTTGGCTTGTCAGATCTAATGAAATTTTCTAGTGCATCTTGAGATAACAATTGAGTTGATGCAAAAAAAGATGATAAATCTATCATATCCGATTGATCAATTTCTGAGTTATCTTCAAAAAATCCAGGGTCTTTTAATAAAGTTTTAATTTCTATAGCTCCATTTGTCACATTATATGATTCATCATTAATAGTGATTTTAGGTGTCAGCATGCGACCTTCTTTATTTTTCTCTTGCGTACGCCGTACTTTATATAATGTACCTTGTTCAGACCTAAAAATTATTTCTACAAACATCATAACTGAATAATTTAAACTAAATATTTGTTCATTCATTAAATAATTAAATTTATGCCTTTCAGTACTACCATCGTACCTTGGTATTTTACCTGTTAAACACCATTGGATTGAATCGAAGATAGTACTTTTTCCGTTACCATTAGGACCATTTACAACTATAAGACTTTTATTTGTAAAATCAAATTCATATTGCCCATTAAAAATTCTGAAATTATTAATTGTTAACTTTTCTAATTTCATAATAACCAGCTCTTTCATTAATAATTTTTTTTAGTATTTCGTTCTTTGATTCCACTATAGTCTCTTCTTCTACATTATAATAATTTAAATAAAGATCTATAAAATCACTAAATTCTAAAATCGGATTGTCATCTTCATCCCCAAATAAATGATCTTTAAAAGCCTTATCAAAATCGAATAATTCATATGACTCACCAGTGTTACTAAACTCACTAAGAGAGGGTACTCTTTGAAGATCACTTAAAGTTTTTAGAACATATTTTCTACATACCTTGCTGTCTTTTTCAATTTCATTTATGGTGCTCATTGAAGAGGTAAATTCTGTTTGATCAAGATTGATACTCAAAAGGAAATATAAATTGTTCTTAAATTTAGAGGGAATTAAATCATGTAAAAAAGATATAATAATTTGGTCATTGTGCCAATCCTCTAATTGAATAGCACTGTTAAATTCTTTAGTTACCATACATCTTGAATCATTTATCCAAACTTCAAGCCCTCTATCTCTCAGCATAACATTCAATTTTTGATCGTCGATATTATATTCCTCGTAATTAAAATTTTTAGTAAGTCTCTCAATAATTAAGTTTTTATTCATTTTTCATTCTCCTTTTAACCATTCATCAACTAAATTGAATAATATAGTTTCACTCCAAAATTCATAATCAGACTGTAAAGAGATTTCATCTTCTAATTCTTTATTAAGCGAGTCGAAATATCGATTCATTTTATCTAATGATAGAAATTTTATATTCTCAAGAACTTCTGTAATATCCTTCGGATCAAAAGGCTTTTTCATCTCATTATCATGACCAGGTGAATCTAAATCAATAATTGTTTTATTGACACTATCTTTCTTTGGAGGCCTTTTAAACTCTTCTTCTTTAACATTTGTCATTAAACAATAATAATCATGATTGAATTCTTGAGATATTGTACATCTTTGAGCTGATGATCTAACGAATTTAATAGAAAGTTCTAAATCACTTTTATTATTGACATTGTAAGCAGTAAAAACCTTATCTTTTCCTTCCTTATCTGTACCTTTAAAAAATAATAATTCAGCTGCTTTAGGAGTGAAATCTTTATGTTTAAAATAAGTCAATATATATATAAATACTTTTAAAGCGTTCTTAATGCTTACTTTATCATCAAATTCATTAAGTGGTACTTGATTATATGAGTTCTTAATATAATAGAACCTATTTAGAAACCTTTGATATATAAATAAATCATCGTTCATGATATTTTCTAAAAAATACTTTTCAACCTCGTCTAAGGTTATTAATAGCTCTTGTTCTATTCTGCTATTCCAATTGTTTGAATTGAAATCTTGGTGAATCTTTTTAAAACATTCATCAAATAGGTTTTGTAGATTATTACTCTTGTTCTGTTCAATTGCTTGTGCATTTGCTCTCTCAATAAATCCTGCGAAGAGATTCTCAAATTCACTTTTGTCTAAAACAAAGTCTCCCTCACTAACTCCTGAGTCATCACGACAAGTCTTTTCAATTATTTCATTAAGTATCATGTTAAAAATAAGTGTAGACTTATATTTATGATATTCATCTTTATAACCATTAGTATGACTCGTAATTTTATCAATAACTGATGTTTTAAGTGCACTCATGCTACCATGTCTCTTTACTCTAAAACTATCCAAATACCAATTGATAGATCTAGAATTCTCCATATAGCTTTTATTAGTGAATTTAAATGTTTTTAAGCCATGTTCTATTTCCCATTGAAGATTTGAACAATTAATTTTTTCTTCTAATTTCTTATAAGATTCCTTATCAACTTCGGAAAAATACTTGTCATCTTTTTCATAAACAGCCACATCTTTGTGATAAGGAGTATTAGTAGCCAACTCAAACTCTAATTCATATTTGCTATAATGACTACCATCTTTAATTATCTCTCCATTATCACTCTTAAGAACTTGTGTATTTAACAAAAATAGCTTATCTAGCCAGCTACCTTTTTGTTTAACCCTTGAATGTAAATCACCTAATGTTAATTTAGTCTCTATATCCGTCTCACGCTTTGTCTTAACTTGAACGAATCTTAATTTTTCTTTACTACACAATGCTACATCATCTAGTAATTCTAAGATGACTCTATCCCACCATGCATCTTCTTTGGATATCATGTCTATTAAATAGTTAATTGCAACATAATACTGGTAGACAAAACCCCTCATTGCCGTTACACCACTAAAATCTAAAACTTTTCCACTCAGAATTTCTTCAATGAAATCATTTTTATCTTTTTGAGAAAATGTACTTGCCTCACCAATCTCTGTTAAATATATAGTTAGCTTACTTTCTAGATTTTTCTTGATTGTTTGATCTATTTCCTTACCTATATCCAAGCTGAAAGCCCCCTAATACTAAGAAATATTCAAATTAATTCTTTTTTATCAGTCATTATGAACTATTTATTTGGTTTGTTTTACCTATAATTTATTATATCTAATTTCCAAGTAAACTTCGACACAAATTGAAGAATAGTAGTAAAAGTTTCTATCGAGAGTTTAAATTGATAACTTTATGTAAATAATATTAGAGTTTCTTATAAAACCACTTTAAAAATCTCAAATCACTGCCTGAACTTTATAGGAGGAGATAGTTATAGCTACAACTTATAGAGCTGAAAAAATTAATCGATATGTAGATAGATTAAGAATTAAAAAAAGAATTCTAATTGATCAATTGAACAGTGATGATTTTAATATGATGAAATACCAACTACTTGGACAAATTCATACGATTGATCTCATCTTAAATGAATTAATAATAGAGTTTAGTTTTTTCTGTAATTCTCGTTCTTCTAAGGATATACTTTGATTACAATATTATGAAACCATTAAACATACACTATTTAAAAATATCTTACCGTTGTTAATAGGAGAAATAGTGTAAGTGAAAATTATCTACCTTTTGTTTTGTTATTATTGATTGAGAGCATTTAACCATACTAAGAATAGTTTGCACCTATCACCCAGGAAAATCTTAGAATTCCAACGTTTTCAGTCGTATTTTGTTGTTAGTCCTCCTTAAGATGTTGTAGAATACAAGTACATTAAATAGAGACCAAGCACACTTGGAATACTAGAGAGACCGGAGTGAACGCAGATGACACGTGTATTACCACCAAAAGCTGAACGCCATCGTTTGTTTGGCTCAGTTGAACCAATAGAAGGTACGAAACCAAAAACAAAGGAAGACATGCCTGACTTACAAAATAAGCCTTCCGATTACTTTTTCCCTATTCAACAGGTAGGGATTTCGAAAGTGAAATACCCAGTTATGGTTGAATCGGGTTGGGCTCCAGAAACGCAAACAGCTACTGCTGAGTTTCGTTTAACAACGAATTTAGGTGCCGACTATAAAGGCATTAACATGAGCCGTTTAACGGAGCAATTACATGCTTTTTATCAGGTTCATCTTCTTTCACCTGAAACCCTTCGTGAGCTGGCAGCAATTTTGGCTCGTGAAATGAATCAAACAGGAGCGCAAATTGAAGTAACATTCCCGTGGTTCTTTGTGAAAAAAGCTCCTGAGACGGATAAAGAAGGCTTAGCACATGCTGAGTTGACATATAAGGTTGAATTCGATGAGGCCACTGGTTACAAAACGGAGATTAGTCTTGAAGCAGCAGTGACAACGTTGTGCCCTTGCTCTAAGGAAATTAGTGAGTATAGCGCTCACAACCAACGCAGCTTTGTGACTATGTCTATCCGTACAACAGAAGACTCACAAACAGACTGGAAAACGGCATTAGTTGAAGCAGCTGAATCCAATGCCAGCTCGATTCTCTACCCTGTTCTAAAGCGTCCAGATGAAAAGGCCGTAACCGAACGCGCGTATGAAAATCCTCGTTTTGTTGAAGATTTGGCGCGCCTTGTAGCAGCTGATTTGTATGAACATGATGAAGTGCGTGAATTTACGATTCATTGCAGAAATGAAGAGTCCATCCACCAGCACGATGCTGTGGCTAAGCTACACTATAATAAAGATGCATAACAAAAAGCGTTTAGGCTACCTGCCTAAACGCTTTTTTCATGGATCCATTTTTCTAGAAGCATTTCCTTATCTGGATGATGTAAAAATGTATCGGTTGCACATGCACGTAACAGCTCTGTTCGTTTTTCTCTAGAGAGCGTTGGATGGTTTAAAACGGTTTGGCGAACTTCAGCTAACGTCTTGAGTTCATTATGTACATTTGCTTCTTTTAACGCATGACTGAGGATGGACTTTAGCTTAGGAAGATACGCCGGGTACGTACCTCCTGTGTGAATAGCTAGTGAGACAGGAGGTTCTTCTAGCACGGCCGGAAAGTGAAAGTCACTCTTCATCGCATCATGCGCTGCGTAAATCCACTGTCCTTTAGGCGCCCTAGCGATAAGTTCATCATTCAACAATGAATCATTTGTTGAAACAAACAGAATATCGCTTGTAAATGTCTCCGCTCGACTCACTTTTCGCTTTTCCCAATTAAGGACGGGAATGAAGCAAAGTAGTTCATCGTCAAGAGTTGGAGAAATGATCGTGACAACCGCTCCACCATTTATAAGGATGGGAATCCGTTTGGCTGCTACCTTCCCACCACCAATACACGTAACGGCCCTCTCATTTACATTCACCATTAAAGGAATTCGATCTGCCATATCGCTCACCCCAGTTTCGCCAATACCTCATTTGTACGTTTCTTAAGTACATCAATTAGTTTATCATCAAATCCTAAGTAATCGCCTAGAATAAAGGTTTTATCGGAACGTTCGTTTAACTCCGCTAGTTGTTTCTCTAAACCTTTCATTAATACCCCTGTAAAGAGTAAATAAGGAATCACGTAAATCGTGTCGGATTCAAGACGAGCTGCTTTTTCTAGTCCTTCATCCACAGTAGGATGTGTAGCCGCAATGAAACAAACCTCTACATCTTTGATTGGTGTTTGTTCCCAAGCCAAACGAGCAATTTTAAAAAGATCACTTGTTTGTTCTACGTCACTGCTTCCTCTTCCCACAAGAACAAGCGTAACGGGTTGGCGATCTTCAAACTTCGGACGGTGAGCAATGGATGTTAAGCCAGCCTCTTCCGCTCTTTGTTTAATTAAATCAACAATAATTGGTTCAATCCCAAATGGTCTTCCATATGCGAAGTGAACATGCGGGAACTTTTTTTGTGCTTTTTCAATCTCTTCAGGAATGTCTTCTTTCGCATGCATGGCTGTAAGTAACAAAACAGGGACTACAGCAATATGTGTGGCTCCCTGCTCCACACAGGCTGTAGCAGCTTCAACAATCGTTGGAGAAGTGAGCTCAATAAACCCTGTTTCTTGGATTGGCACATCCGGAAACTGAGTTTTTGTTTTTTCAATAAAGGATAAAAGCTCCTGATTTCCCGCTTCTACTCTGCTTCCATGACCTACATATAAAATCGCCGTTTTCACATGACCCAGCTCCTTTTTTGTTCCAATAACCAATCTGTTAGCACATCCCAGCTTGGTTCGTTTAATGTATGTGCAATCGAGAAACCAGCCTTTTTAGCCGCTGCTTCCGAAGCTTGTCCAAAGCAAATCACTTGAACGTGTGAACTCCACTCTTCCGGAGTGAATCCAAGTTCAACGGCTCCTTGAACGAGGCTACCCACCGATTTCGCGTTAGGTATAACGACCACTTCAATTCTTTCTTCATCATATAAGCGACGAAGCGTTTGATTCGACTGAGAGTATGGCAGTAATTGATGTGTAAAAATAAACTGTTCATTCGATTTTACCTCAACAGGCTTGGATTGACCAAGTATAAGAGAGGGGCGATCAGAATTCCATTCCAGATGACTCGTTTGAACTCCTCGTTTCGCTAATGCCTCTACACTGGCTTTCGTTTTTGCGAATATGTCAGCCTGAATATCTCTCAAGTCAACGCTAAGATTAAATAACCAATTAAAAAACCATTCCACCGCTTCTTCAGTATCAAACTGAATTTGATCAATTGATGAAAAGTTAACTATAGCAGGAAACTCGTTTTGTTTTAGCTGCCATCTCGGATATTCAAATACATCTGCTCCAAGGGCCCGTAACTTGTCGGCACCTATGCTTTCACGATGAGAACTGCGAGCAAGTAAGACATGTGTATTAAACAACGGTTGAGATTCAAACCAGCTTGTTGTTCCTTCTCCAATCCCAGCTACATCTCCAACTAATGTAATGGCTGGATTAGAAATCTGCGCTTCTCTTACTTTTTGTACAATGGTCGAGAGCGAACCTGTGACTGAACGCTGCTTCCCAAGCGTCCCCCATTGAATGACCTTTACAGGTTGATTAGGGCTTCGTCCATGCAACATTAAGTTAGCTGTAATTTCATCTAATTTCTTTACTCCCATATAAAAGGCGAGTGTATCCACTCCATTTGCTATAGCCTGCCAATCAATCGTTAATGTTCCTGTTTGATTATGTCCTGTGACGACCGCAAATGATGTACTGACATTACGATATGTAACCGGTATTCCAGCGTATAATGGAGCTCCAATACCCGACGTAATACCCGGAATGATCTCATATGGAATTTGATGAGGTTCGAGTGCCTGTGCCTCTTCCCCGACTCGTCCAAACACTCCAGGATCGCCGCCCTTTAATCTGACAATCTGTTTCCCTTCGCTTGCATAGGTAACAAGTAGTTCATTAATGGATTCCTGTCTAATTAAATGTCTATCTGGCAGCTTTCCGCAATACACTAATTGAGCATGGGGATGACAATGCTCTAACAGAATTGGATTCACGAGCCGATCATATAAAATGACATCAGCTTCTTTTAATCGCTTTAATGCCTTTACTGTTAAAAGACCAGCATCTCCTGGTCCTGCGCCAACAAATGAAACAAAACCTTTATTTTGCATGAGAGTCTCTCCTTTTTAAGCAGCTCTATCTATTGGGAAAGTATTCCCATTATAAAATGTAAGATTATCTTCCATAGTGTCAGACAATTAAAATTGATTGTGATATATTATTACAAAGAAACTGGTTGCAGTGATTTTTAGTGAGGTGGAACAGTTGTCTTATAAAGATAAAAAAGTCATCACCATTGGGATAGTAAGCGAACTTACTGGTTTATCTGAACGTAAAATTCGTTATTATGAAGAGCGAAAATTATTGTTTCCTGAACGATCAAAGGGCGGTACTCGTAAATACTCTTTTCTTGACGTTGAACGTTTAATTGATATTGCAAACAAAATGGAAGACGGGATGCAAACGTTCGAAATCAGAAAAATGGAACAAAAGGCGATTAAGAAACAAGAAGTACGAGAACGGATGCTTCGAGGCCAAATTAATGCTGCATTTAATATCCGTAAGTA
This sequence comes from Alkalihalobacillus sp. FSL W8-0930, assembly GCA_037965595.1. NCBI lineage: Bacteria > Bacillati > Bacillota > Bacilli > Caryophanales > Bacillaceae > Alkalihalobacillus > Alkalihalobacillus sp. FSL W8-0930. Next base: position 1,511,015 of record CP150183.1, on the reverse strand, counting down.
AGAGTTCATTGTAAGCAGGGAGCATAAAGCTTCCTGTTTTTTTCGTGTGGATTTTTATTCCATGTTTTGAATAGGTTCTTCGAGTCATACTACCAAGTATTAAGGTCTAATCCATTTTTGGCAAGTCAAAGGAGTAAGCACTCACATGAATCTTAAACGTTTTATCAAACCTCTTCTAATGATCGCAGCATGCGCCCTAGTCGTTGTTGCAGCAAGTTATACGTTTCCTACAGACGATGCAGCTGATTATCAAGGGGTCTCCATCAAGCAACAATACGACGTCCATTCAATGGATCGATTGTTAGCCAGTGACTTAAAACAAACAACCTCGTTATTTATCCAACAAATCAATCAACAACTTGAATCGTGGGCCGATTCTTCGTCCATGTCAACTGCTTCTTTTCAGAACGAACTGTCAGAACACCCTCATATTACAGGATTTGCACGAATGAAAGATCAACAGGTACTTGAGAGCGCTGGTTTCCAAAAGGAACCAAACATAAGTAAGCTGGATCATGCCAAAGGAGATCACCAGTATTCAGATCCATATGAACGAGATGGTAGCCAATACATGCTTTTAGGTAAAGCACTTGAAGATGGCTCCACTATCATCGGAGAAGTTGATCTTACCTTTGTTCGAACGTTTATAAAAGATATCGCATCTGTTGCAGATGCAGGTGGAACCTTCTTTGCTTCAAGCGAAGACACCGATGTTGAATGGAAAACGATGGACGATGTACCTTCTGGTCAACACATTGAGACGGTTTCCGAGCTTGGCTGGAAAATCGTTGTGCATTCAGAGGATCAAAAGCCTATAAAGACAACAGAACACTTTCATCAAAGTCGTGCCGTTGTTAAGCTAAAGTCTGCGAATGATGCTAAGAAGTTCTTTGCAGCAAATGATCAGCTTACGATTATTGAAACAAACGAACCCTTTTATTTGGTTGAGAAAAAGGATACAAGCTCCGAACAATTGTTAGAGCAGCTAGATGGTAGTCCTTATGTAAGCTACGCAGAGCCCGATTATCGTTTTGCTAAACAAGACGCTATTCCAAATGATGAATTTTTTGAGCCGTATCAATGGAACTTAAAACAGCTTGATCTTGAAAAAGCATGGAATGATACAGATGGTTCTGGTATTACGATCGCTATTCTTGATACGGGCATTGATCCAGAGCATATCGAACTGGAGAATAAATCAGAGACTGGCTATAACGCTATTGATGACTCGGAAGATGCAACCGATCAGCATGGGCATGGAACACATGTTTCAGGAATCGCCGCAGCTGTGACAGATAATCAAGACGGAATTGCCGGCGTATCATGGAACAGCAAAATCCTTCCAATTAAAGTATTGGATGAAAACGGCGAAGGTTCTTCTTACGCCGTAGCCAAAGGGCTTTATTGGGCCACAGATAACGGAGCTGACGTGGTGAATATGAGCCTCGGTGATTATCACGATTCCAAAGTTCTTTATGATGCCATTCGTTATGCTTACGAAAATGATGTGGTCATTGTGACTGCTTCAGGGAATGACAATGTAGGAGATCCCATGTATCCCGCTGCTTATCCTGAAGTTCTTACCGTTGCTGCTTTAGATGAATCAAAAGAGCGAGCCTTTTATTCTAACTACGGCGACCATGTTGATATTGCAGCGCCCGGTACAAGCATCCCTAGTTTGTTCCTAGATGATCAATACGTGGTCATGTCAGGTACATCGATGGCAAGTCCTCACGTTGCTGGGTTATGTGCACTCATCCGCTCTGTAAACCCTTCCCTGTCAAACGATGAGGTCTATGATATCGTGCGGGATACGGCAACAGATTTAGGTGCCCCTGGAGTCGATCAATATTACGGGTATGGTGAAATTAACGCCAATGCCGCAATCAAGCAAGCAAAACAATAGCAAAGAAGAGGAGAGAAACACTCTCCTCTTTTTTATATTAAATCACTCGACTTAAGATACGCTATAACCTTTTCAACGAGGTCTTCTACAGGTTCTTTGTCTGAATCTAAAATAAGCTCTGGATGACTTGGCTCTTCGTAAGGCGAACTGATTCCTGTAAATTCAGGAATGACGCCCTCTCTTGCTTTTTTATATAATCCCTTTGGATCTCTTTTCTCACATTCTTCAAGTGAACAACGTACGTACACTTCAATGAATTCATGTTCCCCAAGCAAGGATCGTACAACTTGACGGTCTTCTTTAAATGGAGAAATGAATGCAGTTGAAACGAGCACACCCGCATCCACAAATAGCTTGGCTACCTCACCAATCCGTCGAATGTTCTCTTTGCGATCCTCATCTGAGAATCCTAATCCTTTATTTAAACCTAAACGAATATTGTCACCATCTAGAAGGTACGAATGTTTTTGTTCTTGATGTAACCGCTGCTCTAAAGCATTAGCAATGGTTGATTTTCCTGCTCCAGATAAACCGGTAAACCAAATGACTGCACTCTTGTGTCCCTTAAGTGCTTGTCGCTTCTCTTTTGTTACTTCCGCTTGATGCCAGTATAAGTTTGTCGTGGGGTTCGTCATGATACGCTCACCTTTTGCATGCCTCGAATCAGTACTTCTACCACTTCTTTCCGACTGAACTCTACAGGCGGAACTTCCCCGTTAGTTAGCATTTCTCTAACCTTTGTACCGGATAGAATCACTCGGTCATCTGCGCCATGTGGGCATGTTTTTGTCGAAGCCATGTTTCCACACGCTTTGCAATAGAAGCTATGCTCAAAGAACAACGGACGAATGCCGAGATCTTCTTCTGTAAACTGATCAAAGATGCGTTGCGCATCATACGTTCCATAATAATCACCCACACCAGCATGGTCTCTACCTACGATAAAATGTGTACATCCGTAATTTTTACGAACCAATGCATGGAAGATCGCTTCTCTAGGTCCTGCATACCTCATTGCAGCGGGAAAAACAGCTAGGGATACTCGGTCTTTAGGGTAATAATGATCCAAAAGAACCTCATAGCTCTCCATCCGTACATCGGCTGGGATGTCATCTGATTTCGTTTCACCAACAAGAGGATTTAATAACAGCCCATCGACAATCTCTAGGGCTGATTTCTGAATATACTCATGAGCCCGGTGCACAGGGTTACGGGTTTGGAATCCAACAATAGTGCTCCAACCTTTCTCTTGAAAATGAGCTCTCGTATCTGCAGGATCTACATGGTAACTCTCAAATCTCCCTTTATCTAATCGTTTCGTTAGAATGATTGATCCCGCAACATACACAGAGGGACGATCATACAACTTCTTCACCCCTGGATGAGCTGGATCACTTGTACGATAGACCTGTTCTGCTTCTAACTCTTTATTAGGTGTATACCATTCAGAAATCGTAATCGCACCATATACATCTCCATTGTAGACTAATGTTGCCTCTTCTCCAACAGTAAGCGTAGCAGCCGTTTCTTCTGTAATGGGGAGTGTAATTGGAATACTCCATACCGTTCCACTCTCAAGCCTCATCGATGAGACCACTGAGTCGTAGTCAGCTTGATTCATAAAACCAGTTAATGGACTGAATCCGCCAATTGCAATTAATTCCAAATCAGATAAAGCAAATGAATCGAGCTCAATTTCCGTTTTTGCCTTTGATAGATCGTATTCTGGTTGATACCTATTAATCAGTTCTCCCCCGTGCGCTAAAATTGACGTCATCTACACTCTCTCCTTTATTGATGTAATCCACATTCTGTTTTATCTGTGCTTGACCATCTTCCACTACGACTGTCCTCACCCGCGGCAACCGGCTTTGTACAATGAGTACAGCCAATACTTGGATAATTATGATCATGTAATGAATTATAAGGAAGCTTATGAAGTTTGATGTACATCCAAATTTCATCTTCTTTCCAATGAATCAAAGGACAGACTTTGACTGATTTAAATCGATTGTCTTGGTTAACAAATTCTGTGTTTGCTCTTGTAGGTGATTGTTCTCTTCTTAGACCTGAAATCCAGGCAGCTTTTTGACTTAGTTTACTATCTAATGGATCAAGCTTACGGATCTTACAGCACAGATCAGGGTTTGTTTCCCAAAGCTTCTCTCCATGAAGCTCCGCTTGCTCATCAGGAGTGAGTCCTGGTTTTTCTAATTCAATTCGCAGGTCTGGGTATTTCTGTTGAACTTCTTTAATAAGCGAATAAGTCTCTAAGAAATGAAAATCTGTGTCTAAAAATAGGATGTGAGCGTTAGGACGTATTTTACTTATGAGGTCAATCAGTACCATACTCTCTGCCCCGAAACTACAGGCATACACTAGCTCATCGCCGTACATATCAAATGCCCAACGTAGTATGTCTAAAGTGTCTAAAGAAGCTAATGATTGATTAAGCTGCTTAAATGCTTCTACATCCGTATTTTCATAGAGTACGAGTTTAGACATCTTCTCCTCCTTTTATTTTGCTTTTTCCACTCTAACTTTTTCGTTCTTTTCCATTTGAACCACTTTGCCATCCTGAACAAAGATAGTCACCGATCCGAACTTAAGATTTTCTAAAAGATCTGACAACTTGTCGTACACTTGTTTGCTTGACGGATCCATATGTGGCCTCCTTTTTCATTTAGCCAAACATAATTCCTTGTAAATTCATATGTTTTATTAGTTTAATAGTATTCTATCGGTTAAGAATAGTGCTGTCAATGAACTTTCAAAAAAATCAGTTTAAAGATTTCTTTGAAAGTTGTTAAAATCTAGAATTTCCGCTGACTGCTTTTGAATAAATTCTACACGATATTTTTCTTTGACGCGTTTTTCAAATGTTTGTTTTGAAATAGGTCTTGGTGTTGACCAAGCAAGTGACTTAGGATTATCCCAACATTCATGCGTAATGATCTCTTGTTTGTAATAATATGAATTCCCTGAAGGAAAGATTTCACAAATATATTTAACGGTCTGCTTTGTATGCATCATCGCACCTCCACCTTTAAGGATGACCGTTGTTCACGTGGATTATTCAGCAAACTGGGCTAAGTTGGAAGCGTTTTAGTTTTCTTGACAAAAAGCTAAATCTCTTAGTACGATAAGAGAAACAACTGGTATGATGCGCATAGCTCAAACCTCAACCACCCCCAACCATTATTCCGTTTTTCAAAAATACTTAAAAAAGAAGTGATTTCCTTGTTCGATATTTTAAAAAATCAACAGCTCATGGATAAAGAGATTGAAGAATTATTAATTCCCGCAGAAAAAGTCGCCCATGTTCAGTTAAACAATCCACTTGAACACGCTTTGCTTGTACTAGTAAAGTCGGGATATACAGCAATACCTGTTTTAGATACGAAAGATAAACTCCATGGATTAATTAGCAAATCAATCATTCTTGATTCTCTGCTTGGTCTAGAATTTATTGAGGTCGACAAACTACAAAACAAAATTGTAGCTGATATCATGGAAACAGATGTACCAACCATCCAACAAGATGCTACGTTCGCACGGGCTCTAACCCTATCTATCAATCATCCATTTATGTGTGTGGTTGACGAAAACGGACTGTTTGTTAGTATCTTAACAAGGCGTTCCATCCTAGCTTTAGTTAGTAAATACTTGCATAAGTAACAAAAGAAGATGACCGCGTTTTAGCGATCATCTTCTTTTAATTGTTGAAAAGCTTGTTGTATTTGTTTTTCTCTTGTTTTAAACATGTACGTCAGTATTTTATGGGACACAGCGCTCGGCAAGTTAGCAGCAAACTCAAGCTCATCGGTCATGACGCTTTTTCCATCCTCGCGCGAGAAACGGTGAGTATGACGCCAATATGTGAATGGAAATGGTGGTTTCTCCGCAATATCTACGAAGTAATATGGCTTTTTCACGGTCTCAATCGTCGCCTTCCAGCTTACCCCAACACCCCAAAGGCCAATTTTCATCTTAATTTCGCTTCCTTCAACTGACTCTGCTTCAGCTTCTTTTATCTGAACCTTTGGGAATCGTTGAATTTTTGCGAGGTTACGCGGATCTTGAAAAAAGTCCCAAACCTGTTTCATGGGTGCATCGATTGTTGTTTTGTAGGTATAGATGAGTCTATCCATAGTCTTTGCCCCTTTTAATCTGTCTGACCTTTTTTCGAAGTATATCACGAATCCATGGAAATAAACAAAAAGACGCACACATTCGCGCCAATAAGTCGACAAATTAAGCGTAGATATTAACTAAAAGGCCCTTAATTTCTCCGACCTTGCTTAAAATATCCAGGCTACTTTTTTGCTTATCTAGCACATCGTTTGTGAGATCGATTAACTTACGATCAACCTCTTCAACAAGCTTATAGATTTTGGTGCGACCACGTCTGTTAAAGCCACGACGTTCTTCTAAGCTTAACCCGTGCTTTACCGCATCATCCATAAATTCCTTAACAAGCTTTTTATACGTATGTAACTCGTCAATCGTTCTAGTCTCAGCAAGGACCTTACCTTGTTCTTCTACTTTGTGCATGAGCTTCGTTAGTTGCTCAACTGCTTTATCAGCACGCTGCTTGTTCATCACCTCAGAAAATGTGGTAGAAGGTTGAACTTCAGCCTTTTTCCGTTCCACTTTATGGACTCCGGTTCTCATGATCCGCTCTACGTCCATCCGGTTCACGCCTTTCTATAATCAATTTCATTTTGAAAAAGACGAAAAGGACAGCGCCTTCTCGTCTACTAATTATTGTAACAGCTGCAGGACACCTTGTGGAAGCTGATTTGCTTGGGCCAGCATCGCTGTCGCTGATTGGTTTAAGATATTGTTACGGGTGAACTCAGTCATTTCTAGAGCCATATCGGCATCTCGGATTCGAGATTCTGATGATGTTAGGTTCTCTTTAGTGACTTGAAGGTTGTTGATTGTGTGCTCAAGGCGGTTTTGGATGGCGCCGAGAGTGGAGCGGCTGCTAGAGACTTTTGCAATGGCACTATCTAGACTATCAATTGTAGCTTCAGCGTTGGCGTTACTATTAACAGTCAAATCGTCTATACCAAGTTCCTTAGTATCTATTGCAGGAATTGTGAAAGTTACTGCCTGATTTGAACTCGGTCCAATTTGAAATTTAATATCCGTTAGAGAGCCGTCTAACAACTTTTTAGAGTTAAATTCAGTTTTCTCTGATATAGAATCAATCTCTTTAACTAATTCATTTATTTCATCTTGTATTTGATTACGATCAGTTAAATCATTCGTATCATTCGCCGCCTGCACAGCAAGCTCTCGCATACGCTGAAGCATAGAGTGTACTTCCTGCATAGCCCCTTCTGCTGTTTGCATGAGCGATACGCCGTCTAGTGCATTGCGTTCTGCCATATCGAGTCCGCGAATTTGCGAACGCATTTTTTCGGAGATGGCAAGTCCAGCAGCATCGTCTGCAGCACGGTTAATCCGTAAGCCTGATGATAGCTTTTCAAGGTTTTTTGATGTGTGAATTTGGTTTTGACTTAGGTTTCGGTATGCGTTTAAGGCTTGAATATTATTGTTAATTTTCACTGGTTTCGCTCCCTCTTCTTATTCGTATGAGGCCATTTTTTCATATGCATTGGTTTGCTTATGATTCACCCGATCGTTTGCCACACGTTTATCTTTTACTGCTTCTATCATCGCACTAAATAAGGACAATATAATTCCATGTACATGTTGAATACGTATTCTGTCTTTTAATAGGTTTGCTGTGATTACTTCATCCGCTAAATAGTTATAAAGCTGTTCTAATTGATCAGCAAGTATACCTGCTTCGTAGTTAATTCCAACACCAAGACGTTCAAGAATATCGTTTGTTTTTTGTAGGTTTTTATTAGCTTGTTCATAGTTATCACGCTCTATATGATTCACTGCCGATTCAAGATTATTAAGAGCTGATTCATATAAAAGCAGTGTGAGCTCTTGAGACGTCTTTTTGTGCAAGGTCTCTTGAGAAATTAATGGCACAAGATCACTCCTTTATCTCAACTATTATATCGGCATCCTCTACTTAATCTTAATAGCTTTCTTCCATCTCTTCGATTAATAATAGGATCTCTGCCATAACTGAATATAATTGTGGAGGAATGTTATCTCCTAGGTCCATATCTAATAAGCTTGTAAGTAGGGATGAATCTTCTTGTAAATGAATATTATGTTCCTTGGCAAGCTCCATCATGTGCTTGGCGACTCTTCCTCTTCCTTGTGCAACAACCTTTGGAGCTGACCCTTCATCTTCGTAACGAATGACAGCTGCTGAAGGACCGCTTGTTTGCTTTTTTTGCTTAAGGTTCACGTATTGAAATTGATTCATATCTTATAATCAAATCCTTTATCACTGGAATAAACTTGGTTTTTAGGCGTTTGAATGGATTCCGTCTCTTGATTCTTTGTGAAAGGTGAGAATGAAACCGAAGAAATTGAATAACCAACTTCCTCTACCTTGGCTATAGCCTTTTCTACAAGTGGCTCCATTTTAGATTTGAAATCCTTTTGATCGTTTGTGAGAGTAACGGATAACTGTCTTTGAACTGCTTTAATCGAAATTCCAACTTCCCCAAGCTTTGGTGTTTCCATTAAAAAATATAAACTACAATTTTGCCAATCTACTTGTTCGCCTTCTTTTTTTGATTGGATATAGCACTGAAGCTGCTCTACTTTTTGCTCAAGGACTAATGGCAGCTGAAAGAATAAGCTTTGAAGGGGTTGAGCATCCTGTTTACTTAAAAGCTGCTGTCCCGTTACATGTTGAAGAGCCTGACTCGCCAGTTGTGTTGTTTTACTTCCTTCATCCTGACTATTCACTAACTGAATCAACGATTGTTTTAAATTTCGTTCTAGTGGTACTTCCTTCTGAGGTTCTTTCTGACTAAATTTCTGCGCAAAATCTGCCTCATGGTTAAGACCAAGTTGTTTTAATGCTTCAAAGGCACCTCTTGCAGTACCCGATTTTGCTTTAGCAGCTGCCTCTTCCATATGGAAAAGCGGAGTGCTTTGAGGCTTTTTCTGTTCATGATTTAATTGTTGACGAGCGCTTTCCGCAACCACCTTAGTCTCAGATGGCTTGTATGTAATGGCTTCAACTTGTTTTTGTACCTTGGTAACAATATCTGCTGCTTGCTGATTTCTTCCAGCAGCAAGATGCTGCCTTGCTTCTGCCAGCTTACTACTTGCAAGCATTAAATGCTTTTCTGTTTTCATGTCAGCAAACTGCATTGCTTCACCGCGCAGTATGGAATGATCTAATTTACGTATAATTGAGTCAAGTTGATTTTTAGATACGTGCATATCTGAACGCTGAGGCGTAGTTAAATCAACTTGGATTTGTCTAAGCGTTCTGACAGTCTCTCGCTGGAAATCCTTAAATTCATTTGTTAATTGAGCCATCTTGTCCGTAACAGTAGTGACAATAATTTGTTTACTTTGTATTGGTGCAATATATTCATTCTGCATCAATCGATTGTTTAATTCTTCTGGAAGTGAATCGGTTGAACTCGGCAGCATGGAAAGCTCCGCCTCAATTGCTGTGGACAGAACCGTTCTTGCAGCCAATTCTCTTCCGGCCTGTAAACGCGCGCCGGAAACCTCAAGCTGATCCATAAGTCGGTTTACTTGGTCATGCTCTAACACTGGTTGTCCTTGCAAATCTGATTTAATGGCTTCCAATGCCTTATGTGGATTCTCTTCCAGTTCAATTGTTTGAGCTAATTGGTTTAAATGATCTCTTTGCCGCTGAACAACTACTTTAGCTTCCTCAGGTTCTTGTAAAGGAAGCTCCTTTTGTAACGGTAGCTCCACATTAGATGAACGAACAACTTGTTGTAAAGGATGTTTCTCGGATTCAGACGAGTTACCTTCAGTACGATGATTAGGAATTTGATGATCCACTTCTTTTTTTATCGGACTCGAGAGGTTGTCTATTCCATTTCTAGAGCGGTCAAACATTGATATGTCTTCCTTGCTTGATTTCGCACGTAGTTGAGTCGGTTCATCCAACTCAACTAAACGAGTTACCTGCTGCGATGGCTCTTTCTGTTTTAATGATGTATGTACACGTTCTTTTTGACTTAGTGAAGGTTCTGCACTTTCTTTTTGTTTTGGCAGAACTTCTACACTCTCTTTCTGTCTTGATGAACCTTCTATACTCTCTCTTTGTTTTGGTAATGCTACTAAACTCTCTTTCTTTAAGTTAAGTGTGTCAAGAGGTTCAACTAGCTTCGGTTGTTCTGCCTTACCTTGAATTCCCTTATCCCCCTGAAGAGTTTTAGAGATTAGTTGAGAGAGCTGATCAATCTTGTCTACCGTTATGGCTTGGCTAAGTTGAGACTGAAATTCCTTAACTAAAGCCTGTTGGACATCTGAAAGCTGTTTACCCGACGTTGATTGAACGAGTTGTTTTAATACCTGCTGTTTTAAATGATTTATTTCCTGTTGCTTTGGTTGGACCTGTTGTTCAAGGCTTTTTACAATGTCATTTAGCGGTTTGCCTGTCCGGGTCTCATGTATGGCTTGCAGATGAGATTCGCGAATAGGTAAGTTTTTCGATAATAACGCTTCAACCGCTTGGAGTTTTGGCTTTTCAGATGATGACTTCAAGAAATTAGAAAGCTCACGTATGGTTTCTTCTGAAAGAGGTCTCCCACTTTCTTGAACAAGTGTCATAGCATCAAGTAATAATCCAGTCGGTCGGCTTATGCCTGACTTAATGGCTGCTTCCATTAGAGAGCCTCTCGTATTACGGACAGCCTCATTTGATAAGGAATCATTAGCATCTAGAAGAGCTTGTGACCCAGTTCCTAGCTTGGGTGCGTGGGTTGCTTCTTTAGGGCTCCATTCTTGAACACGAATGCCGTCTTCATCTACTGAAGTAACAATAAAATTGGCCTGATTTGATGTAGGCATCTTGCCGTCTACTTTGACTGTTAGTTCTTTTCCACGAACGTTTATTGTTGCTTCTGTATCCGATATCGGTTGAAATGTTGCCCCGCGCAACACTTCTCCCTGCTTTAAAGGTTTTTCCGTAGCAACTACATTCCCACTAAGTAGTGGATTCACCTGCATAACATACACTCCCGCCCTGCAATCTGTTACCTATCATATCGGTCATTTTATACTTCTAGTTAATACATTTTGTATTTGGTTATTCCGTCTGATCTGGTTTTTCAAGACTTGTCCCGCGCAACGAACGTTGTTCAATCCACTTTCTTCTTGCTTCGTATCCGTTTGCGCCTTTTATAAGGGAATGCTGACCAAACTTATCTTGGATGGTTTGCATCGTTTGTTGAATTCGATAATCCTTTTGATCTTTTTCTTGGGTGAAAAGGTTTAATTGCTTGAAAGCACCTTGTTTATCAACAAGATCATACGTACTAATGCCTAGCAGCCTTACAGGCTTATTGTTCCAGGCTCTCTTAAAGAGTGCTCTTGCGCGAAGGTAGATCTCATCTGTTGTATGAAACGCATCTGAGACCTTCTCACTTTTATTTGTGATTTTCCAATCATGATATTTGATCGTAAGTTGTATACCATACGCAACCACATTCTTTTTCGCTAATCGGTCACTGACTGAATCTGATAGCTGCTTTAAGATGGTATCAATCTTTTGTTCGTTTGATGTATCTCTCGGTAATGTTGTAGAGTTACCTATGCTTTTAAAGTCGTGAATCGAGTCTGGATTAACAGATCGTTCATCACTACCCTGCGCTCTTTTTTGGAGCTTAAGCGCCGTAGACCCAAACTTCTCGGCAATAAAAAGAGGATCTGCCTGAGCAAGATCTCCGATGGTGAGAATATTTGCTTTTTCCCATTTACTAACCGTCTTCTTCCCAATCCCTTGCATCTCATGAATGGAGAGAGGCCAAAGCTTTTGAGGCAACTCTCTCTTGCGTAAGATTGTAATTCCATTTGGCTTTTTCATATCACTTGCCATCTTAGCAAGAAACTTATTCGGAGCAATTCCAATACTACATGGTAGGTTCATATCTCTAAGTAGATGTTCTTGTATCTGCTCAGCCAATGCGTATGGATGTATCTGCCCATGATATTGCGTCACATCCATATATCCTTCATCAATTGAGACAGGTTCAACTAACGATGTATAGGAGCGCAAGATTTCGAACATGTTTCTCGATGCCGTGCGGTAACGATCAAAGTTTGATTTAAGTAGGATGAGCTCAGGACACGCTTTCTTTGCTTGCCAAACAGGCATAGCGGTTCTTACACCTTTTGCTCGAGCTTCATATGTACTAGTCACGATAATGCCACGACGATCCTCCACACTACCAGCTACTGCAACTGGTTTGCCTCTTAATTCCGGTCTAAACGATAGTTCAACCGAAGCAAAGAAGCTATTCATATCGACATGAAATAAGATACGCATGGAAAACCCTCCTTCTACTCTCTATTATACGAAAGAATGTTCGTTTTTAAAAGAAAGTTTACTTGCAACTTGATTACGAATGGTATAAGGTGGTATTATACTAGGTTATTAATAAATTTTCCCTATGTATAAGGGAGGTGCGGCAGAACATGACCTTTATCGTGAACCATACGATTTCAGAGTACGACATCACTTTACGAAAGGTATTCACTTATCTCCGCCTGCACAAACAGACTACAGGATTCACGCCTACCATTACTGAAATATCTGAACAAATTGGAGATTCTGAGGAATTGATTTTGGAGAGTTTAGAATTTGGCCAAACCAACAATCTCTCTATGACTTTCCTTCATTAATATCACGAAAAAAAGGACATGCTTTTTGGGCAAATGTCCTTTTTTGTATACTTATACTTCTTGAGTAATGGCTATAATTGCCTCTGCTGCTTTCACTAATTCTGTGAGCGGCATTTTCTCATCGGTTGTGTGGATATTCTCGTATCCTATCGCAAGGTTTACAGTAGGAATGCCTAGACCAGCAATGATATTCGCATCACTTCCGCCTCCACTTTCAAGCAATCTTGATTCCCTGCCTATCTTCTGCATCGCAGCTTGTGCGATTTGTACCACTTGATCTGCATCAGATTTCTTATAGCCTGGATACGTAATTTCAACGTTCACTTCTGCCGATGTCCCCATCATTTCAGCCGCTTCTTCAAACGCCTGTTTCATTTTTTCTACTTGCTTATGCAGTTTCCTTTCTTCTAATGAACGGGCTTCTGCTAGAACCTCAACGTAATCACACACAATATTTGTTTGACTACCACCTTCAAAACGCCCGATGTTAGCTGTCGTTTCTTGATCAATTCTTCCTAAAGGCATTTTAGATACAGCTTTAGCTGCTACAGTAATAGCAGAAATCCCTTTTTCAGGTTCTACTCCTGCATGAGCAGTACGTCCAAATATTTTGGCATGTATTTTTGCTTGGGACGGGGCAGCAACAATAATATCGCCTACAGGTCCATCGCTATCAAGTGCATATCCAAATTCAGCAGAAATTCGGTCTGCCTCAAGGACTCTTGCACCAACTAATCCAGATTCTTCACCAACCGTAATGATAAACTGAATCGTTCCGTGCTCCAGATTCTCTTCTTTTAACACACGAATCGCTTCAAACATCGCTGCTAGTCCTGCTTTGTCATCTGCTCCTAAAATGGTCGTTCCGTCTGTTACAATATATCCATCTTTTTCTTCTGGTTTAATTTGTTTGCCCGGAACCACCGTATCCATATGTGAGGTAAAGTAAATAGGTGTACGATTGCTTCCTTTCGCAGTTGCAGGAAGAGTAGCTATTAAATTGCCTGCACCATGTCCTGTCTGTGCAGCCGCATCATCCTCATATACCTCTAGCCCAAGTTCAGCGAATGATTTTTTTAAATGCTTAGCAATCTCACCTTCATTGCCTGTCTCTGAGTCAATTTTTACTAGTTCAATAAATTCTTCTTTTATTCTTGTTTCATTGATCATATGTAATGTACGCCTCCGTTTCCCTTTTATCCTACAGGAAAATCATTTCTGTTACACGTGTGAGCTACTGCTTCTCACAAACTTCTAACAAGACACCGTGCGTCTGAGACGGAGAAATAAAGGCAATATGCGCCCCATCTGCTCCCTTAGTGCTTGTATCATTTAAAAATTGAATCCCTCTTCCAGTAAGTGTTTGCATCGTTTGCTCTATGTGCTTTGTTCCTAGCGCCAGATGATGAATGCCTTCGCCGCGTTTTTTAAGAAATGCCGCAACTGGACTCTCTTTTGTTAGTGGTTCAATTAATTCAATCATCAATGACCCAGTAGAGTAGAATGCAACATGTACTTGTTGATCTACAACGGTTTCTTCTTTAATGAATTTCAGGCCTAGTGTGTGTTCATAAAACGTCCTTGCCTGGTGTATAGAATGAACGGCGATAGCTATATGAGCTCCAGTATCTTGCCAATGGATTGTCATAACTTTCTCCTTTTTTAATTGATGCTCTTGTCCAATTACGTTCGAGCAAGTAAAATAGGACGTAGAAGATTTTGTTTATAGGAGTGTGTTGGTCTATGCAAAGAAAAGGATTACAAAAAGTTGTGATTTATATCATGCTTGTTGCGATTATATTAAGTGGTATGTTTATGGGAGTTGCAGGTTTAGGTGGCTTATAAAAAATAAAGGAAAAAGAAACGCCGATTCTGGTGTTTCTTTTTTTGATCTTTAATGTGTCAGCGCCCCATACTGTAATCCGAGTTCCTCAAATGAATGTGATTGATCCGTGATGAGAATTTTCGTCCCAAGTGGGATCTGATCATATAGCTGTTCAATCGTTTCGTTTGTTAAACGAACGCAGCCAGCCGTTACAGGATAGCCGATCGAATGAGGTCGATTTGTCCCGTGCACCCCGTACGTCCTTCCCTCTGTATTTAATGCATCGAAACCGATCCATCTACTTCCTAAGGGATTATTTTTGTCTCCACCTGATATATTTTTCTTTCGATAATATGGATTATTCGCCTTAACTGTAACCGTAAACAAACCAAGTGGCGTTTGACTACTCTCTTTGCCCGTTGCTACTGGAAGTACTTCTTTTACTTCATTGTCATGGATAAAAGCGAGTTGATTTGTAGAAACGTTTACAATTAAAAAAGGATCCCCACTTATTGGATTTTCCCCAATAGGCCAAATAGGGGAAGCCACCATCATGAGAATCGCAACAAGCATTTTGAACACCAGAAACCTCCTCCTTTTCTAGTGTTAGAATGCTCTTTTTTTAATGTTTGTATCCTTTTTTTCATTCCATAAGGAGTCTTTAATTAATAAATACTGTTGAAGTTCATGCATGATATATGCGAGAGCTGATCGAACTTCAAACTCTTCTCTTGTTGTAGGGAGCTCCATCTCTTTAAAGGTTTCACGCATCTTCTCTAATTGTCCTAGAAAATACGGCACATGATTGGTTGGACTCACTGCCTTGCTTAACTCTTCTAGAAAGTCTGCAAGGTTCTCACTTTGCGAGACGGACCCATGAATGGTTGTAATAAATGGCATTAAGCGTTCAAGAATTTCAAATTGCTTTTCTCTCATCTGAAAATAGTGAAAGTACTGATCTTCTTCTTTAAGAATTTGATTATTTCTCTCACGAATCGCCAAGTTCTTACTCTCATCTAACAAACGCACAGTGTCTGAAATTTCCGCTCCAGTCCATTCACTGTCTCCCTTACGAATATAAGTAGAGAATTCATAAAGAATTAGGCTGAAGTTCTGCTCAATTTGTTTTTTAAATACTCGTAATTGACGCTCACTGCTTGGCATATATAAGTTCATCAATAAGGCCGTTCCGATTCCGATCACGACTAAAAGAAGTTCATTTACAAACAGATCAACGGTTGCATTCGCATGAGTATATATATGGAGCACAATAACCGAACTTGTAACAATCCCTAAACTTAACCGAAGCGCCACAACAAAAGGAATAAATAATAACATAAATAATCCAAGAACAATTGGTGTATAACCAATCAGTTCAAAGATTGCCATACTAAGAATCATCCCTAAGAGACAGGCAGCAAAACGGTGCCAGGATACTCTTAATGAATTTTTTCTTGTGACAGAAATACATAATATCGTGATAACGGCAGCTGATCCAAATGAATCAAGCTGAAGGGCTTGTGAAATGGCTGTTGCAAGCAAAACACCAATCGCTGTTTTAATCGTGCGATAGCCAATTTTAAATCTCATACGTTCGTTCATCTCCTTATCGTCGGTCTTATTTTAACATGACTGAAGATGAAATAAACATAGAACGAGACTGATTCCTATGATTTCTTAGAACAAAGAAAAAGGGCATCCCGCTTAACGAGATTGCCCACTTCTTATATAAAAGATATGGTTTTGACTTGATATTACATATCTGAATCGTCACCCATACCATCATTCATTCCATCATCTTGCATTTCATCTTGACCCGGATCAGCCGGTTCCATTGGATCAGTACCATCCGTCTCACCATCTCCGCAAGCCGCTAACATCCCTACTGAAAAGATACCCGCCATCATACTGTACATCAATTTTTTACTCATTATGATTTCCTCCTTCAGTGATTTTGTTATGATCTGTTGCTTATTCTTCCTTTCCCGCCTCACTGATTCGTAATCGCTTTCACATCGATTTTATAGATCTCTTTACATTTCTACAAAGTACCCAAAAAATAACATGTCTATTTTCATAAACTGGGACATGTATTAGTAGAAGACAAAATGAACGGATGGAAAGGAAGGAGTTCTTTGATCACTGCGATTTCAGCTATCGTCTTAGGGATTTCTCTTGCTGCTCCTGTTGGCCCTATTTGTTTAGAAATTATTAATCGAACGCTTCGAAATGGGTTTTTAGGAGGAATTGCTGTTGGCATTGGCGGGATGACAGCAGACGCCCTCTTTATGACGACCATTTATTTTGGTCTTGGATCTTTACTTACACATGTCACAACACAAGCCATTCTTTATCTGTGCGGTTGTTTGTTTCTGGCTTATCTAAGTATTCGAACCTTTAAGAAAGCACCTGAGTCTTTATGGAAGGATCGTCATCTATATCGACCGAAAAAATCAATCTTCTGGAAATGTTTTTATACTGGTTTAATAATCGCCCTTATTAATCCAATTAATATTATGTTCTGGTTCGGTATCTACGGCTCCGTATTAAATGAGATCATAGAGAGATCAAGCGGTTTGTTCATTTTATGGTATAGTTTGCTTATTTTCATCGGAATTTTACTGTGGAATCTAAATCTTTCTTTCTTAACACACTTCTCTTCTTTTCTAATGAAGTCTAAGGTGTTAAAAGGGTTAAATGTTGTTGCTGCAACGATGCTAGCTTTCTTCTCACTTCACTTCGGGATTCAATTGTATCACTTGATTTCCTAGTACCCATTACCGATAATAAAACTAAATAGTTGATGAAGGAGGAATCACACTGTGCGTTATAAGCGTGATGAAAGCTTTCGTTATGCGTTTGAACCTTCAATAAGTGGAGCATTCCACATTTTAATGTTGAATGAACAAAAGGTTGAAATGGCAGAGGGCGAGCTATCTATTCTTAACCTTAGTCCAGGCGGTATTCGCATTCAGACTCAGTATAAGTTACCGGACCCAACAACTTATTCTATAAAGCTCGAAATTCGTTTTTATTTGGAGAATCGACCTCTTTGTCTAAAGGGATCTGTCCAGTGGGTGAAACCCGTTGCCGCTGGGTACGAGTATGGATTAGAACTTTTATCTTCAGACAAAGAAAAGGAAGACGTAATTAGTGAGGTAAAACGCTTTGCTCTTACTCAACGTTCTTTAAACTAAGCGAAGACGAACGCTCCTCTACTGGATCGTTCGTCTTCGCTTATGGTTGACTGATCGATTTAATCTGTCTTCTTTTGTTCTGATTCTTGTAATTCCTGTCTTACTTCATCGTACACTTCCTCTTTTAATTCCTCGTATAGATCCTCTTTAATCTCTTCCTTCACCTCAGACTTAATGACCTCAAGCTGTTCTGAACGTTTTTTTCGTTTCTCATAGCCTAGATCCCGTCCCATCATCATAAACACGGATACAATCATCAAGATGAGGATACAAGCAAATGGTAACGCTGCTGTAAGTGCAGCAGTTTGTAAGGCATCCAGCCCTCCGTCCCCGCTTATTAATAATACGGAAGCTGTTGCGGCAATTAATACCCCCCACATAACCTTTAGCTTATTCGCAGGATTCAACCGGCCATTTGAAGTCATCGACCCTAAAACAAAGGCAGCCGAATCAGCAGATGTAACAAAAAAGATGAGGATGAGAATAATAGCCATTCCGCTTACAAGAGTAGTGAGTGGAAGTTGTTCGAGTAAAACAAACATCGCGTTTTCTACATCTGTTGAAACAATATCTGCGAGTCCTGCTCCTTGGTACATCTCAAAGAACAATCCAGATCCTCCAAATACGCTAAACCAAATCACTGCCAAGACCGTCGGAACAATTAAAACTCCTGCCATAAACTCTCGCACTGTTCTCCCCTTTGAAATACGGGCAATAAAGAGTCCAACAAATGGAGACCATGAGACATGCCATGCCCAAAAGAAAATGGTATTTGTCCCCAACCACTCACTTTCACTGTAAGGGGTCATAGTAAATGACATGGACACCACATTTGATAAATAACCGCCAAACGTATTAACCATGTTCTCTAGCACAAATAATGTAGGTCCTGTGAAAAGAACAAACAATAAGAGCAAAGCAGCAAGAACTAAATTAATGTTGCTTAATCGTTTTATTCCTTTATCGATTCCTTTAACTGCTGAGAAGATAAATAAGATCGTCACCACAAGAATGACCGCTAGTTGTATGTATATGGAGTTAGGTAACGATGTCACATATGAAAGACCACCAGTTATTTGCATAGCACTTAAACCAAACGTTGTTGCTACTCCTGCACACGTTGCAATAACTGCAAACACATCAATTAGCTTCCCTACCCATCCATTTACTTTATTACCTAGTAAGGGATAAAAAGCGGAACTAATTAATGCTGGTCTTCCTTTTCGAAACTGAACATATGCCAAGGTTAAACCAACTATAGAAAATGCTCCCCAAGCATGTAAGCCCCAGTGGAATACACCATATCTGATACCTGACTCAGCTGAATCTACTGTTGCCGGCTCAATTCCAACAGGTGTATCAAGATAATATAGAAGTGGTTCTGCCACGCCAAAGAACACAAATCCAACACCAAGACCGGAGGCAAATAGCATACCAACCCAGGACAACCAGGAATGCTCGGGTTTTTCCCCTTCTTTTCCAAGACGAATCCTTCCAAAAGGTGACACAGCCAAGCCAAGTCCAACTAAAACAAAACCAGATAATAAGAGCATGTAAAACCATCCAAAGGTTTCAATGATCCAATCAAGTGCCTTACCTGAGGCATTGCCTAGTGATCCCGGGGAAAGAGCTCCCCATAATATTAATACTGCAATAATACTTGTAGAGATGTATAGCACACTTTTAGAAGATGCAACGGATTGTTTCGAATCTTCCATATGTACAAATCCCCTCCTTTTTTTAAAGATCTAATCTATCTTCCTTTCCCCTCTCAACTATGGAATAAAACTACTTACGAAATAATTTATCCTTCCCCTCCCCCTTATGTGTGATCAACTTCGATTTATAACATATAGGAGGTGATAAGATGAATCAACGTACAAGATTAACTCTTCAGTTTGTAATTGGCCGTGGGAATGACGGAAAGGACCTAATGGCAACAAAGTCTTTTCAAAACATTGATGGGGAAGCCAGTGATGCAGCAATTGCAACCACTGCCAATGCCCTGATTAGCTTGCAGCAATACCAGATCTATACAGTCGCTCGTCAGAACACGTACATTCTTGACTAAGACATAACAAACAATAAGGAGGAAGACAATGAGCAAAAAACTCGATCTTTTATTTGAAGACCAGATGGGAAAGCAAGTAACTGTATCCGTTGATCACCCAATTGAACCAGTGGATGCACAGCTTGTCCAATCAGTGATGGAGACTATTCTTACGGAGGATGTGTTTCTAGCTTCTGGAGGAAAACTTACCACGATTAAAGGGGCTAGATTGGTTCATCATGAGGTAACGGCCATTCCTTTAGGCAGCTAACTATGAGTGGAGTTGAACTCTGGGTGCCACTCATTAGCGAATATGGATTCCCGATTATGGTTACCCTTTATCTACTTAATCGATTAGAGAGAAAGTTAGATAAAGTAACCGAAGCCGTTGAAGCCTTACCAACAAAGCTATCGTAAGCGCAAGCTGAGTTTGACCCTCTCCCCTGAAACCGGGAGAGGGTTTTAAGCGTATTCTTCTGAGATTTGTACACAATATGATATAGTAGACTTTCACTACTTGATGATTCAAGAAAGGGATGAGTATCCATTGACCGAATCCACATTTCAACAAGCTACGTTTGCCGGAGGTTGCTTCTGGTGTATGGTTAAACCGTTTGATTCGTACCAAGGTATTGAGTCTGTCGTTTCTGGCTATACAGGTGGAACCACGATAAATCCAACGTATGAGGAAGTTTGTAGTGAATCAACTGGTCACTATGAAGCTGTTCAAATTACGTTTAACCCAGATGAATTCTCTTATGAGTCATTGCTAGACGTATTCTGGCAGCAAATTGATCCTACTGATCCAGGCGGTCAATTCTATGATCGAGGACATTCATACAAAACAGCCATCTTTTATCACACAGAGGCTCAAAAGGAAGCAGCGCTCGCATCAAAAGAACGTCTTCAGGCAAGTGGCCGTTTTAATAAACCGATAGTGACTGATATTCTCCCTGCGAGTACCTTTTATCCAGCTGAAGAGTATCACCAAGATTATTATAAAAAGAACCCAATCCGATATAAAATGTACCAAAAAGGATCTGGGAGAGAAGCATTTACTAAGTCAAACTGGGGGAATAAATAATGTCACAAAAACCTTCAAAAGAAGAGTTAAAAGCGAAGCTAACACCTATTCAATATGAGGTCACTCAAAATAATGGAACAGAGCAGCCCTTCCGTAATGAATACTACGATCACGAGGAAGACGGCATCTACGTTGATATTGTCTCAGGAAAACCACTATTCAGTTCAACAGACAAGTACGATGCTGGATGTGGCTGGCCAAGCTTTACTAAACCAATCGTAGAAGAAGAGATTCTTGAAAAAGAAGATCGTAGCCATTTTATGGTACGAACCGAAGTCCGTAGTAAAGATGCCGATTCTCACCTTGGCCACGTGTTTAATGATGGCCCGGGACCAAACGGATTAAGATATTGCATTAACTCTGCTGCTCTTCGTTTTGTTCCAAAAAGCGAATTAAAAAACGAAGGGTACGAGCTTTATCTTAAGCTTTTTGATGAATAAGTAATAGCTGTTAATGACGAATGTCCTTTTATCAGGCATTCGTTTTTTTTATCAAATAGTTTATCAGCCTCACATCGTTTAAATAGAACGTTTTCATTTAAGGAATTTTAATTTTCTGGTATGATATGAGTGTTGAAAATAAGTGAAAAAGGGTGAGGCATGTTGCAAACACGTACAGAAAAAGACACGATTGGTGAAATTCAAGTACCTGCAGACCGTTTTTGGGGAGCTCAAACACAACGTAGTTTAGAAAACTTTAAAATCGGTGAAGAAAAAATTCCATTAGAAGTAGTCTACGCCTTTGTTCATCTAAAAAAAGCAGCTGCTATTGTAAACGGTTCATTAAAAGGATTAGAAAAAGAAAAAGTGGACGCGATTACTTACGCTGCCGACCAAATTCTTGATGGAAAACATGATGATCACTTCCCATTAGTTGTTTGGCAAACAGGAAGTGGAACACAGTCCAACATGAATGTGAACGAAGTCATTGCCTACATAGCAAATCAATGGTTAACGGAAAATGGTCACGACCTAAAGGTTCATCCTAACGATGACGTAAACCGTTCACAAAGCTCAAATGATACATTCCCTACGGCGATGCACGTAGCAACCGTTCTATATGTAGAACAACATCTACTACCAGCAGTTAAAACATTTACAGAAACACTTGCAGAAAAAGAAAAAGCATTTGAGCACGTCATTAAAATTGGTCGAACCCATCTTCAAGATGCGACGCCTTTAACATTCGGTCAAGAAATTAGCGGCTGGAAGCGTATGCTTGAGAAGTGTAAAGTGATGATCGAGCAAAGCACTGACCACGTGAGAGAACTCGCAATAGGCGGAACTGCAGTCGGAACAGGACTTAACGCACCCCCAGAATTCTCTGAGCAGGTGTCTGCCCAAATTTCTAAACAAACAGGAGCAACGTTTAAATCAGCAGCTAACAAGTTTCATGCATTAACGAGTCATGATGAGCTGGTTCACCTTCACAGTGCATTAAAAGCCCTAGCTGCAGATGCATTTAAGATTGCTAACGACATTCGTCTGCTTGCAAGTGGTCCACGTTGCGGTATTGGAGAAGTGATTATTCCAGCTAACGAGCCTGGAAGCTCCATTATGCCAGGTAAAGTGAACCCTACTCAAAGTGAAGCACTTACGATGGTAGCTACTCAAGTGTTTGGAAATGATGCATCCGTTGGGTTTGCAGCAAGCCAAGGTCATTTCCAATTAAATGTATTCAAACCGGTTATTATCTTTAATGTTCTTCAATCTCTTCGTCTACTTTCTGACGGTCTACAAAACTTTAATGACAAATGTTTAATTGGACTTGAGCCGGACGAAGAAAAGATGACACAATATCTAAATGAATCACTCATGCTTGTTACGGCTTTAAACCCTCACATTGGGTATGAAAATGCAGCTAAGATTGCTAAAAAAGCACACTCTGAGCGAACAACACTTAAAGAAGCAGCCATCAGCTCAGGTTTATTAACAGATGAAGAATTCGAAGCGGCCGTGCGTCCTGAGAACATGATCCATCCAAAATAAGAAGCTTTAACGTATAAAAAGACAGGCAGGATTAATTCCCGCCTGTCTTTTGTGTATCTACTTCCTCTTGACTCGTCGACTCTTTTCTACCATACCTTGTTGGAGTGAAGATCTCTTCCAGATGTACATTATACACTTTAGCAATTAGTTTTGCTCTTTCAGCACTAATTTGTCGTTTTCCACTTTCAATCTGCGACAAATATCCAGCCGAGATCCCTATTTCCCTAGCAGCAACTTCCAAACTATATCCAAGGTTTTGTCTAGCTTTTTTTACTAAGCTCATTTCGTTCACACCCTGACCCTCACATCATTGTTATATACCTTCCATGATTATAATTCATTTTGCATAATCGTCAATTCATTACGAATAGTAAATTAATAATAATTGGCACTTTGCGTTTTGCAAAGTATAATAAAGTGACACAACAATGAAATGGAGAGATCCTTGCCTATGTTTTCATCTCGCCTTAGAGAACAACGATTAAAGCACAGTTTAACGATGAAGCAACTAGGTGTGAGAGTGAATCTAGCCGCATCAACCATATCAGGTTACGAAAATGGCAACCGAAAACCCGATATTAGCATTTTGTACTTATTCGCTGATACGTTTGATATCTCTGTTGACTACCTACTCGGAAGAACAGATATCAGTCAGCCCAATCACATTGCGGTGATTACAACAGAAAGTGAACAAACGCTTGCTGTCAGTTTAGAAGAAATGGAATACTTAAAAGAGAGTTTAACTGTTTTCCGGAAATACAGACAGCTTACAGATGAACGACACTAAATCGTTTCATCGTATGTGTAGCGAACCACATATTTATTTGATTTCAGTTTCTTTACCTCTACAAGCGGACCAACTTCATAGCCATTATGCCAATTATCCTCGATCTTTGCTTTTAGACAACCCGCTTGAAATTTCGAATAAAACACTTGTTTATAATAAATCCAGCGAGGCAGTTCTGATTTCATCTTCCCAACTTCTCCTTATCTTAATTAAATCAATTAGTAATCATTACATTCTATTACTACTTAACCGATTAAATCCTCTTCTTCTCTTTTTCTAATATCAACTAATCGACGATTTTCTTCTAAATCACGAATGCGATGTGCAAGCCTCGCGGAGGCACTCGCAGCAATACTTGCCACAAGATCATCTAAAAACGTGTTCACGTGCTCTTTTCTCTTGTCCAATTCTTGTATGATTCCTACTTTTTGTTTGTCTAGATAACCGAACGTTGTTACTGCGATACTGCCAAAGCCAAAAACAGATCCAAGAGCGATGGTTTCATCAACCCCAAACAATCCTTCATCCTGCTTCACCATGCTTAGTAACGGTTCACTCAATAGACCTTTTTCAGCTAGTACATCTAGTTCAACTCCAACTAATATCGCATGTTGGATCTCTCTTTTTCTAAGAACTGCATCTGTACTTTCAATACATGAAGCCATATCTAAATTTTCAGCATAGGGCTTCTGAAGATCAAAGACAATTTCGGCAATCGCTTCTATTGTCACACCACGTTCTATAAGCTTTTGTCTAGCAGCCTTTTCAACCGTTTGACACGGGACTCTTTCTAACATTGTAACCGCCTCCCTTATATTCTATTCTACCACATAGGCAGAATCATCGCTTTTTAGAGAAGTTATGATAAACTAATGATGACAATACATTCTGAATAAAGGTTATTATTAGATAAAGAAAGGTGATATCATCATGGCCACACTTCATGGAACCTTAGAAGACACGGTGATTCATAGTCGTTACTTAGACGATGAGGTACCGCTTCTTTTATATTTCCCACCTAACTATACTCCTCTTTCATCATATGATGTATTAATCTGTCAGGATGGAAAGGACTATTTTCAGTTAGGAAGAATTCCTCGCCAAATGGAAAAGCTTATGGCAGATTACGATGTACGAGAAACAATTATCGTCGGCGTGCCTTATCCTAGTGTATTTGAACGAAGAGAGCGTTACCATCCAGAAGGCAAACGCTCAGAAGCTTACCGAAGATTTCTGGCTTTTGAATTACTTCCCTACTTAGATGAGCATTACCCTACTCACCCTTTACCATCAGCCAGAACACTAGCTGGTGATTCGCTAGCCGGAACCATTTCATTTCTCACTGCTTTAGAGTACCCTGCACTTTTTGGTCAAGTGATGATGCACTCACCATATGTGGATCAACATGTGATAAAAGCAGCTCGGAATCATTCGTATACGAACAGTTTATCAATTTACCATGTGATCGGTTCCGAGGAAACGGTGGTGCAGATGACAAATGGTGAAGAAGCTGATTTTCTTACACCTAATCTGGAGTTATCAGACATTCTAAAAGAAACTCCTGTGACCTACAGCTTTCGGATCTTCGAAGGAAATCATACGTGGACCTATTGGCAGAAGGATTTACCAACTGCATTAAAGACAATGCTACCCTTTTAATTTCTAACTTTAGGAGGAATGAAACCATGTATTATGTGATCCTTTTTCCATCGCCATCTGTTCAAGATGAAGCAAATTCGTTCAGAAAAAGATTTGACTCTCACTATGCGCTTATTCCTCCTCATATTAAATTGACGGGTCCA
This sequence comes from Alkalihalobacillus sp. FSL W8-0930, assembly GCA_037965595.1. NCBI lineage: Bacteria > Bacillati > Bacillota > Bacilli > Caryophanales > Bacillaceae > Alkalihalobacillus > Alkalihalobacillus sp. FSL W8-0930. Next base: position 1,485,594 of record CP150183.1, on the reverse strand, counting down.
TTTGATTGGAAAGACAATCAATTACAATCACTGATTGAGTCACTTGATCAACTTGCAGTTGAACAATCACCCGTTGTTCTTGAAATCTACAAAGCTGATTCATTCAGACCACTTTCCCATAAAATTTTCTTTAAAGTTCGTAAGCATGAGACATTGGATAATCTGAACCAAAAAATCTGTCAGCTTATCGACGTCAAAAAGGATGATACTCAATCATATGTTCCGCATATCACGATTGCTCAGGATTTACCTGAAGCTGAACACGATGACTTGTTAGGACAACTACGAATGAATCCTTTTACTCATCTTGAAGAGATAAACGAGTTTCATCTTATAAAACAGGGAAAAGACGAAAAATGGGAGACCATGAAGACGTTTTACTTAAAGGGAGATTAACAAAATGAACCAATGTACGTGGAACATTCTCACTGTTACGAATGCATCTGAGCTTAATGATGCATTCTCTGTGAGAGAAAAAGTTTTTGTAGAAGAGCAGGGTGTTTCAAACGATCTTGAAAAGGATGCGCTGGACGCAACAGCTACTCATTATGTTTTGTACGACCAATCGGGCCAACCAGCTGGAGCTGCGAGAACTCGTCATATAGATACGTATGCTAAAGTTGAACGAGTATGTATCTCAAAAGATCTTAGAGGACAAGGGGCAGGTGTTGCCCTAATGAACTGTATAGAGCGAGAATTACTAATGAATCAGAAGATCCCAACAGCAAAGCTAAATGCTCAAGTACACGCAGTCAGGTTTTACGAACATCTTGGTTACACAATTTGTTCCGATGAATTCATGGATGCAGGCATTCCGCATGTTACGATGAAAAAACAACTAGTTAAGACAGAAAACCCAGCTCAATTGTAGCTGGGTTTTCTCTTTAAGATTGCAATTTACTTTGAACGGAATCTAGCTTACTTGCCATCGTTTGCTTTTTGTCTCTTCGATCATCAATTCGAATATTTGTAGCAACTCTCTTGATCCCATGTTCAAAAGGTACTTCATGAATTGCTTCTAGAACCTTAAACAGTACAGGAAGCTCCCCTTCAATCAGTGTACTCATTGGCGTTAATTGAAATGTAATCTGATCTCCAAAGGATTCCAGCACCCGTTGAATATTTACTACATAGTCACTTACACTTGGTCCTTCTGTTCCAATTGGTATAATTGTTACGTCAACAATAGCCATGTTTTTTGTTCTCTCCTTTTGGACTCGTCTAATTCGGTGTGGAAACTCTATTTCAGCTAGCTGCCTATAGGACGCAATAGCTGCCAGCAAATGATGACGATCTGGTTCAGTTGTGGTGATCCTTCGCTGTAGGAAAGCTGAGACCTTTGAAATATAGCTCTTAGGCCAAGCTTTCATTAACTTCTCTGTAAATAGTGCAGGGATGAGACTTACATATGAAGAAATCATTAAGGCAGTTGATCCGTTCACCTGTAATGCAATAAAAAGCAGTGCTCCAAGGAGAACACTTGTAAAATAAACAACCACAACATTTGTAGAGCAACCTCTGTTAACGATTGAAGCCCGATTGATTGCTCTTATGCGAACGTTTGAAATACGGCCTTTATAGCTAAATACTTTATGTTCCGCCCCGTGGTATTGACGGAGACTTTTAGGAAACAAAAAATGCATGCCAAAGGCTAGGTACAACAATGAATAGACAGGTAACCCATTTAAATCTAAGAAAATGGGCGGAATCATGATGCCTAACATAAGTAGAATGGGCAGTACGATAAAACGAGCAGGTATGCTGATCAATAGTTCTTTAGCCATCTTTAAGGTTGTACGAAAAGAGACGGGCTCAACCCAACTATGCAAATCTCCTTTTCGATGACTAGCACAGGCAACATACTGACTTGTCATAAAGAACACACCAGATTGAAAAGACATGCCCCTAACGAACATATTGATTTACCTCGATCGATTCAACCCAATATGGGACATTTGTTGCTTCACCAAATGTTGGATGTCGGAAGGTAGCATCCTCTTTCTCAAGTGGCGCATGCTGTGTCCATGTATGTAGTAATTGTACATTCAATTCGTCAAGAGACACTTCATTAGATTCAAGCTCAATATATAGTGTCCCTCTATTTCCGTAGCTTTTATTTTCAACAAGCTCTGTTGGAAACGAGACAATCCAACCATTCTCTATTTCTGTTCCTTCTTCCTCAAGTAACACTCCATCAGAAGCATAAAGCTCTACCTTAAGCCCCTCTAAAGGTCCAACTACACCAAAGTAGTCATCCCCAAACATGCCATCCACAGGCATAGCAGGCCATACCCACGATAACTCTACGGTCGATCCACTCTGTGCACCCGTCCATTCCATATTTTCTTGTAATTCTTCATTGGTCCATTCACTTGCTTCATCTGATTGAAGAAAAGCATACCCTCCAATGGCCATAACAAGCATTAATACGACAGGTAATAGAAAAACGATCAAATGATTACTCTTCGTTTTCATCTTTCTCCTCCAATGTTGTGATCTCTTCTACGTTACCATGAACGGATAGTTAAGAGAAAGAAGAAGATGAAAAAAATCGCCGCCTTACTGACGGCGATACGCTGAATGATTAAGTGGACCAGAACCCCGTCCAATCGAGAATCCCTCTTTAATAGCACATGTCACAAATTCTTTTGCTGTGCTTACTGCTTCAGCAATTGAATCTCCTTTTGCAAGTCCAGCTGCAATAGCCGACGCCAGCGTACAACCCGTTCCATGAGTATGAGGTTGATCCAATCGTTTCATTGGAAAATGGGTAAGTGTATGACCATCATATAAGATATCAACGGATTGTTCACCTGGAAGATGTCCACCTTTTAATAAAATACTTTCTGCTCCAAAATGATGTAACTCGTAGACCGCTCTCTCCATCTCCTGAACAGTGTTAATGGAAGCCCAGCCAAGGATACGTGCCGCTTCAATTAAGTTCGGTGTAACGACCCTTGCTAATGGCCATAAGCTATTCTTTAACTCTTCAATTGCTTCGTCTTTTGTTAGTTCAGAACCAGTTGTTGATCCAAGCACCGGATCAATTACTAGATTCCTCACATTGTAGTCACTCACATACTTGCTGATGGATTGGATATAGTCAGCGGATACGAGCATTCCTGTTTTCACTGCATCTACGCTGATATCACTAAAAACCGATTCCAATTGATCGTTAAGGACTTGTAGTGAGACAGGATGCACAGCTTGCACGCCTTCTGTGTTTTGAGCCGTGATTGCCGTAATCACACTTAATCCGTATGTATCAAGCTCTTGAAATGTTTTTAAATCCGCCTGTATGCCGGCTCCACCCCCACTATCAGAACCGGCAATCGTTAATACCTTTGGTAAAGTCATTAAAACACTTCCTTTATGAGAAACGTTCTGGTGTAAAGCGATCCAATGAGATATTCGGTGTCTGTCTAACAGCTAAGTCTGCAACCGCTTTGGCTGTCACCGCACTGAGAAGGATACCATTCCGATAATGTCCAGCAGAAAAGATGATCCGGCTAGCTTGCTCCAAGCGTCCTATTAATGGATAGCCATCCTGAGTTGCTGGTCTAAGACCTGCCCAGTTATGAAACGGTGTTTCTTCTTTTAAGAATGGAAGCATACGGTGATTCCAGTTTGTTAAACGATTAATCCCTTTTTCAGTAACACTTGTCACAAACCCTGCAATGTCTTCTGAAGCACCATTAACAAGCGTCCCATCTGCTTTGGCTACTAAGTACCCTTGACTTGAATAAATAATGTGCCTAATACGCTCGGGTGCAAGTTTGTAGGCGCATATCTGACCACGGATTGGGTAGATTGGAATCGTTAAAGACAAGAGCTCTTCAAATTCCTTAGCCCAAGCACCTGATGAAATCACCAGTTGATCTGACTCAAACACCTGACCATCCTTAGAACGGACACGTACTCCAGCTTCCCACTCTTCAAGCGTCAGCTCAATAAGGTGATTGTAGAGCTTCACACCTGTTCGTTCGCATGCTTTCTCTAGTGCCTTCACATAGTCTGGTGCATACACGTGACTTTCTTCTGGGTAATGAATTGCTCCTATCACTTCATCTGATAACTCTGGCTCTAGTTTTTTCGTTTGAGAGCCGGTTAGAATATGAGCCTCAGCTCCAAATTCTTTTTGCCAGCCTTTGCGAGTTGATAATGACAATAAGTCGGCTTCATGGTACACACAATGCAGACTACCCGATTCTGTATATTCAAACGAAGATTCGGATGCGTCCTTTACCTCTTGTTGCCACTTTGGAAACATTCTTAAGCTTGCAAGGCATAGTTTAAAAAAGTCATCCGGGTCTTCCCCGATCTCCGAGTAAGGCGCAAGCATTCCGGCAGCTGCACCAGAAGCCTGACCACCAAACCCTTTTACTTCAAGAACGGTTACATCTAATCCTCGCATACGAAGCTCAAATGCTGTTGCAAGCCCTATGACGCCTCCACCTAATACAATGATGCGTTCTGCCATGGATTTTCACACTCTCTATTTAACGATATATTCCTCAAATTGACTACTTGCCGTTGCATATGGTTTTTTAGGAATGCGACCTGCTTTAAATGACATTCTGCCGGCCTGAATCGCAAGCTTCATCGCCTCTGCCATTCGTACAGGGTCTTTGGCCTTCGCGACCGGTGTGTTCATTAAAACTCCGTCCACACCTAGTTCCATCGCTTGAGTAATATCACTTGCAGAACCAAGTCCAGCATCAACGATAATCGGAACGCTCGATTCTTCAACGATTAATCCAATGTTATATGGATTAAGAATGCCGAGCCCTGTTCCAATTGGTGAGCCTCCTGGCATAACAGCTGCCGCTCCTGCTTCTTCTAGATGCTTTGCAAGTATTGGATCATCCGATGTATACGGTAGTACCGTGAACCCTTCTTTTACAAGGGTTTCTGTTGCTTTTAGCGTTTCGATTGGATCTGGCAACAATGTTTTTTCATTTGCACTGATCTCAACCTTAATCCAGTCACTAATGCCTGAAGCTCTTGCAAGTCTAGCAATTCGAATGGCTTCCTCTGCGTTACTCGCACCGGATGTATTCGGTAGATAGGTGAAGGAGGTTTGATCTAAATGCTGTAAGATCGCATCTTCTCCTGGATTTTCGAGATTCACCCGACGAATAGCAAATGTCAGAATTTCCGCTTCAGCCGCTCGAATCGCTTCATTTTGAACAAATGGATTTGGATACCTGCCTGTTCCGAGTAGAAATCGGGACGAAAATTCACGACCAGCTATAACAAGTTTGTCTTTTTTCAACTCAACCGCCTCCTACAAAGTGAACCAACTCAATTTTCATGCCATCATGAAGCTGCTTTTTTGCTCGTTCTTCTCTAGAAATGATCTCACCATCTACCTCTGTTACAACAAGCTCTGGCTCTAAATTGTATTGATTCACTAGTTCTTCAAGTGTCTGCTCCTCAAAGCTTATAGACTGTCCATTCACAACAATGGTCATGATAGCTCCTCCATAATTGAGATAATTTCTTCACAGCGCGCCCTCACATCATCTGCTGCGACTATTTCAGTGATCATACACACACGCTTTGCCCCTGCAGCCATCACCTCTTTAAGATTATGACGTTTGATTCCTCCAATCGCGACATAAGGAATCTTTATATCTGCCTCGATTTGTTGAATATAAGAGGTGGTTACTGGATCAACAACATCTTCTTTGCTGTTTGTCGGGAAAATGGGGCCAACACCGATGTAATCAGCTCCCCCTTCTTCTGCCTGCTTAGCATCTTCAAGCTGATGTGTGGAAATACCGATAATCATATCAGGACCAACAATCTTTCTGACATCGGCAAGAGGTAAATCATCCTGTCCAACATGAATACCATCAGCCTCTACTGCTAACGCAACATCGATGTGATCATTTACGATAAATGGCACATCGTATTTTTTTGTTAGCTCACGTAGCTTCTTTGCTTTTTTTAATACCTCAAGCTTGCTGCTTTTCTTATCTCGAAGTTGGATAATATCGACTCCACCTAGAATTGCTTGTTCCATCACATCTACAAGCTCTCTGCCCTGGTGAAATTCTTCTCCTGTAATCGCATATAAACGAAACTCTTTCATGTACATTTCCTCCTATACACAATAAAAAACCGTATCCAACGATGGAATACGGCTAACTGTTACTTGTGCTCATTAGTCGACTTTCCTACGCTGGCATCACCCAGATCAGGTACAAGGGTAAAAGGATTTCTCCTAATTCTCAGCCTAATAAGGCACCCCTAGTCTTTATCGTGTTCTATTTTATTTAAGTATGACAGAAACAAGACTTCTTGCAAAGGGATTCGCTTAGTATAATTTAAAAACAGTACCATCCTCTGTAGAGATCAGCTTCTTTTTAACACTCCCTGCAAGTAGCCATTTACCATCTGATGAGAGTTCAAGAGGTTCTTGCTGATCAAGCTGACCTAATTTTGTATTCGAATCTTCATTTAAATCATACATGAATAAATCAAAAGAATCCTTATACGTAACATAATCTGCTGTGTACCTTGGACTTAAATAATAAAAGCGATCAAGTAACCCATCAAATGCATAGGAAGTGATCCACCAATGCTCCGAAAACGTATTTAAAATTGGAATGGTTACGGAACCAAGTTTATGTATGCCATCAGTAAATTCATACAGGATTTCGTCCGCATGAATTTCTTTGTACTTAACTAATAAGGAACGGTCCTGAGCTAAATTTGAAAAATAAAGGGCCGAACCTATTCCATCCTTTGTTTGATTCGTTGTGAGATCATACTGCTGAAGAGGCGCTTCAATAGAGGGAATCATGCTCCAATTTAAGTAGGTAACCGTGTTTTCAGTTGACCATTGTATGAAATTACTTTGAATTCCCGTTTTTTCAACGTTCATCTCTTCAAGATCAACATGGTAGACCTCTTGCTTCCAGTCTGGTTGAAAGGCAACGGCCATAAACTCTGTTGAATGATAAGGACTCCAATAAATGGAATAGTCGTCAGCTGAAAGATCTGGATCAATCTCTACGTCTCCTGATTTGTTTAAAATGACGAGTTCTGCTTTACCTTGATCATTAAGTGTTTGCAGAGCGAACAATGATTGGTCTTTATTTACATCTAGACGATGGTATTGCTCCGAATCAACGCTTGTATAAAAAAGTTCATCTTCACCAGTCAATACATCGTGGCTAAACAAATTAAATGAATTTTCTTCTGATAAAAGGTATATCAGTGATTGTTCATCATACCAGCCGATGATTTCCAATTGATGATCCCCTACTCCCTCAATTGGATAAATTGTATCGCTTGCAACTGGTTTACTAGCAGACACTGTGGCTTCATCTGTTTGACAGCCACTTACAAGCAGTAGTAATACGATACTAGTAAATACCTTTTTCATGACGTGCCACCTTTTTATCTATCTCTATCCTTATTATGACATGTCTGCTTTCTTCCTCTCAACTTCTTTTTATAAGCAAATAAAAAAAGCTGAAGAGAAATTGTATTCTCTACAGCTTATATCGGACTTACATCGAAATAAATCGAGATCCAGCAATCCCTGGATTAGTCATTTCTTCTGGATTAAGAATTTCATTTAGTTCTTCTTCTGATAAAATTCCTCGCTCAAGGCAAATCTCGCGAACGGGACGTCCTGTTTGAATCGCTTCTTTAGCAATTCTCGTTGCTACTTCATACCCTACGTGCGGATTAATGGCTGTTACAATTCCGACACTGCCTTCCACAAGACCTAGGCATCTTTCAACGTTTGCCGTTATTCCTTCAATGGCATATTCTCTGAAGACACGCATTCCATTATCAAGAATAGAGAAGGATTGTAATAAGTTAAACACTAGTACTGGTTCCATTACATTCAGCTCAAGCTGTCCCGCTTCAGAAGCAAGTGAAATCGTATGATCATTTCCAATGACTTGGAATGATAATTGATTGATGACTTCACACATCACAGGGTTTACTTTCCCCGGCATGATCGATGAACCTGGCTGACGTGGTGGTAGATTAATTTCATTGAATCCCGTTCGCGGACCAGAGCTCATTAGACGAATATCATTTGCCATCTTCGAAAGGTTAATCGCAAGGATTTTTAGTGCACTTGAGACTTCAGTATACGCATCTGTATTTTGAGTAGCATCTACTAAATTCTCGGCCTTACAAAATGGATGACCTGTTATATCAGCTAAATACTTAGAGACCTTATCAATATATTCAGGTAGAGCATTTAAACCTGTTCCAACAGCAGTTGCTCCCATATTGACTTCATAGAGATGACCCACAGAGCGTTTAATACGACTCAAATCTCTCATGAGAACACGCTTGTATGCACCAAATTCTTGTCCCAATCGAATGGGTACAGCGTCCTGCAGGTGAGTTCTTCCCATTTTTAATACAGAATCAAATTCCTTTTCCTTTGTTTCCATGGCCCTAATTAAGCGTGATAACGAATCCTGAAGCTGATGAGCCAGGTGTAAGCTCGCAATATGAATGGCTGTTGGAAACGCATCATTTGTTGATTGAGCCATATTCACATGCGTGTTTGGACTCACTTTGATGTACTCGCCTTTTTCTCCACCCATAATTTCAATCGCACGATTTGCAATGACTTCATTTGCATTCATGTTAAACGAAGTACCTGCCCCACCCTGAATGGAATCAACAATGAATTGATCAACCCATTGTCCATTAATGATCTCATCGGACGCTTGAATGATCGCTTCTGCTATCTTCGGTTGAAGGACACCAACATCACGGTTGGCCATAGCCGCTGCTTTTTTCACGTAACCAAATGCACGAATGAGCTCCGGATGTGGTGGATAGCCTGTAATCGGGAAATTCTCCTTTGCTCTCATTGATTGAATTCCGTAGTAGGCATGCTTTGGAACTTCTTTCTCACCTAATAAATCACGTTCAATACGATACTCCATATTTGTATAAATCTCCTTTAATTTGCGATAACCTTCTTAACATAATCTATGTGTAACACGCTTCTATGCTTTCCGCTTTGCCTCTTTAGCAATCCAAGCTGCGCCAACAATACCAGCATCATTACCAAGTTCAGCGATCTTAATATCGGCAGCTTCCTTCACTCGTTTTAGAACAAACTTTGAATATGTATCGTTTAACGGCTCGAGTAATGTTTGTCCACCTTTTGAAACACCGCCGCCGATCACGATACGACTTGGATTTAAAGTATTTGCTAAATTCGCGATCGCGAACCCTAAATAGTACATACTTTTTTCAACAACAGCCGTGGCACAAGCATCTCCTGCCTCAGCTTGAACAATCACTTCGCGCGCCGTTAATGCCCCTTTTTGCTCAAGTGAGCGGAGTGCGCTTTCAGGATAATGCGGCAGAAAATCTAAGGCAAGCTGAACAATCCCAGTTGCAGAGGATACCGTCTCTAAGCAACCTGTTTTCCCGCAGTTACACGGTCTGCCCCCTTCAGGAATGGATGTAATGTGACCTAATTCACCAGCCATTCCATTGGCACCATGTAGAATTTGACCATTTGAAATGACACCTCCACCTACACCTGTTCCGAGTGTAATGAAGAGCACATCCTGAGCCCCATCTCCAGCTCCTTGCCACATCTCACCTAAGGCAGCCAAGTTCGCATCGTTATCTACAGATACTGGAATACCAAGCTGGCTCTCTAATTCATCTTTTAGGGCAAAGTCTTTCCACCCAATGTTAATCGCTTCATAGACAAAACCTGTTTCCATCTCTAGAAACCCAGGTGCACCTACACCAGCAGCTCCTAGTTGTTCGGTGGTTTTACCGAGTGTTTGAAGTTTTTCTTGAATGGATTCACTGATATCCTGTACAACCATCACTCCACCTTGCTCTGTATTGGTTGGAATCTCCCATTTTTCAAGAATCGTTCCTTCCATACTTATAAAAGCAAGCTTTACCGTTGTTCCGCCAATATCAATCCCCGCTAACCATTGTTCAGTATCCACGTTTATCCCCCTTATTTGAGCTTGTTTTTTTCTTTGATAATTATGGCCATAGCCTGGCTAAATTCTTGAGTTGAAAACAATCCAGATAACTTGAGAGACTTAACTTCCTCCGTTAATAAGGTAAGGTCTAGTTCCCGATCCCCTGTGTATATAAAGGTTCCATATGTTTTCATCTGCTGTAATAAATCGTAATACGTGTTCATAAGCCACCTCTATTTTATTATAACAGCTTAAAGACTGTCACGAATAGTAACCAGATTAGTGGGACAAAGGAAATATAGGCGAATCTCCATAATTTTTGACGGATAAGTTGTTGAACTACAATACCGATAGTCATTGAGCATAGAAAAAAGAATGACATAACCAGTGTAAAGAACGTTTTGTATCCAATGACTCCCCATTGAAATCCTATTAAACAAAATAAAGCTGCAAGTAATAACACGATGACTTTGTCGTTAGGAGGGAAAAATCCGTAAATTGGATGAAAGCGTGTAATGATGGAAATCACTACAAGAATACAGCATATAGCCAGAAAGAAATCGATAAAGCCAAAGCTAAATACAGGGGGCAGGATTGCTCCAACAAACATGCCTACATACGTACAAACAAGAAAAATGCCAGTAAGCAGAAACAATTGTACAAATGGCGGAAGGACTCTCGGACCCGCAAGCAACCCTCCAACCGCAAAACCAATTGAAAACACAAATAAACTAATGGTAAAAAAGATTAACATCGCATGTGTCTCCTTTCACAAAGTACAAACGTATATGATATGTTTATGTAGACGAAAGTAAAAAGAGGACAATCAATCTTATTGGAGGCAAATCACCATGAAAAAAGTGAATGATATTCTAGAAGAAGCCATATACGGAAAGCCCGAAATTCGCCCCCATGAAAGAAAGCTTTTTCTTTCAACCATTCTTGAGCGCGTACATGTTGCGCTTACTGTAAAACAGGTGGTATCAGGAAACGAGTACACCGAGGTAGCTGATGCAATGAACACAAAAAAAGATGTCCATTTGTATATTAATGGACACCTGTCTTATCAATTCTATTCACGCTATACAAAGCTTGCTTCAAAAGCAAATGTTCCTTATACCATCGTTACACCAACAGACTCTACTCCAATTGGCCTTGTTGTAGCTAATGCATCTCAAGCCATTCACCCCCATAAGGCATCCGTTTTTATTGAGGACTCCTTATATGAAAAGGACATGGCTCCATTTAATCAAGATTAACGATCGGGATCACGTGGGTGCAAAACAGTGGGGCGTCTATTTTTTAATGGCATAGGAGCTCTCAAAACGACATCGCGCATCGCACGATAATCAAAGGGAATGAAAGGCCACATGTAAGGTACATTCATGACTTTCATATTACACAGAAGAATCACCCAAAGTGTAATACCCACTATGTACCCACTCACTCCAAATAGAGAGGCTAAAAGCAAAAAGGCTACACGCATGATACGGTTTGCAAGACTCAATTCGTAGCTTGGTGTAGCAAATGTGCCGATTGCTGCCATCGATAAATATAAGACGACTTCAGGAGAAAATAAGCCTACATCTATAGCAACTTGTCCAATTAGAAGAGCAGCCACTAAACCAAGTGCCGTTGCGAGCGCCGTGGGAGTATGTATCGAGGCCATGCGCAACATTTCTATACCAACCTCTGCTATGAGGAATTGAACAATTAAAGGAATTTGACCATTTGACTCCGTCCCAATAAAACTAAGTGCTTGCGGAAGCAATTCGGGCTGAATTGCAAGAATATACCACAATGGTAAGAGAAACAACGATGACCACACAGCTGTAAATCGGACCATTCGCTGAATGGCTCCGACAATTGGCTTTTGTCTATACTCTTCCGCATGCTGAAGATGATGCCAGAAGCTTGTTGGGGTAATAATGGCGCTTGGTGACCCATCTACCAAAACAATAAGGTGCCCCTCGTATAAATGCGTCGCACTAACATCCGGCCGTTCCGTATAACGTACAAGCGGATACGGGTTATAATGCTGGCCAAAAACGTACTCTTCAATTGATTTATCTGCCATTGGTAAGCCATCTGTTTCTATAGCTTGCAGTGCACTGTGAATGTGTTCAACGTAGGAAGGATCAGCGATGTCTTCTATGTATAAAATAGCAAGATCCGACTTTGAGCGGCGTCCGACTTTTACATACTTAACCCGGAATGTTTTATCTCGAACTCGTCTGCGGATTAACGCCGCATTCATGACAATTGTTTCAACAAACCCATCCTTTGAACCTCTTATGACCTGCTCTGTATCTGGTTCCTCAGGTGAACGAACCGGATATTCGCGTGTATCCATAATAATGGCATAAGAGAAGCCCTCAACAATTAATGCACACGGACCCGCTAATACTTCTTCAATAACCTGATCTAAATCCTCTGCTTTAGAGAGTTCAACATAAGGAATTACTTGTTCCATTAGGACTTCTTCAAACTGATGAATCTCTTGTCCGTGTCCATCTAAATAATGGAGCTGTTTCTGTATTTCTGTGATGGCCGCATCCTTACCGAATCCGTCGACAAGAATCAGAGCCATTCTCCGATTTGCATGCTTCATTTCTAGACAAATTAAATCAAAGCTCTCATCAATCGCTAATTCTTTTTTTAAATACGTCAAATTTTCTTGATAGTCTGTAAAAAATGTAGTGCCGCTCCGTTCCATATGTCTTCACCCCTGTTCTTACACATTATTCGCAACAGTCGCAAAGAACATGTATGAGCAGGGACAGAATTTACGAACTTTCTTCTATTTGAGATTGAAGATCAAGGTACATTTGTTCATCAGGTTCAATTGATATAGCTTCTTCAACCAACGTTTTGGCTTCATCTGTATTCCCTTCAAGAGCATAGGCAAGAGCTAAATTATAAATGGCTTCGTGAAACTCAGGCCGTATACGTATTGCTTCTTCAAGTAATGGAATAGCTTCCGCGTTTTGATTTTGATTTAAATAAATGTACGCAAGATAAAATGGTACCTCAGGAAGCTCTTCTCCAGAAACGTGAGCGCGCTCTAGAAAAGGTACGGCCTCATCTAAGCTCCCTTGATCGATATACTCTGCAGCAATTTGCAGATCAGTTTGGGCATGATTAGAAGGGAACTGATTTCCAGCGATCCAGAGCGTTGAGGCCACGACAACAACTCCTATTCCCGCAGCATAACGAATCCAAAAGCCCTTCTGAGATGGCAACTTCACAAGGGCCGCTGCTAAAAAGCCGCCTGCAAGTCCACCTAAGTGTGCCCCCATATCAATCCCTTGTACGACAAAACCAAAGACTAGGTTAATGACGAGAATGACAATGACATTTTGACCCATCGTTCTAAAAAAGAGTTCCCGATGAATCAAACCAAAGTATAATAAAGCACCAAAACAACCAAAAATAGCCCCTGATGCCCCAGCAGATACAGCCCCCATAAAAGCAAAGCTAGCCAGAGAACCTATCAAACCGGCAATCATATAAATAAAGAAAAATCGTATGGACCCAAAGATACGTTCAACTAACGTTCCTAAGAAGTACAGAGCTAACCCATTCATCATTAAATGAAAGAAGCCAATGTGTAAAAACATTGCACTGAACAATCGCCACCGTTCACCTTCTATAATGAGTGGATTGTATTTTGCTCCCCATTGAATGAGATTTAGGGTATTTGTGCTACCACCCGCATATTCCAGCCAGATATACATGAGAATAACCGCTGTAAGCATGATATATGAAACAATTGGCTTTCCTCTTGAAAAGGTTTGTTTCTCTTGATTCTGCTTCTTCTCAACAGAAGCTCGAACGGCTTGTTTGTAATACGAAATATCTTTTTCATATTCTTCCTCTCCTTTTACCTCATGTTCATTAGGTAAGTCGAGAGGCATTTGATCAGGCGTAACCTTATATCCTTCTGACACTTGTTCAATTAAGTAACTATTCATTTGTACTTTTCCATTTGGATGATTCATCTTACGTTTAACGAGATACTCCCAGTCATCAACTGGTGGTAAAACCGCTACGTAGATAGTCTCTGCCTCGATTGTTTTCCAGCGTAGCTGAGTTCTTAATCCATCAAGCTTCGCAAATGCCATTTCCATATTTGTTTTTAACTGATTAGACCAATCAAAATCAGCGCGAACGAGACGTATGACCTTTTTCCTTGAATCGTCTGCTAGCCATAACTCATTGGTTTGCAGGGATATGACTCGATATGGTTGCTTAATTACTAGTGTATAAGCCACTTTCCAGAAATAAGCATCTTGCTTTATGACATTCATAGCTGCCCCCCTACTCCGACACTAAGTATGTACTCAGTATATCAAGTTTTTATAATAAGCTCCCACTCATAGCACTTAAAAAAAGCCCGACATCAAATGCGTCGGACTTTATTTCTATTCAACGGATGGAATTTGATTTTGATGAAATACAATGCCCGATAGCTTATTCCGAACAAACGGAATTTTAAGGGCAAAATGAATGACCAACCTGCGCAAGAAAGGGTATTTAAACACGCGATTGATGACACGATATCGGTTTGCAACTGTAAGATAGATCGCTAACACAACAGTTATAGCTGTTAATGCATTTCGGATATGGATCTCCTCCTTTCTCTTACGTTGTGAAGAAAAGAGGCTTTTTATCCAATCCAATCCATGATTTAGTTGCCGATATAGCGACTAAATAAGCTTTTTGCTCTGCTAATTTCTTCCGTGCCTTGAACAAGTACACGACCGTCTGGAAACATGACAAATCGTTCACCCTCATGAAGAGAAACTCGTATGAGAAAAGGCGTTTTCTTTACGTCTTTAGCAATCGGTTCTAAGCGTTTGCTCCATTCCTTTAAATCAAACGGAATACCACGATTAATCTGTACCGTTTCTCTTCCACACATGGTTGTTGCTTCATCAGACGAACGTTCAAGATGAGCAAATGACTTTTGCTGACAAGTCGGGCAATTGGTTTTCGGCTTCGCAATCGAGATTTGATGTTGACGGTTATTCCATACATCGATTGAAACCAAAGCACGACGAAGTTTATCATGTTCCCCCGTTACCCACTTTAATACTTCTACGCATTGCATGGAAGCCACAATATCTACAATTGGACTAATTACACCGATGGTATCGCATGTATCGCCACTTGAGGTGTCAGATTGAATCAAGCAGGACAAACAAGCGGTCTCACCTGGGATAAACAAGCTGGTTAAACCATTTGCTCCTACAACGCCGCCATAGGCAAACGGAATACCCATCTTAAAACAAGCATCATTTAAAAGGAAACGTGTTTGAAAGTTATCCGTACCATCTAAAACAATATCAATTCCATCCATAAACTCCATTACATTTGTCGGATTTACATCCGCTACTATTGATTCAAGCTGAATAGATGAATTAATTGAATGAAGCTTTTGTTTTGCTGCCTCCGCTTTAGGTACGTGCATTTCTACATCATGTTCATCAAATAACATTTGTCTCTGCAAATTACTCATTTCCACGTAATCACGATCAACCATTCGTACGTGTCCTATTCCCGCACGTACAAGGTGATTGGCAATGGCTGTGCCAAGTGCCCCCATCCCAACAATAAGAATGGATGTCTCAGAAAGCTTATTCTGGCCCTCTTCGCCTATACCTGAAAAAAGCATTTGTCTTGAATACCGTTCATACGTCTTATCCAATCCATTCACCCCACTCTACTCCTACAAAATCATATAAGCAAATCCAGCTCCAGTTACTGCCCCCATTAATGTACATAGAGCATTTACCGTATCATTTGTGACCCACTTTAGACCACTTCTATGCTTTGTTTCCTCCTGACAATGAACGAGACGTTCCGTTGTTTCTCCACAAACTTCACAAGTGTAGGTAACCTGTATCGTTGCACCGAAAATAGTGTCCGCAAGGTTCCCAACAAATCCTGCCACAATAATCCCACAAATGATCGGAAATTGCCAAGTAAATGAATCCCAAGTAAATAACATAGCGCTAACTGCTATAAAGGCACTCCCAGCAAATGCAGCCATTGTCCCTAATAGACTCACCGCACCAGACGTGCCTGCTTGAACACGTTTAAAGCTTAGGACATGGAAAGGGTTTGACTTGTTTAACTTCCCAATCTCAGAAGCCCATGTATCAGAGTTGGCAGCAGCAAGACTAGCTATAAAGGCTGCCTGATAAATGGCAGAAGGATAAAACGCATAGAGTAACGAGATCAGTGCTGCGACTCCTCCATTTGCTAAAACCTGATAGGCATCTCGTTGACTTCCCTTTTCCTCAATTAACTCGTCACGTTTCGGTTTAAAAATAGAGCTTAAAGCAGAGGAACTAATAAAAAAGGCACCTAACACGACTAATCCATTTATGCCAAGTCCATAACTAATACAAAATCCTACAAGAACAGCAGTAGCAGCTCCTGATTTAGTTAATTTCTTCAGTTTATAAGCTGACCAAGCAAGAAAAACAACAACAATTGCTAGGGTTATATTCATCTTAATACACCTCCTGGATAAAGAAGATGAGAAATCGCTTGATCATGTTTCTCGATCGGCAGAGTAGACACCAATTGCTCTTGAAAGAGCAAAGAAACAGTTGTTCCTTGGAAATGAGGTAAGTACCGATCATAATAGCCTCCACCAAATCCAATTCTGTAGCCGTCCCTTGTATAGGCAACACCAGGGACAATCATTAAATCAATGTCTGTTGCGGGTCGCATCATTGCTTCAGAAGGCTTTGGTTCTTTTAATCCAAAGATCGTCTCTTCCAATTGTGAAAAATGATTCACATGATAAAAGTCCATTTGCTTTGTTTGTTGTTTAATTCGAGGCAGGACAACTTGTTTCCCTTGTTTCCACGCCTCCTGAATGATGGGTATGGTATCAACCTCAGGAAATCTAGATATCGTTAGAGCGATGCAATTCGCTTCATGCCAAAAAGGTGCACTGTAAAGGTGATTCGCTATTTGACTGGACTGCAGCTTGTAAACAGATTCGGTAAGCAATGAAAGGGTATGTAAAACAGACTGACGAATCTCACGTTTATCTTGGTTCATGAACCTCAAGCCTCTTTCGTATGAAGTCAAAAAAAAATAAGCGGCGAAAATCGCCTGCTTATTTTGTCTCGCGGTGAAGTGTGTGGCGCTTAAGGCGCGGGCTATACTTTTTAAGCTCAATACGTTCAGGGTTTGTTCGCTTGTTTTTAGAAGTGATGTACGTACGATCACCAGTTTCCGTGCAAGCAAGAGTAACTTGTACACGCATAAATTTATCCCTCCAAACATTCCTTACTTTCTTTCATACTTGATTATGATAGCAAATCAAAGCGCAGGAATCAAGTGTTTTTTCTTTACAGTTTATCCCGATTATCTTAAGACATCTGTTTGCACACTATGATGAGCTTCTTCAAGGCCCATTAAAGTCTCATGATGGAGCACCCACATGTTCCCTTTTATCTCTTGATGAGGTTTCATATGTGCATTCATTATGATTAAACTCTCGGCAGAACCACTAGCAAGAGGCGAAAACAAAGCCGTCCCTGTTTGATCATTCCAATTCTTTTTGTAGGAGCCTGCTTCATAGCGGACTTGAATGTCATCATCGAACCTCGCTGCGACTAAAGTACTCATATGCTCTTGATGATGAATGAGCGCTCTTTCTTCAGGGACGTAAAAGGTTAGTGCCTCCGAATGATCAGGCATAAGTGGCTGTTGGTGAATCAGTAGCTTAAAGGCAATAGACTGCTCTGATTGATTTTTTATACTTAACGTTCGTACAAATCCGTGATCATACTTATTAGTACGATCAAATGCCGTAATTAAAAGATGCATATCCCGATGATAAGCATGACTAACAAGTAATTCATTCTTTTGATAATACCCAGGGAACAAATCCCATTCATTTGTTGAAAACCAAGAGGTACCTCTGTCTGTCCAAATGCCAAGTCTGGTTTTGGGCATTAACAAATCCTCTTTATGTGTAAGCATCGCTTGTCGATTCGAGCCAATCTTTAGTTGGCCATCCATGCTAAATGTAGACTGAGGACTTGAGTTTCGAGAAACCAATCTTTTTTCTTCAGTCCATAAAAATTGTTCAGATCGAATGGGGTCCATGACTTTCGCTCCTTTTTAGTAAGTTGAGATGACTCGTTCATTTATTACTTCTTTTATTTGTTCAAGCGTGTAATCTGCTGTGCGCTGCCACGTATATTGATCTGCAACCTGTGCGGCCTGTTGTGCAATTCTAGCTCTTTCTAGCGGTTCTTTAATCAACAAGGCTAGCTGATTCACTAACTCTTTCACATCACCAGGTTCAAACAGTAAGCCATTTTTTTCATGTGTAATTAGTTCCTTTAGACCACCAACGTTTGAGGCAACTACGGGTTTTCCTACGCTCATTGCTTCAAGCGCCGAAAGGCCGAATGGCTCATATAGACTTGGAACAACCACTATATCTGCTTCTTCAAGCTTTGCCAGACACTCAGAAGCATTTAAAAATCCTGTAAAAGTTACATGCTTTTTTAGCTTCAGTGACTCAGTTAATTGCAGCAGTCGGTCATAGTAAGGCCCTTCACCTGCTAGCTGCAAATGAAAGTCTAATCCTTCGTGTCTCAACAATTGGATCGCTTCCAACAAGAACTGAAATCCTTTCTCTGGAACAAATCTGCCGAAGCTAAAAAGAGTAACCTTTTGATTTAATGCTTTGCTCTCAATTTTTCTAGTAAATCTGGAGGCGTTTGGGATAACCGATATTTTAGATTTTGCGACTCGGTACTGTGAATTCAGCTCCTGTTTCATTGATTCACTACATACAATTACTCGCTTGGCTTCATACATTAATCGCTCTTCTTTTGCTTGGATTATACTTTGCCGTTGATTCAAATTCCCTTTCATTCTTCCTTGTTCCGTTGCATGAATTGTTGCAATCATTGGGATTTGCAGCTTTTGTTTCAATCCAATAGCCGCTACACTGACTAACCAATCATGGGCGTGAATCAAATCGATCTTATGCTTTTTGGCTAACGCTTCCCCGGCCTTTACCATGGCGAAGTTCAACCCTCCAATCCAATCATGAAAGCTCGGAGCGTATGGTTGCAGGCTTTGCACTCGGTGTACATGTACACCTTCCACCTTTTCATAAGTAGGTAAGCCGTCTACATAGCTAGTTATGACATGTACAATCACGTCTTTTTTTGCTAAAGCAACAGCTAGGTTTGATACATGAATGGATAACCCCCCAGCCGTAATCGGTGGATACTCCCACGTTAAAAGTAAAACAGCTGATTGATTTGCGTTTGGAATCCTGTCTTGAATATCACGAAGCTCGGTTTTAAAAAAGGCATCTCCCTTTAGATTCAACAAAAACGGATAGGCTTTTTCAAATCGAGTAAGGTCAGCTGGAGTAACCGTCTTTGTTATTAACGCTGTAAGTAATTGATTAAAGCGTTTCTCGTGCTCTCTTACGCGTGAGGTTGCGTACTCAGTAGCCGTATCCCCATCCATAATGAAAGCCCAATCACTACTTGTAGCTAACATCCAATCACGCATGAGCTGGTTTAGAGCTCGCTTCTCAAGATCTGTGGCTTCCTCGTTATATTGATCGATTAACGTACACAATGTACTTTCCATCTTATGAAAAATGGGATAAACCCAGGAATTCTTTTCATTGATCCAGACACTGCCATAGCCGTCTCTTCCCCATGTTGTAAATGAGACATCTACTGTCTCTAAATCTCTATTATGCGCCTCTAAATAAAGCTCTGGTGTAATCCACTCGATCTGATCATAAGATTGTTTAATCAAACTCTCAATCCATGCCGGCCCCTCAAACCACCAATGCCCAAATAATTCGGCATCAAATGGAGTGACCATCATATAAGGTGGGAAACACTGCGCTTTATGCCGATCAGCTTGCTCAGTCACCTTTTCAATAAAATGGTTCGCATGAGCACTTACTCGTTCGTCCGCAACCTTAGGGGAGTAGAATGCCTTCGTCTCACTTTGACCAGTCACTCGACTAAATTTAAGACCGGTGTCAAAGCGAATACCCTCAGGGTGCATATGTGGCTTTATGTATGACCACTCTCGCTCATAAGCAATGTCTCGATAAAATTCTCTGTACCATTCATCCCCTGGATAGCCATCTGTTGAGCTCCATACTTGCGCAGATAAGCTTGTATGCCTTGGAAAGAGCGCTACACCTTGTTTACTCAAAACAGGTGCACCACTTCCCTTCTCAGGACGAGGATTTGATTGGAGCAATGCATGCTCATCAACAAACGTATACAGAATCCCCTCTTCCGCGAGTACCTTGTCCACTCGATCATTAAAGGCACACTCGGGAACCCAAAACCCTTTAGGTGTAAATTGAAAATGCTTTTCAAAGCAACGTATTCCTTCTTTAATCTGTAGCCTAACCCCTTCCTCTGTTAACAGATAAGGAAGGAATGTATGCGTCGCTGAGGACGTTATACAAGTGATCAACCCTCTGAAGTGAAGGTCTTTAAAAGCTGACAGTAATTGACCATTCCATTTCTTAATAAAGTCTCGAATAAGGGAATATCTACGTTTGTAAAACGCTAATAAGTCATCTGGAACCTCATGCTGTTTCTGAAAACGAGTTTCTTTCTTTAATAATCTCTCTACATTCTTTAAGTAGCTTACAAAACGTTTTTGGAGAAGTGGATCTGCAAGCATTTCCATAAGCGGTGGCGAGAGTGAGAGCGTAACAGCATGAGCTTGATTTGCTTGGTCAATTGAATGAATGAGCGGGATATACGATTCAGTTATCGCTTCAAATAACCAGTTTTGTTCTAAACGATGATCCTCTTCATGCCTAACATAAGGTAGGTGGGCATGAAGAATGAGCGAATAATAACCTTTTTTCATTGCAGCTCTCCTCTCTATATCAATCATAAATCGTATAAGCGCTAAATTGATCTTGCCATTGACCTGACGACCCTAAGTTCACTTGTTTCCAATCTAGTTGGCTTGGCTCATTTTGGGCTAATCTGCTCACGATTGGCGTATCAATTGTATTTGTTCGAAAGAGTGGCAGAAATTGATCCTTATCTTGTCCCACTCCAAATTCCGCTAAATAAGAGCATCCCGAATCTAACTGGTGAAAATGCCAGTTATCTGTCATCTCTGGCACCTCCACTTCAAGATACCGATTTGAATATCCATTTGAGAAGATGAGCTTTGTTACATCATGTAAACGAATTTTTTTATGAAGGCGTCTCCAGGACTCATTAAAATGAAGGGCTACCATATCCCTTGTTTCTTTTTGAATAACCCAATTCATTACGATACTTGTTGGACTTTGAACTAATAAGAAAGCTTGGTCTGAATGAATCCATATAAGCGGTCTGTTGTTTGTGGAATCGCCAGTCCCTTTACGTTTAAATAGGAAGGGTTTACTAGTTGATTGCAGAGAAAAAGACATTGAGCGTTTTGATTGGCCAGACAAGTGATTCATCCCCCTTCTTATTCATTACCGAACCTTTTTAATTGGTAGTTCCTAAATCATATCGCCTGCATGGATTCGGTACAAGAAGGGTAAATTGTCTTAATTTGTCTTACGTGTTGTAAGTAAAGCTAGGACTACAAAAAAAGAAAAAGACTTTTATGAACAACCTAATTTGCCTTATAAATATGTGACATTTCAACTAAATATCACTCATTTCCTTAAAAAAATTGTTGATTCGATCGAAATGTCTCGAAAACACATGTATAATAAAAAACGATCAAGTTAATTAAGGAGGCATTTGTTTGATGACAATGGAATGGACACTAGCGATCCTACTTGGTATAGCAGTGTTACTTATACTACTTTCATTTTTTCGAAAAGAGAGAAATTCGAAGTATGAACAGCAGATTGAAAATATGTCAATCTCCTTCATGCAGGAAATCTATCAGTTAAAAAAGCAAATACGTACATTAGAACTAGACGCTGAGATTGTCGCACAGCACACACCTCTCGCCACTCGCTCTGAAACGCAGGTTCAAATTATGAGGGATGTTCTTGATCTGCATAAAAGAGGATACTCAACAGAAGGAATTGCGTCTGAAACTGGCTTAAATGCGATGGAAGTCGATCAAGTTCTTGCTCCCTTCTTAGACCGCCCTGAAGAAGGCAAGAGGGTGTACACGCATGGCTAATTCATTAAGAAGTTTCTCAATCGGCTTAATTGTTGCCTCTGTAGCGTGTGGAACGGTTTATTTTACGAACACTTCTAATGAGACCGATGCTGAAGTACAAGCTGAAACCTTACTTACTGATGATGAAATGATCGGACAATTAGAGGAACAGGGTTATCTGGTTCGAAACTCAGAAGAATGGGAAAACGAAGTGAACACGGTGATTGACACGACTCGACTAGAAGTTGAAGCAGAATATGCTGCTAGAGAAGAAGAGGAGTCAGAAGAAGAACCTGAAGAGGAACAGGAAGAAGAGCAGGAACAAGAATCTGAAGAAGTATTCTTGTTGATCATTCGTAATGGAATGACTAGCTTCCAAGTAGCGGATGAACTCATTCGTGGAAACATCATTGATAACAAGCAGGACTTTGTAAGACAAGCTGAACAACAAAATCTAGCAGGTTTCTTAAAACCAGGTGCGTATGAGATTACAAGTGGTATGTCTACAGCTGAAATCTTTGCTTTAATTACATGATTAGATTCTATTACGTATAATTCGTCAAACTTCTTAAAATCCCTTTAAATTATTTTAAAAAAACCAGCGAATGTTTAGATTCGCTGGTTTTTGTTATTATACTACACCAATTACAACGGCGATTAATACTAAAATGATACTGAATCCCCACATCCATAAGAAGGAGTAGCGAATATGTTTACCCATTTCTGCTCCAGCCAGACCAATTCCTAACCATAGAGCCGGTGCAAACGGACTGACAAAGGTTCCAATGACATTTCCAATTAGCATCGCGTATGCTGCTGATGCCGTTTCTACTCCAAACTGAGAGGTAATTCCATCAACAATCGGTAGAAGCGCAAAATAGTAAGCATCTGTACTTGTTAGAAGATCAAGAGGCACACCGAGTAAGCCCATAATAATATGAAGATTAGGTACAACGGCTGCAGGTAACACATCAACCAATGATAAAGCAATCGCTTCAAGCATTCCCGTTTCTCTTATAACTCCTAAAAATACACCTGCTGCTAAAATAACTGAAGCCATTGAAAGAGCACTTGGTGCATGAACTTTAATTCGTTCCATCTGTAATTTCACATTAGGATAATTAACAACTAATGCAACACTTAATGCTACCATGAAAATAAGACCAGGTTCCCACGTTGCTTCGAGTAAAGCAGCTACAGTAGACAGCATAATGATTAAGTTAACAATCATTAATTTCGGACGCAACAAGCTTTTGTCTTCTTCACTCATTGTTGCTGCTTGCTCTTGAAGAGCTAGATTTCCTGAATACGCTTGATCCGACTCTTTGATTTCTCCGTTCGCAAATTTCCGAGCAATTCGACGCTTTTCACGGATCCCTAAGAAGAAGGCTAAGATAACAACCATAACCAATCCAATAATCTGAATAGGAATTAATGGTCTCCATACATCCGCTGGACTCTCGCCCAAAATGGAGGCAACCCGTCCTGTAGGTCCCGCCCAAGGCACCATATTCATAACCGACGCACTTGTTGCGATAATAAGTAACAGCAAGTAGCGGCTCATATGCAGCTGCTTGTAAAGCGGTAGAAGTGCTGGAATGGTAAATAGGAATGTTGTGGCTCCAGCGCCGTCTAGATGCGCAATCGCCCCAACAATGGCTGTACAGGTAGCAACCGTTACAACGTTTCCTTTAGACACCTTAATTAATCCAGAAATTAGAGGATTAAACAAGCCTGTGTCTTGCATGATTCCAAAAAACAAAATAGCAAAGATAAACATGATCACAACATTCATGACCGTTCCAATCCCTGATTCAGTGAACGCCATAATCTCAGATGGATTGAACCCAGCTGCAAACGCACCAACTATCGGAACAAGCACCATTCCTACTATTGGGCTAATCTTTCCCCACATCAATAAACCAACAATCGTTATAATAATTAAAAGTCCGATTACAGTTAACATATAAAACCCTCCTACTCTCATTCTCAGATGCACTTTAATGGAAGCGCTTTATTAATCTTTGTATCACTGTAACCGATTTCATAATCCCATTTCAATTTACGCCGATAAAAACCATAAAAGTTATTAACACCAGAGAACAGACAGAAAAAAAGAAGCAGACGGGGTGTCTGCTTCTTTTAAAAAGATTTATTCTTATTCTACTTCTGGATCTGTGTCTACGTCTTCAAGGACGGTTTCTACGTCTTCTGGTCCTTCGCGGTTTTCGTTGATGTCGATGTAAGCATTGAGCATCTTTGAACCGATTTTTTGGGCAATACTTGGTGATGTTGTTTTATATACACCAGGTACAATAACAGCAAACGCAACCTCTGGATCATCAAATGGTGCAAAGCCAACCAAAGTTTGGTTGTTTGCTTCTCTACCATTAACTTTTACCTGAGCAGTACCTGTTTTAGCTGCCATATCAGGAATTTGTGCATTAAAGTTAACTTTCTCAACTCCGTCTCTTCCCTGTGCCATTCTACTTGCGGTACCTCTTGAACCATACACAACTCTTTTTAAACCATTCTTAACAAGTTGTATATCCTCTTTACTCATGTCAATTTGATTCAACACTTCAGGCGTCATTTGTGTAACTACATTGCCTTCTTCTCCATTTGTAGAGGGTTCACGTATTTCCGATACAAGGTGAGGTCTCATACGAGCACCATCATTAGCAATAGTGGAAATATATTGAACCATTTGAAGTGGAGTATAAGTATCGTATTGACCTATAAATAAATCCAGCAAGTTTCCGGGATTTCCATTTGGACCTATGTATCCAGTGGCTACACTAGGTAAATCAATTCCGGGATTTGCTCCTAAACCAAACTGACTAAAATAATAACGTGCTTCATCATAAGCATTGTCTACAGCATTCAAATCAGTAAACGTTTTTTTAGGAGCATATTCATAGTTGGCCATTCTCATTGCAATATAAAACATGTAAACGTTAGAAGACCTTTCAAGAGCGGACAAATAGTTCACCGGCCCCATTGAATCACCTACAGATCTCTTTGTTACATTACCCGGTAATTCTAACTTTCTATCCTGAATAACTGTACTTGGACTCATTACCCCTGTATGGAAACCAGTCAAAACAGATGCTGCTTTTACAGATGATCCCATCTCAAATTGATCATTTAACACACCAGAATCATTTACTTTAACATCATCTGGTCTAGATGGATCATCTTTAAAACCTACCATAGAAAGGATTTCTCCAGTCTTCGGGTTCATCATGACCGCATAAGCTTCACGATTATCTAAAAAAGCACCCGCATTAGCTTTCACAGCACTCTCAGTAATTTCCTCTAACTTTTGCTGCATCTCCATATCAATCGTTAACACAAGGTCATTGCCACGACTTCCTGGTTTTTCGTCTACTGTATTCTCAGTTTGAGAACCATTCCGTGTTGAGCTGCGATTAATTTCTGCCTTCTGTCCTCGTAGTACATCTTCATATTGTGCTTCAAGATAACTATTACCAACTAAGTCTGAACGATCGTATCCCTTTGCTAAATAGGAATCAATTTTTTCAGCTGGTATGGTTCTTGTATTCCCAAGAATGTTTCTAAATGTATCTCCATACACATAACTACGACGTGAGTCACGCAGAATGTCCACTCCCGGAAGCTTATCTAGATGCTCGGACACTTTATGTGCTTCTTCTTCTGTAATAGCACGCTTAATGCGTTGAGGTGATCCTGCATATCCTCGGGTCATTTCACGGTAAATTGCGATGACCTTTAATTCATTTTCGTTATAATTAATTTGTTCATCTGTAATTTGGTCAATAATTGCTTGGTATTCTTCCGCTCCACTTAATTCACCATCTACGTTTTTAAGTAATTCTTGTCTTTCATCCGCAGGTGTGGTTTCGTACCAATAATCTTTTTTGTCTCGTTCCGTAATTTTTTCTGTATCGACATCAATCATTTTTACTAATTCATTAGCAATTCGAATCATTTCTTCTGTTTTCTTTGAAGATGATTGTTCACTAGGGTTTGTATACGTAACGGATAGCTCCATTTCGTTATCAACAACAGTATGGCCAAATCTGTCATACATCACACCACGTGGTGCATCGATTCGAGCGGTTTGATTCGCTGTTTGTGTTAATTCCTTTTCATACTCTTCCCCTTGTACTATCTGAACAACTCCCAGACGAAGAATTAAGGCTGAGAAAAGTAGAAAGACAATGATAAATAAAACATTTAACCGAACCGGGACGTGTTTACGCTTTTTATTCTTTTTCCCCATCGTATCTCTCCTTTTTAAAAACAACATTCTATGTATACACACCAATAGACACCTTAGTTAGGGTGTCTGCATTCACAAGTTAGTCACAATTATTAAGATGATTCCCCGCGTGATGCCGTTGCTCCCATCGTTCAAGAACCTACTATTCGCAGGTGGGTGCCCGCAGAGCTTTTTTCAGTGTCCAATAAATGGCATACTGTCCAAAGTTCGATGTAAGGCTCCCTTTTCTTGATTAAGGTTCAAAACAAAAATGAAGCTCACGGACATGGCAGGTGAATACAATAATTATATCATAGTCAGTCTTGGTGTTAAAGAAAGTTCTTTCTTAAGCGTTTGAACCTCCTGTACCCCCTTCTTCTTCTGTTTGCGGGGTAAGACCTGGCGCTGGTTTTGTTGGCTGATTCGAGAATGAAATCGTACGAACAAACCAATAAATACATGCATGTCCCGCGCCGAGTATTAATAACAGGATAGGAATGGATTTAGCTTCAGGGAAAAAAGAAATGGCTGCAATAAACGCAAGAACCGATACGATTCTGCCACAGTTTAAGTACAATTCACGGACTACCATATATTCTACCCGCATTTCTGCAGCCTTCCACGCTTTCCCAATCACATCATATGTTAGAGATACATACGGAACAAGCAGGATAGGATAAGCAATCGAAATGATGATTCCGTACGTAATCAATTTAGGAAACGTTACGTTAAACAGAATTAAAAAGATCGCTCCATATAACAGTAGTCCTCCAAGCAGAATGGCTTTTTTTCTAAGCTTTTCTTTAATTAATCTACCCGCAGCGTAGTACACCACTAGTTGTGTTGCTGATGTCACTAAACCATACGTACCTAATGCCAGTTCACTACTGGTTACGGTATAGACCCAAACTACGATCACAAACACAAACGTTCCTTCTCGTATTCCTTGGAAAAAATGAGCATAAAGAATTCTGCTCCATGCATGGTTAAGCTTCTTTTCTTTTAAGATGCGCCCAACATTAAACTGACCCGTAGCATGCCGTTTTTTTAATGACATGCTTAAGAAAACGGCAATAATGAAAATAAATAAGGAGATGCTAAAAATCACGTGATATCCTGTTGTTTTGTTCATCGCTGTAATAATTACACCCGCTGAAAGCGGACCAACCATACCAGCAAAAGAAGTAAGTAATCCTAAAAATCCATTAAAGAAATCTCTTGTTTCAGGCTCGGTCACTTCAAAGGTTAATACATTAAATGCGAGCCAGTAGCAGCCGAGTCCAAACCCAACCAGAGCCCCAAGAAGTAAAATGGCTGGAATGGATCCTCCTCCAATAAAGAGGACAGAAAAATAAAATAGTGAAAGGACGGCCACACCAATACGCAGCACGTACACTCGATCTATTTTCTTAGATAATCGACCCGCCAAATAGAAAGCAATAGGCTGACATA
The DNA here is from genome assembly GCA_037965595.1 of Alkalihalobacillus sp. FSL W8-0930. Taxonomy (NCBI): domain Bacteria; kingdom Bacillati; phylum Bacillota; class Bacilli; order Caryophanales; family Bacillaceae; genus Alkalihalobacillus; species Alkalihalobacillus sp. FSL W8-0930. The sequence goes on along the minus strand of CP150183.1, from coordinate 1,457,784 downwards.
TTACAGCCGCTAAGTTATACAAAGCTAAATGGAGAAATTCACCTGACTGCTTCCAGAGGTATACATTCACAAATGTGTTTGAGAGCGCAATGCTTAATGCATACAATCCTCCAATAATTAGAAGCATGACGAGGTCCCGTGTAAGATCAATTTGACCGATAAAACGATTCAGGGTTTTTCTCTGCATGAAGTCACCCCCTCCGAGATAGTTTGTCACTCTCGGTTCGGGTTATGCAGGAAGTTTTGCTTACAACAAAAAAACCACCACACAACAAGTGTGTGGTGGTCGAATTAACCTTATTTAGCTGCTTCGTAGTTCTTTGCAGCAACATCCCAGTTTACTACATTCCAGAAAGCGTTAATGTAGTCAGGACGACGGTTTTGATAATTCAAGTAGTATGCGTGCTCCCAAACGTCTAAACCGATAACAGGAGACTTACCTTCCATTACAGGTGTATCTTGGTTTGGTGTGCTTGTAATAGCAAGCTTACCACCGTCAACGATTAGCCATGCCCAGCCAGATCCAAAACGATTAGCTGCTGCATTAGCAAATTCTTCTTTGAACTTGTCAAAGCTGCCAAATTCTTCAGTGATTTTGTCAGCAAGCTCGCCAGTTGGAGCAGTGCTTCCACCTGGAGTTAGAAGCTCCCAGAAGAATGTGTGGTTAGCGTGTCCGCCACCGTTGTTACGTACTGCTATACGAACAGATTCAGGTAGAGCATCAAGATCGCTGATTAGCTCGTCCACTGATTTGCTTGCAAGATCAGAATGACCTTCAAGAGCTGCGTTTAGCTTTGTTACATAAGTATTGTGGTGCTTGTCATGGTGAATGTTCATTGTTTGCTCATCGATGTGAGGTTCAAGTGCGTTTGCTGCGTAAGGTAATTGTGGTAATTCGTATGCCATGTTGATTCTCCTCCTTAAAATGAGTACCTATTAGTAGAACTTTTGAAACATAAATGTTTCTTAAGTCTTCCATTTTAAGTTATCAAATAAAATGGATATATGCAAATGAAACGACTCTGCCTCAAAGCGGTTCTAAACATATAGTTTCCACTTGGATTAGATGATTAAACGTGGAATTCATTTGAATTGTTTTTATCGGAGGTGAAAGTGGTCTTTGTTTGGGGATGAAAATTAAATTGGAGGGGTGTGGCGTTATTTTGAGAAGGCTTCATGATATTCCGCAAATTCCTATTTTTAAAGTTGAAGTTCTTGCTTGAGCTGAGGTTCTTCTTGTTCTCTTATTAAAGGTTCTTGTTATTAGGAATTTTGGTCTTGCTATTGAGGCCTTGTGCTTGGTATCCGCTTCTTTCTCCTTGGTATCAGCACCTGTTTCTTGGTGGGATGTGCCCCAGGCTTGATGAGTAGTCCGTTTTTCTTGTTAAGGCTCTTTGGTTCTTGGTAAAAATTTAATCGCTCTTGATTGGGAGCTCTTTATTCTTGGTCTCCCTCACCCATCCCTCGCCAGAGCTGGAGATCTTGCTTTTCCACACAATGTTCTTGTTAACAGGTAATTTGGTCTTGCTATTAAGGCTTCAAGCTTGGTTTCCGCTTCTTTTCTCTTGGTATCAGCACCTGTTTCTTGGTAGGATGTGCCCCGAGCTGAATGCGCAGTCCGCTCTTCTTGTTAAAGCTCTTTTGTTCTTAGTAAAAATCTCATTGTTCTGGATATCACGTCCTTTGTTCTTAATTCCCTTTGCACACAAAAAAAACTCCGAACGCGTGAATGCGTTCGGAGTTTTTCGTTTTTGAAGGAGGAAGAGGGATTCGAACCCCCGCGCGGTTTGACCCGCCTGTCGGTTTTCAAGACCGATCCCTTCAGCCAGACTTGGGTATTCCTCCAGGATATAAGATAAGTACGGATAAGAGTGGACCCTGTAGGACTCGAACCTACGACCGATCGGTTATGAGCCGAGTGCTCTAACCAACTGAGCTAAGGGTCCAAGATGGGGCGGCTGATGGGAATTGAACCCACGAATGCCGGAATCACAATCCGGTGCGTTAACCACTTCGCCACAACCGCCATGTCAGTCATCAAATCCAACTTATGTAATTATGGTAGCGGCGGAGGGGATCGAACCCCCGACCTCACGGGTATGAACCGTACGCTCTAGCCAGCTGAGCTACACCGCCATATTATGGCTCCACAGGTAGGACTCGAACCTACGACCGATCGGTTAACAGCCGATTGCTCTACCACTGAGCTACTGTGGAACATTGTGTCCCTCAAGACAAGAACTATCTTACCATGATATTTAAAAGCACGCAATACTTTTTATAAAAAAGTTTTTATTTTTTTTGCGAGGGTTAAAACCTGCAAGAAATACTTTACCACATGCCTATTTGACGGACAAGCACATCCTTAGAAAAAAGTGCTGAGATGAGGAATCCCCTACTCAGCACAAAGTGAAATTAATATTCTCCAATTACAGCTTCTGCGATGTTCACACTGTGATCACCAATTCGCTCTAGGTTACTTACGATATCAACAAATACGATTCCAGATCCACCAGAACAGCTTCCATCGTTCATACGAGCGATGTGTTGCTTTCTCAGACGTCTCTCCATCTTATCTATTAATTCTTCTTTATCAAGTACACCTTTAGCTTTTTCAACATCATGATGCTCAAGTGCATCAATGGCTGCTTTTAATGTTTCTTTTGTAAGTTCAAACATTTCGTTAAGATCAGATATTGCTGTATCAGACATCGATACTTTATTTGATTTCTGGAAATCTTTTAATTCAACAATGTTTTCCATGTGGTCACCGATTCGCTCAATATCACGGATGGAATCTAGAAGTGTTGAGTGTTTTTTTGAATCCATGTCAGAAAGGGACTGAGATGACACTTGAATTAAGTAATCCGTAATTTCACGGTCTAAGTTATTTATCGCATTTTCATACTGAACCGTCTTCTCTGCTTGCTTTTTATCTCCTGATACAAGATACTGTGCCGCCTGGTCAAGTCCTTCGTAAGAGTATTCCGCCATGCGCAATACTTCCTGTTGTGCTTGTCCTAGTGCAATAGAAGGCGAGCTTCCAATGAAACGAGTATCAAGGTGTTTTGATTTGAATTCAACGATCGCGTCTTCACCAGGAATAAGCTTCGTTACAATCCAAGCAAGTACTCCAATGAATGGGAATAGCATAATCACGTTGGCCACGTTGAATACACCATGTGCGGTTGCTATTTGCATCATTGGATTTAAATTAAAGGTAACAGCAAGATATTCAATAAATTGCTGGAAGTATCGTAATACAATCAAAACGATTGCCGTACCAAGTAAGTTAAAGATTACATGAGTCAGTGCAGCTCTTCGGGCAGCTACGGTTGCACCGATGGCTGAAATCACTGCAGTGATCGTTGTACCAATATTATCTCCAAATAAAACAGGTAAAGCCGCTGTCAGATCAATAGCTCCTTGAGCATATAACTGCTGAATAATTCCAATGGCTGCAGATGAACTTTGAATAATAACTGTTAACACAGTTCCTACTAGGACCCCAAGCAATGGATTTTCACTTAATCTTACGGTCCATTCAGCAAATGCTGGCATATCACTTAAAGGTGCTAATCCTTGTCCCATTAATTTTAGTCCATAGAATAAAGCTCCAATACCAAACACTACTTGTCCGATATTAGTAACCTTTGGTGATTTAAAGAAGAACAGCATAAAGGCACCCAAAGCAATGACTGGCAATGCATACTCGGATAAGTTAATACTAATGATAAATGCTGTTGTTGTGGTACCAATGTTGGCACCCATTATTACACCAATCGCTTGTCTAAGTGTCATGAACCCTGCATTAACAAGGCCAATCGTTAGAACCGTTGTTCCTGTACTGCTTTGAATGGCTGCTGTAACAAGAATACCTGTTAACACACCCATGAATGGATTTGACGTAAACTTATCTAACAAATCCCGCAAACGGTCGCCTGCCGCTTTTTGAAGACCATCTCCCATAAACTTTACAGCAAATAGAAAGATCCCTATGCCTCCAAGAAACGTAAATACGAGCGATTGAACATCCACACAATCTCATCCCTTCATCTTTCATCATACGTTTATTCGACATGAATCACGCACATACGTGTCTATTATTAAACATATATTAATTATTTGTAAACCACAATTTACAAAAGAGTACAAGTTATCTATTTCACAAGCCTTTTTTTGTGAACGTTGTGTGTTGCTATTGCTGAATGAATCCGCTTCCGCTATCATAAAAAATAAAAATGAAACAGGAGAGGCTTCATGCGTTTTTTTACTTGGTTTTTAAAGAGTATGTATCACAGGCAATCCATTCTTGCTTCTCGGTTTCGTCAGACGATCCATATATTAGGACACGTATGCTTCACGATATTGATTGCTCTTATTCCCTATTGTCTTGTTTTAAGTGTCTCCATTTGGTCAGGAATTACACACATTGAACAAGCATTAGTCGAACAAAATATTGATTTCACGATTAGAGAAGGATTTCTTCAAACTACTATTGAACCGACTCCATCTGTTGTGGAACTTCATCAAACGAATCAACTCATCATGGATCCTGATAATCAGCTTTCAGTTGATCAGTTGGATTCCCAAGCGATTCTCATGCAGGAACAATCTGTTGTGTTTCATACGGCTAATGTGAATCAAGCTCTCCCCTATACGTTACTCGGAGACGACGTTTTTACAACATCAGATATCCTGGAACAACTATCCGACATTAAATCGTTTCTACCTATTCTGCTAGGAATCATTTCAATCATTATTCTAAGCGTTATGATTGGTGTAGCCTTTATGGGTATTTCACTTCTTGCATTTGTCGGTCGATTCTTGCAAAGGAGTAACCCATCTATTACATACGTACATTTATGGAAAATCGCCGCTCATACTATTACACTTCCAGTTATTTTTTATGCTTGGATTATTGTCATTGGTGATTTTATTCCCCTCTTTTTATGGATCGGCCTTGTTATTGCTTTGTACAGTTATTTCATTCTTCAGCTTCCACAAAAAAAGAAGAGTAGAAAAACGGATTAACGTTTTTCTACTCTTCTTTCGTTGCTTGTAGTCCTTCAATTTTTGCAACTAAGATTCTTGTTCCATCAACTGATAACACTTCAATGTCTTTTTCTTGTTCGATCCATTGCCCTCCACTTGTTGCACTATATGGCTGACCTTCTATTACAATTGTACCGGTTGGTCTGAGTGAACTTAACGTCTTCCCTTTTTTGCCAACCAACTCTTTATAGCCCTCATTAATAGAATTATAGCCGCGGTCACTGGTTAATCGATCTTTAAACGTAAGCTTTGCCCACATTTGTCTGCGTGTAAAAACCTTTAAGAAGAACAATGAGCTAAGTGCACCTAGGATAAAGGCCATCCCAACTAAAATACCATAGACTAAGCTCGGAGCTGGAATCGCTAGCCCCACAACCATAAGGATTACACCAATTAATCCAACCGTCCCATCAGAAAAGAGCTTCCCGTCCAAAATGATGAGCGCAATCCCAATCAAATAAAGAATCACTACCCAGAATCCTGTATCTCCAGTTAAATGATATAAGAAATAGGCAGCCGTTAGTCCTACTCCAAGCAAGGCGAATAGTCCTCGTGCTTTAACGAGCAATTCACCGAATAAAAACAATGTTCCTAAAAAGATCACGATAAAGCCGATACTTGCGCTATCAAGCCAATCCATTCCGTCATCTCCCCTTTCTCCACTAATCTATACGTATGATCATACCATTCGGTTTCAGTTTTGTTAAAATAAAACGGTATCATTTTATGAACGAAGATAGAGAAGGAGTATAGGACTCCTTCTCTCTTAAGATTATTTAAACCAGCCTTTAATCGATTCGATAATCTGGTTAATAAAATCTAAAAAGCTACTTAAAAATGATTGTGTTTCCTCTTTATTTAAAAATTCACCTAAGTTATCACGTACTTTAGAAATCTGATCTTGTACTTGATCCCAGTTTATGTCTAGATCCTTCATGCGCATAAACAGAGAAACAAGACCATTTAATTCTTCGTCCGATAGGGTAATGCCAAGTTCATTCGCAACTCGTTGAATCAACGCTCGTAAATCTTCTTCTGATTCAACAGGTTGATCTCCAATTTCCTCTTTAATGCGGTTAATTAATTCTGTCGCTTCATCAACGCCAATGGACTCGCTCAATTCCGCTGTGCGAACCATTTCCTCGTTTGCCACTTGTTTCTGTTCTTCGGGTATATCGACACCTGCGGCGACTTCATATGCTTTGATTAATCCAGTTAATCCAGCAGTACCAGACACTTCAAATGGAGCTGTAACATAAATGTCGGCATCCTCAACACCAGCTGTTACAAGGGCGTTGGCATACATTTTATCTGATACCCATGTGATATTATTCGTTTGAACATTAATTCCTTCACCGGACTTTGTCATCGTGATTTTTGAAGAAGATAACGCACGGCTTCCTATGTTCGTTTTACTTATATAATCTCCTAAATACACATGTTCTTCTTCATTAGTGACTTCTAATGTTTCAACCTGATCTGTTACATCCATTTCCTTCAGTAGATCTTCTCTTTGTGCTGGAGACAAATCAGCTCCTAGTGTAACGATTACATCACCTGGAACGGCATCTGCTTCTGCAATCGTTGGAACAAACAAGAGAAGGATAAACATAAGTAACATAGACTTTTTAAGCTTATTTATCAATTTTTATCGACCCCTTTTATGGTTGTAAAACCACATTGCTTAAGTAAGGTATCTTCTATTTTTCTAATACCCTTCACATTAGGTAACCTTTTTTACAAAGAAATGAAAAGTTACTTTAGCCCTAATTTTAACTCATTTTCGTCTTCATTACACCCTTTTCTTTCCATAGAATAAATACAAGAAGCCCAATGATCAATGTTGCACAGATAAATATAAAGCGATAGGTTGGCCAATTTCCCATCCAAGCAGAGAACATAATTGGACCACTCGCAACACCTATAAAGCGAATCATTGATAGCCAAGAGATCGCCTTTTCTCTTATTACTTCTGGTATAAGAAACACTAAAGCACTTGTTGAAGCCGGCAGCATCACACCTGATACTGCCCCAACCACACAAGCAGCAATGACTAAAAAGAAAACGTGTATGTAAAAGAAGCTTACAAAAAACGCTACTATCAAAAGAATAAGTACACCCACCTTTAATAAGCCCTGTGTTTGTCTAAAAGACTGTAATGAAGACCTGCCATAAACGTAGGACGTCAATACAAGAACAGCAAGTGGCAATGATATGAACAAAGAACGCCAAACCGAATGTTCAATCATTGACGAAATCACAAATAAGAGACCGTACAAAAAGAACATCACAAAGAACCCAATTGATAACAGAGGGAGAAATACGTTCATGTGCCAACGAAGTTTTTCTTCTGTATGATTGGAAACAACCATTTTTTCCTGACCAAGCAAACTGAATGTTGCAGCAAGCGCCACAAGCGCAATTGCCAGGTACCAAACAAAACCTGCTTGCCAGTGGTAAGCAACAATGAACCCGCCAAGTATTGGCCCAGCCGTTTTACTTATTCCGTTTATGATCTCTAAAAAGCTAAATACCTTTGCTTGTTGTTCTTTTGGATAACGCTCTGAGGCTAGAATCATTCCCATCGGAGCTGTGGCCCCTGCCCCAATACCCTGCAAGACCCTGCCAATCAGTATGACGTAATACGCCTGAGTGGCATCCGTCGTGAAACCAGCTAATGAAGCAAGAACGCAGCCAAGTATCAATCCGGATAAACTTGCAATTAGGACGACTCGACGCCCAAACTTTTCCGAGAGCCACCCACTCAATAGAATCATTAGTGCTCCTGCATAAGAGAATACACTAAGTAATAGACTTGATTGATTTGTTGATAAGGATAACTCCTCTTGAATTGCAGGCATAATTGGGATAAAGAGACCGTTACCTATGACCATAATCATCGTAAAGGTTGCTAATCCTACTTTCGTTAAACCCTTTTTCAAATTCATCCGTTTCTCTCCTTTTATTTCAAAAAAAATAGTCATAAACTCGTTTAGTCTCGCATACACTTTTACTATCTAGATTTTTCTTAGGAGGACAAGCTATGAAGCGCTTGTTTATTTGTGTTGCTCTTATCCTAGTTATTGCGGGGATTGTTTCTGATCTGCGTACAGGATCTTTGCCAGATCAATCGGTTAAACAACAAAGTCAATCCACACCATCTAAAAAGATAGAAGTACCTGCTGACTCATCTCCATCACTTGCCTCTCAAGAGGTCATCGTTGAACCGGGTCATACGGTTTTGTCAGTGGTAGAACATTTAAACGAAGGTCCTATTCCTGTAAGTATTGCGCAGATCATAGATGACTTTAAATCCTTAAACCAATCGCTTGAGCCTGATATGATCCAAACGGGCGAGACGTATTTATTCCCGATTTATAAGAAAGAGTGAATTTCCTTGCCAAATCGACGATGTCATTGATAAAATAAAGTCGTATCTCTAAATGAGACACTAGACAACTAGTGAACGTTACTCGTTGAATAAAGGAGCGATTGGTCAATGACCGAAATTACTCATCGTACAAAAACCCGTCCAGTTAAGGTCGGTAATCTAACGATTGGCGGCAATGATGAAGTCGTCATTCAAAGTATGGCAACAACAAAAACGCACGATGTCGAAGCGACGGTTGCTGAGATTAATCGACTTGCTGAAGCAGGATGTCAAATTGTTCGTGTAGCTTGTCCAGATATGAAAGCTGCAGAAGCAATTAAAGATATTAAAGCGCAAATTTCTATTCCATTAGTTGTTGATATTCATTTTGATTACAAGCTGGCACTAAAAGCCATTGAAAATGGAGCTGACAAAATTCGTATTAACCCAGGTAATATCGGGCGTCGCGAAAAGGTTGAGGCGGTTGTTAAAGCTGCTAAAGCTAAAGGTATTCCTATTCGTATTGGTGTAAATGCTGGTTCACTTGAACGTAAAATTCTAGAGAAATATGGATACCCGACTGCTGATGGTATGGTTGAAAGTGCTCTTCACCACATTAAGATTTTAGAAGACCTTGATTTCCATGACATTATCGTTTCGATGAAGGCTTCTGATGTAAATCTAGCAATTGAAGCGTATGAAAAAGCAGCTAAAGCGTTTGATTACCCTCTTCACTTAGGCATTACAGAGTCCGGAACTCTTTTTGCTGGAACAGTGAAAAGTGCTGCAGGACTAGGTGCCATTCTTAATATGGGAATTGGAAATACGGTTCGTATCTCGTTAAGCGCAGATCCAGTTGAGGAAGTTAAGGTTGCTCGTGAGCTTCTTAAATCCTTTGGTCTCGCAGCAAATGCTGCAACGCTTATCTCTTGTCCGACATGCGGTCGGATTGAGATTGACTTGATTAGTATTGCCAATGAAGTAGAAGAATACATCGCTTCCATAAAAGCTCCTATTAAAGTCGCTGTACTTGGATGTGCGGTGAATGGACCTGGTGAAGCTCGTGAAGCGGATATCGGTATTGCCGGAGCTCGTGGAGAAGGTCTCCTCTTCCGTCACGGAGAAATTGTTCGTAAGGTTCCTGAAGAAACAATGGTTGAAGAGTTGAAAAAAGAAATTGATATCATTGCTGAGGAGCACTACAAGAAGCAAAAAGCTGCTGAGCTTGAAAGCAGTATGTAAAGAAGGTCCCGTTAGTCACATAGACTACGGGATCCTTTTTTATGCTCTCTGCATGGATAGATGACATTTAGTTAAATAAACGCTGAGAAAAACAATGACGTCAGAATGGACACGACTCCAATACCAATGGCCCAATTACCGATCGTTTTTGAAGATCCTTTTCTAGCTACAAAGCCAACAATGATTCCTGCCGCTCCCAAAAGGATCGGTAAGATAAATAAAGATAAGATGGATAATACGAGTGAGAAAATTCCCATCGCTCGACCATTCATGATCTGCTCAACAGGCTCATCTGTATTACGATCGTCATTTGAAAAGGAAATCGGCTCAGCTGTATGAAACTCAGCAGCTGCTTCTTCTTTATAATCAGCTTTACGTTCAGCAAGATCCAAGTCTGTATCTAAGACGGTTTGATCCCGAGAATCCACTAAACGTACGGGTTCTTGTTCTGGGTGTTTATCAATCGCCAATTTGAATTCCTCCATTCGCTTCTTGCAGAGAGCATTTAATAGTGTACCCAAATAGCCTTTATTGACCCGTACATTCTAGAAGTTCGGCTTTGTTTTAACTCCATCTCCATTAGATGCTACAATAGGGGTGAGAGGATGATGACATTGAACACCATTCGAATTGGATTAGATATTGATGGAACTGTTACAGATCCAGCCGCATTTGTGCCGGCTTTAAATCAATCATTCGGAAAAAACTTAACACTAGACGATTTAACGTCTTATGATTTAACAGGAGTGCTTGGAATTACACGTGATGAGTTTACAACATGGATGAAAACGAACGAAGCAACAATCTATGCGAACGTAAAAATGGCAGAGCATGCCAAGGTCGTTTTAGAGAAATGGCAGCAATCTTTTGAGCTTTATTATGTTACCGCTCGGGGCTCTTATCTCGAGGAAGTCACTCGGGCGTGGTTTGAATCAAATAGTGTTCCTAATCACCATATTGAACTCCTAGGCCAGCATAATAAAATTGATTCGGTTACTGAGCATCAGCTTGATCTTTTTTTAGAAGATAAACACGACAACGCGGTCGATATTGCCACTCATTGTGGCATACCGGTTCTTTTACTTGATACCCCATATAATCAAGGGCATGATCCAGAAGGCGTCATTCGTGTAAAGGACTGGCTTTCTGCTGAGCACTGGGTCGAGAATTGGATTCAAGATAAAAAGAGGTGATCACGGTTGTTCCGTTGGTTTAAGAAGAAAGGCTGTCATTTCTGTCATAAGAAAACCTCTTTTATGCAATCATATATTTCGGATCAGGGCAAACACATAAAGGTTTGTGAGAAATGCCTTGAATACGCTGAGAGGCGCGCATTAAAAAAGAGATAGAGACATATGATTAATAATGCGAGTAAACGAATATAGCAAATAATCCGCTACAGGAAATCCCTCCGCTTGTTCATATAAAATCACGAATGGCGAATGATTCTGCAATTGAATCATTCGCCATTTTTGTATTGTTTTTTAGTTATGTCCCAGCCTCGTTAAAAAAGCATGAGCTGCAGCTCATGCTTTTTGCATAGAACATGATTCACATGTTCCGTACACTTCAAATTTATGACCCTCTACTTGGAAAGCTGGAAATTGCTTAGCGATCGCTTCCTCACTCACAGGGCACGTATGAAAATGCTCTGTACGCCCACACGTTAAACAAATAAGGTGATGGTGATGAGAGTGAGTTTGACATGTAATGCGGTATCGCTTCTCTCCCTCAAGCTCTGTTTCTTCAAGAATGGTTAGTTCTTGAAAGAGCGAAAGATTTCGATAGATCGTATCAAAGCTTAAACCTGGATAGTCCTTTTGCATATGCTCCAGCACTTCTTTGGCTGAGATATAGCGATCTTCATCGGCAAACAATTGGATCATCATTTCTCGTTTCCCTGTATATTTGTACCCTTCTTTTTTTAATACATCTAATGCATCAGATACGTTCATCTGCTGACACCCTTCCGTCACCCGAGTAAATTGTTCCTTTTATTATAAACGATTCACATCACTTGCGTCACTTACTGTTCACTCACTGAACTTGGCTTCGGCTTACGCATCCATTTCATTTTTCGGTTACGACCAAATAAAATGGATAGGAGTAATAACACTACTGAGATCATCACAATCGTTCCACCTGGCGCTAAATCAAGTTGGAACGCGGCAATAAGACCGCCGACCACTGCTATTTCTCCGAGTACAACTGAAAAGAAAAACAATTGTTTAAATCCTTTTGCAAATCTCATCGCACTAGCGACTGGCAAGGTCATTAAGGCTGAGACAAGGAGAATCCCTACTACTCTCATGGCTGCCGCAATGACTAGAGCTACGAGTACAACAAAGATCATATTCACTAGTTTTCGATTGACACCGGATATGACCGCTTGTTCCTCATCAAATGAAAGAAAAAACAATTCTTTATAAAAAAGAACAAGAACAACAATAATAACAACTGTAATGATGCTTATCGTAATAAAGTCTGACTGTGTAACAGCAATTACACTACCAAACAAGTAATTAAATAAATCATTGTTAAAGCCATTGGCTAAGGAGATAAAGATTACACCGATACCAATTCCGGCAGAGAGAATAATTGGGATAGCAATTTCTTTATAGAACGTGTACACCCGGCGTAGCTGTTCGATAAGGAGCGATCCCCCTACAGAGAACACCATTCCCATATAGAGTGGGTTCAATCCCGCAAAGAAACCTACGTACTTCCCCATCAGGAGGCTAAAAGCAATACCGGATAATGTGATATGAGAAAGAGCATCTGCAATTAAAGACATTCTTCTCACAACAAGAAACACACCAAGTATCGGCGCTAATAAGCCAATCATCATGCCGGTATATAATGCATACTGAAGAAAATCAAACCTTAAGAATGTTTCAATCATACGTGCACTTCCTCATTAACTCGATAAACGTGTAGTAAATCTTGATTTTTTTCAAAGTCGATTGGCTTGTGAAAATGAATGGACTGATTGAGGCAGGCTACCTCTGTTACATACTTAGTCATGACCCCTGTATCGTGCGTGATCAATAAAAGGGTTAATCCTTTTTCTTCATTCAATGTCTTTAAGAGCTCATAGAATGTCTGCACACTAGCTACGTCTACTCCAACAGTTGGCTCATCTAGGATTAAAAGCTCAGGCTCACTTACTAATGCTCTAGCGATAAACACACGCTGCTGCTGACCACCTGACAGTTCTCCTATGTTTTGTTTTGTATATTCCTGCATACCTACTTGTGCAATCGCTTCATGCACCTTTTGCTTATCCTTCTTTGTCATAAAGCGAAATAGACCTAGTTTTCCACATAAGCCCATCGATACAACTTCAAACACAGTTGCTGGAAAACCCGAATTAAAGCTGCTCGCTTTCTGTGAAACAAAACCGATTTTATCCCATCTTTGAAATTGACTTACACGCTCCCCAAAGATCTCAACCTCTCCTTGGACAGGTTTAATAAGTCCGAGTAGTAACCTGATGAGTGTGGATTTCCCAGAACCATTTGGTCCCACCAAACCAAGAAAAGACCCTTTTTCAAGCTTAAGAGACACATTCTCTAATACGTGTCGATGATCATAGTAGAAATGTACGTTTTTTAATTCCGCTAAAATCGTCTGATTAGACATAGACGATCTCTCCTTTTCGTGTGTATTCAACCATTTTTTAAGAATGATTACGATTTATTTGACTTACCCTATTATAAAGCTTTTTATTCATCTGTCCACCCACGCAAACTAATTCATAAGGAATAAAATCTTTCATGCACTCTATGTAGTGTGAAAGCACAAAAAACCGGATGAAACTTTTGTAAGAGTCACCCGGTTTTCTCATTCCAAACATCTTATTGGTTAAATGCGATTGCATCATGTTGCATAACGCCTTGCTGAATCGTCACAGCATATTGGCTTTTAGCATTTCCATTCTTTTCAACGTATTTCTTTAAACCTGTCATTCCTCGGTTATAAGCCGTTAACGCATAGTCCCAATCTTCATACTCTTCATATAGAAAGTCTAAATATTCCACAGATAACTGGATTGAATACAGAGGCTCAAACAGATACTCTTGTTTATATTCAAGATTTGCTCTGTCCGCAATCCAGGGCGCTGTGTTCGTCATAAATTGTCCCATGCCGTAAGCCACACCAAATCTCGTTTCAGGCCCTACTGCGGTCGGATCAAAGCTTCCTCCTGTTTCAACTTTAAGAAGCTCGTACACGATATAAGGATCCATTCCCTTTTGTTGAGTTAACTCACCAAGAAATAACCCCCACTCTCGCTTAAAGCGACCTTCACTTTCTTTGTATAATTGCTCAGCTAATTCACTTGATTGAATCCATTGTGAGTAGCTAGGTGCACTTGATTCTGAGAGCTCTGTATTACTCGAAAGCTCTAACCCATCCTTTTCAATCTCAAGACGAGTTAGTTCATTCTCTGTATCTTTAACAGCTTGCCTTAAGCTGTTGGCTTCAAATGCAAAATAACCTGCAAGCATGATGATTGCGACTAAACTTCCAACTAGAAAACGTTGTAACATTCGTCAACACTCCTTTTTAATAACATAGTTCCAACTAGTGGATACCCTAAGCTATTGTTTTTAAACGCGTTTTGCGCTAATGAGTGTATCATGAAGCAAATTCGCCTAGCTACTATATGTTGTTTCCTGCCAAGGACATATTATCCATTCGCACTACATGAAAGCGGTAATGAAATCCTTACTTCGGTTCCAACGTTGTATTCACTCGTGATGATAAAGCTTCCACCGTGATCTTCAATAATCTTTTTACAGAGCGGAATTCCAATACCATTTCCTTTTTCCTTTGTGGTGAAAAATGGTTTTCCTAATTGGTTTAATACCTCATCAGGCATCCCTTTTCCATTATCTTTTAGAGTAAGAAGAAACCTTTCATCTTCTATTTCAGTTTTGACAATAAACCGTCGATTTATATTAGACGAGCCATATGCTTCTACAGAATTTCTTAACAAATTCAAAATCACTTGCTTAATCATTGATTCATTTACATGAACGGTTACATTGTATTTTGTTGCTGTTAACTGAAGATCAAGATTTACATCGTGCAGCAAACACTCAGACTTTAAAATTTGAACGAGAGATTCAATGATTTGATTAGGGGATTGCCAGCTTCGAGTCATCTTTTTGCGTGATACGGATAAAAAATCCTCAATAATTAAATTCATTCGGTTTAATTCAGATAAGATCGTATCGTAATATTTATGAAAATCGTCTGTTAACTTGGCTAGCTGAAGAAACCCTTTAATAACGGATAGAGGGTTGCGTAATTCATGCGCTACTCCTGCCGCAATGTGGGAAACAGCCTCCATCTGGTGGTGAAAGGTTAGCAAATGCTCGAATTTTTTTTGGTATGAAAGGTCTTCAAAGATAATATATTGGCAATTGAAGTACGAATACGGAAAAACACAAACCCGTATTAATGTATCTTCATCCTCATATAATTGTTCCTCCACCCTCATTGTCAGTGTTGTGACAGCCATCACTTCTTTAGCGAGTTTTAAAACATGATAGCGTTCACTTAAATCTAGAAAGGAGGCGTTTTCAAGTTCTCTTTCATCAAGTTGACACGTTTTGATAAACGCTTGATTCCAACTGAGTACATGATACTGGGAATCCATTTTAAGGAAGGGGAATCCTAAATCTTCTATGTAAGGTCTATGTGGTAGGTTCTGAGAATAATGCGCTGTTGGCAGGGCGAATGCTGAATGAAGTGCTGAGCTGGAATTAGTCGTCATACTACGGCTCCCTTTTTCAGAGGCTGATTTGTTACCTTCTTGATGATCAAACATAGTAGCCCCTCCTTTAATTTATACGAGTGCTCTAACATACAACTAAAGTTAAAATGTGTCTTATACAGGACTTACAGATACTAAACGTATTCGTTATTTGCTACGTATTTCCTTTTTTTCTGCACAAAATCTTCTGCTCTCCATAGTTATAAATAGATAGGCAAAAGTCTTGGGAGGGGTACACATGAATGTGTTTATTCAACAATTAATAAATCAAAAAATTAATTCATTAACGGTTGCGGAATTAATCAAACAAGCTGAGAAAAACAATATTTCCATTACAAATCATCAAGCCGAGCAAGTCATTTCCATTCTAAAAACAGAAAAAATCGATGTAGGGAATGCGGCTCAAGTAGAAAGACTCATTCATAAATTACAAACAGAAACAGACAGCCATGTTGCAAACACCATTGAGCAACTACTTAAGCAATATAGCCATCTGCTTCCATAACGTATTTATTGCATGATCTTGTTAAGCAATCCTTCATCAAACTGGCCTTCTTTTAGCATAGAAATTTCATGCTTATAAGGAGGTCTTTTATCTTTTTTATCCTCGCCTACATAGGGGGTTTCAAGGATTTTAGGTACAGCTGTTAATTGTTCATGTGTAACAATGTAATGAAGCGCCTCAAAACCGATATGGCCAAACCCAATGTTAGCGTGTCTGTCTTTCCGTGCACCTTGTACATTTTTACTATCATTGATGTGAAGGACTTTAATACGATCAATTCCTACGATCTTATCAAACTGGTTAAGCACACCGTCAAAGTCCTCAATTAAATTATAACCGGCATCATGTGTGTGACACGTGTCAAAGCAGACGGATAACCGCTCATTATGCGTCACACCATCAATGATTGCAGCAAGCTCTTCAAAGCTACGACCGCATTCTGTCCCTTTACCAGCCATTGTCTCAAGAGCAATCTGGACGTCGTTTTTAACTTCTAGAACTTCATTCAATCCCTTAATAATCTGCTCAATTCCCTTCTCTGCACCTGCTCCTACATGTGCACCAGGATGCAAAACAATTTGTTTTGCTCCTAATGCTTGCGTGCGGGCAATTTCAGATTGAAGAAAATCAACACCTAACTGAAATGTTGCCGGTTTTTCTGTGTTCCCAATATTAATGATATAAGGGGCATGGACAACAATATCAGACATTCCGTGAGCCTTCATGTGTTCCTGACCCGCTTCAATATTTAGATCTTCAATCGCTTTACGCCTTGTGTTCTGCGGCGCTCCTGTGTAGATCATAAAGGTATTTGCACCATAACTAGCTGCTTCCTCACTTGCTCCAAGTAGCATTTTACTTCCGCTCATTGAAACATGTGAACCGATCTTTAATGTCATCATTCCACCTCGTTAATCAATCATTATCCTTTTGAACGTCCCTTAATTCTGCGTTGTCTTTGTTCTTCTTTTGCTGCACGATATCTTGCTTTTTTCTTATATGCAGGCTTTACTTTTTTCGGTTTTGCTACCGCTTTTTTTGATCCAGATGAATCTGACTTACGATGTTGTGAACGTCCAAGACCAAGTGGCGGCTTCTCAAGCTTAATCCACTCACCTTTTTTCAGGTCAACATACGTAAAGGTAATTCCTTTTTTCACTAAACGCTCAATCGCTTGCTGATCCGTTTGAGCATATAATGTAATGGCGTCACCACTCATCCCTGCGCGCGCTGTACGACCTGTACGATGAACGTAGAAGTCTAAGTCCTTTGGCAGGTTATAGTTGATGACATGAGTAATTCCTTTAATGTCAATTCCTCTTGCCGCAAGATCTGTTGCTACAAGATATTGTACCTTCATATCACGCACTTGCTTCATAATTTGTTTACGTTCTCTCGGCTGAAGACCACCATGGATTCTCTCAGCGTTTAAACCAGCATCAAGTAAGGCCTGTGAAACTTCATCTGCCTCATCTTTTGTGTTTGTGAAAATAACAGCAAGGAATGGATTAATGGACTCGGCAACTTCCACTACTACCTTTAGACGATCACGGTGTTTTAGAGGAAGAAGCTTGTGTTCAATGAGTGTTGCCGTTGCTTGCTCAGGCTCAACCTTCACATGTCTTGGGTCATTCATGTATTTCTTTAAGAATGGTTGCAGCTTCTCCGGAATGGTCGCTGAAAAGACAAGCATTTGAAGCTCCTCGGCCATTCGAGACGCCGTACGGTCCACATCATCAATAAAGCCCATATCAAGCATTTGATCTGCTTCATCTACAACTAAAATGGTTGCAGTATATGCTTTTAACGCTTGATCGTTGATAAGATCCGCAATTCTTCCGGCTGTACCTACAACAATATGCGGCTGGTTTTTCAAGCGATCAACAGCACGACTTTTATCTGTTCCACCAACAAGTAATTGACTTACAATTGGCTGCTCCTCTGAGACGTGCTCAAGAAGCAACTTAAGCTCATCAAATAATTGAGTGGCAAGTTCTCTAGTTGGTGCCGTAATAATGGCTTGTACTTCCTGTTGCTCTGGTTTAATCACTTGTAAGATCGGAAGCAAGAACGACAATGTTTTTCCTGTTCCTGTTTGCGATTGACCAATGACATCCTTGCCATTAATAATTGCAGGAATCAGTCGTTCCTGTATTTCCGTAGGCTTCTTTAAGCCTTGTGCATCAAGTGCTTCTAATAAAAACGGTTGAAGGCCAAACCGTTTGAAATTCTCTGAAATCATGTTTATTTCCTACTCTCTGAACTTTAGGTATTTACAGTAGCTTATTTTACCACAGAATGACACTAAACACGACGTACTTCGGAAAACCGGGCTCACATCACGTATTCATTTTGCATATAAACAAGTAAATGGACATATATTGAAGGGAGAACGACCATGCAACGAATATTTGGACCCCCAGCTGGTCCAACACCAATTCAACCGTTAGCCAGAAGTCCTTTTATGTTTGGACCAGGACCCGGACCTAGTGCAGGGATGGTTCCTCCATCTGCCTTTTTTGGTGGTCCAGGAGCCCAAGCAGCATCCGGTTTCATGCAAGGTGCAGGAGGAAGAGTTGGTTTACTTGCTAGACTATTTGGTGGTGGCGGTGGGGCGAGTGCAGTGAGCGGAGCGGCATTCCCGACAGCAGGTGCCAGTGGCGGGAGCTTTCTATCCGGTATTAATTTCACTTCAATCCTCCAAAACACACAACGTATCATGGGAATTACTCAACAGGTAATGCCAATGGTACAGCAATATGGACCGATCATTCGCAATGCTCCAGCATTATGGAGGATTATGCGCAGTCAACCAAGCTCAGATGCGGAAGAGCTTACAAGCGAACCAACTGCACAAACCATTCCCATTCAAAATGAACAAGAGACGTTTGACGCTCCAGAAACGATGCCTCCTGTGACATCAGCGCCACCGGTTAGCGTACCCATCCAACCCCAATTGGCAACGATTCAGTCTGTTGCAAGACCAATTAGTGGCCCACCAGGCCCTAAGTTATATGTTTGATTAAAATCACGAGAAAATACTCGTGATTTTTAATTAAATAGTTGACAAGCTTTATAGTGGAATAGTATAATTTCAAATTTTGCTCCATTTGTGTTATACTAAATACTGACAACTCGAATGGAGGAATGCTCATGTTTAAAGTCGGTGATCATGTTGTTTATCCTTATCATGGGGCTGGAACAATACGAGACATTGAAGAGAAAGACGTTTTAGGTGAAACCCACTCTTATTTTGTTCTTCATTTCCCACTAGTAGATGTGAAATTAATGCTCCCTGAGAGTAAAATTGATAATTCAGGCTTGCGCAAGATTATTGAGCAAGATGAATTAGACAATGTAATTGAAGCATTGAAAAACGGACCTGAGCTTCCACCTTCTACTAGCCACTTTTCGAAAGAAACGGAAAATCTGTTAAAGAGCGGTAGTATCTTTGATGCAGCTCATCTCATTTCTTCCCTTTCAAAGAAACAGGCTGGTCGTTCAAACGGTCTTCATATACAAGATCGAAACCACCTTCAAAAGGCAAAACAGATGATTGCGAGTGAACTTGTTCTCGTAAATAATATGTCTGAAGAACAGGCATATGAGTTTATTGATAACAATTTGCTTGAATTGTCATAAGCACAACGATTGTCAACGACCTCCATCTCCATTACAATGATGGTATCAGACTGCTTCTCACCTTTTGTTTGGTTGGGAAGCATTTCTCTAGGAGGACAAGTTACATGAATGTAAAAAAGATCTCACCACGCGGTTATTGCTATGGCGTTGTAGACGCAATGGTTTTAGCGAGACAAGCAGCGCAGAACCTAGATCTACCACGTCCGGTTTATATACTTGGACAAATTGTTCATAATCAGCACGTTACAGATGCCTTTGAAACAGATGGCATTATCTCTTTAGATGGACCTAACCGTCTTGATATCTTAAAAGATATTGATAAAGGAACGGTTATTTTTACTGCACACGGTGTCTCACCTGAGGTTCGTACTCTTGCAAAAGAAAAAGGGTTAACCGTTGTTGATGCAACATGCCCTGACGTGACAAGAACACATGATTTAATTAGGGACAAGCATAGCGAAGGCTATCAGTTCATCTATGCCGGTAAAAAGGGGCACCCTGAACCTGAGGGAGCTATTGGTGTAGCGCCAGACGCTGTACACCTTGTTGAGAATACTGAGGACGTTGAAAACCTTAACTTAACAACAGAGAAGATTATTATTACGAATCAAACAACGATGAGTCAGTGGGACGTTTCAGATATTATGAAACGTGCAATGGAGCTTTATCCGCATGCAGAAATTCATAATGAAATTTGCCTAGCTACTCAAGTTCGTCAAGAAGCCGTTGCGGAACAAGCAAAAGAATGTGACCTAGTTGTGGTTGTCGGAGATCCAAAAAGTAATAACTCTAACCGATTGGCTCAAGTTTCTGAGCAGATCGCAGGAACAACCGCTTATCGAATTGGTGACATTACAGAGCTCGATCTAGAGTGGTTAAAAGGAGTTGAAGTGGTTGGAGTGACATCTGGAGCTTCAACACCAACACCGATCACAAAAGAGGTCATCAATTACCTTACTCAATTTGATCAGAATGATCCAGCCACTTGGCCGCTTACACGCACAGTGAATCTTGAGAAGCTTTTACCTAAAGTAAAAGTCAAATAAGAATCAAAAAACGATCGCTCCAACATCGGGGCGATCGTTTTTTATTTATATATATTGGTATGGATCTGTGTTTACTTCTGATGGCATGGATTCGATTGTATAACCCGACTCCGCTAAAAGCTGATTGAGCTTCTGTGCGACGCCTTTTTTCATAACCTTCTCGATATTATGTCCTGGGTCTAAAAGTGAAAAACCGTCTTCTATTGCATCGACCGCTGTATGGTAATAGATATCTCCAGTGATAAAGACATCTGCTCCCTTTCTCATTGCTGTTTGGACGTACTTATTCCCATCCCCACCAAGTACAGCTACACGAGATACTTTCTTATTAGGATCTCCTATCAAACGTAGGGTCGGTACGTCAAACGCCTTTTTAACTACCTCAGCCAGCTCGCTTAGCTTCATTTGCTTAGAAAGCTCTCCAATACGTCCAAGACCATAGGTTTCTCCCTTTTGCTCAAGTGCATAGAGATCGTAGGCTACCTCCTCATAAGGATGTGCCTTTTTCATAGCATCAACTACGGTTGTAAGCTGAGTCGCACGAACAATAGTTTCAATCTTTGTTTCCTCTACATATTCTTGTACATTACTTTGACCTATGTATGGATTCGATTCTTTAAGAGGTTTAAACGATCCGGTTCCGTCTGAGCTGTACGAGCAATGACTATACGCCCCTATATGTCCAGCTCCAGCTTCTCCTAGAGCCTCCCGAAGTGAATCTGCATGCGTTCTCGGAACGTATACAACAAGCTTTTTAAGCTCCTCAGCGTATGTTTCTGCGAGCACTTCTAGATTGGTTAATGATAATGCATCACTAAGCATGTCATTCACTCCCCCACGAGCAATATCTAGATTCGTGTGAGCCGCGTAAATAGTGATCCCATGTGACAGTGCTTTATGGATGATTCGTCCATGAGAAGTTTGCAAATCAATGGTTTTTAGAGGGCGGAATAATAACGGGTGATGAGCAAGAATAAAGTCAGCCCGCTCTTTGATGGCCTCGTCAAGAACAGCTTCTGTTACGTCAAGTGCCGTTAAGATTCGGTTTACTTGATTATCAAGGTTTCCTACCATTAATCCGATGCGATCCCCTTCTACAGCTAATGATGGTGGGGACCATTCTTCAAAAATCCGTATCACTTCATGGCCTGTTGGAGCATTAGACATTTTCTAAGACCTCCTGTACATGTTTGATTCTCATCTCAATTTGATTTTTTCTCTCAATAAGAGACTCTTGTTCTTTACCCTGCTTTAGGGCGTTTAACACGCGTTCCCAATTTTGTTGTTCACCCGCCCACTTTTCTATAAAAACCTTACTAGGTTCTTTAATCAGATGGGGACCAAGCATAAGCTTCTTCTCACGGTTATCCTCATATCTCTCTTCATCATTACCAGGTTCAGCTACTAATATTTCATAAAATTTCTCATTCTCTATTAAAATGTCTTCCTCAACTAGTTTCCAGTTGTTCTCAAGCAACCAAATTCGAACGGATCTTGCTGAATTATTTGGTTGAAGAACAAGCCGATGAACACCCTCTAGCTTCTCTTTTCCTTCTTCAAGAATGGATGCAATTAGCGCTCCTCCCATTCCGGCAATTGTTATACCTTCTACCTCACTTGGATTGATCACTTCAAGTCCAGAGCCCTTGCGTACGTCAATACGGCTCTCTAGATTAGATTCTCTTACTTGTTTTCTAGCCGCTTGAAACGGACCCTCAACAATCTCACCAGCTACAGCACGAATAGATGGGTTCGTAAGACAAAGATAACTTGGAAGATAGGCATGATCTGATCCAATATCAGCAAAGCTTTTTAAATGGTTCACATAGCGTGCAACAGCCATTAATCGATTTGATAAGTTATGTTCATTCATTTTTATATCACCTTTACATTGTTGGTTTACCGTTACTCATCATACCATATTTCATTCTAACGAAAAAACTTCCTCACGTGGCATGATTCGCACGAAAGGAAGTTTCAAAAGAATTATTCAGAAATCGATAGTAAGTACTCAGAAATCGCATCAGCTTCTTCTGGACTATATTGCGTTTGTGGTGGCATGGAGCCAATTCCGTTTTGAATAATATCAGAAATTTCTTCTACTGAATAGTCACCATCAAGACCATTAATTGCAGGTCCTACAGAACCACCAGCTAAGTCACCACCATGACAGTTGATACAGGATTGCTGAGCAAGTTCTTCCCCTGCAGCGATTGGATCATCGATTTCGACCGTTTCCTGTTCACCTGTCCCGTTCTCTTCCTCTTCAAGAGCGTTTCGTTCAAATACTCCGTAAGCCGACATCACTGCCATTAAAACAATACCGATTAAAGCAATAAGTGCAAAAGGTATAAGTGGACTTCCTTTCATAATGCGGACCCTCCCAAAAGATGACGTTTACAATTCTCGTTAACCTTATGTACAATCTTTTCACGTGCGTCTCTTATAGTTTACTTGAAAAGCGTATATCTGAAAAGGACAAGTTTTAAAATCTGGTCGTTATTGATAAAAAAAGAAAATAAGTATGGCAACTGCTGTCATAAAAGCGGCGATCAAATAAAAGATTTTTTGCTTCATTTTCAGACCAAGCCCTAGCCAGATAACCACAAATAAGAAAATTACAGCTTGAGTCGGAATCTCAGTCCATGTTGTAAATGAGGAATAGAGAAAAAAAACAAATAAAATCATTGTAAGCATAAGCAAGTGAATAGCCGATTCCATTGCATGGTCCCGCCTTTTAAACCAAGTAAAAAACGTTAAAAGGACTAGTAAAGTTAAAAGGCCTATTTGCAAACCACTTTCAAAATCAGTAAAATATAGAATAAAGACGGAGATTAAGAAACAAAATTGAGTAAATAAAATAAATGGGATCATCTTAGCTCGTTTCGTTTCATGCTGTTCAGGCAGCTCATCTTCTCCTTCGCTATATAAGGCAAGCAAATAGTGACACTGCTGTTCTGGCAAAAGTTTTGTCTTTTGCCAATAGTGAATTTCATTGATGATAATCTCTCTTCGCTGTTTGTCCATTTTTGCCTCCAACCATTAAAAAAAGAGCCTACCCCAATTGGAGTAAACCCTTTTTAGATACAACCTATTCTAAAAAGTCCTTTAAACGTTTGCTTCTGCTTGGGTGACGAAGCTTACGCAGGGCTTTTGCTTCAATTTGACGGATACGCTCACGCGTAACACCAAAGACTTTTCCTACTTCTTCAAGCGTTCTTGTACGACCGTCATCAAGTCCAAAACGTAGACGTAAAACATTTTCTTCTCGATCTGTTAACGTATCAAGAACGTCTTCCAACTGCTCTTTTAATAACTCATATGCAGCAGCATCAGAAGGAGCTAGCGCCTCTTGGTCTTCGATGAAATCTCCTAAATGAGAATCATCTTCTTCACCAATTGGTGTCTCAAGGGAAACGGGCTCTTGAGCAATCTTAAGAATTTCACGTACTTTCTCTGGTGTTAACTCCATTTCTTCTGCTACTTCTTCAGGAGTTGGTTCACGACCAAAGTCCTGTAAAAGCTGTCTTTGAACTCGGATTAGCTTGTTGATGGTTTCAACCATGTGAACAGGAATCCGAATGGTACGTGCTTGGTCAGCAATTGCACGAGTGATCGCTTGACGGATCCACCACGTAGCATACGTACTAAATTTAAAACCTTTCTGGAAATCGAACTTTTCAACAGCCTTGATAAGTCCCATATTTCCTTCTTGAATTAAATCTAAGAACAGCATTCCTCGACCAACATAACGTTTGGCAATGGAAACAACTAAACGAAGGTTTGCTTCTGCAAGGCGTCTTTTCGCTTCCTCGTCACCTTGTTCGATTCGTTTAGCGAGTTCAATTTCTTCAGCTGCTGATAGGAGTTGAACACGACCAATTTCCTTCAAGTACATACGTACAGGGTCATTTATTTTAATGCCAGGAGGCACGCTAAGATCGTTTAGATCAAACTCTTCTTCTTTGGCTGCTTCAGGAGAACTTGGACCTTCATCAGACTCGTTTTGTAGATCAATACCTTGCTCACCAAGGTACTCGAAAAACTCATCCATTTGTTCAGCATCTTGCTCAAAGCTCGCCATCTTTTCTGTGATTTCAGCATACGTTAAAACTCCACGCTTTTTGCCTACCTCCACTAATTGTTCTTTCACTTGATCGATGGATAATTCACCTTCCGTAACTGGACGTAGTGGTTTATCTGCCATGCGATCCCCTCCTTCCATTGTTCAAAACGTAACATCATTTGTTGGCTTTCTAAGAAAGCTCTCTCTTTAGCTGCTGGATTTCTATTAATAACCTGGCTTGTGAAATTGGATCTTGTTCAAGCTTCGATTCAATTTCCTTCTGCTCTATTAATACCCTTTTTGGATAGTTCTCAATCTGTTTGACGTAATCTTCCAATTCCTCATCAGAACAATCAACATTAACAGTCATAGCTGAAAGCTCCGATGCTAGTCGCACGATACCAGGATCCTCGATACTCTGCAAGAACTCTCTTGGGCTTGCCTCATTTCCTTTTCCATAATAAGCAAGTAAATAAGCGTAAAGAGCTTGATGTTCATCCACATTAAATGCAGAACCCAAACGCTCTTGAATTCGCCAAGCAAGCTCCTCATCATTCATCATGTGAACAAGTAACATGCGCTCAGCATTTTGATAAGCCGGTAATAACTTCTTATGTTTGAGCTGTCTAGGCTTGCGAACGACTTGTTTTTCAAGATTCTCATTAGCAGTATACGTGGTCTTAGATTCCTTATACATCCGATATTGCTCTTCTTTAAGAACATCTAGCGATAAAGAAAATTCGTCAGCAATCTGTCTTAAGTAATGATCTCGCTCTATAGCTCGAGGAAGCTTTGCAAGCTCTTGTAATACTTCTTCGATATAGACCATTCGTTCTCCTTCATCTTGGAGATTTTTCTCCTGACGAAGATACTTCATCTTAAATGCCATCACTGTTTGACCGTTCCCTATTACATCTGCTTGAAACTGTTCGGCACCGTATGTTTTGATGTAGTCATCGGGATCAAGGTCTACTGGCATGTTCGCTATACTCACCATACATCCAGCCTGCTCTAAGACGCTAGCAGAACGGAAGGCAGCACTTTGACCTGCCTGGTCTGAGTCATAGCAAATTAATACGGTCTCAGCATTTCGCCTAAGGAGCTTAGCATGTTCCGGCGTAAGCGCCGTACCGAGTGTAGCTACACCGTTGGTTACTCCTGCGCCCCAGGCAGCCACCACATCAGCTGCTCCTTCAAATAAAACAGCTACATTTGATTTTCGAATCTCTGCTCTTGCTAAATGCAGACCATACAGAAGCTTGTTTTTTTGAAAGATAGGTGTTTCTGGACTGTTTAAGTACTTTGGCTTTCCTTCGCCTACTTGTCTTCCACTAAATCCAACAACTCTACCCTGCGCATCCCATATAGGAAACATCAGCCTACTTCTAAACCGATCGTATACTCCGTCGGATTGCTCTCGCTCAGCTAGCAGTCCTGCTTCTACCATGTCGGTCGGTTTAAACCCTTTTTTCTGTAGGAACGTAGAAAGATTTTCCCAGCCTATTGGTGCAAACCCCATCTGGAAGTGATCAATCTGACTCTTCGTAAATTCTCTCGTTGCAGCATACTCTCGTCCTGGCTTTCCCTCATCAGTAAGCGTGAAGACTCTGTGATAAAAAACGGCTGCTTCCTCGTGTCCTTTATAAAGCTGAGTATATCGGTTTTCTGAAGCTGACCCACTGCTTTGATACACAGTCTCTGGAAGTGAAATACTTGCAAGGTCCGCTAGATGTTTCACAGAATCAGTAAATGAATATCCTTCATGCTCTCTAAGAAAGGTAAACACATTGCCGCCTGCCCCGCAGCCAAAACAATGATACACCTGCTTCTCGGGAGATACCGAGAAAGATGGTGATTTCTCGCCATGGAACGGGCACAATCCTGTATATTGCTTTCCTTGCTTTTTTAGTTGTACATACTGACTGATTACATCTACAATATCGCTTGATTTACGAATCTGCTCAATTGTTTCCTCAGGTATTCGGGTACTCATATACATCACCGTTCATAGTAAAATCAACCACAAGACAATAAGATTCGAGTTTTTTTTCTGTTTTCCTTCTATTTTTGCAAAATAATCTTTAATTCTTTTACAAAATGGTTACGATCCTCTGCTGTAAAAGGTTTTGGACCCTTCGTTCGAATGCCTCTTCTACGTTTTTCTGCAGATTGATGTCGAACCTGTAGAAGAAATTCAATGGTTTCCTCAAGATATCTATCTCCACGCGGTGACAAAGCGATCACTCCTTTTTTAAGCAGAAGTGAAGCTAAAGCATGATCCTGAGTGACACAAACATCGCCTCGCGTCACATGATTCATGATATAAAGGTCTACAGCTTCTTTGTCTGAATCCACCATGACTTGGCCTACTTCAGGAGGAAGTATCATCATGTGAGCATAAGACATCACAAACACAATCTTAATATCAGGTTCGAATCGATAGGTTAAGATCTCATCTTTTACTGGACAGGAATCTGCATCAACATAAAGGTGAATTGCCCTCTTTGTTTGATCCATAGTATGTTCATTCCACACTCCCTTAAAAAAATCCTGCTACATAAGCAGAAAAAGTTGAATTTCGTCGAAACCTGGAATAAATGACATCTTTTTTGGCGTATTCTTTTTAAAGTATCCCTTACTATCATTACCAAAAAAACCGGAAAAAGTCTTGACTTTTCAAATTTATTTGTTCTCATATAAAAATAGACCATTTAAATATGAAATAAACTTTAAATCACAATTCTTTATTATACGTAATAAATAGTCATTTGAACAGAGTTTTATCTTAACTGTGTTAAATAGAGTGATAAAGGAAGCTCTTAATGTTCATAAAAAAACATTAAGAGCTTCCTTTTTAAAATTATTTACGTTGAAACATATTAGAGATTAAATTAGCGGTTTCTTCTACGGCCTTATTTGATACATCGACTACAGGACATCCTATGCGACTCATAACCTTTTCAGAATAAGCAAGTTCTTCTTTAATTCGGTTAATGTTTGCGTAGTTGGCTTCTGATTTTAAACCTAAGGCTTTTAATCGTTCCGTACGAATACTGTTTAGTTTCTCAGGACTTATTTTAAGTCCAATACATTTGTTTGGAGAGATTTTAAAGAGCTCCTCTGGTGGTTCAACCTCAGGCACAAGTGGTACATTTGCAACCTTTAGACGCTTGTGAGCTAAGTATTGGGATAACGGTGTTTTAGATGTACGAGATACACCAATTAACACAACATCCGCACGAATGATTCCTCTTGGATCTCGACCATCATCATATTTAACTGCAAATTCTATTGCTTCGACCTTTCGGAAATAATCTTCATCTAACCGGTAAATCACCCCAGGCTCGTATCTAGGCTTCTCATTTGTAAGCTCTGAAACCTTTTGTAGCATCGGTCCAATGATATCCACCGTTTCGACTTGTTCTTCTTTGGCTCTTTGCAGTAAATAGTTCTTCATGTCCGGCACAACCAAAGTAAAAGCAATAAGTGCTTTTGCTTCTGCCGCTAAACAAATAACCTCTTCAATTGTACCTTTGTCTTCTACGTAAGGAATGCGTCTTAGTTCAACTCCAGATCCACTAAACTGACTGACAGCAGCCTTCACAACAAGCTCTGCTGTCTCCCCTACAGAGTCAGATACTACGTAGACAATCGGACGGTATGTCATTTCCACATCAGAACTCTCCTTCACTTAAGCACACGTTGCACTTAAATAGATTCGTTATTCGCGAGGTCAACAAGCAAACTAGTTATATTGGTTTTCGTAATACGACCAGTTACTTCTAGTCCACTTCCATGATCTGTTTTTCTTACAATAGGCAAACCATCAATTTGCTTTGAAATCAGCTTTTTTGCTACGTCTATAATAAAGTCATCCTCATAACAAACTGTTACATTAGGCATTCTAGTCATAATAATCCCCACCGGAATGGTTTCGAGTGACTTCTGTCCAAGACTTGCTCTAAGCAAGTCTTTTCTTGAAACCACTCCTGTAAGGGTTGAATCCTTATCCACTACAAATAATGTCCCAACATCCTCTAAAAACATCGTTGTAATGGCTTCGTAAACAGATGAAGACTCATTCACAACCACGGGCCTTGATTTATAATGATCTACCGTAATTGTTTTTACTTTATCAGATAGAATTTCGGCATTTTGCTTTCCAGTATAAAAATATCCAACTCGTGGTCTTGCATCTAAATAGCCTGACATGGTTAAAATGGCTAAATCTGGCCGAAGAGTGGCTCTCGTTAATGAAAGCCTTTCAGCAATATGTTCACCTGTAATTGGGCCATTTTCTTTTACGATACTAAGGATTTGTTCTTGCCTACTAGATAGCTCGATGGGATTTCACCGCCCTTTACCTTAAAAAACTAGCTTGTTAAATTGCGCAAAGTCTTCAATTTCTTGAGCCAGTTGTTTCATTAGTTGAAGTCTGTTATCTTTTACTTCTTTTTGGTCGGACATAACCATAATGTGTTCAAAATATGCATGAACAACCGGAGCTGTTTGTTCTAGTGCTTGATAGGCAGCGTCTACCTGGCCTTGACCTTTTGCTTGCTTCAAGAGTTCAGAAAGCTCAACATATCGGTCATACAGTTGGTTTTCTTCCTCTTTCTCAAATAAGTCAGGATCTATCGTAACAGTCGCTTCTGCTTTCTTTGCAATGTTTGTGACACGACTTAATGCTTCAACAACCTTTTTAAATGACTCTTCCTTATGAACACTTGACAGAAGCTCTGCTTTCTTGAATACCCAAGGAATGGACTCCTGCTCACTTGTTAACACAGCGTCAATAACATCATACTCGATGCCTCTATCAGACAATGCGTGTTTCATTCGTAACATAAAGAATTCATAAAGCTGGTTTAGTGTTTCTTCTTTATTTGCTATGTCTAATCCTTTTTCCTCAGCCGTTTCAACTGCAAGTGCAAGTAATTGATCAAAACCAAGATCAATTTGCTTCTCAAGAGCCATTTGTACAAGACCTAACGCTTGGCGTCTTAAGGCATAGGGATCTTGAGACCCTGTTGGAATTAATCCAATGGCAAAACACGAAACGATGGTATCTAGTTTGTCTGCCATACTTACAATAAGACCGATGTCTGATTCAGGTAAGCTATCTCCGGCAAAACGCGGGTAATAATGTTCACGAATCGCTTTTGCTACATCCTTGTTTTCACCAAGGTGCTGTGCATATACTTCTCCCATTAAGCCTTGGAGCTCTGGGAATTCACCTACCATTTGTGAAACGAGATCGAATTTACTAATTTCAGCTGCTCGTTGAACAAGATTAATCGATACGTTTTCGAACCCAGGTTGTGCAGTTAATTTCTCTGCAATACTCTTGATACGCTTCACTTTGTCACCAAGAGATCCAAGCTCTTCATGATACACAATGGAATCAAGCTGTTTTACAGCCGCGTCAATATCCATTTTTTGATCTTCTTTGTAGAAGAAAGCAGAATCAGAAAAACGTGCACGTAATACTTTTTCATTTCCTCTTGCTACATTTTCCAAGTGGTTGCGGTCTCCATTACGAACCGTTATAAAATGTGGTAAAAGTTTACCTTCTTGATCCTCAACTGGGAAGTAACGTTGATGTTCCTTCATCGTTGTTAAAAGAACTTCTTTTGGTAAAGTCAAGAATTCTTCTTCGAATCGACCACTTAGTGCAGTTGGCCACTCAACGAGATTTGTCACTTCCTCTAGCAAGTCTTCATTAACTGGAATAACCCATCCCTCTTGTCCTGCTAGCTCCTTCAATTGCTCTCGAATCACTTGCTTGCGTTCAGTTGCATCAACTAATACAAATTGCTCTCTTAGAAGCTCTTGGTAATCACTTGGGTTTGAAATTGTGATGTCTTTTCCAAGGAAACGATGACCACGGCTTGTATTTCCTGTTTCAATAGAAGTGATCGAAAATGGAACAACCTGCTTGTCATATAAAGCGACGATCCACTGAATGGGACGAGCAAAACGCATAGTATAATGATGCCATCTCATATTTTTCGGGAAGTGTAGAGATGTAATAAGTTCTTTTAATTGTGGAAGTAATTCAATTGTTTTCTTTCCTTCTTGGAACGTTTTTGCAAACACATATTCCGTTCCTTTTACTTCCTGTGTAAACAAGTTATCTGGTGTAACCCCTTGACCGCGAGCAAAACCAAGTGCAGCCTTTGACCAGCTTCCATCTTCTGCTAAGGCAATTTTTTTGGCAGGACCACGTGCCTCGCTTTCAAGGTTTGGCTGGCTATCTTCTAAGTCAGTAATTTGTATAGCCAATCGTCTTGGAGTCGCAAATCCTTTTACTTCTGAACAAGCTAAACGTTGTTCTTTTAACCACTCTTCCACTAATTGTGTGAGTTGATTGATAGAAGATGTGACAAATCGTGCTGGCAGTTCTTCAAGTCCAATTTCAAGTAGAAAATCATGTTTACTCATGGTTAGACTCCTCCTTTTCTTTTAACAGAGGGAAACCAAGACGTTCCCGTTCTTCATAATAAAGTCTCGCTGCACGACGAGCTAATGTACGTACACGTCCGATATATCCTGTACGTTCTGTAACAGAAATCGCTCCACGCGCATCTAGAAGATTAAAGCTATGCGAACATTTTAGAATGTAATCATAAGCAGGTAGTACAAGCTGTTCATCTAATGCTCTCCCTGCTTCTTTTTCATACGTCTGGAAAAGAGAAAACAGCATTGATGTGTCAGACACTTCAAACGTATATTTAGAGTGTTCATACTCAGCTTGACTAAAGATGTCCCCGTATGTGAATCCTTCTACCCACTCAAGATCAAATACATTTTCTTTGTCTTGAATATAAGAAGCTAGACGCTCCAGACCATACGTAATTTCAGCTGAAACAGGACTTGCTTCCATCCCGCCAACCTGTTGGAAATACGTAAATTGAGTGATTTCCATGCCATCTAACCAAACTTCCCACCCTAGACCAGCGCAACCAAGTGTAGGGTTTTCCCAGTTGTCTTCAACAAAACGAATATCATGCTCAAGCGGATTAATCCCAATCGCTTTTAAACTGTCTAAGTAAAGCTCTTGAATATTTAAAGGTGATGGCTTCATAACCACCTGGAATTGGTGATGCTGGTATAGACGGTTAGGGTTTTCGCCATATCGACCGTCTGCCGGACGTCTTGAAGGCTCAACATAAGCCACATTCCACGGCTCTGGACCAATCGTTTTTAGTAACGTAAAAGGGCTCATTGTACCGGCACCTTTTTCCGTATCGTACGCCTGCATAATGATGCAATTTTGTTTTGCCCAATACTCTTGTAACGTTAAAATCATTTGTTGTACATTCATTGTACAGCCTCCCAGTCTTTAATTCGCATAAGAACGAGATCCATGCAAAAAGCTCCCGTCCCTACGCTGATATCAGCGTAGGGACGGGAGCTTTCCCGCGGTTCCACCCTACTTATTCGTACATATTGTACGAACCACTTTCGTTGTAGGTGCTCCGAAATGCCTTTCGCTGCTTACTGAATCTCAGGCTCACACCGTCCCCAAGTCGCTTTAATCAGTGGATAGCAGGTACTTCTTCTCATCACTGCACCAATCTATTAGTAAAATCATACATAAGTTCACACTACGTGTCAATATTTGTTCCTAGATTCATTCGTTCAAGCTGATCTAGAAAACGTCTAGACTTTAAAGTGACCCCAGAATATTCATCATAATACGCACGAATGATCTGCTTAAGCTCTTGTTTCGTTTCATTCTTTAATGAGATTTCTCCAAGACGGTAAAGGTCCATTTCGTAAAACAACCGTAACAAGCGGCTTGTTTGAGCTGAACATGGGAACGCGTGCTCATCTTTATGCAAACAAGCTCTACACAAAAACCCACCGTATCGAATGGAAAAGGCAGCAGGAGTCTCAACCGATCCACATGAGATACATTGCGTTAAATTCGGACTGATCCCTGCCACATCCATCATCTTCATCTCAAAGATTCGAGTTAAAACTTCTGGATCTGCCCCCTCTTCCATTTTAAGAAGGCTTAAATACAACCAATCAAACAAAAATAAATAACGTTGATTTTCTTCCGTTAGCTTATCAACAAGCTCAGCCATATACATCGCATATGAAGCCAGAGTCAAATCTTCACGAATGTTTCGAAACGATTTAATAGGGTCGCCTTGGTTTAATGTTCCAAGACCACTCCCTTTATAAATCACAAAAGAGCCGTATACAAACGGCTGTGAGATAGCGGTAAGCTGGCTTCTGGGCTTTTTAGCACCTCTAGCCATCACGCCTACCTTCCCTCTTTCTTTTGTGAGTAGAGTAATAATTTTATTTGTTTCACCGTAGTCGACGGTTCGAATGACAATTGCTTCTACTTTGTCTAACATGATAACCACACCTAGCTGTCTGTTACTGAGGGTTTGGATCAAACGTCAAATCGCTAGTACCAATATCGTCAGGACCATTCTCCGCTTCTGAGTCGCGCTCAAGCTCCTTAATTAATAAATACGTATCAAGATTTCCTGTGTTGGTAAAAACCTTCCAAGATAAGTCGAGCATGTCAGAATTCACTCCTTTGTCAAAGAATTCGTTCCATCTGTACTCCTAGTTTCACCTAATAAAGTTAGATCATGATAAGGAAATATTACTAAATAAATGACCTTGACAAGATAATGACTGTTCTCAAACCATTTTCCCCGTATCTTTTCTTTAATGATAAGGCTTTCCTAACAAAAAAACAATGGTTAGAAACCCAACCATTGCAAAAAAACATGTACTAATATTCGTCAGAACGAAAACCAAAATCTCTTAATTGAGCAGGCTTATTCCGCCAATCCTTTTCAACTTTTACCCATAATTCAAGAAAGACCTTTGTACCGAGCAACGCTTCAATATCAGCTCTGGCTTGTTGCCCAACTTCCTTAAGCAGTGCTCCACGCTTTCCAATCACAATTCCTTTTTGCGATGAGCGTTCTACAACAATCGTTGCTTGAATGTCAATCATATCCTTATGCTCACGACGCTTCATACTTTCAATTCCAACTGCAATTGAATGTGGCACTTCCTCATGTGTAAGTTGAAGAACTTTCTCTCGGACTAACTCTGCCACAATAAAACGTTCTGGATGATCCGTGACTTGATCTGCCGGATAATATTGTGGACCTTCTTCAAGCTTGTCCTTAATTTGTTCAAGCAGAACAGGAACATTGTTCCCGCTTAATGCTGAGATTGGAATGATCTCTTTAAACTCGTGCTTTTGCCTATATGTATCAATTAAAGCGAACAGTTCATCTGGATGCACAAGGTCAATTTTATTAATCAAAAGAAATGCCGGTGTGTTTGTTTCCTTTAGGCGATTAATAATATATTGCTCTCCTGGCCCAAAGCCTTCATTTGCTTCAACTAAGTATAAGATAATGTCCACTTCACGTAAGGTATCTTTTGCGACCTTCATCATAAAGTCACCAAGCTTATGCTTCGGCTTATGAATACCTGGAGTATCAATAAAAATGATTTGAGCATCATTATCCGTGTATACACCTTGTATTTTGTTACGAGTCGTTTGAGGCTTGTCTGACATAATGGCAACCTTCTGACCAATCACTCGGTTTAGTAAAGTTGATTTTCCGACATTTGGTCTTCCGATTAAACAGACAAATCCTGATTTGTGTTCATTTTCTTGTTGATTACTCATTCATATCCCCCGCTTTAAAAGCTCCGGGCAGTAATTCTGCCACTGTTGTTTTTACTATTTTTCCGTTTGTACTACCTAAGTATACATGAACATCTGGTCCACATAACTCCATCATGACTTGACGACAAGCCCCACAGGGTGAAACAGGTTCGTCAGTATTGGCAATCACAGCTACAGCTTTCACTTCACGGTTGCCTTCCGAATAGGCCTTATACAGTGCTGTACGCTCAGCGCAATTCGTTAACCCAAATGAGGCATTCTCAATATTGGCACCATGAAAGATGGTGCCATCAGCCATTAAAAGCGCAGCCCCCACTGGAAATGAAGAGTAAGGAACGTATGCATTTTCTCTAGCCTTTGTTGCTTCTTTCATTAACTGCTCATTCATCAACATCGCTCCTCATGTATTAAAATAAAAGTTCCAATAGTGGTGGACCAAAAAGAAGCAGCCCAATCACCACAGCAAAAACTCCATATACAAACACCGCAGCTGCCGCGACATCTTTTGCTCTTTTTGCAAGCGGATGAAACTCTTTTGTGTAAAGATCGACTGTTCGCTCAATTGCCGTATTCATAATTTCAAGCGAAAACATTCCACCAATAACGAGCAATAGAATCATCCAATGCATTAATGGAAAGTGAAGCCACCACGCTAAGGCCATCACTAAGAGAGAGCAACCTAGATGGATTTGCATATTCTGCTCGTACTTGACGACATGCTTTAATCCATGGGTTGCAAACACAAATGATCGAAGTAACCGTCTGAATCCTTTTTGGTTTCTATCTGACAAGCCCATAACTTGTTAAGATCTCCTCCTGACGGCCAAACATCTCCTTCTCGTCCTGCTCCGTTAGATGGTCATAGCCAAGTAAATGAAGAAAACCATGAACCACTAAAAAGCCGAGCTCACGTTCAAAGGAATGACCGTAATCTTCTGCCTGCGATGAAATTCTCGGTACCGATACAATAATATCTCCAAGAAGGTTTGGCATCCCATCGATCGGTTCAACCACATCATCTTCCCCTTCATTTAATGCAAACGATAAGACATCGGTTCCTTGATCCTTCCCTCTATGCTCTTTATTTAGTTCTCTTATTTCTTCATCATCTACAAAGCTAACAGACACTTCGTAATCCCCAACAAGTTCTTGAACCTTTGAGGCATGCGTAATGATGTCTTGTATAAGGTCTAGCTGCTTATTTGTTAGGGTGTTTGTTTCATCCATGGTTTCCACGAGTATCGTCATGTTCTTTCCCACCTTTTTTAATTTCATCCGGGTATTCAATTCGTTGATGGAATGTCCCTTTTAACGTCTCGAGCATGGACAACGCAATGTCGTTTAACTCTCTTAACGTAATTTCTGATTCATCAAACTGCCCGTCTTCTAATTTTTCTTTAATAATCTTATTCACCATTGCTTCAATCTTATCTGGTGTTGGCTTAGACATTGCACGTACAGCAGCCTCCACACTATCAGCAATCGCAACAATACATGCTACCTTATTTTGAGGCTTTGGTCCAGGGTAGCGGAATTGAGATTCTGGTAATGGCTGCTCAACATCCTGATTCGCTTTATGGTAAAAGTATTTAAGTAAGCTCGTTCCATGGTGCTGTTCAGCTATATCTACAATTTCTTTTGGCATCTTATATTCCCTGAGCAAGTCTGCTCCATCATAAGGGTGGGAGATAATAATGGTCGTACTAAGCTGTGGTGAAATTTTATCATGAGGATTGTCCTGCCTCAATTGATTTTCAATAAAGAAATGAGGTCGTTTGGTTTTCCCTACATCATGATAATACGCCCCGACTCTTGCTAGAAGCCCATTCTCTCCAAGTCGTTCGCACGCAGCCTCTGCAAGATTTCCAACAACCACGCTATGATGATACGTTCCAGGAGCTTCTGTTAAAATCTTACGTAGCAACGGGTGATTCGGATTAGATAATTCAATGAGCCTTGAAACAGACAGAATTGAAAAACCGGTTTCAAAGAAAGGAAGCAAGCCAATGGTTAAGATAGCCGCAGCGATCCCTGAGAACGCAGCACTGGCTACATGGGACCCCACCTCAATCCAGTTATGCTGTAATCCCTTTATAAAAAGAAGTGTTAATACAGCAATGACGTTAATACAAGCCACTAAAAATCCAGCTTTAAGTAATCTTGTGATTCGATTGGATGTGTCTAGAAATAATGCACCTGCAAGCGAGCTAACTAAAAGATAAAAGCCGTACGTTACATTAAAGGAAGACGCTCCATCTTGGCTATAAAGAACGGTACCTACTATGGCATAAAGCACACTTGAAAATAGAGCAATTCGTGTATTCAATAATAGCGTTAAGAGCATCGTGCCGGCTGCAACAGGTACTACATAACCGACCCCCGCAATATTAATTAATTCAGTATAACTTGTCACCTTCATCAAACACGTAACAATGACAAAAACAAGGATGAACATGAGAAAGTGAGAATTGTTATTCTTAACAGTGGTATTTGATTCTTGAATAAAGTAAAGCATCATGCCCATGATAATCATGACAAACATACCAAGGCCAACATAAGGATAAACATTAAGAGATTCATCCAATAACCCAACTAACCTAAGTTGAGCATAGGTTTCATTGTTAATGACATCTCCTTGCTGGACTAATAATTGACCTTCTCTAATCATTACAGGCTCAATATTCTCGGAGGCTTCCTCCCGCAGACGTTCGGTAGAGTCTCGATCATACACATAGTTTGGAATAATCGCAAATTGACCGACCTCAACCATGGCATCACGCAAGCGATTACTAACTGTTGAGATATTAATCAAATCATCTACCTGATCCTTTGCCTCTTGTAGATCATTTGCTTCAATCTGCTCACTCATTACTTCGAAAACAGTGTTTGATGTGGCCTCTTTTGCTAGAACAAGCTGAGATTCAGAGGTTTCTAACAATGTAATAATTGTTTCATCAGAAAGTTGATTACTCGTCCCAGAGGAAAGTGCATCCTTTACGCTATTTAAGCGCTCCTCTAAAACCTCTTCTTCATCCACTTCCACATCCGTTTCCTCTGAATCTGACTCAGCAGGAGTTTGATCCTTTTTCACCTGAATCACTAACTCGAAGATATCGTTTACACGTCCACCTTGCGTTTCAGCATAGTTTTGCTTTAACACATAGTTTGGTTCAACGTTCTCAACGGCCTCGCTTTGTAGTTGTTCGGTAGCTTGTCTATTTTCAATCGTAATGGGCGACCTGATATCTTCTTCGGCAGTATCAGAAAGATGAATATCCAATTGCTCCGGAATAACATTCCCAAGCATCATAAAATAGAGAAAGACAGCTGTTAGAAAAACGAGAATGGATTTTATGTATCGGTGCTGCTTAATCTCATTCCACCATGTTTTCACTGATTTCGGCTTCTTAGCCATATTGTTCACCTCAAATTCTAATCCGAGAAATCAATTAACTATACACTATTCTGTAAGAGAAGCAGACCAAAGAATTGGTCTGCTTACTAGTTGTAGAAGGTATGTATGAACGATCCATGCCATGATTAAGACTG
This sequence comes from Alkalihalobacillus sp. FSL W8-0930, assembly GCA_037965595.1. Lineage (NCBI taxonomy): Bacteria > Bacillati > Bacillota > Bacilli > Caryophanales > Bacillaceae > Alkalihalobacillus > Alkalihalobacillus sp. FSL W8-0930. Next base: position 1,419,845 of record CP150183.1, on the reverse strand, counting down.
GCCTGGATCGTTTTGATCGTATGCTTGGATAATTTGCTGAACCAACGTATGTCTCACTACATCTGATTGCTGTAAATGAATCATTCCAATGCCCGCTACATTTTTTAAGATCGCACTAGCGGTTTCAAGCCCGGATTGTTTTCCTTTTGGCAAATCAATTTGAGTTAAGTCACCGTTAATCACCATTTTTGAGCCGAAACCCAATCGTGTGATGAACATTTTCATTTGTTCTTTTGTTGTGTTCTGCGCTTCGTCTAAGATGACAAATGCATCATCTAAAGTTCGACCACGCATATAAGCAAGTGGAGCCACTTCAATCGTTCCGCGTTCCATCAAGCGTGCTGTCTGTTCAACTCCAAGTACATCATGCAATGCGTCGTAAAGTGGTCGTAAGTATGGATCAACCTTTTCCTTAAGGTCTCCAGGCAAGAAACCAAGACTTTCACCCGCTTCTACTGCCGGTCTTGTTAATACAATGCGATGCACTGCACCATCCTTTAGTGCATTAACAGCCATAACAACAGCTAAGTAGGTTTTTCCGGTACCCGCTGGTCCAATTCCAAACGTCATATCTTTCTTGCGAATCTGGGTTACATAATGCTTTTGTCCGAGTGTCTTTGCCCGAATCACTTTTCCTTTAACAGAAGTCGCAATCTTTTCATCGTATAAATCATATAGTTCGCTTAATTGTCCATTCTTCGCTAGACCCGCAGCGTAAACAACATCACGCTCATTAACACTCATACCTACTCTTAACAAGTGTAATAATGATTGGAACAGCTCAGCCGTATGTTCGATCGCAACGCTAGGACCAGTAACAGAGATTTCTTCTCCTCTTGTCACAATCTGTACGTTTAGGCTATCTTCCACTCTTTTTATATGTGAATCATTGGGACCGAATAAGAGCTGTACTTCATTTGTGTTTTTTGGTTCTAGATGTAGTACTCTGGTTTCTGACAAATCGCCTCAATCTCCTTGAATTATCGGTTTTTCCTTCGCAATATCTTCAATGACCTGATAATGTATCGATAGGTTCACTTTACCATTGTCAACCGCTTCGTGCAAAAGTTTTCCACTTAAAATCTCTGCATCGTCTGGTAGCTGTTCTCTTAATTCATGTTCTGCTTGTTCCATACCAACCTGCTTGGCCTCTTCCTCAGTGTACGTGCGATTAAACGAATAGGTTTCATGAATTTCCTTATGGGTTAGAGAGATAGGAAATTCCCAACCGAACAGATCAAGGGATTTCTCCTTTTCAAACTCCTGTACTTCTGGATAATCCGGTTTACCAAATCCCCAAATTGGAAGTCGCCAGTCATTGTACGTCAGTGAATATCTTGATGAATGCTTTCCTGTTAACGTTGTAAAGGAAGCTTCTAATGGAACGCTTACTTTAGAAGTGTACCATATTTCTCCTAAAACTTGTCCTTTTGCTGGCACAGTTTGCATACGATCTTCTTTTGTACCGATTGTTCCTGATACTAAAAGATCTCCAGGCATCACGTAGTCATTCACTTTCACTTCAGGGTGACCATGTTCAACAAACATTTTATAAATAACTGCCTTCTTTGAGGCAACTAAATGTCTAGGACTCAATAACTCGGCTTCTTCAGGTAATTGATGCTCAACAATCTCAAACTCATAGATCGTTCCTTTTTGCCTTACCCCAATCCAGGTTGCATCTGTTACTCTCTGTTGAATCTCCTGTTGGATTTTCTCTACTGGTGGCAGCTGTGCTTGGAACGTCCCTCTTTTAATACCAAGTTCTGTTGCAGCTTGTTGAACTTCATTTGCGATTTTTGGTGAGCCCCCTTTTACCTGTATACCCCAGACCATCTGAGAACATACCAGCATTAAGACAAAGAAACTTAGTAGACCAAGAGTAAATCCGCTACGTTTTTTCATCTTCATCAGTAAGAAAGGGATACCGTATCGCCTCTTAAAGTACAGCTTACATTCATACTGTTTACGTAACCTCTTCAACATCACGATGTCTCCTAAAGCAATATGAAAGCCAATTCGATCCTCACCCATTTTTCGGACCGACCAAATGGCTAGTCCATTATGCAAGCATGCGTTTAACAGACGCTCTGTGTAAACGCCTGTTAATTCAACAAACACGTAGCCCTTTAAGTGTGTCATCCAATGATTTAACATAATATCCCCCTTTATCAACACAATCTATATTAGGAGTGATCATCTGAGTCATTGATGTAGATTACTTGATCAATTCTACCTTCAAGCAATAACTCTTCCGGATAAATGGTTTTGATCACAAATTGGTCCCCTTTGATTAATACTTGGCCTTGCTTTAATAACAACCGTAATTCGGAAGTTGAAAACCTAAGTACTCCTTTATGATTTTCAATATAGATATGCAACTGACCAATCATCGTAATCCTGGGCAGGTCCATCATGACATCTGCGGGAAGCTGCATATGCTGCATCATCCATTTTCGTACAGGTCCCATCAGTTTTCCCATGCACCATTCCCCCTCCATGTATGCTTATGTTAAAACGAAGCAGGATATCACTTTATTCCACATCGGAGCGTACGTGAAAACAAAAAAAGAACACAGATGAAAGTCTAAAGACCTCCATCTGTGTTCTGTGTGTTTAAATTACTTATGACGCGTTGGTGCAAATGCTTTATGTGGGTTTCTTGAGCGAGGCTTGCCAAGAACTTCTGCCCACACAACAGCTTTCATCGCTTCTTGTTTTGATAAGTTTTTCACACTTATATCAAGGTGACCCGAAGAATGTGTACGGTTATCAGACGTGACACTCAGCTGAACCTGCCTAGGAGCCTGTTCCTCTGTTTCACGCTTTCTTCGTTTATATTCTTCTAGCCTATCATATAATTCATTTCTACCATTTGTTGCTTGAGTCGTCTCTTGTTCACGATGTTGAGAAGGGGCATATTGATCCGTCACCATATCCGGCTCTTGTTGCTGCCTTGGTTGGGGCTCTGCTTTTACCTCTTCTTGTGTAAAGATATCGCGCCAATTGATTTCTTTTGACTCCTCTTGCTTTTGTTGAGGTTGGTTTTGACCCTGTTGTTGATTCGTTTGCCCCGCACCTTTAACCATACGACCTAAAAAGCTAATAATCGCTATGATAAAGAAGATTAAAAGGGGGCTTCCGAGTAAAGTCGAAATTAACTCTTCCACTGTGTATCCCTCCTTTTCAAAGGAAAGGCAAATTAGTTACTATCGTTGTTTGTTGAATCATTATCATCCGTTGACTTACTAATGGAATCTCTCATATCAGTATCTGCCATTACGTTCTGATAATTCATGTAATCCATTACACCCATGCGACCTGTGCGTAGTGCTTCAGATAACGCAAGTGGTACTTCTGCTTCGGCTTCCACAACTTTTGCACGCATTTCTTCAACACGCGCTTTCATTTCCTGCTCTTGTGCTACAGCCATTGCACGACGTTCCTCTGCTTTTGCTTGTGCAATGTTCTTATCAGCTTCCGCTTGATCTGTTTGTAGCTCTGCACCAATGTTTTTACCAATATCAATATCGGCAATATCGATGGAAAGGATTTCGAATGCTGTTCCTGAATCTAATCCTTTTGATAATACGGTTTGAGAAATCATATCAGGATTTTCAAGGACTTTCTTATGGTCTTTTTGCGAACCAATTGTAGAAACAATCCCCTCACCAACACGAGCGATAACCGTATCTTCACCGGCACCCCCGACAAGGCGATCAATGTTTGCACGAACCGTAATTCTAGATTTTGCTTTGATTTCAATACCATCCATTGCCACACCAGCGATGAAAGGTGTTTCAATTACTTTAGGGTTAACACTCATTTGAACAGCTTCAAGTACGTCACGACCTGCTAAGTCGATAGCAGCCGCACGTTCAAATGGCAATTCAATGTTTGCGCGTTGTGCTGCGATTAGAGCATTAACTACGCGGTCCACATTACCACCTGCTAAATAGTGTCCTTCTAGTCTTGACGTATCTAAGTCAATTCCTGCTTTTACCGCTTTGATTAACGGGTTTACAACACGAGCAGGTACAACTCGACGAAGTCTCATCCCAATTAACTCAAAAATACTGATTTTCACTCCTGCAGCAATGGCTGAGATCCATAGTGCAACTGGAACAAATGTAAATAGTACAGCAAGAAGTATAATTACTACTGCTATAGCGATAAGAATGAAAATCGTTCCATCATTATCAAATGGCATATCTTATTCCTCCTTTTGTTTATGATCAATCTGCACTTCTCGAACCACAATACGTGACCCTGATGTATAGACGACCTTCAATAAGCTACCTTGTTCAATATATCCACCCTCTGAAACCACGTCAAGGCGTTCTTCACCAAACTGAGCAAATCCAGCAGGACTTAGTCTCGTTAAAGCCTTACCATGCTGGGAAAGAAGCTCCGCACGCGTCTCATTAGAAAGATATCCTTCTTCACTTGTTGTTGATGTTTTTAAGACCATTTTCTTCCACGGCCCGCGACCTCCAAGGAAACGGAATAAGAGGATCGCAGCTAATAATGATACGATTAAAGCCACTCCTACTGCAAAAAGCATTGTTGCGGTCGAAAAGGATGCTAAGAAAAGACCACTGATAATGGACGCAATACCTAACACCCCAAACACCCCAAAGCCAGGTATAAAAATCTCTATGACAATGAGGATCACACCTACAGAAAAGAGAATAATGGATTCCCATCCTGCAAAACCCGCAAACAAATGACCAAAAAAGAAGAGTCCTAACGACGCAAGCCCTATCATTCCTGGAATACCAAATCCCGGAGTATATAACTCTAAAATCAGACCCAAACTACCTACTGATAATAGGATTGGAATGACGATCGGGTTTGTCACAAACCGAGCAATCTTTTCAGCAAAACTGACTTCAGAGTTAATTACTTCTGCATCAGGTAAATTCACAATATCCAACGCAAGTAACTCATCGATCGATCTAGCTGTGCCTTCTGAATACTTAACCTCTATGGCATCCTCTGCACCAAGTGTTAGATAGCTTCCTTCTGGTGAGTTAAATTGCGGGAGATCATGGTTAGTACTTGCCATAGCCAATGCAAATTGAGGATCCCTTTTATTTTTCTCTGCGGCATTTTTCATTTGATTCAGCCAATAGGATTGCGCTTTTTCTTCTGCCGCATTCCCTGCTCCATCAATAACTCCAGCCGCTCCCATGCTTCCTTGTGGATGCATAACAATTTGATCTGCATTTAAAGCAATGTATGCCCCCGCTGAGATCGCATCTGGATTAACATAGGCCGTAGTAGTGATATCCGTTTGGTTAAGAAGCTGAGCAATGTTTCCTGCCGCATCAACTGCTCCACCCGGTGTATCAATATCTAAGATAATGTGATCCGCTTGCTCTCTTTCAGCTTCAGCAAGTGCACGTTCAAGAAATTTCTCTAATCCTCGCTCAACTGTTTGCTCAATTGGTATAACATAGACACTCGGTTTATCCTCCGTCGTTGTTGCTACCATGTACAATTGGAAAGGTATTAATAGAATTCCAAGAAACAGAGCTGAAAGTGATAATAAGAGAATGGCTTTCCTCATTCGGTTCACACCCTCCCCCCTTCCAGAGATGTATAGTATCATGTACGAATGAACGAAAATAAGGTTTCACTTTTTTTCACTCGTTTGATTTTTTTCTCAGTTACTTTAAGTGTAGCACGATGTTCATAGGACATTCCACTTTTCGGCGGTGACGCTTTCATGACGGTTTGCTCAAATGACAAAAAGCCGATCTCAAGGAGACCGGCTTTGAATACATTTTTATGAAAGCGACTCTAGAACGAGACGATTAATCACAGATCCATCTGCCTTACCTTTAACCTTAGGCATAATGGCACCCATAACCTTACCCATGTCCGATTTGTTCTCGGCACCGGTTTCGGCAATCGTTTCTGCTACGATTTGTCTCACTTCATCCTCAGTAAGCTGCTCGGGCAAGTACTTATGAAGGACAGCAATTTCTTCACGTTGCCGCGTCGCCAGATCTTCACGACCCGCCTGCTCAAACTCGTGGAGGGAATCCTTGCGCTGTTTAAGCTCACGATTCAGCACCGTTAGGCTATCTTCTTCAGATAATTCATGCCCTAGTTTAATCTGCTCATTCTGAATGGAAGCTTTGACCATCCGTATTACAGCTAGTTCTAGTTTATTTTTACTCTTCATCGCTAGCTTCATATCCTGGTTTAACCGTTCAAGAAGACTCAGGTGAATTCACCCTTTCAAAGAAAGCCTAAATTAGAATTTACGTTTTCTAGCGGCTTCAGATTTCTTTTTACGCTTCACACTAGGCTTTTCGTAGTGCTTACGTTTTTTAACCTCAGCCAACGTTCCCTCTTTAGAGATAGACTTCTTAAAGCGACGAAGTGCAGCATCAATCGATTCGTTTTTGCGAACGCGAGTTTCTGCCATGATATTTCCCTCCCTCCGAAAACAACCAAGCTCAAGACGCAGATATGCTTCATACACGTCTTTAGCTATTATAATATATTTGATTATAATCGGTCAACCGTCTTTCGGCAACCCTAAACTGTTAATTTGTGCGTTTTCATTACGTTTTTCGTGCAAAAAGTGCACATGAAACCTACACCCTGTCCATATGCATGGTATAGAGGTGACGACATGTTCGCAGAAATCAGTACCCGCTTTATCGCCTATCTAGCTATTTTTTTATTTGGATTAATTGTGATGAGACACGGCCTTTACCAGCTAGCTCAAGCTAGATTACAAGGATGGCTTACCACGTTGACTGATTCTGCTTGGAAAGGGATGCTAATTGGCATGATTATTACGGCCATTCTCCAAAGTAGTACAGCCGTAATGGTGATGTTAGTTGGGCTAGTGGCAGCGAGGATGATCCCATTCACTCATACGATTGGTGTCATCTTAGGAGCGAATATCGGTACAACAATCACTGCTGAATTAATTACCTTTCAGATTGATTCATACGCCTTATGGATTCTAGCAATAGGTATGATCCTTCTTCTTGTTCGTCATAGGCTGACATATTCACTAGGCAGTTTATTCGTTGGACTTGCCTGCTTATTTTTATCAATGAGTGGTTTCTCTTCCTTAGCAGAGCCTGTCGCAGCCTTCCCCGCTGCCGTAAACTTCTTTGATTGGGCCTCATCTTACTCTGTAAACGGAATGCTTGTGGGCGCCATTTTAGCTGCAATTATTCAATCCAGTACAGCATGTATCGCCATTGCCATGGGCTTTTTAGAGGATATGAGTATGAGTCTGCCAACAGCCATTGCGATTATGATTGGTTCTAACATTGGTACTTGCTTAACTGCACTTCTTGCAAGCATCGGAACAAATCAAGCTGCTAAAAAAGTTGCTTTTGCAAACGTTTGGGTGAATACGCTTGGAGCTCTTTGCTTTCTCCCATTTATTCATGGGCTAGCAAATATTTCGATGCTGTTATCCGATCATCCTAGTGTACAGCTTGCTCATGCGAGTGTGTTGTTTAATGTCATTTGTTCGATCCTACTTTTACCTCTTGTTAAGCCATTTACGAAATTTATTGAGTTCATTCATCGCAAGCATTAACAAAAAAACAGGTATTTGAGCAATGCTCAAATACCTGCTTTTTTTAATATCCTGATTCGCCTTGTAACCCTTTCATGATCGCTACACCCGAGCTTGCTCCAATACGGGTTGCACCTGCCTCAATCATTTGTTCGGCGTCCTCTAAGCTTCTTACTCCGCCAGAGGCTTTTACTCCTACTTCTGGTCCAACTGTTGTGCGCATTAACTCAATATCCGCTACCGTTGCACCACCCGTTGAAAATCCAGTTGAGGTTTTTACGAAATCTGCACCTGCTTTAACTGCAAGTTCACATGCTGCTTTTTTCTCCTCATCTGTTAACAGACAGGTCTCAATAATTACTTTTACTAATGCTTGACCTTTTGCTGCATCTACAACCGCACGAATGTCTTCCTCGACAAGCGTATGGTTCATTGCTTTAAGCGCCGCAATATTGATAACCATGTCTACTTCATCTGCACCGTCTTTAATGGCCTGAGTGGTCTCAAATGCTTTTGTAGCTGTTTGATTTGCACCGAGTGGGAACCCTATAACTGTACATACCTTTACCTCATCAGACCCTTTTAAAAGATCTGATGCAAGTGGGACCCATGTAGGGTTTACACAAACAGAAGCAAATTGGTACGTACTCGCTTCCTCGCAAAGAGTACGAATTTGTTCTTCTGATGTATCTGGCTTTAGGGCAGTATGATCAATCAATGCAGCTAAACTTTGTTTAGTCATAATGTGACCTCCGATTTAATAGTTCACTACTTTTTGTTGGGTTTCTTCATCTTGCATCACACGAACAAAATCAGCGTCATTAACTGGGTAACCGGGCTTAGTAAGCTTCACTTTTACAATATGCCCGATAAAATCTTCACTTAGCTTCACTCGTACACGAAGATAATTATCTGTGTAGCCTACTAAGAAGTCAGGATGTTCTTGATCTACTTCCTCAGGAATCATTTCTAGCACTTCATCGTGGAATGTAGACGCATATTCCTTGGCAAGCTGATCAGATAATTGAATAAGCTTATGAACACGCTCATTCTTTATCGCCTCATCCACTTGCTCGTCCATTCTTGCAGCTGGTGTTCCTGTACGCTTAGAGTATGGGAAGACATGAAGCTCACTAAATTTATGCTTTGCGATAAAGTCATATGTTTCCTGGAATTCTTCTTCCGTTTCTCCAGGGAATCCAACAATGACATCAGACGTCACCGCAAGACCAGGCAACGCTTCTTTTAGACGATCCAATCGCTCTGCAAAGAAGCTCATTGTGTACTTACGTCTCATTCTCTTTAGAACAGTGTCAGAGCCCGATTGTAGCGGAATATGCAGATGACGTACTACTTTCTCGGAATCATTAATAACAGCGATTACTTCATCTGTCAGCTGACTTGCTTCAATAGATGAAATACGAATTCGTTTCAGACCTTGTACGTTCTCAAGATCTTTTAATAGACGTGCTAAACTGTAGTCTTTAAGGTCCTCTCCATAGCCACCTGTATGAATACCAGTTAAGACAATCTCTTTGTAACCAGCTTCAACAAGCTGAGTTGCTTGCTTGATGACATCCTCTGGCTGTCTTGATCTCATGAGTCCTCGCGCCCAAGGAATAATGCAGAATGTACAGAAGTTGTTACAGCCTTCTTGGATTTTTAAAGAAGCTCTTGTACGATCTGTGAAAGCCGGTACATCTAACTCTTCATATACACGAGATTTCATGATGTTGCCAACACCATTAATTGGTGTACGTTCTTGCTTAAATTGTTCGATGTAACTAATCATTTTCGTACGATCTTGTGTACCAACTACAATATCAACGCCCGGAATTGCCATAATCTCAGCTGGTGAGGTTTGGGCGTAGCAGCCTGTAACACAAATAACCGCATCAGGATTCTTACGAATGGCACGACGAATGACCTGACGACTTTTCTTGTCCCCTGTATTTGTTACAGTACATGTATTAATAACATAAACATCCGAAGCTTGTTCAAACTCTACTTTTTCGTAATTCTCACTTTTAAATAATTGCCAAATCGCTTCTGTTTCATAATGGTTCACTTTACATCCTAAAGTGTGAAATGCGACCGTAGCCATACAATCACCTCATTAATTCATAATGGTACGAAATCGCTGCGAGCGCTGCAAGCGATGCTGTTTCCGTACGTAATATTCTGGGTCCTAGTCCACAGGCTTTGGCACCCGCACGCTCAAATTCCAGTTGTTCTTCTTTTGTTATTCCGCCTTCTGGACCAATAATCAATAACAAAGAATCACCTGGATTCAGTCCTTGTAGCTGGGCTGCAAAAGCTTGAGTTTCATTAGCCTTTGCCTCTTCTTCTGCCAACACAACGCATGCTGTAAATGTGTTAATCAATTCCGCCAGTTGTTTTATTGAAGAGCTAGAATGTATCGTTGGAACGATTAATCGATAGGATTGTTCAGCTGATTCTTTTGCAATTTTCTCCAACCGCTCCTGTTTCTTTGCACCCTTCTTAGCGTCCCATTTCACAATCGAACGAGCTGCAGAAAAAGGCAAAAATCCCACTGCCCCAAGCTCCGTCCCTTTTTGCACAATGAGATCAAGCTTATCCCCTTTAGGTAGGCCTTGAGCAATCGTAACCGAAATAGGAAGCTCTGTATTTGTTTGAAGCTCCTCTTTAATCAGAGCTGTCACTTCAGTCATTGCAACGGTTTCCAGCTCACATGAAACAGCTCGTTTATCTTGGTTAATACAAACAATCAAATCCCCTGGTTGCATACGCATTACTTTTGTAATATGAGCTGCATCATCCCTACCAATTGTGACACGCTTGTCCGACATTTGCTCATTTTCTACAAAGTACCGTTGCATTACTTAGAATCCTCTGGTTTGATAGCTGTCATTGCTACCCAATCTTCCATCTCAGTGATTTCAGTAATCAGAAATCCAGAAGCAGTTAATGCATCTTTTACATCTTGTTTTTTACGTTGAATGATACCTGATGTTACGTATGTGCCACCTGGACGTAGAATGGAAAAAACATCATCTGTAAACGAAGTAATGATTTCAGCTAAAATATTTGCGACGACTAAGTCATATGACTCAGGCTCCACACCTTTTACTAAGTCGTTTTGCTTCACATCAATGATAGAGGTCGCTTGATTTAGTTCTACATTACCAATCGCGCTTGTAACTGCTACATCATCTAAATCGTAAGCATCTACTTTTTCAGCTGCAAGCTTTGCCGCAGCAATAGCAAGCACACCAGAGCCCGTGCCTACATCTAAGACACGGTCTCCAGCAGTGATTGTTTTTTCGATCGCTTGAATTGACAGAATGGTTGTTGGATGGGTTCCTGTTCCAAACGCCATTCCCGGATCAAGCTCAATAATCATTTCACCTTCATTTGGCGTATATTCTTCCCATGTCGGGATAATGGTAATCTGATTAGAAACTTTTATGGGATGATAATACTTTTTCCAGGCAGTAGCCCAATCCTCTTCATCCACCTCAGATACGGTAACCTTGTTTTTACCAAGGTCAATCTGATGAGCAGTTAGGCCGTTAATCTCACCTTTTGTCTCTTCGATTGTTTCATTTAGAAAGCTATTCACAGGGAAATAAGCTTTAACGATCACTCCTTCTTCAGGATAATCATCTGGTGAAAGCTCATACACCTTTCCAAACTCTAAATCCCAATCTTTCACTAAATCGCTTGGATCCTCAATGACAACTCCACTTGCACCTGATTGGTGAAGGATATGACATACCGGTTCTACTGCCGCTTGTGTTGTATGAATGCTGAACTCTGCCCATTTCAAGCTAAAATCACTCCCATAATTCGTTTCGTACTTAGTTATTCGCCTTTAAATGCTCGTTTCACTTTAGAAAAGAATGAATCCTGTTCTTCAATGGTATGACTACCGTTTGTTTCCGCAAACTCTCTCATGATATCTTTCTCTTTCTCACTTAGGTTTTTCGGCGTCACTACGCGGACAATCACATGCTGATCTCCTTGTCCACGACCATGTACATTCGGCACACCTTTACCACGTAGTCTAAAGTTTGTTCCAGTTTGAGTACCTGCAGGGATCTTCAGCTTGATTTTCCCATTTAACGTTGGCACCTCAATTTCATCACCTAAAGCTACCTGTGTAAATGTAAGAGGCATTTCACAATGAATGTCTTCCCCATCACGCTCGAAAAATTCATGCGGCTTAACGTTGAATACAACATATAGATCTCCAGCTGGACCACCATTCGTGCCTGGTTCCCCTTGTCCAGATACACGCATTTGTTGACCATGATCAATTCCTGCCGGGACTTTCACATTGATCTTCTTACGCTTACGCACTTTTCCTTTACCGCCACAAGTAGAACACTTATCTTTAATGGTTTTACCTGTACCTTCACAGTGGTTACACACTCTGCGGTTCACAACACGACCGAATGGTGTATTCTGTTCTACATTTAATTGACCAGATCCACCACAGTGTGAACATGTCTCAGGCTTCGTTCCAGGCTTCGCCCCTGAACCAGAACATGTATTACAGTTTTCTTCACGTGGAATTTCAATTTCCGTGTCTTTACCGAAGACAGCTTCTTTGAACTCTAGAGTCATTGTGTACTGAAGGTCTGCACCTTGACGAGGGCCGTTTGGATTACGTCTGCCACCGCCTCCACCACCGAAGAACATATCAAAAATATCGTTAAAACCGCCGAAATCTCCTCCAGCTCCACCACCAAAACCTTGGTTCGGATCTGTATGTCCAAATTGATCATATTGAGATTTCTGCTGCGGATCACTTAATACATCATAGGCTTCTTTTACTTCTTTAAATTTCGCTTCAGCATCATCTGCTTTATTCACGTCTGGATGATAGGTACGTGCTAGCTTTCTATAGGCTTTTTTAACCTCATCAACAGAAGCATTTTTATCTACTCCGAGTACTTCATAGTAATCTCGTTTACTCACGTTATCCACTCCCGACCAATTAAAAATACGCTAATTACTCATAACGTTCATCATACCATCTCTATGCAATAAGGCGCAAGATGCGCTCTAGTCAAAGAAAAAGCCAAAGTCCTACATGCTGACTTTGACTTTTCCACATTACTTACTTATCTTTTTTGTCTTGATCTTCGTCTTGTACTTCTTCGTACTCAGCATCTACAACTGAATCGTCTTGGGCATTTTCTGCTCCGCCCTCTTGATTAGCTTGTGCTGCTTGAGCCGCTTGCTCGTACATTTTTGTTGTTAGAGCCATAACAATTTCTTGAAGCTCGTCTTTCGCTGTGCGGATCTCTTCAAGATTATCTGCTTCGATTGCCGCTTTAAGCTTCTCTTTTGCAGCTTCTGCTTTTTCCTTCTCTTCTTGCTCAACATTATCGCCTAAATCTTTAAGCGTTTTGTCTGTAGAGAATACAAGCTGATCTGCTTCGTTACGAAGTTCTACTTCTTCACGACGTTTTTTGTCTTCTTCAGCATTTGCCTCAGCATCTTTAACCATTTGTTCTACTTCTTCATCTGATAAACCTGAAGAAGATGTGATTGTAATTGATTGCTCTTTATTTGTTCCTAGATCTTTTGCTTTTACATTTACGATACCATTGGCATCAATATCAAAAGCAACTTCGATTTGTGGAACTCCACGTGGTGCTGGTGGGATGTCCGCTAATTGGAAGCGACCTAGCGTTTTGTTATGAGCAGCCATTTCGCGCTCACCTTGTAATACATGGATATCAACAGATGGTTGATTATCAGCAGCTGTAGAGAACACTTGTGATTTTGATGTAGGGATTGTCGTGTTACGATCGATTAACTTCGTGAACACTCCGCCCATTGTTTCAATACCAAGTGAAAGTGGTGTTACGTCAAGAAGAACAACATCTTTAACGTCTCCAGTTAAGACACCAGCTTGAATCGCTGCTCCAAGTGCTACTACTTCATCCGGGTTTACACCTTTATGAGGGTCTTTACCAGTAAGTTGTTTGATTGCTTCTTGCACAGCAGGAATACGAGTTGATCCACCAACTAGAACAATTTTATCAATTTCACTTGCAGAAAGACCTGCATCTTGCATCGCACGGCGTGTTGGCGCAAGTGTACGTTCTACAAGATCAGAAGAGATCTCTTCAAATTTAGCACGGCTTAGTGAGATTTCAAGGTGCTTAGGACCTGTAGAATCAGCTGTGATAAATGGAAGTGAAATTTGAGTTTGTGTTACACCAGAAAGATCCTTTTTCGCTTTTTCAGCAGCATCTTTCAAACGTTGTATCGCCATCTTATCTTGTGAAAGGTCAATGCCATTGTCTTTTTTGAATTGTTCTACAAGGTAGTTAATGATCACTTCATCAAAGTCATCTCCACCAAGCTTGTTGTCACCAGATGTTGCTTTAACTTCGAAGAATCCGTCACCTAGTTCAAGAATAGATACGTCAAACGTACCGCCACCTAAGTCATAAACAAGGATTGTTTGGTCTTCTTCTTTTTCAAGTCCGTAAGCAAGTGCAGCTGCTGTTGGCTCGTTGACAATACGATCTACTTGAAGACCAGCGATTTTACCAGCATCTTTTGTTGCTTGACGTTGAGAGTCATTAAAGTATGCAGGCACTGTGATAACAGCGTTTGTAACTGTCTCACCTAGGTACGCTTCTGCGTCTGATTTAAGCTTTTGAAGAATAATAGCTGAAAGCTCTTGAGGTGTGAACTCAGTTCCTTCAATTGTCTCTTTATAGTCTGTTCCCATGTGACGCTTAATCGAAATAACTGTGTTAGGGTTTGTCACTGCTTGACGCTTTGCAACTTCCCCTACTAGACGCTCACCATCTTTAAAAGCGATAACTGATGGTGTTGTGCGGTTACCTTCTGGGTTAGGGATGACTGTTGCTTCCCCACCTTCCATTACTGCAACACATGAATTCGTTGTTCCTAAGTCAATTCCAATAATCTTACTCATATCGGATCTTCCTCCTGATTTGTTCATTTTTTTTGGTGTTAGGCGTTTACTTTTACCATTGAAGGACGTAATACACGATCCTTTAGCTTATAGCCTTTTTGAAGCTCTTCAACGACTTGATTTGATTCAAACCCTTCCTCTTCTACTTGCATGACTGCTTGATGTAGATGAGGATCAAACGGTTGACCAACTGTTTCGATAGCCGTTACGCCTTCTTTTTTAAGCGCTTCTTGAAGCTGGTTGTAAACCATATTTAACCCTTGAGCTAGTGATTTTGCTTCCTCACCCTCTGGCTTAACAGAAAGGGCGCGCTCGAAATTATCTAAAGCAGGAAGCAATTCTTCAATAAAGCCCTGCGCTCTATATTTAGCAGCCGCTTCCTTCTCCTCACGAGAACGTCTACGGAAGTTATCATAATCAGCTTGTACTCGCAATAAACGGTTGTTTAGATCAGCAATTTTTGCTTGATGAGCTGCTTCCGCAGATTCTTCGTCTGCTTCATCCTGCTCTTCAATGACTTGCCCTTCCATCACATCAGCCATTTCTTGCTCTTGATCTTGCTCTTTTTGTTCAGCTTCTTCTTGTTCTTGCTCATGTTGTTGTTTGTTTTCATTACTCACGTAACATTCACCTCCATAACCCATTAACTATGTATTGATGACTAGAACGAATAAAGGTACGCTCTAGTCACTATTACCAATTCGTGTGTTATTGATACAGCTTTGTCAATAACCTTGTTAAATCTTTTGAAAGGTAATCAACAACCTTGATGGCCCGATGATATTCCATCCGAGTGGGACCAATAATCCCAATTGTACCAACATGTTGGTTGCCAATTGAATAATCAGCCGTAATCATACTGCAATCATCAAATGCTTCAAGCTGATTTTCATGGCCAATTTTCACTTGTAGCCCAGTATTCTGTGTTCGAAGGAGCTGATGCATGCTCTGATCTTCTTCTAAGAAATTAAAGAGCAAACGAACTTTATCTACATCCCTAAACTCAGGCTGGTTCAAAATGTTTGTTTTCCCGCTATAAAACACCTTATGTGGGCGTTCCATCGAAAGGGAAAGCTGCAAACTTTCAAGCAATGAGTCATAAGCCTTTACGTGTTCACGCATGACTTGTGCCATTTCAGTTTGAATAGCAGACTGAAGTTTGTAAAGTGGAATTCCCATAAGTCGTTGATTCATGATATTAACCAAGCGTTCCAAATCTGATGGATCAATTCTTTCAGAAAGATGAAGCATTTGGTTCTCAACATGACCAGTAGTGCTAACGAGAATTAAGATCGCCTTTTCAGAAGACAAAGGCACAATTTGCACATTACGTAATCTTGCATCTTCCATTTCTGGACCAAGCACAATTGAAATATAACTTGTCATTTCTGAAAGAATACGCGCAGACTGTCTAAACATCTCTTCAAGCTCTTGAGCCTGAGATGAAAAGACTGTATGAATACTTTCTTTTTCTTTCACTGTTAGCCGGTGAGGCATTAACAAGTGATCAACATAGAAGCGGTAGCCCTTTTGTGAAGGAATTCGCCCAGCTGAGCTATGTGGCTTTTCAAGAAAACCAAGCTCTTCTAAATCAGACATATCATTCCTAATCGTAGCAGGACTAAACGAAATATCTTGACGCTTTGAGATGCTACGAGAACCAACTGGCTCCGCAGAACGAATATATTCATCAACTATCGCACTCAAAATGGACAATTGTCTTTCTGTCAGCATCCCGAATCACCCCTGTTAGCACTCTCTAATTACGAGTGCTAATTCTATTGATAAGTTATCAAATAGGTCAGAGTTTGTCAATATGAATGCTTCGAGAAAAAACCTGAATTTCAAACGAGGTTTTCCTCATCCAAAACAGCTAAAAACGACTCGAAAACTTCGTTGCCTAAAAGGAGTCCTTCATCCGTAAGTCGGAGCGCTCCTTCTTTGTATTCCAGAAGGCCTTTTTGAAGATTCTCTGAAATTTGCTTCTCATATACTTCTTCAAATCGCAATCCATATTGAGCATAGAAAGTATCAGGATGTACTCCATCTCTTTTGCGTAACCCTAAAAACATTGCTTCCTCGAGTTGCTCTACCTTTGTTACCACATGAGTATTCAACCTGGGTAGCTTGTCTGCTTCCACTGCATCAATGTATTGGTTCACAGGACCAATGTTTTGATATCTCACACCCTCTATATAACCAGACGCACCTGCTCCAAAACCAAAATAAGACGAATTGTCCCAATAAACAAGATTGTGCTTACTTTCGTGCCCTGGTTTTGAGAAGTTACTAATTTCATAATGAGTGTAACCCGCCGCATGTGTTATCGCACGAAGGTCGTGATACATTTCGACCTCATGCTCCTCTGGCGGCAAGTGCAATGAGCCTTTACGCTGACGATTAAAGAACACGGTTTTTTCTTCAATCTTTAAAGAGTAAGCTGAGATATGTTCAACATCTAAAGTGGTCGCTTGCTCCAGTGTTTCTCTAAATGATTCAGGGGTTTGATGTGGCAATCCAAACATCAGGTCAATCGATAGGTTTTCAAATCCAACCTCTCTTGCTGTCTTGACCGCTTCGTACACACTGTCAGCTCGGTGCGTTCGTCCAATCGCTTCGAGTAAGTGTGGATCAAACGTTTGAACACCTATACTTAACCGGTTCACACCTTCATTAAACAACGCTTGAAGCTTTTCCTTTTCCGCACTATCTGGATTCACTTCCACCGTCCACTCTTCTACATTCTCAAGAGGAAAAATCTCTTTCATCCCTTTGACAAGGAACGAGAGCTGTTTGGCAGTCAGCGCGGTTGGTGTGCCTCCACCGATGTAAATGGTTCGTATAGTGTCTACCTGATGTTCCCGTTGAGCCTTTTTCATTTCATCTAAAAGAGCCTCCAGGTACGTTTGAACAGGCTGATTCTTTAAAAACACTTTATTAAAATCACAGTAATGACAAATATGCTCGCAAAAAGGAATGTGGACATAGATGGCTTGTTGACTCATAACTTCGTAACACCCCTTTAAACATGGTAAAAAGCCGGCAAAAGCCAGCCTCTACTCATTTATTCATCCATCCGCAGTACAGCCATAAATGCCTCTTGAGGCACCTCGACGTTACCGACAGACTTCATTCGTTTCTTACCTTCTTTTTGTTTCTCTAGTAGCTTACGTTTACGTGAAATATCTCCACCATAACATTTTGCAAGTACGTTTTTACGCATTGCTTTGATCGTTGAGCGTGCAATAATTTTTTGACCGATACTTGCTTGGATAGGGACTTCAAATTGCTGCCTCGGAATTAGTTCCTTCAGCTTCTCAACAATAATCTTCCCGCGCTCATAAGCAGAATCACGGTGTACAATAATCGATAATGCATCAACTGTTTCTCCGTTAAGAAGAATATCCATTTTTACAAGCTTTGAAGCTTTGTATCCAATTAGCTCGTAATCAAATGACGCATAGCCCTTCGTGTTTGATTTTAATTGATCAAAGAAATCATACACAATTTCAGACAATGGAATCTCGTACACAATTTGAACGCGGTTTGCATCTAAATATTGCATATCAATGAAAATACCACGTTTCTTTTGGCAAAGCTCCATTACCGATCCTACGTAATCATTTGGAACCATCACACTTGCACGTACATATGGCTCTTCTACTTGCTCAATTTTTTGAGCATCTGGCATGTTTGAAGGGTTATCAATTCGTACAGAATCACCATTTGTCAGTGAAACCGTATAGATAACACTTGGAGCTGTCGTAATAAGAGTAATCCCAAATTCACGTTCAATACGCTCTTGAATGATCTCCATGTGCAATAGACCTAGGAATCCACAACGGAATCCAAATCCTAATGCTTGAGAAGTCTCCGGCTCATATTGAAGCGAGGCATCATTTAACTCAAGACGCTCTAACGCTTCACGTAAATCATTATATTCCCCCGTATCAACCGGATACAATCCGCAGTATACCATTGGATTCATTCGACGATATCCTGGAAGTGGTTCATCTGTCGGGTTGTCAGCACTTGTAATGGTATCCCCTACTCGTGTATCCCCTACATTTTTTATGGCGGCTGTAAGGAATCCTACATCACCAACCGTTAATTCATCCTTTTTAGTTGCTTTAGGAGTGAATACACCGATTTCACTTACTTCGAACTCTTTCCCAGTTGCCATCATACGAATCCGGTCACCTGGTTTGATTGTTCCTTCAACCACACGAATGTAAGCAATCACTCCACGGTACGCATCATACAAGGAATCAAAGATTAATGCTTTAAATGGAGCACTTGGATCTCCAGTAGGCGCTGGCACTTTTTCAACAACCTGCTCAAGTATTTCCTCAATTCCTATTCCATTTTTCGCAGATGCATGGACAGCCTCAGACGTATCAAGGCCAATCACGTCTTCAACTTCCTGCTTCACACGGTCTGGCTCCGCACTCGGTAAATCGATCTTATTAATAACGGGCAGGATCTCAAGGTCGTTATCAAGGGCAAGATACACATTGGCAAGCGTTTGTGCTTCAATCCCTTGCGCAGCATCTACAATTAAGAGAGCACCCTCACAGGCAGCAAGACTACGAGAAACTTCGTATGTAAAGTCGACGTGTCCCGGTGTATCAATTAAGTGAAAAATGTACTCTACGCCATCCTTCGCTTTATATGTTAATTGAACCGCATTCAGCTTGATGGTAATACCTCGCTCACGCTCTAAGTCCATCGCATCAAGCGTTTGTTCCTTCATTTCACGATGTGTTAGCGCTCCAGTCAATTCAAGAATCCGGTCGGCAAGCGTAGACTTTCCATGGTCAATATGGGCGATAATCGAGAAGTTACGAATCCGATCTCGCCTTTCAATACGTTCTTCATTATTCATTCTACAATCACTCCTACAGCTTACGTACAAATACACTATCCTCTATTATAGCAAGCTGTAGGTAGACGTTCAATACAGAGTCTAAAATGTTTTTCACCGGACGGTTTGTCACTCAGGCTCACTTTCATGTGACCGACCATTTAATCCTTCAATTGCCCCTACTAAACTCGATAATCCTTTTCTCGTTAAGTTCTCGATACTATTCGCACCAGCCATGGCTGATTCCGAGAAGAAATTTTGGGGAGCCTCAGTGTTTTTCGCTTCTGCTTTGTGCACTAGATCAACAGAAGCTACTGGTTTTTCTACTGGCTTTGTTTTCCCTTCCTTCACTTCTTGTACCTCAAGAGGCGTTGGAGAAGAAAGTCCAAGCTGTTCATTTAGATATTGGATGCCTCCCATCGCACCAAGTAACAAGGCAATCCCAATAATTCCTCCATAAATAAACAGTCTTCGAATCATGGCTACTCCTCCTCTTGTTGATTCCAATAGTATTCAGATATGACATCTGCTAGCGCTTCAGCGGAACGGTACGTTTCCTCGAGTGTATTTTCGACTCCTCCCACCTCAACTAACATCATCTGAGGCGATAAATCCTGATTAAACACACCATTTGTTTTTGCACCTTCTTTATTTAATACCCCACGAGTTAAACCAGGATATTTCTTTTCAAGCAGTGCATTAAGCTCCTTAGCCATCTTTGCATTCACGTCTGAACCTGGGTTGTTCCCACCGACTACAAAGAATACTCTTGCATAATCAACACCATTAATTGTCGCTGTTGTTCGATCTCTGCCGTATGAATCTCGATGTAAATCAAAAAACAATTCAAAGTCCTCTGGACCATTAACCGCTTCTTCAATGAAAAGTCTCGATGCATCATACGAGCGATTATAGCTCCATCCTTTTTCATGAAGGCTTTCTTGCACACTTCGATCTTCCTTCACCGTGCCAATTCCACGTTTCTCAAGCTCCTGTTTTAATTTTTCACTTGTTTGTGTAATATTCACTTTTTTATTAAATGCCTCTTTCGATGTTAATTCCGGAAGAAATGACTCTGTATCATGTGTGTTAATTAAGTAAACAACATTTTTATCTCCAGTGTTTTGCTCGGATTCAGCTTGCTTTCGCTTTGCATCCTCTGCTTCTTTCTCAAGCTGGATGACTTTCTCCAAACTCTCCTCTTTCGCATCCCGCTCAGCTAGCTGTACATCAATAGGTGGACTTGATTCATGAGACAACGTTGTATAATCCGTCCCTTCACCTGCAATATAAATTTGCGAATCAAAGAATGTGAATCCAGGAAGTTCTCTCCCTAAATAACTTCGCGGGTCCTCTGGATTTAAACTGGTCATAATATGAAAAGCTAAAGGAGCAAGCTGCATATGCTTCTCACCTTCAGGCAGCATGTCCGTAAAGTGACTATTCTCCATCCCCATCACTTGTAATAACTGTTCGCCCACTAAACCTACAGACCATTCATGTATGTTATCTGAAGTGACGCCACGCGCTTGTCCAATTGAAGTTAACAGACTAATTAGGATAAACAAACTAATGACACCAAGTACACACGAAATAATGAGTTGCTTGATGCTTGTCCGATTGACTTTAATCGTTATGCCTCGATACCCCGCTCGTTTCATTTGATCACTCCCACATCCAATACCATCCTACAGCCATCCTATTCAAACAAAAGGGCATCTAGACCAAAAAAAACTGCTCCTTGTCGGATGACAAAGAACAGTTTTACCATTAGCGCGTATACGCACCGATATTCCCTTGATCTACTTGATGATGGAGTGCTGCATTTAATCCGCCAGCCAAAACATGAGCCATATCTTCGATAAAGACATCAATCTCCTTAGGGGTCACCATTAAATTATGACCAAGTGGCGAAAGAACCTCTGAGATAAGTTGGCGTTTCTCATGCTCAGGCAGGTTGCCGACAATCCCGAGGACGGTTTCTCTCTTTTTCTCGTCCGGTAAGTCCTCCTCTGTCAGCTTTCGTTTTTCTCCAAAGCTCATTCCCGCAGGTACTAATGATCTTGAAGGTGCTTTGCCCGTTCGCATTTCTCGTCCAAAGTGTTTAAGCACATAATCAATCGTATCGCTTGTAATCGTTACCGCATCGACAACCGTTGGAATACCAATCGCAATGACTGGTATCCCTAGCGTGTCTTTACTAATTTCTTTCCTTTTGTTCCCCACACCACTTCCTGGATGAATCCCGGTATCTGTAATTTGAATGGTCGTATTCACTCGTTCAATTGATCTTGAAGCCAGTGCATCAATCACAATCAAAAAGTCCGGTTTCACTTTATCAATCACGCCAAATAAAATGTCACTTGTTTCAATTCCAGTTAACCCCATAACCCCTGGAGTTAATGCACTCACTGAACGAAACCCATCTTGTACCTCTTCAGGGGCCAGTTCAAATAAGTGCCGCGTGACAAGAATTTCTTCCACAGCAATTGGACCAAGTGCATCCGGTGTCACATTCCAGTTACCAAGCCCGATCACCAAACAAGAATCTGTATCTCCCACTCCCGTTTCTTTTAAGAATTCGTTAAACGAGGTGGCAAATACTTTTTCCAAAGTAGCTTGAAGATCTGTATCCTTTGCGCGTATCCCTTGAGACTCATAGGTTAAGTAATGACCAGCCTTCTTCCCTAGCTTCGGTGCGGCTTCCGCGTCTATTGTAACTCTAGTCACGGTGATGCCATCAATATCGTTTGAGGTAACCTCTACACCAGATGATGACTTCGATGTTTGTTGTTTTTCCTTATATAATTCATTCGCTTCAATTGCTAAATCTGTACGAATTTCAAATGGTTCCATATCCAAATGTTTGTCCATTGTTATCCTCCTGATCCCATTGATTTTCTTATCGTTCCTCTCATATTATTTTTTCATGCACAACTATTCCAAATCGAGCTATTGCTTTTACTAAGCGATTTTGATAAAATGCTTGTTGTTATACATGTGATTCTAAACAGCATTTCAATTGCTATTAACGGTATGTAAAAGGACAATCTTCTTTGAACAAACTAGTTACAAATTGAGAATGGGCTGTTTGCTCAGGAGGTGAAACAAATGGCAAATATTAAATCCGCAATCAAACGTGTGAAAACAAATGACAAGCGTCGTGCTCAAAACGTTGCATATAAGTCAGCTCTACGTACTGCCATCAAAAACTTCGAGAAGAAAGTTGAAGCTGGAGAAACAGAAGGAGCTCAAGTAGCTTTCGCTGAAGCGACTAAAAAGATTGATAAAGCTTCAAGTAAAGGCCTTATCCATAAAAACAACGCTGCACGTACTAAGTCTCGTCTAGCTAAACAGCTTAACGGACTTTCAGCGTAAGACAGAAAAAAACGACTCGTATGAGTCGTTTTTTTTGTTATGCAAATGATTTAGTTGAAAGAGAACCAAGCTTGATAATAAACAGCTCTACAGCAAGTTCCTTATCCTGTTTCCCGGTTTTAATCGCGTAATCTGTATCAGCTGCCGCCATGATACTCGACTTTAATTTCTTCTCTTCAAACCCCGCCACCATCCTGGCAGCCAATTTAACCACGTACGGATGTAATTTCAACATGCCGGCCATTTGTTTTTCGGAATAAGATCGCTGCTTTAACTCTTTCACATGCAGGTAGATTCGAAGCTGTCTAACGAGCATGGCAAGAATCATTAAAGGCTCTTCTTTACGCCTTACCATCTCTTTATATAATCCGATTGCCGCTGTGATATCACCCTTCATTGACCATTCAATTAAATCAAAGATCGACTGCTCAAGCGTTTTAGCCACTAGTTGATCTACAGCTTCCATCGTCACTTCCCCTCCAACTCCTGAATAGAGCTGACACTTCACTAGTTCGGAACGAAGCTGCAATAAATTTGTTCCTGCTAAATCAATAAGTCGTCTTTTTACAGGGTCAGGGACATCAATGCCCAGTTCGTCTGCTTGCTCCTGAATCCATTTTACCGTTTCATGATCCGATAACTCAGACGCTTGAACAACCGTCGCATTGGCTTTAAGTTGCTTTGTTACTTTTTTACGTTCATCTAATTTCTCATAAGGAGCAATAAAAAGTAAGATGGTCTCTGGAAGAGGTTGTTTTAAATAAGGCTCTAATGTTTCAACCTGATGTTCAATAGCTGAATCATTTTTTTGACTGGTCGCCAAGTAGAAATCGTATACGATGACTACCTTTTTCGAAGCAAAAAACGGCAATGTCTCCGCCTCTTCTATAATAAATTGTAACGGGGTGTCTGCTAATCGAAATCGTTGCACGTTCATTTCCTGGTCTTCTTTACTTAACGCATTCGAGAGGATCTCTTGAATCATTTCCTCAATGATAAAAGCCTGTGTTCCGTATATAAAATAAACAGGGCTAATCTGCCCATTTCGAATGTGTTTTAATTGCTTTATGTACTCCATCTACTATCCCGTTCCCTCCAAAGCTTAGATAGATGTAGTGTACTAAAAGTCGCACCAAAGATAAAGAGGAGGTAACCAAATAGGCACCTCCATTTATAATAAACGCTAGGAAATAAATCCCGGGTGGTTTATCTCCTTACGTAGTAGAAGACCGGTCTCTTTATAAGATATCCTATGCATTCTGTCTTTATAGGTGACAACTCTTAACAGCGCAACCAATCCTGTTATGAAAAGGACATTTGATGAAACAAGCATAGTAAAATAGAGCGCTTTCGCTTATACTTAAAAGTGTTAAGAGAGGAGGATTATGATGAATAAGTTTGAAGAAGACGTTCAAAGCAAACGAAATGATGCCATTGACTCTGGTATTGGGTTTGTCGCATCCTTTGGTTTCTTTGCCACCCTCTTTATTATTGCGTCACTTGTTGATGTGTTTAGTCAGTTCTAAACTAGACCCTATACGTTCAACACAGGGAACAGGACTTTATTTTAAGGTCCTGTTTTGTCTGATTCCAGTACCGTTTCTACACGGATATCCCCGAGTTTCCACGTAATCTGCACGGCTCCGTCAAAATCCGTGCGATAGATTCTCATTCTTCGCGCTTCAAACCTCGATATAACCTCAGGATGCGGATGACCATGACGATTGTTTCGCCCAACAGAAATGAGTGCAACCTTTGGCTCCACATGATCGAGTAGCTGCTCAGATGAAGACGTTAAACTTCCATGATGCCCTGCTTTCAATATATCTACTTGTAAGTTCGGATAATGTTCTATAAGACGTTTCTCACCTTTTTCTCCTAAATCTCCAGTGAACAACCACCTTGTCCCTTCAATCGATGCTGCGATCACAATGGACCGTTCATTAATATCTTCTTCCCTCTCGTCGGGCAATGGTGAAAGCACAACAAAATGATTGTCATCAAAGCTCCACGAATCGCCAGCCTCTACAAGTGAAATCTTTGTACCTTCATCGGCAAATGAACGAAGTACCTGTTTCTCCCCGTCTTTCGTAAGCGGACCCCTACCGTATAAAAGTTCTTTCACTGCCATCTCGCTTATCATCCCTTCCGCTCCTCCTATATGATCGTGATCTCCATGTGTTAACACCAGTTGATCAATAGAAGAAATACCTTTTGCTTTTAAATATGGAACAACAACATCTTTTCCTGTATCAAACTGATTCTTTCGTTTTTGCCAAGGTTCACTTGAAAAACGGATGACGCCTCCAGTATCAATGACAACGACTCCTTTTCGTCGTGGCAGTTCAATGACATAACTATCTCCTTGTCCTACATCAAGCATCGTAACAGTTGCCTCTAATTTAAGGTATGGCGTAAGTTTCATACTCACCAGAACAATAAGTATCCATAAAAGAGAGTGCATCATCCACTTTTTGCGCTGAATTTCCCATATGTAAAGCACATACAGAATGACAACATACATTAAAGATAGCTGCCAATCACTTGGCTTGCCTGGATTGTATGACCCAAGTGAGAAGCGATTAATGTACATTAAGGTGTGATGAACAGGTGGCACAATCGTTTCAAGCAAATAGTACGGGAGATTTAAAAAACTTGGAAGGAATAAGTCAAACAAACTTGCTAGAAATGACGAGGGGAGAGCAACCATTGTGATAAATGGAATATAGATCATATTTAACGGAAGGCTTATGACGTTCCATTCATAAAAATGATAAAGAATGAGCGGAAGTGTAATGAGCTGCGCAATAAGCGTCACAGACATCATTTGTTTAAGATACGAAGGATACAACGCACGGATTGTAGGGGCAGAGATTAGAAGAGAGAAGGAAATAAGAAAAGATAACTGAAAACCTAGTTGTAGCAAAGCATATGGATTTACCATAAGGAAAACAAAGCTCACTAAACCAATACCAAATAAAGGGTGAACCTTTCTCTTTAACCGCAAACATAAAAGCACAATAAAACTCATGGAAGAAGCTCTAATTACTGGTGGGGCAGCTCCAGCAAGAATTGCATAAAAAGGCAATCCGATCATTAATAGCTCCATGGCTCTTTCCTTTGTTAAGCCCAATCGAATAAATAAATAAAATAAAAAAGCGGTAAGCATTCCCACATGCATTCCAGAAACAGCCAATAAATGAATGACTCCAAGCTTTTCATAAGCTGACAAGACATCTTGATCAATGAAATAACGATCCCCGTAAGTGAGCGCTACAATCAATCCTGACGTACTCTCATGATATGTATCTTGAATCGAATGGATCCGGTCCATCCGCCAGCCATTAAATTGATCTAACCAGCTTCCACGTTCACTTTCGCATGTAGATTGTGAAGGACTTATTCGGTAAAGCCAATGAATCGATTGTTGATAGAGATATCTCTTATAATTGAATTCAAAAAAGTTTGAAGGCTCGTTTGGAATCTCAAGCTCTCCTTTAAAATAGCAACGGTCACCAGGCCGGAGCTGATTCCAAGCTCTTTGTTCATCCTCATGAGCCAGGATTCCCGTAACCTGAAACCGCTCGCCTTGCTCTAGTTTTACTTGAAAAGAGATTGCATCTCCATTCACTCTTGGAATTCCTTTAACGACTCCATGAGTGATGAACGGTCCCTCATTAAAGAGTGTGACATTTGTTTCTTCAGCAAACACCCCCCGTAAAAAGAAAAGCGAAAATATGACCAAACTAATCAGTAATGCCTTCGCTCTTTGTCCTTTTTGGAGGAAACAATATAGAAACAAAAGTGCGATGGATCCACCAAGTGCTAAGTCGAACTCTCGAATAGCACTTAATAACCCTAGAACGGCTGATATCAGCCCAATAAACAAAAGTCTTATCCGTTCCCCCTCCTGTCTACATTACACTTTAGAATAGATCTCACGACTTTTAGAGAGGAAGTCCTGTAAAAGTTCAGTTGGAATATCCGCTTTTTCAAGTTCTTTTAATAAGGATACAGTTAAGTTTAATTTCTCTTGATAGCGGCGATCCATAATCGCTTCATCAAGCTCAACTGCAATACATTCAACCCCTGCTGCCTTAAAGATCTGCTCAGCATAAGGATCATTTTTATATTCGGTGGCGTAGTAAACCCTGCGAATCCCAGCCTGAATAATGGATTTTGAGCAATGAACACACGGAAAGTGAGTGACATATATTTCTGCCCCTTCCGTCGGAACACCAAACTTCGAGCATTGAAGAAGTGCATTAATTTCAGCGTGAACAGTTCTGATGCAGTGATTATCAACAACCATACATCCGTCATCTAAGCAGTGTGCCTCACCGCTTACAGACCCGTTATAACCTCCTGCAATGATGCGTTTATCACGAACAATTGTTGCCCCTACCATCAGTCTTGGGCATGTACTACGTAAACTTAATAAATGACTTTGCGCCATGAAATATTGATCCCATGAGATACGTTCCATTTTTGTGACTCTCCTTTTTCCTTAAACCATCAACTCTTGCTTAATAAGTGTAAGGAAGGTGATACAAGTCCGTCAACACCTAGTTACTGAACAGTAATTTCTGCTTTAAGCTTTTCAAATGATTTTTCACCAATTCCACTTACATTCATTAAATCTTCTATCGTCGTAAATGGACCATTCTCTTCGCGATATGCGATAATACTGGCTGATTTTGAAGGACCAACTCCATTTAACGTTTCAAGCTCAGCTTCCAAGGCCGTGTTAATATTTACTAACGGTCCTGCTGATTGACTATCTTGTTGAGTTGAAGCGCTCCCTATATTCTGAGAGAGCATCCCGGACATCTCCTCTCCTTCAGCAGGAGCATAAATTTGCATTTCGTCTTGCAGAATCATGGCAAAGTTTAATTGATTTGCATCGCCATCCTCCGATAATCCCCCAGCAGCGTTAATAGCATCAATCACCCTGCTTTGTGGTTCCAGCTCATAGATTCCAGGTTGTATGACTGCACCCTTTACATC
Source organism: Alkalihalobacillus sp. FSL W8-0930 (assembly GCA_037965595.1). Taxonomy (NCBI): domain Bacteria; kingdom Bacillati; phylum Bacillota; class Bacilli; order Caryophanales; family Bacillaceae; genus Alkalihalobacillus; species Alkalihalobacillus sp. FSL W8-0930. The sequence goes on along the minus strand of CP150183.1, from coordinate 1,392,089 downwards.
CACCATAATAGATGATTCAGGTAGATCCTCTCCTTCTTCAGGATCCTCAGGCGCAATGTCCCCTGTTAACCATTCCTCTAATGAGTCCTGCTGATCATCTTGTTGTGAAAAGCTCACAAATACTAAAATTGAAGCAAGTGTAAGAGTTAGCACTGATGCGAAACCTGCAACGACATGGATCCAGTAAGTCTTAATGAATGGATGCAATTCACTTCACCTTCTCGCTATATTAACAGCATATTCTATTTTTTAATGCATATATTTTGTGTTAATGACATTGTACGGATCTTTTGTTAAGGGGGAATACGATGACCAAGATAGGAGTTATTGGAACAGGAAGTATGGGGACAATGCTTGTCGACGCATTTTTAGAATCACACGCCCTACAGGAGAGCGAGATAACCGTTTTTAATCGGAGTAAGCAAAAGGCGTTACGTTTAAAAGAGTCATATACACAATTACAAGTAGCTTCTTCTTCAAAAGATGTTGTAGATGGTTCTGAAATCATTTTTGTTTGTGTTAAGCCACCGCAAATCCCTGCCTTACTTGAGGATATTGCTGATCATTTAAAGCCTTCACATCTACTTGTCTCCATAACAAGCCCTATTACAGTGGAAGCCATTGAAGCTAATGTCCCTTCTAAAGTCGCAAGAGCCATACCTAGCTTAATTAACCAGACACTGTCCGGACCATCTTTATTAAGCTTTGGGAGCAGATGTACGTCACTCGACAAAGACATATTAACTCAATTACTTAGCCATATTTCAGAGCCTCTTGAAATTAGTGAAGACATCACCCGTGTTTCTTCTGACATTGCAAGCTGTGGTCCTGCATTCTTTAGCTTTTTAACACAAGGGTTCATTGATGCCGCAGTCAGACAAACGAATATTACAGAAAGTGAAGCAACAGAACTTGCTACAAACATGTTAATTGGTCTTGGAAAGTTATTTGAGGAGAAGCGTTTTACTTTAACAAGTCTTCAAGAAAGGATTTGTGTTCCTGGAGGAATTACTGGAGAAGGAATTGACGTGTTGCGAAATGAAACAGGATTGATGTTTGATCATTTGTTCCAGCGAACCCATCGTAAATATTACATTGAAAAGAACCATATAGAGGATTCACTTTATAAAAAAGGAAGACTTTCTAAATAGAAGTCTTCCTCTTTACTATTCAACATACGTTAGTTACTTCCTGCTACAATTTGACCGCTTTAAAAAAAATTCGCTCACTTGTACTCTTTGGCTCATTCTGTGTAAAATCAGCAGTTACTGATTCTACTTTAAAACCGGCACGTTCAAGCCATGTGCAATACTGATCAACTGAGAACGTTTTTTGCATATGCAACTCATCTGTTCGCTCGTAGAGTCCAGATTCGGTTTTAGCGAAAAAACTTAACTCGTGCTCTACACTGTTAGGTTCCTCTCCACTAAATGAGTTCCAGATATAAGACACATCCTCATCAGCATCTGCGAAGGTTTGTCCAACAAACTCTTCATTAACCTTATACTCTGAATGCACATCAAATAGAAGGAGACCGCCCTTTTTCAACTGTTTAACAAATCCTGCAAACGCCAATTGAACGTCTTCTGCGCTACGTAAATAGTTTAATGAATCGCAAAAAACTGTCACAAGATCATACTCATCAAGCTCAGGTAAGGTTGTCATGTCCGCTTCAATGAGAAGAGGAGAGTATCCCTCTTCTTCCGATTTCGCGCGGGCAATTGTTAGCATTTCCGGAGAAAGATCTAATCCCGTCCCGTTCATTCCTTGTTTGAGCATTAAAAGTAATAGTTCCCCTGTGCCACATCCAACGTCTATGAATTTAAGTCCTTGTAAAGGTTGATCCTGAACGCTTTCTTTTACAAAATCAAGCCATCCAGCGTATGGTGCATCTGCCATCAAATAATCGTAAAGAGAGGCAAAGCCAGTATAGGTCATGACTGATCCTTTAAATAAGTCCAACCATGGCGTTGCTCGATTAGACCATCTTTCAACAGTTTCCCTAGAGCTCGTTTGAATGAAGCCTTACTCATCTGAAATGCACCCTGAATCGATTCAGGGGAAGACTTGTCCCCAAAAGGCATAGAGCCATCATGAGCTTTTAGATAATCCAGCAAGGTAGTAGCGTCATCCTTTTGACGTTCACTTCTTAATGCTTTCATTGTTACGTTAATCCGGCCATCTTCTCTAACATATACAACACGGGCACGCACGCGTTCTCCAATGCGAAGCTTACCAGTCATTTCATCATCATGCATAAATGCTAAATATCCTTTATCCGTGAAAATGAGAGCACCTTCATCAACATAATGATACACATGACCTGAGACATCTTGATTGAGAACAATCGGATCAGCTTTCACAGATACATTCTCTAAAGGGAGTCCTCTGACAAGAACACCCATTAAGCGACCCTTCTTATCCCAGCTCAAGGATACCGGCATTTTGTCTCCACGAGCTGGCCAATAATCATCATCCTCAGGAAGCTCATCCATCGAAACAAACAAATCACGTGTAATACCATTATAAAGAAAGACACCATGGCCTTTTTTTACCTGGATACACTCAAGCCAAGCAAACTCATCATTTTTAACGAGAGGTTTCTCCATCGTTGCTGAAAGACGATTTTGATGATCATGATAGAGGAACACCTCAAGAGATGATCCAATCTCATGTTCTCCACCCGCTTCACGCTTATGAAGCAGGACATCTGTCTCGCCATCCGTTAAGAAATAACCAAAATCAGCTTTACGGGCGACCGTTAAAGTAGCTGTTAGACCTGGTTTTAGTTCCATTATCCAAGTACCTTCTCAATCTCAATGGTTGGCGCATCTCCCCATAGTTTCTCGAGGTTATAATACAAACGATCCTCTTTATGGAAAACATGAACCACTACGTCTCCTAAGTCGAGTAGCACCCAACGCGCCTGATCATAGCCTTCTAATCGTTGAATTTCAATGCCTTTTTCTTGCACTACTTTTTTTAATTCAAACGCAATAGCCTGAACCTGTTTTTCGGAATTACCATGACAAACGACTACATAATCTGCAATTGGAGAAATCCCTCTCATATCCATTGCAACAATTTGCTCCGCTCGTTTATCATCCACTGTGTTTATCGCTAAAGATAGCAATTGATCATTACTCACTACTTATCAAAACTCCCCTCAATATGTCTAACAAATTCATTATATGTTTCAAGTGTTAATGGATATAGTGTCTGTCTTTTGCTTACTAAAAATGTGATTGTGTTCTCAAGCATTTGCAGTATCGCAAGATCAAGACTTGTTTTTGAAAGCTCCCTTACTTCTTCAACTCCAGGAAACTTACGATTTGGCTCAATATAATCTGCTAAAAAGATAACCTTCTCAAGCAGACTCATGTTTGCATGACCCGTTGTATGGGATGCAATAGCCTCTAATATCCCCTTATCTGTAATCCCTATCTCATGTTCTACAAAATAAGCACCACATGGAGCATGAAGCAATTCTTCGCTATAGTCAAGAATGTCTGTGCATTCAAGCTTTTCCTTGACGAGAGTTGTCATTTCCTTCTTATCCCGGTATTTGGCATAATCATGAAAGATCGCTGCCGTTTCTGCTTTTTTAGCATCTGCACCAAAACGTCGAGCAAGAACAACAGCTGTCTCCATAACACCAATCGTGTGTATATATCGACTTTCCGTTAAATGCGGTTTAACGAGTTCTAACGCTTGTTTTTGATCCATAAAGTCCTCCCTCTTGAATATAGGAATGTACTTTATCAGGCACCATATAGCGAATGGGTTTTGCCTCTTGGACTCTTTCCCTTATCTTAGTAGACGAAAAGTCGACCTGTATCAAATCTAAATGTTGGATTTGATCTTTATAGCGTGGAGAAGGATGCGCCTTACCACCTCGATCGACCCCTATAAACGTAACAAGGTTTAGGATGGTTTCAATGTCCTTCCACTCGCCAAGCGATTCAATCATATCTCCACCAATGATAAAGTAAAATTCATTAGATGGGTAGGTTTCGGCAAAGTATTTGACTGTATCAACCGTATAGGATCGACCAGAACGCTTCAATTCAGCATCAGAGACAAAGAACTTCGGCTCTTCCTCTATCGCTCTTACAAGCATCTCCAATCGCTCATCTCCTGGCGTCACATCTCTTTCCTTATGCGGAGGTGTCGATACCGGAATGAACCAGATCTCGTCCAGTTTGCATTCATGCAACGCCTCCTGCGCAATAAGCATATGACCGAAATGAGGGGGATCAAAGGTCCCTCCAAAGAGACCTATCTTCTTTCCTGACATTTGATTCACTCTTTTCGCTATCTTGGTAATACCAAGGTAGCATTTTCTTTTGATTCTTTGTAAAGGACAATTGTGTTTCCAATCACTTGAACGAGGTGTGCTTTTGTGCCTTTCGTAATTTCTGCAGCCACTTCATCTTTATCATATTCACAATTTTGTAAGACGCTCACCTTAATCAATTCTCGGGCTTCTAGCGCTTCTTTTATTTGCTCAATCATGTTTTCATTCGTTCCACCTTTTCCAACCTGAAAAATGGCGTTTAAGTGATGTGCTTTCGAACGTAAAAATCGTTTTTGTTTACCTGTTAACATGAAATTTCTCCTTCAAGATCATTTACTTTTTATTTAATTGGTCTAACACAACTTCTTGCATTGGCAGGACGTCGGGATAATGACCCGTCCAATGTTCAATGGATAGGGCACCTTGTTGTACAAACATTCCTACCCCGTTTAGCGTATGGGCTTTTTTTCCCTTGGCTTCTTTTAGTAATGCGGTCTCTAATGGGTTATAGATTAAATCACTAACGATAGACCCCGCCGCAAGATTCTCTAACGAAATCGGTTGATCCGAAACATGTGGACTCATCCCTACTGACGTTGTGTTAATAATAATTGAAAAATCTTCTAGCTGCTCTTCCACTTTAGATATCGTTGAAGCTTGAACAGAGGTTTTGGCATCGGAAAACATATCAGCTAGTGTTTGTGCCTTTTCTTCCGTTCGATTAGCAATCACAATCTTACTAGGCTGATGAGCAGCTAAAGCTGCAATAACTGCCCGGGCTGCTCCACCGGCACCAATAACTAAAATAGATTGGTCAAGAAGATTTTGAGCAACCGTAAGCAAAGATTGGATATATCCTCTTCCGTCTGTATTAAACCCTTTAAGATATCCGTCTACGTTCACAATTGTATTAACCGCTCCAATTTGTTGCGCCTCTTCGTCAATTTCATCAAGGTATTTCATCACTTCCACTTTATGAGGAATTGTTACATTACACCCGCTAATCCCGAGCGCTCGAATTCCATTGACTGCATTCTCTAATTGATCTGGCACTACATCAAACGCTTCATAGGTAGCTTCTAGGTTCATACTTTTATAAGCCGTCTTATGCATAACGGGAGACATTGAATGGCCAACAGGTGACCCGAGAAGACCAAATACTTTTTTCATGATTCCACTCCTCAGCCTGATGTTATAGATGGTCGAATGGATACACCAACACCTTTAGGAGCGTAGGCTTCGATTTTTATATTTTCTCCTCTAACCGTAACCCAACCTAATCCGGAGAAAACAATATCACTTAGCTGATCAGTAATCGTAAAGGAATGCTTGACTAAGTCCAGAGGTTCCTCTTGATCTGGTGGCACAAGGAGAGTGCCTGTATGCTGTTTGTATAGTTCATCCGCCTTATCGAGCTTTGTACGATGAATCATTAATTCATTTGATAAATAACAAACAAATGATGATCGTTCACCTGCTACAAAATCCATTCTTGCTAATCCACCAAAGAACAGTGTCTGTTCACTGTTTAATTGATACACTCTTGGCTTAGACTCTTTTTTAGGTGTAATCGTCTTAAGACCTGCTTCCGAGACATAATGAGCCATTTGGTGATGATTAATAATACCTGGCGTGTCAAACATTGTTTGTCCATCATCAAGCGGAATATCGATTACATCCAGCGTTGTACCTGGAAAGTGCGAAGTTGTAATCAATTGGTCCGTATCACCCGCAAATTGCTTAATCAACTGATTAATAAAAGATGATTTCCCTACATTCGTACAACCAACAATATATACATCTTTTCCTTTGCGGAGTTCATCGATTTGAGCTGCAACTTCAAGTACACCTTCGCCAGTTTTTGTACTCATTAACGACACAGCCTTTGGAGTTAACCCAAGTTGCTTCGCAGAGTATTTCATCCAATTGATTACTTTATTACGATTAATCAGTTTTGGTAGCAAATCAACCTTATTCCCTACAAGGAAAACATCGTTACCACCAGCAAATCGATGCAGACCCGGTAGCCAGCTACCTGTAAAGTCAAATACATCAACAACCTTTACGATTAAAGCGTTCTTCTCAGAAATTGTATTTAAGATTTTATAAAAGTCATCATCTGTTAGTGAAACATCTTGTACTTCATTATAATGAGTTAAACGATAACATCTCTGACAAATAACGACCTCGCGTTTTAATGCTGAAGGTGGAGCATAACCGAGCTCACCTTTCTTTTCTGTTTGAATTTCTACTCCACAGCCTGTACAATAAATCGGCTCTGTGTTTAATCCTGATTCTCCCACTGGATCAACCCTTTCTTTCTCATCCATCTTAAAACAAAGCGCTCAGCGCGTCGATTTAATAAGGTAGCGAGTCCATCCGACTTCGCAACCGGAACCACTAAAATGGTTTGAAGACCCGCACGATTTCCTCCGAGTACATCAGTGAAAATCTGATCACCGACTACAACTGTCTCTTGAGGAGTAACCTCCATTTGTTTGCAGGCCCGAATAAAAGAACGTCTCATTGGTTTTCTGGCACTATGAATGAAGACCATTTCTTCAGGGTCCGCAAATGCCTTCACGCGCTTCTCTGTATTATTTGATACAATCGTGACAACCATATCATGTTCTTTTATCCTTTTTACCCATTCTCTTACTTCAGGGGTAGCCTCTGGTCGATCCCACTCCACCAATGTATTATCTAAATCCGTAATAATTGCTCGGATACCTTTTTTCTGCAGTTCATCTAAATTAATTTCATAAATGCTCTGAACATACTGATTAGGTAAAAGGTTTTTGAACATCCCTACACCTCATTATTTTCAAATGTGCTCTCATCGACTTTTCTATCAATGTAAAACTATACCTTCTAACACTCCTTAAATCAATGATTTCCACTAAAAACACTACTTCTTCACTTGATCTAGGTAGAATTCAAATAATTCTTTCGACAATATTTGTCAATCGATTTTATTGTGGATAACTTTATACACGATATAAAACCTCATTAGATAAGCACTATTCCCTTTTATACACACTATGAACACAGGTTATCCACGCTTGTTTGTGGACAAACGAACGATTGTTCTCCTTTGTAGAACGTGGTAGGATAAAAAAAACAAGAACATGATTCGTTGAGAGGTTCAACGTTTACCCATTTTGGACAAACCATCTTTAAAGGGAGGTGACCCTGCTAGCGCATAGGCAGCAGGACAAGATGAAGCATTTATCGGATGATCTTCTCATTGAAACGTATTATAAAGCCATTGAACTTGAACTAAGCAACGAGTTTGTAGAACTCATTAAACTTGAAATTGTAAAGCGGTCTCTTGATTCAAAGATCAAGCGTACATCTTAAGAATATACAGTAACAAAAGAGGAGCGCCTTATTCAGGCAGCTCCTCTTTTGTTTGTTTAGGACGGATTTTGATGTACTCTCTTGGAGCAAACTCTTCGTTCCAATCCTCATCCACCCCTTGAATCGCAGGACCATTTCTTTCATTTAATCTTCTCTCATGATTAACGGATTCTGATATTCCGCCAGCTACCAAAAGAGTTAAGAAAATGCCCCCACAAATGATTGCTTTCGTTCTAGTTTTCATCCCACATACACCCTATGTTTGTCTTATCTAAATTGTGGGTTGATTAAACTAAAAATATACATTTAACAAATAAATTATCCTGTTTCATACGCCTTTCTTCATATTTATAAGTCTAATTTCAAGGGCCATTCTGTCCTTATGTCTTCCTTTTCTTTTAAAGTATTCTTTGCTAGAGTCGTTATAGAGAAAAGACGTTTTGTTGAATGTTTCGAGCGAGGAGGTAACGTCTTGTCAATTTTACACTGGGCTATACTTACACCCTTTTTAGCCGCTATTTTTATCCCGTTTTTGTTTCGCTACATTAAAAAAGCTCATACAGGCTGGTTTGTCTTACTGGTTCCAATTGCTTTGTTTGTGTACTTTATCTCGTTTTTATCTGATACATCGGATGGGAATGCCATCACAAAAACGGTAGATTGGGTACCTTCACTCGGTGTTCAATTCACTGCTTATGTTGACGGACTTAGTTTATTGTTTGCTTTACTTATTTCTGGTATCGGTGCTTTAGTCGTTCTTTATTCCATCTTTTATCTCGATAAATCAAAGGAACAGCTTAACCAGTTTTATGTATATTTATTAATGTTTATGGGAGCCATGTTTGGTATTGTCTTATCAGATAATTTAATCGTTTTGTACATTTTCTGGGAATTAACAAGCTTAGCTTCTGCATTATTAATTAGCTACTGGTACAAACGAGATAAATCCATTTATGGTGCTCAAAAATCAATGCTTATTACAGTGTTTGGTGGATTTTCAATGCTTGCGGGCTTTTGTTTATTATATGGAATCGCAGATACGTTTAGTATTCGTGAGCTAATCGCGCAAGCAGATTTAATTTCTTCTAGTACCATGTTTGTACCGGCAATGATCTTAATTTTGCTTGGTGCGTTTACTAAATCAGCGCAATTCCCCTTCCATATCTGGCTTCCAGATGCGATGGAAGCTCCAACACCCGTTAGTGCTTATCTTCACTCAGCAACAATGGTTAAGGCAGGGATCTACCTTGTCGCTAGAATGACCCCGATATTTGGTGGCTCATGGGAATGGTTTTGGATTATTACAATCGTGGGACTCATTACGTTGTGCTGGGGTTCCATTTCAGCCGTAAGACAAAAGGATCTAAAAGGAATTCTTGCCTTCTCTACTATTAGTCAGCTAGGTATGATTATGGCCCTCTTAGGAATAGGTTCAGCTTCTTATTTCTATGATTCAGATCAGTCTACGGCTTACTTCGCAGTAGCAACAGTTGCCGGGATCTTCCACCTTTTAAACCATGCTACGTTTAAAGGCGGCTTGTTCATGGCTGCTGGTATTATCGATCACGAAACAGGGACAAGGGATATAAGAAAACTAGGTGGCTTAATGAGTATCATGCCTGTCACCTTTACCATTTCTTTAATTGGTTTAGCTGCAATGGCTGGCCTTCCACCGTTTAATGGCTTCATATCAAAAGAAATGTTCTTTACGGGTACTTTAAGAGTGACAGAATTGTCTGAGGTTGGCAGTTTAGGCATGCTTATTCCGATTTTCGCTTGGATTGCCAGTATCTTCACCTTTTTATACTGTCTTATTATGTTTGTACGCACATTCTTTGGTACATACAAGCCAGATGAACATGAACAAAAAGCACATGAGGCTCCTATCGGGATGCTCATCAGCCCGCTGATTCTAGTTAGTCTTGTTATCATCATTGGCTTGTTCCCTGGTCTTGTAGCAAAACCACTTATTCAACCTGCTGTTACAGCCATATTACCGACACTCGCAACGAACTCTGAATTTGCTGTGAAGCTGTCAATGTTTCATGGATGGAACTTGGAGTTGTTTATGACCATCGGTGTTGCGATTGGTGCGATCGCTTTGTTTTTATTAAGTAAAAAATGGGGAGAGCTTGCTTTGTACAAGCGCGAGCGGGATCCACTTAACACATTGTACGATCGTGGTTTAGATGGCCTTATTTCAGGATCACAGGTTATTACAAGAGCTCAAATGACTGGATTGCTCAGAGACTATTTCTCTTATATGTGTGTGTTTATCGTAGGCATTGTTGCATACACCGCTTTTCGTTCAGATGCATTTTTGTTTTCAATAAACGAGTCTGCACCCGTTCCTTTTTACATGTGGATGTTGACAATCGTATTTATCCTAGCAACGATTAGTACACTTTTTGTGAAAAAGCGCATGACACTTGTTATTGTTGTTGGCTTTGTTGGTTTCTTAATGGCCCTTCTGTTTGTTGTCTTTAGAGCACCAGATTTAGCGTTAACTCAGCTTTTAGTTGAAACCGTTTCGGTGTTATTGTTCATGCTTGCTTTTTATCATTTACCTGAGCTTCCAAAAGAAACAGCAAAAACACCTGTTAAAGTAAGAAATATTTTGATCTCAGCAGGTGTTGGAGCAATGGTTACATTAATCGGAATTAGCTCATTTATCATGGGCTCAAATAGTGGATTAACTTCCATCTCCGAATATTTCATTGAAAACAGTAAGGAGCTTGGGGGCGGTTACAACATGGTAAACGTAATCCTCGTTGACTTCCGTGGACTCGATACGATTCTTGAAGGATTGGTACTCGCTATAGCGGCACTTAGTGTCATTGCCATGATTAAATTAAGGTTTAAAGGAGGCGAAGATGTATGAACAAGTCAAATGATATCTTACTCCATTACCTGACGCGTATCACCGTATTCTTCGTCTTTATCTTCTCTATTTACTTGTTTTTCGCTGGTCACAACCAGCCTGGTGGCGGGTTTATTGGTGGCCTCATGACGGCTTGTACGTTTCTACTATTATTTTTAAACTTTGATCGTGAGAAGATTAAAAAGGCGTTACCTTTTGCTTTTACTTCATTTATTGCGATTGGGTTGCTCCTTGCACTTGGAACAGGAGCTTGGAGCATGCTCTTTAATGGTGATCCGTTTCTCACTCACTACTTTGATTACTTTGACTTACCCTTTTTAGGAGAAACTGAGCTAACGTCAGCCCTTCCTTTTGACCTCGGAATTTATTTCATTGTTGTGGGAATAGCTGTGACCATCACGTTAGCGATTGCGGAGGATGATCAATAATGGAAATCTTAATGTCTATCATTGCCGGTGTTCTCTTCATGACAGGGACGTACCTTCTACTCTCTAAAAGTCTGTTGCGTGTGGTTATGGCCCTTGTACTCTTATCACATGGATCTCACTTATTACTCTTAACAATGCCTGGGCTAACGAGAGGTGCGGCTCCCCTACTTAATTTAGGTGAGAATACATTCACAGATCCGTTGCCTCAAGCCATGATTTTAACGGCGATTGTAATCAGTTTTGGGATTACTGCTTTTCTTTTAGTACTTGCGTATCGTACGTATAAGGTTCATAAAACAGACGATTTAGAAGAATTAAGAGGTTCTGCAGATGAATAATTTATTAATTTTACCTATTTTAATTCCAATGGCGATGGGAGCCCTACTGATTCTTTTTCAGCGTCAGCCAAGGGTACAACGTGTATTAAGTTCACTGACTGTTCTTGCGCTATTAGCTCTTTCTGTGTACTTATTACTCTTTGTTTATCAAAATGGAATTGTATCATTAGAATTCGGAGACTGGCCTGCTCCGTTTGGTATTGTCTTCGTAGCTGATCTCTTCTCAGCTTTTATGGTTATCCTGTCATCACTCATCGGCGCCATTTGTTTATTTTTTGGTTTTTTCACCCTTTCAAAAGAAAGAGAGAAATTCTACTATTATCCTTTCTATCTTTTCCTTATGACAGGCGTGAATGGTGCGTTTTTAACTGGAGACTTGTTTAATTTATTTGTCTTTTTTGAAGTAATGCTCATCGCTTCTTACATCTTAATTGTGTTCGGTGGAACAAAGTATCAGCTTCGTGAATCATTTAAATATGTTGTCATCAATGTATTTGGTTCTATTTTATTCCTTGTAGCAATGGCTTATATCTACGGAATTACCGGAACGGTTAATATGGCTCATCTTGCAGTGAGAAATGCTGAACTTGGACAATCTGGTGCTCTCCAGGTGTCTGCTATTATTCTGTTAATTGTTTTCTCAATGAAAGGCGCCTTATTCCCTTTGTACTTCTGGTTACCTAAGTCGTACTACGGCCCACCTTCAGCTATTGCTGCTTTATTTGGCGCACTTTTAACCAAAGTTGGCATTTATGCAATCATTCGGATGTTTACACTTGTCTTTAATCAAGATATTGCATTCACTCACACATTGATTTTAATAATGGCAGGATTAACGATGTTTTTCGGAGTGCTTGGGGCTGTGTCACAATTCGATTTCAAGCGTATTCTTTCTTACCACATTATTAGTCAAGTTGGCTACATGGTGATGGGATTAGGCTTATTCACAAAGACTGCCATTGCTGGGGCTGTTTATTATATCGCCCATCACATTATCGTAAAAGCAGCTCTCTTTCTTTTTGCCGGTGTCACTCAACGAATTACGGGAACGACAGACTTAAAGAAAATGGGAGGGCTTCTTGGTACACACCCTTTGCTTGGATGGATGTTTTTTGTTTCAGCCATTTCACTTGCTGGTATTCCACCACTTAGCGGTTTCTTCAGTAAATTCCCACTGATTTTGGACAGCTTAACGAGTGGCCACTATATCATTGGGGCAGTTGCTTTAATTGTTGGACTGTTAACCTTGTTCTCCATGTTAAAGATCTTTATCTATGTGTTCTGGGGCGAACAAAAACATTCTGAAGTACAAGCTAACATTAAGGTAGGCAGCTTATTACTTCCAATTGTTCCCCTTGTATTATTAACGATCGTACTAGGGTTTGCAGCCGAACCGATGTTTACGTTTTCGCTTCAAGTTGCAGATCAGTTACTTACACCTAGTACATATATCGATGCTGTTTTAGGAGAGTGAGCCATGGCTATACAAATTGTATTAAATCTTATCGCAGCAATAGCGTGGATGTTATTTCAAAACAGTTTCACCTTTGTTGATTTTGTCATCGGATATATTATTGGAATTGTTGCTTTGTTTTTAGCTAGGCCTTTGCTAGGATATACGTTTTACATGCGTAGAGTGGTGGCTGCCATTAAGCTGTTTTTACTTTTCTTAAAGGAATTAGTTGTCGCAAACATTGATGTGTTAAAAGTTGTTCTCTCCCCTAAGTTAAACGTGTCTTCCAGCATTATTGCTGTTCCAACACAGCTTGAAACGAAGGGAGAGATTACACTTCTAGCTGTGTTAATTACACTGACACCTGGAACATTATCAATGGATTTCTCCGACGATAGTCAAACCATCTATATACATGCGTTGGATGCTCCAGATCGTGAGCAATTTATAAAAGACATTCAGCAAACATTTGAACGTGCCATTATGGAGGTGACCAGATAATGTTTTCAACGGTTTTAATGATTGTTTTAGGCATTTTATCTGTAGCTCTTTGCCTTTGCTTTGTAAGAGCCATTATTGGACCGACAACTTCTGATCGGATTGTTGCTCTGGACACGTTTGGCCTAATATTAGTTGGAACAATTGGTACTTTGATGATTCAACAGAAAACCATTGCTTACTCAGAAGTACTTCTCGTTATTGGAATTTTAGCCTTTGTTGGATCTGTTGCCTTATCGAAGTTTCTAGAAAGAGGTGGTTTGTTTGAACGCGATTGAATGGATCATCTCCATCATACTACTAGTAGGTGCCCTTTTATGCTTGCTTGCAGCGTTTGGAATTAACCGGCTTCCTGATGTCTATTCAAGACTTCATGCGGCTGGCAAAAGCTCCACTCTTGGCACTGCCTCTCTTTTACTGGCAACGTTCCTGTATTTCTTATTGGAACAGCAGCAATTTGTAGGAAAGATTATGTTGACGATTTTCTTTATTTTCATAACCTCCCCGATGGCCGCCTTAATGATCGCACGCTCTGCTCATCGTGTAGGTGTCCCATTTAGCGACAAAAACGGCCGAGATGACCTTAAAGAAACCTATAAAAAAGACGAACATTCTAAATGATGTTCGTCTTTTTTCATTTATCGACTAGCTACTTTTTCTCCCATTTTCACTTCAATTGGCAGATGTGATTTTGTAAACTGTATCATCTGCTGATCCCATATTAAAACAACCGTGGACCCAAATGAAAAGTAACCAACCTCCTCACCCTTCTCAACGTGCTCTGAGGCATGAGTTAATTCAATTGAATTGATGTTCATGGCTCCTACCTTTACCATAGCCATTTTGTGCCCATCCTCTGTTTTAAGCTCTGAAATGACACGAAAGTTACCAGAAAGGGGCTTTTTTCCGTAAGTCATCCCTAATTGATTCACAGGATACGAGCGTGATCCCAATGACCACCTCTTCAGAATGGAACCAGAGAGCGGTGCATGAAACCGGTGATAATGACTAGGGCTTAGATAAAACACTGCATATTGACCATTTTCATATGCTTTGGCTGCTTGTTCTGACCCAAGCATAGTTGCAAGAGAATAGGTTTGCCCTTTCACAGTGAATGTCTCGTCTCTATTAAGGTTCCCCTGCTCAGCCAACACGCCGTCAACTGGACTGATAATACTGTTAGAACCTTGGTCGATTGACCTGATATTCTGTTTTAGCTCGCGAATGAAAAACGAATGTAAGCTGTCAAACTCATTAATAGGTAAATGAATTTCTTCTTTGTTTATATTAAACGTCCGTATAAATAATGGGATAAAGGGCTTACTTACTTTTGAAGTGGAAAATTGCTTTAATCGTTTGGACAAAAAAGGTCCATTTGTAAGCTCCACACATGCACAAAAAAACCAGCGAAAACCTTTCATTACATGTCTCCATTCATTCTTATTTTCTTATTTACTCTGTTTCTTGCCTTATTCTCATGATATAATTATAGATTCATACAGTTTTTAGCAGTTCTGTTTTATTAACTGTATTATAAAAGGAGAGTGAACGAAGGTGTTCTTATTACAAAGGCTTGATTCTTCTTTAAAGAAGGTTAAAGGCCAAATTGCAAACGCCTTAACACTAATTAATTTAGGCTTTGGAGCTTTAGCTATTATCTATGTATTCCATGATCAATTAAGAGTTGGATTACTTCTTATTGCCATTGCAGCTGTCTTTGATCGTTTAGACGGAGCGGCGGCACGCAAATTTAATGCAACGTCTGAGCTTGGTAAACAGCTTGATTCCCTGAGTGATATTATTTCCTTTGGTGTAGCCCCTGCCATGCTTATGTACCAAGCAGCGTTAGTTGAGTTTGGAATGCCTGGAGCTATTTTTGCGATTATTTATATTATGTGTGGTGCTTTGCGTCTGGCGCGTTTCAATATCACAGAATCTAATCAATATTTTGTTGGATTACCAATCACGGCTGCTGGTTGTATTCTCACATTTTTAACTCTATTCGTCAATTATATCCCTAATTATGTATTTATGTATGTGATTGTTGCTCTTTCTCTCCTTATGGTCAGCCCATTCCGTGTCCGCAAATTTTAACTCAGAATCTTTGATTGTTTACCAGGAGAGGACGCATAGCAATCACGTTTTCTACGATATCGTATATTTTGCTTAAAAATGATAAAAAAGTCTCTATTGAGCGTTTATTTACCCCATATCTCTTGACTTAACAAGGATTCATGAGTAAATTTGAATGGCAGGTTATTAAATACTTGTCGTAAATAAAGATTGTTATGTCGCTACTTTATGTAATGATCTTTTCTATCTTAAAGGAATGAAAGGGAGTTATCTCAATGAACAAAACTGATTTAATTAACGCAGTATCCGAACAAGCGGATCTATCTAAGAAAGACGCTTCTAAAGCAGTAGACGCTGTATTTGACAGCATTACTTCTTCTCTAGTAGAAGGTGGAAAAGTACAACTTGTTGGTTTTGGTAGCTTTGAAGTACGTGAGCGTTCTGCTCGTAAAGGCCGTAACCCTCAAACTGGTGAAGAAATTGAAATTCCAGCAACAAAGAACCCTGCGTTCAAACCAGGTAAACAGCTTAAAGACGCTGTAAACTAATAAAAATTGAATGACAGACTAACCACTAGGGGTGCACGATGCTGAGAGAGGCGATGCCTTAACCCTAATTACCTGATCTAGTTAACACTAGCGTAGGAAAGTGGCACGTAATTGTCCATACATATTAGATCGTATGGTTTATCTGTTCGTTTATGTGCACCGCTTCTTATGAGAAGCGGTGTTTTTTTAGGAGCTGAATCTATCATACCCGGTGTAAGTTTAAACGAAGAAATGAGGAATGAAAATGGCTATCCATACAGCAGTAACCATTGCCGGAACAGATCCTACTGGTGGTGCTGGAGTACAAGCTGATTTAAAAACATTTCAAGAGCGAGAAGTTTTTGGCATGAGTGTGATTACATCTGTTCTCGCTCAAAATACAACCGGCGTTCAGATGATCAAACATATGCCCATAGACCTAATTCAAGCTCAGCTTGAATCGGTTTTAACGGATATTCCCCCTTCTGCGGTGAAGACAGGGATGATTGCGACCCCAGAAATGATGGAGGCGCTTGTCGGTTACTTACAATCCATTCAAGTGCCATACATCTGCGATCCAGTTATGATTGCTAAAAGCGGGGATCCCTTAATGGATGAGCATTCTCGTAAATCATTACGCGAAACCTTAGTACCTCTAGCAACCATTGTCACACCGAACATTCCAGAAGCTAGTGATTTAATTGAAATGAACATTGAAACGGTTGCTGATATGGAAAAAGCAGCTAAACTCATTGTGAATGAACTTGGTGCTAAAGCCGCTGTCATTAAAGGCGGCTATCGAACAGATCATTCTACAGATGTTCTCTTCACAAACCAAACCATGACACATCTGCATGCAGACAGAACCAATACAAAGCATCTACACGGCACTGGCTGTACCTTTTCAGCGGCAATCACTGCAGAGCTTGCAAAAGGCAAGTCCATTGAGGAAGCCGTCTCCATTGGAAAAGCATTCATTACGGATGCGATTTCTTATACTCTTGGGCTTGGATCTGGAAATGGACCAACAAATCATTGGGGATTCCGTTTAAAAGGATTACCTGGCGAATAAAAACAATGGTGAGGAGTGAGTCGATGTCTTTTACGAGGGAATTACGACAAAAAGCAGATTCAATCTGGAAAGCGAATCATGAGCATGTCTTTGTTCAAGAAATTGGATCAGGCACGTTAGATGTTGAGGCCTTTAAGTATTATATGAAACAGGATTATTTGTATCTCATTGAATACGCGCGAGTATTCGCACTTGGTGTTGTGAAGGCTCCAGATTTGGATACAATGGCTACCTTTGCTGACTACTTACAATCTACTCTGCATGAAGAGATGTCCCTCCACCGTTCATATGCGAAGCGATTGGGCATAACAAATGAAGAGTTAGAACATGCGATTCCCGCACCCACAACGATTGCTTATAGTAGTTACATGATCAGCGAAGCACAAAAAGGCTCCTTAGCTCATGTCATTGCAGCAATTCTTCCGTGCGCATGGAGTTATTCGGAGATTGGCAAACGGCTAGCAAAATTGCCTGGAGCCCTTGACCATCCTGATTACGGAGAATGGATTCATATGTATCAGGACGATGAATTTAAGGCCATTGCTGACTGGTTATGCGCAAAGCTTGATGAACTTGCACACGCTCTCGGAGAAGCTGAACGAAAGCAACTTGAAAACATCTTCCTTACTTCAAGCCGGTTTGAATATTTGTTTTGGGACATGTCTTATCAGCAGTCACATTGGGAGTAAAATCGGCAAACAGATTCTAACATAAAATAAGTACCCCTTTCTCTTGTTGCTGCATAGTCTATGTTATGTCTTGGAAAGGTGGTGGCAACATGGGAGAATTTGAATGTGGAAAAGGCGGCGGTTACGCTGGTGGCGGCTTCGCGTTTATCATTGTTTTATTCATTCTGTTAGTAATCATTGGAGCTAGCTACGTATACTAATTCCCAGTAGGTCGGAGCCACTTAAGTAGTGGCTCTTTTTTCGTTTAAAATGAGTCGATCGAGGGAATTTGTAGTAGATAAACCGTCAGTGATTGGAGTGATTACAATGGAGCAACCTTTCGTATTAATAGTTGGAGCCGGTCCTACCGGATTAGCTTTGGCGCATAGACTGACGCATTACAACATTCCCTTCCGAATTATTGATAAACGTCCTGGACCAGACCATAAATCTAGAGCCATCGGTATTCATGCCCGAACTCTTGAGCACTACGATCAATTACAGGTCGCAGATGATGCAGTAAACCTCGGTATTAAGATGCCTGCCGCTCACATACACAAAGATACAAAAGAAGTTGGTTACGTGAATCTTGGTAACATTGGCAAGGGGATAAGTCCCTTTCCTTTTGTATTAAGTCTCCCTCAAGACGAACATGAAGAATTACTTGTACACCAATTAAAAAGACTTGGAATCACGGTTGATTGGCAAACGGAGCTTCTTTCATTTAAAGAGACGTCAGAAGGAGTTGAAGCCGTTATTGCATGTGATCATCAAGAGGAAACCGTAAATGTCACATATCTCTGTGGATGTGATGGTGCAAGAAGTATGATCCGCCAAACGCTCGATATTTCGTTTGAAGGAAGTACATACAAAGATTTATTTTATATCGCTGATGTAGAAGCTAAAGGACAGGCGACATCTTTTACAGATATTAATTTAGCTCTTTCTAAAAAAGGATTTTGCATGGTTTTACCTGTAAAAAGCAAAGGCACTCAACGTCTCGTAGGGATTGTTCCACGTCTTATAGCAGAAAAGCCCGATTTAAGCTTTTGGGATATTGAGCCTTCCCTCCAATCGTTAATGAATATTCGAGTTAAAAACGTTAATTGGTTTTCGTCCTTTAAAGTTCACAAACGAGTTGCGGCAACCTTTAGAAAAGGACACGTCTTTTTGTTAGGAGATGCTGCACATATCCATAGCCCTACAGGAGCACAAGGGATGAATACGGGAATAGGTGATGCGGTGAATCTCTCCTGGAAATTAGCTTCCGTATTAAAGAAAAATGCAAACCCTGCCATCTTACAAACATATGGTCTGGAAAGAAGAAAATTCGCTCGTCAGCTTGTCGCAACCACGGATCAGGCATTTAAAGCGATGGTTAGTCGGAACATTCGAGGATCTCTCCTTAGAAGATTTGTTCTCCCGCGTATGGTCCCAGTAGCAAGTCGGTTTTCATTCAGCCGTAAGCTAGCATTCCGCTACCTCTCTCAAATCCACGTACGCTATCGAAAAAGCGTTTTAAGCGAAGGACGCGCAGGCTCATTAAAGGGTGGAGATCGACTGCCATGGCTTCATTCAAATAGCATCAATAACTACGATTCACTTCAAACCGCAGATTGGCAGATTCATGTATATGGAAAACCTACAGAAGAACTGGAGAGTTTTTGTCGGAACTACCCTCTTCCCTTGTTGAGCTGGGACTGGGAGTCCGAATACAAGAAAGCAAAATTCAAAGAAAATACTCTTTATCTCGTTCGACCTGATGGGCACTTAGCTTTTATTAACGAACACCAAAATGTAGATAAGCTGATGACGTACTTAACGACATTTAATGTGTCAGCCATTAATTAGAAGTATTTAATAAAGCGAATGCCCGTCTGAAAAACGAGCATTCGCTTTTAAAATGCCTATGCTTGAATCATTGACTCATTTAATAAATCAAACCACATCTGATAGCCCTCATCGTTTGGATGAGTCCCATCATCTAACAAAGAATCTAAGTCCATCCCTTCCTCCTCCATTTGTCTATTCCATGCCGTATAACTATCAAAATAGTCCCATCCCGATTCAATGATGAACTCTTCTGTTTCGTAAACATAATCCTCAAAATCTAAGTCAGAAGTAGCAACTGAATACATCGATTCGTTGATCGGATTCGGAGCCATGAATACCAGGTATGCATTTGGAAGTTCTTCTTCAATCTTTTGAGCTGCCAACTTGATTGAATCTTTTGTTTCATCCATTGGTTCATCATGATAATAGCTGTTAATGACACTCGTCTCAAACAAAATGATATCTGGGGACGCTTGAATGAGTTCATCCACATCTCCCTCGTCAATTAAATCACTGACTTTAAATCCACTCACCGCGAAGTTTGTCACTCTTACGTTTTGATCTGAGTCGTTTAACGATGCTTCAAGCAGTGATGGCCATGCTTGATTGTACTCGCTTGCGCCTTGCCCTTCCGCTACACTGCTCCCAATAACCGCAATCTCAACAGGTGAATCCTGATCATTTCTGGCGCTTAACTCATCTTGAAAGGAGTCCTCTGATTGCGCTTGAATAAATAGATTGTCACTAGACGTTACAGGACTGCTCTCTTCTCTTATCCCAGCCTCATCTGCATCAAGATTCATCATAAACCAAACACCACCAACAACCACGACAACAAACATTAATATGAAAATATACGATTTCTTCATCTTATCCAACTCCTACATTAATTCATAAGCATACGCTTTTCTTTCTATACCCTACCTGTGTTAAAGTGAACTGAATCACAAATCAGGAGGGATTTATTATGCCTAAACAACTACTTTTTAAAGAAAGACCAAACGGATTACCCGACTCTAACACATTCTCAGTTGAGGAAATTGATAAAGGAACTCCTAAAGAAAATGAACTTCTAGTAAAAACGTTGTACCTTTCCGTTGATCCTTACATGCGTGGAAGAATGTCCGATGCTAAATCATACATTGCCCCCTTTGAAATAGATAAACCGATTGCAGGTGGAGGCATTGCACAAGTAGTCGAATCCAAAAATGATTCGATTAAAGAAGGAACCATTGTCACAGGTTTTCTTCCTTTCCAGGAATACGCAGTTGTTCCAGCTGACCAAGTGCGCGTTCTAGACATGCACGGAGCTCCCATTTCTGCTGCATTAGGTGCATTAGGTATGCCTGGATTAACAGCTTATTTTGGATTAAACGATATTGGACAACCTAAAGAAGGCGAAACCGTTGTAATCTCTGGTGCTGCTGGAGCAGTTGGCTCTATTGCTGGTCAATTGGCCCGCCTAAAAGGCTGCCGCGTTGTTGGAATCGTTGGCTCCAAGGAAAAAGAAGAGCTTCTTGTGAACGAATTTGGATTCGATGCAGCTGTAAACTACAAAGACGATCAATACGCTGAGCTACTGAAACAAGCGTGTCCAGACGGCATAGACGTGTACTTTGAAAACGTCGGTGGCGAGGTATCTGATCACGTATGGCCGCTACTAAATCCGCTTGCACGTATCCCTGTTTGCGGAGCGATCGCAAGCTACAACCTGAAAAAAGGTGAACAGGACCATGGACCACGAGTTCAAACGTATCTAGTTAAAACAAGAGCAAGAATGCAAGGATTCCTTTACGG
Source organism: Alkalihalobacillus sp. FSL W8-0930 (assembly GCA_037965595.1). Lineage (NCBI taxonomy): Bacteria > Bacillati > Bacillota > Bacilli > Caryophanales > Bacillaceae > Alkalihalobacillus > Alkalihalobacillus sp. FSL W8-0930. The sequence goes on along the minus strand of CP150183.1, from coordinate 1,370,864 downwards.
CGATTACGCAGACCAATACGAAACTGCTTACCGCGAGATGAGTGAATATGTTAAAAACAAGGATATTGTCTTCAAAGAAACCATCCTTGAAGGGTTTGACCGAATTCCAGAAGCCTTTAACGGTTTATTCAGCGGTCAAAACATTGGCAAGCAGCTTGTTAAAGTAGCTGACCCTTCCTAATTAAAATAACAAAAAGCCATAAGAACATTCGGTTTCCCGATTCTTATGGCTTTTTGTCATGAAAAAAGTCGGTTGCTTCTCTATAGCCTATCCATTCAACCATTAAACTCATTTTATTTTTTCACACTAAATTCTTGAGCAAACTTATCTAAAAAAACAACATTTTGTTTTGTCACTTTTCGAAACTGACACACATCACGATGAATATCCGCAGTATGTACCATCTTTCGATACAACGTAGTGTCTACTGATTCCCTACAATGGGATACGATGGTTTTAAGTGAATGCTGCATGTGAGGAGGTACAGCATGTTTTTTAATAATGCCCTGATGGATGATTAAAATAAATGAATAAGCTTCAACGTTATACTTCATGACATACACCCTTATCACTATATTATTTCTATATTATGTATTTTATCTAAAAATAATTAGATGATCAAGCAATAACTACTCAAAAATAGGTATTTAGACATGATTTAAATGTAATGATATAGATCCCTCCTCCTAACACGGTAGTACAAAAAGACTAATCATCTGTACATGTTAGGATATTGAAAATCTGTACGAAAATAAGACAACTACAAAAGGTCGTTGAGCTTTTATAGCTAACTTAATTCAATTAACCAAAAAAGCAAATTTTATTGTATAATGGAATTAACTACCTATAAGGATGTGACCATATGACCACATTTAAAGAGCAAGTGGCTCCTCTTGGGAAGACTTATGTACTCGTATATCATACGCACTTAAAAACACTTCAAAATCTCTTAGAACCAGATGAATCAATCCTTACGATCGGCGCCCAATCCATTCAAGGGAATAGGATATTCGCGATTACGGAAAATCGCTTAATCATTGTAAAAGGTAGGGAGCACCAAGCATTTGAACGGGATAAAATCCAAAACATAAGAGTGAAACCTAAAATGCTTAACCATGACGTTTCTTTTAACTACAATGAGGAGAAATATCATTATTTACCCGAAGAAGGTACCAAGCTTTTCTCACCTTTAACAGATTCATAAGTACATAATGAGTAAGGGGCTGAGGCTCTTTGGATCTCGTTTAATGTCAACGTGGTAACTGAATTGCAATAATAATAAAAAACCCAACCACTTCTTTACTATGGTTGGGTTTTTTTATAATCACTTCGACAATATCATTCGCATCTTCCTGAAGCACATCGATAAGATTCAATTCATTTCCATCTTTATCTGTACCGCTCCGATCGTACAGGGGGCATCTTTACGGATTTTTTTGAGTGCCGCAGATGCATGAGTATTTCGTTCTCTATACATCATCTCGCTACATAAGTCTCCCACAAAAGAGTGTATTTAAAATCTTTTGCGTAAGAAAGGCTAGTTATGACCTAGCCCTCACCCTTTCCCTTTACTCTGCTTATAAAACTCATGAAACAACTTCATCAAAGCGCGCTTTTCAATTCGTGAGACGTAACTTCGGGAAATGCCTAATTCCTTAGCAATTTCTCGCTGAGTCCGTTCTTCTTCTAAACTTAACCCAAACCGGCCGACAATGACTTCTTTTTCACGATCATCCAACACATGTATAAACTCGTAGATCTGCTTTTTCTCCATTTTCGTTTGGATCACATCGACAATGTCATCGGCATCCTCCTGGAGTACATCAATTAAAGTGATTTCATTTCCCTCTTTATCTGTCCCAATCGGATCGTGCAGCGAGACATCTTTACGAACCTTTTTAAGCGCACGAAGATGCATGAGTATTTCGTTCTCTATACATCTTGCCGCATACGTTGCGAGCTTTGTGCCTTTTCCTTCTGAATAGCTTTCAATTGCTTTAATTAAACCAATAGTCCCAATTGAAATAAGATCCTCTGTGTCCTCACGCGTATTCTCAAATTTCTTGACGATGTGAGCAACGAGTCTTAAATTATGCTCAATAAGTAAGTTACGGGCTTCCGGATCGCCTTCTGCCATTAACGCTAAGTATTTTCGTTCCTCCTCTTTTTTTAATGGCTGAGGAAAAGCATTATTCTTTACATATGATACAAACACAACCACTTCTTTAACGAAAAAGGAGATTGCTGCAAGTATCCCCATACGTCACCCCCAAAAATCTGTTTCTTATGCTTATGCGGGAGTGGGCTTGGTCGTGTCTGTACCGTTAAAGATCATAAATGTTTAATATGGATTATCTAATATAAACGATTTAAATTTAAAGTCCCTTTTCCTCATCCACAATGTTCTTGATGACTTCAACAGTGTAATCTAGATCCTCTTTTGTATGAATGGCACTCATAAAAAAACGAATTCTTGATTCTGTTTCTTTTACTGCGGGATAAATGATGGGCATTGCATTAACTCCTTGTTCGTATAGCTTCTCTGCGAACCATAAGGCTTTCTCTGAATCTCCAACGATAAGAGGAACAACTGGTGAATTCTTACTTAGGCCTGTGTCTACTCCTAAATCAACGAGTTTCCCTAAAAAATAGTCGGCATTCTGTAAGAGCTTCTCTACAAGCTCTGGTTTTCTCTGAATCTCATCAAGTGAGGCTTGGGCCGCCGCCGCATTAGCCGGCGTCATCCCTACACTGAACACAAAGCCAGGAAGGTTATAGCGTAAAAAGGTAATGAGCGATTTGTTTCCTGCAATATATCCCCCACAACTATTCAGTGATTTACTCATCGATCCCATAAGCACGTCAACATTTGTAGGATCAATTCCGTAATAGCTCGTTATGCCTCTGCCACCCCGACCGATTGTCCCAATTGAATGAGCCTCGTCCACCATTAGTAAACAATCATATTGGTGTTTTAGAGAAATGAGCTCTGGTAGCTTACAGAGGTCTCCATCCATGCTATAAACGCCTTCAACGATGAGTAAAACATTTCGATACTTGTGTCTAAATCTCTTTAACAGCTTGTCGAGATGAAGCATGTCGTTATGCTTGAATCGGATCATTTTTGATCCTGAAAGCTGCACCCCTTGCATAATACTGTTATGCACAAGTGCATCACAAATTACTAAATCTGATGAGTCTACTAACTGTGCAATTGTATTTACATTTGTACTGTGTCCGCCTACTTGAACAATACTATCCTCAACTCCTAAAAAGTCAGCAATATTGCGCTCAAGAGATCGATGCAACGGAATTTCACCACTTAATAATCGACTACTTGAAACAGACGTCCCATACTGCTGAATCGCTTGAATCACAGCTTCGTTGATTTCGTTTGTTCCATTTAACCCTAGATAATTGTACGTGGAATAGTTTATTTTACTTATGCCGTTCACTTTTATCTTGTTTGTTGCCACTCCTTCATTCACTCGAAAAAATGGTAGCTTATCCAAACTCGTATCCAACTGCTGAAATTGACGAAATCCAGGAATCATCTCTAAACTCATACAATATCATCCTTTCAAGTAAGATATATGTATAAGTTCGATTCCATTCACGTAAATCCTTTTATATACAGAAATTAAACATTTGTGTAAAAAAAAGAGCCTTCCTTTTATCAAGGCGAGGCTCTAAAGTAATTACTCAGCTACAATCGTTTCAACAAGTAAATCTGTATTATTAACGGAGCCAAATGTATGGAAGGCACCTGCTTTATAAATAAGCTCTGAGATACTTGTATTTTCAATTTTTAAGTAACCTTGTTTATAATTTAAGATGTGTAGGATCACGCGAATGCTTAGTCCGTGAGAGACAATGTAAATGTTCTCATGCCCGTTTTTCGCTGCATCGTCGACAATCACTTGTAAGGAATCAAGTAGTCTAGTTGTATAGGCTTCCCACTCTTCTGCTTCCGGATCAAGCTGTGAAACTGCTTGGCAGATTTCATCAATGCCAGCTGTTTTGTACATTTCTTCTTTATCTTCAGCTTGTCCATTAGAAAGCTTTTCACGAACCTCGTCCCAAAGCACTGGGTTCGGTCCACCCTCATAATTTCCAAAGTACATTTCTCTTAATCCCTTGACCGTTTTTAATTCGATATCATGTTTTTCACTATTCTCTCGAATCAGGGTTGCTGTTTCAACGGCTCGACCACTGTCACTAGAATAGATTGCGTCAATGCTTCGATCCTTTAAACCCCGTCCTAGGCGCGCTGCAACCGTGCGTCCTGTTTCAGTTAAAGGCGTATCTGACCACCCCTGTACTTTATCCTGGAAATTAAAGATGGTTTGCCCGTGACGAATAAGGTGCAGTTTAATATCTTTCTCTATATGAGTCATAAGCGCCTCCTATTGTGGTTTTTCTACAGTAAAAATGATACACCTCTAAACTTCATGCTGCAATGTTAAGCTTCTTCCTTTGTTGTGATAAAGAAAAAACAGCCTAGCGCAAGTACACACGTACTAAACAAAATCAAACCCATTGGAACCGCCGATGCTTCCGCAAGTCCAACAAGCGGTGCGACCATTGCGCCAATTAATAATGGAAACAAGCCCAGTAAGGCACTTGCACTTCCGGCACGGTGCGCTTGTTTTTTAATGCCTAATGTATACGAAGTGGTTAAAATCGTTCCCATACTCATCATGTAGATAAAGATCGGAACCACAATCCATACGAGTGGAGCTTCAATCATTGTCATAAGTAGTAAAAAAATCGTTGCACTTGTAGCTAGGATCACACCGGATCGTAAAAGAATTCGCTCTTGGATTTTTCCTACAAACCTTCCGACAATCCACGTTCCACTAATGATAGCTAGGCCGTTTATACCAAACAATATACTAAAAGTTTGAGGCGAGACACCGTATATTCCTTGGTAAACAAAAGGTGTACCGGATACATAAGCAAAGCTTCCACCATGAGCAAAACCTAATGTTAACGCGTAACCGATAAATGAACGGTCTCTAAATAGTTCGGCAAATGTTTTTAAAGTAAATGATAACGAGCTTGGTGTCCTTCTTTCTGGTGGATGACTTTCTTTCAGCCTCCACAACACCATCCCAACAATCAGTACGCCAACAAAAGAAAGAAAATAAAAAATTGTACTCCAGTTCGAGAATGGGAACCACAGAATGGCTCCACCAATAATCGGTGCTACAAGTGGAGCTACCGCATTAATCACCATTAATAAGGCAAAGAATTTCGTTAGCTCTGTGCCACTGAAGACGTCTCGTACCACTGCTCGTGAGATGACGACTCCACCTGCAGCTGTGAAGCCTTGAAGGAAGCGACCAATAATGAGCCAGGTAATGTTTGGAGCAAGCGCGCACAATAATGAAGCGAGCGCAAAAAGAATAACAGAAATCACAAGCGGTTTACGCCTACCCTGCGAGTCACTTATGGGACCAACAACAACCTGTCCAACGGCAAGTCCAAACAAACAAGCCGTTAAGCTAAGCTGCACAAGGGATTCTCGCGCTTTGAGATCTGTTGCGATATCAGGAAAGCTTGGCAGGTACATATCAATATTCAGCGGGCCAAGTACCGCAAGCATACTAAGTAAAAGGGCAAGAGCCAATCGTTCTTTCCCAGTGGGGTTATGTGTCATACATCGTTCTCCTCTTGTAAACAACATTCATATATTTTCTAGACAAACGTTAGTCTACGTGAGGATATGCATTCTGTCTAGTCGCAAAGACTTTTTTACTTTGTGTACCGGTTCGCATAGCTACTAGCAACAAATGAATCTGGTTTAATCTTTGGTTCAAGGCCTGACGACTCAATACGTCCCGTCATTTCCCGTACAAATTCCCTTGTACGATTTTTTTTGCCTGCGCCTATGTCGATATGACCTTCTATAGAGAATGTTGCACCATCATAGATACGCGGAAGAATCAATTGAATTAACTCATCCTTATGGCGTTCAGAAAAGAGTGAAGCGATTTCTTCTGTTAGCGAGGTTTCGTAGGAGATTCGTTCATGAAGCTGCAGCATTTTACGCTCAACAATCGTTTTTGTTGCACATGCCCATACACCACGACCTAATCGTTGAATGACGATTCCAGTGATAAAACGAGTTTGTTTAGGATGAACTTGTGAATCGGTTCCAAGCATTAGCTTATAATCTGCAATTGGTTGTGTCTGCATGAATGATTTAATGTTGCGAAATACGTCCTCAAACAACATCTCCTTATCATGGAGATTGTAAAATGTCCTAGGTTGCATGCAGCATTCGCTCCCTTTCATTTCCCTTGTCATCCTAGTATATGCAGCAAAAACCATTCATGATGCACAAGCACAAAAAAAGACGAACACCCATCAACTGATGAAGTGTTCGTCTTATAGAATTTAAGCTTCTAGTTCCTGTGTATCTAAACGTCTGTTTGGATCATTATAGACAGACTGATCAATCTGTTTAGTTACTTTACTTGTGAACAAACCAGAAACCATACTTCCGCTTACATTAAGTGCTGTACGTCCCATATCAATTAATGGTTCAACAGAGATTAAGACACCTGCTAAAGCGATTGGTAAGTCAAGTGCAGAAAGAACAAGGATGGCTGCAAATGTTGCTCCGCCCCCTACTCCAGCTACACCAAATGAACTAATCGCAACAACGAAGATTAAGAAAATCAAAAAGTCTGGTGCAAGTGGATTAATACCGACAGTTGGTGCGATCATAACAGCTAGCATTGCAGGATAGATTCCTGCACAACCATTCTGTCCAATTGAAAGACCAAACGAACCAGCAAAGTTTGCAATCCCTTCAGGTACACCTAATTGTTTTTGCGTTTGAATGTTCATTGGCAAGGCACCTGCACTCGTTCTTGATGTGAATGCAAAGGCCAACACTGGAAATGCTTTTCTCAAATATGTAACTGGACTTAAGCCAATTACAGATACAATCAGTAGGTGAACTAAGAACATCGCAATTAATGCAACATAGGAAGCTGCCACGAATTCACCTAGACTGACTATAGCATTTAAATCACTTGTTGCCACCGTACGTGTCATGATGGCAAGTACCCCATATGGAGTTAAGCGAAGAATTAATGTAACAACGCGCATCACAATGGCATAGACCGTTTCTGTAATCTTAGCAAAATGCTCTGCTTGCTCAGGTTGCTTACGCTTAATACCAAGATAAGCCAAGCCAAGGAAAGCAGCAAAGATAACGACAGCAATCGTAGATGTTGCACGCTGACCCGTGAAGTCTAAGAATGGATTAGACGGGATAAGCTCTATGATTTGTTGTGGCAACGTATCCGCTTGTATACCGGCAGACGTTTCCTCAAGCGAAGATCCACGACTTGTTTCAGCTTCACCCTGAGTAATTTGATCTGCATTTAAATCAAATAGGGATGCAGAAGCAATTCCTATTGTGGCTGCAATCGCAGTTGTCGCAATTAACGTTCCTAAGATAAGTGCACTAATTTTACCTAAGTTACTCGTGAACGTTAGGCGAGTAAAAGCTGAAAGAATGGAAATAAAGACAAGTGGCATGACAATCATTTGTAAGAATCGTACATACCCGCTTCCAATAATACTCATCCAATCCGCTGATGTTTCAATAACAAATGAGTCTGAATCAAACAAGAATTGAAGGGCTAATCCAAACAAAATTCCGAGTCCTAGACCTGTAAATACACGCTTGGAGAAAGAGATGTGCTTTTTCTGCATATAGAAAAGCAGCCCAACGAATCCAAGAAGAACAGCTAAAATAATGACAACATACAAAGTATCCAGTTTTGTTCACTCCTCTAATGATGATAGCTTTGTTATTCTAATCCCGTTATTCATATCTGTCAAGTAGGGATAATTCAATCTATGCACGCTTGCTTAGTTTATGAGTAATGCGTGCTTTTAGTCAAATAAAAAACACTACTTCACTTAAATACACAGCTCACCCAATTGATATCCCCTATCATTCATGCCATAATCACTAAGGAGACTAAACATATACTACAACTACACGTTTATGGAGGAAGATTGCATGTTTGAATCAATCAAAAAGCCACACGTTTTAAAAAGCACAACCGCACTTACCGGTGTAGCTCTACTGGGATTACTAGGAGCTTGCTCGAGTGATGATGAAGGAAATTCACTTTGGAGCGACATTCAGGAAAAAGGGACCATTGTTGTCGGCACTTCAGGTACACTTTATCCCACTTCCTATCACGCAGAGGATAGTGATGAGTTAACAGGGTATGAAGTTGAGGTCCTACGTGAGGTCGCAAATCGGTTAGATCTTGACATTGAGTTTAGTGAAATGGGGATCGACAACCTCTTAACCGCTGTTGACAATGGACGAGTAGATATTGCCGCAAATGATATTGACATTACAGATGAGCGTAAAGAGAAATTCAATTTCTCTGATCCATACAAACATTCTTATGGTTCTGCGATTGTACGTAGTGAAGATCTATCTGGTATTGAAACACTTGATGACTTAGATGGGAAAAAAGCTGGTGGAGCTGCAACAACGATCTATACACAGATTGGAATTGAGCACGGAGCTGAAGAAGTGATTTATGATAACGTAACAAATGATACATACCTACGTGATGTAGAAAACGGACGCTTAGATGTTATTTTAAATGATTATTACCTACAAAGCTTAGCCGTTGAAGCTCTTCCTGAAATAGATGTGGTCGTCCACCCGACACTCGCCTATTTCCCAAATAGTCAAGGCATCATTATGAAAAAAGGGGAAGACGCGCTTCAAGAACAAATTAACGGTGTCATTGGGGACATGCTTGAAGATGGTACCATTTCCGACATTTCTCAGCAATTCTTCGGTGGAGCAGATGTGTCAGTAGAGCCTGACATTGACATAGAAGAATAGAGTATGGGAGTTACATCATGTTTGATTTAGATCTTGCTATTCGCTCAGTCCCCTATGTTTTACGGGGGCTCGGCTATACACTGCTCATTGCATTTGTAAGTATGGGAATTGGACTCATTCTCGGATTATTGATTGGACTGGCACGAAATTCATCGTCTATTTTTCTTCGTTATCCTGCCAGACTGTATATCTCCTTTATTCGAGGCGTTCCTATTCTTGTTATGCTGTTCTTGTTGTATCAGGGCCTTCCAGCGATCGGCATTCAGTTGAGTGCGGTTACCGCTGCCCTTATTGCTTTTACAATGAATGTGGCAGGTTATACAGCTGAAATTAACCGTGCAGCCATTGCCTCCATTGACCGTGGACAGTGGGAAGCAAGTCGAACCCTTGGCTTCACTTACTGGCACACATTAAAACGGATCATCATTCCACAGGCGACACTCGTTGCGACGCCTCCCCTTTTTAATGTGTTTCTTGATTTAATTAAAGCCACTTCTTTAGCCGCAATGATTACGGTCCCAGAGCTTATGCAAATGGCCAAAATCGTTGGCGGAAGAGAATTTGATTATTTCACCATGTATGTGTTATTAGCCTTTATTTATTGGGGACTGTGCACGATTGTTGCCATTCCGCAAAACTATGTAGAGAAACGTTTCTCGCGATATAAAATAAATGGGTAGAAAAAGCACGGAACATAACTTAAAATCACTTTGAAAAGGCGAATGATTCAATTGCAGAATCATTCGCCTTTCGTGATTATTTGAACAAGCGGAAGGAGAACCCGAGACTCCTACGGAACAGAACGCGGTGAAGACACTGTCGCGGCGCCCTATCCGCGAAAGGGGCTGGGGCCGTTCCCGTGGAAAGCGAGGGATTCTCCTGTAGCGGATATATTGCTATATTCGTGTTTGGATATCTACATTAACGTTCTGTCCAAGGCTCTCTTAGTTATCCTTCTTCCACTCATTAAATTCATCTTTCACTTTTTGCAACAGTTCTGGCTTTGTTAATAAGTCATAGCCTGTTAATGCCATAGACTTCGCGCCGAGTATCAGCCCTTCAAATCCTTCATCGCTTAATGCTGCTTCTCTAAACTCATGTGTATGATAATCAGCACCATTATCTGTGATCTTTACGTATGGATGAATGGATGGAACCACTTGGCTGACATTCCCCATGTCTAGAGAACCGCCATCTTCCTCTACTTTAATTTGATCTTTGCTTACACCTAGCTCAAGCGCATTTGCTGTATAGAGTGATGACAACGCATCGTTAGTGTTCATATCATCATACGAAAATTCATAGAACGAATACTCTAAGCGTGCGCCTGTAGCAAGTGCTGCTCCTTTTGCACAATTTTTCACCTTTTCAAGTATTGGTGTCAGGTCTGATCGTTTTGCTGAACGCACATAAAACTGAGCTTTTGCGTAATCAGGCACGATATTAGCCGCTTGTCCGCCATCAGTAATGATCCCGTGAATTCGAACATCCGAAGTGAGATGTTCACGTAGAGCATTAATACTGTTAAACGTTTGAATGACAGCATCAAGTGCATTAATACCTCTATGAGGTGAATTGGCAGCATGAGATGCACGACCAAAGAATTCAAACTGAATCGCATCCATAGCAAGAGACGAGCCACTTGCCATATGCTCTGCAGAAGGGTGAACCATCATTGCAGCATCTAAATGAGATAAGACTCCCTCATCAGACATATTGACTTTACCACCCTTTGTTTCCTCAGCTGGTGTTCCATATACATAAACAGCACCACCTGTCTCATCGATTACCTTGCTTAATGCAATACCTGCAGCAACAGCCATTGTCCCAATTAGATTATGTCCGCACGCGTGACCAAGATCAGGAAGAGCATCGTATTCTGCCATGTACCCAATTTTTGGTCCTGGCTTTCCACTATCATATACTGCTTCAAATGCTGTTTGTAATCCACATGTTCCAAGGCTTACTGAGAATCCTTCTTTAGATAGTTCATCTGTTAATGCCTTCGATGCTTTGAATTCCTCATGACCTAGCTCAGGGTTGTTTCCGATATATTGGCTGATCTGAAAATAGCTATCTCTCTTACTCTCAATTACTTCTTTTAATTTCTCTTTCACAAAAATCCCTCCATGTTTCCAAAAGACTAACTTGACTTTTCTATTGTATCCTTTATTCTATAAAAAGACAAAATACATTTCACTGTATAATTATTCTAGATTGGTAAGGTGTTTAAATTGATACAACAAGAGAAACAACTAACTAACAAGAAGCGGAAATGGGAATTACCACATACTTATGCAATTTTATCTTTTATGATTGTATTAGCTGCTCTATCAACTTACTTCTTAACGGCTGGCTCCTTTGAGAGAGTAGAAGAAAATGGACGAACGATATTGGTTGAAGGAAGCTATCAATCTGTTGAATCAAGTCCAATTACACCATTTGAAATTCTACAAGCCATTCCACTTGGGATGGAAGATTCGGCACAAATTATCTTTTATATATTCTTAATCGGAGGTACTTTTGGTGTCATTACTAAAACAGGAGCTATAGATGCTGCTGTTTATGCATTAGTCAATCGACTGAAGCATAATGGAGTCCTTTTATTACCCATCATTATGATTGCTTTCTCTATACCAGGTGCAACAATTGGCTTATCTGAAGAGGTTATCATCTTTGTTCCAATCGGTATAGCCGTTGCAAGAGCACTAGGCTATGATTCGATTACCGGGATGTCTATGCTTAGTCTCGGTGCTGTCTGTGGATTTGTTGGCGGGATGCTGAATCCATTCACAGTCGGGGTAGCGCAAACGATTGCTGAGGTTCCTTTATTTAGTGGAATTGGCTTCCGGTTTATTATCTATCTCATTTTCCTGATTACAGCCATTACACTTGTGATGAGTTATGCGATGAAAGTTAAAAAAGATCCTTCAAAAAGCTACTTGGCTGACCTACCAAAGCAAGATAGCATTGCTTCTGATAATACTGAACAAATTGCCTTCACACGCAAGCATGCCTTTGTTTTAATTTCGGTTGTCGCAGGTTTTGCGCTGAATGTAGTTGGAATCTTCCAATGGGATTGGTACTTAACTGAAATGACAGGTACATTCTTAGCCATTGGCCTTGTAGCTGGACTCATTGGTGGCTTACGGATTAACGGAACGTTCGAAGCCTTCACAAACGGCATGAAGGAAGTTGTCTATGGGGCGTTAATTGTTGGGTTTGCTCGCGCGATTTTAGTGGTAATGGAGCAAGGTCAAGTTCTAGATACCATTGTCTATCAGCTTTCAGAAATGATCAGTCAGATTCCAGGAACCTTTGCCGTAGTGGGTATGTTCTTTGTACAGTTATTTATTAACTTCTTCATCCCTTCAGGTAGTGGACAAGCAGCAACAACCATGCCAATTATGACGCCTCTATCGGATTTACTTGATATCCAACGTCAGGTTGCAGTGCTTGCTTACCAGTACGGAGATGGTGTCATGAGTATGATTAATCCGACAAACGGAGTATTAATGGCCTGCCTTGCTTTAGCTGGTATTCCATATACTCGTTGGATCAAGTATATTTGGAAATTGGTTGTTCTTTGGATTGTCATTGCCATCATTGGCCTCCTAGCTGCTGTATGGTTAGGCATTTCTTAACGTTTAAAAGAGCGGTCCCTTCAAATCTTGATGGGGACCGCTTTTCTATGCTTACCGCATTTGGTTAATCTCTTCAATTAACGATTTAGAAAGGCTTACTACCGGTGTCCGATCAAGGATTCTCCTATGCATGTCTTGGAGCTTATGACGAACTATTTTCTTTTTCTCATCTGGCAAATAAAGCTGCAAGTAACGATACGAATACAGTCGACGATATTCTAAAAAAATTGGTAATTGGCTCATCCAGTCTCCAAACATATCGACATGTTGAAACGTTTGTTCATACCCTTTAAACAATTCGGTTATAAAGATTCTAAGAAAGTCATGCCTTTCTGATTCTCGAACAAATTGCAGTGCATGATAAATCGAAATAGATATATCGTAAAAGAAGTAATTGTACTGAACATCGCTAAAATCAATTGGATATCCTTGACTATCATTAATCAATAAATTCTCATGATGTAAGTCATGATGAATAATTCCAAAGGTTTGATTGGATGTTGGTAAACCAGATGAGTAGTCAATCATTTCATGAAACCTTTGAAGCATTTGATCATCAAAGCTTTCATGAATCGCTAAATAACTAGACGTTGTACTCCAATGCGGGAGATCAAACTCTTCATCTGGCTCATTAAATGTCGAGGCTACCCGGTGCATACGTCCGAGTGTTCTTCCCCAGATACGATAAAAGTCCGCATTCCACTCCTTATATGGTAGAATTCTTCCATTAATTTTAGATGTGACGACATAATAATAGGTCTCTTCACCATCTGTCGTTTGTTTATAGACGGTCTGACCTGCAATCGTTTTTAGTATTTCTGGTACTGCAAGTCCACCCTCTTTTAGCGCATTCATCCAAATTAACTGAGACTGAAGCTGTCTAAGTGAAATGTCTTTTGAATGATACACTTTTAATATGTACTCTCTCTCTAGGTGCCGAACGACATACACTTGACCCGAAAATCCACCACCAGCCTTTTCTACAAGCTGTGCTTGGTACTTGACAGCCGCTTCTCTCACAAGGTTTTCCTTCAAGTGCCTCTCCCCCCTATTACTATTACGGACATCTTTAGGTAAAGTTACAGTATTTTGTTAAAAAAGATGCAAAATGCATATTAACAAGCTGTATACTCGACCCTAGGAGCAATTATGGCTATACTATAAGGAAAGAATGTATGAATTAAGGGAGCGATCCAACATGTTAAAATTTATTGATAACTCGGGAATTACAGACCCAGAACTTAACCTAGCCATTGAAGAATATGCGCTAAAAACACTTGATCCAAAGGATACGTATTTACTGTTTTATGTGAATCGCCCATCGATCATTATCGGTAAAAATCAAAATACATACGAAGAAATCAACCTTGACTATGTAAAGGAAAAAAATCTGTACGTTGTCAGACGCCTCTCTGGTGGTGGTGCAGTATATCATGATGAAGGGAATTTAAACTTCAGCTTTATCGCCGAAGATGATGGACACTCTTTTCATAACTTCAAAAAGTTTACGGAACCTGTCGTACAGGCTCTTGCAAAATTAGGCGTACAAGCTGAGCTTAGCGGACGTAACGATATTCACGTTGGAGAACGGAAAATCTCTGGTAATGCGCAATTTACTACAAAGGGACGTATGTTTAGTCACGGAACATTAATGCTTGATTCAGAAATTGAGAACGTCGTTTCTGCCTTAAATGTAAAGGACGAGAAAATTCGTTCAAAAGGAATTAAATCGATTCGAAGCCGTGTGGCCAATGTGAGTGAATTCCTAGAGCACCCTATTTCAATGGATGAATTTAAACAACTGCTTCTTCAATACATCTTTAATACAGATGGTGAGATTCCAACGTACACATTCACTGACGATGATTGGGAAGCCATCCACAAGCTCTCTAAAGAACGGTACCAAAATTGGGATTGGAACTACGGAAAGTCTCCTGCCTTTGATATGCAGCGCACAAAACGCTTTACAGGTGGAAATGTAGATGTTCGCTTGAATGTACGTCGCGGTCATATTGAAGACTGCAAGATTTACGGGGATTTCTTTGGTGTAAGAGATGTCAGTGAGCTTGAAGAATTACTTGTAGGCACAAGATATGATTCTGAGGAGCTAGCAAAAGCACTCAAAGATGTTGACATTTCTTCCTTCTTTGGCAAGGTCACAAAAGAAGAATTTCTGGACTTATTATACTAAAAAAGTGGCGGCTCGCTTAGCGAACCGCCCAATGGGGGAGAGTAGAGAGAACATTTTGGAAGCTAGGTCAATGACCTTTCCTACGTCTTACTTTAATGCAATTAGAATGAGGATACAGTAATTTTGTCATATATCCTTACACATTTTCTACCCTCACAACCCATTCACAATGAAGAAAGGATTCATATGAATGATATTCAATTAATCCAGTCGATTTTATCTAACCATAAACTTGATAAAAGTCGTGATGCTGCCATTGTTATTCCTCTTGTACGTGAGGAGGATCAAAGCTTATCAGTTTTGTTTGAGGTTCGTGCCTTGACGTTACGAAGTCAACCAGGTGAAATTTGTTTTCCAGGAGGACGTATTGATCCAGATGATGTGAACCCGCTGGCTGCTGCATGTCGCGAATTATGTGAAGAGCTCGGACTATCTCACAATGATTTTGACGTTCTTACGTCTTCTGCTCTAGAACCCGTGATGAGCCCAAGACGAGGGAAAATCTATCCTTATGTTTGTTATATCCAGGATCCAAGTGCAGTGAACCCAAATCAAGCAGAAGTATCTGCTACGTTTCGAGTTCCGCTATCCTATCTACTTGAGCATCCACCGAATGAACACAAGACCATGCTTCACCTTGAATTCTCAGAGGATTTCCCGCTTCATAAGATCGCCAATCAATCTGCCTATAAGGGACAAAAGCATACAATGACAGAGTATGTGTTTGAATACGATGGTCATGTGATCTGGGGCCTTACAGCTAGGTTACTTGTTGCTTTTCTTGCGATCTTACAAGAAGACCAAGATTAAATATAAAAAAAGCTGAGAGTTAATATTAATGGGGATAGCAAAACACGAACCTAGCACAATATCCGCTTCAGGAGAATCCCTCCCTTTCCGTGGGTACGGCCCATAGCCGTCAAGTTAAGTAAAATCGGTTTAATTATAGACGATTCTTCGTTAGGATGGGGGTTTAACCAGTCCTAGGGAGGGATCGTTTGTGTCTTTAAAAGAGGAGTTCAGTACGTTTGCGAAAACCGTGTTGGACGTTTTATCTGTACCGAACCTTCGCCAATCTGCCCGAGACGTTGGGTTTGTACAGCGTCTAAAGAAATTAAAACCTGAGGATTTCTTGAGTATTTGTGCGTTTCTGCCTCAACCCGTGGGTTCTACAGAGTTAACACAGCTTTGTGGAGCTCTTTCGCGTGAATCGAATACCCAGCTCTCCAAACAAGCCTTACACCAACGCTTCGATGAAAAAGGAGCCGCTTTTTTGAAGCATGTGTTTTTTCAATTGGCGGGCAAACAAGAGGTCATCGCCATGCCACCTCTTCCGGAGACCCCGTTTTCTCGGATCCGCATCTTAGATGCGACTTCATTTGAACGACCAAGGAAAGAAGGTACTTCTTCAGATGGAGCGAAAATTCATTTAGAGTATGAGCTATATGAGGGGAAATTTTTGCATACCTTACTTTGCGGTTCAAGAGAAAGTGACCATCACGCCGCCTATGCATTAGCCGATACGATCCAGCCAGGAGATTTGATCATCCGTGATCTCGGCTACTTTTCTGGCGACCATTTGAAACAAATTGATCGTGCAGGCGCTTCTTATATCACGCGGACGCCGGCCAATATGACCTATTGGACTAGAGATGATCAAGGGGAACGAATCCAAATCAAACCAGAAGAAGATGCGAAGCAGCTAGAACCGGGAGCGATCAAAGATTATGGGGTCATCCAATTAGGGGTCAAAGGAAAGAACACCCTTCAAACCCGTGTCATCGTGCAACGATTGACAGAGGATCAACAAAACAAGAGGAAAGCCGGTTTACGAAAAAGAAGACGGAAAGGGGGTCATACCCAATCCGCCGACAAAAAGGATCATACCCAAATCCTTGCCACTAACCTAACACAGGAAGAAATGGATGTGCAAGCATTGTATCCGATGTATTCCTTACGCTGGCAAGTCGAGATTCTTTTCAAAACGTGGAAATCCCTTTTCGCCATTGATCACGTGCGCGCGATGAATCCAGATCGGTTTCTCTGCCACATGTATGGGAAACTTATACACATTCTGCTTTCTTCGATGGTGGCGTTTCAATGCCGGTTCTATCTTCATCAAAAACACCACCTCGAAGGCAGTGAATACAAGTGTATCCATCATGCCAAAAGGGCTATAGAAGAGTCAAAAGGATACGCTCTCTATCATCGTTCTTCATTAGAAGACGTTCTAGAAAATATCTACGAGAACATTTACCGATATGGACGAAAAGACCATCGCCACCGCCATCAAAGTCCCTATGACATCTTACAGATCGCCTATGAAACACATGCGCGTATGGAGTAAAACGGTAGAATCCGGTGCAAAAAAATATAAAAAGAGCCAATCTATCCATACGTACCCTGATGGAAAATACTAGATCCACTACAAGATAAAGGATGAGCTCTTTCTTTTTCCTTTCTTAACTTGACGGCTATGGGGTACGGCCTCAGCCCCTTTCGCGGAAAAAGCACCGCTACAGAGTCTTCACCGCGTACTTTTCCACAGGAGTGTCGGGTTCTCCTTCCGCTCGTCTTACTGAAAGATACGGAAAACACAAATGACGAATGATTACATCTAGAATCATTCGTCATTCTCTCATTAATTTTAGTTTTGTCCCTGTATCTTCTTCTATTCATTCATCGTGTAATTTTTTCTTCGCTCGGACAGCTAATCGATTACAAATAACTGCTCCTACTAACGACAAGCAAATCGCAGGTATCATTAGTTCTGGAGGCCTTGTTGTTTGTGCTAAGTCTTCCGGGATAACTAGTCCCACGTATAAAAAAGCGGCCAGTGACCAAAGAACATATCCAAATCGATTATAATCCTCTTGCTTGCCAAGTAGAATCTTCTCTCTTTTCGTTTCCACTCAAACCGCCTCCCTCTTATCTATCAATCATTCTATCATTCTTTTTATGCCAGAGATGATGTAATAGTAGGGAGTAAAGGAAGGTTTAACCTATTAATTAGCTAGTGCTTCAACCATTAAAAGCACTTGTTTAGCAGAATTCACAGAAGCTGTTTCAAGAAATTGATCATACGACATCTTCGCATCACTTCCAGCAATGTCAGATAGTGCCCGAATAATCACAAAAGGAACCTCAAATTGCTGACAAACCTGTGCAATAGCTCCTGCTTCCATTTCAGCACAATACGGTTCATTAAAGAGCTGCTTAATCTCTTCAACACGTGTTTCATCACTCATAAATGAATCACCTGATACAATTAATCCTTTTTCTGAATGAATGCCTACTTTCTGCGCTGCTTCCTCTGCTACTTGCATTAAATGTGTATCCGGCTGATAAAAAGCCGGCATTTGAGGAACCTGACCATATTCATAGCCAAATACAGTCGCATCCACATCGTGATAGCGCAACTCTGTTGAAATAACGATATCTCCAACAGTTAAAGACGGATAAAATCCACCTGCCGAACCAGTATTAATGATTCGATCAGGTGAATAAAGTTGAATTAAAAGAGTGGTCCCTATCGCTGCATTTACTTTACCAATGCCTGATTTTAATAATACAACTTTCACATCGTTAATTGTTCCTGCGTTGAACTCGCAGCCCGCAATCACGCGATCCTCTCTATTTTCAAGCTTGCTTCTTAGTAATACGACTTCTTCTTCCATTGCACCAATAATTCCAATAACCACAACCGAACGTCCTTTCCTTCATAAAACATGAGTAATACGTCCAGTATACACCATTTTTGATGACCGAAAAATAGGTTAGGCTTTTTTACGCGCTGGTGCCTTTCGTTTCACTGCTGCTTTGCGCTTTGGCTTCGTGCGTTCTAACGATAGCTGCAGTGCTTCTGTTAGATCTGTCACATTTGTTGCAGTTTGCTTCTGGGCTGAAGGTGTTACGGTTTCTGCTCCAGCTTGTTTTTGCTCGATGAGATTCATGAGATTTTCTCTATACTCATCATGGTAAGCAGCAGGATCAAACGTTTTTGTTAATTGATCTATTAAAAGTAGTGCTGTCTTTAACTGCTTTTCATCAACCTGCTTCTCTCCTGTAATGGATGGTACTTCATCCACGCTTCTTACTTCATCAGGAAAATGTATTGTCTCCATTAGTAAACATTGCTGATAGACACGTACAATGGCTAATTGTTCTTTTGAACGAATGATGATTTTTGCCACACCAATTTTCCCAGACTGCTCGAGTGCTTTATGAAGAAGGGAGTACGCTTTAGATCCCCCATCACCAGGAGCTAAAAAATAGCTCTTTTCAAAGTAAATCGGGTCAATTTCCTCAAGCTTTACAAAATCAAGAATTTCTACGGCTTTCTCTTCATTTTCTTTTCTTAGTGCTTCTAAATCTTCTTCATCTAATACGACAAATTTGTTTTTGCTGTATTCATATGCCTTCACAATATCCTCTTGTTTCACTTCCTCTTCGCAGTTTGAACATGTCTTCTGATATGAGATCGGTGTGTGACATTTCTTATGAAGCTGTCTAAGCTTAATATCTTTGTTTTCTGTCGCTGTATGGAGCTTGACTGGAATACTGACAAGTCCAAAGCTGATCGTTCCTTTCCAAACCGTATGCATATCGTAGCCTCCCTTTTTTGTTACTGTTTGATTGTCGCTCTATTTTTATGTATAGATTAAGGTGAAACACTTAAACTAACTGAAGAGAAACGGAGGAGTATCATGTGACCATTAAACCAATGCTTGCAACGCGTACTATTGAGCTACCTCATGGAAACCACTGGCTGTATGAACCAAAATTTGATGGGTTCCGGTGTTTACTTATTGTGACGCCCTCACTTGTTCGCTTGCAAAGTCGAAATGGTCGGGATATGACTTCGCAGTTCCCAGAAATTATAGATGAAATAAAAAAACATTCCTTTCCTTATTCATCCTTTATTCTAGATTCTGAGCTCGTTTATCTGCGCTCACCATTATGCAGTGATTTCTCAAAGGTTCATACTAGATCAAAGCTTCGCGCAAAGAGAACCATCGAAACCCAAGCTGAGACATTTCCTTGCTCACTAATCGTGTTTGATCTTATTCAATTAAATCAAGAATCACTTTCTCATCTGCCTTTATGCGATCGTATAAAGCATTTAGACGCTTTTTTCTCAAAGTTATCCAGTAACCGTCTCCTCTCCATCCAACGCTTTACACATGTAGATCCCTTACTTAGGCAGCTATCATTCGAGGCAGGAGAAGGGATTCTAGCTAAAAAAACAACAAGTCAATGGACTGAAGGTAAGCGTTCGTCTGATTGGTTAAAGTGGAAGCTTCCTAAACAAGGAACAGTCATTCTTACCCACTATCAATCAACAAATCAATATTTTACTGGTCAGGTCTATGAGAATGAAACGCTAACACCTGTTGTACAAGTAACACACGGTTTTTCGGAGGAGCAACGTCAAACGCTTATTGGATTGTTTAAGCAAAAAGGTAAAAAGCATGGAGCTAACGGATGGATTTTACCACCTGGAATCTGTGCAGACATCTTAAGCATCAGCATGAATGATAAGAATATGCGTGAACCGAGATTCTTGGATTTTAATTTATCGATGGATCCTGATGGATGTACATACAATCGATTGAGAAAAGATTTATCTTTACCAAAAGAATATATGGAGATGACGCACCCTGATAAACCTATTTGGGACCACGCCGTAAAGGATGACTATCTCTTTTATCTTCAACAGATTGCTCCACACCTTCTACCCTTTTTGCATAATCGTGTCCTGACAGTGATTCGGTTTCCTCATGGAGGCGGCGATGAGCGATTCTATCAGAAAAATCGTCCAGACTCAGCACCTGATTTTGTTACATCCATCAAGTATGAAGACATTGATTATATCCTCTGCAACGGGTATGATACATTGCTTTGGCTCGGAAATCAGTTAGCGCTTGAATTTCATATTCCATATCAAACGTATTCTGATGATCGTCCTAGTGAAATGGTGATTGACTTAGACCCACCCTCTATCAATGAATTTCATCTCGCTGTTACAGCGGCAAAATTGGCGAAAGAGGCACTTGATTATTTTAAGCTGAAAGCCTATGTTAAGACATCAGGTGGAAAAGGATTGCAGCTATATATCCCTTTACCACTTGATGAATTCACATATGAAGAGACACGATCTTTTTTATTTTTTCTATGCAATTTTCTATGCGAACAACATTCAGAGCTTTTTACATTGGAACGTCTAAAAAAGAAGAGAAAGGGTCGCTTGTACCTTGATTACCTGCAGCATGACGCAGGCAAAACAATCATTGCGCCATATTCAACACGTGGAGATACTGGTTATGTTGCTACGCCATTGGAATGGGAAGAACTCGAGGACGCTTCACTACATCCTTCCAAATTCACCATATGGACGGTCTTAGAACGATTAGATCGTAGGAAGGACCCGTTTCATTCATTTAATAATGTAAGAGTAAACCAACCGTTTCGTGAAGTCCTAGAGCGAATAAACAATTAAAAAAGCTTGCTTAAAGAGTGATACTCTTTAAACAAGCTTTGGTTTATCTGTATGGATTGCTTGATAGTTGCTCAGTGGAAACAACCTGCCAGCCTTGGCCGTCCTGCCATTCAATTCGAACGCGGTAAGGGTTGCTGTAGCTACCCTGATCGTTTTTATCACTGAACGTCCCTACTGCAGAGGTTGGAGAACCTCCATTTTCTAATCTCCACAGAGTCATTTCACTTTCACCGGATAGCCCTTGTGGTGATCCGACTGCCGCTACCATCTCGTTCCAGTTCTGACTACCTTGAGTAAAGTCGGGCTTAAAGTCACCTGTTTGTTCTGTACCAAGTGGCTCTTGCTCCTCGTCTTCTTGACCGTCCTCTTCACGATCCTCATCCTCGGTAGCCTCTTCTGTATCCTCGTCGTCTTGAGCGTTTGCATCATCATCTTCGTCTTCTGTACGACCATCCGCTACGCTGTCTTGGTTTTCCTCTTCATCATCGCTTGCTGTAGCGTCGTCGTTGCTATCAGGTGAGGCTGGATCCTTGATACCAGCACTGCCGCTTCCCGTTTGGTTTGAATCATTACCCGTAGTATTTTCTTGGCCTTGATTAGCGGTCTCATCGTTATTCCCATTCAAGAAAATTGAGACTCCTACAATTAGTATAAGTGCAATAACCACACCAATGGCTATATTTAAGATTCGACTCATTTTCTTTCGCCTGCGTGTTTCGTAACGATTTCCTACCATACTTGAATCATCCCTTCATACTCATTCTCTCTCTATTATACATAGGATTCTATGAATGAAAAGTAATCTTCCTTCTCATTATATCGTCTTCATCTGGAAGTTCAAGAGGTCTTAGATAAACAAACTAGTGAAGAAGTACTAGCTGCAAATTAAAAATGCGAAACCCAATTTCATAGGTTTCGCATGTGTGTACTTACTTAATTTCTTTAATCTCGATTTCCATGTCTCCACCTGGAGTACTTACTGTCACTCGATCTTTGATTGTTTTTCCAAGCAAGCTTTGAGCGAGTGGAGAATCGTTAGAAATCTTACCCTCAGATGGATTAGATTCTGCACTTCCTACGATGATGTACTCTTCTTCATCGCCATCAGGAAGTTCAACAAAGCGTACCGTTTTACCTAGAGAAACAATGTTTCCTGGAGAACTTTCTTCCTCGATAATAATTGCATTACGAATCATTTTTTCTACTTGCAGGATACGACCTTCTACAAACGCCTGGTCTTCCTTCGCAGAATCATACTCAGAGTTCTCAGAAAGATCTCCAAAACTACGAGCAACCTTTATACGTTCAACGACTTCTGCACGTCGTTCAGTTTTTAGATAATCAAGTTCCTCTTCAAGTTTCTTCTTACCATCCAATGTCATATAGTGCTTTTTCTCTTCTGCCACTTGACTCACTCCTCATAAGATACAAGTTATAATAGTTCCTATACTAGATAAGCTAAGACAATTGTCTTACTTATTAAGTTAGCAATGATTTAGCTTCAATAATTGCACGAATTTTTGTAACCATTAAGTCAATTGCCACTTTATTCTGGCCACCCTCAGGTACAATTAAATCAGCATACCGTTTTGTCGGTTCAATAAATTGTAGGTGCATCGGTCTTACCACATTTGTATATTGGTCAATCACCGAATCAATGGATCGTCCACGATCTTTGATATCACGTGACAATCTACGGATAATACGGATATCAGCGTCTGTATCAACAAATAGCTTAATATCCATCATATTACGTAACTTTTCATCTTCAAGTATTAAAATGCCTTCAAGAATGATAACATCCTTTGGCTCAATCGGTATAATTTCCTCAGAACGCGTATGGTTTGCATAATCATATACAGGTTTCTGCACAGCCTGTTGACTAGTCAATTGTTCTAATTGATGAAGAAGCAATTCATTATCAAAAGCAAGTGGATGATCGTAGTTTGTTTGTAAACGCTCTTCCATACTTAAATGACTTTGATCCTTATAATATGCATCTTGTTCAATTAATACGATGGACTGTTCATTAAACTGACGAAAAATTTCTTTAGCTACGGTTGTTTTGCCTGAGCCCGTACCGCCCGCAACCCCGATAATAATAGGCTTATGATTCATGTTACTGTCCTCTTTTCAATAATTAAATCTATTCTTCTAGATTGTTCATTCAATATCCTTTATTTCTTTATACTTACAGCAAGTCCATCCCCAATAGGTAGCACTCGTGTTAAGAAAGCAGGATGTTCCATCAGGTATTGATTATACGAATGAATTTTACCAGCAAGCTTAGATAGCCGCTTGTTTGATACATCACTCTTTGCAACTAGCCCCCTGAATAATACATTATCTGAGTACACAATACCACCAGAAGCTATTAGCTCCGTATATAATTCAAAAAAGCGTTTGTATTGCCCCTTAGCTGCATCAATAAATAATACATCAAACAATGGCATTTTTTCAAGTATTTCCACTACATCTAACGCATCCCCTTCAATCAGGTGAATGCGATTTCCCAAGCCCGCCTGCTCAATATACGATTTCGCCTTTGCTGCACGCTCAGGGTCTCTCTCAATCGTGACTATTTCTGTATTTGGAAGCGCTGTAGCCATCCGTATCGCTGAATAACCAATAGCCGCACCAATCTCTAAGATTCTCTTTGGCGGATTTAGCTGCATTAATTGGAGAAGACTCTCTATCCCAACCAGATCCATAATCGGAACTGAGTGTTCTTTAGCATACTGTTCCATTTCCTCGATTAAGTCAGATCGCTTAGGTGTAAGAGCAACTAAATAATCAAGTATTTCTTCATCAAACATGACGCTCTGCTCCTTATGATTAAAAAGAGGAAGGAATGAATAATCCATTCCTTCCATCCTCTATTCTATTTCTTCAACTGCTTATTCTCCTGCATCGATCCATTCCTGTCGATACTCTTCTACTACCTGTTGATGATCTTCATACGAGCTGTTATAGATAACTTCACCAGTCACGCGCGCATAGAAGAATAGATAATCCGTCACTCTTGGTTCGAGCGCCGCTTTAATTGAATCCTCCCCAGGACTTGCAATCGGGCCAATTGGTATACCTTCATACATGTATGTGTTATAAGGCGAATCAACGTCTAAATCATCGAGCGAAGTCATGTAAAGATGAGATCCCGCTGCATAGGCAACCGTCGGGTCAACCTGAAGCTTCATATTATCATCTAAACGATTATATAACACCCCAGAGATTAGGTAGCGGTCTTCAGATGTTTGCGCTTCGCGTTCAATAATGGAAGCAAGCGTCATAATTTCATGCAAAGTGTAATTACTACTTTCAATCTGATCCGAATATTGATCCAATACAGACTGAGTACGTTCTAGCATCGTTTCAATAATCGTTTCAATTGATGCATTTTCATCTACGAAGTCATATCTTGCAGGGAATAAATACCCCTCTAATGGATGACGAATTTCACCATCTAATACTTGCTTTCCAAGAATCGGGTAGCGATCAACCAGTGATTCTATGTATTCATCATCTTGCATTTTCTCAAGAATTTCGTCCTCGTTGTACTGCGTTGCTTCCGCTATTCGTTTCACAATATCTTCAAGCCAGAAGCCCTCAGGAATGGTAAAATTAAAAACAGACTCCTGCTCCACCTTACCATCTTTTAATGCATGAATGATTTCCTCCATCGACATCTCCGTTGATAACGCATAGTCACCAGCCTGGAAATCAGATTCGTTTAAATATCGAACATAATATTTGAAGATGGTTCCATTTGAAATGAGCCCAGCATCCTCTAGGATCCCGCCTATCCCTCCTGGCGTCGAGCCTATTGGAATACTTACTTCAATTTGTTCACCATTATCCTTGTCCATCGGTTCAATTGAACCCTTTAAATAAATATATCCACTTATAGCAATTATAGCACCAATCAAGATAATCGCAATCAATGAGATAAATACCCATTTACGGACAACCTTTGCCTGCGACACGCGTTCTTCGTATAACGTGTTTCGTGGCTTTTCTTTGGAATCAGACATCGTTCTCCTCCCTCCGCCGTTCCCATTATACTAATACACGTGAGAAATGTCAGTATTGAATTGCGGAAATTCAATGTTCATACACATCTTTTAGTATTTCCTCGTTTGAAAAAAGTACACCTGAACCACTACCTTGCATAACATGATAAATAACCCTTGCATTACAAGTTAGTTCATTTTATACTTTGGTTATACCTTGTAATACAAGATATTAAGATAGCTGAAAGTTGGTGCTTGCTTGTCTACAACACAGATGATGAAAGGAATTATTGATGGATGCTTACTATCCATCATCGATGAAAACGAGGTGTATGGATATGAGCTAGCCAAAAAGCTTGAAGCGTATGGTTTTGAATCATTTAGCGAGGGCACCATCTACCCTTTACTCTTACGAATGCAAAAAGAGGACCTTGTTACTTCCACTCTGCGTAAATCAACAGCGGGGCCGAAACGCAAGTACTACTCTCTCACACCAAAAGGGGAAACAGAACTTCAATTATTTAAAGAAAGATGGCTCACACTTAAAGACAACGTGAATCGTGTATTGACTCATCACTTATTAGAAGGACAGGAGGGAGAATAAAAGGATGATGCATTCATCATTATCAAAAGAAAGCCAAACCTTTTTAGAAAATTTAAGAATTTACTTATTCTCTAGCGGGAAACATGAGGACGAAATCAATAACATAGTGAATGAATTAGAAGATCATCTTATTGAAGCTGAGAAATCTGGCACACCAATTGAACGAATTGTGGGTGACTCTCCTAAAGCGTACATGGAGTCTCTTTCAAAGGAAATGAACGTTGATGTGCGTGGATGGATGAAATACGTTGCGATAATCTTAATTGGAGTTTTATCCATGGAAGTGATTCCGGATGTTTTACGAGGAAATTTATCTTATTCTTTATACTTTATTCTTTCAAATACAATGATAATGTTACTCTTTCTAATTGCTATGGCATATTGCTTTAGATACTTAGCCACACACACCGTTTCTTTTTTTAAACAGCTCGTTTTATTGTTGACACTATCTATCATTCATCTTCTACTATTTATAGCAGTTCTTTTTACTGATGATTTAATTACATCCCCTATCTTTGTCTTTAATACGTTTGCTTCAGTAATAATTGGTGTATTTGCTTTACTCTTTTTGTTTCTGCTTTCCATCTGGGCAAAAACATGGATTGCTCTAATCATTGTTTCATTTTTAACATTACCTGATTATCTAATAAGATTTACTACACTAGCCTATGAGACACAGCTCATTATGAGCACGATGATCACATTCGGTGGTATTGCGCTATATCTAATTTTTGTTAATCTATCAGAAAAACGGAAAGAAAAAGACGCTTGAGTTATCTCTCAAGCGTCTTACTTTTATTATTCTTCTTCGTCCTCTTGCTCTTCAGAAAACGTATTAAGCATTTCTTCAATTACAGCCCACTCTTCATCTGTTTCAACAGGGAAAAGCGCGATGTCATTTTCTTCGCCTTCACGATCTTCGTAACGGAACGCGAATACTTCTTGCTCTTCATCTTCGTCTTCATCTGTTTCTTCTTCATTTTCCCCTACAGGTACTACGAGAAGATATGAGTTTCCAGTTGTATCAACTGTAAAACGGAATAGCTCATCAAATAAATGCTCTGTTCCGTGCTCGTCTGGAATGATAATACGTTCTTTTTCTTCTTGTGCCATGGTTGGACACCTCTCTATTACAAAGTTTTTCCTGCGCGATCTAGATAACCCTGCAGGATAAGGGTTGCTGCCATTTTATCAATGACTTTTTTACGTTTCTTCCGGCTCACATCTGCATCAACAAGGACACGCTTGGCAGCCATAGTTGTTAATCTTTCATCCCACATGACAATGTTCGCGTCAATGTACGATGATAAATCATTTGCAAACGCTTGGCAATACTCACCGTTGCCACCGATGGAACCATCCATATTTTTAGGAAGACCGATGACAACCGTACTAACTTCATTTTCTTTCACAAGCTTGGCAATCGCTTCGTAATCCTGCTCAGCTTGTCCTTCTGTTCGTTGCAGCGTTTCTACACCCTGCGCCGTCCAGCCAAATGCATCGCTCAAAGCGACACCAATCGTTTTTGTACCAACATCAAGACCTAATGATTTCATTCGTTCTCCTTACGGTGATGTGTTAAATAAGACTTCACAAGCGCTTCAATTAATTCATCTCGTTCTAACTTCCGAATTAATGTTCTGGCTTCTTGGTGTCTTGGAATGTACGCTGGATCACCAGATAGTAGGTAGCCTACAATCTGATTAATAGGGTTGTACCCTTTTTCCTCAAGGGCAGCATAAACCGTCAGCAGCACCTCCTGGACATCTACATTAACAGAGTCGTCATGAAAATCAAACTGCATTGTTTTGTCCATAGAGCTCATCACATGCACCTCTCTCTAGAAAGTTCCGGACTTAGCTCACGATTGGAGCTTGTTACGTTTATTGTACATCAAAATCAATGAATTAGGAAATTGATTTTACATATTCAGCAACAAATTCAAGCGCGCTATCAAGTTGATCAGGATTCTTCCCGCCAGCTTGTGCCATATCAGGTCGGCCTCCGCCGCCTCCGCCACAGCGTGTAGCTACTTCTTTCACGATCTTTCCAGCGTGGAAACCTTGATCAATCAAATCTTTTGTAACTGCTGCAACAATGGATACCTTCCCACCTGTTTCAGCTCCTAAAACAAGAATTCCTGATTCTGTTTCTTGCTTCAGTTTATCCATAATCGTACGCAATGCGTCCATATCACGGGCATTCACCTTTTTAGCAAGCACAGATACGCCGTTCACTTCCACCACAGAATCCGTTAAATTTGAAGCTTCCATGTTCCCAACTTTAGCAGACAATGACTCATTTTCACGTTGAACAGCTTTCATTTGTCCAAGAATGCTATCAATACGCGTTGGAACATCACGCACTGATTTAGCTTTTACTAAAGTCGCTGCTTCTTGCAGTATATCCAACTGCTCTTGGACATATAAGTAAGCGGCTTTTCCAGTTACAGCTTCAATCCGTCTCACTCCTGCACCTATTCCCGTTTCGGATACAATCTTAAACTGGCCAATTTCTGCAGTATTTTGAACATGAATCCCACCGCATAGCTCTAAGCTGTAGTCTCCTACTTGAACAACTCGTACAGTGTCACCATATTTTTCTCCAAATAGAGCCATCGCGCCCATTTGCTTCGCTTCATCTAATTTCTTTTCAGAAATATCTACGGATAAGGCGGACCAAATTTTTTCGTTTACAATCGACTCAATTTGAGTAAGCTCTTCTTGAGTCACCTGTCCAAAGTGAGAAAAGTCAAAACGTAAGCGATTCTCTGACACAAGAGAACCTGCTTGATTCACGTGTGTTCCTAACGTATCTTTAAGAGCTTGGTGCAAAAGATGTGTCGCTGTGTGGTTTTTAATGGTCCCACTACGTTCTGTACGAGTAACGCTTGCTTTTGCGCTTGCTTTATTCGCCAGCGTTCCTTCTTTGACTTGAACTGTGTGAAGGTGCTGTCCGTTTGGTGCTTTTTTTACATCAATCACTTCAGCTACACCCGTCTCAGTGCGGATCAAACCACCATCAGCAACCTGTCCACCACTTTCTGCATAGAAAGGTGTACGGTCAAGAATCAATTGAGCTTCTTGGCCTGTGCTAGCTACTTCCACAAGCTCTTGATTCACAATTAATGCTTGGATCGTTGCGTCTGCTTTAAGTGTCTCGTACCCCACAAACTCACTTGGCTCCGTGATTTTGCTTAACAAGTCACTTTGAACATTCATTGAACCCGTATCTTGTCTTGCAGCACGAGCACGCTCACGTTGTTTGTTCATCTCTTCTTCAAATCCAGGACGATCAATAGCAAGTCCTGCTTCTTCTACATACTCCTCAGTTAAGTCAACAGGGAAACCGTATGTATCATACAAACGGAACACGTCTTCCCCACTTACAATTCCTTTTGAAGCAGCTTTCGTTTCAGCTACAATCTTATCTAGAATCGTAAGTCCTTCACTCAACGTTTCGTGAAAACGCTCTTCCTCCGTTCGAATCACACGTTGGATAAAGTCAACTTTTTCATTTACATCCGGATAGAAGTCCTTCATCACTTCACCAACAACCGGAACAAGCTCATACATAAATGGACGTTCAATCTGAATTTGTTTAGCAAAACGAACAGCTCTACGAAGAAGTCTTCTTAGAACATAGCCACGCCCTTCATTTGATGGCAGTGCTCCGTCCCCTATCGCAAAAGCAACCGTGCGGATGTGGTCAGCAATGACCTTAAACGCAACATCTGTTTCCACACGATCTGAGTAGTTAACCGAAGTCAACTTTTCAACAGATTTGATGATCGGCATAAACAGATCTGTTTCGAAGTTTGTTGGTACATTTTGAATAACAGATACCATGCGTTCAAGACCCATACCTGTATCGATGTTTTTCTTTGGAAGCGGTGTGTAAGAGCCATCTGGATTATGGTTAAATTGAGAAAATACCAAGTTCCAAATCTCTAGATATCGATCGTTTTCACCACCCGGGTATAGCTCAGGATCTTTAGGGTCATTGCCATACTCAGGTCCTCTATCAAAGAAGATTTCAGAGTTTGGTCCACTTGGTCCTTCTCCAATGTCCCAGAAGTTTCCCTCAAGACGGATGATTCGCTCACTTGGAATGCCGATTTCCGTTATCCATAGATCGTACGCCTCATCATCCTCAGGGTGAATCGTAACAGATAGCTTCTCTGGATCAAATCCAATCCATTTTTCGCTCGTTAGGAATTCCCATGCCCACACAATCGCTTCTTTTTTAAAATAATCACCAATTGAAAAGTTTCCTAGCATCTCAAAAAATGTGTGGTGTCTAGCTGTTTTCCCTACATTTTCAATATCATTCGTACGAATGGATTTTTGGGCATTTGTGATACGAGGATTGTCTGGAATGACACTTCCATCAAAATATTTTTTTAGTGTGGCTACTCCACTATTAATCCAAAGTAAGGTAGGATCTTCAAATGGAACAAGTGGTGCACTAGGCTCCACATCATGTCCTTTTTCCTTGAAGAAATCCAAGAACATCTGCCTTACTTCAGCAGAGGTCAAATGCTTCATCTTCTACTCATCTCCTTTACTAATTAACCTTCCAACATAACAAAAAAACTCCTCCCTATAAGAAGGGACGAGATTATCACGCGGTACCACCCTAGTTATGAATCAAAAACGATTCATCGCTTAAGCACCTTAACGCGGCAAACGGCAGTTGTTTAGCAACTGCACTCCGGAATAGCGTTCTTCGACCCTTCGTTAAACCTCTCCCAGCCAAAGGAGGTTCTCTCTTAAAACGGACTGTCGCTTACTCGTTCCATCACTGTTTTGGTTATAGGCTTGTCTTAGTTATTATAAAAATCATTTTTCTAAAAGTCAATCATTCTGAAAGTGCTGACGCACATGGAGTAGCGTCACTTTTAATACAGCTAGAAGCGGAACGGCAAGAAGAAGTCCAATGATTCCTCCAAGCTCCACTCCAACGAGCAGCGCCAGAATGATAAATAAGGGATGAAGATGCAAGGTTCTCCCAACAATGAGCGGCGAAAGTACATTTCCTTCAATTTGTTGAATGACTGCAAGAATAATTAATGTGTACAATGCCTTTTCCCAAGAGATAAGTAGGGCAGCAATTAGGGTAGGGACCATTCCAATAATTGCACCAAAGTATGGAATGATATTGGTTCCCCCAATAAACAAGCCTAACAATACAGAATAAGGAACACCTACTATCCACAATCCGATGATTGATAATGTTGCAACTCCTGCTGCTACCAGCATTTGTCCTCTTATATAGCTTCCAAACGTATGGTCCACATCTTTACCATATAAAGCTAAAGGTTTTCTCCACTTTGTCGGTGTTAGATACCACACTGTTTTTTTGATCAATGAAATATCTTTTAAAAAGTAAAAAACTAAAAACGGGATAACTACTAGGGATGGTATTGATTTTAGTGCAGCTAATAAGCCTGTCTCCAGTCGGTCCAGCCACTTTTCCGAAGCGATAATAAGTTCATCAGACCAATCATCCAAATGATCTCTTAAAAAGAATGGCATGCGTTCAACAGAGTCTTCCCATGTATGTACGACATCCATCACTCGCTCTACTTGACTCGGCAACACCTGCATGACGTCCTGCACCTGCCGTATAAAGACAGGCACTCCGTACATAACACCGAGTACTAATCCCGTTAAAAAAAGCCCAAACACAAGCAAGATAGCTACCATCCGAGGAAGGCGCCATTGATGAAGTCCATCAATAAGAGGATGCAAGATATATGCAAACAGACCAGCTAAAAGTAATGGGGTTAGGATTTTCAGAATTACATGTAAGATTGGCTGTAGAAAGGGCCACAACAAAAAGAAAGCATAAAGAATGAGGAGCCAAATAAATAAATGAAGTGCGCGAAAGATGAATGAAAAAGATTGTTTTTTCTCGCCCATATTTCTCCTCCTTATATAAAGAGAGCCGGAACAAAAGCTTGTTCCGGCACGTCTATTTAACGAAATGCTTTCATGACTTTTTTTCTCGTTTTTTTCCATTGTTTTTTTGAGATGAGCGGTTCAGAAGTGAACTTTTCTATCTTATGAAGCCACTCGTCACGCATTGACGTAGACTTAGCCTGATTCATGGAATAGATTGCTGCACCTAACCCCACTAATAGTAATGGTTTCATTGTTCGACGCATGTACTCATCTCCTCGTTTTACTTCTCCATTCGAAGCTGTTCATCTTCAAATAAGTCATCCAACGAGCTTAATGAACCATCCTCCTCCACTTGATGAAGAGATAGTCTGCCTTGGACAATACTCATTTCAACAAAGCAGCTCCAGCAGTAGTATTGATTTGTTCCAATCTTTCCGATATCTATACTTCGACAATTTGGGCAGCGCATTGCGGGGCCTCCTTTAATTAGAGAGGATGGCTCGCTCCTTACCTAGAATTAAATGCTGACCCCGGCACATCTTTTGTCCAGTAGTCAAATCGGCAAGCAAACCGTCCGTCACTTTATACCCCACAATCGTGCCCATTTCTCCGCTGAAATATACATCTTCAATTAAACCAAGCATCTCTCCTGAATCTGAAAAGAGCTCCATCCCTTTTAACTTACACCGTCCAAGCGCTAGCGGCGTATCGTCTGTTTTTCCAATATGGCAATCAGTGAGTACTTCCTTTGTTCGGATCATAACGGCTTGATCCCCAATACTTGATACTTGATCGAGTACCAGAAGACGATGACGGTTAAACCATCCGCGCATATTAACGAGCAATCCGGTGATCCGGTTACTTGATATGAATACGTCGACAATTCGCCCACATTCCGTTCCCTGCTCCATCTCAATCACAGGTAAACCCTCAACATATGCAAATGTTCGCAACGAGTCACCTTCCTTCCGAACGTTTTTAGTTTAACCAAAATCAGTTCTTGTATGAGAAATGCTGACGAGTTCAAAGGCTGCCTTATGACATTAAAAAAAGCCGCTGAAAGACTATGCTTTCTGCGACTTTGGCTCTGCAAGTAATAACTGCAGTCTGTTTACAAGCTGGGAGTGACGCTCAAGATCCTCTCCACTTGTAATCGTATATTCAACTGTACGCTGTTCTCCACACATTAACAAAAATTGCTTCGCACGAGTAACTGCTGTGTAGAGAAGATTCCGACGTAGCATCCGACTATAGCTACGAACAACGGGAAGCACTACAATTGGGAACTCACTTCCTTGCGCTTTATGAATCGAACAGCAATACGCGTGGGTTAATTGATTTAACTCTGTTTTATTATAGACAACCTCGGTTCCATCAAACGAAACGACAATTTGATCTTTTCGTTCTGCATTTTCTTTCGCATAAAAAATTGCTACAATCTCACCGCGGTCTCCGTTATAAACGCGTTCTTCAGGATTGTTAACAAGCTGAAGGACAACATCACCCGTTCGATACACAAGATCACCGAATGTAAGCTCACGAACCTTTTCTTTTTTGGGGTTAAAAAGTTCCTGCAGCATCGCATTTAATTCAGTAATCCCTGCGCCTCCCTTGTACATTGGAGCAAGCACTTGAATATCTCTGGCGTCATACCCTTTTTTCACTGCATTTTCACAGATCTGCCAAACAACATCTTTTACCTGATCGACTTTACAAGGGAAAAAACGTCGATCCGATTGGGCTTTCGTTAAATCAGGTGGAGCATAGCCGTCTTTCATCGCATGTGCAAGCTCAATAATAGAAGAGCCCTCCGCTTGGCGGTAAATATCCGTTAATGCAACAAGCGGCATCGTTTTGGAATCAATTAAATCCCTTAATACCTGACCAGGACCAACAGATGGTAATTGATTTTCGTCTCCTACAATAACGACCTGCATTCCCTTAGGTATCGCTTTAAATAACGAATTAGCTACCCAACTGTCAACCATCGACATTTCATCAATGATGAGTAGTTCACCATTAAGTGGTTCATGCTCCCCTTTATCAAACCCTCCCGCTCCGCCTTTCCACCCAAGCATACTGTGAATGGTAGCTGACGGTAGACCGGTCGCTTCAGACATACGCTTAGCAGCACGGCCTGTTGGAGCGGTCAGCAATATCGGAAAAGGATTACTTGACGTGTACGCCCTGGGATCTAATGATAACCCATGCAAACGAGCATAGACTTCTACGATTCCGCGAATAACCGTCGTTTTTCCTGTACCTGGTCCGCCTGTTAAAAGCATAAGAGGCTTAGCAATTGCTTCTTGAATGGCTTGTTTTTGTGAGGAAGCATATTCCATGCCCCACTCTTCTTCAAGCTCGCCTAATGTTTTTAAAAATTCCGCTTCAGGAAATTCATCTTTTACCTCTGCTGAGAGCAATCGGCGAATGTTTGAAGCAATGCCTTTTTCTGCACCATACAATGATTTTGTATACACTCTTGTTTCTTCAACCACAAGCAAGCCTTCTTCATTCATTAAGACAAGCTGTTCTTGAATTTCTTCTTGAGTGATCTTGTCGTTTGGCGACGACAAAAGTGCTACAGCTTGATTTGTTAAAACATTAGACTCGATATACATATGACCTTCCTGAATACATAACTCATGGACTAGAAAAGAGCACCCTGCTCGCAGGCGATCCGGATGATTACCTGTTAAACCAATCGAAGCACCCAATTGATCCGCTCGTCTAAAGCCTATACCATCTACATCGTGAATCAGTTGGTATGGATTGTGTTTAATAATCTCTAGTGCTTGTGTTTTGTAGACTTGAAAAATCTTTAAGGCAAGATCTACACCAAATCCATGTTCCGATAAGACAATCAGGACCTGCTCAACGCCTTGCTGTTCGTACAAATTTTCATAAAGCTGAGCCGCTTTTTCTTCTTTTAATCCGGGGATATCAAGTAAGACCTTTCGATTCTCAACAATTCTAGAAATCGCTTTGTCTCCAAGCTTTTCTACAATCGCTTCAGCAGTTTTTGTACCGATACCCGGAAACCGATCACTGGCAAGATATTTAATGATTCCTTGCTTGCTTTGTGGAATGTCTCTTCGGCTCTGTTCCACTTTATATTGAATACCAAACTTCGGATGATCGGCAATGCTCCCGAAAAAGATAAACGTTTCATCCTGCTCAACATGAGGCAGTACACCGACAACGGTTAGTTTTTTTTCATCGAGATCTTCATTCGTTTCTCGAACACGCACAACAGCCACAGTGTAAAAGTTTTCATCGTTTCTAAAGACAACGTGAGAAATCTCTCCTTTTACAAATCCCCGTTGTACGTCATTTGTTTGCTCTCCTGATTGTTCCAACGTTCCTCACCCTCAATTTAAGGCTTGTTCAATAATCTTTTTCCCGTTCCCCGCGAGTACATGATCTGGCTGTACTTGAAGCGCCTTATCAAAAGAAGCAAGGGCATCCTCTGCTTGATCCTTACTAGCATAAGCAACACCTAAGTTGTAATAAGCATCCGCATGATTTGGATTAAGCTCAACTGTTTTGAGTAAGTAAGGCATCGCTTCATCAAGCTGCTCAAGCTGAGCAAATGTTAAGCCAAGCTGGAAGTTTGCATCTACGTCTGCGTCATTTAATTCCACAGCACGTTGGAAATTTGCACATGCATGAGGGAGAGAACCTAGCTGGTAATAGCTCATTCCTAACATAAAATACAAGTCTGCTTCATCAAGCTGTTTCATTAATGCTTGTTTAAACATTTTAACAGCCTCTTCGAATTGATCTTGCTTGTAATAGATTGTACCTGCACCGTAATAAGCTGTAGCCGCATTCTCATCAAGCCCTATGGCCCGGTCAAAGAAAACGAGTGCACGCTCATTATCATCTAATAATGAAAGTAAGTTCCCAAAGTTAATATAAGCAGCAGGATCTTTAGGATCTGTTTCAATCGCTTCTGTAAATGCTTTGCCCGCTTCCTCATATCGCTGATTTCTCATGTGTTCAATACCATTTTCATTTAATGTACTCATTATTCATTCTCCTCACTTGAAAAAAGGGAAAACACCATTCAGGCATTTTCCCAATTTGTTTTCACTACATCAATCGTTCCGCCGCCTAGACAACGATCCCCTTGATAAAAGACCACAGCCTGACCTGGCGTAACCGCTCGTTGATCTTCATCAAACGTAACCGTTGCCGTTCCATCGGCATGCGGATGCACGGTAACCGCTTGGTCAGCTTGACGATAGCGGAACTTGGCTGTACATGTAAACGGCTCGGTTGGTGCCGTATCCATGATCCAATTCATACCAATTGCTTCAAGACCTGTTGAGAACAATCCGTAATGGTTTGAACCTTGTCCAACTAAAAGAACGTTGCGATTCAAATCCTTGCCAACTACAAACCATGGCTCACCGGCCCCACCAATGCCAAGGCCTTGACGTTGACCTAATGTATGATACATTAAACCGTCATGTGTTCCTTTTACTTCGTCTGTTTCAAGCGTACGAATTTCACCTGGTGTAGCTGGAAGATAGGTGCTTAAGAATTCCTTAAAGTCACGCTCTCCAATAAAACAAATTCCTGTACTATCTTTTTTAGATGCTGTTGCAAGATTGGCCGCATGCGCGCGCTCTCTCACTTCTGATTTAGGCATATCTCCAATCGGGAACATGACCTTTTGCAGTTGTTGTTGACTTAGAGCATTTAAGAAGTAAGTTTGATCCTTATTATCATCCATACCTCGGATTAATTGGAATACACCATCCACTTCTTCCACTCTCGCATAATGCCCTGTCGCCACATAATCTGCACCAAGGGTCATCGCATGATTAAGGAATGCTTTAAACTTTATTTCTTTATTACACATCACATCCGGGTTAGGGGTGCGACCTGCTTTATATTCTTCAAGGAAGTAGGTAAATACCTTGTCCCAATATTCCTTTTCAAAATTTACCGCATAATACGGAATATCTAATTGGTTACATACACGAATTACATCATTATAGTCTTCTGTCGCTGTACAGAATCCTGACTCATCCGTATCATCCCAGTTTTTCATGAACATGCCGATCACGTCATAGCCTTGTTCTTTTAACAATAGCGCTGTGACAGACGAATCCACTCCTCCAGACATCCCAACAACCACACGGGTATCTTCAGGGCGTTTAGTCACCTTGCTCACTCCATTTCTTTATGCTACACAATAAAAGGCTGCTGCTTTTGATATCGTTTCACGATTTTAGCCGTTTCACGTGCAGCGGTCTCTATTTCAAATTCGGAATTACCGATCCCAAAACTATATCGAATAGCTGTTTTTGCCCGTTCGTTATTTTCGCCAAACATAGCTGTTAATACATGAGATGGTTCAATGGAGCCCGCTGTACAAGCAGACCCGCTTGAAGCTTCAATCCCAGCCAAATCAAGATTTACAAGCATTGATTCAACGTTCACTCGGGGAAAACTAATGTTTAATATATGAGGAAGAGAATCACTCGGATGGCCGTTCACCGAGAAATCAATTTCTTCCTGATTAAGAATAGCAGAAAAAAGCTCTTTATAGGTACGATATTGCTCGTTTTTTTGTTTTTGTTCCTTGGTAGCTCGTACGAAACTCTCAGCAAGCCCAATGATACCGGCAATGTTCTCTGTTCCTGCACGTCTCTTTCGTTCTTGCTCGCCGCCATAGAAGGGTGGAGCGATCGTGATATCTTCTCCTACATAAAGAAAACCAACTCCCTTTGGCCCGTTAAGCTTATGAGCACTGACAGATAGAAGGTCTACATGGAGCTGGTGGATAGATAGATCAAGACTCCCTGCCGCTTGAATGGCGTCCGTGTGAAGAACAGCTTGATGCTCTTTTAATCTTAGACCAAGCTCTGGTATCGGCTGAATAGTCCCTACTTCATTATTTCCATACATAATTGAAACAAGGATTGTGTCAGCTCGTAACGCCTGGTCAAAGTCATCAATAGAAATCATCCCTGTCTCATCAACAGGTAGATAGGTTACTTCAAAACCTTCTCGTTCTAGCTGTGCACATGTGTGCAAGACCGCATGATGTTCAATTTTCGTTGTAATAATATGGCGACCTTTGTGCTGATTCGCCTTTGCATACCCAATTAACGCAACATTATCGGCTTCCGTCCCACCACTTGTAAAAAGAATCGTGCTTGGCGTCACATGTAGTTCGGTTGCAATTTGCGCCCGTGCCTCATCTAATGCCTGCCTTGCTCTTCTTCCCGTCCTGTGGATGCTTGAAGCATTTCCAAACACCTCTGTTAAATAAGGCATCATGGCCTCGAGTACATCCGGGTGCATCGGCGAGGTTGCAGCATGATCTAGATAAATTCGTTCCAAAAAATCACCTACTTTTTTATAAAAACTGATTTAAATATAGAACATGTAATACTCTTGTTCGCCCTCTGTTTTAAAGGTTGCTAAATCATCGAGTGTCGTAGAATCAAGCACGTCTTTCACAGCATCACGAATTTTAATCCATAGATCACGCTTTGCAGGCTCTTCGTCTTCAAGTACTTCTACAGGACTAATTGGTCCTTCTAACACACGAATGATGTCTCCTGCCGTAATTTGTTTAGCCTCTTTTGCTAGCATGTAGCCGCCATAAGCTCCACGTACGCTTTTCACAAGCATTGCATTTCGGAGAGGAGCAATAAGCTGCTCTAGATAATGCTCAGACAAATCGTATTCCTTGGCAATGGACTTTAATGAAACTGGACCATCACCTGATTTCTTCGCCAGTGCCATCATGATGGTCAACCCGTAACGTCCCTTTGTTGATATCTTCATATTGAATCCCTCTTTCTAAAAATGATTGAACCAATCGTTTTCCGTGTGGTAATGTAATTCCGACCACGTAGCTAATTCCTACACAGTATAATAGTGTACCCAAGAATACAGGTCCACCTAAAAGCCATCCTACAGTTAACACCGTAATCTCAAGTGCAATTCGGACCCGCTGAACACTCCAGCCTGTGCGCTTGTTTAATGCAAGCATCAGACTATCTCTAGGCCCAGCGCCAAGACCCGGTGCAATATATAATCCAATTCCATATCCGTTAATGAAAATACTTGCAACTAACATCATCCAGCGAATGGTTGTTTGATCAACTGTTGGCAGAATGAACAAAAATAAGTCGATAAACACACCGACTAAGATCATGTTAACGACCGCTCCTACTTTTGGCCACTCTCTTAACAATAAACCCGAACCAATTAAAATCGCAACACCGGTTAGGATCGACCACGAGCCTACAGTTAAACCAAATTGCTGCATCAGTCCAACATGTAACACTTCCCAAGGAGCAATTCCGAGCTCTGCACGAATCATTAATGCAATGCCAAAAGACATCACCATCAGGCCAAAAAGAAAAAAGAGCCAACGGAGCCCTAATGTTTGGACCCGAAGTCCGTTTCGAAGATGTAACAAATAATCCCTTCTTCCCGATAATTCCTAGCTATTATATCATGATTCACTTAACAGATGATACTCATAAGATGGCAATTCATAAACGTTTCTCGTTCCTAGTCTAACATGTTACTCTACTAATAGAGTAACAATTTAAAGGAGAGAAGTTTGTTGAAAAAGCAACCACTCGCTTACCGAATACGACCACAATCCATTCATGATGTGATCGGTCAAGAGCAATTACTTGGAGAAGGTGAGCTCTTACGAAGAATGATAGATGCCAATCAGTTAGGATCCATGATTTTATACGGTCCTCCTGGAACTGGTAAAACATCAATCGCCAGAGCTATTGCCGGAACAATGAACCTTCCATTCAAGCTGCTGAATGCGGTTATGCATAACAAAAAAGACATGGAAACACTTGTGGCTGAGGCCAAAATGCACGGTCAAATGATCGCCATCATGGACGAGGTACATCGACTAGACAAAACAAAACAAGATTTTTTGTTACCTCATTTAGAAAATGGATTAATTATCATGATTGGTGCAACGACATCAAACCCTTACCATGCGATTAACCCAGCCATTCGAAGCCGGTGTCATATCTTTGAATTAACACCACTCGAACCAGTTGAGATAAAAAAAGCCCTCATTCGAGCGGTTCAAGATCCAGTGAATGGGTATGGTAACGCAGAACTTGAAGTTGATGACGAAGCACTTGATCACTTAGCAGCAGCCTGTGGTGGTGACGCGCGGTCTGCTTTAAACGGACTGGAAGTAGCGATTCTTTCTACTCCAAAACCAAAAGACGGCCCAAAACGTATCACTAAACAAATAGCCGAAAAAAGTATACAAAAGAAAAGCTATCAGCATGATAAAGATGGCGATGCCTATTACGATGTTCTTTCAGCTTTTCAGAAATCCATTCGTGGTAGTGATGTTGATGCGGCCCTGCACTATCTAGCTCGCTTAATTGAAGCGGGTGATCTCGTGAGTATCGCTAGGCGCTTACTTGTCATTTCCTACGAAGACATTGGTCTAGCCAGTCCTCAAGCAGGCGAACGAACCTTATCTGCGATTGAAGCAGCAGAACGATTAGGCTTTCCTGAAGCTCGAATTCCACTTGCTAATGCAGTCATTGAGCTTTGTCTTTCACCAAAGTCAAATAGTGCCATTCAAGCCATTGACCATGCGCTTTC
The DNA here is from genome assembly GCA_037965595.1 of Alkalihalobacillus sp. FSL W8-0930. Taxonomy (NCBI): domain Bacteria; kingdom Bacillati; phylum Bacillota; class Bacilli; order Caryophanales; family Bacillaceae; genus Alkalihalobacillus; species Alkalihalobacillus sp. FSL W8-0930. The sequence goes on along the minus strand of CP150183.1, from coordinate 1,330,482 downwards.
TGATTTAAGAAAAGGTGGCGTTGGTGATGTACCGGCTCATTTAAAGGATGCTCATTATAAAGGGGCCAAAGATCTTGGACGAGGTGTTACCTATCAGTATCCCCATGATTACGAAAATGGGTGGGTCAAACAACAATACTTACCAAATCCTTTAAAGGATCGCTCGTATTATTCTCCTAAACAAACTGGGAAATTCGAAGCAACTTTAGCCCAACTATATAGCCGTTTGAAAAACACTCGATAAATTAGACAAGAGACCGGGACATAATATTCATGTAGCAAGCAAAACACAAACATAGCACCAAATCCGCTACATGAGAATCCCTCGCTTGTTCAAGTAAAAAAATAAAAAAAACACGAATGGCGAATGATTCTGCAATCAAATCATTCGCCATTTTCTCATTAATTTTAGTTTTGTTCCAGGCTCTTCTTTTTTTATTTCTCTCGATACACCGGCAATTGAAAAAAGAATGACGTTCCTTCCCCTTCTTGACTTTCAACAGTTAATGAACCCTGTAATTCCTCTGCAATTCGGAAGCACGTCATTAACCCAAGCCCTGTGCCATCTGACTTAGTTGTAAAAAACGGTGTACCGATACGTGCAAGCGTCTCCTCACTCATGCCAATACCATTATCCTGCACAATAATGAGCAATTGATTTGATTCGCTTTCTTTTACTTGTATCGATAACTCCCCTTGGTCCATCATTGAATCCATCGCATTTTTCACAAGATTCATCATCACTTGTTTCACCTTATCAGCATCTACCCAAGCAACGGGTAGATTCGCTGCATGTGTCAATGTGAAGGTGATATTACGCTCATTTGCTTCAGCTAAGAACATTTGTCTTGTTTGATTAAGTATTTCCAATACATTTGTCTCTACTTTTTGTAGGGGTTCCGGCCTAGCCATATTCAATAAATCCTTAATAATATTATTTACACGATCTATTTCTTGGACCATTAACTCAAACTGACTCTTTTTACTTTCCTGACGCTCCTCACGCTGGAAAATTTGTAGAAACCCTTTTATCGTACTTAATGGATTACGTATTTCATGAGCAAACCCAGCTGCCAGCTCCCCAACAACTTTAGATTTTTCAGAACGAACAAGTTGTTGTTGCATAGCTCGTTTTTCAGTCACATCATTAAAAACAATTAATACATCTTGATCTACAATAATTTCCTTATCCTCAGCCAGTTTAGAAATACTAATGAAAAACGTATGATGATCATCTGGAAAAGGACAATTAAACTCGTAGCTCTGATCATTTTTAGGGGCTGAATCCACTTCCAACTCTGCCGAATGCAAAAAGATTTTGAACCTAGAATTGATGATGGATGCTTCCGTTAAATTAAGGCCTACTATCTGATCTCGTTTGATATTAAAGAGCTCTTCACAAGCTGCATTAAAGGTTGTAATGACTTGATCCTCAACCCTATAGGCCAGTATTCCATTCTCGGTTGTTTCAAGAATTAAGCTTGATTTCTGATGACTCCGTTCTCGGTTTAACAGCTTCGTTGTCATTAACCGGAATGCTCGAGTTAATGTATCAGCCTCTTGATAAAAGCCTTGAGTAATTGGATCAATCTTATTATAAAAAGTAAAGGTTTTTGTTGCTACAACCAATTGTTCCAAAGGCTTTACAATATAATTAGCCAGCTTTAAAACGGCGAACAACGTAATAATGAATATACAGCTAAATAATCCGATGTAGCTTAGTAATAAATGGTTCTGCGAAGTGTATAAATCGCTTTGAGGAACAGAAATTGCAACGTACCACGTATCTCCTTCTCCACCAAGCGTTTGGATCTCTTGATAGGTTTGAATCATCTCATTAGTAGCATTAAAATAGAGATCTCCTTTTTCCACAAAATCAATAAAGCTCTGCTCCGTAAATTGATTTGCATCAAAGTAATTAAATTGACTCATAATTAAATTGTGGTCTGGATGAGCAAGTAACTCTCCATCCTGAGTAAACATAAATGCGTACTCACTTTGTTTATTTTCTGTGTATTCAATATTCGCTTGATTCAATTTGTCCTTAATCTTTGTGAAATCAATGGTTGACGCAACAACTCCAAGCACATTGTCATCTTCATCGTATACGGCTTGACTTAAGATAAATGAAGGCTCTTCATAAAATTCCCTATCGATCTCTTCCATGCCAACTCCATTTTGTTGAGCTTGAGTATACCAAGCAGATTCCTCAGTCGTTAGATTTGAAGTAACGCCTTGATTATGTACGGTTATAAATTCATCGTCATCTATAAAAAGCGTATCAAGAAAATATGGATAAGCCGATTCGTAAGAAATGAGTTCATCTCGAATATCGGTCATGCTAGAGCTTGTATCTTGTATGATCGGGTTCCTCGCTAAAAGTTCTAAATTAGATTGCCTCTCGGTCAGAAAATCTTCCAAGGCAATGACTCGATTTTCTAGCACTCTCACTAATTGATCTTCCAACTGTAATGATAGATCATCTCGTTGAAATTGAAACATAATCGCACCTATTAGTAAAAGAGGAAGAAACGTTACACAAGAAAAAAACAGGATCAATTTTGATCGTAATGTTTTAAACATAGGCACCTCATATGTATGAAATCTGTAAGACTAAGACTATTGTCTTAGTTTACACTTTTTTCGACAAAAACGGAAGGCTCCAACAAATCCGATCAAATTAAAAGGAATTAAATCAGTCAGACTTTTTTTCTAGCACACTGGTATACAATCTGTTTCATTTGGAAAAAGTAGTAGTACCACTATTCTTATAGCACACACATTACACCGTTGTAGAATGAAAGGATGATCTACTTGAAAATTAGACAGGATGCTTGGTCTCACGAGGACGATGTGTTACTAGCAGAAACCGTATTGGCCCACATTACAGATGGGAGCACACAATTAAGAGCTTTTGATGAAGTTGGAGATAAATTAAATCGAACATCTGCCGCTTGTGGCTTCAGATGGAATGCCGTAGTTAGGCAAAAACATCTTAATGCGATTGAAGACTCTAAGAGAGAGCGCAAGGAACGAAAAAGAGCAGCAGGCTTCACATACTACTCTTCTAAAAAACCAGTTTGGGCACCTGCTTCCTTAATGTATCCGAGTCCAAGCCCGATGTCCGCGACTTCTTCAACGTCATCAGTTGAGGATCATTCTTTAGAGGGTATTATCCAAGCGCTTCATCAGTATGCAGAAAATCAAGACAGCCATAAATCAAGTTCAAATGAACTGCAATTGATTCTTGCTGAAAATGAAGAATTAAAAAGACAGAATTATATAATGCAACAGGAACTACAAAAGATTAAACAAGACAATAGCATTATTGAAGAAGATTACCAGTCTCTTATTCAAATTATGAATCGAGCACGTCGTATGGCTATTTTAGAGGATGAGGAAGCCCTCTCAAGTGCGGCATTCAAGATGGACAAGAATGGAAATTTAGAAAAAGTGGCGAAATAAAAAAAGATGTTTGCTTATACCCCTTAGGTGTAGCAAACATCTTTTTATTATGAACGATTCATTTCAATACCTTCTAGAAGGTTTGTGATGACATGGCCAGCCATGATTAGTCCACAGACAGAGGGAACAAACGCATTTGAAGAAGGCGGCATTTTTGCTTTTCGAATCGACCCATTCTCTGCTTGTTCAGAGACAATCTCTTTGCGAATGTCTTCCCTAATTTGGATGGGTTGTTCATCAGAGAAAACGACTTCAACACCTTTATAGATCTTTGACTCGCGTAATTTACGACGTACGACACGAGCAATTGGATCATAGGACGTTTTAGAGATATCTGTAATGCGTAATTTTGTCGGATCCATCTTATTTGCTACACCCATGCTCGAGATAATTGGTATCTTACGACTAATACACTCTTTCATTAGATGAACTTTATACGAAATGGTATCACTGGCATCGATCACATAATCAAGCCCATACGCAAAAAATTGTTCATACGTTTCCTCCGTATAAAACATTTTTAATGCAATAACCTCACAATCAGGGTTAATATCTTTGATTCGTTCTTCCATTAGTTCTACCTTAGGTCTGCCCACAGTTGAGAGTAAGGCATGAATTTGACGATTCACATTAGTGATGTCCACATCATCCTTATCTACTAATATTAAACGCCCCACTCCAGAACGTGCTAATGCTTCTGCTGAAAACGAGCCAACGCCTCCTATACCGAGCACAGCAACAGTGCTTCCCTTTAGTCGATCAAGTCCATCATGTCCAATGGCTAATTCATTACGTGAAAATTGATGTAACAAGCGTATTTCTCCCTTCTCCTCTTACACAACATGTAAGTATATAATCCTCGAATAACTATATCATGAGCTTTTCATTAGGTAAATCGAATGTATAGACAAATAAAAAACGCCTCTAGATAGGGCGTAACCATGTACATAATTATATAGAAAACATAAATCCCGAATATGCCGTAGGTCTATGGTTTTTGAACCTGCGAAGCAGGTGGGTGCCATGTACTTATACTCTTACGTCCTCTCATCTTACAAGGCTTGTAATCCTATAAATAACGAGCAGGCTCCCTATCAAAAAGTGTTGGCTCAAAAAAGAACAAGAGAATACGAACATCTCAGGATTATGTTTTTGTTGAAATGAGTATATCACGAAAGCTTTACTCACGCAATCATTACGCATCACATAAACGTGATTAGTTTAGTTCAATAGGTAAATGCGTTATGATACAGATAAGACTATAAAACGTATGGAGGAACGCCATGGAACCACTTGCTGTGCATCGCTGTATTGAAGTGAAACAAGAAATTGGTTGGATTGAAAAACGCACTGTAGAAACATCCTTTGACTTACTGTTGTATGAAGATCGAATTGAAGTAAAGGATGCGAGCTACCCTATTAAACAAGTACTTGATATTTCGTATCGTTTAGATGAGCGTGATAATAAAATGGGATTCCTTTACCTTCATACAACGGGTGGGATTCGAACATACTATATTAAGAAGGAACCAACGGACTTAATTAAAGAATTTAAAGTACTTATGCCATCCACTAAGTACAATATGTAATGATTGAGGACGGGACTAACATTGTTTTGGATAGCCAAACCCGAACCCGAACATAGCACATTACCCGCTACAGGAGAATCCCTCCCTTTCCGTGGGTACGGCCCATAGCCGTCAAGTTAAGTAAAATCGGTTTAATTATAGACGATTCTTCGTTAGGATGGGGGTTTAACCAGTCCTAGGGAGGGATCGTTTGTGTCTTTAAAAGAGGAGTTCAGTACGTTTGCGAAAACCGTGTTGGACGTTTTATCTGTACCGAACCTTCGCCAATCTGCCCGAGACGTTGGGTTTGTACAGCGTCTAAAGAAATTAAAACCTGAGGATTTCTTGAGTATTTGTGCGTTTCTGCCTCAACCCGTGGGTTCTACAGAGTTAACACAGCTTTGTGGAGCTCTTTCGCGTGAATCGAATACCCAGCTCTCCAAACAAGCCTTACACCAACGCTTCGATGAAAAAGGAGCCGCTTTTTTGAAGCATGTGTTTTTTCAATTGGCGGGCAAACAAGAGGTCATCGCCATGCCACCTCTTCCGGAGACCCCGTTTTCTCGGATCCGCATCTTAGATGCGACTTCATTTGAACGACCAAGGAAAGAAGGTACTTCTTCAGATGGAGCGAAAATTCATTTAGAGTATGAGCTATATGAGGGGAAATTTTTGCATACCTTACTTTGCGGTTCAAGAGAAAGTGACCATCACGCCGCCTATGCATTAGCCGATACGATCCAGCCAGGAGATTTGATCATCCGTGATCTCGGCTACTTTTCTGGCGACCATTTGAAACAAATTGATCGTGCAGGCGCTTCTTATATCACGCGGACGCCGGCCAATATGACCTATTGGACTAGAGATGATCAAGGGGAACGAATCCAAATCAAACCAGAAGAAGATGCGAAGCAGCTAGAACCGGGAGCGATCAAAGATTATGGGGTCATCCAATTAGGGGTCAAAGGAAAGAACACCCTTCAAACCCGTGTCATCGTGCAACGATTGACAGAGGATCAACAAAACAAGAGGAAAGCCGGTTTACGAAAAAGAAGACGGAAAGGGGGTCATACCCAATCCGCCGACAAAAAGGATCATACCCAAATCCTTGCCACTAACCTAACACAGGAAGAAATGGATGTGCAAGCATTGTATCCGATGTATTCCTTACGCTGGCAAGTCGAGATTCTTTTCAAAACGTGGAAATCCCTTTTCGCCATTGATCACGTGCGCGCGATGAATCCAGATCGGTTTCTCTGCCACATGTATGGGAAACTTATACACATTCTGCTTTCTTCGATGGTGGCGTTTCAATGCCGGTTCTATCTTCATCAAAAACACCACCTCGAAGGCAGTGAATACAAGTGTATCCATCATGCCAAAAGGGCTATAGAAGAGTCAAAAGGATACGCTCTCTATCATCGTTCTTCATTAGAAGACGTTCTAGAAAATATCTACGAGAACATTTACCGATATGGACGAAAAGACCATCGCCACCGCCATCAAAGTCCCTATGACATCTTACAGATCGCCTATGAAACACATGCGCGTATGGAGTAAAACGGTAGAATCCGGTGCAAAAAAATATAAAAAGAGCCAATCTATCCATACGTACCCTGATGGAAAATACTAGATCCACTACAAGATAAAGGATGAGCTCTTTCTTTTTCCTTTCTTAACTTGACGGCTATGGGGTACGGCCTCAGCCCCTTTCGCGGAAAAAGCACCGCTACAGTGTCTTCACCGCGTACTTTTCCACAGGAGTCTCGGGTTCTCCTTCCGCTCGTCTCACCTAAAAAACGGAAAAAACGAATGGCGAATGATTCAATCGTAGAATCATTCGCCATTTTATTGTTGACCTTTTAGTTTTGTCCTTGCATCTTGTTTAGCCTTACAGCTTCACTTCTTCTGTACGTTTCTTACCAATAACAGATAAGTTCAAGTCAATTAATTGTTCTACACTTACTTCGGATGGAGCATTTGTTAAGAGGTCGCTTGCGCTTGCTGTTTTCGGGAACGCGATTGTATCGCGTAGGTTACTCTTACCTGCTAACAGCATAACCATGCGGTCAAGTCCAAGTGCAATTCCACCATGTGGAGGCGTGCCGTATTCAAATGCTTCCATTAAGAAACCAAATTCCTCACGCGCTGCTTCCTCTGTAAAACCAAGAGCTTTAAACATTTTCTCCTGAACATCACGCTTGTAAATACGTTGAGATCCTCCACCTAGCTCGTATCCATTTAAAACAAGGTCATAGGCTTCAGCACGCACATTTTCAGGCTCTGTTTCAAGAAGATGAAGATCTTCTTTTAATGGGCTAGTGAATGGATGATGCGCAGCAACAAAACGGTGTGCGTCTTCATCGTACTCAAGAAGCGGGAAGTTCATCACCCATAAGAAGTTGAATGCATCTTTGTCGATCAAATCAAACTCTTTACCGAACTTCATACGAAGAGCCCCTAGACTATTTTGAACAACAGTTGCTTTATCTGCTCCGAAGAATAGTAAGTCTCCTGCTTCTGCATCAAGAGCTGATTGAAGGGCTGCAGATCCCTCTTCGTCAAAGAACTTAGCAATTGGTCCTTTTAAACCATCAGCCTCAACCTTTAACCAAGCAAGTCCTTTTGCACCGTAAGGCTTCACAAACTCTCCTAATGCGTCAATTTCTTTACGAGATAGCTTTGTAGCGCCACCTTTTAGGTTAAGCCCCTTCACCATGCCACCAGTGTTAAGCGCATTTTGGAAAACTTTAAATTCAGTTGTTTTTGCTACTTCATTTAAGTCGATTAACTCCATTCCAAAACGTGTGTCAGGTTTATCGGAACCATAGCGATTCATTGCATCATCGTAAGAAATACGTTTGAAAGGTGTAGGAATATCAATGCCCTTTACCTTCTTAAGAAGGCTTGACATCATGTCTTCCATCATCTTAATTAATTCTTCCGTGCTCATAAATGAAGTCTCAATGTCCACTTGCGTAAACTCTGGCTGACGATCTGCTCGTAAGTCTTCATCACGGAAGCAACGAACAACTTGATAATAACGCTCAAATCCAGAAACCATTAAAAGCTGCTTAAAGATTTGCGGAGATTGCGGTAATGCGTAAAAGCTACCATGATGAACGCGGCTTGGAACTAAGTAGTCACGCGCTCCCTCTGGAGTACTTTTTGTAAGCATTGGCGTTTCAATCTCATAGAATGTTTGATCATCCAGGAAGTTACGAATAAATCTCGTTGTTTGATGACGTAATTTAAATACATCTTGCATATCCGGACGACGTAAGTCTAAGTAACGATACTTTAAGCGAACATCCTCTGATGCATCCGTATCAGCTTCAATTTGAAATGGTAATGATTTTGACGCATTTAAGATCTCAATTTGAGATACATGTACTTCAATTTCACCCGTTGCTAGTTTGTCATTAACCGTTTTTTCATTACGTTTTACAACCGTTCCAGTTACGGAAACCACGTATTCATTTCTAATTTTCTCAGCGATAGCTAGAGCTTCTTGATTAATATCTGGACTAAATACAACCTGTACAATACCTGAACGGTCACGTACATCGAGGAAAATAACTTGTCCTAGATCACGGCGACGTTGCACCCACCCTTTTAGTTCAACCTGTACTCCTTCATGCTGTGCAGTTAATTCACCGCATTGATGCGTTCTTCCACTCATCCTGCTTGTCCTCCTTTAAGTTCTTTCTTTATATAATCAACGAATTCAGCTAATGGCTGTGATACTTGTTCACCAGTCTCCATGTTTTTCACTTCAATTCGATTTTCATTTAATTCGTTTTCACCTAACACGGCAGTAAACTTAGCATTTAAACGATCAGCCGCTTTAAACTGGCCTTTCATTTTCTTATCAAGGTAATCTTTATCAGCTACAATGCCAGCTTGTCTTAGTTTGTATAGAAGCTCAACTGATGCAGACTTTGCTTCCTCACCTAACGCAACAAGATAACAATCGATGGAAGGCTCTTCTACGCTAACTAGGTTCTCCGCTTTAAGTGCCATAATTAAACGTTCAATACTAAAAGCAAAGCCAATTCCAGGTGTGCTTGGTCCGCCTAATTCTTGAACCAGGCCATCATAGCGACCACCACCACATAGCGTTGTGATTGCTCCAAAGCCTTCCCCCTCAGCCATAACCTCAAAAGCTGTATGATAGTAGTAATCGAGCCCACGTACAAGTGTTGGATCGATGACATAAGGAAGTCCAATTCGATCAAGGTGAGCCTTCACTTGTTCGAAATACGCACGTGAATATTCGTTTAAGTAATCTAATATTGAAGGAGCCGTACTCATTAGAGGGTGCTCGCGATCTTTTTTACAATCAAGAATACGCAAAGGATTCTTCTCTAATCGCATCTGGCAATCAGAACAAAACTCGTGAATACTTGGCTTAAAGTGATTGATTAACGCTTGGCGGTGCGCCTCTCGACTTTCTTTATCACCTAAACTATTTAATACAAGCTTTGTATTTGTAATTCCAACCTCTTTATAAATATCCATAACAAGTGCCAGCACCTCAGCATCAATTGCTGGGTCTGCACTGCCCATTGCTTCTACACCAAATTGAACAAACTGACGCATTCTCCCTGATTGCGGGCGCTCGTATCTGAACATCGGTCCGTGATAGAACAATTTAGTTGGTTGTGCAGCTTGTCCAAAAAGCTTGTGCTGTACGTATGATCTAGCAACAGATGCTGTTCCTTCTGGTCGGAGTGTTAAATCACGGTCGCCACGATCCTTAAACGTGTACATTTCTTTTTGAACGATATCTGTTGTATCTCCTACGGTTCGAGTAAATACTTCTGTGTGTTCAAAGATTGGCGTTCTGATCTCTCTAAAATTATAGCGACGGCACACTTCCTGCGCTTTCGCTTCAATGAATTGCCAAATCTCACTTTCTCCAGGCAAAATATCCTGGGTTCCGCGTGGAATTTGTATGTTCATCCTTTTCTCCCCCTGCTTTTTTCAAATAAAAAACTCCCGTCTCTGATGAATGCATGCATTCATCAGGGACGAGAGTTAGATTCCCGTGGTGCCACCCTAGTTAAGACAACGTATAAAACATCATCTTCGCTTTAAAAGCAGGTATCGTCTGCTAATCGGCTATTCCTACTCAGTCAATTAAACCGTTCAGATAGCTCCTCTAAGGTGTTCGTTCATTAAGACAGACAGGAGGGCTTACAGCCTTGGCCACTCTTCTCTGGGTATCTGTTGTTCTTAATTACTCTGCCTTTTCATCGGACTCTTATAGAATTACTAATGCTATCTATCATACGAATGAATAGACATGCTGTCAACTACTTAATTAAGATACGATCAATCTTTGCAAGATTTTTCTCATTATGATTATATCCAAATTCGGTTTGACATCGACCTGAAACATAAGTCGACTCTTCGGTATGAGACAGATCTGCAATGGATAAAATAGGATGATTGCTTACCTCAAAGAACTGCGATAACTTGCTGTTGGTGCGCATACACTCAGCTCCCTAACAAATGATAATAATAGGGTTACCAGGTTCAGCGCATATTAAACATTATTATTCATTTATTCTCCAGGTACCTCTTCAAGCGGCTGAGCATTTCCATATACAGGCTTCGAACGATTAGATGGAGCAGCCCACTTCACAGCGTTTATGATGACCTGTTGAATGTCATTGTTGTAATAGGTTGGATAGGTTTCATGTCCAGGTCGGAAATAGAATATTTTCCCCATACCACGGTGGAATGTACAACCGCTTCTAAAGACCTCTCCACCTTGAAACCAACTTACAAACACAAGCTCATCCGGTGTCGGAATATCAAAATGCTCTCCGTACATCTCTTCTTTTTCAAGCTCAATATATTCACCTATACCGTCTGCAATTGGATGATTAGGTTGTACGATCCATAATCTCTCTTTCTCATTTGCTTCCCTCCATTTTAAATCACAAGTCGTTCCCATCAATGATTTAAAGATTTTGGAGAAGTGTCCTGAATGAAGAACAATTAATCCCATACCACCTAAAACCCTTTGTTGAATGCGCGCAACAACGTCATCAGACACCTCATCATGCGCAACGTGTCCCCACCAGACCAATACATCTGTCTGTTGTAAAACCTCTTCAGTCAGACCATGCTCTGGTTCATCTAGTGTAGCTGTGGTTGTATCTATTCCAGCCTTCATCAGAAACTCTGCAATAGCTGAGTGAATGCCTTTTGGATAGACTTCTTGTACCTTCTCATTTGTTTGTTCGTGACGATTTTCATTCCATACTGTGACTCTCATTATCATCGACTCCTTTATAGTTGTGGTATCGTTCTCACATACATAGTGCTAAGCACAAAACCTCATGTGCCTCGCACAATCAATTCTGTTTTTAGCAGTTCCGTATGTCCTACAAGTGATAATTGGTTTGTGAGAATGTGAATCATGTGCTGCATTGTCTGTTCTCCCATTTTTTGAATGGGCTGACGAATCGTTGTTAATCCTGGTGTAATCACATCCGCAATTTGCTGATCATCGAATCCAATAACGGATAAATCATTCGGCACATGAATGCTTGAGCCTCTTGACTCAGAAATAATACCTGTGGCTACTTCATCGCTTCCTGTAAAGATAGCGTCAGGTCGCTCGGACATTCGTTCCACCTTTTGAAACACATGTCGTCCATCATTAAAATTCGTAGCATTTCGAAATAACCATTGTTCATTAAACGTAAGGTGGTGATCTTGTAGCGCCTTGATAAATCCTTTTTCGCGGTCGGTTCCTAGATTAGAACCAAGCGTTTCATCCCCTCGACACAAGCCAATCCTTTTTTTACCTTGCTTAATAAAGTGAAGGGTCGCTTCATAACTTGCTTGAAAATGATTAATGCGGAAGGAAGGGATGTCAGTCTGATCGGTATATTCATTACACAAAACAATTGGGCCATATGCCAAATAAGGCTTAATATCATCCCAATTATTTTCAATTGAAGCAAAAATGACACCATCAACCTGCTTTGTTCTTAATAAATTTAGGTACGTCATTTCTCTTTCTTTACTACCTCTAGTATTACATAAGATTAACTGGAATCCAGCTTCTGTAGCCACTGAATCCATCGCATCCACCAACCCACTAAAAAACGGATTGACAATTCGGGAAATCAAAACAGCGATTGTCTTTGTTTTACTGCCTCTTAGCCGTTGCGCAGAAGAATTTGGAACATATCCAAGTTCTTTCATCGCAGCTTTTACACGAATTCGCTTTTCCTCATTCACATATGGGTGGTTATTAATGACACGAGATACCGTTGATCTTGATATTCCCGACAACTTGGCCACATCTTTAATTGTTGACAACGAAGCAATCTCCCTCCCTCTATATGTAAGCGTTATCATCATATACAGTTTATTATGTCGATTTCAAAAAATCAATCTTTTTTTAAAGGGTAGATATACGAAAAAAAGGCCGATGGTCCCCCATCGGCCTACTGCATGATTTTATTTCTCTAAGATTAACGTGACTGGACCATCGTTAATCAATTGAACATCCATATCTGCCCCAAAGCGGCCTGTCTCCACATGAACACCTTTTGTTTTAAGACGTTCATTAAATGAATCGTAAAGGTCACTGGCTACATCAGGCTTTGCAGCTTCTGTAAAGCTTGGACGGCGGCCTTTACGCGTATCACCATACAATGTAAATTGGGAAACTGACAGAATGGCGCCTTCTGTGTCTAATAGAGAGCGATTCATCTTCCCTTGATCATCTTCAAAAATACGAAGGTTTATAATTTTATCAACCAAGTAGTCTACTTCTTTTAAGGAATCCTCATGTGTTACTCCAACTAAGAGAACTAGACCGTGTGAAATACGACCCACTTTTTCATTATCAATCGTTACACTTGCTTCTTTTGACCGTTGTAAAATGACTCTCATCGTTTACACCTCTTGCGTTAATGCATCATACGTCTTACAGAATAGATGTCTTTTAACTGCTTAATTTTCTCTACAACTTTTTGCAGATGACCGAGATTTTGAATAGAGATACTCATATGAATGGTCGCCATTTTATTCTTTGGATCAGAACGACCTGTTACAGCATTAATCGATGTCCGTGATTCTGTCATCGTGTGCAGGACTTCATTTAAGAGACCGTTACGATCAAAACCGGTGATCTCAATATCAACTGGATACGCTTTGTTTTCTTGTTCTGTTCCTTCCCATTCCACATCAAGGAAACGACTTTCATCTTCTGAGAGAATGTTAGGACAGTCCGCTCGGTGAATAGAAACGCCTCTACCCTTAGTGATAAACCCAACAATGGCGTCACCTGGAACAGGCGTACAGCAACGTGAAATACGAATTAACAAGTTCTCTACACCTTTTACGCGAACGCCAGAGTTCGTCTTTTTCTTTGGTGTAAAAGTCTTCATATCAGATAACGCGTTATCTAGAGTCTGATCTTCTTGCTCTTGGTCCTTCTTCTTACGCGCTTTTTCAGTTAGTTTATTGACAATTTGTTTGGCACTAATTCCGCCGTAGCCCGTTGCCGCAAACATATCTTCTTCGCCAGCAAAACTGAACTTCGTTGCAGCTTCTGCTATGTTCTCAGCAGTCAGTACTTCTTTAGGATCAAATTCAAGAAGCTTTACTTCTTTTTCAAGCATTTCTCGACCTTTTTGGACGTTCTCTTCTCGTTTTTCTTTCTTAAACCATTGTTTGATTTTATTTTTCGCATGAGAAGATTGAGTAATTTTTAACCAATCCTGGCTTGGGCCATATGAGTGCTTAGAAGTCATGACCTCAACGATATCACCGGTTTTCAACTGATGATCAAGTGGCACCATCTTACTATTCACTTTAGCTCCAATACATCGATTACCAATTTCACTGTGGATACGATAGGCAAAATCAAGTGGCACTGATCCTCTAGGTAATTCTACGACATCGCCTTTTGGAGTAAACACAAAGACCATATCAGAGAAGAGGTCCATCTTCATGGATTCCATAAATTCTTGAGCGTCGTTTGTATCGACCTGAGACTCAATGACATCACGGAACCAAGTAAGCTTGTCCTCAAATGAATTCGGCTGGTTGGAATGAACTTTACCTTCTTTATAAGCCCAATGTGCGGCTACCCCGAACTCTGCTACGCGGTGCATTTCCTCTGTACGAATCTGCACCTCTAGTGGATCGCCGTATGGACCAACAACAGTTGTGTGTAGGGATTGATACATGTTTGCCTTAGGCATCGCAATATAATCCTTAAATCGTCCAGGCATTGGCCGCCAACAGGTATGAATGACCCCTAAAACGGCATAACAATCCTTAATATTCTTAACGATAATACGAACGGCTAATAGATCGTATATTTCATTAAATTGTTTATTCTGTAGAACCATTTTTCGATAGATGCTATAGATATGCTTTGGACGTCCGGATAGCTCACACGTTACATCCATATCAACAAGCTGTTCGTTGATTCGTTCAATAACTTCCTCAAGATAGCTCTCGCGTTCTGCGCGTTTCTTTTTCATCAAATTAACAATTCGATAGTATTGTTGTGGATCCAAATAACGCAGGGCAATATCTTCAAGCTCCCACTTAATCGCTGAAATTCCTAATCGATGAGCGAGGGGGGCAAAAATCTCCAGCGTTTCATTTGAGGTGACCCTCTGTTTAGCTGGAGGCATAAATTTCAGTGTACGCATATTGTGCAAGCGATCTGCTAGTTTAATCAAAATCACTCGAATATCTTTAGCCATAGCAACAAGCATTTTTCGATGGTTCTCCGCTTGCTGTTCTTCCTTAGACTTATACTTAAATTTCTTTAGTTTTGTCACACCATCTACAAGCATCGCCACTTCTTCGTTGAACTCGGCAGTAATGTCTTCAATGGTTACGTCTGTATCTTCAACAACATCATGTAAAAAAGCCGCTGCAACGGTATTCGGATCCAGTTGCAAACCGACTATAATTCCAGCTACTTGGATCGGATGAAGAATATAAGGCTCTCCAGACTTTCTGTACTGCCCGCCATGGTGCTTTTCAGCATATTCATAAGCCTTTTTCAAAAAGGCTATATCTTCGTCACCTAAATATTCACTTGCCTTTTCAATCACCTGTTCTATGGTCATTCCATCACCTTATTCACGAAACAATATTTCCTACTATTATCCTTGATTTTAACCACCCCTGTAAAGTCATAAACACAAGAATTTTGACGGATTCCCTAAGGTACCACTGGAATCCCCACTTGTTTTTGGTTCGTAAGGCAAAAAAGGGTAAAAAAGAATGACCTGCACACTGTTCAGATCATTCTTTAATAAATTAATATGTCATTAAGCTAAATGTATTATAATCCTTTAAACGATCTCTTCCGTTGAGGTATGATAGTTCAATTAAGAAAGCAATTCCTACGACAATCCCACCTAGTTCTTCAACCATTTTAATGGTTGCTTCAATGGTTCCACCAGTAGCAAGTAAATCATCTGTAATTAAAACCTTTTGTCCTTTTGTAATGGAATCCTTATGAATCGTTAAGCTATCCTTCCCGTATTCCAATCCATAATCTACAGAGAGGACTTCACGTGGCAGCTTACCAGCTTTTCTTACAGGAATGAATCCTTTTTCCATTTCAACAGCAAGTGGACAGCCAACAACAAACCCTCTGGCTTCTGGTCCAACAATCAAATCAGCATCAAGATCTGCTGCATAGTCTCCAAGTGCCTTAATTGCCGCTTTATATGCAGGACCATCCTGCATTAATGTTGTAATATCTTTAAAACGAATTCCTTCTTTAGGGTAATCCTCTACAATCGTAACATATTGTTTAAAATCCATTATACTTGCTCCTTCACATTTTGATTGGCATCGACTGCATGTAGAAATGCGGATTCAAACCAATTTCTTAATTGATCATACGATGAGTAGACAAACTCATTTTCTAAGTCTGCTTGCTTTAGCTTACTACGATAGAGTAAGGACTCAGTTAAATCTTTTTTTGATGGCTGTACAACCGGAATAGCTATACCATCTGAACACTCAATAAATCCAAGCTCTTCAAATACTTCAGCCATGAATTGTACTGTCCCTTGTGACCAGCCTTTGTGATGCTCAATTTGTTTCTGCTGTTTCTTATAGGCTACTTGCTTACGCTGTAAAATAAATGCATAGAACCACTTAAAGTCATTACGAGTTGGACTCGATGAGAAAAATGTGTCTTCTTCTTGATAGAAAATAGAGTAAACGCGACTCGGATGTCCAGCCAATTGAAACAGCTTCAGTAATTGATTCTCTTCTCTTGGGACATCAAGTAATACAAGGTACTTATCGGTTAGGAAATCCGTATCCCATTTGATATCCTCAAAGTGATATACGTTAGTATCAGGCACTAAAGATTGAGTTAGTTCACCACGAAATGCAATGCATACTGTTTGCTCTGCTGAAAGCTCACTCACTTTCTCAGAAATACGAGGCGGTTTTAAGCTTCTCCAATCAAACAACTGCCACTCGGCAACTGCCAAGTCCTCAATCATTAACTGAGGCTTTACAGTCCCATTCCATTCATTAACGGATAAGGTACCGAGCGCTTTTATCGCTGCAGAACGAGTAATTTCTTCATGTAAGTGACCCATACGAAAGCCGATCCCATCAAGTGATGCGCCGTGATCGGTTATGCTTAATTTTAAATGAGAGGAATCACTTCCGATACGCCTAATTTGTCCTAATTGGACATTTTCAAACATGATTTTAGGTTTGGGATTCCCCACACCAAACGGCGCTAATTTTTCTACCTGTTTCACAACAGATAATGTTGCTTCGTCGACTCTGGCTAATACATCAACCTTTGCAATTGGTTGATAATCTTCTTCCGTTAACGACTCGTCCGCTTGTTTATGAAGACGTGATCTGAGTTCATCTACAAGCGCTAGCTCCATTGTTAAACCGGCTGCCATTGGATGCCCACCAAAGTGTGGCAAAATGTCCCGATTCTTTGAAAGCTCCATAAACATGTTGAACCCTTCAATACTTCTTGCTGAGCCCTTTGCTTTCCCTTGCTCTGTATCAAAGCTCATGACAATGACCGGACGATAATAGCGTTCAACAAGCCTTGAAGCTACAATTCCGATGACCCCGGCATTCCATCCCTCTTTACCGATAATTAGAACGTTATTATCAGCAATCGGGTACGATTCTTCGACCATGTCTATTGCATCTTTGGTCATCTCGTTTACAATGGCTTGCCTTTCTTTATTCAGAAGATCAATGGATTCGGCTAAAGCTGATGCCGTTCCCGCGTCCTCTGTAAGTAATAAATCAACAGCCGGATCTGCTGAATCTAATCTGCCTGCAGCATTCATTCTTGGTCCAATTGCAAACCCAACATGATCGGCTTCCATCACGTCAGCCCCAAGACCACAGACCTTTTTAATGGCTATTAACCCAGCTCTCTCCGTTTGTTGTAAGGCAGAAAGCCCCATTCGTGCGATTAATCGATTTTCATCCACTAAAGGCACCAAGTCTGCTATTGTACCAATTACAGCGATATCTAGCAAATCGACAGGGATACGGTCCAAAAGTGCATGTGCCAGTTTAAAGGCAACTCCTACTCCTGCTAGCGACTTAAAAGGGTACGTGCAGTTCGGCTTCTTAGGATTAAGAATATAGAGCGCATCAGGCAAGACTGGTGGCGGCTCATGGTGATCTGTAATAATAAAATCAAGACCTATTTCCTTGGCGACACTCGCTTCATGCACAGCTGAAATCCCTGTATCCACTGTAATCATAAGTGAACAGCCTTCTGCTTTTGCCAGGCGTATTGCCGGCTCATTTGGACCGTAGCCCTCTGTAAACCGGTTCGGCACATAATATTCTACGATCGCTCCTAGCTCTTTGAGCGCATGCATCAACACAGCCGTGCTGCTTACCCCGTCTGCATCATAGTCTCCAAAGACTACTATATGTTCTTGTTCCTTAATCGCTTGATGAATTCGATCGACGGTTTCTTTCATTCCGTCCATTAAATAAGGGTCATAAAAAGATAACCCATCTTTATCTAAAAACCGTTGTACATCCTTTTGCTCTTTGATTCCACGGTTTAACAGAAGCTTTGCTACTAATGGCGGTAGCTGACAACTCTCGCACAGAGCGTCAATTTCAGCTTGGTCCTGAGTTTGAACCTGCCATCTTGCGCGTGGCTTTAACATAACTTCACCCCTCGACCCTCCTATTATACAAGAGGGAGCAAGGGGTGACAATGCGAACCTATTCTAACTCTTAGTCGAATCTGTTACAGGCGCCTTAGGTTGGCTGTTTGAAGGCGGTGTTGTTGTTGATGGAGATTCCTTTTTACTTACAGGAGTCGTCTTAAGCTTTTTTATTTCTGATTGTAACCTGAGTATGCGAACCATCCCCATTGCACCAGCAACAGCAGCTCCTAAAAATACAGAACCTAAAATAACAAGGATTAACGGCCATTCAGACGAACCAAACATGTAGTTCACCGGAACTGGATCTACGTTAATCACAGCAAATATCGCAATAATAATAGCGGCAATGATACCTATAATAAATGCACTTTGTCCTCTCATTTCATTCTCTCCTTTTAAAAACATTCTTACTACCTTTAGTAAATACCCTCAATCTTATCATTTTAAAACTCGCACATAAAAATAAATAAAGAAGGCGGGACATAACATTAATGTAGCGAGTAAAACACAAATATTGCAAATAATCCGCTACAGGAGAATCCCTCCGCTTGTTCAGATAAAATCACGAAAGGCGAATGATTCTGCAATTGAATCATTCGCCTTTTCAAAGTGATTTTTAGTTATATCCCAGCCTTTTATCATTAAACGATTGGCTCTTCCTCTTTAGGATCAGCTGGTTTTAATTTTTGCTTTTTAATATATCTGGCTTTCATCACAAGCCAAAGCTGGGCGGCAAGGAACATGGATGAATACGTTCCTGCAACAAGCCCGATCACAAGAGCAAGTGAGAACGAGAAGATGGCATCTCCACCGAAAATCAAAAGTGACAGAGCCGCAAATACGACAGTTAATACCGTATTGATCGAACGTGATAATGTTTGAATTAAACTCGTGTTTACAATTTTCGCTAGGTCCTCAAATCCTTCAATGACTTTTGCTTTTTTCACATTCTCCCTAATCCGATCAAATGTAACGATCGTATCGTTAATGGAATACCCAACAACCGTTAACACCGCAGCGATAAATGGTACGTTCACTTCAACCTGTAAAAAGCTAAATAATGCGATGATAAAGAAAGCATCATAGAGCAGAGCAACAATCGCTGCCACTCCATATAAAAACTCGTAACGGAATGCTAAGTAAATAACAATTCCAAGCGAGGCAATTAACACCGCGTAAATCGCATTTTGAGCTAGCTCCTTCCCTACTTGTGGGGAAACTGTACTCACGGTAGGCTCTGCATCATAGTTCTCAATGAAATAAGCTCGAACCTCTGCGACTTGATCATTATTTAATACATCAATAAAACGCGCGGTAGCAATTTCATTATTTTCACCAGCCAACGTAATATTCGGGGCATAGTCTTCATTTATTGCTGCAAAGTCCTCTTGGATTTGCTCGTTAGTAAGTGTTTCATTTGTGTCAATCGTGATATTTGATCCACTTTCAAAATCCACACCTAGATTTAAACCAAGTGTAAACAATGAAATAATACCGGCAATGACAAAAATGATAGAAGCGGCGAAAAATTTATTACGGTGCGTAATAAAATCAAGATTCCATTTACGATTATTAAAGCTCATCGATATCACGCTCCTTCACACCAAACCAGCCTGGTCTTTTATTCAAGAATTTACTGCTTACCCACATACCAAGAAGCAATCTTGAGCCAAGAACAGCTGTTAAGAAGCTCGTCAAAATACTGACAATCAAGACGATTGAGAAGCCTCGAACGGCGCTTGTACCAAAGTAGAACATCACACTTGCTGCAAGTATTGTCGTCAAGTTCGAATCCAAGATCGTTGCAAACGAACGCCTTGTTCCGGCTTTAAACGCAGACATTGTAGACTTACCTGATCGCAGTTCCTCTCTAATCCGTTCATACGTAATAATGTTCGCATCTACAGCCATACCAACACCTAGAACCAAAGCAGCGATTCCTGGTAAAGTCATGACAGCGTTCATTAAATTTAAGATGACGATAACTAGATACGTATACACACTAAGCGTTACAACGGCAATGAACCCTGGTAAACGATAATAAAACAACATGAAAACAAAGATTAATGCAATCCCTATCAGCCCCGCATAAACGGTTTGCACCATTGATTTTTCACCAAGTGATGCACCAACTGAATTGGAGAACATCTCATCGAGCTTCACAGGAAGTGAGCCGGCATTTAAAATCTCTGAAATATGCTTTGTTTCTTCTGGCGTAAAATTACCACTAATTTGTACATCTTGACTATTAATCACTTCGCTCACATTCGCAGCTGATAGAAACTTAGGATCGGCACTATTTGCCTCTTCCGCATACGAATCTCCTTCTTCAAAATCCAACCAGATGACTAATACATTTTCACCAATTGGACGCTCGGAAAGATCTCTTGTTACTTCACCAAAGCGTTCAGCATCCTTAAGCTTTAATGTAACAATTGGTCGGTTTGTTTGATCAAACTGACCGGCTGCACCATTTTGCTGAAGGTCGCTTCCATCAAGTAGAATGTTATCGTCTACATCCCTAAACGTTAACTCTGCCTCTGTAGCAAGAAGCTGTCTAGCGGTTTCTTGGTCCTCAACACCAGCAAGCTGGACGCGGATGCGGTCATCTCCTTCAATCTGAATAACCGGTTCAGATACTCCAAGAACGTTGACACGTTGATTTAGTGCCGTAACAGTTGCTGATAATGTTTGTTCAGTAATATCAGTATCGTCAATCGGAGTCACTTCATATAAAACCTCGAAGCCCCCTTGAAGATCAAGCCCTAGCTTAGTTTCCTTCGTTATACTCATCACTGTTGTTGAAATCAATACAGCAAAAGCAAGTACAATGAGAAAAAAAGCAAAGATGCGGCCTTTTTTAACCATGTCTTTCTTTGCCTCCTTATGTATAAAGCACTCTTTCTATCCTACCACAACTTATGGCAAATCAAAAAATAACTAGTTGGCTATTTCTCAGTCTCTTCAAACTCACGAAACCAATCTTCAGGCTCCTTATACGAATTCACAGTCAACCAAGTCATGTACACACTCGCTTTTAAATTAAGCAGTTCATCCGTGAATGAATAAAAAGGGACGTACGTTTTTTTCTTACGCAATCGTTCTGTTACACAGCGCCAAATCTCTTCTTTGGTTGCTTTATTATACCCAAGCATATGAAACTCTTCCACTTTACTTGTTAGAACGGGTTCCATGTCCTCTTTCCAAACCTCAAATTGCTGCTTCTCATCCATTTGATCTCGCCCTTTCTACTTATCATGACAGGAAAATAGATCTGATCTCAAACGACTTGTCATGCTTGACCACTCCTTAAGCATATAAATAAACAAACCAAATTTCCATCATTTTTTTGAAAGCAGGGTGACCAATGTCCAAGCAAACATTTCTTAAGGGAACAATTATCCTCATTTTGGCTGGGTTTGTCACCAAAATCCTTGGCTTTATTAATCGCATGGTGATGGCTCGCATTATGGGTTCTGAAGGCGTAGGACTTTACATGATGGCAGTCCCAACGATGCTACTAATATTAACTTTAACGCAAATGGGGTTACCCGTCGCCATCTCAAAACTAGTTGCAGAAGCGGAAGCGCGCGGGGAAACAAGTAAAATTAAACAAATCCTTGTTGTCTCACTAACGATCACAATTAGTCTAGGCGCTATCTTTACCACAGCTATGATTCTTTTATCACCTTACGTCGCCTCACATCTGCTCACAGATGCCAGAGCTTACTACTCACTGATTGCCGTTGCACCCATTGTTCCGATCGTTGCCGTTTCTGCCGTACTTCGAGGTTATTTCCAAGGCAAACAAAATATGAAGCCTACTGCCTATTCGCAAATGCTTGAACAAATTGTGCGCATTACACTAGTAGCGGTTCTATCAACCGCATTCTTACCACTCGGTATCGAATACGCTGCGGCCGGGGCCATGCTTTCAGTCATTGCAGGTGAATTTGCCTCTCTCCTTTACATGTTGTTTTTATTCAAACGAAAGAAAAGCTTTAAACTACGACGTAAGTTTTTTTCTTACTTAGGCGAAGGAAAACAAACATCGTCGCAATTACTTAAGATCGCTCTGCCGACTACTGGAAGTCGTCTGATAGGAACCGTCTCCCTTTTTTTTGAACCGATTATCGTCGCACAAAGCCTAGCCATTGCGGGAGTAGCGACCGTTGTTGCCACAAAACAATACGGGGAACTAGCAGGGTTTATTATTCCCTTACTGACATTACCAACCTTTATTACCTTCTCACTATCAACCTCTTTGTTGCCATCGATCAGCGAAGCCGCAGCAAAGAACCAGCAGAATCTAATTCACACAAGACTAGAGCAAGCCATGCGTCTTTCCTTTGTAGCCGGCGGACTAGCCATGGTCGTCTTACTCGTTTATCCTGAGCAAATCATGAACTTTATGTACCATGCTCCCGAAGCATCAGGCTTTCTAAAAGTGATGGCTCCCTTCTGTCTCTTTTTATATATCCAAGGCCCTCTGCAGGCAGCACTTCAAGCACTCGACTTAGCCAAGCCCGCTATGTATAACAGCTTAGTAGGAGCAGTTGTTAAAACCGCTGCCATCTTCGCATTAGCCACCCGGCCCGAATTCGGTATTATGGGTGCCGCACTTGCGATTGTTGTTGGCTTCGTATTAGTCACCTTGCTCCACCTCGCAACCATCGCGAAAAACGCCGGCTTTAGCATCGAGCTACGTATGATCTTAAAGCTAATCGTATTAATTGGAGGAACGATTTATATCAGCACACTCCTTAAAACGTATGTGCATGTTGTGAGCAGTGCTTTAGTTGAATTATTACTCCAACTCTCACTCACCGCCGTTTTGTATCTTGGTTTGATGCTTATGTTGAATCTACTGAAAGCGAGTGAAATCAGGTATTTTCCGTTGTTTCGAAAGCTGCAGAAGAGATAAATTTGGGATGGACTCTAGCTTGAATGTAGCTGGGGTCTATTTGTTGGTCTTCTGCTCGATGTATTTTCCGCTGAGACGTTGTATTGACTCTTTTCTCGTTGTATTTTCTACTGAGCCGTTGTATTCGCTCCTTTCTCGTTGTATTTTCTGCTGAGCCGTTGTATTCGCTCTTTTCTTGTTTTATTTTCTACTGAGCCGTTGTATTGCCTCAAGCCTCCTAACACGCATAAATCAAAAGGAGGATTTCTTCTAATTTATATTGAATAAATCATTTAAAAGGAGGAGTTTACTTGATCATTCTAAAACCGCGGAAAAAACCACTTAAAATTAATGCCCTAGAAGCTTTAACTAGAAGGCTACCTAAGGAACATCCCAAGCTCCAAAGCGTTAAGCAAGAATTATACAGGCGCCAGATTGGTTATAGAGGAGAACGCTCAATTGATTTTTATCTGGATTCCTTATCTTCTTTAAAAGATGTGTATGTCATTCATGACTTGAGGTTAAAAGGCGATAATGGCCATTACTTTCAAATCGATACACTCATCGTGACTCCATCAATTCTAATCATCTTAGAAATCAAAAATCTTAGTGGTTCCCTCTACTTAAACCCTCTCACGCAACAATTAATTCGGACCTTTCAATCATCAGAAGAAGTTCTTCCCTATCCACTGCTGCAAACTCAAATGCAAAAACACCAATTAAAAGAGTGGATTACTTCTCAAAAGTGGCCTTTGTTACATATATTTGATTTTGTTGTCGTAAGTGATCCGACAACTCGCTTAATCGCTGATACATCTAATCAGCATTTAATGTCGCAAGTAATTCATGCCGGTAGACTTCCTGAAATCCTTCGCAAACTTATTAGCTCCACGTCCTCCCAAGCCGTTTTGACTCAAACAAAGCTTCAAGAACTCGTAACTAGTTTTAATCACCATCACACCGAAAGTGAACTAGCCATTATGCAAGAGTATCGTCTTTCTTCTCAAGAATTAATTAAAGGAATATTTTGCGCGCAGTACGAAGCATTCACCGTTGTCCGCTTCAAACGTTCTTGGATTTGCAAGCAATGCAACTCCCGTAATGACTCCGCCCCCCTCCAAGCCCTATCCGACTACTACCTCCTCATCCATCCAACTCTCACGAACCGCGATCTACGCCATTTTCTTAATCTCACTTCCCCACAGCTTGCCTATTCCATCCTCAAAAACCACTGCCCTACCTCAACTGGTACTTACAAAGACCGTACATACGCGATTCCTTCTTCACTACACTAAAAAACCGCGAGAGCATCACACTCTCACGGTTCACTATCAAATGTCTACCAGAAGAAAAAGGCTCCAGCAAGTGCTAATCCAGCAATGGCACCGAATGCAAATGGTACGACGTTTGATCCGTACCCACCATAATAGCCATATCCGCCATTATATCCGAAACCACGTCCACCACCGTTACGACCCATGTCTACATAAACATGTTTGTCATCTACTTCTACAATGCGACCGTAGTAGCTTTGTCCGTTCTTATGTTGGATGTTTACATAACGACCTTTGTAGCTACAGCATTGTTGATACAAAGAAGCTCCCATACGTTTCCCTCCTCATTATCAGCGTTCATGAGTAGCATATGGAGGCACGGGTATAACGGTATACGCTCATCCCCTCGGACATTAACCTAATTCTTATCCTTTACATCAATATAAAACAATTGATCCCCTCTGACACTGCAATAAGAGATGCGTTTGATATCTTTAAATCCATGGTCACGGACTTGTCTACGAAGCCAAAATTCGGTTTGATCAATTTGTTTGAGCTGTGCGTGTTGAATTTGTCCATCCATTATGACAGGCATCGGAATGGGGTTCGTAAAGGTTGGTTCGTTTAATTCCATCGTGGTTTGCTTGTGAATGTGTTTCATCATGATTAAATAAATGAATGGAATACAACTTAACAGAAGAAGAATCACACTCATTTTAGGTGTGTTAACAATTGGTTTGAGTAGCAATAAGATGAATGTAAAACTAAGAATGATCATCGGTTGAAACTGCTCTGATCGATTTATTAGTTGAAATAAGCTAAGCGTACTAAAAGTAGCAACTGCTAGCGCAAGATGATGCACCATTTTTCTCACTCCTCACATTCACTACTGTCCCCTGAGAAACTTGAAAGCATGTGATGTAGCATCTTCCAACGGATTAATTTAGACAAAATCATTCTAAGCTGAGCCAAGCCTGAATATAGTCATAGCAATAGGTATGTAAAAGAAGGAGGCTACTATATGAATAATCGTCTATTTTTTCCAGCTGTATTTAGTGGATTAGTTGTCATTATGGCAGGCGCTATTATGGCCAGTCTGTTGCTTGCTAGCTTTTTGAGTTTGACAAGCTATACCGAACAATCCATAAAGTGGTTGATCCTATTTTTATCCTTTCTATGTTTGTTTATCGGTGGATTTGTATCTGGTGCAAGAGCAAAAACCAAAGGATGGTTAGCTGGAGGACTCACCGCACTACTTTTTACAGCAGTTGCTTATCTCATTTCCACTCTAGGGTACGAGGTTGCCTTTACGAGTACACAGTTTATGCTTCATGGTGGATATCTATTGACGGGTGCTGTAGGAGGAATGATCGGAGTAAACTTAATGAAGGCCTAAGTATAAAAAAGCACAAGCTGATTAATTTCAGCTTGTGCTTTTACTTTTTATTAATCTTTAGCTACATCACGTACAGCTGAGCGATCAAACGTTAGCTTACGATTATCGTTTACTAGAAGGATAACCGTATCCTCGTCAATCGCATCAATCGTTCCGTGAAGACCTCCGATTGTTACAATCTTATCTCCACGCTGCAATGCGCTGTGCATTTCACGTACTTGTTTCTGACGTTTTTGTTGTGGTCTAATTAAGAAAAAGTAGAAAACAACAATCATCAGCACGATGGAGAGTAGTGGTGCTAGTTCCATTTATATTTCCCCCCTTTCTGGTGTATAAGATGTCAGCTGTTCCAAACAAAGATCGAAAAGGCTATCATCTGTTTCACAAATTTCAATTAGAAGTTTTTAGCATCCGCCTTATTGAACCCATACTGCTCAAAAAATTCTTCCTTAAAGTCGAGCAACCTGTCCTCCATAATTGCCTGGCGAACGTCCACCATTAAGTTTAACAGGAAATGCAGGTTATGATAAGTAGTAAGTCTAAATCCGAACGTTTCTTCACATTTAATGAGGTGACGGATGTAGGCTCTTGAGTAATTCTGGCAAACATGGCAGCTACAGTTCTCATCAAGCGGCCCAAAATCACGAGCATACTTTGCATTACGAACAACAAGACGCCCATTACTAGTCATACATGTTCCATTACGAGCAATACGTGTCGGCAATACGCAATCAAACATATCAATTCCACGGATCGCTCCGTCAATTAATGAATCTGGTGAACCGACTCCCATTAGATAACGAGGTTTATCAAAAGGAAGTAATGGTGTTGTAAATTCTAATGCACGGTTCATCACGTCTTTAGGTTCCCCAACAGATAATCCACCTATGGCGTATCCAGGAAAATCAAGAGAAACGAGATCACGAGCACTTTGTTTACGTAAATCCTCATATTCTCCACCTTGAACGATTCCGAATAGTCCTTGATCCTGTGGTCTAGCATGCGCCTCTAAACAACGCTCTGCCCAACGACTTGTCCGTTCCACAGACTTTTTCATGTAATCATGCTCAGCTGGGAATGGCGGACATTCATCAAATGCCATCATAATATCAGAACCTAACGCATTCTGAATCTCCATAGCCCCTTCTGGACTAAGGAAAAGCTTCGCACCATTTAAGTGGTTACGGAATTCAACGCCCTCTTCAGTAATCTTACGCAAGTTACTTAAACTAAATACCTGAAAACCGCCAGAATCCGTTAAAATCGGACGATCCCAGTTCATAAACTTGTGTAAGCCACCTGCTTCACGAATAATTTCATGACCAGGTCTAAGCCATAAATGATAGGTGTTACTTAAAATAATTTGCGCATCCATGCGATGCAAATCCTCTGGACTCATTGTTTTTACTGTTGCAAGCGTTCCAACCGGCATAAACATAGGTGTCTCAAAGGTGCCGTGTGGGGTGTGGACTCTTCCAAGTCTTGCACCCGATTGTTTACATGTTTTGATGTGTTCATATCGAATAGCTGTCATACGTTTGTCCCCTCTTGTTACTTAATCAGCATGGCATCG
This sequence comes from Alkalihalobacillus sp. FSL W8-0930, assembly GCA_037965595.1. NCBI lineage: Bacteria > Bacillati > Bacillota > Bacilli > Caryophanales > Bacillaceae > Alkalihalobacillus > Alkalihalobacillus sp. FSL W8-0930. The sequence continues at coordinate 1,303,104 of CP150183.1, read as the reverse complement.
CCAAAGCTGAAGAAGCGATAGTTCTCTTGTACGGCGTGAGCATACGCACGTAATATGTTTTCACGTCCTCCGAGTGCACTCACAAGCATCACGAGTGTAGACTTTGGAAGATGGAAGTTTGTAATTAATGCATCAACTGCCTTAAAGGTATACCCAGGATAAATAAAGATATCTGTCCACCCCGACGCTTCCTTAAACTCGGTTTGAGCTTGTGCAATGGTTTCAAGGGTACGAGCAGATGTTGTTCCTACGGCGATAATTCGGCCTCCACGCTCCCTTGTTGCTTGAAGAATCGCAGCCGTTTCGGCAGTCATTTGATAGAATTCAGAATGCATTTGATATGTTTCAATGGTATCAACACTCACCGGGCGAAATGTTCCCAGACCTACATGTAATGTAATCGGAGCAATACTTACTCCTTTTTGTCTTAATTGATCCAATAAGTCATCTGTAAAATGTAAGCCGGCCGTAGGTGCTGCAGCAGAGCCAATATTTTTGGAGTAAACCGTTTGATACCGTTCACGATCATCTAGAGTCTCTTTAATGTAAGGAGGCAGTGGCATCTCACCAAGCTGATCGAGTACTTCATGAAAGATTCCATCATAGCTCATCTCAAAATCCCTGCCGCCTTGCTCACCCTCTGATACACACGTCGCTTTGAGCAAGCCATCTCCAAACTCAACAACCGTCCCAACCTTCACGCGCTTGGCAGGTTTGGCTAACGTCTCCCAACGATCACCTTCTACCTGTTTAAGAAGAAGCAATTCAATCCCGGCACCAGTATCCTTCTTGGCGCCGCGGAGTCGTGCAGGCATCACGCGGGTATCATTAATAACTAGCGTGTCACCTGACTTAAACTCTTTAACAATGGAAGAAAAGGATCGGTCCTCTGTTTGTCCTGTTTCCTTATTTAACACAAGCAAACGAGACGCCGTTCGATCAAGAAGCGGCGTCTGCGCAATGAGTTCTTCTGGTAAATCAAAATCAAAATCTTCTACATTCATATCTATGTCACCTTTTTATCTAGTCATTCGTTAGTCCTTCATTAGAATAACGGACTTATCTTGTCAAATCAAGCTCTTACCGTCTAAAGAGAAAGAGCAGTAAACTAAGAACAACACTCACGATGATAGAGGTCATTAATGGAAAATAGAATGTCATATTCTCACGTTTGATCACAATATCACCAGGCAGCTTTCCAATAGGCAAGAACTTACCTCCTATATACCAAAGCACCCCAACAACAACTAAAATGATTCCTGCTATAATCAGGAACTTAGGAGCCTCATTCATTCACCTGGCACCTCAAGTTTAAAATGCTCATAACACGAATGAGTGACAACCCGTCCTCTAGGTGTTCGCTGGATAAACCCAATTTGTAGTAGATACGGTTCGTAAAGATCTTCAATTGTATCTGACTCTTCTCCAATCGTTGCAGCAATCGTATCGAGCCCTACTGGACCGCCTCTGAACTTTTCGATCATTCCTCGAAGCAATTTATCATCAATGTGATCGAGGCCCAGCTTATCTACTTGGAGTCGTTCAAGAGCACCCGTCGCCAAATCGTACGTAATAACTCCTTCGCCATCCACCTGCGCAAAGTCACGTACTCTTTTTAGCAAACGGTTGGCGATTCTTGGTGTGCCTCTTGCCCGGCGTGCCAGTTCTTCTGCTGCACCTTCTTCTAGCTCCGTCACAAAAATATCTGCTGTACGACGAATGATGTCTGCTAGCTCGTTTTCATTATAGTATTCTAATCGTTCAACAACGCCGAACCGATCACGAAGCGGCGCAGAAATCATTCCTGCCCGAGTGGTTGCACCAACTAATGTAAATGGAGGAAGATCCAGACGGACAGACCTTGCCGTTGGTCCTTGTCCAATCACGATATCTAAACAAAAATCTTCCATCGCTGGATACAACACTTCTTCTACAGAACGATTTAATCGATGAATCTCATCAATGAACAGCACATCGCCCGGTTCAAGAGCCGTAAGAATTGCTGCTAAGTCTCCAGGTCTTTCTATGGCAGGTCCGGAGGTTGTTCGCATTTGCACGCCCATTTCCGAGGCAATAATAGCCGACAGCGTTGTTTTACCTAGTCCAGGTGGGCCGTGTAACAATACATGGTCCAAACTTTCTTCACGCATCTTAGCCGCCTGAATATAGACTTCAAGATTACGTTTGACCTTTTCCTGGCCAATATATTGACTAAAGCTTAGGGGCCGGATCCCGCCCTCAATTGAATCCTCCAGCGGTTGGCTTTCAGCTGAAACTAAGCGTTCTTCCATGTGCCCACGCTCCTTTCATTAACGTTTAAGCAGAAGTTGAAGCGCCTTTTTAATATACTCATCAATTTCTAACGTTTCCTCTTCTAGCTTAGGTCGAATTTTCTTTAATTCTCTATCTACATAGCCGAGTGCTTTAAGAGCCTCAAATGCTTCATCTAATGCATCTGTTTTCGGCTCGGTATATGGTGTGAATAAATTTGGCTCTTTGGAAGGCATGTCATCGGTAAAATCAATCAGCTTGCCTTTTAAGTCTAATATAATTTGTCTGGCCGTCTTTTTACCTACACCAGGGAAGCGGGTGAGTAATGCTTCATCCTCTTCCTCAATTGCCGCTACAACGTGTTCCGGCTGGCCTGATGCACAAATGGCTAGTGCACCTTTTGGTCCGATTCCCGAGACGTTTAGAAGCTTCTCGAAAAGCGCACGATCCTTGCGAGTAGGGAAGCCGAATAGACGAATCTGGTCTTCTCTCACATAATGATGTGTAAAGATTTGAATCATCTTATGTAGCTCATGTTGATATATATATGGGTTAGGACAATATAACTGATAGCCAAGCCCATGATGATCAATGACCACATACTGCGTGTCAATTGCTTCAAGCGTTCCTTTTACGTAATCAATCAAAAGTACAACCTCTCCTATGCGAACATTTATTTCTATTTTAGCACATACCCCTTGTTCGGTCACACCGGAATTCAGGTGTGAACTTGAGTGAAACGGGTATGGAAGCATATGGATGAAATGAAAGGAGACTGCTCATGTTTAGAAGGGATATGGAAAACGCCTTAATGACACTCCAACCTAAGGAACGCTTTTATCGGACTTTACTCTTGGTTCCATTTGTTCTCATTCTAGTTGCACTTATCTTTATTGTGCCAGGAGGTAACTGGAACCTCCCCGTGAAAATCATCGTCTCTGCCATCATGATTGCATTTGTTATATGGCGCTTAATTGTTAACTACACAAGAGCAAAAGCACAACTCGAACTTGAAAAGGAAGAAAAAAGCAAATAAAAAGCGCCCTCGCGAAAGGACGTTAATAAGGAAATACAACTATGGCTTCTCTCTACCGGTATCTACTTTACCTGTAATGCTTACCTCTTGGACCGAATTGTTATCAGTAGCATGCACATGGTGAGAGAATCCTGTTGAAATACCGATTAACAAAATGGTCAAACAAAGTGCGCTTGTCCATTTCTTAATAGTTAATCACTCCCTAATGTATATTGAAGAACATTCATATCTCTAGCTATTTTCATATAATTCAACGCCAATTCAAGATTTCCTCTTTTTTCATAAAAACAGGAGATCTCTTCACAAACCTCTGAAGCATCAAAATATAATTCTTCATGAATTAGCATTTGAACACCTTTACTTACAGCTTCCTCATCAGGAGTGACATGAAGATGACGACAAACCAAACACCTTGCCTGATACTCAATGTTTCCTTGTTCAAATGCTAATTGCTCAGCTTCCAAAAGTAATCTTTCCGCACCTTTTTCTTTTAAACGTAACTTAATAAACGCCAAATCAGCCTTTGTTTTTATACCTATAATTGAATCTTCATGGTCTGAAATAGCAAGCGCACTTTCCATATAATCCTTTGCTTCGTTTTGGAGGTTTTGCCGTAACCGATTAATTCCAAGACCTCTTAAAATAAGCGAATGCGCATAAGGAAAATCAAAAGAATCTTTCACAATGCGTTGATATCTTGCCTCGGCTTCATTATATCGAACAATTTCCGTATCAATCGCTGCTAATACTAGCTCAGCGTATAGAACTTTTTCTTTATATGATTCGTCTTTTATAAATATCGCCAATGCCATCTCTATATAGGAAACCGCAAATGTGTATTGATTAATACGATAATATCCTTCACCAATCCGTTGATAAAACTCAGCTCGTTCATAATCATCCGTCACGTGCTCAAGCAAAGCCTCAGCCTTAACGTACAATCGGATCGCTGATTTAAAACGATTACAGTAGAATTCGTTTTGGCCATTCATAAAATAATACAAAAACTCTAAGAAGGGATCGGATTGTTGTAGGGTTCCGACAGAAGAATGTGAGTGTGATTCACTCTTTGACTCTTGAAGTAGCAGTTGATGTCTGAATTCCAGCAATGAGTAGTAGGCCAAGACTTTATCACTTTGTTCCATGTCTGATAGCATCATTGTAATTTCTTCTTTTATCGCAATGGATTGATCTATCTCTCTAGCAATCATGAAGCGATACCATTCTGCGCACTTTGCTCCAACCATAGCCGCCGATATTGCCGTTCTCAAACAACCACCTCCCTAAATCTATTATACCGGTAAAATTTTCATATTGACAATCACTAAGTTTTGGAAAATCTTCACTTTTTACTGCATGTTCATTCTATCCTGCATACCTAACATTCGTTATACTAATAAAGAATCATAGATCGTACATGTCAGGAGAATATGAATGAATACTACATTAGGACTTATCATCTTCATAATTGTGTATGCAGCAATCAACTTTTATATCGGATACAATGGTTGGAAATGGGCCAAATCAACGCTAGGCTTTAAATGGTTTAAAACCTATTGCGTGATACTTGCCTTTTTATCTTCTGCTTATATGCTGGCAATGGTTTTCACCTCAAGAATTTTAGAATTGATAGGTGGCTATTGGCTTATCATCTTTGGATACTTGTGTGTTCTGCTTCCAGTCATTAATCTCGTATATTTTTTAAGCAAAAAGAACACCGGTTTGAAAAAATGGAGTGGGGTTGTCACGCTGGCGTTTCTTACTTTTGTGATGATCTACGGTTCATTTAACGCATGGAACCCTACCGTAAGAAACTATACAATTGAGCTTAATAATCCTACAAAAGCAATGCAGGGAGAAGAAGTTAAGCTTTTAATCGCAGCAGACCTCCACCTTGGTGAAGTCATTGGCGTGAGACACTTGGAACGATTTGTGCAGCTCGTCCAAGAAGAACAGCCCGATCTCATCCTCCTTGCAGGAGATATTATCGAGAATAGCTTTTCTCCTTATATGGCTAATAATTTAACAGAAACAATGAAACAGTTAGAAGCTCCACTAGGGGTTTATGTATCTCCGGGAAATCATGACTACTATGGTGGCGATCTCTTCTTATTACGAGATGAGTTTAAAGACATCGGATTTCATTTTTTAATGGATGAAGCCGTAACAGTTAATGATGAATTAACGATTATTGGCCGAAAAGATGAAACGGATGAAAACAGAGAATCAATCTCCTCCTTAATGGAAGCAGTCGATGATTCCCTGCCAGTCATTATGATTGACCATCAACCAAAAGAGATTAGTGAAGCTCACGAATCGGGGGTGGATCTGATTGTTTCAGGGCACACGCATCGAGGCCAGGTGTTTCCTGCAAATCTGATTACAAGCATGATTTATGAAAATGATTGGGGCTACCTACAGCGCGATCAGCTTCATTCATTTACTACATCTGGATTCGGTTTCTGGGGACCGGCAATTCGCATTGGCAGCCGATCCGAAGTGATGTCAGTTACATTTCAATATTAAAAAAAGAGTGAGTCAGCTTTAATGTAGATAGTAAAACACGAACAGAGCACAATATCCGCTACAGGAGAATCCCTCGCTTGATTTCTCAATAACAAGAATGGCGAATGATTAGATCATCAAATCATTCGCCAATTTCGTATTGATTTTAGTGTTGTCCCAGGCTCTTAATTCTTTGCTTGTGCGGAAACAGACCACACAAGAAAAGAAACCGGATAAAGTGTTGTTATGATACCGAGTACGATTGTCATCGTTAACGGCAGGAGCTGACTCTGATCTGTGATAGAATGTAAAAACGCCTGATTAGCAAATAAAAGACATAGAGTCCCACTATGCTTCAGGATCAAACTCATACGCCTACCTTTTGCGTACATTATATGCCTGTTCCCCTCATTAAGCCCAATATAGTTGAGCCGTTCAGGGTGTCGCGTGAGTATATGGATGAACAACCATAATCCAATTGCAAGCATAGGTAATAACCATAACAGCCACTTACTTTCTGTCTCACTAGATTGAATTGGGATCTCATGCGGAAGTTCAGGCCAGTAGGTTAATAGGATGAAGATATGAGTTAAGAATAAAAGTAAGGTTAGCATGGCTAGTGATTTCCCTAGGAATTGTTCTCTTTTATTCATCATCTATTGTTTTTGAAGCAGCGATTACTTTGTCGTATTCCTTTTTAAAAACAGTGTCAATTAAATGATTTTGCTCTAAATACCACTTGTAGGTCCTTGCAAGTCCCTTTTCTAATGAAATGGATGGCACCGGCAAGCCTGACTCACTCAATTTACAAATATCAAGTAAATAAGTAAGGTCTCTAAATGGAAAAAACGAACCTAAAGTTATATTTAAATGATCCATTGTCTCTTTTGTGATTCCCTTTACATTAAAATCCTTGTTAACTACTTGTTTAACTGTCTTCACAAGCGTTAGCCAATCAACTTCTTCAGGATGAGTTAAATTATAAGCTTCTCCGTTCACTTGCACATCGTCCATTGTTGCTAACAAAACCTTTATTACATCATGGATATGTATAAATTGTACAAACGCAGCTCCGGACAAAGGGATAACTATTGGAATTGATCGATCTGCTCTGCTAAATAAGAAAGTTTCTCTTTTTAAATTATTGCCTTCTCCATATACGTAGGAAGGTCTAAAGATCACACAAGGAAAGCCTGTTTTATTGTATAATTCTGATAGATAATCCTCAGCTTTTTTCTTATTGTAACCATAATCCTTCCAATTTGGATTAAACCCTCGATCATTCGTCTCTATTAGTAACGTTTCTGATGAAAGATAGACTGCTCCTGAACTTATAAAGGTGTATCGTTTCAGACAACTCTGATCAACACTTTCTACTACGTTTTCTACATCTTCTTTTGTGTAACCTGAAACATCAAAAATGTAATTGTATACATTATCTTTAAAAATATTTCTTAGAGCACGTTTATCTTTTCGATCCGCAATAAGGTGTTTATTAAAACCATGAAAATCTACCTTCTTATGACCTCTCGTTACAAAATCTACACTGTACCCACTTTTTATTAAATCAACGACTAATGCTTTACTTATGAATTCCGTTCCACCCATTACTAAAACTTTGTTCATGCATACCTCCGATGGAATAAAATTAATTTAAACTTAAGGTGATAAACGATGTTATTTATTTTCACTTCAGCGGCATTTATTTATAACGATGATGGACACATTCTACTTAAGAAAGATCCTAAACGAGGATGGGAACTTCCTGGTGGGCACGTTAATAATAATGAAAGCCTTAAAAGGGCTGCTATAAGGGAAGTTAAAGAAGAAACAGGCTTTAATGTTGAAATTCATTCTTTCTGTGGAATGTCCCATGAACAATCGAAAGCTGTTTGTAATTATTTTTGGAAAGGAATTGTGATTAGTGGAGAACCAACTTTAAACTCTGAAAGCTTAGATATTCGTTTTTTCAGTTACACCGAAGCTCTTTCAGTTATTACTAACTCAGATTTCAGAGAAGAGTTGATTTATTGTGTTGAGGTCCCCGGGTTTTTACTTACATTAAACTAACTAATTATCTATTAATATTAGTATAATGTTTAAGAATGAAAGCCATAAAAAAACTGAGGTGCATTACTATAACTAGTTATCAAGATCAACATACTGAAATTCTTACTCTATCTAGAGTAGAAACCTATCGTATTAAAAGCAAATCAAAAAGGAACAAATGGCTAAAATGGATTGGAGTCTTTTTTTTCTTTTGGTTGGCAGGTGCAGTTTCCTATTAT